>JAFKDC010000021.1 GCA_017255395.1 Enemella evansiae | reverse complement strand
TCGCTGTATTGCAGCTCGGATAGCGTGCGTGGTCGTGGCGCTGCCGTGACGAACTTGTCCCATAGGGCTTCCTTCCATTCCTTCGAAAGGATCACACCATCAAACCGTGGGATCAAACACCTAGGCCCAGTCCGGGCTGCGCTTTTCGAGGAAGGCCGCGATGCCCTCGTCGGTGTCGCGCCAGAGCATGTTCTCGACCATGACGGCGCCGGTGAAGGCATAGGCCTGATCCAGCGGCATCTGAAGCTGGTCGTAGAAGGCGGATTTGCCGATGCGCACGGCGGCCGAGAGCTTGGCGGCGACCGTCGCGGCCAGCTCGTCGCAGGCGTCCTCCAGCGTCTCGGGGGCGACGGCGCGGTTGATCAGACCGGCGGCCTCGGCCTCTGCGCAGGACAGGAAGCGCCCGGTGGATAGCATCTCGAAGGCCTTCTTGCGCGGGATATTGCGCGAAAGCGCCACCATGGGCGTCGAACAGAAGAGGCCGATGTTCACGCCGTTGACGCCGAAGCGCGTGCCCTCGGCGGCCAGGGCCATGTCGCAGGAGGCGACAAGCTGGCACCCGGCGGCGGTGGCGATGCCGTGGACCTGCGCGATGACCGGCTGGGGCAGGCGTTGCAGCCCCTGCATGACCGCGCCGCAACGGTTGAAGAGGTCGGCGAAATAGGAGGCGCCACCGTCCTCGGCCTGCCGCCCGGCCTGCATCTGCTTCAGGTCGTGGCCCGCGCAGAAGGCCTTGCCCGCGCCGGACAGGATCACCACGCGGCTGTCGCGGTCTTCCATCAGCGCGTCGATCTGCGCCTGAAGCGCAGCCAGCATCTCGTCCGAAAGCGCGTTCAGCCGCTCGGGCGCGTTCATGTGCAGCCGGGTGACGCCCCCGGTGTCGCGACGTTGCAGGATTTCCATCTTGTCCTCCGCTTTTCGGGCAGCTTAGCTGCCGCAAAGCAAGGAGGAAAGCGAATGGCGCTGATGATCGAAGCCGAGGAAATGGCGGGCTACCTGGACGAGGTCTTTCCGCAGGTGCGCGGCATGTTCGGGATCGACGAGCTGACCGAAGAGCGGCTGGTCATGCGTCTGCATGTGGACGAGCAGCACCTGCGCCCGGGCGGCACCGTGTCGGGGCCGTCGATGTTCGGGCTGGCGGATGTGGCGGCCTATGTGGCCACCATGGCGCGGATCGGTCGGCAGGCGCTGGCGGTGACGACCCATTGCTCGATCGATTTCATGCGCAAGCCCGCGGCGGGTGTGGACCTGCTGGCCGAGGCGCGGGTGCTGAAGCTGGGGCGGACGCTGTCGGTGACGGATGTGCTGCTCTACTCCGAGGGCAGCGGCGATCCGGTGGCCCATGCCTCGCTGACCTACTCGATCCCGCCCGCGCGCGGCTAGGCGGTCCTTCGCCGGGTCATGGAACGGCAGGTCGCGCCGGGCGTTCTTTCCCCAGCAGACGCCTCAGGGCGCCATGAACCAAACGGAGGAAAGACCATGAGTATCGGAAGCATGATCCGCCGCGCCGTCGGAAGCTACAGTGCCGCCAAGACCGGCCACCATCGCCGCCGTCCCGTCCGCAGCCGCCGCAGCGCCGAAAGCCAGGTGGCCAGCGGGCTGTTCCGTATGTTCCGCCGCAAGATCTGAGCGGCTTGCAGACTTCGCAGACGCCTCGCCCCGACCGGGCGGGGCGTTTTGCGTTTCAGGGGGCCCCGGCGTAGCCCCAGAGGAACCCGAAGGCCACGGCGGCGGCGGCGAACAAGGCCGAGGCCAGCAGCAGTTTCACGCGCGAGAAGGGCCTTTCCCCGTAGGTGCGCCCGTCGATCCCCGAGACCACGACCTTCATCGGTTTGCCGCCATAGCTGTAGTGCAGGATCCAGACCGGCAGCAGGATGCGCCGGTAGTGGATGCCGCTGGTGTCGGTGTCCATATGCGAGACCCGGGTGGCGGGTTTTCCGACGTGATCCTTCACGCGATTGCGCAGCAAAAGGTGCTTGTCGGCCTCGTTCGAGGCCAGCCCCTCGGCCACGCTTTGCCGGTGACGCTCTGCGGCGAAGCCCGCAAGGTAGCCCGCGCGGTAGGGGCGCAGGCGGCGCGGGTCGAAGTCATGCAGGATGCCGTCGCGGATCAGCGGGGTGACGTGATCCGAGGCGGGCGCGAGCATGTCGTCGAAATGCACCTGAAGGGAGCCGCTCACGCGGACACGCCGCGCCTTGTCGCCCGAACCCCTGCGGTAGGTGGCGGTGTAGCGGACGAACTCGGTGCTGTCGAAGGTCCAGAAGGGCGCGTAAAGCCCGGCAATCCGGCCTTCGGAGGACGTTGCGCTCAGGTCGTTCGGCGCGCAGAGGCGGCCCTTGATCCATTGCGCGATATGGTCGGGCGCGGCTTCGGCGGGCACCCGGAAGGGGATCAGCGCCATGGCGCGAAAGCCCTCGGCGGCAGAGGTCATGACCACCGGGCCGTCGCAATAGGGGCAATGGGTCGACAGCGCCGGGCCGGTAAAGGTGACCTCTCCGCCGCAGGTCTCGCAGTGGCAGTGGATGCTCTCGGGCAAGGCGGGGGCGGTGGCGTCATTGGCACCGGGATTGTAGCGGGTCTCGGCGGCGGCCTGTGCGTCCCACGGCGTTGCAAGCGAGCGGCGCGTGCCGCAGTGGGTGCAGGTCAGCCCCTGATGCGCGGGGTCGAAGGCGCATTGCCCGGCGCAGCTCTGGCACAGAAGGTCGGACTGCGCGATGCTCAACTGTCCGACTCCGCCAGTGCCGCAAGGATTTCCATCATGAGGTACAGCCGCAGTTGCGCGCGGTCGATGGCGCCCGCAAGGTCGTCGGTCCGGTGCCAGTCGCCGAGGACCGTGGCGATGAACCAGGTGATCAGCAGCCAGAAGCCGATACGCGACCAGCCGCTGATCATGCGGAAGAACCCGGCAGAGCCCTGCTTCAGCTCGTGCTTCGCCTCGTAGACCTCGATCATCTTGCGCACTGCCCCGGTGCTGAGAAGCGCGGACAGCGCAAGTGTCAGGGCGGTCAAAATCAGGGCCATCGTATCGGGATCAATCAGGCGTGTCGCAACGCGCCCTTGGTGGCGGCTGAAGGCGGCAGGGTCAAGGGGCCGGGAAGGCCGGTTTTCGTGGGGTATTCAGATACCGTAATTTTAAGCCATTGAAATCGTTTTAGTATTTGGGATATGTGGTGCTTGACTGGCTTTCCGCAGGCTGTATAACCCCGCAATCGGATACCGGGCCGGGCGGATTCATCGCGCGACCCTTGTCAATAAACGGAACTATCACATGAAAACCTTCTCTGCGACTCCGGCAGACATCGAGAAGAAGTGGGTCGTGATCGACGCCGAGGGCGTTGTTCTGGGCCGTCTCGCCTCGATCGTCGCCATGCGCCTGCGCGGCAAGCACAAGGCCACCTTCACCCCCCACATGGACATGGGCGACAACGTCATCATCGTGAACGCCGACAAGGTCCAGCTGACCGGCAAGAAGCGCGAAGAGCACTTCTACTGGCACACCGGCCACCCGGGCGGCATCAAGTCCCGCACCAAGGCGCAGATTCTCGAGGGCGCACACCCCGAGCGCGTCGTGTTCCAGGCCGTCAAGCGCATGCTGCCGGGCAACCGCCTGTCGCGCAAGCAGCTGACCAACCTGCGCATCTACGCGTCGGCAGAGCACCCGCACGACGCCCAGAACCCCGAGGTTCTGGACGTGAAATCCAAGAACTCCAAGAACACCCGGGTGTAATCATGGCTGAACAGATCAACTCCCTGGAAGAACTCGGCGCGGCCGCTGGCTCTGTCGACACCTCGGTTCTCGAAGAGGCCCCCCGCGAGCCCGTCCGTGACGAGCTGGGCCGTTCCTATGCCACCGGCAAGCGGAAGGACGCGGTTGCCCGCGTCTGGATCAAGCCGGGCTCCGGCAAGGTCATCGTGAACGGCAAGGACCAGGACAAGTACTTTGCCCGTCCGGTGCTGCAGCTGATCCTGCGCCAGCCGTTCCAGATCGCTGGCGTGGAAGGTGAATTCGACGTCTTCGCAACCGTCAAGGGCGGTGGCCTCACCGGTCAGGCCGGTGCGGTCAAGCACGGCATCTCGAAGGCGCTGCAGCTGTACAACCCGGAGCTGCGCGGCGCGCTGAAGGCGGCAGGCTTCCTGACCCGCGACAGCCGCGTCGTCGAGCGGAAGAAATACGGTAAGCGCAAGGCGCGCCGCAGCTTCCAGTTCTCGAAGCGTTAATCACAGCCGGAGGGGTGCACACCCCGCCGTGCCGAAAGTCAGGGCCGTCCCGTATCGGGGGCGGCCTTTTTCGTTCTGTGGCAGGCGCTTACCAGATGGCGTTGCCGGTCCGCGCAAGGCTGTCGAAGCCGGTCAGCGGCACCGAGACCGGCCCGAGGAAGCTGGCGTTCCGCGCGCGCATCTCGGCCAGCATCCGGTCGACGCGCTGGTAATCCGCGTTGCCCTTGGAATAGCCGCCCTCGGTCATGGCCCATTCCAGCTTGCGCAGGATGGCGGGCGTGTAGCGGTAGTGCAGCAGCGGCAACAGGATGCGCGCGCTCAGGCTTTGGGTGGTCAGGTGACTGTTCAGGTAGTAGCTGCCGGGCTGCCAGTGCTGCAGGATCGGCTTCACCAGCGTCCCCGAGGGCGCCTTGCGCCGCCCCAGAAAGCGCAGCTTGGCCCGGGAGAGCGGCGACAGGTCGGGCTTTTCCGCGAAGGCCACGTCCAGCCGGTGGCGCACGCCGACATAGTGGTGCCGGGGCGGCTTGTCCGGGCGCAGCGAGAAATGCCGCCGCCCGTCGAAGAACCACTCGCAGCGGGGCCATGTGAAGCCGCTGTCGGGGCAGGCGGCCAGCGCCGCCATGTCGCGCGGGTAGAGGTCGATCATCCCGCCCCAGACCCCTGCCGCGCCCTCGGCGGTCAGCCTCTGGATCACATCCGGCAGCCGGACGCCCTCGGGCAGCAGCAGGAACTCGTCCACATCGCATTGCAGCGCCCATTGCCCGGCGCAGAAGCGATTCATCAGCCCGGTGCGCCAGACGTGGATCATCCGCGTGTCGCCGGCCTTGCGCAGGGCGGAGGGCAGGCTTTCGGGGTCGGGTGTCTCGCCGTAGCGGCGGCTGGACTGCAATAGGCAGACGTCGGGCTCCTGCATCAGCAGGTCGGGGGTGCCATCGGTCGAGGCATCGTCGAGGATGAAGAACCGTTCCACCCCGATGGCGCGGTAGTGGTCGAGGAACTCGGGCATCAAGGGCCGTTCGTTGCGCACCACGAGAACAAGCGGCAGGCCGGGGCGGTCGCTCAGGTCGTTGTGGTGGACGGTGACGTCCTCGGCGCGGGGCAGGTCTGGCATCGGTATCCTCGGGGCAGCGCAACGGACTTGGCCTAGCAGAGCCGCGGTGGATATTCTAGCATGGGACGGCCCAACAAGCCGGAGCCCGCCTTGCCCCCCCTCAGGATTCTCTTTCCCTATACCGGCGACAGTGTCGGCGGCTCTCATATCTCTTCGCTGCTGCTGGCGCGGGCGCTGCGCGAGGCGGGGCATTCGGTGACGCTTGGCCTGCACCGCTCTGGCGCGCTGGAGGATCACCTGCGCGGCCTGGGCGAGTCCTGGGTCTCGCTGCCAGAGGTGACGGCCCCCAGGCTGCGGGCGCCGTGGCGGCAATGGCTGCGCCGCCGGGCGGTGCGGCGGGTTCTTGGGCCGGTGGCGTCGGGCTACGACATCGTTCACAGCCACGACATGCGCAATCACCTGATCTGGAGCGCGGCGACCGAAGGCGGCGCGGCGCGGCACGTCTGGCACCAGCGGACCCCGGCCTCGGGGCGGCACATGGCGGTCTGGGGCGGGCGGGCGGATGCCTTCGTGGCGGTCTCGCGCTTTACCCTGTCCAGCCTGCCGGGGCCGCTGCAAGGGCACGCGCGGATGATCTACAACCCCTTCCTGCCACAGCAGGAAGCCAGCGCCGAGGCGCGCGCGGCGCTCTGCGCCGAGCTGGGCGTAGCGCCGGGCACCGCCATCGTGGGCTATGTCGCCAATCTCTCGGACCGCAAGCGGCCCGAACTGTTCGTCGAGATCGCCGCGCGGATCGCGGCGGCCGCGCCGGGGGCGGTGGTCTTCCCGATGTATGGCGCGCTGCACCAGCCCTTCCTGTCCGCGGTCGAGGCGCGGATCGCGGCAGAGGGGCTGACCGGGCGGGTGCGGCCCATCGGGCCACGCAGCCCCTTCGGCCCGGTGATGGCGGGAATGTCGGCGCTGGTCGCCCCGGCCCGGCACGAGGCCCTGGGCCGCACGCTGATCGAGGCGGGCATGGCCGGGGTGCCGCTGGTGGCGACCGACGAGGGCGGCACGCCGGAAATCGTCGACAGGGGCCGGACCGGCTGGCTGGTCGCGCCCGACGATGTCGCGGGGTTCGCGGCGGCCACGCTGGAGGTTCTGGCCAATCCCGAAGAGGCGGGGCGGCGCTGCGCGGCGGCGCAGGTGCTGTGCCGCGAGCGGTTTTCCCTTGCCGCCCACCTGACCCGGATCGAGGCGCTTTACGCAGAGATCATGGCGGGCTGACCGGGGTCAGACCCAGTCCATGTCGACCCTGGGCCGGGCCATGCGGCTGACCCGCTTGCGCAGGGCGCGGGAGCGTGCCACCAGATCCGGCGGCAGCTTGGTCTCGTGGGTCTCGACAAAGATGAAGTCGATGCGCTGCGCCACGGGATCGTCCAGAAGCGCCTCGAGCAGGGCGACCTCTCCGCCTTCGATATCGATCTTGAGCAGGGCGATGTCGCGGTCGAGCTCGCGCAGGAAGGCAGGGAAATCGCGCACCTCGACCTCTGCCACGGGGGTATCCGACACATTGCTTTTCGCGGCCAGCAGCGTCGAAGACAGCGAGCCCTTGCGCGGATCGCTGTCGAATTTCTCGGACCGGTACAGCGGCATTTGGCCCGGCGCGATGCCTGCGGCGGCCTCGATCACCTCGATATTGTCGCAGTCTTTCAGAGTCTCGCGCAGCTGTGCCGCCGTCCATGGATCGGGCTCGAAGGCATAGACCTTGGCCGCCACCTGCGCCATGCGCTGGCTGAAGACCCCGACATTCGCGCCGAGATCGATGCAGATCTTGCCGCGCGCCGCCTCCAGCGCGGCCTCGAAGGCGGCCTGAACCTCGTCGTGGCGGCTGCGGCTGAGCTTGCGCAGATAGCGCAGGCCGCGCCGTCCGGGCAGGTTGGACATCAGGGCATAATAGGCGCGCGTGCGGGGGCTGACGGATTGGGCCATTGTGTCGCTTTCGGTCGTCGTTGGTGGCTGGCCGACGGCGCGAAGCCCGCGCCGGGCGCCGCGCCGTCGTGCCCTAGATAACGAGCGCCCCGGTGGCTTGGCAAGGCCAGGGGGGTGCCCGCCGGTCAATTGTCGGGCGGCAAAAGGCCGAGGCCGCGCAGGTAGATGCCGATGCCGGATTCCAGAAGGTCCTCGGGCGGGAAGGGCGCGCGGGTGCCGGGAGAGTTCCGCGCGAAGAGTTCCACCACGCCGTGCGACAGGGCCCAGATGTGCGAGGACACCATCTGCGGCGGCGGGCGCTTTTCCGGCGGGATGTGCTGTGACAGGTCGTTCGCGGCCTTCTCCAGCACCCCGCGTGCCTTGGCGGAGATCGCGGCCAGATCCGGCGAGTGGTTCACCGAGATGCCGCTTTCGAACATCGCGATATAGTGGCCCGGATAACGGCGGGCAAAGGCCAGGTAGGCGCGGCCCGTCGACTCGAAGGCGGCAAGCGCTGAGGGCTGGCCCTTGTCATAGGCGAACTGCATCACGTCGGCGAAGATCCCATAGCCCTGCCGGGCGGCTTCGGCGATCAGGTCCTCGCGCCCGGCGAAGTGTCGATAGACCGCCGCCGGGGTCACGCCCGCCAGTTTTGCCGCCTCTGACAGGGTAAAGCCGGTCGGGCCCTTTTCCTCGATCAGGGTCAGGGCCGCGTCGACCAGCGCCTGCCGAAGGTTGCCGTGATGATAGCCGCGTTTGCCCATCTTCAGCGCACGCCCTTACCCATGCCAGAGATCCGGCCCGCCAATGATCTTCGGGTCGGGCTGGCCCAGGGCCTTGGGCGCCTTGCGGGCATAGTCGATCTGCAACAGCACGTGGCGGATCGCCTCCAGCCGGGCGCGCTTCTTGTCGTCGGACCGGATCACCGTCCAGGGCGCTTCCTTGGTATGCGTGCGCTCCAGCGTCTCGGCGATGGCGGCGGTATAGGCGTCCCAGCGCTTCAGCCCCTCGACGTCGATCCACGACAGCTTCCACTGCTTCAGGGGATCGCTCTCGCGCTTCAGGAAGCGGCGCAGCTGTTCGGCCCGGCCCACCGTCAGCCAGACCTTGAACAGCAGGATGCCCTCGTCCACCAGCATCTTCTCGAAATCCGGCACCTGTCCGAAGAAGTGATCGCGCTGGTCGTCGGTGCAGAAGTCGAAGACCTTCTCGACCACGCCCCGGTTGTACCAAGAGCGGTCGTAGAACACGATTTCCCCGGCGGCGGGCAGGTGGTCGATGTAGCGCTGGAAGTACCACTGCGTCGCCTCGACGTCCGAGGGTTTCGACAGCGCCACCACGCGCGCGCCGCGCGGGTTGAGGTTCATGCGGAAGCGCTTGATCGTGCCGCCCTTGCCAGAAGCGTCGCGGCCCTCGAAGAGGATGGCGATGCGGGCACCGCTTTCCCTGGCCCAGGCCTGAAGCTTGACCAGTTCGATCTGAAGCCGGTCCATGTCCTTCTCATAGGGCTTGCGCCCCAGCATGTCGGAATAGGGAAAAGCCGGGTCTAGAACCTCGTCCTTGTCGGCGCGCTTGATCGCTTCGCGCACCTGTCGCGGCGCGTCGGTTTCGAAGAAGTCGGAGATGGCGCCGTCGAAGGGCAGGGTCATGAAGGGCCTCTGATGCCGTGCAAGTCACGGGTAATATGGGATGTTAAGCGGATTAACGCAAATCGTTTGGTCTTGGCTGCGGGCCTGTCAGGGCCCCGGGGCGGTGCGGATGCCGGCGCGGTCCGCCGCTCGGTGGATGGCCTCGACCACGGCGCCGGGGCGGCTGTGGTGCGGCATGTGGCCGATCCCCTCAAGCGTCACAAGGTTGGCGGCGGGCAACTCCTGCGCCATGCGCTGCGAGTGGATCGTCAGCGCCACGGTCTCGTCCGCCGTGCCGTGGACGATCTCGATGGGCAGGTCGAGTCCGTCGTAGCGTTCGGACAGCGCCGCCAGTTCGCCCTTCAGGCTGGCCCGTTGCAGGGCGTTTTCGCGCAGGCTGTGGCGGCGCAGGGTCAGCGGCGCGCCGATGTGGTCGGCATAGCCGGGCAGCTCCTGCTGCGGCTCGAAGACGCTGGCCACGGCACGGTCGACGTAGGACTGCGGCACCCATGCGGTCAGGAAGGGGATCGCCAGCGGGCCAAAGACAGGATGCGCATTGACCTTGTAGAGCCTCGGCAACCCGCCTTCCCAGGGGTAGGAGGGCGCCGCCACCAGCACCAGTGCCGACAGCGTTTCGGGGTGGTTCACCGCCCATGCCAGCGCCACGGCACCGCCGTAGGACTGACCCATGACCACCGGACGGTCGGCGCCCAGCAGCGCGGCGGCACGCGCCAGCAGCGCCGCCTGTTCCCCGATAGAGGCCCCACCCGCGTGGATGCGGTCGGTGTAGCCCAGCCCGGGCCGGTCGAAGGCGATCACGCGGTAGTGCGCCGCCAGCCGTTCCGCCAGACCGAAGGTCATGTCGCGCAGGTTGCCCGAGGCGCCGTGGATCAGCACGAGGTCCGGGCCTTCGCCGGTCACCGTGTAATGCACCCGGTGGCCCTCGACCGTGACGAAATCGCCGCCGGGCGGATACGCCGCCTCCGCCGCCCGCTCGCGCGCGGCGGCGCGCAGCAGCGTGACCCCGACAAGCCCCGCCAGCAGCAGGAGCGCCGCCAGCAGGAGTTTCGACATCACCGGCCCGCCTTGCCGATCGAGGCCAGATCGTAGGGCGTCGACTGGTAGATCTGGTTGATCCAGTTGCCGTAAAGCAGATGCGCATGGCTGCGCCAGCGGTTCTGCGGCCTTTGGGTCGGATCATCCCCGGGGTAGTAGTTTGCGGGCACGTTGATCGGTTTTCCAGAGGCCACGTCGCGGTCGTATTCTTCCTTCAACGTGCCCGAGTCGTATTCGAGGTGGTTGAAGATATAAAGCGCGCGATGGTCCGGGTCCTCGACGAGGCAGGGGCCGGTTTCATCGCTGTCGATCAGGATCTTCAGCCCCGCCGCCTCGATTTCGCTGCGCTTCAGTTCCGTCCAGCGCGAGACCGGGATGACCATGTCATCCGAGAAGCCGCGCAGGTAGGGCGAGGCCGGATCGCAGTTGCGGTGCCGCACGGCGCCAAAGGCCTTGGCGTCCAGCATGTGCTTCTGCACGCCGTGGAAGTGGTGGATCATCGCCATGCCGCCCCAGCAGACACCGAAGGTCGACTGCACGTGGCCCTGCGTCCAGTCGAAGACGCGGGTCAGCTCCTCCCAGTAGGTGACCTCTTCGAAGGGCAGATGCTCGATGGGCGCGCCGGTGATGATCAGCCCGTCGAACTTCTCTCCTGTATCGGCGACCTCTGCGAAGGGGCGATAGAAGGTCTCCATGTGCTCGGCGGCGGTGTTCTTGGCCTGGTGCTCGCTCATGCGGATAAGCGACAGCTCGATCTGCAGCGGCGTGGCGCCGATCAGCCGGGCAAACTGGTTCTCGGTCTGGATCTTCTTGGGCATCAGGTTCAGCAAACCGATGCGCAGGGGCCGGATGTCCTGCCGCGCCGCGGTCTCCTCTGCCATGACCATGACGCCCTCGCGGGTGAGGACGTCGAAGGCGGGCAGATCGGAAGGCAGCTTGATGGGCATGGGGATGGTCCTGAATTGACAGGACCGACAGATAGGCGATGGGGGGCAGAGGGGCAAGGCGCCACGGCGAGGGGGGGCGCGGTCCTCAGCCGGGCAGGGCCTCGGCGATCACCGCCTCGAAATCCCCGGCGTTCTGCACCCGGGCCATGTCGGCGGCCTCGACCGTGACGCCCCAGCGCGCGGCCATCTCTTCGTACAGCGGCTGGCGGTGGGCCAGCGCCTGCGCGTAGGTCCAGCGGATGAAGGCATCGGGGTCGACCTCGGCCTCGGCCAGCCCGGTTTCCGACAGGTAGCGCGCCCATGCGGCGGCAAGGAAGTCGGGCCGGTAGGCCATGGGCTTCGGCGCCTTGTCGAAGCGGCGGATCAGCTCTGCGGTGTGGTCTTCGCTGCCGCGAATCCAGACCAGCAGCGCCTGCGAGGCCAGCTCCTTCAGGATCGGGTCCTCGGGGTTGGCCGGATCGACCCATTCGCAGATCGACCCGCCGGTGTCGCAGACGAAATGCGGGTAGCCGTAAAGCTCCTGCGCACGGGTGATGAAATACCCCGTATCCAGCAGCGCCTGCCGCTCGGCCCGTTCGAACTGGGACTGGCGGCGGCGGTACTCTGCCATCGACAGGCCGCCCTTGGCGGGGTCGCCGGGCTTGCCGAGGTAGGTCGAGACCGCGTTGAGGTTGTCGAAGCTGAGGTTCGAGCCGATGTAGATCGAATCCGTCATCAGCAACTCGCGCAGGAAAGGCACCTGCATGGCCTGCGCCTTGGCGTTGTCGGCGATGTACTCGCCCATGTAGCGGGTGCCGATGCGGTAATCGATCGAGTAGTGGAACCAGTCGCCGCTATCGCGCAGCCGGGTCGAGACATGGGTCTTGCCCAGCCCCGACATGGCAAAGAGGACGACACGCTTTTGCGGGGCATGGCGCCAGGCGCGGGCGTCGGGGTAAAGCATGGGCGTGGTCCGGAACAGATTGGCTCGGCTGCGGGATATTCTGCCCGTGCGCGCGCGTCAAACCCTCTTGGGCCGCCGCTCCGATCCCAGCACCGTCAGTCCCGTCGCCAGCAGCGCAAAGCCAAGGTAGGCGGTGGGCGCCAGTGTCTCGTCCCGCACCAGCGCGCCCAGCGTGATGGCGACGGGCGGGATCAGCAGCGTCACCAGCATCAGGTTGCCGGAGCCCGCCACCGCAAGCACCCGGTAGTACAGCAGGTAGGCCAGCGCCGTGGCGACCGCGGCATAATAGGCGATGGCGCCCCATGTGACCGCGGACAGGGCCAGCTGGGGCGGCCCCTCCGTGACCAGCACGAGGGGCAGCATGATCAGGCTCGAGGCGGTCAGCATCCCGGCGGCCGAAACCAGCGGCGGCAGGCCGCCCAGCCATTTGCGCGCCCAGACCCCGGCGAAGGCATAGGACAGCGTGCCCGCTACCACGGCCAGCTGCGCGACAGAGGTCAGGTCCAGCGCCAGCAGTTGCGCCGGGCCGATGGCGATCACGACTCCGGCAAAGCCCAGCAGCACCCCGGCGGTCTTGCGCAGCGTCAGCCGCTCGTCCGCCAGCAGAAGCGCCGCGACCAGCACCCCGAAGACCGCGCTGTTGGCATTGAGGATAGAGGTCAGCCCGGTGGGAATATACATCTGCCCCCAGGCCATCAGCGAGAAGGGAATGACGTTGTTCAACAACCCCATGACCAGCAGCCCGATCAGAGGGCGCGGGGAGCGGGGCAGCGGAAGGCCGCGCAGCAGCACGATGGGCCAGAGGATCGCGGCGGCGATGGCGGTGCGGAACAGCACCGAGGTCAGCGGCGGGATTTCGTCAAGCGCGGTGCGGATGGCAAGGAAGGACCCGCCCCAGATGAGGCCGAGCAGCGCCAGTTGCGCCCATGCGCGGGAAGAGAGGGTCGGGGATGTCATGGCTCTTCTCTGGCAGGCCCTCGCGCAATTGACGACCCGGATTCTGCGCTTTGACACCGATCCTGCACGCCCCTGCCGGACGGTCGCCAGCACCGCCTGTCCCGGCCTGCATCCGCCACCGCAGGGCGCGCCGTGTCCTCACCCCGCAGGCCGCGCCGCCAGCCCCCCGGTCGGATCGCCCCCCATCTTCGGATCGGCCCCATCTTCTTCTGTCCCGAAATATCCCGGGGGTCCGGGGGCAGAGCCCCCGTCCGGCTGTCATTGTCGCGCCATTGGTCCAAGGGACAATGGCGACGGGCGGAGCCCCCGTCCGGCCGCCATTGCCGCGCCATTGGTCCGAGGGACAATAGCGACGGAAGAAGGTCCCGATCCGGTCGCCCTGCGCCGGGACGGCGACACCTCCTCTTGTCCAGGCCCTGCGCCGCCATGAAAAAACCCTCGCGGGCGGCCCGCGAGGGTTCTCTTCATTTCACCGGATGGTGGCGATCAGAAGACCATCTCGGCCTTGAATCCGATGCCGACCGCGTGGTTGTCCTCGAAGCTGGCGGCGGGGCGCTCGGCCACGCCGGCCACGGCATCGCCCAGCCAGGAATAGTTCAGCCCGCCCGAGATCTTCAGCGCGCCGCTGCTGTACTGACCCGCGAGCGAAACACCCCAGAGCCCGTCGGTCGGCCCCAGCGGGGACACCGTGTCGTTGTCGTTCTCGGGCTCGTAGCTGATGCTCATCGATCCCGCGAAGCTCTCCGAGAAGCGGCGCGCCACGCCCAGCGTGTAGCGGTGCCCGTCGTCAAGGTTCACAAGGTCGGACCCCAGCGCTGTCGGCACGATGTCCACGGCCGAGAAGTCGGTCCAGCGGTAGGAGGCGGTCAGCAGGGTACCTTCCATGATGCCGGTCTGGAAATCCAGGTTGAAGCTGGCCGGAGAGACGAAATCCACCGAGTCGCGCACCGTGCGGCCCAGAAGCTCTTCGGTGGTGTCGGCGCTGTGCTCGGTCTGGAAGCGGTAGGTCCCCGAGATCCGCAGCGCGATATCCGGGATCTCGTAGGCGGCGCCGATCAGGTAGGTCGGCTTGGTCGACTGGTCCATGGCGAAGGAATAGCCGCCGGTGCCGAGGAAATTGCCCGAGGTGGTCGCCACGGCGCTGCCCAGTGCGGCGGTGGTGCCCGCGCCATAGGTGCTGTCGATCGCCGTCGCCGCCGCGGCGCTGCCCGACAGCGCGGCGCCCAGCAGGGTCGAGTCCAGCCCCGGCACGGTCGAGGCGACCGCCGCGGTCGAGATCGCGCCCGCGTAGCTCAGACCGTTCAGGGCGACGTCCGCCTCGATGCGCTCGACGCCGATGCCTCCGAAGATGCTGAAGCGCTCGCCGAACTTGTAGCGCCCCACAATGGTCAGCGCCCGCGAGTCGAGGTCGGCCATGGTGCCGCCAAGGTTCGAGGTCGCCGGGTTGGCGTCGTAATCGACGTTGGCGCCATAGGGCTGGTCGAAGATCAGCGAATAGTTGAAGCCGGTTCCCTTGAGCGCGTTGGTGTAGGTGATCGCGGTCTGGGTGTAGGATTCGCCCACGTCGTAATCGGCGCCCCGGCTGTCCGTGCCGGTGACGCTGGGCATCACGTAGCCGAAGCTCAGGCTGGCGGTGCCGTCGGCGGCAAAGATGGACGCGACGCTTTGTCCCGAACGGTCGAGACCGGCGGCCTGGGCCTGCGATGACAGAAGGGCCAGGACGGCCCCGGTTATGAATTTGTTCATTGTTTTGTCCCTCATCCCGAGCGTTGGGAAGTCTCCTGAACCCTACGCTAGGAGACCGGGGTCTGTCCGGTCAATCTTTGACGGGACGTCAAGGGTGATGGCGCAAACGTAACGTCACATCTGGGTGACAGCGGGTCGAGCCGCCCGCGCACGGCGGCTTTCATAGGTGATATTGGCGTAATTGGCACCAAAGATCAGCGCCGCCCCAAGGAAGACGTAACGGTCCAGCGGCTCGGCGTAGAGCATCATGCCCACCACGGCGATCACCGGCAGGCGGGTAAAGTCGATGGGCATCACCACGGTTGCGGGCGCAAGGCTCAGCGCCGTGGTCAGGCAGAAGTGGGCCACCAGCCCGGCAAAGGCGATGACCACGACCCAGGGCAGGCTGACCAGGCTGGGCAGCGCGATGTCGCCGTCGTATCCGGCGCAGACAAGGCCGAAGCCCGCCTGCAGGACGGTCAGCCAGAACAGGATATTGGTGATTGTCGTGGTGCGCGTCAGGCGCCGGGTGAAGACCGCGGAGGCGGCAAAGCCCACGGCGGCGAGCGCGGCGGTCAGTTGGCCGAACTGCAGCGTTTCGGGTGTGGGTCGGGTGACGATCAGGATGCCGACGAAGCCCACCGCGGCGGCGGCAAGGCGGTTGCCGGTCAGGCGCTCGCCCAGCACGAGGGGGCTCAACAGCATGACCCAGAAGGGCGAGGTGAATTCCAGCGCGAAGACCTGCGCCAGCGGGATCGCGGTGATCGAGTAGAACCACAGGTTCTGCCCGGCGAAATGGCCGAGGTTGCGCACCACATGGGTGCCGAAGTTGCGGGTGTCGACCTGCCCCAGTGTCCCGGCCAGCCGGGCCACGCTCACCACGATCAAGATGCCGATCAGCGAGCGGAAGAACATGATCTCGAAGGTGTCGAGGTCCAGGCTGACGGCGCGGCCCGCCACGGCCATGGTGGTAAAAGACGCGATGGCCCCGGTCATCCAGAGGCAGGCCTTGAGGGTGTCGTTCATGGGCAAACCGCCTTCCAGTCTTGCGGGCGCATGTGGTCACGGGGCTGCTGGAATGGCAAGCCGCTCGCCTGAATTCCGTGCGCCCGGGCCCATGGGCGTGGCGTGCGGGCAGAGCCCGGAAAGGCGCGCAGCGACGACGGGCATCGGCCCGGGGCCGCGCCGGGATGGGGGCGGACGGACCCGCAGCGGCACCGGGTATTTGGCGCGCGCACCCTGTGCAGGCACGGGCCGGGGGCAGGGCAACGCGGCGCGGCTCAACCGGCCCGTTGCAAGGGGACCGGCACGGGATCCGGGGTCCGCTCGAACAGCGCGTCGAGTTCCCAGATTTCCTCGGTTGTGCGCGTAAGGGGGGCCGGTTGCAGGATCGCGCGGCGGATGTCGGCGGCGCCCAGCACAAGCTGCGGCAGGGTCGGCGCCGCCATGTAAAGCGGCTGCCAGCGCGGCGCGAAGGCCTGCTTGAACCGCGCCAGTCCGGCGGAGTTGGCGCGGTTCCGCAGCCAGTCCGGCAGGCCGGGATGGGGCAGGGCGGCCAGGCTTACCTCTTGCATCTGGTGATGGCCCGTCTCGACGATCATGGCGTGAACCAGCGCGTGCATGGTGCCCTGCGGCACGGCGGCCGCGTGTCGCATCAGGTCCAGAGACCAGCCGCGCGGCCCGGCCACGCAAGAGATAAAGGCGATCAGCCGCCCTCTGTGCCACGCGCCGAACATCGGCTTGTCCCGCAGGTAGAGCGGGCAGAAACGCCCCATGGTCACCCCGCGCTCGGAGCCGTTCAGCTCTTCCCATGCGCCATGGATCGCGGTCATCTCTTCCCAGTCGGGGGCGAGGATGCGGCCCACCGAGACCTCGCACTGCTCGGCCTTGCGCAGATAGCGGCGCAACTGGCGGCGGTCAGGGCCTTGCAGAGAGAAGCGGCGCGGGTCGATCATGGCATCGACCGCGAAGGTCGCGACGCTCCACCCGAGGCGGCGCAGATGGGCCGCGTCGCGGGCCGACAGCTTGTACAGCACCGGGGTGCGGTTCTCGGACCGGGCGGCGGCGACCAGCTCGGGCAGAAGCGGCGAGAGCGTGCCGCGCGCCGCGCCAAGAAACAGCGTCAGGCTTTGCGGCGTGCGGATCGCGGCGGCGCGGGCAGGACCGGCGTTCAGGGCGCGGCTGTCGGATTGCGCGGCGATGGCCAGTTCCGCGCGCGGCCCGCAGGAGGGCGCGGGATAGATCACCACCGGACGGCGGCGGCAGGGCTTCGCCAGCAGTGCATAGCCGGCCCCTGCGAGGCAGGGCACCGCGTAATAGACGAGACGGAAGGCGATCAGCGCGGCGGCGAGATCCGGCAGCGCGGCGGCGGGCAGGACGGTCACCAGCGCCAGCTCGAAGGGGCCGACACCGCCCGGCGTGCCACCGATCATGCCAAGGCCCAGCGACAGGGCGAAAGCGGCGATCAGCAGGGGCAGGGCGGGCGCCGCTTCGGGCGGCAGCAGCAGCCAGAGCGCGAGGCCCGCAAAGACAAGGTCCGTGGCGGCGAGCCCGGTCAGACGGGTCAGCGCGGGCAGGCTGGGCAGGTCCATCCGGCGCCCGAAGAGCGTCAGCTGCGGAAAGAGGAACAACACGGTGGCCAGCCCGGCGGCGCCAAGCGGAAAGGTCAGCAGGGCCAGCGCAGGCAGGCCCAGCAGCACCGGGGTGGCCAGGGTCAGCGTCAGCAGGCCCCAGACCGCGAAGAAGGTGACGGTGACAAAACCCGTCACCCGGATCAGGGTGGTTCTGCCGATGTCGGGCATCAGCCGCCAGCGCAGCGCCGCGCCGACGAAGGGGCCGAAGCCGGTGGTCTGGCCCACCGCGATAGAGGCCATGCCCGCGCGTCGTGCCGCGCGCTCGGGCATCTCGGTGCGGAAATGGCGGTGCGCGATGACGTCGTACTGGCCGATGGCGGCAAAGCTGACAAGGGTGGCTGCCAGCGCCGCGACCCAGCGCCAGCCTGCGATGGCGCCGATGGCCATGGAGACCTCGGCCCAGTTCAGCGCCCGGACTTCGACGGCCAGCAGGGCGGCGAGGGCCAGCCCCCCGCAGAGGGGAAGACCGCGCCGGACGGCATCCGGCATCCGTTTGTTCTCTGAGTTCAACCCGCGCACCTCCGCTTCACCCCGCTCCAATGGATCGAGCGGATAAAGGGGAAACCTTAACGCCAGCTAAGACGCGGACGGGCGGGGGCGCTTTGTCGGGGACAATTTCAGGAAAGGGTGCGGTGGGGGCTGTCCTGAAAGAAAAGGCGCGCCCTACGAGGGGCGCGCCATGCGATCCGAACCGGGTGCCGCCGGATCAGCTTTCCTTCATCAGCTGGTCCTTGGCGACCAGCAGCAACTCGTCCATCTTGCCGCGGATCTCGTCCGTGGTGGCCAGATCGCCCAGATCGCCCGAGACCTTGCGCACCACGTCCTCGTGGCCCGCTTCCTCGAAGTCGGATTTCACGACCTCGACGGCATAGGCGTTGGCCGCATCGCCGGTCTTGCCCAGAATCTCGGCGGCCCAGAGCCCGAGCAGCTTGTTCCGGCGCGCCTCGGCGCGGAACTTCATTTCCTCGTCATGGGCATACTTGTTTTCGAACGCGTTTTCGCGGTCGTCGAAGGTGGTCATCGCTCTCGCTCCCTCGGGGATGGTGTTTCCCTTTCGATATGCCGCTCCGGGGGCGTTTTCGCAAGGCTTGGCGGCGTCGCTGCGGCAATCGGGTCCGGTCGGTACGGGGCTGCCGGGTCCGTCACCCTTGCGGTGGCCCCCTCCTTGACGTAAGAGAACGCAACACCGCGCCCCCAGCGCGGTTTTCCTGTTTGGAAGGGTCCGGAATGGCACGGCGTAAGAAAATCTACGAAGGCAAGGCGAAAATCCTGTACGAAGGCCCCGAGCCGGGCACCATCGTGCAATATTTCAAGGACGACGCCACCGCCTTCAATGCGCAGAAGAAGGACGTGATCGAGGGCAAGGGCGTTCTGAACAACCGCCTGTCCGAGTTCTTCATGACCGGGTTGACCAATATCGGGGTGCCCACGCACTTCATCAAGCGGCTGAACATGCGCGAGCAGCTGGTGCGGGCCTGCGAGATCATCCCGCTGGAGATCATCGTGCGCAACTTCGCCGCCGGGTCGATGTCCAAGCGCCTTGGTATCGAAGAGGGCACGCCGCTGCCGCGTCCGGTCGTCGAATACTGCTACAAGGACGACAAGCTGGGCGATCCGCTGGTGACAGAGGAACATATCGCCGCCTTCGGCTGGGCCTCGCAGCAGGACATGGACGACATCGTGGCGCTGGCGCTGCGGGTCAACGATTACATGTCGGGCTTGATGTATGGCGTCGGCATCAAGCTGGTCGATTTCAAGATCGAGGTCGGGCGCGTCTACGAGGGCGATTTCCAGCGGCTTGTGGTCGCTGACGAGATCAGCCCGGACAGCTGTCGCCTGTGGGATCTCGAGTCCGGCCAGAAGCTGGACAAGGACGTCTTCCGCCATGACCTCGGCAACCTCGCGGATGCCTATACGGAAGTCGCCAAGCGCCTTGGCGTGATGCCCAAGCAGGCCACCCACATGGCCAAGCCCAAGCTGATCAACTGAAGCATTGCCCGGGCCGCGGCGCGGTCGGGGCCGATGGCATCGGGACAAAACGGGGGCGTGGCACAGGGGTGCCGCGCCCCTCTTCTCTGTCCGGGGCAATGGCGGCAGGATCGGGTCGACGCAGCGTCTGATTTGAGCCCGAAGGCCCGGGCAATCCCGCCTCAGCTAGCGCCCGCGCCCCGGCGGCTGAAACAGCCACTCGACCATGACCCCCAGCCGAAACGGCAAGCGATCCTTGCGGGCGGCCAGTTGCTGGACCGTCATGCGGCGCCGCCGGACCACCGAGCGCGCGATCCGGTAGTCGAGGCGTCGCTTCCAGCGCAGCCATCTGGCCGGGATCCATGGCCTGACCCAGCGCCAGAGCCAGCCGAGTTGCAGGAAGGCCAGCATGCGGAAGACCGTCTTCTGCGCATTGAGCCACAGGCCCTTGAGTGCGGCCATGAAGGCCGCGATCACCCAAAGCGGGAACTTGACCGAGAACAGGATCAGCCACAGGCCCAGCGATGTGACAGACAGGGCCAGGGTTGCCAGCAGCACGACCAGGGCCAGGATGGCCCGTTCGACAGTGCCGCGCGCGTTGTACCAGCCCATCATGTCGGAATAGCGCCGCCCGACCGCGGCTCGGGCCTGTCCGATCCACGAGGCGATGCGCCGGTAGATCGCCTTGCCAAGCAAGAGTGGGGCGGCGTAGGTGGTCAGCCACTTCATCAGAAGGTCTTTGCGGAAGAAACCCGTTCCATGCAGTTTGACCCAGGCCGCGACCTCGGACAGTCGCAGGCCCCGCAGCTTGCCCGCCAGAACCTTGACCTGCACCAGCAGGAACCCCAGTGCCACGAGGATCCGTTCCCCGAAGGCCAGGGTGGCCGCGATGGAGATCGCCGCGACGAGGAACAGGAAAAGGAGCGCTCTGAGGACCGTCACGGGACCATCCTAAAAGCACCGCCGCCCGGGCCAAGCGGAAACCGGGGGAGGCGGCAGGCGCGGGGGCCGCTAGGCGCCCATGGTCAGCAGCGCGAACAGCGGCACCAGCAAGATGGCCGCGATCAGCGTGAAGTGCAGGTTCCAGCCCCACGTCAGGCGCGTGGCGGGCAGGCCCGAGGCGCGGGCGATCACCAGAACCACGGTGGCGAAGGGCGAGAAGGTCATCGACAGCGCCCAGCCGCAGGAGATCGAGAAGGCCAGCAGGGTCGGGTCGGCGGGCATCTCGGGCAGCGCGGCGAAAAACGACCCCATGAAGACCGCCATCATCGTGGGCGACAGGGCCAGCAGGCTGACAAGGGCGATGAAAAGCGGGATCGCCGACAGCAGCAGCCAGTCCGGCATGGCGCCAAGGCCCAGGAAGGCCGCGACCTCTGCCGCGGGGGTCAGCCCCGCACCCGCGCGCCCGATAAAGCCCGAGCAGGCCAGCGTGATCGCCACGTTCAGAGAGCCGGGCAGCTCCTCGACCACCAAGGTGCGCATCCGGGCCTTCAGGTCCGGCCAGAGCGTCGGAGAGCGCAGGCCGAACTGGGCGGTCAGCCATCCCGCCATCATCAGGGGGCAGGCGGCGAGCACGCCGAAGACGATGGAGCCGTCGAAGACCTCGACGAAGAAAACCACCAGCAGCAGGAACCAGCCCGTCGTCGCGGCGAAGCGCAGCGCGGCGGTTCGGGGGAAGGCCATGACGGCGCGCTTGCCGCTGGGCCGGTAGGCGCGGAACCGCAGTTTGTCCTCCAGCGCGCCGATCAGCATCAGCAGCATGAAGAAGGCGAAGCCGTAACCGATCCAGGCGGTGCGTTCGACGCCCGGCATCAGCTCTGCCACGATCAGCGGCGCGAAGGCGGTGGGGGACCAGGTGACGCACCAAGCAAAGCCGCGCAGCAGGGCCGACAGCTGGCGCTGTTCGCGCAGCGGGTTCAGCCCGTCGTCGGCGCCCGCCCGGCGGATGCCCTGCTGGATCAGCGGCACAAGGAAGCTGACCACGCCAAGGTTGAACAGCACGGCCAGCAGCGAGGTGCCGCCGCTCAGCGCAACGTAGCGGCGGCCCGGCGGCTGGCGCGTCAGGTATTCGCCGAGGATCTCGACAGAGGGCGAGGATCGCGCCGTGGCCTGCAACAGCCCCAAGAGCAGGATGAAGGCCATCAGGAAGACCGCCTGATCCATTGCGCCGGACAGGATGGTGCCGGGGTCGGGCTGGGTGACGATCACCAGAACGCTCAGCACCGCGCTGGCGCCCAGCAGGTAGATCTCGCGCAGGGTCAGTTGTCGCACGGCCAGAACCACGACCGTCAGCACAAGGCCTCGGGCGATCTGTTGAAGCAGGTCCGAGCCGCTGAACCGCGCCAGCAGTTCAAGGACCGCGACGCTCATCAGCAGGGTGGCAAGGAAGGGCCGGGGGGCCGGTGTCAGCGCCGCCGCCGGGGCGGTGGCTGGCCGGGGCGCGTCGCTCAACTGGGGTGCCTGTGTGCAGGGGCCGGGTCGTACATGTCTTGTCCTACAGGGTTTCGGGTCTGACTTGGGCTATCCGTGACAGGACTGTCCAGAGAAGAAGGCCACCGGGGCGGCAGGGACCGCATCCCAGGTTTGGCCCGGATGCCCTAGCCGGTCACGCCGATGGGCCAGGGCGCGAATTCCTCGGCGCCGACGCCCAGGGCCTCGCTCTTTGTCCGCTGGCCGGACGCCACGTCGAGGATGCTGCGGAAGATCGCGTCGCCCATCTGCTCCAGCGTGGCGGTGCCGTCGATGACGGGGCCGCAGTTGATATCCATGTCGCCCTTCATCCGGTTGTACATCGGCGTGTTCGAAGCCAGCTTGATCGTCGGCGCGGGGTAAGAGCCAAAGCAGCTTCCGCGCCCGGTGGTGAAACAGATCAGGTTGGCGCCGCCGGCGATTTGCCCGGTGGCGGCGACAGGATCGTATCCCGGTGTATCCATAAGGACCAGACCGCTGTGATAGACTTTTTCGGCGTAGCGATAGACCGCTTCGATGCCGGTCGAGCCGCCTTTCTTCGCCCCGCCAAGCGCTTTTTCGACGATATTCGCAAGCCCGCCGTCCTGATTGCCGGGACCGACGACGCCCTGCATCTGCACGTCGCGCCCCTCGGTGTAGTTCAGCCACCAGCGGATGCGCTCCAGCAGGGCGCGGCCCACGGTCTCGTCCCGGGCGCGGGCGGTCAGGGTGTGTTCGATGCCGTAAAGCTCGGGGGTCTCCGACAGGATCGCCGTGCCGCCATTGCGCGCCAGCCGGTCGACGGCGCGGCCAAGCGCGGGATTGGCCGAGAGCCCGGAAAATCCGTCCGAGCCCCCGCATTGCAACCCGATCATGATGTGTTCGGCAGAGCAGGGCGTGCGCGTTGCCCTGTTCGCCTCGGTCAGCATCTCGCGCACCATGGCGCGGCCCTGCCTGATGGTCTCCGCCGTGCCGCCCAGCGTCTGCATCCGCAGACTGCGCAGCATTGTGCCGGTTTCCAGCGCCGTCGCCTCGAAGAAGCGTTCCAGGTTGTTGCGCTCGCACCCAAGCCCCACGATCAGCGCGCCGGCGATATTGGGGTGCTGGATGTAGCCCTTGAGCGTGCGCCGCAGCAGGTCGATGGGTTCGCCCGTCTGCTCCATCCCGCAGCCCTGTTGGTGGATGAAGGGCACGACGCCATCGACGTTGGGGAAGTCCTCAAGCCGCTCTTCGTCGAAATACTGCGCGATCTTGCGCGCGACGGTGGCGGAGCAGTTCACCGTGATGAAGACGCCGATAAAGTTGCGCGTGCCGACGCGGCCATCCGCGCGGCGGTAACCCAAGAAGGTCTCGCGCTCATCCTCCGGCAGCACTTCGGCGGGGCGGTAGTCCTGCCCGAAGCGGTAGTCCTTCTGGATCTCGTCCACCAGGACGTTGTGCGTGTGCAGGTAGGCCCCCGGTGCCAGATCCTCGCCCGCGTAGCCGATGACGGTGGCGTATTTCAGCACCGGCTCGCCCCGGCGCAGGGCGCGCGTCGCCAGCTTGTGCCCGGCCGGGATGTCGGCGAGGGCGGTCAGGCCCTCGCTCTCGATCCGCGTGCCCTTGGGAATGTCCTCCCGCGCGACGACCACGGTGTCGGCGGGGTCCAGCCGGATCACCGGAGAGGTCATGGCCTAGCGTCCGTTCTTCTGCCGCCATGCCTTGAAGCGGTCGAGGTTCTCTTCCTTCGTGGCCGGATAGAGGCCGATGATGGTCTCGCCATTCCGAACCTGCTCTATCGCGAAATCCTCGTAGGCGGTCATCTCGACGGCCTCATCCGCGATCTCGTCGGCCATATGCGCGGGAATGACGATCACGCTGTCGTCGTCGCCCACAAGGATGTCGCCCGGAAAGACCGGGGCATCGCCGCAGCCGATGGGCTCGTTGATGGCGATGGCCTCGTTGTTGGTCAGGTTCGTCGGAGACGAGGGCCGGTTGTGATAGGCGGGCATGTCCAGTTCACCGATGTTCATGGCGTCGCGAAAGCCGCCGTCGGTGACGATGCCCTCGGCGCCGCGCATCATCAAGCGGGTGATCAGGATATCCCCCGCGCTGGCCATGCTGGCATCGCGGCGGCTGTCCATCACCAGAACGTGGCCCTTGGGGCAGGTCTCTATGGCGTGGCGCTGCGGGTGGTCGGGACGGCGGAATTCCGACAGCTGGTTGCGGTCCTCGCGGGCCGGGATGTAGCGCAGGGTGAAGGCGGGGCCGACCATGTTGCGGCCCTTGGGCTTCACCGGGCGCACGTCCTGTATCACCTGACGCCGCAACCCGCGCTTGAAGAGCGCGGTGGCGAGGGTGGCGACAGAGACGTCGCGCAGTTTCTCGATGGTCTCGGGTTTGACGTCGGTCATGGGATCGTTCTCCGGGGTCGGGGTCGGGGTCGGGGGCGGTCAGGACAGCAGTCCGGCGCCCGTCATGAAGGCGGTCAGGCGGCGCATCTGGCTGTCGCTCAGCGGCCATGCGGCGGGCGGGCGGGCGGCGCCGCAGTCCTCGCCCATCAGCTGCAGCGCTGCCTTGACGCCGGGCACATTGGCGCCGCCCTGATCCTCGGCGCGGATGTCCTCGAAGACCTGCATCTCGGCGATCAGGGCGCGGGCCTCGTCGTAGTCGCCGCCCTCCAGCGCGGTGTTGATGGCGACCGACCGTTCCGGCCAGACGTTGATCAGGCCCGATGTGAAGCCCCGCGCGCCCACGGCGTAGAAGGCGGGGGCCCAGACCTCGGCCAGCCCGCCGGTCCATGTGATGTGATCGGGGCAGGCGGCCATGGCGGCCTTCAGCTTCATCGGGTTGGGCGTGGCCCATTTGACGCCGACGACGCCCTCGACCGCGCAGAGTGCGCGGATCGCCTCGGTGCCGATGGCGTCGTTGCGCAGGTAGAGGATCAGCGGCAGCCCGTCGCCCGCCTCGCGCACCGCCTCGACGTAATGCACCAGCCCGCGCGGGGCAACGAAGGGATCGGGCGGCTGGTGGATCATCAAGGCCGAGGCCCCGGCGAGGCCCGAGGCCTCTGCCAGCGCCTGCGCGTCCCGGACGCCCCGGCCCACGCCCGCCACCATGGGCACACGGTCGTCGATATGCGCGCCCGAGGCGTGGACCATGGCCATGGCCTCGTCCAGCGTCAGGGAATAGAACTCTCCGGTGTTGCCGTTCGCGGTCAGTACATGCACGCCCGCATCCACGGCGCGGTCGACGATGGCGCGTTGCAGGTCGGGCGCGATCTCTCCGGCCTCGTCGAAGGGGGTGGCAAGAATGCCGGACACGCCGGTCAGGGCGCGCGAGAGGTCATGTGTCATGGAAGTCTCCGAAGGTTTGCGGCAGGACGGTCCGATCCCGCGCGGAAGGGGCGTGCACGGCCCGCCCGAACCGGCGGGCAGAGCCTGTCGCGGTCAGCGTCCCGCCCCGCGACGGCGCGGGCCAGGCGCGGCGAGAAGGCCGCACCGCAAGCCGCGGCGCCTCTTGACGGGGTGGCCGCGTGTCGCGCCGGGACGCGGGGGCTGTCATGACAGGTCGAGCGGCATCAGTTGATCTCGGGCTCCGGCACCGGGGCGCCGAATTCGGTCCGCAGGAAGTCGAAGTCGCAGCCCTTGTCCGCCTGCTCCACATGCTTCGAGAACATGTAGCCGTAGCCCCGTTCGAAGCGCGGGTCCGGCTGCACCCATGTCTCGCGGCGCTTGGCCAGTTCCTCGTCGGTCAGGCTGACGTTCAGGGTCCGGTTCGGCACGTCGATCTCGATGATGTCGCCGGTCTGGATCAGCGCCAGCGGGCCGCCGACGAAGGCTTCGGGCGCGACGTGCAGGATGCAGGCCCCGTAAGAGGTGCCGGACATACGCGCATCCGACAGCCGCAGCATGTCGCGGTAGCCCTGCTTCAAGAGCGCCTTGGGCATCGGGATCATGCCCCATTCCGGCATCCCCGGGCCACCCTGCGGCCCGGCGTTGCGCAGCACCATCACGCTGTCGGGCGTCATGGGGTAATCCTCGTCGTTGATGATCTCCTTCAACTGCGCATAGCTGTCGGCGACGATGGCCGGGCCGGAATGCTTCTGGAATTTGGCGTCCATGGCGGCGGGCTTGATCACCGCGCCGTCCGGGGCAAGGTTGCCCTTCAACACCGCCAGCGAGCCTTCGTGGTAGACCGGGTTCGACAGGGGCCGGATCACGTCGTCGTTGTAGTTCTGCGCGCCCTCGATGTCCTCGCCAAGGCTGCGTCCGGTGACGGTGGTGACAGAGAGGTCCAGCTTGTCGCCAAGCTCTTTCATCAGCGCGGGCAGGCCGCCGGCGTAGAAGAAATCCTCCATCAGGTATTCCTTGCCCGAGGGCCGCAGGTTGGCCAGCACCGGCGTCGTGTGGCCGATCTCGTCGAGGTGTTCCAGCGTCAGCGGAATGCCAGCGCGCCGCGCCATGGCGATCAGGTGGATGATGGCGTTGGTCGAGCACCCCGTCGCCATGGCCACGGTGACGGCGTTGCGGGTGGACTCCCAGGTCATGATCTTGTCGGGGGTCAGATCCTCCCAGACCATGTCGACGATGCGCCGCCCGCAGGCTGCCGACATGCGCTTGTGCCCCGCGTCGGGCGCGGGGATCGACGAGGCGCCGGGCAGGGTCAGGCCCCAACCCTCGGCGATGGACATCATGGTCGAGGCGGTGCCCATGGTCATGCAGGTGCCATAGCTGCGCGCGATGCCGCCCTGCACGCCGTCCCACTGTTCCTTGCCGATGGTGCCAGCGCGGCGCTCGTCCCAGTATTTCCAGACGTCGGTGCCGGACCCCAGCTTTTCGCCCGCGTAGTTGCCGCGCAGCATCGCGCCCGCAGGCAGGAAGATGAAGGGCAGCCCCATGCTGACCGCGCCCATGACCAGCGCGGGCGTGGACTTGTCGCAGCCGCCCAGCAACACGACGCCGTCGATGGGATGGCTGCGCAGCGTCTCTTCGACCTCGAGCGCGCCCATGTTGCGGTAGAGCATCGAGGTCGGTTTCAGGAACTGCTCACTGAAGGAATGCACCGGCATCTCGACCGGCATTCCGCCGGCCTGGTAAACGCCCTTCTTCACGAACTCCGCGCGGTCGCGCAGGTGGTGGTGGCAGGGCGACAGGTCGGACCACGTGTTGATCACGGCGATCACCGGCTTGCCTTCCCAGTCGGCACCGTCGAGCCCCATCTGCATGGCGCGGGAACGGTGGCCCATGGAGCGCAGGTCATCCGGCGCGAACCAGCGGGCAGAGCGGAGGTCTTCGGGGCGTTTGCGGCTGTCTGTCATGGGGGCAGTCCTGTGATAACGGTCGTCGGGACCCCGGGGCGGGATCAGGAAATGGGCGAAGCGAAAGCGAACATCACCCAGATGATCACGGCCACCATGACAAAGCCGAAGAGCCATGGCCAGATGCCGTAGCCGTCGATGTCTTCGCGGGAATCACGTCCGATCATGTCGGTCTCCTTTCTGTGAGGGGGCCGCCCGGCGTCGGGCGACCCCGGTTCGTCAGTTCAGCAGTTCGGGCAGGAAGAGCGCGATCTGCGGGAAGATCATCACCAGCACCAGACCGATGATCTGAAGCGCGATGAAGGGCAGGACAGAGATGAAGATTTCCTGCAGGGTCACGTCCTTCGGCGCCACCGACTTCAGCCAGAAGCAGGCCGGGCCGAAGGGCGGGGAGAGGAAGTAGATCTGGATGTTCATGACGAAGAGGATGCCGAACCAGATCTTGGCCTGATCCTCTGTCAGCCCCAGTTCCGGGGCCAGCGTCATGACCACCGGCGCAAAGACCGGCACGGTGATCAGGACGATGGCGATCCATTCCATGAAGGTGCCGAGGATCATCAGGATCAGCATCATCACCAGCACCGTCCCCATGGCCGAAAGCCCGAGGTCGAGGAAGAGCGAGCGCATGAAGTCTCCGCCGCCCACGAGGTTGAAGATGCCGACGAAGCTGACCGCGCCCAGCACCAGCCAGATGATCGTGCCCACGGTGGTCATGGTGCCCAGCATCGCCGCCGACAGCACCTCCCACTTGAACTGGT
The DNA here is from genome assembly GCA_017255395.1 of Enemella evansiae. Lineage (GTDB taxonomy): Bacteria > Pseudomonadota > Alphaproteobacteria > Rhodobacterales > Rhodobacteraceae > Ponticoccus > Ponticoccus litoralis. Next base: position 88,928 of record JAFKDC010000021.1, on the reverse strand, counting down.
TGCGCACCGCGGCGACGAAGACCGCGCCGACGCAGCCCACGGCGGCGGCTTCGGTCACAGAGGCGACGCCGCCGTAGATCGAGCCCATGACCGCGCCGATCAGGACGATGCAGAGGATGACGGCAACGACTCGTTCGCGGGTCAGCTTGCTGTCGCGCCCGGTGATCTGGGCCACCTCGGCGGCGGTGGGGGCCAGCTTGGGGTTCAGGTTCACGCGGATCACCACATAGCCCGCGTAGAAGACCGCCAGCATGATGCCGGGGATCGCGCCCGCCATGAACAGATCGCCGATGCCGACCTCGGCCGACAGGCCGTAGACGATCATGATGATCGAGGGCGGGATCAGCGTGGCCAGGGCGCCCGCGGCGCAGATCAGGCCGATGGACAGCTTGCGGTCGTAGCCCAGCCGGAACAGCTGGGGCAGGGCGACGAGGCCCAGCATTACGATCTCGCCCCCCATGACGCCGGACATGGCGGCGAGGATGACGGCCACAACCGTCGTCTGGATCGCCACGCCGCCGCGCAGGTTTCCGGCAAAGACAGACATGGCGTCGAAGAGATCCTCGGCGATGCCCGCCCGTTCGAGGATCGAGGCCATGAGGACGAAGAACGGCACGGCCACGAGACTGTAGTGCTCCAAGAGGCCCACGGCGTTCGAGGACACAAGGAACAGCCCGCGCGGCCCGAAGAAGGCGACCGCCATGATGACAGAGACGATCAGCGTGACGATGCCCAGCGGCATGCCGGTCATCATCAGCGCGATCAGCAGCACCACCATGATCAGCGAGACGGTGCCCAGCCCCATCTCGCGCATGTTCAGCGCCTTGGACGGGTCCATCGCCTTGCCGATATCGCTGATGAAGCCCGAGAAGGCCTCTGCCGGCGCGAACCCGAAGACCTCGGACAGGAAGGCCGAGACGAAGTAGAGCAGGAAATAGACCGCGACAAGTTTCACGATCAGCTTCGCGGGGCCGCTGGTGACGTGCCGGTGCAGGTTCACCATCAACTGCGCGAGGTACATGAAGGCGCCGATGACCATCAGCGACTTCATCATCATCGGCAGCGGAGAGTTGAAGGCAGAGCCGGATTTCTCGATCCGCTCGACGCTGACATAGGCGCGGATCGGCGCGTCGGTCAGCAGCATATACAGCGCGATGACTCCGACAACCATGGCAAAGAGATCCAGCCACCAGCGGGTGCGCGGGGTGGTGATGCCGTGAATGACGGTGATCGCGATGTGGCGTTGCTTCAGCGTGACATAGCCCGCCGAGAGCATCCAGGCGGCGGCGACGGTGACCATGACCGTCTCGAAGGCCCAGAAGGTCGGCGCGTTCAGGGCGTAGCGCGAGAAGACCTCGAACAGCGTGGCGATGGCCGCGACAATGTAGAAGACGGAAATGCCGATGCCGGTGATATGGCTGAAATGGTCGACGGGGGTATAGTCGCGCATGGCGATCTGCGCCTCGTCGTGGTCGGGATCCTGCGCCCCGATCTCGATCTCGGTCTCGTCCAGTTTGCTCTGATATTCGGTAGCCATACCTGTCCCCCTGATGGCTCGTGCGCCCGCTCGCGCGCCAAGGCAGCCCGGCGGCGCGGGGTGCGCGCGCGTCCGGGATCGAAATGCCCCGGGCCAGGGTCGGCCCGGGGACGATCAGGTGGCCTTAGAAGAGGCCCGCTTCCTTCATGAAGGAGATGTGCGCGTCGTAGACCTCTTTCGCGAGGTCGGACTGCGAGGCGAAGTCGGCCCAGGCCTCTTCGGCGATGGCGCGCATCGCATCGCGCTCTTCCTGCGGCCAGTCGATGACCTCGATCTCTCCTTCGGCCTTGTCGCGGGCGACAAGCTGGCGGTCGAGCCGGTCGAGGTGCTGGCGCAACCCGTTGTAGGCGGCCAGATACCAGGTCTCGAGCGCGACCTGGTTGGCTTCGCCGATTTCGTCCCACGCCGCTTCGGAGACGGTGAATTGCAGGATCGGCGTCGAGTGGATGCCCGGGAAGATCGGGTACTTGGCGACCTTGTGCATGCCATTGGCGTCGTTGTTGGCATAGGCCGAGTTGTCGGCGGCGTCGATCACGCCCTTCTCCAGCGCGCCGTAGGTTTCAGAGCCGGACATCGACACGGGCGCGGCACCGGCGCGCTTGAAGACGTCGGCGGCAAGGCCCTCGGGTGAGCGGATCTTGAGGCCTTCGAGGTCGGCGACGCCGCGCACCGGCACCTTGGACACGAAGGCTTCGCGCGCATAGGCGCCACAGCCGACGACATGGACGCCCTCGAAGTGCTCGTCGTAGAGCTTTTGCAGGATCTCCTTGCCGCCGCCCTGCGCGCAGAAGGCCTGGATCTGGTCGGCGCTGTCATAGCCCGCGATCAGGTCGCCCATCAGCGCGAAGGCCGGGTCGATCCCGGCGAAATAGTTGATCGAGGTCAGGTCGCCGTCGAGGATACCTACGGAAATCGCCTCGGCCGTTTCGCGGCGCGGCACGACCGCGTCGACCGGCAGCAACTCGACCGCGATGGCGCCGTTGGTCATGGCCTCGAGCTTGGGCACCCACTCTTCGTTCAGATAGGCGAGCGAGGCGTGGCTGGCGTTCGAAGAGGTCTGGATCTTCAGCACGCGGTCCGCTGCATCCGCCTGCGAGCCGGTGATTCCGGCTGCGAGAGCCAGGGCAGACGCGGCTGCCATCATCTTGAAAGTCATTAAGTTTCCTCCCTTGAAATGTCCCGATGGGCAGGGGCGTCATCCTCCAAGACGCGACCCTGCGATAACTAATATATTAGTTGAATAATCCGATCAATCCTGTTCTCCTTGCGTGAACCATTTGCCTGTGTTCTCAGCGGTCGAACGCCATGATCCAACGCCATTCCTCTCAGGGCCTGCTGGCCGACCGGGCCTCTCGTTCGGCCCCCGAGGCCGTCTACGAGGACCTGCGCGCGCGCATCCTGCACTTCGACCTTGCGCCGGACCGGGTGTTGAGCCGGGCCGATCTGGCGGCGGAATACGGCGTCAGCCTGACCCCGATCCGCGAGGCGCTTCAGGCGCTGGAGCAGGACGGGCTGGTGCGCATCCGCCCGCAATCCGGCACCGTGGTCACGCGCATCGACCAGTCAGAGCTGGAGCAGGCGCATTTCCTGCGCGTCGCGGCGGAAACCGAGGTGGTCCGCCGTCTTGCCGAAGAACCGGACCCGGCCCTTTTGCGCCGCGCCCGAAGCCTGTTGTCCCTGCAAGAGGTTCTGGTGGGCGACGTCGAACAGATGGACATGTTCTCGGAACTCGACCGCAGCTTTCACCGCACTCTTTTCGAGGCGGCGGGGGTCGAGAAGATCTACCACATGGTCGCCCGGCACATGGGGCATCTGATGCGCTGCCAGCGGCTGGAGCTGCCCGAGGGCGGCAAGATGCAAAGCATCGTCGCCGCGCACCGGGCCGTGGTCGAGGCCATCGCCGCGGGGGATTGCGACGCCGCCACGGGGGCCATGCGCAGCCATCTGGCGGGGACGATCACCCGGCTGGAACATCTGCGCGACGCCTTTCCGGCCTGCTTCACGGAGACCGGCGAGGCCTGATCCGGCGCCGGGCCACGGGGCCGCAAAAGGGCTGCGATGCGAAGATCCGGCTGCCCAGGATCTGCCGTCAAATCGATTCGAATGATTCGAGACTTGTTCACCTTTGACGGGCAGGTGGCAGAGCCAATTCGCGCCAAGCGGGTTTATTGGTTCCTGCTTAAGAACGACTAGCCGGGATATATGGCAAGATTAAGGCGGGGGGCGTGGGCGTTAACCGTGTCAGACGATTGTTGCGTCAACCATGACAGTTTCCGCTGTCCGAGTGGCATCGATTGCCGCGCAACAGGCAGAAACCGGAAAAATAGAGCGATTACAGTTTTCTGGTGTTTCCTCACGCAGGACAATGACTCGGCAATCGTCCAAAAGACCGCTCTGTTTTCCGCTGCAAGCAGGCGAAAAAGCGGCGGTCTTCGGCCTGATTTCGCCATTTAACCCTTTCCAGTGGACCCGTTCGCCGTATTAATAAGCGCAAGCCCAACTGGGGGGTGAAGACTGCTGGCCACGGGGGCGGCCGCTGAACAGCTCGCAATCCGAAAAGGGTGCGAAGTGAAGCGAGGGCGGGGAACCGTCCGGTGCCGCGACGGCGATCTTCGTCCACGCAGAAGACGTGGGCAGGGGCAACGCGATCACTTCGCAATTCGACAGGCAAAGCGGGCACGTGACGAAACGGGCAGTGCGTGGGCATTGTCGCCGCCGCGAGCGGAACGGGCATGCCCCGTTTTGAGGAGTGAAAGGGTCGTAAGATGGCTGATTTGGTTTTAGACTGGGGCGCATTGGGCCCCTACGGTACAGAGGTCACGGACACAGGGGGCATTTCCGCCACTGTCGATACCGGGGGCGTCGCCGTCGACATCACCTACAACGAACTGGTCCAGGGTGCGCAGGCCTTCACCTTCAACGCAGACGGCTACGTTGCTGCGGGTGAGGACATCGACCCGAACTCGCACCTCAAGCTGTTTGGCGACAACCCGATGGGCGCCAGCGATACTTCGACGGTCAGCTTCGACTTCCGCTCGACCAGCACCGACCTTTACACCGACAGCGTCCAGAACCTGACCTTCCGGCTGAACGACGTCGATGCCGGCCCGGGGGGCGATCTTTTCGGCGCCGGTGACGGTTTCGAGGATATCGTGACCGTCATGGCCTACGACGCCGATGGCAACGCGGTGCCCGTTACGCTGACCCCCGAAAACGTGGTCGACGTGACCGGCGATACCGCCACCGGTACGATCGAGGGCGACTACGATGCCGCGACCGGCTCTGTGCTTGTGTCCGTGCCCGGTCCCGTTACCCGGATCGAGATCTCTTACGCGAACGGCGACAGTGCACAGCAGGCCGTACTGATTTCCGACATGCTCTTCTCGACCGTCGATGTCGGCGACCCCGAGGAAAACGACCCGCCGACCGCGGTCGACGACCTGATCTCGACCACCAATACCACGCCCGTCACCCTGACCCCGTCGGCCAATGACACCGATCCGGATGGCGACCCGCTGACCACCTCTGCTATCGGCACGCCGACCTCCGGTACTGCCGAACTGAACCCGGACGGCACCGTCACCTACACGCCGGAGCCTGGCTTCACCGGCGAGGTAACCATCCCCTATACTGTCACCGACGGCGATCTGACCGACGAAGGCTCTATCGTCGTGACCGTCACGGATGGCGGCGGCGGCGGCAACCTGCCGCCGGATGCCGTGGACGACTCGGCATCGACCGAGGTGGACACGCCGGTTGCCGTGCCGGTGCTGTACAACGACAGCGACCCGGACGGGGATCCCTTCCTGATCACCAGCCTGACGGCCGATAACGGAACGGTCACGGACAACGGGGACGGGACGGTGCAATACACGCCGAACCCCGGTTTCGAGGGTGTCGATACGATTTACTACACCATCACCGACGACGGCGGCCTGTCGGATTCGGCCGTGGCGACTGTGACAGTGGGTGACGTGGACAACGCGCCGCCGGTTGCGGTGGACGACGAGGTCGAGACCGATGTGGGCACGCCTGTCACACTGGACCCGGCGGCCAACGACACCGACGAAGATCCGGGCGATACGCTGACCGTGACCGGGATCGGGACGCCGACCAATGGCACCGCGACCCTGAACCCCGATGGCACGGTGACCTATACGCCGGACGCCGGGTTCACCGGCACGGATACGATCACCTATACTGTCTCGGATGGCGAAGACAGCGACGAGGGAGTGATCACCGTCACGGTGAGCGAGCCTGACGAGCCGCGCATCGACACCGATATCTTTCCGGTCGATCCCGAGGATCAGGCGCTGGATCCCTTCGACGGGCTGGACCAGGACCCCGATCCCGATGACGACCGCGACAGCGTGGTCGGCACCGGCGGAGACGACACCATCCGCACCGGCGATGACGCCGACACCATCGAAGCGGGCGGTGGCGACGATCTGGTCGAGCCGGGCATCGACGACGACACCGTCTACCTTGGCGGCGGCAACGACACGGTCTTCGACGTGCAGGGCGCCGATACCATCTACGGGGGCTCGGGCGACGACTCGATCATCGCGGGCACGGACACCTTTTCGGATTACGACAACGACGATCCGGCCTTTGCACCGGGCTCTCCGCTGAACGATCTGGGCTTCACCCGTGATCCGAACCCGGACGATGGCCGTGACTACGTCGAGGGCAACCTTGGCAACGACTACATCGCCACCGGTGACGACGCCGACACCATCGACGGCGGCGGCGACAACGACACGCTGGACGGCGGCATCGACGACGACCTGATCATGGGCGGGCAGGGCGACGATCTGCTTATCGGCGGCCATGGCTCGGACACGCTGGACGGCGGGCAGGGTAACGACACGCTCGACGGGTCGAACATTCCGTCGCTGGAACTGCCCGACGATATCGATCCGCAGCCGGATAACGACCGCGATCTGCTTCAGGGCTTCCTTGGCGACGACCTGCTGATCGGCGGAGACGATGACGACACGCTTCAGGGCGGGTCGGGCAACGACACGCTCGATGGTGGCATCGACGACGATATCCTGATGGGTGGCGGCGATAACGACAGCCTGATGGGCGGTGACGGCGACGATACGCTGAACGGCGGATCGGGCATCGACACCATCGAAGGCGGCGCCGATCGCGATGTGATCATCGTCGACAGCGCGGCGGACGGCACCGGCGACATCGTGGACGGTGGCTCTGGCGGCTTTGTGGCGGATGATACGCCCGAAGACGGCCCGAACCGGGACTACGACATCCTCGATCTGTCCGGAGTCGGCGCACAGGATGTCGACTGGCGCCTGACCGACGTCGTGACCGACTCGAACGGCAACGGCATCGACGGCACCGTCGAGTTCCTGAACGGTGCGGGCGAAGTGACCGGGAGCATGGATTTCTTCGAAATCGAGGAAATCGTGCCCTGCTTCACACCCGGCACCCTGATCGCCACGCCGAAGGGCGAGCGTCTGGTTGAGGATCTGGAAGTCGGAGACCGCGTGATCACCCGCGACAACGGCATCCAGGAAATCAAGTGGGTGGGCCGCAAGGACCTGACCGGCTTCGATCTGGCCCGCAAGCCGCAGTTCAAGCCGATCCTGATCCAGCAGGGCGCGCTGGGGAACAACCTTCCCGAGCACGACATGCTGGTGTCGCCGAACCACCGTGTGCTGGTGGCCAACGACAAGACCGCTCTTTACTTCGAAGAGCGCGAGGTCCTTGTTGCCGCCAAGCACCTGACGGGTCTGGACGGGGTCGACGAGGTCGAGGCCAACGGCGTGTCCTACATCCACGTGATGTTCGACCAGCACGAGGTCATCCTGTCGAACGGCGCCTGGACCGAAAGCTTCCAGCCCGGCGACTACAGCCTCAAGGGCATCGGAAACGCGCAGCGCGAGGAGATCCTCGAACTCTTCCCCGAGTTGGAGCATGCCGAGGGTCTCAAGGCCTACGGCTCTGCCCGCCGCTCGCTGAAAAAGCACGAGGCCGCGCTTCTGACGAAGTAACCGGCGCGCCGGAACGGAATATGCAGCCCGTTCCGGCGACGCGGTGACCCTTCGCGCGCAGGAACGGAACACAGGGAAGCGGGGCGGCGCAGGTCGCCCCGTTTCAATTTTAGGGACTCGGCGGGCGCCCGTTAATCGAACCGAAAAACAGCTGGCGCATGGTGGCAATGGATACCGTGAGGTGCACCATGTCCGATAAGAAAGCTGTCTGCCTGATCGTCGACGACGTCGAGTTCGACCGCCACATGATGCGCCGTGTCGTCGGGAAAAGCTGCCCCGGGCTGCCGATGGTCGTCGCCCGAAACCTGGACGAGGCGCGCAGGCGGCTTCGCGAAAGGGTCGTTTCGATCCTGTTTCTCGACAATTCCCTGCCGGATGGACGGGGCGTGGATTTCGTGTCGGAACTGGCGGAAGACCGGGTCTTGCGCCGGGTGCCGGTCATTATCGTCTCTGACTTCCCGTCACCCTTCATGTACGCAAAGGCTCAGGCCGCCAATGTCAGAGAGGTCTGGTCCAAGCGGGAGTTCGTGGCGCCAGCGGTGCAACGGGCTGTGCGCGCTCACGCTTTGCATTAGAGGTATCTTGTAAAGATCTGATTTTGCGCGCTATTGTGCACAGAATCGCGCGGCCTGCCATTCTTCCCAGGCCTCCGGCGTGTCGAGATCCGTCAGCGCCCTGGCCCCGGACAACGCGACGCGCCGCACCCGGTGTTCGTTGGCTTTCAGGACCTCCCGGGCGCCCTGATCCCCGGTCAACTGTTGCAGGGCCATGAAGCAATCGGCCGGAAACAGAACCGGGTGGCCCGGCTTGCCGTCTTCGGATGTGGCCTGCTGAAGCATCGGGTGAGGGGTGGCGCGGAAGCCGTTGATCAGAAGAGATATATCGTCCGTGTCGAGATCCGGCATGTCGGCGGGCAGGATGATTGCGGCGACAATACCCCGCGGCAGCATCCCGATACCGCGCCGGATCGACGAGGACATGCCCTGATCGGTGTCCGGCACAGCCACAAGTTGTACGGGAAGCCCGGCCAGCACTTTTGCCCGGGGATGGTCGTAATCGGGCAGGGTGACGCAGACATGCGCCCCCGTTGCGATTGCGCGCTGTGCCTGACGACGCAGGAGGGGCGTGCCCTCCACCAGTTCGGTCAGCTTGTCGCGTCCGCGCATCCGCGAACTTGCGCCAGCGGCGGGAAGAAGAATGGCTATGTCCTGCATGCGCGCACCCTATCATAAAGTTGCGCAAAGTGTGAGTGCTCTTTGTGACAAGGCAAGCATGATTTGTGTCTGCGCAAGAAAATTCCGCGCCATGCTGCGATGCAACATCCGAAAAGCGCGATGTCAGTGCTGCATGCCCGGCACGCGGATTGCAGGCTGTCCCCGTGTCGCTCGGGGATGGTTCTATTTTCATTCCAAAACATAGTGTTGAGCTGCGACTTTAAAGTTTCCTTGCAGGAGGTCGTGGTGCGGGTTCATCGGATAGCCCCGACGCGCGGCCACGGTCCTGTCGCCGTTCAGTGGGTGATCGCCGCCCGCCGCGTGTCCCGTGGAACCGGAGGGGAAGCCCGACCGTTCGAGCAGCATGAGGTCCGAGAAGTCAGGTTTTGCCTGGGGATACAGCCCGCAACAGCGCACGACCCCGTCACGGATCACGCAGAGGCGGAGGAGTGCCATGCCCAGTCTCCTGTTCCCTCACCGAAGTTTCCGCGCCAGAGTTGGGCAGGAACCGCCTGTCCGTGACGGGCGATCTCACGAACGAAAGGGCCCCATGTGCTGAACAGCCTTCTCAAGCGGCTGCGCCAATTGTCGCGCCGGATCTATGTGCGCGTCACGCTTTTTGCCGTCCTCGCGGTGGTGGCGGTGCTGCTGTCGAAGCTGATCGCGCCGCTGATCCCCTTCGACCTCAAGGGCCGGGTGGGCGCCGAGGCTGTGGATACGATCCTGAACATCCTCGCGACCTCGATGCTGACGGTCACGACCTTCTCGCTGACCATCATGCTGAACGCGCTGATCTCGGCGGCCAATCTCTGGACGCCGCGCAGCCACCTGATCCTGCGCGAGGACACGGTCACGCAAAGCGTGCTGGCCAATTTCCTCGGCGCCTACCTGTTCTCGCTGATCGGGATCATCATGCGCCACGCCGGGCTCTTCGACGAGCGCGAGATCGTGGTGCTGTTCTTCATGTCGCTGCTGGTCGTGGGAATGGTGGTCGTCTCTCTGATCCGCTGGATCGTTCATCTGGAGGGGCTTGGCAGCCTGACCTTCACCGCCTCGCAGATCGAGGCAGAGGTTGCCCGCGCCGTCACCCGCGCCGCCGATCTGCCCTGTCACGGCGCCCATGCGCTGGACGATGCGCAGGCGCAGATCCCGCAAAGCGCATGGCCGCTGCGCGCCGATCGCTGCGGCTATCTTCAGCAGATCTTTCAGACGGCGCTTCAGGATGCCGCCGAGGCCGCCGATTTCCGCGTCTACGTGGTGACGGAGGTCGGGCAGTACCTGCTGCGCGGAGAGCCGCTTGCCTATGTCGACTGCGCCGAGACCCTGCCGGAGGACGCCGAGCAGCGGTTGCGCAATTGCCTGCCCCTGAGCGAGTTGCGCTCTTTCGAGGAAGACCCGGCATTCGGCGCCCGGGTCCTGGCAGAGGTCGCGGTCAAGGCCCTGTCGCCGGGGATCAACGACCCCGGCACCGCCATCGACATCATCAACCGGATGGCACGGGTCCTGTCGTCGGCGCGGGTCGGCGCCATGGAGGAACCGCAGTACCCGCGCATCTGGGCCCGCAGGCTGGACCCCGAAACGCTGTTCGAGGCGGGCTTCGATCCGATTGCCCGCTGCGCGGGCGAGGACGTCGACGTGCATCGCACCGTGCAGGTGGCTTTGCGGCAGGTGTGCTTTGCCGCCCGCGACCCGCGCGTGGCCGAGGCCGCCCGTGCCTGTGCGGGAAGGGCGCTGGACCGGGCGGCGCTGGACATCCGCTACCCGCCTGACCTTGAAAAGGTGCGGGCGGCGTCCGAGCCGGGGCGCCCGTAAACGCTCTTTTCACGGGGACCTGCGACACAAATGGTTAACGAAAGGTTAACCTGTCCCGAACCATGGGAGGATTCGGGATGCGGTGGATCGTTTTATGTCTGGCCATGCTTGCGGGGGCGGCCCAGGCCAAGGGGGTGACGGCACCAGAGCCGCCGGTCGATCCGGTCAGCTTTGAGTTCCGGATGCAGAACCTGATGAACGGTCCCGCCTTTTACCAAGGGTGCTGCAAGACCTGCCGCAAGGGCAAGGCCTGCGGCAATTCCTGTATCTCGACCAGCAAGTCCTGCCGTGTTGGCCCGGGCTGCGCCTGCAACGGCTAAGGGGGCAACGGCCCGGTTTTCGACAGCGGTTCTGGTGGATCGCCAATGCCACTGGCGGATGGACGCCGCGCGTGGCGGGATCGCTTGATTTCCGGTTCGAAGCCGTTAGGGTGCCCGCCTTGGGAAGATTGAGGGGTGCCGTGTGACCGACCTGTCCAAAACGGAAACGGCGCGTCTGACCGCGCTGCGCGACTACGAGATCCTCGACAGCGCGCCGGAGCCCGAGTTCGACGAGGTGGTCAACCTTGTCGCGCAGCTTCTCGACATGCCGGTCGCCCTGATCAGCCTCGTCGACGGGGACCGGCAATGGTTCAAGGCCCGCGTCGGCATGGACAGTCCGCAGACGCCGCTGGGCCAGTCGATCTGCGCCCATGCGATACAGGCAGACGCCCTGTTCGAGATCCCCGATACGCTGGACGACGCGCGGACCGTGGGCAACCCGCTTTGCTGCGGAGAGCTGTCGGACATGCGCTTCTATGCCGGGGCCGTGCTGAAGTCTGCCTCGGGGCACCGGCTGGGCACGCTCTGCGTGCTGGACACCAAGCCGCGCCGCCTGACAGAGCTTCAGCGCCGTACCCTGCAGGTCATGGCCGATCAGGTCATGCGCCAGCTGGATCTGCGCCGGGCGCTGCGGAACGAAGAGATCCTGCGTGACGAGATCGACCACCGGGTGAAGAACTCTCTGCAGACCGTGTCGTCGCTGGTGCGCCTCTATCGCGCCCGCGCCCGCGAGGCGGAAACCAAAGAGATGCTGGACGCAGTGGCCCGGCGGGTGACGGCGGTGGCGGAACTCCACTCGGCGCTATACCAGTCGGAGCTGCGCTCCGAGATCCCCGCCGATACCTATCTTGGCCGGGTCGTGGCGCTGTTGCGCAGCCAGGCGCCCGAGGCGGTGACGCTAGTCGAGGATCTGGCGCCGGTGCAGATCGCGCCCGACGTGGCCTCGGCCCTTGCGGTTGTGATCAGCGAATTCGCCGCCAACTCGTTCAAGCACGCCTTCGCGGGAACTCAGGCGGGCCGGGTGACAATCCGTCTGGACGACGGGCCGCAGGGGCTGGAGCTGTTCTGCGAAGACAATGGCCGGGGCGACGGGGTCGCGGAGGCGGCGGAGGCGGGCGCCGGGATCGGCAAGCGGCTCATGCATGCCGCCGCAGAGCAGGTCGGCGGGCTGCTGACGCTTGCGGCGGCGGACACGGGTTACCGGCTGCATCTGGTGGTGCCGCCACCCGCGCTGCGCGAGGGGGTCGCGGCCTGACGGGCCGTGCCGGGACACGTCGGCCCCGGCGCTGCACCCGCGCTCAGGCAGAGCCGCCGTCTGGGTCCAGCGGGCGGATCTTCAGCCGGGTGATGCGGTTGTTCTCGCGCGTTAGCACCTCGAAGCGGAAGCCGTGGAAGTTGAAGACCTGTCCGACCGCCGGGATCATCTGGCTTTCGAAGATCACCAGCCCCGCCACGGTGTTGGCCTCGTCGTCCGGCAGTGTCCAGTCGGTTGCCCGGTTGAAGTCGCGGATCGTCATGGCGCCGTCGATCAGGTAGTTGCCGTCCTCGGCCTTGCGGATCGGGTGCTCGGCATCCGGGTCGAACTCGTCGGTGATCTCGCCCACGATTTCTTCGAGGATGTCCTCCAGCGTGATCAGCCCCTTCAGCGACCCGTATTCGTCCACCACCAGCGCGAAATGCGTGCGGCGCCGCAGGAACTGGCGCATCTGCTCGTCCAGAGAGGTCGTGTCGGGCACGAAATAGGGCTTCATGGCGACGTCGGTCACCTTGAAGTCCTTGATGACGCCGGCCATCGGGCGCTCTTCGTCCACCAGCCGGTACATGGCGCGCAGCAGGTCCCGGGAATGCAGCACGCCGATGATGTTCTCGGGGTCGCCCTGGTAGACCGGCAGGCGGGTGTGGCTGCTCTCAAGGCATTGCTCGAGGATCTCCTGCGGGCGTGCGTCGGCGTCGATCATCTCGATCTTCGAGCGGTGCAGCATGACCTCTTCCACCGTCCGGTCGCCAAGGTCCAGCGCGCCAAGGATGCGGTCGCGGTCCTCCTTCTGGACGACACCCTCGGAGTGGCCAAGCTGTAGCGCCCCGGCGATTTCCTCGCGGACGGCAAGGATCTGGCTGTCCGGATCGGCCCGCACGCCGAAGATGCGCAGCACGCCGCGCACCAGCAACCGCACGGCAGAGACCACCGGGGCGAAAACCCGCACCACCACCGCGATCGGCGTCGCCACGCGCGAGGCGGCGGTTTCGGGATTGGTGATCGCATAAGTCTTCGGCAACACCTCGGCGAAGATCAGCACGAGGAAGGTCATGAACAGCGTCGCCAGCGCCACGCCGCTTTCGCCGAAAAGCCGGGTGAAGAGGGCCGTCGCCAGCGAGGTGGCGAGGATGTTCACCATGTTGTTGCCCAGAAGCACCGACCCGATCAGGCGCTCGTTGTCCTCGGTGATCTTCAGCGCCTTCTCGGCGCCGCTCGACCCTTTGTCAGAGGCCGCCCGCAGCTTCCCGCGCGAGGCGGCGGTCAGCGCCGTCTCGGACCCCGAGAAGAAGGCCGAAAGCATGATCAGCGCCAGGATCGCCCCGGAGGTGAACCAGAAGGATGAATCGAGAAGGCTGCCAGCCGTTTCCATGGATCGGGTCTTTTCCTTAAATGCGGTGCGGCCAGCGTCTCTCCGGCCTCATCGCAGGGGTTATGGGGCGCCGCCCGGGCTGGTTCAAGCCCGGCGGCCCAAACTTCCCGTCAGACCGCGGCCCGCTGCCCCGACGCAGGCCCTGCTTCTTCGGTCTTCCAAATACCCCGGGGCAGGCCCGCAGCAACGCGGGCAGAGCCCCGCCCCGAAGTCCGGGCGCCGCCAGGGAGGACCGACCTGCGCCAAGACCGCCCGCGCGCCGCGAGGCGAAACCGTTCTCAGCCGTCGCGGGCAAGCGGGTGGTGATCCAGCACCAGCGCCCGCAACCGCTCTTCCAGGACATGGGTGTAGATCTCGGTTGTCGCCACATCCGCATGGCCCAGCAGGGTCTGGATCGCCCGCAGGTCGGCGCCATTGGCCAGAAGATGGGTCGCGAAGGCATGGCGCAGCGTATGCGGCGTCACCTTGGCCGGGCTGACCCCGGCCTCCACCGCGAAGTCCTTGATCGCCATGTAGAAGGCATGGCGCGTCAGGTGCCCGGCCTTGCCGCGCGAGGGGAACAGGAAGGCCGACAGCGGTTTGCCCGCTGCTTGCTTGGCCTCTTCGCCCGCTTCGCGCTGAACCAGCCAGTCGGCCAGCGCCGCGCGGGCCGGCGGCGACAGCGGCACCATGCGCTCCTTGCCGCCCTTGCCGCGGATCAGCAGCATGCGCGGATCGCCCCGGGCCGAGGAGACCGGCAGCGACACCAGTTCCGTGACCCGCATGCCGGTGGCGTAAAGCAGCTGCATCAGGCAGGCGTTGCGGCTGCGGTCGGCCGCTGTCCGGCCATGCGCCGCGCCCGCGTCGAGCAGGCGGTCGACCTCCTCGACCGACAAGGTCTTGGGCAGGCGCTTGTCGCGTCCCGGTCCGGAGATCTGCACCGCGGGGTTGTCTTCGCGCAGGCCCTCTTCGAAGGCGAAGCGGTACAGCTGCTTGATCGCCGACAGCCGCCGCGCCCGCGTGGCCCGCGACAGCCCCTGCCGGTCGCAGTGCACCAGGTAGGCCTCGACGTCGTCCTGCATCGCGTCGCCGAAGTCGCGGCCCTGATCGCCCAGCCAGTCGGCGGCATGGGTCAGGTCGCGCTCGTAGGCGGCCAGCGTATTGCCCGCCGCGCCGCGCTCGGCCGCCATGGCTTCGAGAAAGCGGGGAATCCACTGGGCGGTGCTCATCGCCGCGCCCGTTCCGCGTCAAGCAGCACCAGTTCCAGCGCGGCGCGGCGGGCCGTGTCTTCCAGCCCCACCGCGCGCAGGGTGGCAAGCGCATCGGTCAGGTCGCCGCCGTTGCCCGCCGCGCCGCTGGCGAACAGCGCCATGGCGCGCAGGATCACCTCGCCCAGGCGGCCCTGCGCCAGTTGCTCTGTCAGGACCGGCGGCGGCGCGGCCTCGCCAAAGCCCGCGGCGACCGCCTCCGCATGGGGCAGGTCCGGCAGCGGCGCGGCGGGCGCATCGCCACGGGCAATGGCGCTCAGGAAGGCGATCTCGGGGCTATTGAGGGTCAGGCCCGGCGCAAGCTCCTCGTAGGCGGGCGAGAGGAAGGCGGCCCGCGCCGCCAGCCGTGCCGCCGCCGGGTCGAGCCCCTCGACCGCCGCCAGCGGCGCGGCGAAGAGCTGCGAGAAGGGCACCAGCAGCCCGGCGCTGGCCATCTGCGGCCAGACCTGTCGCAGGGTCAGGCCCACGGTATCCGGCGCCCCGCGCTCCAATGCCCGCTCGAAGGCCTGCAGGGCCTCGACCCGGTCCCACAACCCGCCCGAGGCGGCGGGTTCGCGCAGCGAGTAGATGCCCAGCAGGCGGTTCGGCGGCAGGCTGCCCGCCCGCGCCAGCCGCTCCGCCGCCTGGATCTGGTCGCGCCAGCCGTTGTCGCCGGACAGGTCCAGCACCGCGAAGGGCAGGGGCAGCGGGGCCGTGGGCAGCGGCTCCCCCAGCGCCTCGAACAGCCGGAATTCCAGCGGCGAGGGCCGCACCGGCGGCAAGAGCTCGCCCTCTGCCAGTTCGGGATCAAGGAACCGGGTCAGCAGTTCCGCCTGCCGTCCGCGCAATTCGCCAAGCGTCTCGCCGGTGCGCAAGAGCAGGGCGGCGCGGGTCCAGTCGCCGCCCCGGGCGGTGCAGAAGATGCGCAGGGACATGTCGTCGCTGAGCGTCGGGTTGCGTTCGAGCGTCTGGCAAACCGGTTCCGACCGGCCCAGCAGCAACCCGAGGTCGGCCCAATGGCGGAACAGTCGGGGATCGTCCACGCCGGTCAGGTCCAGCAGGGCGCGGGCCTCTTCGACGGCGCCGCTGTCCACCAGCCAGCCCAGCCGCCCGGTCAGATGCGCAAGGTCGGCGTCGCCCGCGGGCGGGTCCGCCTCGGCCAGCATCAGCGTGCGCATCTGTTCCCGCAGCATCGGCACCGAAAGGTCCAGCGCGGCAATCAGCGTCGACAGAACCGCCGGGTCCGAGGAGCGCCACAGGCTGGCGGGCAACCCCGTCACCGAGGGCGGCAAGAGCCCTGCGGCGCCGGGGTTCGGCGCGTCCAGCGGGGCGGTCTCGACCGACGGGGGCGTGGCGCTGTCGGCCACAGGCGCATCCTGCGCCAGAGCGGGCCCCGCCGTCAGCAGGGCCAGCAGGATCGCACCGGTCTCAGTTCTCATCCAGCTCCACCGGGACGCGGATCTCGGATTGCGGCGGGCTGAAGTCGGCGCCGAAGAACGGCCCGACATAGGCATAGGCCATCAGGGCAATCGCGCCCAGCACCAGAAGATAAAACAGCCATTTGATCAGTCGGCCCATGCCATCGGTCCTTGCCTCATGTTATTTTTTGAACTTGTACCTAGCCTTTTTGTCCCGTTCACGTCATTCACGCAACGAAGAAACGGATGGGCGAGGGATGGCCGAAGGGGCGGTTCACAAGGGTTTGATCCTGCACAAGACTGTGGTCTTCGTGGGAATGATGGGCGCGGGCAAGACTGCCGTGGGCCGGACCCTTGCCGCCCGGCTGGGTGTGGTCTTCCGCGATTCGGATCACGAGATCGAAGAAGCCGCCAACATGACCATCGCCGAGATCTTCGAACGCGATGGCGAGGCCTTCTTTCGCCGCAAGGAAAGCCAGGTGATCGGCCGTCTGCTGGAAGGCAGGCCGGGGGTGCTGTCGACCGGCGGCGGGGCTTTCATGGCCGAAGGCAACCGCCGGATGATCACCGAACTGGGGGTCTCGGTCTGGCTCAATGCCGATCTGCCGGTGCTCTGGGACCGGGTCCGGCACAAGGACACGCGCCCGCTGCTGAAGACGCCGGATCCGCTGGGCACCCTGACCCGGCTTTATGAACAACGGGTGCCGATCTATGCGCAGGCGGATCTGACCGTGCGCTCGGACCCGGGAATGACGCTCGACGCCATGGCGCGCCGGGTGACCGAGGCGCTGCTGGCAGAGCGGCCCGACGTGCTGGAGAGACGCGAATGATCGAAGTAGTCCCCGTCCCGCTGCCGGGGCGCGCATACGAGGTGCGCATCGGCGCGGGTCTGATCGAGGATGCGGGCGCGCAGATTGCGCCGCTCTTGCGCCGCCCGCGCGTGGCCGTGGTCAGCGACGAGACCGTGGCGGCGCATTGGCTGCCGGTCCTGCAACAGGCCCTGAAGGCCCAGGGCATCGAAAGCGTTGCCCTGACCCTGCCCGCCGGAGAGGCGACAAAGGGCTGGCCGCAGTTCTCGCGCACGGTCGAATGGCTGCTGGAGCAGAAGGTCGAGCGCCGCGACGTGGTCATCGCCCTTGGCGGCGGCGTGATCGGCGACCTCGTGGGCTTTGCCGCCGCCGTCTTGCGGCGGGGCGTGCGCTTCGTGCAGGTGCCGACCTCGCTTCTGGCGCAGGTCGACAGTTCCGTGGGCGGCAAGACCGGGATCAACGCGCCGCAGGGCAAGAACCTGATCGGCGCCTTCCACCAGCCCAGCCTCGTTCTGGCCGATATCGGCGTGCTGGACACGCTGACGCCGCGCGATTTCCGCGCCGGGATGGGTGAGGTGGTGAAATACGGAATGCTCGGGGATTGCGAATTCTTCCAGTGGCTTGAGACGCAAGGTGCATCTGTCGTGGCAGGGGATCGGGCGGCCCGGACCCATGCGGTCCGCCGCTCTGTCGAGATGAAGGCAGAGATCGTCCTGCGCGACGAAACCGAACAGGGCGACCGCGCGCTGCTGAACCTTGGCCATACCTTCTGTCACGCGCTGGAGGCGGCGACCGGCTATTCCGACCGGCTGCTGCATGGCGAAGGCGTGGCCATCGGCTGCGCGCTGGCCTTCGCCCTGTCGGCGCGGCTGGGCCTGTGTCCGCAGGAAGAGCCAAGCCGCGTGCGCGCACTGATCCGGGGCTTGGGGATGCGCTGCGACCTGTCGGACATCCCCGGAGACCTGCCGGGGGCCGAGGCGCTGCTGGATCTCATGGGGCAGGACAAGAAGGTGGTGGACGGGCAGCTGCGCTTCATTCTCGCCCGGGGGATCGGCGACAGCTTCGTCACCTCGGACGTGCCGCGAGACACCGTTCTGGAGTTGCTGCGCGAAGAGCTGGATCGCCGCTAAACCTTTGGGGGAACAATGAAAGACCTGCGTATCCTCGTGACCGGCGGAACCATCGACAAGGTGCATGACCCGCGCACCGAGGGCCTGTCCTTTTCGCCCGACGGCGCCACGCATCTGCCCGAGATGCTGCGCATCGCGCGCTGTCATTTCCCGGTGGTGCAGCTGCTGATGCTGAAGGACAGCCTGTATTTCGACGATGCCGACCGCGCTTCCATTGCCAAGGCCGTCGAGGACGCGCCAGAGCCCTGCCTCGTCATCACCCACGGCACCGGCACCATGGGCGAGACCGCGCGCTTTCTCGCCCCCTTGGTGGGCGACAAGACCGTGGTGCTGACCGGCGCGATGCGGCCCTTCTCGCTTTATGCCTCGGACGGCGAGTTCAATCTGGGCGGCGCGGTCGTCGCGGCGCAGATGCTGGCGCCGGGCGTCTGGGGGGTGATGAACGGACGGGTCTTCGCGGCCGACGCGCTGAACAAGAACGTCGAACAGGGGCGCTTCGACGCCTGAGGTGCCGCGCTGTCACGGGCAGGGTGCGGCGCGCGCGAAGGACGAAGGCCAAGGAGGGGCAGCCGCCTGAACGCAAAGACCCCGACCGATGGGCCGGGGTCTTGTTTGTTCTGAAGGCGAAAACCCTAGAACGGGATTTCGTCGTCGATATCGCGCGAAGGCGCGCGCGAGGGGCCAGAGCCGCCGCCCGAGGAGGATCCGCCGCCGTAGCCGCCGTCATCGTAACCGCCGCGGTCGTCGTAGCCGCCACCGCCACCACCGCCGTAGCTGCCACCGCCGCCACCGCCACCGCCGCCGCCGTCACGACCGTCGAGCATCTGCAGCGAGCCGCCGAAGCCCTGGATCACGACCTCGGTCGAATAGCGGTCCTGACCGCTCTGGTCCTGCCATTTGCGGGTCTGAAGCTGGCCCTCGATATAGACCTTCGAGCCCTTGCGCAGGTACTGTTCGCAAACCCGCACCAGCCCTTCCTGGAAGATCGCGACAGAGTGCCACTCTGTGCGTTCCTTGCGCTCTCCGGTGTTGCGGTCCTTCCATGTCTCCGAGGTGGCGATCCGCAGGTTGCAGACCTTGCCGCCGTTCTGGAAGGTGCGCACCTCGGGGTCGCGCCCGAGGTTGCCGATGAGGATCACCTTGTTCACCGATCCGGCCATGTCGTTCCCTTTCGAATCTTGTTTTCGGCGTCGTTTCGCCGACCGTATACCAGCCGTGGCCCTGGCCGAAAGGGGCAGGGCATCGGTGCTGGCCCTATGGGCAAAAACTGGTTATTGTCGCGCCCGGACAGTGATTGAACGATTACGGGACAAGAAGCCATGGGGCTGACGGCTTTGAAAGTCGGAGCGGTCGTCGGGACCGCGTTGCTTAGCACGGGTGCGGCAGCGGATGTTCTATCGACCAAGAACCGGGCCATGCTGTTCGGCAACCAGACACGGGTTCTGGATAGCCGGGCCGCGCAGCAATACAACAACTCTGTACGGCTGAAGCCGCCGACCGTCGTGACGCCGACGAAATGGGGTACGGTGACGCCCGAGGACGGGACGGTGCCGCGCTATCGCGGGCGTTACAATGGCCCCTATGCGGATCTGGCCCGCGTCGCCGCGCGGCGCAACGGCATCCCCGAGGACCTGTTCCTGCGGCTGGTCATGCAGGAATCGCGTTTCAACCCTAAGGCCCTGTCCCACAAGGGGGCGATCGGGCTGGCGCAGCTGATGCCGGGCACCGCGAAGGTGCTGGGCGTCGATCCGCATGACCCCGAGCAGAACCTCGAGGGCGGGGCGCGCTACCTGAAGGCGCAATACGTGAAGTTCGGCTCATGGCGGCTGGCGCTGGCGGCCTATAACGCCGGGCCGGGCGCGGTGATCAAGCACGGCGGCGTGCCGCCCTACCGCGAGACCAAGAACTACGTGAAGGTCATCTGGGGCAGCTGACGGGCAGCGCTGCGGGCTTGGCCCGTACCGCGCGCCTTTGCCCCCGGGCCGCCCGCGCCTGCCAGAGGCCCGGCAAGGCGCGGTTCCAGAGCATCCCGCAAAGGCGGCTCTGCGGGGATGGACGCCGTGAGAGTGGGGAGAACCCACATGTCTGACCCGCTCGGCAAAGTACGACCCCTGACCGCGCGGATGACCCCGACGCGGCCTTGCGCTGCGGCGGGGAGCGTGTCCGGCGTCTGGACGGCGGGGCCGATGATCGGCCTTGCGGTCGGCGGGTGAATCGTGTCTTTTGCAGAAGTTCGACATGGTAAGAGACACAATGAAGTCGGCGGACCGAACCATCTGAATAACGCCCCGCGCGAAAGCCCGGGGCCGTTGCGCGCCGCAATACGCGACCGCGCCCTGTCTGCCTGCGCGCAGGCAAGCCAATCATTCAGAGGTTTCAAATGGAAAACTACTTCGAGAGCCCGTTCCGGGGCATCACCCTGGACAAACAGGTCACCAATCCAAACATCGTGGTCGGACGCTACAGCTACTACTCCGGCTATTATCACGGTCATGGCTTCGACGACTGCGCCCGCTACCTTCTGCCGGACGAAGGGGTCGACCGGCTTCTGATCGGCAGCTTCTGCTCTATCGGATCGGGGGCGGCGTTCATCATGGCCGGCAACCAGGGCCACAGGAATGACTGGATCAGCACGTTTCCCTTCTACTGGATGTCCGAAGTCCCGGCATTCGAGGGCGCCGAGAACGGCTATAGCCCAGCCGGTGACACGGTTGTGGGAAATGACGTTTGGATCGGGTCGGAAGCCATCGTCATGCCGGGGGTCAAAATCGGTGATGGCGCCGTAATCGGCACGCGTGCAGTGGTGACGCGCGATGTCGCGCCCTACACGATCGTCGCGGGAAACCCGGCCAGGGAGATCCGACAGCGTTTCAGCACGCGCCACATCGCGCTCTTGCTGGACCTACGGTGGTGGGAGTGGCCTGAAGACTGCTTGCGTAGCGCCATGCCCATCCTGACCAGCGGCGATATCGACGCGCTGCATGGACATTGGAAGGCCCATATCCGCACCCGTTAAAGCAAAGCACTCGCCATAGGTACCGTGGCGAGTGCCACCACCGACCGCTTCGGACCCCTGGCGATCATTCGCCGCGCACGGCCTGCACGACAGCGTCAGACACCGTCACTTGTCATATGCCCCTTGAGGGGCAGGCATTCCTGATGAACGCGGCAATCCTGGCCCTGGGCTGAAGCTCCGCTGCCTGTTTTCGACCGCTGCTTTCCCTCCGCCAGGCAGGTCTCATGACCCACGCCCGGGAGAGTGCGGCCAGCGGATCGGGCGCCCTAGTAGTCCAGGTAGCGCGCGCTGGCGAAGCCGCGGCGGCCAGAGGGGCCGGTCAGCTCGAACCACATCCAGTTGCTTTCGATGCAGGCGGCCAGCTTGTCCTCGTCGTAGGGTTCTGCCGCGTCCGCCGCGCGGCACAGCGCGGCGCAGGCCTCTGCCTCGGGGTGGGTCCAGTCCACCACCGGCGCTTCCGGGACGGTATAGACCGACCCCAGCGGCAACTCGTCTATGCGCTTTGACTCGTGGGTGATACCTTCGCGCAGCGAGGTGTAGTTCTGCACGTCGACGACCCGCGCGATCCGGCTTTCCGCGATGCAGGGGCTGGGCCCGGGGCTTTCGGCCGGGGCAGGCGCTGGCGCCGCGTCCGGCGCGGCCTGCGGCTTCGGTGCGGGGGTAAGCTCTGCCAGCGGCGTATCGGCGGCGAAGAAGGCAAGCGGCGGGATCGGGCGCCAGCGGTCGGGCGGGACCTCTCCGCGCAGGCAACCTTCGGGGCCGACCCGGGTCGACTGGCTTTCCCGGAACCCGCAGATCACCGGAACCGTGGCACCGTCCGGCTGTGCCACCAGCCCGATCGCACAGTCATAGGTCATCATGCCCGCGAAACTGATCGCCGTGCGCCGCCCGTCGGCAAAGCCCTTCTGACCCTCTTCGGTGGTGATCGTGGCGCTGTAGCCGTCGGGTTCATAGGGGATCTGATCCCGTTCCAGCCGCGCGTTCCATGTGGTCATGTTCTGGCAGGCGTAGAACTGGCCCTCTTCGGTCGGGCCACGCTCGGGAAAGCCGTAAAGCGCGATGTCCCAGCGCCCGGCCTTGTTGACCGTGTCGATCTCGTAGAACTCGGCGCCCTTGTATTGCAGCATCGCTTCCATCAGGTCGCCGTCCACGAACGGGCGCGGCACCTCGGGGCGGGGCCGGGCGGCCAGCGCCAGCAGCCGCAGCGTTGCCTGTATCGCAAGGTCGAAGGCGGCCTCGACCTCTGCGGCGCTGTAGTCCCGGTCACGGTCCAGCGTCAGCTCGGGCTGATGAAAGCCCAGCCGCGCGCGCGGATGCATCCTGCGGTTGGTGACGGGCAGGCTTTCGTGCTGCGCCGCCGTGCCGAACATGAAGAGCAGCGCGCAGGACGACAGGCATTCGGCGCCCTCGTCGACGACCGTGCCGATGCGGTTGTCCAGAAGCACCTGCGCAAGTTCCAGCGTGGCGGCAAGGCCGCCGCCGGGGCTGTCGAGACAGAGCGCCTTCCATCGGCCGTCCTCGAAATCCTGCCAGTCGTCGGGGCGATCCATCCCGGCCTGCGACAGCTCCCGCGCATCGCCGGGCAGGATCTCGCCCGTCAGGGTCAACTGGCAAAGCCCCGGTTTGCCCGGCCCGATCTCTGCGGCAGAGGCGAGGCCGGGCAGGATCAGGGCAATGAGGCAGGCGAAAAGGCGGGACATGAAACGGTTTCCTTCCAATCGGCCCGGGCGCCTTTATTCGGCGGCGATCCGGATGACAGGCTCCATGCTAGCAAATTCCTCTTCGGAAAGGTGGCATTTTACGTGATGCCCCTGGGCCATCTGCCGCAGGGGGGGAACCTCGCGCTCGCACAGGTTGTCCGGCACGCTGGTCTTCCAGCGGCAGCGGGTCTGGAAGGGGCAGCCCGGCGGCGGGTTCATGGCCGAGGGGATGTCGCCCTCCAGCACGATATGCTGCTTTTCCACCCGGGTGTCGGCGATCGGCACGGCGGACAGAAGCGCCTCGGTATAGGGGTGGTAGGGCGGCGCGAAGACCTGCTCGGTCTCGCCCAGTTCGACCACATGGCCAAGGTACATGACCATGACCCGATCCGACAGATAGCGCACGATCGACAGGTCATGCGAGATGAACAGCAGCGTCGTCTTCTGGTCGCGCTGGATCTCCATCAGCAGATCGGTGACGGCGGCCTGCACAGAGACGTCCAGCGCCGAGACGGGCTCGTCCGCCACCACGATCCGCGCGCCTCCGGCAAAGGCCCGCGCGATGCCGACCCGCTGCTTCTGCCCACCCGAAAGCTGGCGCGGCATGCGCTCGGCAAAGGCGCGGGGCAGCTTCACGAGGTCCAGCAGATGCAGCATCTTCTCGCGCCGCTCGGCATCATCGCGGCCCGCGCCGAAGATCTCCAGCGCCCGGGTGATCTGCCGCCCCACGGTCATCGAGGGGTTGAGCGTGTCGAAGGGATTCTGAAAGACCATCTGCACATCGGCCACGGTCCGGGTGTCGCGCCTTTCGATGGGCGTCGACTGGATCTGCCGATTGTCCAGCGTGATCGTCCCCTCTGTCGCCGTCTCCAGCCCCATCAGCACCTTGGCGAGGGTCGACTTGCCGCACCCGCTTTCCCCCACGATGGCCAGGGTCTCGCTTTCGCGCGCCTCGAAGGACAGTGTCTCGTTGGCCTTGACCACCTTGCGCGCGCCGCCACCGAACAGCGCATTGGCCGCGACCTCGTAGTATTTCTTCAGCCGGTCGATCTTCAGCACCACAGACCCGGGCTGGGCCTTCTCCTTCATCGAAACGGCCTGCCGCGGCGCCTCCCAGTCGATGTCGTGAAGCCGCAGGCAGCGCGAGCGGTGGCGCGCGCCGCCCGGCACCGCCTCCATCGGCACCCGCTCCACCGCATCGCAGCGTCCGGGCTGGAAATAGGCACAGCGCGGGCCGAAGTTGCAGCCGTCGGGGCGCTCGTGGGGCAGGGGGAAGTTGCCCGGGATCGCCACCAGCGGCCGCGCCGCCTTGTCCGCCCCGGGCAACGGGATCGAGCGGAACAGCGCCTGCGTATAGGGGTGGCGCATCCGGTCGAAGACATCGCCGATGGCGCCGGTCTCCACCGCTTCGCCGGAATACATCACGCAGATGCGGTCGCAGGTCTCCAGCACCAGTCCCAGGTTGTGGCTGATGAACAGCATCGAGGTGCCGTATTTCCGGCCCAGCTCCTTGACCAGCTCCACCACCGCCGCCTCGACGGTCACGTCCAGCGCCGTGGTCGGCTCGTCGAGGATCAGAAGCGCGGGTTCCGCCATCAGCGCCAGGGCGATGACGATGCGCTGCTGCTGGCCGCCGGACAGCTGGTGCGGATAGCTGTCCAGAATGCGCCGGGGGTCCGGCAGCTTGACGTCCGTGACCATCTGCAACGCCCGGTCATAGGCCTCTTTCTCCGGGGCACCGGCATGGATCATCGGCACCTCCATCAGCTGCCTGCCGATCTTCATCGCCGGGTTTAGCGAGGCCATGGGCTCCTGGTAGATCATCGCGATCTCGGACCCGCGCAGCCGCCGCAGCTCTTCCGCGCTCATCGCGCCCAGATCGCGCCCCTTGAACCGGATCGACCCACCCACGACCCGTCCGTTCCGCCCAAGATCCTGCATGACCCCAAGCGCCACGGTGGACTTGCCGCAGCCGCTCTCGCCCACCAGCCCCACCGCCTCGCCGGGCATGACCGTGACGGAAAAATCCATCACCGCCGGGATCTCGCGCAGCCGCGTGAAGAAGGAAACCGACAGGTCCTCGATTTCAAGGATCGGCCCGTCATACGCCTCTGTCATTCTCGTCATCCCTCGTCTCGGGCAGGGGCGTCTCCCCTGCATCTTCTGTCCTGAAATATCCCGGGGGTCCGGGGGCTGGCCCCCGATGCCCGCCCGGTCAATCGCGCAACGTTTCTTCCCGCAGCCCGTCCGCCAGCAGGTTCAGCCCCAGCACCAGCGACAGAAGCGCGAAGGCCGGCGGCAGCGCGGGGTGCAGGTAGATCGACAAGAGCTTGCGCCCGTCGTTGATCGTCGATCCCCAGTCCGGGCTCTCGGGCGGCAGCCCCAGCCCGAAGAACCCCAGCGTGCCCAGAAGGATCGTGGTGTAGCCGATGCGCAGGCAGAAATCGACGATCAGCGGACCCCTCGCGTTGGGCAGGATCTCCCACAGCATGATGTACCACGGACGCTCGCCCCGGGTCTGGGCGGCGGCGACATAGTCGCGGGTCTTGATGTCCATGGCCAGCCCCCGGACGATGCGGAAGACCGTCGGCGCATTCACGAAGACCACGGAGACGAAGACCACGAGGATCCCCGGCGGCACGTCGAAGAAATCCAGCGGCCAGAACGCGATCGGCGATGCCGGCTGGTTGATCACCGACAGGTAGACCAGCGCCATCGGCACCAGCACCACGGCCAGCCACAGCCGGTCCTTCGACGGCTGGGTGCGATAGCGTGAATGGATGAGAACTCCGGCAAAGACGATGGGAAACACGAACAGCACCACCGCCATGTATTGCGGCAGGCCGGTCGCCACGATCTCTGGCGTGACCAGCAGGTAGAAGAGCAGGATCACCGGGAAGGCGAGGATGAGGTTGGCGAGGAACGACAGGCCCACGTCCAGCGTGCCGCCGTAGTAGCCCGCAGGCAGGCCCAGCGTGATGCCCACCATGAAGGCGAATAGCGTCGCCAAGGGCGCGATCTGGATCACCACGACAGAGCCTTTCACCACGCGGCTGAAGACGTCGCGCGCCAGGTTGTCGCCGCCCAGCAAATACCAGGGGTATTCGCCCGCCTCGGCGCCGCGCAGGGGCGTGCCGGGGACCTTGTTCTTCATGCCAGAGACCTGATCCAGCGGCGGATGCGTGGCGATCAGGTCGAAGAGCCCGGTGAAGAAGGCCGTGTAGACCCAGAACATCACCAGGCCAAAGCCGATCATGCCGATGGTCGAGTCGAAAAGCTTGCCGTAAAGCCCCAGCCGCCGCTTGTAGGTGATCGACAGGCCGAAGGTCAGCGCCAGCGCGATCCAGACCGGCGTGAACCGCTGGCTGATGGCGCCCACAATGCCCGCATCCGCGCCCAGCACCACGCCGCCCAGGAGGTAGGCCAGCACGAGGGCCAGCAGCGCCAGCCCCAGCCAGTTCGACGCCCGCGCCGAGAGGCCGCGCAGGCCGCCGGTCGCCATGATCGTGCCGTCCGGGTTGGTCTGGATGCCGGGGTCGGGCTCGAACCAAGACAGCAGGATGCGCGCCACCAGAGAGACGGCGAAGACCGGCACCAGCACATAAAGCACGGGGTCCAGAACCGTGCCCAGCCCGCCTGTCCATGTGAGATCTTCCATCACGCCCTCCTCAGGTCACGCTGATGCGAGGGTTCAGGTAGACATAGCCGATGTCGGAAATCAGCTGCGTCACCAGCACGACGATGACCGAGACCACCGAGACGCCCAGCAGCAGCTCGATGTCGTTGTTCGAGGCCGCCTGCACCAGCGTCCAGCCGAAGCCCTTGTAGTTGAACAGGGTCTCGACGATCACCACGCCGTTCAGCAGCCACGGGAATTGCAGCATGATGACGGTGAAGGGGGCGATAAGGGCGTTCCGCAGCGCGTGCTTCAACACGATGTTGCGGAAGGAAACGCCCTTCAGCCGCGCGGTGCGGATGTATTGCGCCGTCATGACCTCGGCCATGGCGGCCCGCGTCATCCGCGCGATATAGCCCATGCCGAAAAGCGCGATGGTCAGCACCGGCAGGAAGAAATTCTCGAAGGTCGGGCCGTCCATGGCGCTTGTCGCGGTGCCCTTGAACCATTTCAGCCCCACGGCGGACGAGGCGAAGACCGCGATGAAGAGCACGCCCGAGACATATTCCGGCGTCGCCGTCGTGGTGATCGAGACCGTCGACAGCGAGCGGTCCAGCGGCGAGCCCTCTTTCATGCCTGCCAGCACGCCGATGATCAGCGCGCCGGGCACCATCAGCATCATCACCCAGAACATCAGCACGCCGGTCAGCGACAGCCGCGTGCCGATGATCTCTGCCACCGGGTCCCGGAAGACCGTCGACCAGCCCCAGTAGCCCTGCAACACGCCGCAGAACGCGGGCGCCTCTTCCGCCGTCATGCCCGGCTCGATGCAGCGGCCCGTCACGCTGCCCTCGGCGTCGGTATGCCGGTAGGAGGGCACCACGCCCAGCCACTCTGCGTATTTCACCGGCGTCGGTTGCAGGTAGCCGCCCTTTTCCAGCCAGGATGCCACCGCCTGGTCCGACATGCGGAAGTTGCCCTGCGTCTTGGCGAGCTTTTCGAGGTTCGGGTAAAGGTTGGTCAGGTAGAAAACCAGAAAAGTCAGGCAGAGGGCGGTCAGCAGCATGACGCCGATCCGCCTGAGTATGAACAATCCCATATTGGCCTCTCAGGGCTGGCCGGGCAGGGGGTGCATCGCCGCCCCGCCCTTGCTGGCACCCCGCTTCGGGGCGCGCTGTTGCGAAACGGGCCGCCCCAGTCAGGAAACGGCCCGGTCGAGCGTCAGCGGATCCGTCAGGCGGCAAGTCCCCACTTGTAGACTTGCGGCATGTAAGAGATGTGCTGTTCCGCCCCCAGGATGCCCTCTGCCGAGTGGCGATAGAGCGACCGCCAGTAGGGCTGGATCGTCACGCCTTCCTCGATCAGGATCGCCTGAAGCTTGCCCATGACCGCGCGGCGCTTGTCGGCGTCGGCGATGGATGAGGCCTCGGCCAGCAGGGCGTCGAATTCCTGGTTGGCAAAGCCGAACTCGTTCCAGGCCTCGCCGGACTTGTAGGCCAGCGCAAGGATCTGCACGGCCAGCGGGCGGTGGTTCCAGTTGGTCGAGCTGAAGGCGTATTTCGTCCAGTCGTTCCAGAAGGTCGAGCCGGGCAGGATCGTCCGGCGCACCTTGAAGCCCGCGTCGCGCAGCTGCGCCGCCACCGCGTCGGTGGTGTTCTTGCGCCAGTCGTCGTCGATGGACTGCAATTCGTGCTCGTAATCCGCCATGCCGGCTTCGGTCATCAGCTCCATGGCGCGGGCCGGGTCATAGGGCAGCCGCCCGACGGATGGGTCGTATTCCGGGTGGATCGGGCCGACGTGGTGGTTCTCGGCCACCGTGCCCCGGTCGGCATAGCCCAGTTCCAGACAGATCGCGTTGTCGACCGCCATGGCCAGCGCCTGCCGCACGCGCTTGTCGGCATAGGGCGTGTTGCCCTCGGCGTCGGTGGCCAGCTGGTTCGGACGGATCACGATGGTCGAGCCGGTCGCCACCTCGGAGTTCTGCCAGCCGATGGCATCCATGATGTCGATGAAATCGCCCACGGTCTCGTAGAAGACGTCGACCTCTTCGGATTCCGCAGCCGCGACCCAGGCCGCCGGGTCCTGCCCGTAGTCGATGATCTCGAGCGTGTCGATGTACCAGCCGCCTTCCTCGAAGGCTTCGTTGCCCCACCACGGGCGGTCGGATTTCTGCAGCACCGCTTTCACGCCGACGTCCATCTGCACGATGTCCATGGGGCCGGTGCCGACCAGTTCAGACAAGTCGGCGTTCGGGTCGTAGCTGGAATGCACGACCGGCCCGGGATAGTCGGCGAAGCCCGCCACCACGGTGATATCGGGCTGCTTGCAGACCAGGGCCACGGTCATGTCGTCGACCACGGTGATCGCGCCCTTTGCCGCCTTGCCGGTCTCGTCGTCGATCAGCGATGCCATGCGCGCGGCCATGGAATTGCCCTCGACCGAACTGTCGCACCAGCGGGTGATATTGCGGGCCACGTCCTCTGCGGTGAAGGGATCGCCGTTCGACCAGGTAATGCCCGGGCGCACCTTCAGCGTATACTCGGTGGCGTCGTCATTCACCTCCCAGCTTTCCAGCAGCATGCCGCGGAAGGTCCCGTCAGAGTTGTACTCGACGAGATATTCCAGCGTGCCATGGGTGACATAGGCCATTTGCGTCCAGTCGTAGGTGCGGGTGTCCTTATGGGCGCGCACCTCGCATTGCAGGCGGATGGTGCCGCCCTCCTGCATGGCGCCCTGCGCGCGGGCAGGCTGGGACAGACCGCCCAGCATGTAGGCCGCGCCCGCCGTCAGCCCAAGCGCCGTGGTGCGGGCCAGGAATTCGCGGCGGCCAAGCTGGCCTGCCCTGAACTCCCGCGCATAAAGCTTGGCGGCGGGATGGACCCGGTCCTGGCTGTGCGTATCGGTCATCTTGGTCTCCCTGTGACACGGATGCGTGTCGTTAACTCGGTTACGGTTGGCCACGGGTATGCCGGACCCGCGAGGCCGAAAGAGGCTGATCGCATTGCGCATGCCGGAAGTCGATGCGTCAACGCCCAGATTCGGGGTTTCGTGGTCAAAATACGACATAGTCATCATTCAAAAGCGACATTTCCGGAAAGGCAACCGGCCAGAGTATGATGTCACGAGACCTTTACGCGCGCCGGGGCGAGGCGCGGGCGGCGCCCGCGCGCAGGGCGCTGGGGGTGAGGCCGGTGTGGCTCTGGATGAAGCGGGTGAAATAGGCTGGCGAGGCAAAGCCCAGGCCGCGCGCGATCTCCTGCACCGGCGGGCGCGGGCTTTCCAGCGCGACGCGGGCGGCATGCAGGCGCCGTTCCGTCAGCAGGTCTGCGGCGGTCTTGCCGCAGCACTGGCGGCAGACTCGCGACAGATGCGTGGGCGTGACGCCCAGCACCCCGGCATGATGAGCGATCGGCTCGGCGCTGCGGAATTCGCGGGTGACGAGGCGCGCGTAACGCCGGACCAGCCGCAGGGCGGCGGTCTCTTCCGGGGCTTCGGCGGCGCCGGCCTCGATCTGGCGGCGCAACCAGATGGCGACCAGTTGCAGCCGCGCCTCCAGCGCGTCACCCATCAGCGACCGCGCGCGCTGGGTCTCGCGGGCCATGGCGTCGATCTCTCCGGTCAGTTCGGCCTGCGCCAGCCCGTCGCGGATGCGCAAGAGCAGCGGCTCTTGCGGCATGCGCGGCGCCAGCCCGTGCGGCGACTGGACAAAAAGCGCCTGCGTGCCCTGTTGAAGATCCAGCGCAAAGAGCGTCCCGGCGGGCAGGAAGATCGCGTGATGCATGGACAGGCCGCGCCGCAGGCCGTTGATCGTCACGCGGCCCTGTCCGCGGGTGATCCACAGCAGGCAATCCTCTTCGCGGTCGTGCGACAGGGTGTATTTCCACGGCGCGGCCTGCAATTCCGGTCCGAAAGAGCCGCTGCGGATGGGGCCACCGGCGCGGGCCGGTGCCGGGGGCATCGGGTTGCGCAGGAAGCCCGGTCGGCTCATGGCGTGCTCATGTCGATCTGCGGCCAGTTGCCCATCCGCGCCCGGAACCAGGTGCGCTGGCGCTTGGCGAATTGCCGGGTCAGGATGGTGGCGCGGTCGATCACCCGGTCCAGATCCATGCCGCCGTCCAGATGGGCCATAAGCTCCGCCGCGCCGATGGCCTTGGCCGAGGGCAGGTCGGGGCGCCACGTGGCGCGGTTGTTTCGGGCTTCGTCCAGGGCGCCGTCCTCGATCATCTGGCGAAAGCGCGTCTCGATCCGGGGCGTCAGCCAGTCCTTGGGTGCATGAAGCAGGATCGGCTGCGCCTTGGCAAGGGGCAGCAGCGGCGGCGGCGTCTCGTCCTGCCAGTCGGCCAGCCCGCGTCCGGTGGCGCGCCGGACTTCCCAGGCGCGGGCCACGCGGGCGGGGTTCTGCCGGTCGATGCGCGCGGCGGTCTCGGGATCGAGATCCGCCAGCAGGGCAAGAAGACCCTGCGCGCGTAACAGCGCCTCGCCCTCGGCGCGGATCGCGGGCGGCACGGGGGGTATCTGCGCCAGCCCTTCGGTCAGCGCGGTGAAATACAGGCCGGTGCCACCCACGATGATCGGGCGCGGGCCGTGCAGAAGCGGCGCGAGATCGCGCAGCCAGTCGCCGACGCTGTAGGTCTGCGTGCCGGGGACATGGCCGAAGAGCGCATGCGGCGCGCGCGCCTCTTCCGTGACCGAGGGGCGGGCGGTCAGCACCCGCCAGTCCCCGAAGACCTGTATCGCGTCGGCATTGATGACCGTGCCGCCCTGCGTCTCTGCGATCCGCAGCGCCAGCGCCGATTTCCCGCTGGCGGTCGGCCCGGCGATCAGCACCGGGCGCGCCGGGTCCAGCGCGGAAATGCGCGCGGTGATCGCGGTGCTGTCGCTCATCCTGCCCTCGGTCCCTCTGGTGGCGGTGTTCACCCTCCGTGCACCATTGCGGCGCGGGCGGTTTTCGGCCACATATGCCCGCGATCCTACCCCCGGGCCAAGACGGAGCGCAACATGAGCGACACATCCATTCAACCCGCCGCATTCCAGCGCATCATGCTCAAGATTTCCGGCGAGGCTCTGATGGGCCCCGAGGGCTATGGCCTGCATCCGCCGACCGTCGAGCGCATCGCCCGCGAGGTGCAGGCGGTGCATGCCCTCGGCGTCGAGATCTGCATGGTGATCGGTGGCGGCAACGTCTTCCGGGGCCTCGCCGGGTCGGCTCAGGGCATGGAACGGACGACCGCCGATTACATGGGCATGCTGGCCACCGTGATGAATGCGCTGGCCATGCAGTCGGCGCTGGAAGGTCTGGGCGTCTTCACCCGGGTGATCAGCGCGATCCGCATGGACGAGGTGGCAGAGCCCTACATCCGTCGCCGCGCCGTCCGCCACCTGGAGAAGAAGCGCGTCTGCATCTTCGCCGCCGGGACCGGGAACCCCTATTTCACCACCGACACCGCCGCCGCGCTGCGCGCCAACGAGATGGCCTGCGAGGCGATCCTGATGGGCAAGAACGGCACCGACGGCGTCTACGACAAGGACCCGCGCGCCCATGCGGACGCGGTGCGCTTCGACGAGGTCACCTTCGACGAGGTGCTGTCGAAGAACCTCAAGGTCATGGACGCCTCTGCCATCGCGCTGGCGCGGGACAACAACATGCCGCTGATCGTGTTCTCGCTGGACGAACCCGGCGGTTTCCGGGGCATCCTCGAAGGCAAGGGCACCTGCACGCGCATTCATGCCTGACGGAGCTGGCGGGGCGCGGTTCGGTCAGGACGGCAAGGGCCGCTAGCGGAACAGGCCCAGCAGCACCTGCGGCGTGCCATTGGCGATCGACAAGGCTTGCGTGGCCAGCTGTTGCTGCACCTGAAGCGCTTGCAATCGGGCCGAAGCCTCTTCGAGGTCGGCGTCCACCAGCGAGCCCAGGCCAGAGCGCATCGAGTCGCTGAGACCGTCGATGAACTTTGATTGCGTCGTCAGCCGGTTCTGCGAGGATCCCATCTCTGCCGAGACGCCTATGGCGTATTGCAGCAGGCCTTCGATCTGGCCCATGGCCTTGGCCGCGCCCTCGGCGGTCGAGACGTCCATCTGGCCCAGCATGTCCAGTCCGCCGCCGATGGTGTTGCCCGCATCGGCGTCGAGCGTGTGGAAGGCCACCTTGATCGTGTCACCGCCACCTGCCACCGCGCTGGAGGCGGTGAAGCCCCGGGCGCCGAAGCGCAGCGAGAGGGTATCGGCCTCGATCCCGTTTCCGGCGGCCAGCGCGTCCCACTTGCGTTCCAGCGCGGCGACCACGTCCCCGATGGTGTCGCCCTCATGCGCCACATAGGACATATCCTGCGAGGCGAATTCGGCACGCGACATATTGGTGCCGGACGTGGTCTGAAGATCCGCCTCGGTGAAGGTGGAATTGTCGTCGTCATCGCCGAAGACAGAGATGGCGAAGGCCGCGCCCGCCTCGACCGCGTAGCCCGACAGGTCGAAGGTGGCAGAGCTGGGGGCGCTGAGTGTATTGGCGATCTCGTCCCCCGAAAAGCTGCCGCCCGAGGCGGTGATCGTCGCGGCCCCGGTGCTCATGTCGCGGCGCTGCACGTCGATGTCGGAGGTTGTCACCTCTGACCCGATCCGGTTGACAGAGGATTTGATGGCAATCTTGCCGGAATCGACCTCTGTGTCCTTGTTCTGCAACAGGTTCTGACCGTTGAACTGCGCCGCGACCACGATGGCGTCGATCTGGTCGGTCAGCGCCCGGATGTGATCCTGGATCTTGGCGCGGTCGACGTTCTCTTCCTGCGCCGCGACGACCTTGCCCTTGACCTCTGTCAGCAGCTCGGTGATCGACTCGGCCCCCTGACGGGCGACCGCAAGGGTGGATTGTCCCAGCGCCAGCGATTCTGATACTTTTTGGAAGCCGGTGATATCCGCCTCCATGACCTTGGAGATGGCCCAGACCGCCGCGTTGTCCTCGGCGCCGTGGACCTTCTTGCCGGTCGCCAGCTGGCGCTGAACTTCGACCATGTTGCTGTTGATGGCGTATAGCGTTGCAAGGGCCGCCTCGGCCCCGGGGTTGGTTAGAATACTCGACATGGCGTCCGCCTTTGTTCCGACAGGGCGTCTTCTGCGCCGACAGGGCCGGCAGGGCCGATCCCTCATGCGTCCGCTTCGACGGTACAGCGGGGCCCTTTTCCGGTCCGCTGCCCCATCCTTTTGCGGGGTGCCGTTAAAGGATGCCTCTGCGGAATAAACGCTGTCTTAACGGTTCGAGGCGGTTCGAAGGTCATTCGAGGGCAGAAAAAAGACCGCAGCGGCAGGGCGCGGCGGTCTTTGGCTGTTTCTAGTCTGTGGATATTAACGGGTGGTGAGCGCGGATCGTTTCCCACCCTCCCGCGACCTAGTCCTCTGTGTGGGTCAGCTTCGGCACATCCGATGCGCCCGCCGTGCCCCGACCCGACAACGAGGGGTTTTCCATGAAGAAGCGGTGGCAGTTGAAAGAGAAGGCCCCCTCCGGCATGGGGTGGCGGGTGAAGGCGCCCGAGGGCTCCATGACCCAGCTTTGCGCGGTATCGGCAAGGTTCGCCGCCATGACCTGGCTGACGATCTGCGCCTTCACGGTGGCGTTCATGATCTCCACCCCGGTCTCGACCCGGCGGTTCAGGTTGCGGCCCATCCAGTCCGCCGAGGACATGAAGACCCGCGCCTTGGCATGGGGCAGGCCGTGGCCGTTGCCGAAGCAGGCGATGCGCGAATGTTCGAGGAAGCGGCCCACGATGCTCTTTACCCGGATGTTCTCGGACAGGCCCTTCACCCCCGGCCGCAGCCCGCAGATGCCGCGGATCACGCAGTCGATCCGCACCCCGGCCTGCGAGGCGCGGTAAAGCGCGTCGATCATGTCGGGCTCGATCAGCGAGTTCATCTTGATCCAGATCTGCGCGGGCTTGCCCTTGGCCGCATGCGCCATCTCGGCCTCGATCATCTCGATCATGCCGGACTTCAGGTCGTGGGGCGAGATATGCAGGTTCTCCAGCCCCTCCGGCATGGCGTAGCCGGACAGGTAGTTGAAGATCTTCGCCGCATCGCGCCCCAGCGCCGCATCGCAGGTGAAGAAGCTGAGGTCGGTGTAGATCTTCGCGGTGATCGGGTGGTAGTTGCCGGTGCCCCAATGGGTGTAGGTCACCAGTCTGTCGCCCTCGCGCCGCACCACCGAGGAAATCTTGGCGTGGGTCTTCCAGTCGAGGAAGCCGTAAACGACGTGGGCGCCCGACCGTTCCAGCCGCCGCGACTGGCGGATGTTGGCGGCCTCGTCGAAGCGCGCCTTCAGTTCCACCAGGGCGGTGACGGACTTGCCGTCCTCCGCCGCCTCGCAGAGCGCCTCCACGATGGGAGAGTTCTTCGACGTCCGGTAGAGCGTCTGCTTGATCGCCACCACGTCCGGGTCCTGCGCCGCCTGGTTGAGGAAGCGGACCACCATGTCGAAGGTCTCGTAGGGGTGGTGTAGTAGCATGTCCTTCTGGGCGATGGCCTTGAACATGTTGCCGTCGTGGTCCTGCACGCGCTCGGGCACGCGCGGCGTGAACGAGGGCCAGAGCAGGTCGGGCCGCTGGTCGATCACCAGTTCCTTGGTATCCGCAAGGCCGATCATGCCGTCCAGCTCGATCACCTCTTCCGGTTCGACATGCAGCTCGCGCATGACGATATTGCGCAGCGCCTTGGGTGCGCCGGTGGTGACGGTCAGCCGCACCACCTCGCCGCGACGGCGGCGCTTCAGCGCCACCTCGAACTCGCGCACCAGGTCCTCGGCCTCTTCCTCGACTTCCAGATCGCTGTCGCGCAGCACGCGGAAGCCGAAGTGGTCCTTGCTGCGATAGCCCGGAAACAGGCTGTCGATATGCAGCAGGATCACGTCTTCCAGCAGGATGAAGCGATGGGTGCCGTCCTCGGCGGGCAGGCGCATGAAGCGGTCGATCTGCGCGGGCACCGGCAGCAGCGCCTGCAACGCGCGCTTGTCGCGCATCCGCTCCAGTTGCAGGGCAAGGCAGTAGCCCATGTTGGCGATGAAGGGGAAGGGATGCGCCGGGTCGATGGCCAGCGGCGAGAGCACCGGAAAGACCTGGTTCAGGAAGGCCTCGTTCAGATAGGCGCGGTCGGCGTCGGTCAGGTCCTTGCGCAGCACCACATGGATGCCCTGTTCGACCATCAGCGCGCGCAACTCGCCCCAGACCTTCTGCTGCTGCGCCATCAGGCGGCGCGCGTCCTCGTCGATCAGCACCAGCTGTTCCGCCGGCGTCAGCCCGTCGGCGGCAGGGGTGGTGTTGCCCGCATGGGCCAGCTCGCGCAGGCCGGCGACACGGACGGTATAGAACTCGTCGAGGTTCGCCGCCGAGATCGAGGCGAAGCGCAGCCGCTCCAGCAGCGGCACGCGCGGGTTCTCGGCCTCTTCCAGCACACGCCAGTTGAAGCCCAGCCAGCTGAGCTCGCGGTTGAAGAAGCGCCCCGGCCCGGACAGGTCGAGATCCGGCAGGTCGATGGCAGGCGGGAGCGGGGATTTGAGGAAATCGGCTTGAGTCATGGGGGGCTTATGCGGATGGAGTGCAACAGTTTCATGACGCGGTTTGCCGCGCCCGGGCGCCCCCACTGTGCCGTGTTCCGAGGCCCCGCCGCAAGCCCCAAGGGGCCTGTCTCGCGGGACGGTCGTTCTGGCCCACGAACCCGACCCAGCGCGGCAAGCCCGGCCCGCCGCCGAAAAGGAACCGCCCTGGGTTTCTTCTTGGCAAAAATACCTGTTTGGTGGGCCGGTCGCAGGCGGGCCGCTTGCGGATCTGCCCGGTCCCGTGCCCGGGCGCCGGGACAGCGGGGCCGCGCCCCGTGGCGTTACGCCGCGATCAGAGCCCGGGACCCAGCCGCTCCAGGGCCTCTGCGGCCATGCGTCGGGACACGGGTTTCTTCGCCGCCAGCGAATCCGCGCTCAGCGCCTCGGCCAGCGCGCGGGCGGCGCGGTAGCTGCGCGGCATGTGGCTGACGAGATAGGGAATGACATCGGGCCGCACCTGCGTCTGGTGATCGGCCAGCAGTTTCGCCAGCAGCATGGTCAGCAGCAGGTCGTCCGGTTCGGACAGCCGCGCCGCCTGCGCGCCCTGCACACGGCTTTGCAGGTCGGGCAGGCCCAGCCGCCAACGCGCGGGTTCGCGGGCCGCGGTCATCAGCAGCGCGTGGCCCTGCGCCAGGCAAAGATTGTGCAGGTGAAAGAGCGCCCGCTCGCAGGCGGCGTTTCCGGCGATGGCCTCGACGTTCTCGACGCAGGCCGGTGCCTCGGCCAGCCCCGGCACGCTGTTTTCCGACAGCGTGCCGGCCTCGACGATCCGGGCGCCCGACAACGAGGCCCAGACATGCGCCAGATGTGTCTTGCCGCTGCCTTCGGGGCCATAGACCACCATCTTGCGCGACGGCCAGTCGCGCCAGGCCTCGACCTGCGCCACGGCCAGCGCATTGGCGGGGCTGACGAAAAAGTCCTCTCGCCCCAGTGCCTCGAGCGCAGGCAGGGGCAGGGGAAGCTGCTCTGGCCCACTCATGGCTCGTCGTGCTCGCGCGCAAGCCCCAGGTACAGCCGGCTGCCCTTGTAGCGATCCACAAGAAAGCGCGTGACGACCCCCAGTGCCGCGGCGACGGGCACCGCCACCAGAAGGCCGACGAAGCCGAAGAGAGAGCCGAAGACCGACAGCGCCAGCAGCAGCCACACCGGGTGCAGCCCCACGGAGTTGCCGACCAGGCGCGGCGTCAGCACGTTGCCTTCGATGAACTGACCGGACTGGAAGATCGCCCAGACCACGATGATCCAGACCCAGTCGCCCCAGAACTGGAACAGGGCGAGGCCGATGGCCAGCACCCCGCCGACGATGGCGCCGACATAGGGGATAAAGGTCAGCATCCCCGCCACGACGCCCACCACCAGCCCGAACTGCAACCCGACCAGCCAGAGCGCGCCGGCGTAATAGACGCCAAGGATCATGCAGACCGACCCCATGCCGCGGATGAAGCCCGCCAGAACGCGGTCGATTTCCCGCGCGAGGTGGCGCACGGTTTCGCGATGGTCCAGCGGGATCATGGCATCGACCTTGGCCACCATCCGGTCCCAGTCGAGCAGCAGGTAGACCGCCACCACCGGTACGATGACGAAAAGCGTCACGATGCTCAGCAGCGAGGCGACCGAGGCCAGCGCGGTGTTCATCAGCTCTCCGCCCTTGTCGCGGATCGCGGTGCCGACAGAGGCGATGGTCTCGCGCACGACGCTGCCCTCGGTCAGGACCGAGGGGAACTTCTCCGACAGGAAGGCTTGCAGGTCGCGGAATAGCTGCGGCGCGGTATTGAACAGCGAGACCGTCTGGTTGACCAGCGTGGGGATGATCGCCAGCACCATGACGACGAAGATCAGGATGGTGACAACGGTGATCACGGCGGTCGCGGCGGCGCGCGACAGGCCCAGACGCTCCAGCCAGTCGGCCACCGGATCAAGGCAATAGGCGATGGCGCCGCCAAGGATGAACGGCATAAGCACATTGCCCAGCGACCAGAGGACGACGGCAAAGATCAGGGCGGCGATGCCCCAGTATTTGAGCTGAGTCCTGACTGGCAAAGCCACGCTGCCTTTCTCCTGCTTAGGGTCGCTGTCTGGCGCAGGATTGCGCGTATCACCGCGCCGCGCAAAGGGAAAGTTGTTCCGATGCGTCGGTGTCGCAACCTGCCGGGACAGACCGCCCAAGGCGCCCGGCCAGCCGGGTGGCGGCGGCACGGACCATGGCGCTTTGTCCGGTGAACATGGCGCGCCGATCCTTCCTGTGGCGGGTTCAACAAGGGTCGCGCGCGCAGGATCGAAGCCCCGGTCTTTGTCTACCGGCGCGTCTGCGCACGCCGCCATAGGCTCTGGCCGCAAGGGTGCGGCCTTGGGAGAGGTTGCCGAAAGGCAGACCGGCAGGCCATGGACGGGACCGTTTCAGTCCCGGGCGAGACCGGGCAGGGGACAGCCCGCGATCCGCGCCCCGCCGTCGCGGGGCAGGATCGCCACCGCCGAGGGCAGGCCGTCGAACAGCAGCTGCACCGCCTCGACATGGCGTTCCTCGGCGGCGATGCAGCCCGAGGTCGGTTTTCCCGGCGCCCTCCAGACGTGCAGGAAGATGCAGGAGCCGCCACGCTTCGCCGCATCGGTGGCGTTGCGGATCACCATGCCCTGACGGTACTGCGGGATCGTCCACATCTTCTCGTGGCTGATGCCCTTGGCAAGTCTCTGGGTTGTGATGCTGTTGTAGGCGGGGCTTCGCGGGTCGTCGACACAGGCGGTGCCTTCGGTCAGGGTGCGGCGATGGCCCTCTGGCAGCAGCGTCGGCCCCATGCCAAAGGCCTCGCCCGCCGCAAAGATCCCGGCTGGGGTGCGCCCGTCGCCCTCGCGCTTGATCGGCTCGCTGCCCTGCGCCAGCGCGCTCTGATCGTGCGACCAGCCCAGCCCGTTGCGCCCCAGCACCATGGCGATCGGGCCGCCCACCGCCTGCCAGTCGGCGCCGGGCGTGCGCTTCCAAAGCTGCCCGGTGCCCGTGGGCGCGCTCATGCCGGGGGTCGTAACCACCAGCAAACGCTCGGCGCCGGTCAGCACGGCGGGGCATTCTGCCGCCGCGCCGCCCGTCAGGCAGAGCGCCGCGAACAGCGCCTTCAGGGACATGTGATCCACCGCGACTTGGCCCAGGACACCCAGCCCTGCAACCCGTCCGGGGTCGAGACGAGGTGCCAGTCGCCCTGACGGGGACCGACCATCGAGAAACTCTCGCCCTTGTAAAGCAGGCGCAGGCGG
Organism: Enemella evansiae; assembly: GCA_017255395.1. Classification (GTDB taxonomy): domain Bacteria; phylum Pseudomonadota; class Alphaproteobacteria; order Rhodobacterales; family Rhodobacteraceae; genus Ponticoccus; species Ponticoccus litoralis. Next base: position 49,666 of record JAFKDC010000021.1, on the reverse strand, counting down.
CTGCCTGAGCGTGACGAGGGCTGCGAGCGCAGGGCAAGATAGGCATCGGGCGGGCGCACGTCGTTGACATAACAGACCCGCAGGCTGGGCTGGCGCGTGGTCTCTCGCGGGGCGGCCTGCACGCGCGGCTGAACCGCCGGCGCGGCCTGCGCCGCCTGCATCGAAGCCTCCAGCCGCCGCGCCGCATCGCCCGCGTTGACCGCTGCCGTGGTGCCCGCGTAGTCGCGGGCCACCGCTTGCAGGGCGGTCAGCTTGGCGGCGCCTTCCGGCATCAGCAAAGCCTCGGTCAGGGCGGCGTTGGCCTGTGTTGTCAACGCGCTGGCCTGCTGGTCTTCCAGCCGCGCCAGCATCGACTGGGCGCGCTTGGCCATGTCGGTGCCGGGGTACTCTTCGATCACCGCGCGCAGCCGGGCGATCTGGGTCCCGGCCTCCGGTTCCAGCAGCGCCTCGGACAGCGCCGCGCGGGCCTGCTCCCCGCGTGAGGGGGTGCGGGCGACCGGGCTTGCGGCGGGGGCGGCGGTGCCGACCTCTTCGAAACCCAGACCGAAAGCCTCGTCGATCATCGCGATCTTGTGGCCGCCGTTGAAACTCTCGTCCAGTCGCGACAGCCCGCCCTGATTGTGCAGCCCCACGACCGCCAGCGTCCGCGCGTCGAACAGCAGCGACCCGGAAGAGCCGCCGATGCTTTCGCAGGTGTGCCGCAGCGGAGAACGGCCCGCGTCGATCTCGTCCTGACGGCGGTGGATCTGGCAGGTCCCGGTTGAATACTGCTGCGGCTCGGCGCCCGGGTGGTGGATCATGGCGAGCGACTGGTAGGGTTGCAGGTCGCTGCGCATCTTCATCGGGATGTGTCCGCCCAGATCGGCATTGGCATCCCCGATCACCTGCAACAGCAGCGCGTCCAGATCCTCGTCCACAGCCATCGGCCCGGTCAGCACGCGGTAGGTGCGCACCGCGCCGAGATCGTCCTTCGAGGTATAGTCGAAATTGATCCGCGCCTCCTGCACGATGGAGAAACCCGCCGCCACCAGATCGGGGTCGAAGTAGCAATGCGCGTTGGTCAGCAGCCGGTTGTCCGGCAGCAGCGCGGCGGTGCAATTGGCGACGAAGGGGCTGTCCAGCGTCATCGAGCCGCCGCCCCGCCGGATCTCGCGCGGCTTGCCGTCGGGGGTGATCAGGCAGACCTGCAACCGCCCGATGTATTTCGCCAGCCCCCGGATTTCCGGTGGCGCGCGGTTGACCGACAGCCAGAAGCCCTTCTTCTGCTCGCCGTCGACAAGCATGGACTGGAAGGCGCTGGACTGCCGGTCGATGTCGAAGCCGAAGTCGCAATCGGCGATCTGCGCCCGGGCGGGCAGGGCGGCCAGCAGGAACAGGATGGCGATCAGAAAACGCATGGTATCCCCCGGGAAAGGCTTTGCCGCAGTATGCCACGGGTTCGACGCAAGGGAAGGTGGGGATTTCCGGCTGGACGGCATCCGGTCGACGGGAAACGCCGCTGCCGGGGCGGATGGGGCCGGGCCCAAGGGCGTGCTGCCGCGAAAGGCAGGGCGGCTTCGCGGGCCATCCGGCCTGCACCGCGCGCCACCCTTGTCCGCCCTTCGCCGAGCCGCTAGGGAAGGACGAAACGCAACCGAAGGTCCCGCCCATGCGCCTGTCCCGCTACTTCCTGCCCGTCCTCAAGGAAACGCCCTCCGAGGCGCAGATCGTGTCTCATCGCTACATGCTGCGCGCCGGCATGATCAAGCAGGCCAGCGCGGGCATCTATTCGTGGCTGCCGCTGGGCTACAAGGTGCTGCGCAATATCGAGCGCATCGTGCACGAGGAACAGCAGCGCGCCGGGCATATCCCGCTGCTGATGCCGACGCTGCAATCGGCCGAGCTGTGGAAGGAATCCGGTCGGTATGACGCCTACGGTCCCGAGATGCTGCGCATCCGCGACCGGCAGGACCGTGACATGCTCTACGGTCCCACCAACGAAGAGCTGATCACCGACATCTTCCGCAGCCACGTCAGCAGCTACAAGGACCTGCCGCTGACGCTCTACCACATCCAGTGGAAGTTCCGGGACGAGATCCGTCCGCGCTTCGGGGTGATGCGGGGGCGCGAGTTCCTGATGAAGGACGGCTACAACTTCGACCTGACCAAGGAAGACGCGCTGCACGCCTACAACCGCCACCTCGTCAGCTACCTGCGCACCTACGAGCGCATGGGCCTGCAGGCGATCCCGATGCGCGCGGATTCCGGCCCCATCGGCGGCGACGACACGCATGAATTCCTCGTGCTGGCCGAGACGGGCGAAAGCGAGGTCTTCTACGACAGCCAGATCACCGACCTGAAGTTCGGCGACCGCCAGATTGACTACGACTCGGTCGAGCAGTGCCAGGCGGTGCTGGAAGAGTTTACCTCGCGCTATGCCCGCACGGACGAAACCCACGACGAGGCGCTGTTCAACGAAGTGCCGGAAGAACGCCGCCGTACCGCGCGCGGCATCGAGGTCGGGCAGATCTTTTACTTCGGCACCAAGTATTCCGAGCCGATGGGCGCAACGGTCAAGGGCCCGGACGGCGCCTCTGTGCCGGTCCACATGGGCTCTCACGGGATCGGCGTCAGCCGCCTCTTGGGTGCGATCATCGAGGCGAGCCACGACGACAAGGGCATCATCTGGCCCGAGGGCGTGACGCCGTTCCACTGCGGGATCGTCAACCTCAAGACCGGCGATGCCGAGGCGGACGCGGCCTGCGAGGCGCTGTATTCCGCGCTGACCGCGCTGGGGCTGGAGCCGCTCTACGACGACACCGACGAACGGGCCGGGGCGAAATTCGCGACCATGGACCTGATCGGCCTGCCGTGGCGGATCACCGTCGGCCCGCGCGGCCTGAAGAATGGCGTGGTGGAACTGACCTCGCGCCGCACGGGCGAGAGCGAGGAACTGCCCCCGGAAGAGGCCGTGGCTCGCATCGCCGCGATCTACGGAAAGTCGGCCTGATCTGACGGGCGGCGGGCAGGGCGCTCCTGTCCGCCGCCCGGGCCCAACGCGGGGACCAACTTGCATGGTCCCGAACATTCGTGACTGTCGCAGATCGGTCGTCCAGAGACCGCGGACCTGACAGCCGCCGCCGATCTGAAAACCACCGCGCGCCCTCCTATGCCCGCCGCCGACCTGCCGCCCGCAGCACGGCCGTCGATGACCGCCGCCAAACGGCTAGATCCAAGCTGCTTCCGCCGGGACCACCCGCAGACGACCGTGGCGGCTGTCTCTCGTCACGGACCCCGCTGCAAGCCCGCCCGACCTTGCAGACCGCGCACCGCAGGCACTTCGGACGGCCCAGCTGCAAGGCCCGCCTGCATAGCTTGCTCCCTACAACGAACCAGCCCCCCGGTCGTCGCGGCGCGCAAAACCGCACCCATCATGCCAATGCTTGATCCGGCCATCCTTCGCGCGGTAATCTCCCCCTCGAGCAGAGAAACAAAGAGGCGCCGGAGATGATCACCCGCGCACTGACACTGGCGGCGGGGCTGACCGGGGCGGCGGGTCTCTCGCAGTTCCCGGAGTTCTCGCAGCAATACATGCAGCGTCTGGGCGGCGCCGTGGACGAATTGTCCCGACAGGTCGACCGCTACGAGGCCGATGCCGGGGCGGCGGGCCTGCCGCTGACGACCTACCTGCAGCAACTCGCCGCCGAGGGCCTGCTGGCCCGCACGCAGGCCGCCAATATGGCCAACGATATCGCGCGCTACGAAGCCCTGTCCGAAGCGCTCCTGACCCTGCAGGGCGCGGGGCCTTTCATGCGCGCCAAACTTGCGACCCACATCGGCGACCGCGCCGTGGCCGAGCGTGCGCTCGAAACCTTCAAACCGGCGCTGCCGTTGACCTTCGAGGGCGTTAGCTTCGCCGGCGCGGGCTTCTTCGCGGGATGGCTCGCCATCGGGATCGCGCTGTGGTTCCTCAAGAAGACATGGCGCACGGCTCGCGACCTCGCCCCCTCGGGCCGCCGCCGCAGAACCGCCCGGCACGGCTGATCCGCGACCACGCGGTCCACGCTTGCGGCGCCAGCACCCAATCCGACCCACGCCGCCAAAAGGGCGCCGTCCAGATTTTCTTCTGTCCAGAAATATCCCGGGGGGAGGCCGAAGGCCGGGGGGCAGAGCCCCTGAAACCCGACCCGCAAGTGCCAGCGCCGCCCCAAGAACGCCTGCGCGAGTAACGGCACCTGCGCCGCCGTGCTGGCGCCTTCGTCAGCGCCAAGGAGCGTACCCCCCGAAACGCCGCTTCCGACTCCGGGGGCGGGACTTGCGCTGCCATGCAGACGAATCCGTCTATATAAAAGAGCCTGCGCCGCCCCGCTTGCGCTGCCGTAAAGGCGAAGGCGCCGCCTCAGGAACGCTTGCGCAGCCGCGACCGGGCCGCCGCAAACGCGGCTCAGGCCACCGCCTGCACCTCGGCGACGATGCCGTCGACCACCTGCGCAAGCAGACCCTCGTCCTCGCATTCCGCCATGACGCGGATCAGCGGTTCCGTCCCCGACTTGCGGATCAGCAGTCGCCCCTTGCCGGTGAGCGAGGCCTCGGCCTCGGCGATCGCGGCCTGCACGCGGGCCTCTTCCAGCGGCAGGACACCCGCGCCATAGCGCACGTTCTTCAGAAGCTGTGGCACCGGGGCGAAGCTGTGCGTCAGGTCCGAGGCCGCGCGGTTGGTGCGCACCATCTCGCAGAGGAACTGCAGTCCCGCCATCAGCCCGTCGCCGGTGGTGGCATAGTCGGTCATCACGATATGGCCCGACTGCTCGCCGCCAAGGTTGAAGCCGCCCGTCCGCATGGCCTCGACCACGTAACGGTCGCCGACCTTGGTGCGCTCCAGCCGCAGGCCCTTGCCTTTGAGGAACCGTTCCAGCCCGAGGTTCGACATCACCGTCGCCACCAGCGTGCCGTGCTTCAGGCGGTCTTCTTCGGCCCAGCGGGCGGCCATCAGCGCCATGATCTGATCGCCGTCCGCGATCTCGCCGTGCTCGTCGATCAGGATGATCCGGTCGGCGTCGCCGTCGAGGCAAATGCCGACGTCGGCGCCATGGGCCACCACCGCCTCGGCGGCGCGCTGCGGCTTGGTCGAACCGCATTCGGCGTTGATGTTCAGCCCGTTCGGCGAGACGCCCACGGGGATCACGTCGGCGCCAAGCTCCCACAGGACCTCGGGCGCGGTCTTGTAGGCAGCGCCATTGGCGCAATCCACCACCACCTTCACCCCGTCCAGCCGCAGCCCGTGGGGCAGGGTGGACTTCACCCGCTCCTGATAGCGGAAGCGGCCGTCGTCGATGCGCTTGGCGCGACCGATGTTCTCGGGCGCGGCGGGGCGCACGCCGCCTTCGACCAGCGCCTCGATTTCGGCCTCGACCGCATCGGACAGCTTGAAGCCGTCGGGGCCGAAGAACTTGATGCCGTTATCCTCGGCCGGGTTGTGGCTGGCCGAGATCATGATGCCCAGATCGGCCCGCATCGAGGGCGTCAGCAGCCCGACGGCGGGCGTCGGCACCGGCCCCAGCAGCAGCACGTTCATGCCCGTGCTGGTCAGCCCGGCGGTCAGGGCGTTCTCGAACATGTAGCCCGACAGCCGCGTGTCCTTGCCGATGACCACCCTATGCACGCCGCCGTGCTCATTGCGGAAGTGGCGGCCCACGGCGGCGCCCAGCATCATCGCCATCTCGACGGTCATCGGAAAGGTATTGGCGGTGCCGCGCACGCCGTCGGTGCCAAAGAGTGTCCTGCTCATCTCAGGCCTCTCCCTGTGCTATCGCGCCCCAGACCTTCAGTGCCTGCGCGGTTTCGGCCACGTCGTGCATCCGCACGATCTGCACCCCCTGCGCCGCGGCGGTCAGAGCGGCGGCAACCGATCCCGCCATACGCTCGGCGGGGTGGGTCGCGCCCGACAGCTTGCCGATGAAGCCCTTGCGGGAAGCGCCCACGAGCACCGGACAGCCCAGCCCGTGAAACAGCGAGACGTTATGCATGAGCGTCAGGTTGTGTGCCATGGTCTTGCCGAAGCCGATGCCCGGGTCGACCACGATGCGGTTGCGGGGGATGCCGCTCTGTTCCAGCGCCGAAACCTGTCTTTCAAGGAAGTCGTAGACGTCCAGCAGCACATCGTCGTAGCGCGGATCGTCCTGCATGGTTTCAGGGTCGCCGAGTGCGTGCATGACGCAGACGGGCAGGCCGCGGGTCTGGCAGAAGTGGCCCAGCATCGGATCGTAGGTGAAGCCCGAGACGTCGTTGACCAGCGCCGCGCCGGCCTCGACCGCCGCCTCGGCAACGCTGGACTTCCGCGTGTCGATCGAGACCGGCACCGGCACCTCGTGGCCGATGGCTCGGATCACCGGCTCGATCCGCGAGATCTCTGCCTCGGGGGGGACGGTGGCGGCGCCGGGCCGGGTGCTTTCGCCGCCGACATCGATCATGTCGGCGCCTGCCGCGACCATGGCGCGCGCCCGATGCAGAGCCGCATTGGCGGTCTGGTGGCTGCCGCCGTCGGAAAAGCTGTCGGGCGTGACGTTCAGGATGCCCATGACATTTGCCCGCCCCATGTCCAGCCCGGCGACAGCGGCGCGCGGTGCGGTCAGGCGCTGGCGCCAGTCCGGGGGCAGGTCCTGCGCGGGCAGGGTGCGGGGGGCGGTGTCGCGGCTTCGGTGCTGGACCTCGGAAAACCAGCCGGGCCCGCCGGCAAGGGGCAGGGCGCCCTCGGGGCGGTCGGGGCCGAAGCGGACGATGGGCCTGTAATACTCTGTCATGGCCGAAGTGACTGACCGATCGGGCCGGACTTGGCAAGGGAGGCAGGCCTCCGGCGGCGGGACCGGCTGGCAGACCGTCGCCGAAAGCGCTCACGCCATGTTACAATCGGTCGCCGGACTGCCGGTCAGAACAGGTCGTCGCGCAGCGTCAGGGCGCGCAGGGGCACGTCGGCCTGCGCCGGTGCGGCCTCGCCCAGGACGACCATCTCCGAGGCCTCCATCTCTGCCGCGAACCACGCGGCAAGGGCGACCGACTCCGCAGGCTGCACCCCGGGGCCATGCGTCGCGTCGAGCACGATCTTGGAGGGCGCCCAGACGCAGATCTGGCCGTTCTTCATCGCCCAGTCCAGCTCGGTGCGCGTCGCCACCACCTTGCAGCGCAGGTCCCGCGCCGCCAGCAGCCAGGCGTTCTGCTCGATCGACAGCAGGTCGATGCGCCGCTGGGTCATCTTGTGGCCGGTGACCGGAGCGGGCAGGTCGGACTGGCCGACGCAGAGGATCAGCGGCTCGGGCCGGGCCGCCAGCGCATCCAGCCAGGGCGCCAGCCGGTCATCCGCCATGGCGGCATTGGACAGGTACACCACCCGGGGATGCGGGCGTTCCTGCGCGACTTCCTGCGCCAGCGCGTCGCGATGGGCCGCCACGTCCTGCCGGGCGCGCACGATCTCGACCCCAAGGGCACCCGGCCCGCGATCCAGTTTCTCGATTCGCACGAAGCTGCGCAGGGCCTGCGGTTCCAGCAGGATGCGTTCCGCGATCCGTTCGGCGAGGGTTTCGAGAAGGTTCACCCGCTCGGCGGCAAGCTCGTGCGCGATGGCCTCTGTCACCCGGTCGTAGGACAGGATGCGGTCGACATCGTCGTCCAGCGATCCGGTGAAGGGCACCACCTCGACCACCACGTCGAAGCGCACCCTCTGGCGGGTGCCGCGTTCGGCCTGAAAGGCGCCGATCTCGACCTCGACGAGGTGATCGCGCAGGCTGATACGGTCGCGCAGGCTGTCCTCTGCCGTGGCGATGGCGCGCTCGGCGGGGTGTGCGAAGGCTAGGCGGGTTTCGCTGACCATGATGTCTCTCCGGGTTCCGGCTTCCGGCCCTTATGCACCGCCCGGCCCGGCTTGGCGAGGGCAGGAGCGACGGATAAGCAGGGCGGCGCGACGCAGCGGGGGCCGGGGGCAACGATTGCCCGCGCGGGTGCCATGCTCGATTGATCTTCGCATCCCGAGGCGATAAGCCGTTTTTTCAAGGCACGACCCCTAGAACGAGGCTCCGAAACCCATGTCCGACGATTTCATGCTCGATACAGACGACCTGACCCGCCGCATGGATGGCGCGATGACCAACCTGCGCACGGAATTCGCCTCGCTGCGTACGGGGCGCGCGTCGGGCTCCATGCTGGAGCCGATCCACGTGGACGCCTACGGCTCCATGACGCCGATCAACCAGGTCGGTACCGTGAACGTGCCGGAACCGCGCATGGTGACCATCAACGTCTGGGACAAGGGTCTTGTGGGCAAGGTGGAAAAGGCGATCCGCGAGTCGGGCCTTGGCATCAACCCGCAGCTCAACGGCACCATCATCATGCTGCCGATTCCCGAGCTGAACGAGGAACGCCGCAAGGAGCTGACCAAGGTCGCCGCGCAATATGCCGAACACGCGCGGGTTTCGATCCGCAACGTGCGCCGCGACGGCATGGACCAGATCAAGAAGGCCAAGGCCGACGGCATGTCCGAGGACGACCAGAAGCTTTGGGAATCCGAGGTTCAGGACCTGACCAACACCTATATCAAGAAGGTCGACGAGGCGCTGGCCGGCAAACAAGACGAGATCATGCAGGTCTGAGCGCGCGGCGCGTGCCTGCGCGCGCCATGCCGCTTGCTTTGACCGTGCCGCCAGCTATCGGCTTTGGGTTGACCGCCCGATAGGCTAAAGAGGGGGCAGACGATTGATCTCAGGGAACAGTGCAATGTCCAGACCGCTCCGGGAAACCGATGGCCCGTGCCACGTGGCCATCATCATGGACGGCAACGGACGCTGGGCCACGCAGAAGGGGCGCCCGCGCCTCTTCGGACACCACGCCGGTGCGCGCCGGGTCCGCGAGGTCGTCGAGGCCTGCCCGGACGCGGGGGTCAAATACCTGACGATATTTGCCTTTTCGACAGAGAACTGGAAGCGCACCCAAGTCGAGGTGGCGGGCCTGATGAGCCTGTTCCGGCGCTACATCATGAAAGAGATGCAGGCCTTCGTGAAGGAAAATGTCCGCGTCCGCTTTATCGGCGACCGGCCCCGGCTGGACGCCAAGCTGCGCGGGCTGATGGACGAGGCCGAGCGCATGACCGGGCATTGCACGGGCACCAACCTGACCATCGCGCTCAACTATGGCGGGCGGGACGAGGTGGCGCGCGCCACCCAGCGGCTGGCGCAGGACGTGGCCGACGGCAAGCTGCACCCGGACGACGTCAACGAAGAGACGCTGCCGCGCTACCTGGACACGCATGTGCTGCCGGACCCGGATCTTGTGATCCGCACCAGCGGCGAGGCGCGGATTTCCAACTTTCTGCTGTGGCAGTCGGCCTATGCGGAATACGAATTCGTCGATACGCTCTGGCCGGATTTCTCGGCCGAGGAATTCGCGGCGCTCTGCGGCGCTTATGGCAAGCGGGACCGGCGGTTCGGCGCCGTGGGCCGATGACGCGCAAGCGCTGGTCCGACCTGAAGCCCCGGGTGATCTCGGGCCTGATCATGATCGCCATCGGCATGGTGGCGGTCTGGCTGGGCGGGGTCTGGTGGCAGGCGCTGATCGCGCTGATCTGCGGCGGCATGGTCTGGGAACTGGTGACCATGGTCGACAGCGGGCGGACCAAGGCGCAATACATCCTGGCCGCCGCAACGGTTCTCTGCGTCTTCGTCGCGATCCGCATTCCGCCCTCTTTTGCGCTGCCTCTGCTGATGCTGCCGACCATGCTGGGCTTCAGCCGGATGGAGCGGGGCGGCGTCACCTATGCGGTCACGACCATGATGATCCTGCTGGCGGGCTATTCGATGATGGCGCTGCGCAGCGACTACGGCCTGACCTGGATGCTGTGGCTGGTGGCGGTGATCGTCGCCACCGACGTCATGGGATACTTCGCCGGGAAAAGCATCGGCGGGCCGAAGTTCTGGCCCCGCGTCTCTCCCAACAAGACATGGGCGGGCACAGTGGGCGGCTGGGTCGGCGCGGCGGTTGTCGGCGCTTTCTGGGCCGGATGGACCATCGAGGGCGCGGGGCTGATCGGCATCTCCATCGCCGTCAGCATGGCCAGCCAGATCGGCGACATTGCCGAAAGCACGATCAAGCGCAAGGCGGGTGTGAAGGACAGTTCCAACCTGATCCCGGGGCACGGCGGTCTGATGGACCGCTTTGACGGGATGCTGGGCGGGGCGGTCTTTCTGATCATCGCCGGCCAGATCGTAGGCTTTCCGCCGGGGGTCTGATGCGGCGGATTTCTATTTTCGGGGCCACCGGCTCTATCGGGCAGAACACCATCGACCTGATCGCGCGCGACCGCGACGCCTACGCTGTCGTGGCCCTGACCGGCGGGCGCAATATCGCGCAGCTGGCGAAGGACGCGCGCGCCCTGCGGGCGCAGGTGGCGGTCACGGCGCATGACGACCTCTTGCCCGAGTTGCGCGAAGCGCTGGCCGGGTCGGGCGTGCAGGCGGCGGCGGGCCGCGCGGCGCTGATCGAGGCGGCGAGCCGCCCGGCGGACTGGGTCATGTCGGCCATTGTCGGCGCGGCGGGGCTGGAACCGGGCCTGCGGGCGCTGGAGCAGGGCGCCACGCTGGCGCTGGCCAACAAGGAAAGCATGGTCTGCGCGGGCGCGCTGATGCTGCGCACGGCGCAGGCCCATGGCGCGGCCCTGCTGCCGGTGGACAGCGAGCATTCCGCCGTTTTCCAGGCCCTGATCGGCGAGGAAATGGCGGCGGTCGAACGGGTGATTCTCACCGCAAGCGGCGGCGCCTTCCGCGACTGGCCGCTGGAGGATCTGGCCCGGGCGACGCCGGAACAGGCCGCCACCCATCCCAACTGGGACATGGGCCAGCGCATCACCATCGACTCGGCCTCCATGTTCAACAAGGCGCTGGAAGTCATTGAAACCAGAGAGTTCTTCGCGCTGGACCCCGAACAGATCGAGGTTGTCGTCCACCCGGAATCGATGATTCACGCGCTGGTCGGCTTTTGCGACGGCGCGCTCATGGCGCATGTCGGCCCGCCCGACATGCGCCACGCCATCGGCTTTGCCCTGCACCATCCGCAGCGCCGGGCGCTGCCGGTCGAGCGGCTGGACCTGGTGAAGCTGGGGCAACTGACCTTCCGCGAGCCCTGCGAAACGCGCTGGCCGGCGCTGCGGCTGGCGCGCGAGGTGATGCAGGCGGGCGGTTTGTCCGGGGCGATCTTCAACGCGGCGAAAGAGGTCGCGCTCGACCAGTTCATCGCGGGGCAGATCCCTTTCACCCGCATGGCGGGGGTGGTCGAAGAGACACTCTCCTGCCTTTCGTCCCACGCGGGACACAATCGTGACCAGTTTACACTTGATATGATCCTGCAGGCTGACCATCTCGCGAGGCATACGGCCCGAGATATCGGCGTCAGGACTTGATAACGGGGGCGTTCCTTTGGACCTGATGACATTGATACCGCAGTTCGGCGGATTCCTCTGGACCGTCGTCTTCTTCGTCGTCGCGCTGTCCATCATCATCGCCATCCACGAATACGGCCATTACATCGTCGGCAAGAAATCGGGCATCTTCCCCGAAGTCTTCAGCCTGGGTTTCGGCCCGGTCATCTGGTCGCGGGTCGACCGCGACGGCACCAAGTGGCAGATCGCGGCCTTTCCCTTTGGCGGCTACGTCAAGTTCCGCGGCGACGCCAATGCCTCGGGCGGCATCGACGACGAGGCGCTGCGCGGATTGAACGAAGAGGAAATGCGCCACACCATGTCCGGCGCGCCGCTCTGGGCGCGCGCGGCGACGGTCGCGGCGGGGCCGCTGTTCAACTTCGCCCTGTCGATCATCATCTTCACCGGCGTATTCATGGTCCGGGGCGAGATCGCGGAGCCCGTCACCGTGGGCGAATTGCGCCCGCTTCCGGTCCAGCAGGAATTGCAGGAGGGCGACGAGGTCATCGCCATCGAGGGCAACGCGCTGCCCTCCTTCTCGGACAGCATCGCCTACGAGGCCTATATGCAGGCGCTGCCGGAAGAGCCCCTGCTGGATTACACCGTGCGCCGTGACGGGCAGGAAACGACCGTGGCCGGCCCCTATGTCTACCCGCCCATCGCCACGCAGATCGCGCCGCGCTCTGCCGCGGGCGATGCCGGGCTGGTGTCGGGCGACGTGATCGTCAGCATCGACGGGCAAGAGGTCTTTGCCTTCGCGCAACTCAAGGACAAGGTCGAAAGTTCTGACGGCGCGACGCTGGCGCTGGAAGTCTGGCGCGACGGAGAGATCCTTGCCAAGGACCTGACCCCGCGCCGCATCGACGAGCCGCAGCCCGGCGGCGGGTTCCAGACCTTTTACCGCATCGGCATCGTCGGCGGCGTGGCCTTTGAACCGGCTACCGTGACACCGGGCTTCGGCACCGCGCTCTGGGGCGGCGTCAGCCAGGTGGGGCGCATCATGGAAGGCTCGATTTCGGGCATGTGGCACATGATCACCGGCTCGATCAGCACCTGTAACCTGTCCGGGCCCATCGGCATCGCCGAAACCAGCGGCGACATGGCGCGACAGGGCACGACGAACTTCATCTGGTTCGTGGCTGTGCTGTCGACGGCGGTGGGTCTTCTGAACCTCTTCCCGGTGCCTGTGCTGGATGGCGGACACCTCGTGTTCTACGCCTACGAGGCGGTCTCGGGTCGGCCGCCCAGCGACAAGGCGCTGAAGGTGCTGATGTCCATCGGGCTGACTGTCGTGCTGTCGCTGATGATCTTCGCGCTGACCAACGATCTGTTCTGTCCCTGACAACAGTTCGCCCGGGCCCTGCCAAAATTCGGCCGGAATCGGGGGGTAGGACGGTTTCCAGCAGTCAACGGGAACCGAATCCATGCAGACCCTTTCCGCCGGATACCGCAGCATGAGCCTGCTGGTCACCATCAACTGGGACCGAATTCTTTACATCGCGACGGTCGTTTTCGCGCTGTTTCTCGGCGCCTACCTCGGGACCGTCCTGTCCTGAAACGGGCCTCAAACCCCTGCGTGAACGGCCGCCCCCTCGAACGGGCGGCCTCTGCGCGACAGAAGGGGCAAAAAGGCGACGCTGGCTTTTGACAAGCCCCTGCAATCCCGATACTCCCTTCGCGTGGGATGTCGAAGTGGATTGCGAGAATGGCCTCAGTCATTTCCGCGCGAGCAGCGCAGATTGATAAAAACAAATTCCGGGTCAGGACGGCGGTTCAGGCCGTAACCCTGTCCTTCGCCCTTGGGCTGGGCGCCGGGGTCGTGACCCTGCCAAGCCCCGCCGTGGCGCAGGCCTACAGTTTCAGTTCCGTCCGGATCGAGGGCAACCGCCGCGTCGATGCCAGCACGATCCTGTCCTACGCCGGGATCGCGCGCGGGCAGACCGTCTCGGGCGGCGAGCTGAACGACGCCTACCAGCGGGTCCTGAACTCCGGCCTCTTCGAACGGGTCGAGATCGTGCCGCAGGGCAGCACCCTGCTGATCCGCGTGGTGGAATACCCGACGATCAACCGCATCTCGATCGAGGGCAACCGCCGCATCAAGGACGAAGATCTTGCCGCCGCGCTGCAATCGCAGCCGCGCCGCGTCTTCAGTCCCAGCGTGGCCGAGGCCGACGCCCAGACCCTGTCCGAGGCCTATGTGACGCAGGGCCGGGTGGCCGCCCGCGTGTCGCCCAAGGTCATCCGCCGCAGCGACAACCGCGTCGACCTGGTCTTCGAGGTCTTCGAGGGCGGTGTCGCCGAGGTCGAGCGCATCGGCTTCTCGGGGAACGGCAAATACACCGACCGGCGCCTGCGCCGTGTGCTGGAAACCAAGCAGGCGGGCCTGCTGCGGGCGGTGATCTCGAAAGACACCTTCATCGAAGACCGCGTCGAGTTCGACAAGCAGCTTCTGCGCGACTTCTATTCCTCGCGCGGCTACGTCGATTTCCGCATCACCGGCGTGAACGCCGAACTGGCGCAGGAACGGGACGGCTATTTCGTCACCTTCAACGTCGAGGAAGGCCAGCAATTCCGCGTCGGCAATGTGTCGGTCTCCTCTGACCTCGCCGAGGTCGATACCGCGCTGTTCCAACGCCGCGTCAAGATGCGCTCGGGCAAGGTCTACTCGCCGGTTCTGGTCGAGAACGAGATCGCGCGGCTGGAAAAGCTGGCGATCCAGGAAGGTCTGAACTTCGTCCGGGTCGAACCGCGGATCAGCCGCAACGACCGCGACCTGTCGCTGGATGTCGATCTGGTTCTGACGCGCGGCGAGCGGGTCTTTATCGAACGCATCGACATCGAGGGCAACACCACCACGCTGGACCGCGTGGTGCGGCGCCAGTTCGACGTGGTCGAGGGCGATCCCTTCAACCCGCGCGCCGTGCGCGAGGCCGCCGAACGCATCCGCGCGCTCGGCTTCTTCGCCACCGCCGACGTGCAGGCGCGTGAAGGCTCCAGCCCGCAGCAGGTCATCGTCGACGTCGACGTCGAAGAACAGCCGACCGGCTCGCTGTCCTTCGGCGGCTCGTACTCCACCACCGACGGCATCGGCGCCGCGATCACCTTCTCGGAACGCAACTTCCTTGGCCGGGGCCAGTTCTTCAGCTTCGGGGTCAATACCGCCTCGTCCTCGCGGTCCTATTCGCTGCGCTTCGCCGAACCGGCCCTGCTGGGCCGCGACCTGTCGCTGGGCTTCGATCTGAACTACAGCGAGACCGACAACCTGAACGCGACCTTCGACACGGCGAAGGGCCTCTTCCAGCCTGCGCTGACCTTCCCGCTGTCGGAAGCGACCTCGCTGCAACTGCGCTATTCGGCGCGCTACAGCGACATCCGCAACGTCGATCCGACCGATACCGACATCGGCGGGATCATCAAGTCCGAGGCCGCAGAGGGTGAGCGGTTCGACAGTTCCGTCGGCTATACGCTGAACTTCGATACGGCCCGCTTCGGTCTGGACGACAAAACGCGCTACCTGCTGGAATTCGGTCAGGACTTCGCCGGGCTTGGCGGCGATTCCACCTACGTGCGGACCAATGTCCGCGCCGTGGCCCAGACCAAGGTCTTCTCTGAAGAGGTGACGCTGCGGGCCTCGCTCGATGCCGGTGCGCTCAGCTACTCCAGCGGCGACAGCCGGGTGACAGACCGCTTCCTTGTCGGGCCGAACCAGCTGAGGGGTTTCGACTACGGCGGCATCGGCCCGCGTGAGATGGGCCCCAATGTCGACGATCCGCTGGGCGGCGAATACTTCGCCGTCGCACGTTTCGAGGCAGAGTTCCCCATCGGGCTGCCGGACGAATACGGCATCTCGGGTGGTCTGTTCTACGACGTCGGCTCTGTCTGGGGGCTGTCGGATGCGACCAAGGCCAAGGTGGCCGGCGGCAACAGCATCGTGTCCGAGGACTTCGACGCCCGCCACGTGATCGGCTTCTCGATCTTCTGGGACAGCGCCATCGGCCCGCTTCGCCTGAACTTCTCGGAGCCGCTGAAGAAGCGGGACTTCGACGACGAGCGGCGTTTCAACCTGACCGTCTCGACCCAGTTCTGAGCGGGCGATGCTGCGCCGGTTCGCTGCGATCTGCATCCTGCTGGCGGGGCTCGGCCCCGCCGGTGCGCTTGCGCAGTCGCCGGAAGGACCACTGGACACCGGCCTGACCGACAGCCCGATCCTGGTGATCGACTTCGACAGGGTCTTCGCGCAAAGCGCCTTTGGCCAGCGGCTGGAAGACACGCTGGAAAGCGAAGGCTCTGCCATCGCCGCGGAAAACCGCCGGATCGAGGCGGAACTGATCGAGGAAGAGCGGCGCCTGACCGACCAGCGTCCGACCATGCCCCCGGCAGAGTTTCGCAGCCTCGCCGATGCCTTCGACGAGAAGGTGCAGCGCCTGCGCAGCGAACAGGATGCCAAGGCGCGCGCGCTGTCGGCCCGTCAGGACGAGGCGCGGCGGCGCTTTCTCAGCCTCGCAGAGCCCGCCATCGAACAGCTGATGCGCGAAACCGGCGCCGTGATGATCCTTGAACGGCGCGCGGTCTTCGTTGCCGCCGATGCGGTGGACGCCACCGACCGGGCGATCGCGCTTCTGGATCAGGTGGTCGGCGACGGCGGCCCTGACGTGCTGCCGGACCTGCCCGAAGGCGCCCTCCCGGATGCGGACCCCGCCGGCGACAGCATCCCCGAGGCGCCCGCCACCGGGGACTGACGGCAGGGCAGGAAGCGGCACAGGCCCGACAGGCTTGCTTGCCCTGACGGGCGCGGGTTGCTACGGACAAGGCACCAAGAGAAAGACAAGGCAGGCCCCGCGCATGAGTGACACGCTTACATCCGCCGATATCCAGTTGATCCAGCGGATCATCCCGCACCGCTATCCTTTCCTGCTTGTCGACCGCGTCGAAGAGATCGAAGGGACGGCCAGCGCCGTCGGCCTGAAGAACGTCACCATGAACGAGCCGCATTTCCAGGGGCATTTCCCCGGTCTGCCGATCATGCCCGGCGTGACCATCGTCGAGGCCATGGCCCAGACCGCCGCCGTCATGGTGGGTGTCACGCTGGAGATGGCCGACAAGGAGATGAAGGTCTATTTCATGGCCATCGACGCCTGCAAGTTCCGCCGCAAGGTGGTGCCCGGCGACCAGCTTCGGATGAAGCTGGAGACGCTGCGCGGCAAGCCCGGCGGCAAGGTCTGGAAATTCCGCGGCGTGGCCACGGTTGAGGGTGAGATGGCCGCGGAGGCCGAGTTCACCGCGATGATGGACCTGCCGTCTTGAGCGAAACCGAAGGGGGTTCTGTGCCCGAAACCGTCATCCATCCCTCGGCTGTCGTCGAGGAGGGCGCGCAACTGGGGCGGGGGGTGCGCGTCGGCCCCTTCTGCCACGTCGGGCCAGAGGTCGTTCTGGGCGACCGCGTCGAGTTGAAAAGCCATGTCGTGGTGAACGGCACGACCTCTGTCGGGGCGGAAACGGTGATCTTTCCCTTCGCGGTGATCGGCGAGATTCCGCAGGACCTGAAGTTTCGGGGCGAAAAGACCCGGCTGGAGATCGGCGCCCGCAACCGCATCCGCGAGCACGTGACGATGAACGCGGGCACCGAGGGCGGCGGCGGCGTCACCCGGGTCGGCGACGACGGCCTCTTTATGGCGGGCTGTCACGTCGCCCATGACGTGCAGGTCGGCAACCGGGTGATCCTTGTGAACAACGCGGCGCTGGCCGGGCATTGCGTGCTTGAGGACGACGTGATCGTCGGCGGCCTGTCGGGGGTGCATCAATGGGTGCGCATCGGGCGTGGCGCGATCATCGGCGCCGTGACCATGGTGACCAACGACGTGATCCCCTACGGGCTGGTGCAGGCACCGCGCGGCAAGCTGGACGGGCTGAACCTGGTCGGGCTGAAGCGCAGGGGCGTGGCGCGCGCGGATATCACCGCGCTGCGGGCCGCGTTCCAGATGCTGGCGCAGGGCGAGGGGGCCTTTGCCGACCGCGCCAGGAAGCTGGGCGCCGAAACGCAAAGCGACTACGTGCGCGAGATCGTCGACTTCATCCTTGGCGACAGCGATCGCCACTACCTGACGCCGGGCTGATCCGATGGTTGGGCAACGGGGTCGGGGGCTGCCGTGCTGGCGGTGATCGCCGGGCGGGGCAGGCTGCCCGAGGCCTTGCTGGCCGCGCTGCCAGAGCGGCCCCTGGTTTGCGCCCTGGCCCATGCGCCACCCGACCGGCTGGAGCCGGACCACCTGTTCTGCATCGAGAGACTGGGCAACTTCCTGCGCTGGCTCCGGCAGCGGGAGGTGACCGAGATTTGCATGGTGGGCGCGGTGACCCGCCCACCGCTGCGGCTGTCCCGGCTGAGCGTCTCGACGCTTTGGGTGCTGCCGAAGATCCTGCGGGTGCTGAGGCAGGGCGAAGACGGCGCCCTGCGCGCGGCGATTTCGGTCTTCGAGGATTCCGGGGTGAGGGTGGTCGGCGCGCATGAGATCGCGCCGGTGCTGCTGCCGCCCGCCGGTGTGTATACCCGGGTGCAGCCCTCCGAGGCGCAGCGCCGCGACGCCGCGCTTGGCGACGGGGTGAGCGTCGAGCAGGGCAACCACGATCTTGGCCAGTGCTGCGTGCTGGGGCAGGGCCGCGTTCTGGCCCGCGAGACGCGGGAGGGCACCGATGCCATGCTTGGCGCGCTGCCCGCCGAGGCCCGTGGCGGCCTGTTCTACAAGGCCCTGAAGCCCACGCAGGATCGCCGCGTCGACATGCCCGTGGTGGGGCCCGCCACGGCGCGGGCCTGCGTCGACGCGGGCCTCTCGGGCATGGTGGTCGAAGCGGGCGGCGTGCTGGTGCTGGATCGCGAGGCGCTGGTCGAGACGCTCGACGCCCATGGCCTGTTCCTCTGGATTCGCGAAAGGCCCGCCTGATGCATGTTTTCATTACCGCCGGGGAAGCCTCGGGCGATAAACTGGGTGCGGCGCTCATGGCCGGGCTGAAGACGCTTGTGCCGGGGGTGCGCTTTACCGGCGTGGGCGGGCCGCGCATGATTGCCGAGGGGCTGGAAAGCCTGTTCCCGATGGACGAGATCAGCGTCATGGGGATCACCGAGATCCTGAAGGAATACCGCCACCTCAAGGCGCGTATCCGCCAGACCGCCGAGGCGGTGGTGACGGCGCAGCCGGACGTGCTGGTGACCATCGACCTGCCCGAGTTCTCGCTGCGCGTGGCACGGCTGGTCAAGGCGGCCTCTGACGTGCGCACGGTGCATTACGTGGCGCCGACGGTCTGGGCCTGGCGCCCGAAGCGGGCCGTGAAGATGGCGGCGCATGTGGATCAGGTCCTGGCGCTGCTGCCCTTCGAACCGCCCTATATGGAGGCGGCGGGCATCCCCTGCGCCTTCGTCGGCCACCCGGTCGTGACCGATCCGCTGGCCAGCGCCGCCGAGGCGCAGGCCTTCCGCGCGCGCCATGGCATCGACGGCGAGATGGCGCTTGTGCTGCCGGGTTCTCGCCGGTCCGAGATCGCGCGCCTGATGCCGGTCCTGACCGACGCGGTGCACCGCATCGCCGCCGCGCGGCCCGGTCTGCGGCTGGTGGTTCCCATGGCGGCGAATGTCGCGGGTGCGGTGCGCGACGCCACGCGCGACTGGCCCGGGAACCCGGTGCTGATCGACCCCGCCGAAGACCCGGACGGCGCGGACAAGCGCGCCGCTTTCCGCGCGGCGGATGCGGCGCTGGCGGCCTCGGGCACCGTCGCGCTGGAACTGGCGGCGGCGGGCACGCCGATGGTGGTGGCCTACGACATGGGCTGGCTGTCGCGCCAGATCATCGGGCGGTTGCTTCTGGTCGACAGCGTGAACCTCGTGAACCTCGTCAGCGGCACCCGCACGGTCCCCGAGTTCATCGGCAAGGCCTGCCAGCCGGACCCGATCGCGCGGGCCTTCACCGCACTGCTGGACGCGCCAGAGGCGCAACGCGAGGCCATGGCGGACACGATGCGCCAACTCGGCCTGCACGAAGACCCCCCGGGCCTCCGCGCGGCCCGCGCAGTGTTGAACGGACTGCCGGGACGTTCTGACTGAAGCGCACGCCCTTGATGGCTCGACACGCTGCTGCCTTGGGTGGGAGGGGCCAGCCCCTCGCGCTCCCCGGGATATTTGGCGACAGAAGAAGGGGTGGATCGCCCGATTTTTCTTCTGTCCTGAAATATCCCGGGGGTTCGGGGGCAGAGCCCCCGTCCTCAACCCCAGGCGACGACCTGTATGACCGCGCCAGAAACGAAAAGGGCCGCCCGCGGGCAGCCCTAACGTCTCAGGATGGCGGAAGGCCGTTCGAACGGCCTTTTCCACCGCCTCAGAGCAGCTCTTTCACCTTGGCGGCGACGGCCTCTGCGGTGATGCCGAACTTCTCGTAAAGCACCTCTGCCGGAGCCGAGGCGCCGAAGCTGTCCATGCCCACGAAGCCCGCCTTCTTGGCGTTGCCGCGCTCGCCGCAGAGCCAGCGGTCCCAGCCGAAGCGAACGCCGGCCTCGACGGCCACGCGCACCGGACCGGCGGGCGGCAGGACGCGGCGGCGGTAGCTTTCCTCCTGCTGCTCGAAGAGCTCCCAGCAGGGCATCGAAACGACGCGCGTGCCGATCCCTTCGGCCTGCAGCAGGTCGCGGGCGGCCAGCGCGATCTCGACCTCGGAGCCGGTGGCCATCAGGATGGCCTGGCGCTTGCCCTCGGCCTCGGCCAGCACATAGGCGCCTTTCTCGGTGAGGTTGGCGTTCTTGTGCTCGACCCGCACGGTGGGCAGGTTCTGGCGCGTCAGCGACATCACCGAGGGCGTCGCCGTCTGCTTCAGTGCGATTTCCCAGGCCTCGGCGGTTTCCACCGCGTCGGCGGGGCGGAAGACCAGCGTGTTCGGCGTGGCGCGGCTGATGGCGACGTGTTCCACCGGCTGGTGCGTCGGGCCGTCCTCGCCAAGGCCGATGCTGTCATGGGTCATGACGAAGACGGTGGGCGTCTTCATCAGGGCCGCCAGACGCATCGCGGGGCGCGCGTAGTCGGTGAAGGCCATGAAGGTGCCTCCGTAGGGGCGCAACCCGCCGTGCAGGCCCATGCCGTTCATCGCCGCGGCCATGCCGTGCTCGCGGATGCCCCAGTAGACGTAGCGGCCCTTGCGGTTGTCCACGTCGAAGGTGCCCATGTCGCCGGTCAGCGTGTTGTTCGACCCGGTCAGGTCGGCAGAGCCGCCGACGGTCTCGGGCATGATCGGGTTGATCACTTCCAGCGCCATCTCCGAGGCCTTGCGGGTCGCGACCTTGGGCTTGGTCTCGGAGACCTGTTTCTTCAGCGCCTTGATCACGGCGGAGAGCTTCTTCGGGGCTTCACCGGCAAAGACGCGGTGGATTTCCTTCTGGCGGCTCTCGGAGGCTTCGCCCAGACGCGCCTCCCATGCTTCACGCTCGGCGGCGCCGCGCGATCCGGCCTCTTCCCACCAGGACTTGATCTCGGCGGGGATGTCGAAGGCGCCGTTGGTCCAGCCCCAGGCGGCCTTGGCGGCCTCGTTCTGCTCGGCGTTGGTCAGCGCGCCGTGACCCTTGGAAGTGTCCTGCGCCGCGTGGCCCAGTGCGATATGGGTCTTGCAGGCGATCATCGAGGGCTTGCCGGTCTCGGCCTTTGCCGCCACGATGGCGGCGTCGATGGCCTCGGGGTCGTGGCCGTCGATTTCCTGCACATGCCAGCCGGAGGCCTTGAAGCGCGCAACCTGATCGGTGCGGTCCGACAGCGAGACCTTGCCGTCGATGGTGATGTCGTTGTTGTCCCAGAAGACGATCAGGTGACCCAGTTCATAGCGCCCCGCGAGGCCGATGGCCTCCTGGCTGACGCCTTCCATCAGGCAGCCGTCCCCGGCGATGACATAGGTGTGGTGGTCGATGACCTTCTTGCCGAAGCGGCCGCGCAGCATTTCCTCGGCCATGGCGAAGCCGACCGAGTTCGAGATGCCCTGACCCAGCGGGCCGGTCGTGGTCTCGATGGCGTCGGCAAGGAAGTTCTCGGGGTGGCCGGCGGTGCGGGCGCCCCACTGGCGGAAGTTCTTCACCTCGTCCAGCGTGATCTGCTTGTCACCCGACAGGTAGAGTAGCGCGTAGATCAGCATCGAGCCATGGCCGGCGGACAGGATAAAACGGTCGCGGTCGTACCAGCCGGGGTTGGCGGCGTCGAACTTCAGGTGCTTCGACCACAACACGGTGGCCACGTCGGCCATGCCGATGGGCATCCCCGAGTGGCCCGAATTGGCGGCTGCGACGGCGTCCAGCGCGAGGGCGCGAATGGCGGTTGCGCGCATCCAGTGATCGGGATTGCGGGTGCGAAGCTCTGCGATATCCACCGTATGACCATCCTCAAGTATTAGCGATAACGGCTCAATATCAATGTCAGGCCAAAGTGCAAGCATCGGGCGCCATGCCTCCGGTTTCGCGGGTGAGGGCCTGCCGGTAAGGCCTTGTAACGTATAGGGGGCGCAATTTCCTTTTGCGCTTGTTAAACTTTACCCAAACAGCACCGGGCGTGATTCGCGCGCTGGTGACAGGTGGGACGGCAAGAGGGGTGGCATGAGCCAGATCGAAGACTTGCAGACGCGGCTCAGCCGCGCGCTGGACCGGATCGGTCAGACCGTGGAAAAAGCCGGGGCTGCAAGTGTCCCCTCGGCGGAGGTCGAGGCGCTGAAGGCGCGTCTGGCAGAGGCCGAGACGGCCCTGACAGAGGCGCAGGAGGCGGCGGATGCCGCGCGCCGCAAGGCGGATGAGGATCTGGCCGCCGCCGTCGAGGCGGCGCGGGCCGAGGCCGCGCCGGACCCCGAAGAGGAACCGGCAGAGCCCGCGCCCGAGGCCTCCGAACCCACCGCCGATCCGGCGGAACTGACCGCGCTGCGCGAGGCGCTGGAAGACGAGCAGATGGCCAATGCCCAGTTGCAGGAACGCCTGAGGGCGCTGAAGGCGCGCCCCGCGGGCGGCCCGTCGCCCGAGGCGGTGGCAAAGCTCGATTCCGAAGTGCAGCGGCTGCGCAGAGCCAACGAGGGGCTTCTGGACAGCAGCGCCGCGCTGCGCGAGGCCAATGCGCAGGGGCTGGCCGATGCCGGTCTGATCGACAGGGCCATGGCCGCCGAACTGGAGGCGCTGCGCGCCGCGCGCGCCTCTGAGGTGGTCGAGGTCGAGGCGGTGATCGGCACGCTGGAGCCGATGCTGGCCGATGCGGCGCGAACCCAGGGGGAGGCGGGCTGATGGCTCAGAAAGAAGTCGATATCGTCATCGGCGGGCGCACCTTCGAGGTCGCCTGTCAGGATGGCGAAGAGCAGTTCCTGTTTGCCGCCGCCAAGCTTCTGGACGACGAGGCCGGGACCCTGGTGTCGCAGATCGGGCGGATGCCCGAGGCGCGGATGCTGCTGATGGCGGGGCTGATGCTGGCCGACAAGACCGCCGGTCTGGAAGAGCGCCTGCGCGACGCACAGGAAAAGCTGGCCGCCGCCGAAAGCGCGCTGGCCAGGGAAAAGGGCCGTCCGGCGCCGGAGCCCACAAAAGTGGAGGTGCCGGTGATTCCGGACGACCTGACCGACAGCCTTGCAGAGATTGCCGCCCGGGCGGAATCGCTGGCAGAGCAGGTCGAAGAGGCGCTTGGCGCGACCTGAGGTCAGGCGCCGCGATCGGCCCGGACCGGGGCCGGTCCGGCGCGTCGATCTGTCCCGGCGCCCCGATGCATTGCCAGAGCCCTGAACGCAAACGGGCGGGGAGTTCCCCGCCCGTTTTACGTGTGATCCCGCCTGCGCAGCGGCGCGCGCCTCAGGCGTTGGCTTCGCGGATCTTCTCTGCCGCGTCCTTGTCATAGGCGACGCCGTTCTGCTCGAAGAGCGTGTCCAGCTCGCCCGACAGGGTCATTTCGGTGATGATGTCGCAGCCACCCACGAACTCGCCCTTGACGTAAAGCTGCGGGATGGTCGGCCAGTCGGAGTAATCCTTGATCCCTTGGCGGATGGCGTCGTCGGCCAGCACGTTCACATCGGCGAAATCGACGCCCATGTAGTTCAGGACCCCGGCGACACGGCTGGAAAAGCCGCACTGGGGCATGGTCTTGGTGCCCTTCATGAAAAGGACCACGTCGTTGGCGGTTACGGTCTGCTTGATCTGGTCTTCGGCGGACATGGCTGTCTCATCCTTCTGATGATCCGCGCCCGGCCCGTGCCGGGACGGAAAGGTGTGTCAATCCGGGGCCTTGGTGGTCAGCGCCAGCGCGTGCAGGTCCCCGTCGGGGCCGTCCATCCGGCCCTTCAGCGCGGCATAGACCGCGCGTTGCTGCTGGACCCGGTTCTTGCCGCGAAAGCTTTCGTCGATGACCATGGCGGACATGTGTACGCCATCGTTACCCTCGACGACGATCCGGGCATCGGGAAAGGTCTGACGCAGCAGATCCTCGATTTCCTGGGCGTGCATGGGCATGAAGAGGGGCCTCGTCTTTACCTGAGTGTTCCGTTTCGAAATTAGTGCGCGCGCGGGCAGGGTGCAAGCGGATGCCTGAGCACCCGCGCCGGGTCAGGCGGCGAGGGTCACCCAGACCGGCACGTGGTCCGAGGGTTTCTCGCGCCCGCGCACCTCCTTGTCGATCACGCAGTCGGTCATCAGGTCGGCGGCCTGCGGCGTCAGCAGCAGGTGGTCGATGCGGATGCCGTTGTTTCGGTTCCAGGCGCCGGCCTGGTAGTCCCAGAAACTGTAGTGACCGGGGCCCTGCACACGTGCCCGGAAGGCCTCGGTGAAGCCAAGGTTCAGGATGCGGCGAAAGGCGGCGCGGGTCTGCGGCAGATACAGCGCGTCCGTTTCCCAGCTTTGCGGCTTGGCGGCGTCCTCGGCCTGCGGGATCACATTGTAGTCGCCCGCCATCATCGCGGGCATTTCCGCCGCCATCAGCGCGCGGGCGCGCGCCTCCAGCCGGTCCATCCAGTCCAGCTTGTAACCGTATTTACCGTCGCGCAGGGGCTTGCCCTCGGCGTCGAATTCGACCGGGTTGCCGTTGGGCAGGTAGAGCCCGCACAGCCGCACGGCATGGCTGTCGCCGACCACCGTCGCCTCGATCCAGCGCGCCTGTTCGTCGCTGTCGTCGCCGGGCAGGCCGCGGGTGACGTCCTCCAGCGGCAGTTTCGACAGGATCGCCACCCCGTTGAAGCCTTTCTGGCCGTGGGTCTCGACGTTGTAGCCGCGATCCTCGAAGGCTTCGCGCGGAAAGGCCTCGTCGACGGACTTGATCTCCTGGCAGAGGACGACGTCGGGCTGGGCCTCGTCCAGCCAGTCGGTCAGGGCGCCGATGCGGGCCTTGATCCCGTTGATGTTGAACGTGGCAATTTTCATGGCGGGCTCCTTGGCTGTGCCGCAGGCAGACCCGAAGTGCTCAGCCGGGTCAAGGGGGCCATGGGCCGGGCTGACGGCCTGATGGTCTGTTGACGCCCATGGGCGTCAGGGCTGGCACAGCGAGCCCGGGCGGATTGGGCGAAGGATGCGGATTCGACACAGCCCGACGCAGGAGAGCGGCGGGGACATCCCCGAAAAGCGCGATGATTCGGCTGCTGTCAGCTTTGCAAAGGGCGTTGCGCTGCAAACTCCAGAGTTATCCCCAAGAAATTTGTATCTGTGGAAAAACCCGTTCGTTTCGACATTCGAAACAGATGCACAGGGCGCCACCTGTGCATAACCTTTTCATTAAACAACCTTAACAAGAATTAACTTTTCTGCAAACTCGTTTTACGTGCAGATTTCAAGGGCATACCGCCATAACTTCAACTGGAGCATGAACATGTCTGCACGCATTAAACGCATATTCTCTGAAGAAACTGTTGCCAATGTGGAAGCCAGCGCCCTGACCGGCGAGGCTGTCGAAGCCTTCACCTCCTGGTCGGGTCCGGCCGCCGGAGACCGCTTTTCCGGCGATGCCATCGAGGCCTTCACCTCATGGTCCGGTCCCGCAACCGGTGACCGCACCTCGGGCGACAACGTCGAGGCCTTCACCTCATGGTCCGGCCCCGCGACCGGCGACCGCACCTCGGGTGACAATGTCGAGGCCTTCACCTCGTGGTCCGGCCCGGCGAAGGGCGGCATCGCGGAGGGCGAGCAGGTGCAGGCCTTCACCTCCTGGTCCGGTCCCAAGGCCTGATCCCCCAGACAGCGAAACCGGGCGGGGCGGGCCCTGTCCTGACAGACAAGGAACCACGGATATGACCAATGTCATCCCTCTGACCGTCCCGTCCCGGATTGCCCCCCTGGAAGCGCGGGTGACCGCGCTTCTGGGCTGTTTCGCCGACCATCGGCGGCCGGAAGAAGATGTCTTCTGGCTGAAGGAGAACGCCGAACTTCTGAATATCCTCGAATGTACCGGCACCCCGGTGCCGCCCGAGGCGCTGGCCCGCCACGCCGGGTTCTATGCCGGGGCCGAGAAACGCCTGCGCTTCTTCCCGCAGTACTACCGTTTTTTCCTGTCGCTGTCGCTGGATCTCGAAGACCTCGGGATGCCCGGCGCGCAGGCCGCGCGCATGGTGGATTTCGCCGCGTCCGAAGGGCTGGCCCAGGCGGAACTCTCCGACCTGCAACGCGCCGAAGCGCGGCGGCTGATGACGCGGCGCGGCGTCGACCCGCTCCGCGATCCGGGGCTGGACGACCGGCTGCGCGCCTTCGCCGCCCGCAGCGCGACTTTTGCGCTGCCCAACAAGAAGGCGGCCTACGAGCTGACCCATATCGTCTACTACCTGTCGGAATACGGCCGCCGTGATCCCGACCTGCCGCCCGAGGTGCTGCAAAGCCTGCATTTCGCCGGGCTGACCGCCTTTCTGGACCAGAACGCCGACCTGCTGGCCGAGGTCTGCATCGCCCTGGCCTATGCCGGGGACAGCGCGCCGGCGGTCTGGACGGCCTGGCTGCGCGCCCGGTCCGAGGGTTTCGCCATTGAGGCAGGCGCGGGCGTGGCGCTGAACGACGATTACCACGAGTTCCTCGTCGGCAACTGGCATCTGGCGGTGATCGGCGCGCCGCTCTTTCGCAAGCCGGTCACGGATGCACGGATGCGTTTTGACCGGGCGCCGCGTCAGGGCAACGCCCTGCGCGAGATCAGCGAGGCCATGCTGGGCATGGAGGAGGGGCGCAGCGGCGACTGGCACAGGATGCGCCGCCGCATGGCGCCGAGCCTGTCGCCGGAGGCGATGGAGCTGCTGAGCGCGGCGGCGCGGTCGAGCGCGCTGTTCGAACGCTATTTCGAGGGCTTCGCCCGGGCCGGGCGGGTATGAAGGCGCTGATGACGGGCGCCGGGGCGGGCGCGGCGCTGGTCGTGCTTTACACCGGCATGATGGCCGCCGCCGACGGCATCACCAAGTTCATCGCGGGCGGCTACGCGGCGCCGCAGCTGTTCGTGCTGTCCTCGGCGCTGGTGCTGGCCTTCACGCTGGGCGCGGCGCGGGCGCAGGGCAAAAGCGCGGTCGAGGGCATCCGCCTGCGCTCGGTCAGACCCATGGCGGTGCGCGCGGCGCTGACCGTGGTCGCCTCGGTCGCCTTCTTCATGGCCTTCCGGCTGCTGCCCTTCGCGGATGTCTTCCTGTTCATCGGGCTGATCCCGATGATCGCGGCGGCGCTGAGCGGCCCGGTCCTGAACGAGGCGCCGCGCCCGATGGCCTGGGCGGCGCTGGCGCTGGGGGCGGGGGGCGTGCTGTTCCTGATGCCGGGCGGCCTGTCAGGCGCGCAGGCGGGCCATGGCTGGGCGCTTCTGGCGGCGCTTTCGGGCACCGGCTCGATGCTGGCGGCGCGGGTGATCGCGCGCGCCGAACGCGTGCCGCTGGCGCAGGTCTTCTGGCCCAACGCGGCGCTGATGGGGGTGATGGCGCTGGCGCTGCCGCTGGTCTGGAAGCCGATGCCGCTGGCGGATCTTGGCTGGGTCGCGGCCTATGCCGCCGCGCTTTTCGCCGCGCGCTACGTGGTGGCCGAGGCGCTGCGGCTGCTGCCCGCCTATGTGGCGACGCCGCTGATGAACCTGCAATTTGTCTGGATGGTGGGCATCGGCCTGGTTGCCTTCGGAGAGGTTCCAACTGCGGGCACATGGATGGGTGTGACACTGGTCATCGGCTCGGGCCTTTGGCTGGTCGCGGACGAGAGCCTTGCCCGGGCGCGGGCCAGCCGACTGGCGACGGCGCTGGCGGCGGAGTAGGGACATGGGGGCTCTGCCCCCAGACCCCCGGAGGTATTTGGACAGAGAAGAAGCAGGGGGCGGGGGCGACACCGGCGAGCCCGGAAGGGATTTGGACCGGCAAGGCGCATCGGCCTGGCAAGACTGCCGGGCCGTTTCTTTCCGCAGGCTGTGGTCCGTGTGTTGCGGGCCGGGGCTGCAGTCACGAAGGCCCGTGGGGCGCCGCAGAGCCGCCTTACATCGAGAAGGAGGTTCCGCAGCCGCAGGAGCTGGAGGCGTTGGGGTTCTCGATCACGAAACGGGCGCCGATGAGTTCTTCGGAAAAGTCGATCACCGCGCCCGACAGGAAGGGCAGTGAGACCGGATCGACGACAACCCTTTCGGCGCCCTCGCCGATCACAAGGTCGTCGGCGGCGGGTTCGTCGAGGCGGATGTCGTACTGGAAACCGGAACAGCCGCCGCCCTCGACAGCGACGCGCAGGGCCTTGCCCTCGTCGCCCGCGCCGATTTCGGCAAGGCGTTCGAAGGCGCGGGGGGTGACTTTGGGGGGCAGTTGCATGGGGCACCTGGGGTATTGCGGTTCTTCCCAGAGATAGGCCCGCGCGGACGCGGCAGCAAGCCCCCGACGGGTTTGCCGGCGGCGGTGGCCGCCGGGGGTGACGGCGTCGAAGCGCGGTGACCGGTCGGTTGCGCCTGCAAAAGCGGGCGCTGGCGGAGCCGGCCTGGGGGGGCAGGGCCGCGCCTTCGGCGGCGACGTCGGGGGTGCGGCAGGTTGCAGGCTGGGCAGGCAAGGGGCCCGTTCCTTGCCGCCAAATGCCCGGCGGGGCGCAGGAAGCAATGTCATTCGGGGCCGTCATTCAGTAAACAGCCCCCGAATCCGGAGACCCCTGCCATGCCCGACGCCCCTTTTGCCTGCCACCCCGCCCTGTCCCGCGGGCGGCGCCATGCCGAAGAGGAAAGTGCCTTCCGCTCGTGTTTCCAGCGCGACCGGGACCGCATCATCCATTGCTCGGCCTTTCGGCGGCTGAAGCACAAGACGCAGGTCTTCGTCGAGCACGAGGGCGATTTCTACCGCACGCGGCTGACCCATTCCATCGAGGTCGCGCAGGTGGCGCGCACCATTTCCAACGCGCTTGGCCTGAACACCGATCTGACAGAGGCGGTGGCGCTGGCGCACGATCTGGGCCACACCCCCTTCGGGCATACCGGAGAGGACGCGCTGGATGCGCTGATGCAGCCCTGGGGCGGGTTCGACCACAATGCCCAGACGCTGCGGATCGTCACCACGCTGGAGCGGCATTATGCCGAGTTCGACGGGCTGAACCTGACCTGGGACACGCTGGAAGGGATCGCCAAGCACAACGGGCCGGTCGAGGGCGCCATTCCCTATGCCCTGTCCGCCTACAACGCCCTGCACGACCTCGAACTGCATACCCATGCCAGCGCCGAGGCGCAGGTGGCGGCGCTGTCGGATGATGTGGCCTACAACAACCACGACCTGCACGACGGGTTGCGCGCCGGGCTGTTCACCGAGGAAGAGATCGCCGCGCTGCCGATCATCCGCGAGGCCTATGCCGAGGTCGATGCCACCTATCCCGGTCTGGATGCCTATCGCCGCCGGCACGAGGCGCTGCGCCGGGTCTTCGGTGCCATGGTTTCGGATCTCATCCAGACCTCCGAGGCCTGCCTGAAGGACTCCGGCGCCGGGTCCGCACAGGAGATCCGCGAGCTGGGGCGCCCGGTGATCCGTTTCTCCGAGGCCCTCTGGGCGGA
Source organism: Enemella evansiae (assembly GCA_017255395.1). GTDB lineage: Bacteria > Pseudomonadota > Alphaproteobacteria > Rhodobacterales > Rhodobacteraceae > Ponticoccus > Ponticoccus litoralis. The sequence goes on along the minus strand of JAFKDC010000021.1, from coordinate 20,261 downwards.
CCTGCGGCAGATCCGCAGCTTTCTGTTCACCAACATGTACCGCGCCCCCGAGGTCATGGAAAAGCGCGCCCGGGTCACGCAGGCTCTGGAGGCGCTCTTTCCGCTGTACATGGCCGATCCGACGCTTCTTCCGGCGCGCTGGCAGGGCGACGTCGAGACCGCCCTGCGGGCCGGCGACGAGGCCGGTGTGGCGCGGCTGGTTGCGGATTACGTGGCGGGGATGACCGACCGTTTCGCGCTGCAACAGCATATCAAGCTGACCGGGCGCGATTGTCTCGAAGGACTGGGCGGCAGCGGCTACTGACGGGGTCGCTGTCCGGGCTGTGTCGTGGCCCGGATCGCGGTGGCCGGACAGAGCGTGGCCCCTCTGTCCGGCGACGGGCGACTTGACCGGGCATGGACGCCGGCGCAGGCTGCGCTAGCTACGCATGACCCGCAAAGGGCTGCGACTGGGACAGGGAAGACCGACAGATGGCAACGGCAGAAACGGGCGGCGCGCTCGATCCGGTACTGGCCTTCGCGCTGGTGGGCGCGCTTGGCGTGGGCAGCCAGTGGCTGGCCTGGAAACTGCGGTTGCCCGCCATCGTGCTGATGCTGGCCGCCGGTCTGGTGATCGGGCCGGTGCTGGGCTTTCTCGATCCCGGCGCGCAGTTCGGGGACATGTTGCAGCCCATGATCGCCATTGCCGTGGCGATCATCCTCTTCGAAGGCGGGCTGACGCTGAACCTGCATTCGCTGAAGGATGCCGCCGAGGGGGTGCGCCGCCTCGTGGTGATCGGCGCGCCGTTGGGCTGGCTGTTCTCGACGCTGGCGCTGCATTACGTGGCCGGTGTCAGCTGGGCTGGCGCGGCCGTCTTCGGCGGCATCATGATCGTCACCGGCCCAACCGTCATCGCGCCGCTTCTGCGGCAATCGCGGCTGTCGCGCCGCCCCGCCGCGCTGTTGCAGTGGGAGGCGATCGTCAACGACCCCATCGGCGCGCTGGCCGCCGTGCTGGCCTTCGAGATCGTCGTGGTCTTCGAGACCGCGACCGGGGCGGGCCATGCGGCGCAGGTGCTGATCGTCGGCATCCTCGTCGCCATCGTGCTTGGCGCGGCGGCGGGCTGGGGGCTGGTCCGGGCCTTCCGCAACGCCTTTGTCCCCGAGTACATGAAGGTGCCGGTGCTCTTCGTGGTGCTGCTGGCGGTCTTTGCGGTGTCGGACAGCGTGCTGCATGAAAGCGGCCTGCTGGCGGTAACCGTCATGGGCCTGTGGCTGGCCAATGCCGAACTGCCCAGCTTCACCGAGCTGCGCCGCTTCAAGGAACATGCGACCATCCTGCTGGTCTCGGGTGTCTTCATCCTGCTGGCCGCGAACATGAGCTTCGAGAAGCTGGCCATCCTCGACTGGCGGGCGCTGGCCTTCGTGGTGGTGGTGATCCTCGTCGCGCGGCCCGCGGCGGTTCTGATCTCGCTGGCACTGTCGAATATCCCGTGGAAAGAGCGCCTGCTGGTGGCCTTCACCGGCCCGCGCGGCGTGGTGCTGGTGGCGGTGGCCGGGCTTTTCGGAGAGCGGCTGGCTGCGCTGGAGATCACCGACGCCAACCGCATCGGGCCGCTGGCCTTCGCGCTGGTGGCGGCGACGGTGGTGCTGCACGGCTTCACCCTGACACCCATGGCGCGCTGGCTGGGGCTGACGGCGGCCAAGATCCCCGGTGTGCTGATCCTTGGCGGCTCGCAATGGTCGGTGGAACTGGGCAAGGCGCTGCGGAAGATGGAGCTGCCGGTGATGATCGCCGACCCGAACCACGCGCATCTGCGGGCGGCGCGCGAGGCCGGTCTGGACACCTTCTTCGGCGATATCCTGTCCGAGGCGGCAGAGCACCGGATCGACCACGTCGCCTATGAAAAGCTGATCACGGCCACCGACAACGACGCCTACAACACGCTGGTGGCCACCGATCTGGCGCCCGAGTTCGGGCGCGAGAACGTCTATCAGCTGAAGCGGGTGAAACAGGCCTCGTCACGCCATGCGCTGCCCGCGACGCTGGGCGGTCGGGCGCTCGGCGCCGACGAGACCTTCTTCGAGGTCAACGCCCGCGTGGCGCAGGGCTGCGAGTTCCGCGTCACCAAGCTGTCCGAGGAGTTCACGCTGGACCATTGGCGCGAGAAACTGCCCGATGCCACGGTCTTCGCTGACATCGGCCCGAACGGGACGCTGCGCCTGCTGGGGCCGGATAACGAACCCAAGGACGCCGCGGGCACCCGCATCCTGTCGCTGACCCCGAAGAAGCCGCACCGCAACGGCGAGGGCAAGGGGGAGCCGCGCGACACGGAAGATCCGGGCGAGTTTGCCTGAACCCCACGCCTGATATTGCGGCCCGATCCACCACCCCGCGCGGAGTGCAGGCCGCCGCGCATCGCCGGGCCGTCCGGGGGCCCGGCGATGCGCGGCTCACCGGCCAACCGGTTTATGCGCGGCGTTGCACCCCCCTGTTTGACGCAGCCCTCCAAAGTGGTAGAGGACAGCCAATCCAAGAGGCATCCCATGAACCTGTTTTCCGATATTCGCGCGCTGGTGATCGACAGCATTTCCGCCCTGCAAGCCGAGGGCACGCTGCCCGAGGGCCTGAACACCGATCCCGTCACCACAGAGCCGCCCCGCGACCCGGCGCATGGCGATATGGCCACCAACGCCGCGATGGTGCTGGCCAAGCCCGCGAAGATGAAACCGCGCGACATCGCCGAGGCTCTGGCCGAGAAGCTGCGCGCCGATGACCGCATCGCCAGCGCCGAGGTGGCCGGGCCGGGCTTCCTGAACATGCGACTGTCGAACGCCACATGGGCCGCGCTGCCTGCCGCGATCCTGAAGGACGGCACCGATTACGGACGTTCCGGCATGGGCGCGGGCACCAAGGTCAATATCGAATACGTCAGCGCCAACCCCACCGGCCCGATGCACGTGGGCCATGCGCGCGGCGCCATCGTCGGCGACGCCATGGCCTCGCTGCTGGCCTATGCGGGCTATGACGTCACCCGCGAATATTACATCAACGACGGCGGCGCACAGGTCGACGTGCTGGCGCGGTCTGTCTACCTGCGCTACCAGGAGGCGCATGACCTCAGCGTCGACTGGCCCGAGGGCAGCTACCCGGGCGACTACCTGATCCCCGTGGGCGAGGCGCTCAAGGACAAGGTCGGCGACCGCTGGCTGGACGCCCCGGAAGAGGAATGGCTGGCCGAGGTGCGCACCTTCGCCACCGATGCGATGATGGACCTGATCCGCGCGGATCTGGCCGCGCTGGGTGTCCACATGGACAACTTCTTCAGCGAGAAAAGCCTTTACGGCACCGGGCGGATCGAGGACGCGATCAAGACGCTGGACGACAAGGGCCTGATCTATCGCGGCGTGCTGGAGCCGCCCAAGGGCAAGACCCCCGAAGACTGGGAGCCGCGCGAACAGACGCTGTTCCGCTCGACGGAACACGGTGACGACGTCGACCGCCCGATCAAGAAGTCGGACGGGTCCTGGACCTATTTCGCGCCCGATATTGCCTATCACTACGACAAGGTGACCCGCGGCTTCGACATGCTGATCGACATCTTCGGCGCCGACCACGGCGGCTATGTCAAACGCATGAAAGCCGCCGTCAGCGCGCTGTCCGAGGGCAGCGTGCCGCTGGACATCAAGCTGATCCAGCTTGTGAAGCTGTTCAAGGACGGCCAGCCCTTCAAGATGTCCAAGCGGGCAGGGACCTTCGTCACCCTGCGCGATCTGGTCGACATGGTGGGCGCCGACGTGGCGCGCTTCCACATGCTGACCCGCAAGCCCGACGCGGCGCTCGACTTCGACTTCGACAAGGTGGTCGAGCAGTCCAAGGAAAACCCGGTCTTCTACGTGCAATACGCCCATGCCCGGATCTGTTCCGTGCTGCGCAAGGCGACCGATGCCGGGGTCGACGTCACCGACGCCACGCTTGCGGGGGTGACCCCGGTGCTCGAAGACCCCGCCGAGATCGCGCTGGCCACGAAGCTGGCGGAATGGCCGCGTCTGGTCGAGATCGCCGCGCGCACGCATGAACCGCACCGCGTCGCCACCTATCTGTCCGAGGTGGCCGCCGACCTGCACGGGCTGTGGAACAAGGGCAACGACAATGTGGCGCTGCGCTTCGTGCAGGATGACCCTGCCGCAACACAGGCGAAAATTCTGCTGGCCCGCGCCACGGCGGTTGTGATTCGCGCGGGTCTTGGTATCCTTGGCGTGACCCCGGTCGAAGAGATGCGCTGACAAACAGGCGCCCCGGCCGGATCTGATCGAGCAGGCACCCACCCGAACGGCCATGTACCGTGCGGGGGAGACATGAGGCAGACATGGCAGAGTATACCTATGACGGGGCCTATGGGGCCCCTGCATCCGTAAAAGCGGCGTCGCTGGCCCATTGGCTTGGGGCGGCTGCCTCTGTTGCGCTGGTCGTGGGCGTGGGCGTCTGGGGCTACAAGGTCATGGCGCGCGACGTCTCGGGCGTGCCGGTGGTCATGGCCCTGGCCGGCCCGATGCGCGAGGCGCCCGTCGATCCCGGCGGCACGCTTGCCGATCACCAGGGACTGGCCGTGAACACGGTCGCGGGCCTTGGCGCCGCCGCCTCTCCGGCGGACCGGCTGGTTCTGGCACCGCGCGCCGCTGGACTGGGGGCAGAGGACGTGGCCGCCGGGCTTCTGGTGCCCGCCGAACGGCCCGAACCGATGCGGACCTCGCTGGCCGCCAATGCCGAGATTGTCGAGATAGAGCCCGGGCTGCCAGAAAATCAGGACGCCCAGCTTGCGGCGCTGGTCGAAAGCATCGGCGGCGAGGCTCTGGAACCGCTCGATGGCGGCGACGTGGTCCCGGTTGTGACCTCCGTCGGAGAGACCTCTCTCGCCGAGGATACAACACAGGTGGCCAGCCTGGGGCCGGGGCTGGCCCGGTCGCTGCGCCCGAACCTGCGCCCCGCCGGTCTGAGAAGCGCGGCAGCCGCGCCGCAGGCTTCCGCCGCCGTGGCAGAGGGGGCCGCAACCGCAGTCGCAACGCGAGAGATCGATCCGTCGCAACTCGCCTCCGGCACCCGGCTGGTGCAGATCGGCGCCTATGATTCCGCCGAGCTGGCCCGCAGCGAGTGGGACAAGCTGGGCGGGCGTCTGGGCGAGTTCCTCGACGGCAAGGACCGCGTTGTCCAGAAGGCCAGCTCTGGCGGGCGCACCTTCTACCGCCTGCGTGCCCATGGTTTCGAGGATCTGGCCGACGCGCGCCGGTTCTGTTCGGCGCTGGTGTCGCAGAACATCGACTGCATCCCGGTTGTGACACGATGACGGGGTTCGGCGCGGCCATCTACGGCTGCGCGGGGCTGCGCCTGACCAAGGACGAGACCGCGCTGTTCCGGCAGGCGCGGCCTTTCGGCTTTATCCTTTTCGCCCGCAACCTCGACAGGCCCGGGCAGATCCGCGCGCTCTGCGCGGACATGCGCGCTGCTGTCGGATGGGACGCGCCGATCTTCATCGATCAGGAGGGCGGGCGCGTCCAGCGCCTGCGCCCGCCGCTGGCGCGCGACTGGCGCCCGCCGCTGGAGGATGCCACCCAACTGGGCAGCGATGCCGCGCGCGCCTTCTGGCTGCGGGGCCGGATCATGGCAGCGGAACTGCGCGGCCTCGGCATCGACGGCAATTGCATCCCGACACTGGATATCGCGCGCCCCGAAACGCATCCCTTCCTGCACAACCGCTGTTACGGCGCGGACGTGGCGACGGTGGTGGCCCATGGCCGCGCCGCGGCCGAGGGGCTGATGCAGGGCGGCGTCCTGCCGGTGATGAAGCATATCCCCGGTCACGGGCTGGGGACGCTGGACAGCCACCTTGAACTGCCCCGCGTCGCGGCCCCCCTCGACGCGCTGGATGGCATGGATTTCGCCCCGTTCCGGGCGCTGAACACTCTGCCGATGGCCATGTCGGCGCATATCGTCTTCGAGGCGATCGACCACAGGCCCGCCACGCAGTCGCCGGTGATGATCGAACTGATCCGCGACAGCATCGGCTTTGGCGGGCTGCTGATGACCGACGATATCTCCATGCAGGCGCTGTCCGGCACGGTCGCGACGCGTGCCCGCGCCGCATTGGACGCGGGCTGCGATGTCGTCCTGCATTGCAACGGCGACCTGGCCGAGATGCAGGCCGTCGCAGAGGCGGCGGGCGCGATGAGCCCGGCGGCACAGACCCGCGCAGAGACGGCCCTGGCCGCCCGGCAGGCGCCCGCGCCGGTTGACATCGAGGCCCTGCAACAGGAATTTGAGGCCTTGATCGCAAGAGCCTTGAATGACAGAGCCTGACGCCCAGTCCGAAATGCCGCTTTCCGTTACCGACCGCCTCGCCGCCGAGGCGCTGGTGGTGGATGTGGACGGATTCGAGGGGCCGCTCGACCTTTTGCTGAACATGGCGCGGGTGCAGAAGGTCGACCTGCGCAAGATCTCGATCCTTGCGCTGGCGCGGCAGTACCTCTCCTTTGTCGAAAAGGCCAAGGCGCTGAGGATCGAACTGGCCGCCGATTATTTGGTCATGGCGGCCTGGCTGGCCTTTCTGAAGTCCCGCCTGCTGCTGCCGCCCGATCCGACCGAAGAAGGCCCGTCGGGCGAGGAACTGGCCGCGCATCTCGCGTTCCAGCTGGAACGCCTGCAGGCCATGCGCGAGGCGGCGGCCAAGCTGATGGCGCGCGACCGGCTTGGGATGAACTTCTTCGCCCGGGGGCTGCCCGAGGAAATGGAACGGGTCCGGCGCGTGAAATACACCGCGACACTGCTGGACCTGATGCAGGGCTATGCGCGCATCCGCACACGCGACGAGTTCCGGCCCTTCGTGATGGACCGCGACAAGGTCTTCACCATGGAACAGGCGCTGGAGCGGTTGCGCGGCATGATCGGCTTTGCCGGGCAGTGGACCGAGATTTCCAGCTACCTGCCGGACGGCTGGGGCGAGGACGAGGTCATGTGGCGCTCTGCCACCGCCGCGACCTTTGCCGCCTCGCTGGAGCTGGTGAAGGAAGGCAAGGCCGAGTTGCGCCAGTCCGGCACCTTCGAGCCCATCCAGCTGCGCCGCCGGGAGAGACGCGATGACTGACGACGCCCCGGACGATGCCGGCAACAATGCCCCGAATGACGCCGCGAAGGATACCATGATCCCGGACGAGAGCCTGCCGCGCGAAAGCCTGTTCGAAGCGCCGCCCATGGGTGAACAGGAGCGCATGGTCGAGGCGATCCTTTTTGCCACCGCCGAGGCGGTGACGGTCAAGGATCTGGCGGACCGGATGCCGCATGGCTGCGATCCCGCCGAGGCGCTGGTCTATCTGCGCAAGCGCTACGAGGGGCGCGGCGTGCATGTGGTGCGGGTCGGCGATGCTTATGCGATCCGCACGGCGCCCGACCTGGGTTATCTCATGCAGCGCGAAACCGTCGAGACGCGCAAGCTGTCCCGCGCCGCCATCGAAACGCTGGCGATCATCGCCTACCACCAGCCGGTCACGCGGGCCGAGATCGAGGAAATCCGAGGCGTCGCCGTGTCGCGCGGCACGGTCGACCAGTTGATCGAGATGGAGTGGATTCGCTTCGGGCGCCGCCGCATGACCCCGGGCCGCCCGGTGACCTTTGTGGTGACGCAGGCCTTCATGGAACATTTCGGGCTGGAATCGGCGCGTGATCTGCCCGGGCTGGCCGAACTGCGCGCCGCCGGACTGCTGGAAAGCCGCCCGTCGCCGCTGGGGGTGCCGCAGGTCGGCGAGGATGCGGACAGCGAGGAAGAGACCGACGAAGGGCAAAGCGAGCTTTTCGAGGATTGACCCCCGGTCACGGCGATATGCCTGAAAATCGGCGCAATTTGCTGATAAACGGGGTCCGAGGTAAATCGCAGAGACAGGGACGCGCCATGAACGCCAACCAGATCGTCAGCATGATCGTCCGCACGGTGATGCGGCAACTGATCAACCGGGGTGTGAACGCCGGGTTCAACCGGATGTCGGGCCGCGACGGCGGCGCCAAGGGGCAGGGGCCGAAGACGGTGTCACCTGAGCGGCGGGCACAGATGCAAGTGCGGCAGGCCCGGGCCGCGAACCGCTAGAACCGGTCTCTCGCGCCCCTTGCGGGCCGGGTTTCAGGTATTTTTGCCAAGAAGAAACCCCCGGTCGGCGCTTGGCGGTGCAGCGGTCATTCCTGTTTGCGGGTGTCTCTACCTGCCACGGAGCGCGTGTTTCCTTGCGGCCGACGGCGCGCGAAGAACGCGCCGCCGTTTTCGCGCAGAACAAGAGTATGGGGTCGTAATCCCTTGATATTACGCTCTGAAGTGCTTGCTCAGCTTCAGGCCCTGGCCCTGGTAATTCGAGGAGATGCCCGAACCGTAGAGCTGCGCCGGGATCTCGGACATGCGTTCGTAGACCAGTCGACCCACGACCTGCCCATGTTCCAGCGCAAAGGGCGCTTCGTGGCAGCGCACCTCCAGAACGCCGCGGGCGCCTTCACCGCCCGCCGGGGCGTGGCCGAAGCCGGGATCGAAGAAACCCGCGTAATGCACGCGGAACTCGCCGACCATGGCAAGGTAGGGCGCCATTTCGGCGGCGTAGCCGGGCGGAATATGCACGGCCTCGCGGCTGACGAGGATATAGAAGGCGCCGGGATCGAGGATCAGCCGCCCGGTCTGCGAGCGCAGCCTGTCCCAGTAATCGGCGGGGTCGTATTCGCCGATCCGGTCGAGGTCGATCACCCCGGTATGGGGCCGCGCGCGATAGCCCACGAGCCCCTCGTCGCCGGGCATAAGGTCGACCGAAAAGCCCAGCCCTTCATTGATGACCGGCTCGCCGCCGGAGACCAGCACGTGGTCGCGATGCAGTTGGGTCAGGTCGGCGTCGGTCAAAACCGTCCGCCCGCGCCGGAAGCGGATCTGGTTCAGCCGTTGACCCGGTCGCACCAGCACCGAGAAGCTGCGCGGGCAGATCTCGGCATAGAGCGGCCCGGTATAGCCCTCTGCGATGCGGTCGAATTCCACCCCGCCGTCGGTGATCACCCGGGTCAGCAGATCCAGCCGCCCGGTCGAGCTTTTGGCATTGGCGATGGCCTGCGTGCCCTGAGGCAGAGCCAGCCGTTCCATGAGCGGGACGACGTAGACGCAGCCCTTTTCCAGCACCGCGCCGCCCGAGAGGTCGATTCGGTGCATCTCGAACTGGGCAAGCCGGCTTTCGACGCTGGTGCCCTTGCCGGCGAGGAACGAGGCACGCACCCGATAGGCCACCGCACCCAGCCGCAAGTCGAGGCTTGCGGGCTGCACCTGTCCTTCGACAAACTCTTCCGTTGCGCCGATCGCGCCCGTTGCGATCAGAGTCTCAATTTGCTGGCTGGCCAGTACACCCGTCATGCCGGTCTCCCCTTTGCGCCCCTCTTAACAAGGCCGCGCGGGAAGGGGGAGCGAAATGCGCCGGTCAGGCGGTTGCCTCAGGTGCCTCGTCCTCGGTTTCGCTGTCACGCAGGATTTCATACTCTGCCGAGACACCCTGATCGTCCGCGGTGCGCGACAGCAGCGCAAGGACTTCTGCGTTGTCGGGGCCGTCCGCTGCGTGGCGCTCGGGCAGGGGCGGGTCTGTTGCATCTCGGAGTCCGCGACATGCTTCGACGTCGCTGCGCCGCAAAGTCCGACCGTCCACCCAAGCGCGCGGCGGACCTTTACGGAGGTTGTGGGAGGGTCGACAGATGCGACGCGCAATGCGGTCGCGGGGGCGAAACACCGGGTTTCGTTCGGGGTGCTTTGACCCCGTTTTGGTGATTGGTAGCGAATGAAATGGTCGGGCTAGCAGGACTCGAACCTGCGACCTTCCGTCCCCCAGACGGACGCGCTACCAGGCTGCGCCATAGCCCGACTTGTTCGCGTGTCTTACCGGTTTTTCCGGCACGTGCAACCCCCGCCGACGCAAAAATAAATGGATCAAGACAGAGGCCGGTTCAGCCTGTCGCGCAGGGCTTTCAACCGGTCGAGCGGAGCGGCAAGCGCTTCGGCTTGCGACTGTGTCAGGCGGTCGATCCGCGCCAGATGCGTCAGGGGGCCGGGGACTTGCGTGGCCTCGGCCTGCGCGGTGAAGTCCGGCAGATCCACCGGGCGGCCGACTGGCGTTGCGGCGCCCGTGGGCGCGCCGTTGCTGGCTTCGGCCACAGGCTGGGGCGCCGTTTCCGGCTGCGGGACAGGGGCGGGTATGGGGGGCTCACCTGCCCCGGGCGTTGAAGCGGCCTGCGGCGCCGGTTGCTCGGGATCATCAGAAGACGTGCTGGCGGTTGCCCTGTCGGCGTCGGCAGACGATGGCAAGGCGTGCGATTCGTTGTCTTCGGCAGCGGGCCGATCCGCGGTCTGTGCCTCGTCCCCGGATGACGGCGCGGGCTTGTCAGAGGCTGCGGAAAGGACGGGCGTTTCGTCGGTGGCAGGCTTCACATCTGTTGGCGCGGCGTCCGGCAGTTCCGCCGCCGCGTCATGGCCTGCGATGTCCTTGGACGCAGGCGGCAGATCGGCCGTAGCCGGATCGCGCGTGGCCTTTGGCGCGGTTTCCGCAGCGGCTTCGGCGGCGGGCGTCGCATCGCCTTCGGTCATCCCGTCTAGAGCGGAAACCGCAGGGCTGCCTGTATCGAGGGGGCCGTCGCCCTCCAACGCGGAGCCGTCATCGAAAGCGGCCTCGGCATCTGCCTCGGGCGTCGTCCCGGCGTCAGAGAGGGGCAGGGTGCCGGTGTCCGACCCGGTGCTGTCGCGGACGGCTTCGTCGGGTGTCTCATCCCAATCCGGGCGAGGCTGTCCGGCCTCTTCTGTCTGGGCCCGCTGCGCCGCCGAGAGTGCAACGGTTGCCTCGTCGCCTTCCGTGTTGTCCGAGGGAAGCGGGCCAAGCGGCAGGTGCGCGGTGATTTCCGCCGGTTTCGCGGTGGCTTCCTCGACCTCGGTCGCCGCATCCGCGGCATCGGCGGTTGTTTCGGTGGGCTGGTCGAGATGGTCGAATTCGAGGGGAATGTCGGTCTCTTCCCCATCCGGTTGCGGCGCCGATTCGCCAAGCACCGGGGCCGGTTCCGTCGTCGCGGGGGCGGGGGTCGTCGCGGGGGCGGGTGGCTCCGGGTCGTCGGAGCGCGCCGCGTCCCGCCTCTGGGCGTCGGCCACGAGGGGGGCGCTGTCTGTCCCGCTGGCTGCCACGTCCGTGTTTTTTTCCGGCGGCAGACCGCCCGTTTCCCCGGCGGCGGGCACGTCTGGCTGCGGCTGGCGCGCCGAGGTGGGGAAGGTCAGGATCTCGGAGGTCGCGGGCGCTTCGGCCACTTCCTCGAAGGGGGCGTCTTCGATCAGCGCGGCGTCCGGGGTGTCGTCGTCCTCGGCGCCCACCATGGCCGAGAGGCTGCAAACGTGGCGCACGCCCTGCTCGCGCAGGACTTTCTGGACGCCCTTGATGGTCATCCCGTCCTCGTGCAGCAACTTCTTGATTCCGCCCAGCAATTCCATGTCGGCAGGGCGATAGTAGCGGCGCCCGCCGGCGCGCTTCACAGGCTTTACCTGGCTGAACTTGCTTTCCCAGAACCGCAGCACATGGGCTGGCGTTTCCAGCCAGTCCGCGACTTCGGAAATGGTGCGGAAGGCGTCACGCGATTTCGACATGTCCTAGCGCCTCAGCGCTTGTTGCCCGCGGCCACGCGGTCTTTCATCAGGTGCGAGGGGCGGAAGGTCAGCACGCGGCGCGGCTGGATCGGCACCTCTTCCCCGGTCTTGGGGTTGCGGCCAACCCGTGCCGCCTTTTCGCGCACCGAGAAGGTGCCGAAAGACGAGATCTTGACCTGTTCGCCCGAGACCAGCGCATCGGACATGTGCTGAAGCACGGCCTCGACCAGTTCGGCACTTTCATTGCGCGAAAGGCCGACTTCGCGAAACACCGATTCGCTCAGATCCATTCGCGTCAGGGTCTTGTCCCCCATACGTCATCCCTCCCGCAGTTTGCCCGAGATTAGGCGGATGTGAAAAGGCCCGTCAAGTTCAATGACTTGTGCGGCACGATTTAGGCAAAGGTTCACCAGAGCGATGCGCGCGCTTGCCCGAAGACCGGGCGCTGGCTGACGCATCGTCCGGAATTCGGGGCTTTACCAGCGCAAAACGACAGCGCCCCATGCCAGGCCGCCACCGATCGCTTCGGTCACGACCAGGTCGCCCGGCTTGATCTGGCCGCGGTCACGACCGACGGACAGCGCCAGCGGGATCGAGGCGGCAGAGGTGTTGCCATGATCCTGCACGGTCACGACCACCTTGTCCATCGGCAGGCCCAGCTTCTTTGCGGTGCCCGCGATGATGCGGATATTGGCTTGATGCGGCACCACCCAGTCGAGTTCGGATGCCTGGAGGCCGATCTTGGCCATCGCCGTCTCTGCGGTGGCGGCGAGCTTCTCGACCGCGTGGCGGAAGACCTCCTTGCCCTGCATCCGAAGGTAGCCGGTGGTCCGGGAGCCGATGCCGCCGTCGACGTAAAGGATATCCCGGAAACGCCCGTCGCTGTTGAGATCGGTCGACAGGATGCCCCGGTCGGCATTGGTGCCGTCGCCCTCGGAGGCTTCCAGCACCAGCGCGCCCGCGCCATCGCCGAACAGCACGCAGGTCGCGCGGTCTTCCCAGTCCATGATGCGGCTGAAGGTTTCGGCCCCGATGACCAGAACCCGCTTGGCCTGCCCCGAGACGATCAGCGCATTGGCATTGGTCAGCGCGTAGACGAAGCCCGCACAGACCGCCTGCACGTCGAAGGCGAAGCCCTTGGTCATGCCAAGCGCGGCCTGCACCATGGTCGCGGCGGAGGGGAAGGTCAGGTCGGCGGTCGAGGTCGCCAGCACGATAGCGTCGATGTCCGACGGCTCCAGCCCGGCATCCGCCAGTGCGGCTTTCGCGGCCCGGGTCGCAAGGTCAGAGGTGGTCTGACCCTCGGCGGCGAAATGCCGCCGCTCGATGCCGGAGCGCGAGCGAATCCACTCGTCCGAGGTGTCCAGGCTGGCTTCGAATTCGGCGTTCTCGACGACTCGTTCGGGGAGGTAGTGGCCCACCCCGGCAACTTTGGCCCGCAGTGTCATGTCTTGTTATGGTCCTTCTGCTCGCCGGCATCTTGCGCAAGCTCGGCGGCAGAGGCAACCCGTGCAGCCAGTCGGTCACCGAATCCCGAGCGCGCCAGCTGGAAGGCCAGCTTCACCGCAGCGGAAATGGCGGTCGGGTCGGCGGAGCCGTGCGACTTCACCACCGTGCCGTTCAGGCCGAGGAAGACGCCCCCGTTGACGCGGCGCGGGTCGATGCGTTTCTTGAGGCGGCTCATGGAGGTCAGCGCCAGCACCGAGGCGATGCGCGACAGAGGCGAATAGGCAAAGGCCTCTTTCAGCAGCTGTCCGATCAGCGAGGCGGTGCCCTCGCCGGTCTTCAGCGCGACATTTCCGGTGAAACCGTCGGTCACGATCACGTCGCAGCGCTTGCCGGGGATGTCGCCGCCTTCGACGAATCCCACGAATTCATAGGCGCCGTCGCGGGCGTGGTTCTCGATCAGGTCATGGGCCTCGCGCAGTTCGGCGCGGCCCTTGTGCTCTTCGGTGCCGACGTTCAGCAGGCCGATGCGGGGACGGGTAAGATCCAGCGCGTTGCGCGCGTAAGAGGTGCCCATCAGCGCATATTGCAGCAGGTCCTGCGCGTCGGCGCGGATGTCCGCGCCCACATCGAGCATCACGTTGAAACCCTGCGGATTGGACGAGGGCCAGAGGATCGCGATGGCGGGACGGTTGACACCGGGCAGCTTGCGCAGGCGGATCATCGACAGCGCCATCAGCGCGCCGGTGTTGCCGCAGCTGACCGCCACGGTGGCATCGCCCGAGCGCACCGATTCGAGCGCCGACCACATCGAGGTGCTCTTGCCGTGGCGCACAACCTGGCTGGGTTTGTCGTCCATGCTGACGACATCCTCGGCATGGATCACCGTGCAGCGACCGTCGAGGATCTTGCGCTTGCCGACGAGTGGGGCAAGCTCCTCCCGGTTGCCGTGCAACAGGAAATCCAGCTCGGGATTCTTCTTGGCCGAATGCGAAATACCGGCGACCACGGCCGCCGGTCCCCTGTCGCCGCCCATGGCGTCGACGGAAATCACCACGCGCGCGCCGCCTGCCGCCTGTCGATCCTGCAAGGAACTCATGCCGGTAGGCCCCGCCGGGGTTATTATGCCGCGTCTTCGTCCAGGTCGATCTCGTCGGCCATGGCGACGACTTGGCGCTCTGCGTAGTGACCGCAGGACGGGCAGACGTGGTGCGGGCGCTTCAGTTCGCCGCAGTTGTCGCACTCGTTCGGGTTCGCCGCGGTCAGTGCGTCATGCGCACGACGGTTGTTGCGGCGCGATTTCGAAACCTTGTTCTGTTGGACGGCCATGTCTCAACCTCTATCTTGGTGAGGGGACAGCGTCCCCGCGATGTCTGGAGCCTTGCCGCGCCATATGACCCGGCGTGCGGGGCGATGCAAGGCTGGCGTTCTCATGAAGGCGCGAAAATACGCGGAAAGTCTGATTTGGCAAGGGGATTCTCAGCCCTCCTCGCCATCCTTCCGCATTTTTTCGCGCAGCGAGGCCAGACCGGCAAAGGGTTTGACCTCTTCGTCGGTCAGCGGGGCCACGCCATCCTCGGCGAATTGCGCCTGGTCGAGGTCCGCGCCCTCGGCCCGGGGATAGGCGGGAAGCGCCAGCGCCAGCGCCTCGGCCATGACCGCCCAGAGGTCGATGACATCGCCAAGCGGTTCGACGCTGTCGTCCTCGGGCACCTCGGTCTCGGAACCGGCCTCGAAACTGTCCAGACGGTCGGCCGGCACGAAACGGCGGGTGACGGGGGTATCGATGCGCGTCGTCACCGGCGCCAGCGTCACGATGCAGGCCTGAACCGCCGTGGCGCCCAGCTCTGCCGTCAGTTCCCAGCCGCGGTTGCCCAGCGGCACAAGCCGGCCCTGAAAACGCAGCTTGCGGATTGTTTGCGCGCCAAGATGCCCGGCAAGGGCGGCGCGGTCTTCTGACTCGGGTTCGAGGCAGAAAGCGTGTTCCGTCCCGCGACCCAGCGCAGAGACACGCAGGCGGGGGTCGGAGGTCGATGCATGGGGCATAGGGTCCGGTTTTCCTGTGCTTGAATGGCGGGCATTCCTTCTGTAATCGGATTACGGGGCCATGAGAACCAGGACAAGAGGGGCAGGGCGATGCAGGGCAAGACGGGCAGGGCGCGATTGGCGGCAGCCACGGTGATGGTTGTGGCGCTTGGCGCGTGTTCGGCAAGCTATCGTACCCATGGGTACATGCCGCCCGAGGACGAGTTGCAGCAGATCGTGCCCGGCGTCGATACCCAGGCCTCCGTCGAGGACCTGATCGGCGTGCCGAATGCCTCCGGCGTGCGCGACAACTCGGGTTTCTATTACATCGAGACGGAGATGCGCCATTTCGCGTGGCGCCGCCCCGAGATCATGGACCGCCAGATCCTGGCCATCACCTTCGATCAGGCCGGTATCGTGGACAATATCAGCACTTACGGGCTGGAAGACGGCCGCGTGGTGCCGATCACCCGCCGCGTGACCAAGAGCACCGATGGCGAGATCGGCTTTATCCGCAAGCTCTTCGGCAATATCGGCGGGCTCGACGCCAGCCAGCTTCTGGGTAGCCAGTAACGACATGGCCGGGGTCGCGCATCGGCCCGGCGAGGATTCGTCACGCTGCTGTCATGCAATTCGCGCAATCAGGGGCCATATAGGTCCCCTGAGGAAGGCATGGCACAAGAGGCGGGCATGGCCGACACAAACATCGACCTGAGACGGGGGCGCTACCGCGCCCGGCTTGCCGAGGGCCCCGGCGATCTGACCCGGGCGCAGGCGCTGCGCGGTCTGGCCTTTCATCGCGACGGGCCCGATGCAGACGCCTTCGACGCGGTGTGCCACCACGTGCTGGTCGAGGATATGACCAGCGGCGCCGTCGTCTGCTGCTTTCGCCTGATGCCGCTGGCGGGCGGGGCCGAGATCGGCCGCAGCTACTCGGCGCAGTTCTACGAGCTTTCGGCGCTTTCCGCCTTCGAGGGGCCGATGGTCGAGATGGGGCGTTTCTGCATCCATCCCGACTGGCACGACCCGGATATCCTGCGCGTGGCCTGGGGGGCGATGACCGCCTATGTCGATGCGCAGGGGGTCGAGCTGCTGTTTGGCTGCGCCTCTTTCGCGGGCACCGACGCGCGGGAATACTACGATGCCTTCGCGGTTCTGAAGGCCCGGCACCTCGCGCCGCGCCGCTGGCTGCCCCGGGTCAAGGCGCCCAGCGTCTTCCGCTTCGCCGAACGGCTGCGCCGCAAGCCCGACCGGAAGGTGGCGATGCTGCGGATGCCGCCTCTGCTGAAAACCTACCTGACCATGGGCGGCTGGGTGTCGGATCACGCGGTGGTGGATGCGCAGATGAACACGCTGCACGTCTTCACCGGCGTCGAGATCGCGGCGATTCCCCCGGCCCGCAAACGCCTGCTGCGGGCAGTCGCCGGTTAATAACGGCAGTCCCCGCGCCGCCGTCGCGCGGAAAAAGGCCTCCCGCATCCCCGGGGTAATGCGCCGCGCCGGGCCGCGATGGGGCCCGGCTGCGACACGGCCCGACTTGACGGCAGGCGCGGCTTTGCCTAGCTGCGCGGCATGGCACAGGCACCCCTTCTGCAACTCTCCGACATTTCCCTCACCTTCGGCGGCGACCCGGTCTTCGACGCGCTTTCGCTCGTCGTGCAGGAAGGCGACCGCGTGGCGCTGGTGGGCCGCAACGGATCCGGCAAATCGACCCTGATGAAGGTTATGGCGGGACTGGTCGAAGCGGATCGCGGCGACCGGGTTCTGGGGCCGGGCGTCTCGGTCGGCTACATGCAGCAGGAGCCGGACCTTTCGGGCTTCGAGACTCTGGGCGAGTTCGCCACCTCGGAACTCGACCCCTCCGAGATGTACAAGGTCGAACGCGCCTCCGAGGGGCTGAAGTTCGACCCCGACCGCCCCGTGGCCACCGCTTCCGGCGGCGAGCGGCGGCGTGCCGCGCTGGCCAAGCTGATGGCCGAGGAACCGGAACTGATGCTGCTGGACGAGCCGACCAACCACCTCGACATCGAGGCGATCCAGTGGCTTGAGGACGAACTCAAGGCCACCCGCCGCGCCTTCGTGTTGATTTCGCATGACCGGCGCTTTCTGACCGAACTGACGCGCGCGACGCTCTGGATCGACCGGGGCGTGGTGGCGCGGCAGGAACAGGGTTTCGCGGGCTTCGAGGCCTGGCGCGACAAGGTCTGGGAAGACGAGGACATGGCCCGGCACAAGCTGGACCGCAAGATCAAGTCCGAGGCCCGCTGGGCGGTCGAGGGCATCTCGGCCCGCCGCAAGCGCAATCAGGGCCGGGTGCGGCGCCTGCAGGACATGCGGTCCGAGCGCGGCGCGCAGATCCGGCGGCAGGGCACGGCGGCGATGGACCTCGCTTCCGGTCCGAAGTCGGGCAAGAAGGTGATCGAGGCGCAGGGCCTGCGCCACGCCTTCGGCGACAAGGTGATCGCGCGCGATTTCTCGATCACCGTGCAGCGCGGCGACCGGGTCGCCTTCGTTGGGCCGAACGGCGTCGGCAAGACCACGCTGATCCGCATCCTGATGGGCGAGATCGCGCCCGACGCGGGCACGGTGAAGCTGGGCACAAACCTCGTTCCGGCGATCTTCGACCAGGCGCGCGCGCAGCTGGACCCCAACCTGTCGCTCTGGGAAAGCCTGACCGGCGACAAGGAGATGCGGGTCTCGGGGCAGGCGGATCAGGTCATGGTCCGTGGCCAGCCCAAGCATGTCGTGGGCTACCTCAAGGAATTCCTCTTCGACGAGGCGCAGGCCCGCGCGCCGGTGCGTTCCCTGTCGGGCGGCGAGAAGGCGCGGCTGCTGCTGGCCAAGCTGATGGCGCGGGAATCGAACCTGCTGGTGCTGGACGAACCGACTAACGATCTGGACGTCGAGACGCTGGACCTGCTGCAGGAGCTGCTGGACGATTACGACGGCACGGTGCTGCTGATCAGCCACGACCGCGATTTCCTCGACCGCGTCGCCACCCAGACCGTGGCGATGGAGGGGGCGGGCCGCACGGTGCTCTACGCAGGCGGCTGGTCTGATTACCGCGCGCAACGCAAGGCCGAGGCGGCCCCGGCCGCGAAACCCAAGGTCGCCGTCGCCCCGGCATCCGAAAAGACGAAGCAAAAGGCAGCCGCCGCAGGGCTCTCCTTCACCGAGAAGCACCGGCTGGAGGAACTGCCCGCGGTGATCGAACGGCTGGAAGCCGAGATCGCCAAGCTGGAGGAATTCCTCGCCGCGCCGGACCTCTTCACGCGCGAACCGCTGAAGTTCAAGAAGGCGACAGAGGCGCTGGTGGAGCGCCAGACGGCCCTCTCCGACGCCGAAGAAGAATGGCTGACGCTGGAGGAAAAGGCCGAGGCGCCCTGACCGCCCTGCGCTTTGACAAGGGGTAGCGCACGGCTGCACGGGGGCGCTCTCCCCATTTCGCCACGCGGACACCCGCTCTTCTTTGGTCTTCCAAATACCTCGGGGTCGGGGGCAGAGCCCCCGACCGGTCGCAGGCCGCCAGGCCTGCGAAACCCGGTGAACCCGCGCTACTTCCTTGCTGTGATTCCCGTCACCCGCGCCGCCAGCGGCATTTCCACCACCGTCAGCAGGATGCGGATCACGTGATGCAGGCTGACCAGCGCCGGGTTGGCCGCAAGGCTGAGCGCGATCACCGACATCTCGGCCACGCCGCCGGGGGCGTAGCTGATCAGCAGGTGCAGGAAGGGAATGCCCGTCACCGCATGCAGCAGCATCGCGATGGCCCCGCCCAGCACCAGCATATAGGCGACCGAAAGCAGGCTCAGCCCCAGCGACCGGCGCAGAAGCTCCAGCTTCACGCCGTGAAACCGCAGGCCGAGGCTGACGCCGATCACGCATTGCGCGGCGGCGATCAGCCAGCCGGGCAGGTGGGTGTGCAGAACCCCCGTCACCGTCAGCCCCCCGGCCAGCAGCAGCGGACCGGTCAGCCGGGCGGCGGGCAGGCGCAGTGGGCCGCCCAGGGCCATGCCCGCCACCGCGATCATCACGATCATCCCGATGGCCAGCGGCCCCACCGGCTCTGACGCGTTCGGAGAGAGGATCCCGGCGGCGCTGCCCACCGGTTCTCCGACCCAGAGCGACAGGGCCAGGGGCAGGGTGGTGATGACCACGATGATGCGCAGGAACTGCTGCACCGTCAGGATGCGGATATCCGCGCCCGCCGCCTCGCCGGTCACGATGCTTTCGATCAGCCCGCCCGGTGTGCCGGAATAGAAGGCGGTCGTGCGGTCCATGCCGCCGACCCGCCGGAAGATCTGGTAGTTGCCCGCATGGGCCGCGACCACGAAGAAGATCAGGCAGAGAAAGGACAGGCCGAGGTCGCCGGCCATGTCCCAAAGCTCGGGTGTGACCTGCGTGCCGATCATCACCCCGATCAGCGCGATGAAGAAGGTCCGAAGCGGCGGCGGGAATGTGTAATCCTCCAGCACCCGGGGCCGCACCGCCAGCACCATGACGGCAGAGACGAAGAGCGATCCCAGCATCCAGGGCATCGGCAGGCGGATCAGGCTGGCCGCATAGCCGCCGAGCCCGCCGAGGACGAGGAACAGGGCCGTGCGCCAGACCAGCGCGAGAGGGGGGAATTTGAATGCCATGTGCATCTAATATACCTGCATCCGGGCGTATACAATCCTCGCCGAGACCTGGTCGACCGCGTTCTGCGGGGTCCAGACTGCCAGCACGCCTCCGATCTGGCCATTCAAACGAAAGCCCGAGATCGAACAAGATGTCTCTTTCGGGGTGACGCTGGAATACATGGCTCTCCCGACACTCGTCGAGTTGACCAACGCCGCGCCGCAGCTCCCCCGAACCGGTCCTTCGAGACTTTATACAGCACAATAGAATGGACGGTGGCCAACAGCGCCGAGCCAGCCGTCGTCCGCCTACTACTGCGGTGATGGTTGCTCAGAGTAGCAGCAAGTCGGAGGTGTAGCCCAAAAGGCTGCCCTGCGAAGAATTTTCAGGTCAAAGAGGCTCTGTTGATGGCGTGGATGCCCCCACCTGACGGCATCGCAATGTGCCAATGTGATGCGTGTTGAAGCCATCACAGAAGGAGGGAGCATCCATGTCCGAGGTTACGATTATCGGGAT
>JAFKDC010000020.1 GCA_017255395.1 Enemella evansiae | reverse complement strand
TCGGACATCACCTACCTGCCCATGCGGCGCGGGTTCCTCTACCTCGTGGCGATCATGGACTGGCACGCCCGCAAGGTCCTGTCCTGGCGGATCTCGAACACGCTGGAGGCCGACTTCTGTGTCGAGGCGTTGACCGAGGCCACGCGTCAAAATCCCCGGAGGTCTTCGGAGCACGTCATCGGGAACTTTCGCCTTGCGACGCATATCCGCGCGACAAAGCCCGGCACCCCTTGGCATCCCCCGGATACAGGGGTCCGGGAACCGGCAGCGCCGCTTTACCGCACGGGCCCGACCAACAGCGCCAGGCAATGTCCTGTTACCCCAATGATACAATTGGATTGCCTCATGAGAGCGTATGCGCTTCGGGTGGATTGAAATTCCCCAGTAAAACGGTCAAGAGACCCCTGCACGATGCCTCAGCCAGGAACCAGCCAGGGCCACCACGATGGAGGCTCCCATGCTTGTTTCCCGAATTGCCCTGCTTGCCGGTATTGCCGCGGTGTCGACCACGACGCTTGCCACACGCGCTCTGGCGCAGGATGGCACCGGGCTTGATCTTGGAACGCTCGTACTCGAAGCGGAAAGCGACGATACGCTGTTGCAGAACGGCTATGTCGCCGAAAGCGGCCGACAGGCGACGCGCACCGATACGGCGATCCGCGACATTCCCCAGCACATCAGCACGGTGACGCAGGACCAGATCGAGGATCAGGAGCCGCGCACGCTGCTGGATGCGCTTGGATATACCGCTGGTGCGAGCACCACCAATTTCGGCTTCGACAGCCGCTATGACGCGATCTACCTGCGCGGTTTCGCCTCTGCCTACACCGGCCTGTTCCGCGACGGTCTGCGGCAGGTCAACGGGCCCTCGGCGTGGTATCAGAACTATCCTTACAGCTTCGAGGCGGCCTCGGTGCTCAAGGGGCCGTCGTCGTCGATGTATGGTGTCAGCGGCTCGGGCGGCATCGTCAACATCGTGTCGAAGCGCCCGAAACAGGACCCGTTCCGCGAGGTGCAGCTGAGCTTCGGCACCGAGGCGCACAAGGAGCTGGATTTCGACTTCGCAGGCCCGGTCGGGGATGGGCGCCTCAGCTACCGCCTGACCGGCGTGTTGCGTGACGCCGAAACGCCGCTGGAAGGCTTCCGGGACGATCTCGCCATGATCGCGCCAGCCCTGACCTACCAGCTGACCGAGCGCACGACAGTCACCCTTCTGAGTGAATACGCAAAATCGACGCGCGGCGGCACGGCGTCCTACTACAACCCCTCATACGGCAAGGCCTCGCACATCTATGTCGGCGACCCCGATTACAACGAATTCGACAACGAGCAGTGGCGCCTTGGCTACGAGATCGCACACGAGCTGACCGACAGCGTGACCCTGCGCCAGAACCTGCGCTACTCCGAAGTCGATGCGGATCTCGAATTCAGCGGTCTCTACCCGGCAGGCGCCGATCTGGGGCGCTACTGGGGGCACTACCTTGAAGACTCCCGGACCTTCGCCGTCGACACCAGCGCCGAGGCCTTCTTCACCACCGGTGCGCTGAACCACACGCTGGTGACCGGCCTCGACTACAGCGATGCCTCCTACGATGCCTATTACGGCGGCGTCGGCTATGTCTCGTCAGATGCGACGGACGCGATGGACCAGCCCTATTCCGGCGGGCAGGATATCGAACAGCTTGGCGTCTACCTGCACGACCAGATCCAGACCGGCGCCTGGACGGTCTTTCTCAGCGGGCGCTACGACTGGGTCGAGACCACCACCTTCGATGCCGCAGAGAACGGCACAGACACGTCCGACGAGGGTTTCTCGGGCCGGATCGGCGTGAGCTATGCGGTCAATGAAGACCTCTCGGTCTTTGCCAACCTGTCCAGCAGCTTCGTGCCGACCACCGGCCTGGTCTACGACGGCGCCCATGCGCCGGACAGCGGCCGCACGGGCGACCCGACCCGGGGCCTGCAGAAGGAAATCGGCTTCAAGTACCAGCTGCCCAACACCGAAAGCCTGATCACCGCCTCGCTCTTCGACATCCGCCAGGAGGACGGCGTGGTGTTCCAGACCGTCGATCCGGCGGATTTCGGCGGGCTCTATCAGGTGCAGGTGCCCTATGACCTGCACTCACGCGGGGTCGAGCTTGAAGGGCAGTTCAACTTCGGCAGCGGTCTGCGGATGACCGCCGCCTATACCTATCTCGACATGGAGATCGAACGCGGCGCCTCGGGCACCGAGGGCAAGCAGCTGTCGGCGACCCCCGAACACACGGCCTCGGTCTGGGGCTTCTACGAGCCGAGCGCCGGTGCGCTCGAAGGCTGGGGCTTTGGGGCCGGTCTGCGCTATGTCGGCGAAAGCTGGGGCGATGACACCAACAGCTTCCGCAACGACGACCAGCTCTTCGCCGACCTGTCGCTGTCCTACGATTTCGGCCAGCTTGGCCTTGACGGGCTGGGCCTGCGGCTGAACGTGAAGAACGTCTTCGACAACACCGACCAGACCTGTAGCGCCGGTTATTGTTACCGCACCGAGGGCCGCACCGCGACCGCCAGCATCGCGTACCGCTTCTGATGTCGGGGCAAGGGGGACACTGGCGCGTCATCGGGGCCATCGGTGGCGTCTACGTGATGCAGAACGTCATTGGCGGGGTGACCTGGGCCGGGCTGCCCGGTGTGCTGCGGGCGCAGGAGCTTCCGCTGGACCAGATCGGGCTGGTCTCGCTGCTGGTGCTTCCCTGGGCGCTGAAGTTCCTCTGGGCGCCCCGGATCGAGCGGTTCCGCCTGCCCGATGGCGGGCGCGACCGGTCGGCCCTGATCGTGCTGAGCGGCGTGACGGTGGTGATTGCCGCGCTGCTGGCGGTCGGACTCGTCGGGCCCTTCCCGGTGCTGCCGGTGCTGGCCATCCTGATGGTTGCGGCCTTCGCGACCGCCACCGTCGATATCGCCTGTGACGGCTATGCCGTCGCCGCGCTGCGGAACACGCGCTACGGCTGGGGCAATGCCGCGCAGGTCGGCGGGGCCTATCTCGGCTCTGCAATCGGCGGCGGCGTGTTCCTCATCCTTGTGGACCGCGTCGGATGGCTTGGCGCCAGCTGGGCGATGGCGCTGGTGATCGCCATGCTCTGCCTGCCCTTCACACGCATCGCCCGCAGCCCCATGGCCCTGCCGCGCGCCCATACACCAAGCCTCAAAGCCGCCCTCCGGCGCCCGGAGGTCCGCAAGGGGCTGTGGATCGCCGCGCTCTACGTCGTGGCGCAGAAAACCGCGATAGGCATGTTCGGGCCCTTCTTCATCGACGCGGGCTATGATCTGGCAAGCCTCGGCATCCTGAGCGGCGTCGGCAGCCTGACGCTGGGCTTTCTCGGGGCGATGCTGGGCGGCGGGTTCGTGCGTCGGTTCGGCGCCCAAAGCGTGCTGGTCGGCGCGGTTGCGCTGCAATCGGCGATCCTGGCAATCGTGGCCCTGTCGGCGGGCGACACGATCCTGCCGGCGGCCCTTGTCGCGCCGCCGGCGATGGTGGCCAGTGCCGCCGTCATGGCCTTTGGCTTCGTCGCCCTCTACGGTCAGTTCATGGTCTGGTCCGACCCGCGTCAGGGCGGTGTCGACTTCACGCTTTTCCAATGCATGGATGCCGGGGTCTCAATGGTTTCGGGAACCGCCGCGGGGTTGCTGGCCGAGCATTTCGGCTATGGGTTCTTCTTCGGTCTCGCCTGCGCGCTCTCGCTTGCGGCGCTGCCGATGATCTGGCGCGTTTCGGGGCAGAAGGCGGTGCTGCATGTCTGAGTCCACCGCCCGCACCGCCCCTTTCGAGATGGAATTCGCGCTGCTGCGGCGGGGCGCCCTTGCACAGGCCAGAGAACACGACCTGGCCGTGGTACGGGACGACGCAGAGGGTCTCGCGCTTGAAACCTTCTATGGCAGGATAGACTTCCTGCCCTGCGTCGACGGGCTTCAGATCGCGATCCGCGCGCCACATGCCGAGTACCTGCAGGTTCTGAAAGACGCGCTCGTGGCGCAGATCGGCACCCATATGCCCCAGCTCGCAGACGCGATCCGCTGGAGCGATGCGCCACGGCAGGCACGTCTTCCCGCCAATGTCGGCATCATGACCCTGGTCGGCGTCCAGCCCATTTCCGGCGGCTTCCTGCGGGTGACCCTGCAGGGCGACGTGTCGCGCTTCTCCGATGCGGCGATCCATTTCCGGCTTGGCATCCCGCCCGAGGGGCGCGCGCCACGCTGGCCGACGGTGGCGCAGAACGGCGCGACCGACTGGCCCAAGGGCGAAGACAGGCTGCACCTTCCGGTCTACACCGCGCGCGCGGTCGATACGGCGCGCGGGCGGCTTTGCTTCGATCTTTTCGAGCACGCCGGAGGGCGCGCGACGCATTGGGCGCGAACCGCGCGCTTCGGCCAGCAGGTGCTGGTCACCGCCCCGGGGGGCGGCGGCTGTCTGGTGTCCGGCGCGCTGCGGGGCTTCGGGGACGAAACCGCCTTCCCGGCAATTGCCCGCATTCTCGAAGCAAACCCGAACGCGACCGGACGCATCACGCTTTACGCCGACACCGCGAGCACGGCCTACCCGTTCCCGACGCATCCGGGGCTACAGATCGACCACGCCGCGCCGGGACAGCGGGACCGGATGGCACAGGACACCGAGGCCGCGATTGCCGGGGGGCAGGACATTTTCCTCTGGTTCGCGGGAGAGCGGGAGCTGGCCACCGCGGTCCGCTCTGCCTGGCGCGCCTCGGGCAGGCGCCCGAAAGACGCCTATGTCTCTGCCTTCTGGCAGAAAGCACCGTCATGACCTGCCGCAACCCGGGGTGACCGCCCGGCGCAAAAGTGCTGGCCCATCCTTCGACTGCACGAGCTGCAACGACGTTCTTCACGGTCGGCGGGCAGGCCGTGACGGGTCACCCTCCACCGCAACGGGCGACCACGGCGCCCTGGCCCTGCGCGATCATGGCGCCCTTGTCGATCACGGTTTTTCCGCGCAGCAGGACCGTTTCGGGCCAGCCCTGAACCTCGAACCCCTCGTAGGGGGTGTAATCCGCTCCGTCGTGCAGGTCCGCGTGCCGGATGACGCCACGGGTCTCGGGGTTCCAGATTGCAATATCGGCATCGCTGCCAATCGCGATCGTCCCTTTTTGCGGGTAGAGGCCGTACGTCTTGGCATGGTTGGTCGCGGTCAGCGCAACAAAGCGGGGCAAATCGATCCGCCCCTTCATGACACCCTCTGAAAACAGGATCGGCAAGCGTGTTTCGACACCGGGAATACCGTTCGGGATATGGCGAAAACTGCGCAACCCCTCGGCGTTCCGCTTGCCCCTGTCATCGGCATAGCGAAAGGGGCAGTGATCCGAGGAAAAAAGCTCGAACAGGCCGGATTGAAGTCCACGCCAACAATTGTCCTGCTCGGTGCGGTCGCGCGGAGGCGGCGAGCAGACGAATTTCGCCCCTTCCCAGTTGTCACGCGACAGGTCGTCTGCCTCGAGCACAAGATATTGCGGACATGTCTCGGCCGTGATGTTGACGCCCCGCATGCGCGCCCGCGCGATCTCTTCCATCGCCGCACCGTTCGAAACATGGACGATCACGATAGGCACATCGACCACTTCCGCCAGTGTCAGCGCGCGATGCGTGGCTTCGCGTTCGGCCGCGACGGGCCGCGTCGTGGCATGGGCGCGCGGGGCCATGTCTCCGGCCTCTTCGGCGCGCCGGGCGAGAAAGGCAATCACGTCTTCGTTCTCGCAATGCACGAGAACCTTTGCGCCGTGGCGCCGGGCGACATCCATCGTGGCAAGGATCTCGGCATCGTCCATACGCATGGCCTCGTAGGTCATGAAAACCTTGACCGAGGTGTGCCCCTCTTCGATCAGCGCGGGAAGCTCCTGGCCCAGCACGTTCGGCGTCGGATCGGTGACGATCAGGTGAAACCCGATGTCGACGTGGCTCTGTCCCTCGGCCTGGGCCAGGTAGTCCCGGAAGGCTGAGGTCAGCGATTGGCCCCTCTCCTGCAGACAGAACGGCATGACCATCGTGTTGCCGCCAAAGGCCGCCGACCGCGTGGCGCTGTTGAAGTCATCGGCCATCTCGATACCCGGACCGGAAGGCTGGGCAATGTGGACGTGACTGTCGATCCCGCCGGGCAGGACATAGCGGCCATAGGCATCGATCACCTCCCTGCCCTCCATCAGGCCACCGATCTGGGCGATCTTTCCCTGGTGAATGCCAATATCCGCGTTGAACACATCCGAGGCGGTGGCGACGGTCCCGTTTGAAATCACGAGATCATAGAGCATAGTACGTGCGCCTCCTCAGGCGTTGATCAGGTCGAGGTCAAGCCCGCCGGAGCCGCGGCGCCGATACGCAAGGCCGATGGCCAATGTCTGGACAAGGCTCATGACGGCGGTCAGCGAACGGAACCCGTGCAGTTCCGCGTCATCCACCGTCAGGACCACAACGGCGTCCTGGGTGATCGGGCTTATCGGGGTGTCCGTGATGGCCAGCACCGGCAGACCCGCTGCCAGCGCCTGATGTGTGGCGTCAACCGTCGAGGGCGCATAGGGCGGAAAGCTGATGGAAATCAAAAGATCCCCGGGCCGCATCACCTTGATCTGATCCTCGGGCGTGCTGCCGGTGCCGCTGATCTGGATGGCCTGGCAGCCCGCGCGCCGCAGCGCGTAAGACAGATAGGACGCCACCGGAAAAGAGCGGTCGAGTCCGATCACGTGCACCGTTCGCGACTCGAGGATCAGCGTTACCGCTTCGGACAGGGGCAGTTCGGCCAGACGGCTTCCCAGATGCGCCAGCGACGCCGCGTTCGCGCGACAGAAGGACTGCCCCATGGCGGCAAGATCGGAAGGATCCTGAACCAGTTCGTCGCCCTGGCTGTGCGAAATCCGCTCGGACAGGGATTCGGGATACGCATCGTGCAGCGGCGCCCGGAAGATCCGCTGCATCTCGGAAAAGCCGTCGAACCCCATGGCCTTTGCCAGCCGGACAAAGATCGACGGGTTCAGTTGCGATTTCTGCGCCATCACCGACAGCGTTTCCAAAGCGACCACACGCTGGTTTTCGATAGCCCAGGCCCCGGCATCAAGCATGCGGCTGGTGAACAGATGCCGTTCCCCCACAAGGCGCTCGCGGAATTCTTCCACTGTCTTGGGCTTGGCAACCATGCCGGATTTCGCCGATGTTTCTGTCATCACCAGAGCTCCGAACCGGTGTGTTGAAAATGCGCTGTTGCGGGGTTCATGACTCAGTGCTCAAGAACCTGCGACAGGAACAGACGGCCGCGGTCCGTCTGCGGATTCTGGAAGAACTCTTCAGGTTCAGCCTCTTCGACAATGCGACCTCCATCCATAAAGACGACACGGTTGGCGACCTTGCGGGCAAAACCCATCTCATGCGTCACGCAGACCATCGTCATGCCTTCCTGCGCGAGCTCTATCATGACATCCAGAACCTCCTTGATCATTTCCGGGTCAAGCGCGGATGTCGGTTCGTCGAAAAGCATGATCTGCGGCCTTGTGCACAGAGCGCGGGCAATGGCGACGCGCTGCTGCTGACCGCCCGAAAGCTGACCGGGGAACTTGTCCGCCTGATCGGGAATATGCACCCGGGCAAGATAATGCCGGGCCCGGTCCTCGGCTTCCCTTCGGGGCACCCGATGCACCCAGACCTGCGCAAGCACCAGGTTCTCCAGCACGCTGAGGTGCGGATAAAGGTTGAAGTTCTGGAACACCATGCCGACCTTCGCCCGCAGCGCCTCGATGTTCTTCATCTCGGCATGGATTTCCTGACCGTCGATCCTGATGGCACCCATCTGATGCGTTTCCAGCTGGTTGATACAGCGGATGAGCGTCGACTTGCCTGACCCCGAGGGTCCGCAGATCACGATTTTCTCGCCGGGCCTGACGCTCAGGTTGATGTCCTGAAGGACGTGAAACTCTCCATACCATTTGTTGAGTTCCTCGATACGGATGATGTCGTCTGCGTCCTGCATGATCCCTGTTCCGTTCAGATTGTTTCGAAAGTCATGGCTGTGTCGTGTCATCGCTGGCGCCCCGTGTTCAGCTTGCCTTCCAGATGTATCGAGTAGCGCGAGAGGCCGAAGCACAAAGCCCAAAAGCCGAAACCCGCAAAGACATAGCCCGAGGTGGTGACCGACGGCGCCAGCCAGTCGCTTGATGCGATACCGGCCTGGACGATGCCCAGAAGGTCGAAAAGCCCGATGATCAGAACCAGTGTCGTGTCCTTGATGATCGCCACATAGGTGTTCACAAGCCCGGGGATCACCGTACGAAGTGCCTGTGGCAGGACAACGAAGATCATCATCTTCCAGTAGCCCATGCCCGCGGCCGTGGCCGCTTCGAACTGGCCCTTGGGGATGGCTTGCAGACCGCCCCGCACCACTTCGGCCATGAGCGCCCCGTTGAAAAGGGCAACGCCGATCAGGGCGCGCAGAAGCTTGTCCATGCTGAACCCCTGCGGCATGAACAGCGGCAGCATCACTGACGCCATGAAAAGAACCGTGATCAGCGGCACCGCGCGGAAGAGTTCGATGAAGGTGACGCAGAAAATGCGGATCGCCGGCATCTGCGACCGCCGCCCCAGGGCCAGCAGGATACCGATGGGCAAGGCCCCCAGCATACCGGCCACCGCCACGACCAGCGTCAGCATGAAGCCCCCCCAGCGGTCGGTCGGAACGACCTCAAGCCCGACCGGACCACCGTGCAGCAGCGCAAAGCAAACCACCGGAAGCGCGACGAAGCTTCCCGTGACGATCCAGCCTTTGTGCGGAACGCGCGGCAGGAACAGCACGGCAATCGAGGCGACCAGCGCCAGCATGGACAGGTCGACCCGCCAGCGATGCTCGACCGGATAGAAGCCATAGATGAACTGACCCCATCGCGCGTTGACGAAGGCCCAGCAGGCGCCGCTTGCCGCAACGCAGTCATCCCGGTCGCCCGTCCAGGCCGCATCGAGAAACAGCCAGTCGGCCAGCGGCGGGACCGTGCGGACAAGCAGCCACAGCACCACGACGGTCAACAGCCCCTGGCGCCAGTCCGGGAACAGGTTCTTGCGTATCCAGTCGAGCGGCCCGATGACCGTGGACGGCGCCTTAATCGGAGAAGAGGTAAGGGTGTCTGTCATGGTTGCCTCAGAATGAACGCCGCATCACGCGCCAGTTGAAGAAATTCATCACCGCCGCGATGAAAAGGCTCACCGTCAGATAGAACAGCATCGCAAGCGCGATCGTCTCCATGGCCTGCCCGGTCTGCGTCAGCGTCGTGCCCGCAACGATCGAAATGATCTCGGGGAACGCGATCGCCGAGGCGAGAGAGGTGTTCTTGGCCAGCGATTGATACTGCGTCGTCAGGGGCGGAATAATGATGCGCATGGCCTGCGGGATGACGACAAAGCGCATGATCTGGCCGCGCGTGTGCCCCATGGCCTGCGCCGCCTCGGTCTGGCCGTGGTCGATCCCCTGGATACCCGACCGCACGATCTCTCCGACAGCCGCGGCGATATAGATCGACAAGCCCAGCAGGGCGGCCAGCATTTCCGGCAGGATCACCATACCGCCACGGAAGTTGAAGCCCTGCAACGCGGGAACGGACAGTTCGACCGAGGCCCCCGTGGCAAACCCCGTCAAAACAGGCAGCCCCACCAGCCCGATAAGCCACCAATGCGCGACCGCGACAGAGCGTCCGGTCGCGGCCCGGCGCTGACGGGCGGACCGCGCCATGAAAAGGGCGAAGATCAGCCCCGCCAGCAGGGCAAGAAGCACAAGCTGCGCCCCGGAATCGAGCAGGGGTTTCGGCATGTAGAGGCCGCGATTGCTCAGGAAAACCGTATCGGCGACATCAAGGCTCTGGCGCGGGCCGGGCAGCGGCCTGAGAATGGCGAAATACCAAAAGAACAGCTGCAAGAGCAGCGGGATATTGCGGAACGTCTCGATATAGACAGCAGCCAGCCGCGAGATCAGCCAGTTCGGCGAAACCCGCGCCAGACCGATCATGAACCCCAGCAGGGTCGCCAGCGCGATGCCAAGCACGGCCAGGACAATCGTGTTGACGATGGCGGTCCGGAAGGCGTCCAGATAGGTGCCGTTCCGGTCGAAATCGAGAAAGGCGATGGCGATGTCAAAGCCCGCGCGGTTTTCGAGAAAGCCGAAGCCCGACGCAATGCCCTGCCGCGCAAGGTTCTGCATCGTGTTGGACAGCAGGAACTGGATGAGCAGGACAAGCAGGGTCACGAAAGCCAACTGGACCAGCACGGACCGGATTCGCGACCGCGTCCAGAAAGCCGGTTTTGGTGCGGCCATGGGGCCAAGATCGCGCGAAACAGGCACGGGTGAAATCCTTTGTCGGAAGGTCTGGGAGAGCGAGAAGAAGCGCCTCCGCCGCGCAAGACGGCGAAGGCGCGGGTCAGATCACTTGAAGGGCATGGCGTACTGAAGCCCGCCATCGGTGTGCAGCGCGTTCATCCCGCGTTCGATGCCAAGCGGCGTATCCGGCCCCACGTGGCGCTCGAAGATCTCTCCGTAGTTGCCGACCGCGGCGATGGCCCGGTGAACCCACTTGTTGTCCAGCCCAACCCATTCGCCCACCGGCGAGCCTTCGGCCCCGAGCATGCGCGCGATATTGGGGTTCTCGGACCCTGCCATCTCGTCGACATTGCCCTGGGTCACGCCGTATTCCTCGGCTTCGATCAGCGCATAGACCGTCCATGTCACGATATCGAACCACTGGTCGTCGCCGTGACGCACCGCCGGGGCGAGCGGCTCTTTGGAAATGGTTTCCGGAAGCACGATATGCTCTTCCGGGTCGGTCATCACCAGACGTCGCGCGGCAAGGCCGGAATGGTCCGAGGTGTAGACGTCGCAGCGCCCCGCGTCATAGGCGGCCAGCACCTCGTCGGCGCGGTCGAAACGCACCGGCTCATAGCTAAGGCCATTGGCTTCGAAGTAGTCCGCAAGGTTCAGTTCGGTCGTGGAGCCCGCCGAGGTGCAGACCGTGGCGCCGTCCAGTTCCATGACGCTGGAAACCTCCATGTCCTGACGCACCATGAACCCCTGGCCGTCGTAGAACATGACAGGCGCAAAGTTCAGGCCCAGGGCAGTGTCGCGGTTCAGTGTCCGGGTCGTCGTCCGCGAGAGCATGTCGATCTCGCCCGATTGCAGCGCGGTGAAACGCTCCGTGTTCGAAAGCGGCGTGTAGCGCACGGCGTCCGCGTCCTCGAGCACCGCCGCCGCCACGGCCCGGCAGACCTCGACGTCGAAGCCGGACCAGTTGCCCTCGTCATCGGGGTTCGAGAACCCGGTGACACCGGGGGACACGCCACAGTTCAAATGACCGCGTTCACGGACCTCCTCGAGCGTCTGGGCCGACACAGCTCCGCCTGCGGCAACCGCAAGCGCGGCCGCCGTGGTAAGAATGGGATAGATTTTCATGGGTTTGTCCTTGTTGGAGATTGGTGGGTTCTTAGCCAGCCCGTCTGCGCAGGCTTTCCAATTGCTCGATGAGCCGGTCGATTTCGCCAAAGGTGTTGTAATGCACCGCTGAGGCGCGGATGACGCCGTCCGGGTCACCCAGATCCAGCGCCTGCACGAGGCGCCTGGAATGAAAATCGCCGAAGCGAATTCCGATGCCGGACGGATCGACCGCCTCGACCACGTCGCGGGATTTCATCCCCGCGACAACAAAGGAAATGGTGGGCACGCGGGCCTCTTTGTCCGAAGAGGGATCGCCGACGATCGTCACGTCGTCCCGACCTCGGAGATAGGCAAGAAGCCGTTCCGCCAGCGCTGTTTCGTGGTCGGCGATGATCTCGAAGGCCGCCTCTACCGCAGCGCGTCCCGTTTCGTTGATGCCATGGGCTGCCGCGAAGC
This sequence comes from Enemella evansiae, assembly GCA_017255395.1. Lineage (GTDB taxonomy): Bacteria > Pseudomonadota > Alphaproteobacteria > Rhodobacterales > Rhodobacteraceae > Ponticoccus > Ponticoccus litoralis. The sequence goes on along the minus strand of JAFKDC010000020.1, from coordinate 105,239 downwards.
CTTCAAGGTAATCGATCACGCCACAGCAGGAATAGGCCAGTTCATAGTTGGGATTGCCCGGCTCCAGCTTGCCCGGAACTTTATCCTCGCCATAGAAATAGTGATTTATGTTGCCTGCGTGATGTCGGAGCAGATCGTATTTGCCGTAAAGCACGGCGTGGTGCGGTCCATAGGTCTTGTAGACCGAGAAGCCATAGAAATCGGCATCCAGCGCCTTTACATCAACGGCACGGTGCGGGGCAAAGGCAACGCCGTCCACACAAATCATGGCATCGTGCTGATGGACCAGATCGGCAATGGCGCGCACGTCGTTGATGCTGCCGAAGATATTCGAACAATGCGTCATCGCGACCAGCTTCGTCTTAGGCCCGAGAAGCGGCGCAAGACTCTCCGGCCCGGGACGGTGGCTGCCTTCGGGCAGCTCCCAGGTCTTCACGACGATCCCCTGCTCCGCCAGGCGCCGCCACGGGCCAATATTGGCCTCGTGGTCGAAATTCGTGACGACCACCTCGTCACCGGGCGCCCATTTTTGAACGAGGGCGCGCGCAAGCTGATCAAAAAGCTGGGTCGACGTTGCCCCCATGACCACTTCTTCCGGGCGATCGGCATTCAGCAAAGTGGCCAGAGCCGCGCGTCCCTCGGCAACCTTCCGCGAAGCCGCAACAGAGGCCGCGTAGGTCGCGCCAAGCTGGACATTTGCCGAGAACATGAAGTCGGTCATGCGGTCTGCAACCGGCTTCGCCACCTGTGATCCGCCAGCATTATCGAGAAGAACGGTTTCCTCGCTGATCGCGGGAAACTGTTTGCGCACATAGGCGATGTCGATCTGGGTCATGTGTACGGTGACTCCTTTCCCTGCCGATACTGAAACATATTTTTCAGTTGTGTAAAGTTAAAATGAAATTTTTATTGGCAACCTGCGCTCCTTGCCGAAACCGCTAGTCTCCGGCCTTCCCGCAGTTCGCGGGCACCCCCTTTCCAATGCTGCATTGCAGCTTCGTCAGGCCAGGCCCTTAGAGGGGATCAATTCATCGAAGCATTTCATATCTCTGACACGGGCAGGCACCCCTTCGGACCCATTGTCAGACGGGCCGACATCCGCCGCCCGCTCGGGCGCCCGGCCCCAACCATGCCCGGGGTCATGCTGGCCGCCGAACGTCGACACCAGCGCCGACACGACACTGCCAGGGCGGTTCGTTCCGCCGCGTGTCGACCCCACAAACGCCGGGTGCTTAGTTCTGTGCCGGGGTCCGCCCGGGCGCCTCGGCTGCTCTTCCGCGCAATGGTGCTGCTGACACAGAGGCTGCCGCGACGGGCTCAGTCGAGCTCCGCCTCGGCCTCGATCTCGACCCCGTAGCCGCCGATCAGGGCCTTGACCACGATCAGGGTGTTGGCCGGGCGCGTCTCGCCGAAGTAACGGGCGTGGACCTCTGACACCGCCTGCCAGTCAGCCTCTTCCGTCAGGTAGATCCGCGTGCGGATCACATCGTCCATCGTGCCGCCCAGCGACGTGACCGCCCCCGCGATCTTGTCGAGGATATAGACCGCCTGCCCCGCCGCATCGCCCGCGCAAATGGCGTTTCCATGCAGGTCCGTCGCCGTGGTGCCGCTGACGAGGATGCGCTTGCCCCTGCGGACGGCGCGGGCGAAACCCGCCTTCGCCTCCCACACAGAGCCGCTTTCGGCGCGTGTCCGGCCCGGGCGCGGCTCGCTGACCGTCATGACCGGCGGCAGGGCGTCGAGGTGGTGCGAGAGGTCGCCCGAGGCCGTCAGGAAAGGTGGCTTGCGGTATTCGTCGCCGCAGTCGCCCGGGATCGGCTCCATCGCGGCCTCGGCGATGGCGGCGCGCTCGCCCTCGTCCAGCGTGAATCCCAGCATCCGGCGGTTATCGTCGCGGTGGGCGTTCTCGCCCAGCCGCGCGCCGACGATCACCCCCGCCGTGGCCCCCTGCTCCAGCACCCAGCGGCTGGCAACGTTGGACACCGACACGCCGTGCCGCTCTGCCACCAGCGCCAGCGCGCCCATAAGGTGCTGGAAGCGGTCCCAGCCGCCCGCCGTCTCGATGAAACGCATGTATTTCATGCGGCTCCAGTCCTCGATTGTCGCGGGCGGCTCTGCCCCCAGCCACTTGTCCGACAGGAAGCCCCCGCAGAGGGTGCCAAAGCCCAACAATCCCACGCCATGCTCCGCCGCGACCTGCGTCAGCTCTCCCGCCGCGCGGCGGTCGACCACCGAGAAACAGATCTGGTTCGTGGCCACCTCGATGCCCTGCTTCAGCACCATCCGCAGATGCGCCGCGTCGAAGTTGGTCAGGCCGATGTGGCCCACCAGCCCCTCTTCGCGCAGCTTCATCAACTCGGCCAGCGCGTCGAGGTACTCCGGCGACTGGTACTGCCACCAATGGAATTGCATGACGTCGACGCGGTCCATGGCCAGTCGCTCCAGCGCGGTCTCGACGCCCCTGCGGACGGTTTCCGCATCCATGACCCCCGGCTCGGGGCACCACTTGGTCAGGATCGTCGGGCGCGGCCCGCCCTCTGCGGCGAGGATCTTCGCCGCCTTGCCCGCCACGATCTCGGCGCTGCCGTAGTGGTCGGCCATGTCGAAGGTGGTGAAGCCCTCGCGCGCATAATCCGCCAACGCCTCGGCGGCGGCGTCGAGGTCGAAAGCCTTGCCGTCACGCTCCTGGTCGGCCATCTGCCACAGCCCCGTCACGATGCGCGAAAGCGTCAGGCCAGAGGGCAGGGTCACTTGGGTCACATCGCTCATGAAGGGGCGCCTTTCGCACAGGTGTTCGATTTGAGGACGAGACTGCGGCAGCCCGCCGGGAAGGTCAATGCGCCCCGACCCGCCGCTTCCGCCCCTGAAACGCGCCGCACAAAGCCGGGAACGCACCTTCTGGAAAAAACCATTGACCGACTCTCTTTCCGCCGCCAAACTATTTTTCGGACATTTGTCCGCATAACGAACAAATAAGACCCACCTCACCCGACAGGAGGACACCCCATGAAGACCTGGCTCATCGCAGGCGCCGCCGCCCTCGGCCTGACCCTGACCGCCATCCCGCAGGCCGAGGCGAAATCGCTCGAGGACATCCTGTCCGACGGCACCATCCGCATCGGCATCAATCCGAACTTCCCCAACATGAGCACCCGCGACGAGAACGGCGAGTGGCAGGGCTTCGACATCGAGATCGGCACCCTGATCGCCGAGAAGCTGGGCGTCGAGGTCGAGTGGGTTCCCACCGAGACCGCGCAGCGCGTGCCCTTCCTCGTCTCCGACCGCATCGACGTCTCGATGGGGGCGCTCACCCGCAACTCCGAGCGCGCCAAGCTGATCGACTACACCGCGCCGCTGCACACCGAGGTGCTGGCGGTTCTGGCCACCGACCAGATCGAGGGCGAGACCTGGCAGGACTTCAACAAGGAAGGCGTGACGCTGGCCAACATGCGCGGCAACTGGACCGTGGGCTGGATCGAAGAGAACATGCCCGAGGTCGAGATCGAACTGACCGACTCCATCGCCGACACCGTGCGCCTGGTGGCGCAGGGCCGCGCCGATGCCATCGTCGAGAACATCGACTTCTTCATGGGCTTCACCGGGAACTTCGACAACGTGTCGTGGCGCGTGGTGCCAGAGCCGATCTTCACCGCCTATTGCGCGCTGGGTGTCAGCCAGGGCAACGACACCCTCACCGAGGTTCTGAACATCATCCTTTACGACCTGCACAGCGAAGGCACCGTGAAGGCCGTCTGGGAAGAGAACTACGGCGCGGCAATGCTGCGCGAGGTGCCCGTCACCCCCTGGTTCTGATCCCTGAACGGGGCGCGGCCCACCCGCGCCCCCCTGACTTCCGAAAGCCCCGATGGACTACAATTTCCAATTCAACGTGGTGTGGCGCAACTTCGACGCGCTGCTCGAAGGCGCTTGGCTGACGCTGCAACTGGGCGTCTTCGCCTTCACCTGCGGCTGCCTGATCGGGTTGATCGGCGCCGCCTGCCTGTCCTTCGCGCCGCGCCCGGTGCGCTGGCTGGTCATGGGCTTCGTGATCTTCATCACCAACACGCCCGCGCTGATCCAGATCTATTTCCTCTACTTCGGCCTGCCCGAATTCGGCATCCGCTGGTCCAACGAGGCCTGCGTGCTGATCGGCCTGACCCTGAACGCGGGCGCCTACCTGACCATGATCCTGCGCGCCGGCTTCCTGTCGGTCCGCCAGACGGAGATGGAGGCGGGCGAGACGCTGGGCATGTCGCTGAGCCAGCGCATCCGCTACATCGTCGTGCCGCATATCGCCAAGTCGATCTACCCGGCGCTGGCCAACTTCTTCATCGTCGTGCTGGTCATGGGCACCTCGGTCGGGGCCGTCATCGGCGTCGATGAACTGACCGGGCAGGCGATCAACCTTTCGACCGTCAACTACCGCTGGCTCGAATACTTCACCATCGCGGCGCTGATGTACGTGGTGCTGACCTTCGTGGCCTCGATCGGGCTGGCGCTGATCGGCCGCTGGGCCTTCCGCGTCAAGGCGAGGATCTTCTGATGGACCGTATCCTTGCCCAACTGCCCGACTTCTTCACATGGAACAACATGGCGCTCTTGGGTGAAAGCGCGCTTCTGACGCTCTCGATGACCCTGCTGGGTTGCCTGATCGGCTTCGGCCTTGCGCTGGTGCTGGTCTACCTGCGCACGACGCCGGGGATCTGGGCGCTGCCGCTGCGCGTGGCCTGCATCGCCTATGTCGAGGTCTTCCGCCGCATCCCCTTCCTCGTGGTGATCTACCTCGTGCTGTTCTTCATCCAGACCATCGCCTCGGACGTGTCGCTGTTCACCATCGCGGTCATTTCCATCTGCATCTACGCGGTGGCCTATACCGCCGACATCATCCGGGGCGGCATCGAGAGCGTCCCCCACACCCAGATCGAAGCAGCGCAGACCATGAACCTGTCGCGCTTCCAGACCATGCGGCTGTGCGTGCTGCCGCAGGCCCTGCCGGTCATCGTGCCGCCCGCCATCGCCTTTGCCGTCTCGTTCATCAAGGACACCGCGCTGGTCAGCCAGATCGGCGTCTTCGAGCTGACGTTCCGCGGCAAGGAACTCAACAACCAGGGATATTCCGGGGTGCTGGTCTTTGGCACCATCGCGTTCTGTTACTTCCTGATGTCCTTCCCGCTCAGCCTTCTTGGCCAACACCTGGAGAAACGGTTTGCCACACCTCGCGGTCAACGACATTCACGCTAACTACGGCAAGCTGGCCGTCCTGCACGGGATCGACTTCGACGTCGACCGGGGCGAAGTGGTGTCGCTGGTCGGCCCCTCCGGCTCCGGCAAGTCCACCGTGCTGCGCGCGCTGGTCGGGCTGACGCCGGTCACCTCCGGCACGGTCGAGGTCGACGGCACGCGCATCGACTACGCCGCGCCCCGCGCGGTGAAGGCGGCGCGCGACCGCATGGCCATCGTCTTTCAGCAGTACAACCTGTTCCAGAACATGACCGTACTGCGCAACGTGACGCTGGCCCCGCTGAAGGTACAGGGCCGCAAACGGGCCGAGGTCGAGGCAGAGGCCATGGACCTGCTGAAACTGGTCGGCATGGACCACAAGGCGCACAGCTACCCGGACGAGCTGTCCGGCGGCCAGCAGCAGCGCGTCGCCATCGCCCGCGCGCTGGCGCTGAAGCCCGAGATCCTGTTGCTGGACGAGGTCACATCGGCGCTCGACCCCGAACTGGTGAACGAGGTGCTGGACGCGATCCGCCGCCTTGCATCCGAGGGGATGACCATGCTGCTGGTCAGCCACGAGATGGCCTTCGTGCGCGAGGTGTCGTCCAAGGTGGTCTTCATGGACGCGGGCAAGGTGGTCGAGGCGGGCGACCCGGCGACGATCTTCGACAACCCCAGCAGCGAACGGGCGCGCGACTTCTTCGGCAAGGTGCTGCGGTGACCTCCGAAAGCCCCTACCACTGGCCCGAGGCGCACTGGCGGGAACGCGTGAACAGGGTCCGCGCCGGGCGGCGCCTTTGCCCGCCATGGCCCGGGGGCGCCAAGGCCGCGCTGGCGCTGTCCTTCGACTGCGACCACGAAACCTTCGAACTGGGCACCGGGCGCAGCGCCGTGGGCCGCCTCGCCTGGGGCGACTACGGGCGGCGGCGCGGCGTGCCGCGCATCCTGCAGACCCTCGCGAAACACGATGCCAGGGCCAGCTTCTTCATCCCCGCCGTCTCGGCCCTCATCGACCCCGAAGAGCCGCGCCGCATCGTGGCCGAGGGGCACGAGATCGGCGTCCACGGCTGGATCCACGAGGTCAACGGCTCGCTGACCCCCGACGAAGAGGCGGAGTCCCTGACCCGCGCCCGCGACACGCTGGAAGAGATCACCGGCCAGCGCCCCGTTGGCCACCGCGCCGCGCATTGGGACCTGTCGGACGACACCATCCGACTGGTCGCGCAGGCGGGCTTTCTCTACGATTCCAGCATGATGGCGGATGACGACCCCTATGAACTGCTGTGCAACGGCCAGCCCACCGGGCTGATCGAACTGCCGGTCGACTGGAACCGCGACGACGCGGTCTACCTTCTGTACAACCGCACGCCGCCCACGCGCCCCACCCTGACACCGGATCAGGTGGCAAAGATCTTCCTCGCCGAACTCGACGGCGCCCGGGCCGAGGGCGGACTCTGCCAGCTGGTCATGCACCCCTTCGTGATCGGCTACCGCTCGCGCATCGCGGTGCTGGACCGGCTGCTGAGCCACGCGCGAAAGACCGGCGACGTCTGGATCGCCACCCACGCCGAGATCGCCCGCCACTGCGCAGGAGACAGCACATGAGCTTCGACACCGCCCTCGCCGCCGCCAGGATCCCCGACGAGGCTTGGCGCGCCCTGCAAGACCTCGTGCAACAGACCGTCGGCGCGAAACTCTTCACCATCATGACCGTGGACATGCAGGCGATGCTGGCCCGCCGGGCCTACAGCAGCGACCCGGTGAACTACCCGGCGGCGGGCACCAAGCCGATCACGCCCAACCGCTGGTTCGACCACGTCCACCGGGACGGAAAGACCTTCGTCGCCAACACGCTGGCGGACATCGCCACGGTCTTTCCCGACCACGAATTGATCGGCCAGCTCGGTTGCGGCTCTGTCATCAACCTGCCGATCCGCCAGAACGGGCAGCTTTTGGCGACCATGAACATCCTGCACGCAGAACAGCACTACACCCCCGACCGCGTCACGGTGACGGAGGAAACGCTCAGCGCCCCCGCCCATGCCGCCTACGCGCGGGCGCGCTCACTCGGGCCGCTGCTCTAGCCCTGTCCGGTCGCCGAAGAAGTCGATGGTGCCGGTCCACAGCACCCGCGCGGGCTGATCGAAGGGATTGCCCCAGCCGTGATCCCGGTTGGAATCGTAATGCGCGGAATCCCCCGCGCCCAGGTCCATCCGCTGCCCGTCGAGCATGAATTCGATCCGCCCCGACAGCACATAAAAGGTCTCTTCCCCGCCGTGCAGCGTCTGCTCGGACCGGTATCCCGGGTCGATGGTCAGGATGAAGCACGACAGTTCCGACCCCGGAAAGACCGCCCCCAGCCGTTCGTAACTGATCAGCGCGGTGTTCAGCAGAAAGCGCGGGCGCTCGCCTTCACGGGTGATGCAGTCGGCGGGCGTAGGCTTGCCGACAAAGGCGTCGATCCCCACCCCCAGCGCGGCGGCGATGCGCGCCAGCGTGGTCAGGGTCGGCGTGGCCTTGTCGCGCTCGATCAGGGACAGGTAGCCGGTCGAGATTCCCGCCGCCTCCGACACCTCTTGCAGGGTCAGGTTCTGCTTTTGCCGCCGCGCCCGGATCATGCCGCCGATCCACGCGTCTTGCTCGATATCGCTTGCGTCCAAGATGCGCCCTCCTGCCCTGCCCTTAGCACGGTTGCGGGGGCCGTCGCGCGGAAAACCGTCGCCGCCCGCGTCCGGCCCGGGCGGCCGGCCCTGTCAGCCCCCCTACCCCGCATCGCGCACCCGCTCTCCGGCCCCCAGCGAGGCCGCGTAAAGCTCCCGCGTGTAGGGCTGGGTGAACCCGCCCTGCCGCAGCACAGAGACCGGGGCCTCTTCGACCATGCGGCCCTTGTGCAGCACGCCCAGCCGGTCGCAGAGGAAACTGACCACCGGCAGCGCGTGGGTCACGAGGACATAGGTCAGCCCGCGCTCGGCCCGCAGCCTGACCAGCAGGTTCAGGATCTCCGCCTGCACGCTGACATCCAGCGCGCTTGTCGGCTCGTCCAGCAGCAGCAGTTTCGGGTCCAGCATCAGGGCGCGGGCAATCGCCACCCGCTGGCGCTGCCCGCCGGACAGCTGGTGCGGAAAACGGAAGCGGTAGCGCGGGTCCAGACCCACGCTGCGCATCGTCTCCACCACCCGCGCGTCGCGGTCCCCGATGCCGTGGATCTTCAGCGGCTCGGACAGGGTGGCATCCACCGTCCGGCGCGGGTGCAGGCTGGCATAGGGGTCCTGAAACACCATCTGGCAGTGGCGCGCAAAGGCCCCCTGCCCCATCTGCGCCCGGTCCTCCCCGTCGAGGCGGATCCGCCCGCGCCAGTCCGGCACCATGCCGCAGACCGCCCGCAGGATGGTCGACTTGCCCGATCCGCTTTCGCCGACCAGCGCATAGCTTTCGCCCTCGGCCACGCGGATCGACACGTCCTGCACCACGTCCATCCGCCCGTAGCGCACGAAGAGGTGTTCGATGTCCAGCGCGCTCATGTCCCCGCCCCCCGGTCCATGACCGGCAGGACCTGCCGCGTCTCGTCCATGCGCGGCACCGCGTCCAAAAGGCCGCGCGTATAGGGGTGCCGTGCCGCGTGAAGGTGGCGGGCGTCCAGCTCTTCGACCACTTCGCCGCGGTTCATCACCAGCACCCGGTCGCAGTAGCGCGCCACAAGGTCGAGGTCATGCGAGATCAGGATCAGCCCCATGCCGTTCTCGGCGATCATCTCTTCGATCAGGTCCAGCATCTGCGCCTGCACGCTGACGTCCAAGGCGCTGGTCGGCTCGTCCGCGATCAGGATATCGGGTTTCGGGATCAGCATCATGGCGATCATGACGCGCTGGCCCATGCCGCCCGAGACCTCGTGCGGATAAAGCCGCATCACCCGCTCGGGGTCGTGGATGCGCACGCGGTCCAGCATCTCGGCCACGCGGGTGCGCACGGCCCGGCGCGGCAGGCGCTCGTGCACGCGCAGCGCCTCGGCGATCTGGTCGCCCACGGTCATCACCGGGTTCAGCGAATAGCGCGGGTCCTGCATCACCATGCTGATGCGCGCGCCCCGGATGGCCCGCATCTGCCGGTCGCTCATCGCCATCAGATCCTGCCCGTCGAAGGCCAGCCGGTCCACGCTGACCCGCGCGGGCGGACGCAGCAGACGCAGGATCGCCCGGCCGGTCAGCGACTTGCCCGAGCCGCTTTCGCCGACGATCCCCAGCCGCTCCCGGCCAAGGTCGAAGGAGACGCCGCGCACCACCTCGACCGGGCCGCGCGGGCCGGGGAAGCTCACCCTCAGGTTGCGAAGTTCCAGCATCAGCGGCCCTCCCGCTGCTTGGGGTCGAGCACGTCGCGCAGTCCGTCGCCGAGGAAGCAGAAGCCAAGCGACACGATGATGATGGCAAAGCCCGGCATGGTCGCCACCCACCACTGGTCGAGGATGAAGGACCGCCCGCGCGAGATCATCGCCCCCCACTCCGGCAAGGGCGGTTGCGCGCCCAGGCCGAGGAAGCCGAGGCCCGCGGCGGTCAGAATGATCCCCGCCATGTCCAGCGTCACCCGGATGATGGTCGAGGACAGGCACAGCGGCATGACATGCAGCCCGATCACCCGCAGGTGCGATGCGCCTTGCAACCGCACCGCCGCGATGAACTCTGCGTTGCGGAAGGTCAGCGTCTCGGCCCGCGCGATGCGCGCATAGGCGGGCCATGCGGTCACGGCGATGGCGATGATGGCGTTCTGCAACCCCGCCCCCAGCGCCGCGACGAAGGCCAGCGCGAGGATCAGCTTGGGCAGCGACAGGAAGACATCGGTCAGGGCCATCAGCACCCGGTCCACCCAGCCGCCGAAGTAGCCCGCGACCGCCCCGATCAGCAGCCCGAGCGGTGCCGAGATCACCGCCACCATGACCACGATCACCAGCGTGATCCGCGCGCCGTGGATGATCCGGCTGAGGATGTCGCGGCCCAGCTCGTCAGTGCCCAGCCAATGCGCGGCGGAGGGCGGCAGCAGCCGCGCGCCAAGGTCCTGCCCCACCGGCGAATAGGGCGCCAGCCACGGCGCGAAGACCGCCACCACCACCAGCGCGCCGATGATCACCGCCCCCAGCATGGCCAGCGGATTGCGCGCAAAGGCCCGCGCGATGGACCACATCTGCCCCGCCTGCGCCTGCCACTTCGAGGCGGGCGCGTCGTCCGTCAGCCAGTCGTGCAGGGTCATCAGCGGCTCCTCGGGTCGAAGACCCGGTACAAGAGATCCGACAGCCGGTTGATCACGATGAAGACCGTCCCGATCAGGATCGTCGCCCCCATCACCGCCGCCATGTCCGCGCGCAACAGCGCCGTCGTCAGGTAGTTGCCGATCCCCGGCCACGAGAAGACGATCTCGACCATGACCGACCCTTCCAGCAGCACTGCGTAGCTGAGGCCGATCACCGTCACCAGCTGCACCCGGATCGGGTAGAAGGCGTGTTTCCAGATCACCGCCCGCTCGCTGACTCCCTTGACCCGGGCGGTCGTCACGAATTCCTGCGCCAGTTGGTCCAGCATGAAGCTGCGCGTCATCCGCGCGATATAGGCAAGGCTGAAGAACCCGAGGATCGAGGCCGGCAGGATCAGGTGCGAGACCGCGTTGCCGAAGACCGTCCAGTCCCCGGCCAGAAGCGCGTCCACCGTCAAAAGGCCCGTCACCGTGGGCACCAGCCCGTCATAGAAGATGTCGATCCGCCCCGGCCCCGCGACCCAGCCGAGGCCCGCGTAGAAGACCGCCAGCCCCACCAGCCCCATCCAGAAGGCCGGGACCGAGTAGCCCAGAAGCCCCAGCACCCGGATGCCCTGATCAAGCCAGCTGCCCGCCCGCGCCGCCGCGATCACGCCCATGGGCACACCCAGAAGTACGCCGATCAGGATGCCCGCCGTCGCCATCTCGACCGTGGCCGGGAAGAACCGCTTGAGGTCCTCCACCACCGGCCGCCCGGTGGTCAGCGAGACGCCCAGATCCCCGGTCAGCACGTCCCGCACGTAGATCGCGAATTGTATGACAAGAGGCTTGTCGAGGCCCATGGCCAGGCGCGTCGCCTCATAGACCTCCTGCGTGGCGCGGTCGCCCACGACAGAGACCACCGGGTCGATCGGCACCACGCGCCCGATGAAGAAGGTGATCGCCAGAAGCCCGAGGAAGGTGAAGGCCGTCACCACGACGAATCGCCCTGCCCCGGCCAACAAATCAAGCGCCACGGCGCCCGTGCCACCCGTATCGGACAAATTCGCAGCCAAACGCCTGATCCTCCACAGTTACCGCCTCAGATTGTCCGCATTACGAACAAAAGTTCTTTTCATGTAAAGACCGTTCTGCTTACAGTAAAAATATTTTACGGCACCCGGTCCCATCGGGCCACGTGAAAACAACCGCCGCTCCCGAATGGCGGCGGGTTTGCTCAACAGGAGGTCACCCCATGAAGAAACCCCTTAGCCTGATCGCGGCGGCCCTGACCGGCCTGACCCTGGTCGCGGCCCCTGCCCTGTCAGACACGCCGCCGAACGTGCTGGTGGTGGCGCAGAACATCGACGACATCGTCGCGCTCGACCCGGCGCAGGCCTATGAATTCACCTCGTCCGAATACATGGCCAACGTCTACGACCGCCTCGTGCAATACGACGCCGAGGACACGACCGCGCTTGTCGGCGGTCTGGCGGACTCGTGGGAGACGGATGCCGAGAACCGCACCATCACCTTCACCCTGCGCGACGGCGTCACCTTCCACTCCGGCAACCCCGTCACCGCCGCCGATGTGATCTACAGCTTCAAGCGCGTCGTGGCGCTGAACAAGAACCCGGCCTTCATCCTGACGCAACTGGGCTGGACCCCCGAGAACATCGAAGAGATGGTCACCGGCGAAGGCAACACCGTCACGCTGAAATACGCGGGTGACTTTTCCCCCGCCTTCGTGATGAACGTGCTGGCCGCCCGGCCCTCTTCCATCGTCGACTCGGCGCTGGTGAAGGAACACGAAGCCGATGGCGACATGGGCAACGCCTGGCTCAACACCAACTCGGCCGGTTCCGGCGCCTTCAAGATGCAGATGTACCGCCCGGCAGAGATGCTGCGGCTGACGGCGAACCCCGACTACTACAAGGGCGCGCCGAAGATGGAGCAGATCATCATCCGCCACGTCGCCGAGGCCGCGACCCAGCAGCTGCTTCTGGAACAGGGTGACGTCGACATCGCCCGCAACATGACGCCGGAACAGATCGCCGCCCTGCCCGAGGACGGCTTCGAGGTCGGCGTCTATCCGCAGGCCGCCATCCACTTCATCTCTTTCAACCAGAAGGTCCCGGAACTGACGAGTGAGGCCCTGTGGGAGGCCTCGCGCTACCTGATCGACTACGAGGGGCTGACCTCCACCCTGCTCAAGGGTCAGATGGAAACCCATCAGGCCTTCTGGCCCAAGGGCTTCCCCGGCGCACTGGAAGATACGCCCTTCACCTACGATCCCGAGAAGGCGAAACAGATCCTCGCGGATGCGGGCGTAGAGCTTCCGATCAACGTCGAGATGGACGTCTTCAACTTCGCCCCCTTCACCGACGTGGCGCAGTCGCTTCAGGCGAGCTTTGCCGATGCGGGCATCAACTTCGACATCGTGCCGGGCACCACGGCGGCGATCATCACCAAGTACCGCGCCCGCGAACACGAGGCGATCATGCTGTACTGGGGACCCGACTTCAACGACCCGCATTCGAACGCCAAGGCCTTCGCCTATAACGCCAACAACGATGACGACGGCTATGCCTCGACGACGACGTGGCGCAACGCCTGGGCGGTGCCGGACGGCATGAACGAGCGCACCATGGCGGCGCTGTCGGAAAGCGATCCCGAAACGCGCAAGCAAATGTACCTCGACCTGCAAAAGGATGTTCAGGCCAGCGCGCCTTTCGTCATCATGTATCAGGCGACGCTTCAGGTCGGCATGGACGAGGATGTCTCGGGCTATGTCCACGGTGCCAGCTCGGACCTCGTGTTCTACCGCCTCGTCGAGAAGGAATAACCCAGACCCAACTCGCCTGGGCTGGTTGGGCCGCGGTCTTCGGATCGCGGCCTTTTTCATGGCCCTGGGTCTGGTCCACGAAATCTTCACGCGGTTGCGCGGCGGTTGACAGCTGTCAACTGTGCCAGAAGCATTGGCATCGGGTTGAAGTCGTTCCGCCGCGCTTTTGCCGATAGATGTCTCAGGTAGGCGCCCGGGGATCGGATGCGGTCGAACCGTTCGAGGATACAGCCCACCGTCGCCGTCGCGTGCACAGGTCCCATGCTCTCGCAGGCCTCGCGCCATGTCTCGGGAGCGATCCCCATCATTCTTGAGACCGTCTGGCCGCTGCGGGCCACACCAGCCCAATCCTTTGAGCCATCGGGATTGTAGGTCTGCAATTCGGGGCAAGCCGAATGCAGCAGGTCCACCGTTAGCTGCGGAAGTTTCCTGTCACGCACTGTCTTCATAGCGGATTCAGAAAGATCGATATCTTTATCTGAACTTATATGGTGCCGCTCATTTTCGACGGCACTGCCGCTCATTTCGTCTGCGGCAACCGGGGTTTCCGGCGTCTCGATGCGGGGCAGGGTTGCTTCCAGCCGGTCGCGGAGCGCAAGCAAATCGTCCCGCAGATCCAACAGGGCCTCAAGGCGTGGTTTGCGCCGCGTGGCTCTTTGGGCAAGCCGCAGGGTGTCTTCTGCACTGTCCCAAGCGTTCTGTTCGTCCTGGACCATCGCGAGCAGGGCAAACCCGTCGCGGATCAGCAGAACGCAATCCTCGCGCAGGCGCTTGAGGGCCTCCACCTGCTGGCGGGCCTCAAGCGCGCGTTCGGCGATTTCAGCGCTTTGGTGGAGCAGGGGAGAGAGGTCGAAGCCAAAGGCCCGGGACAATCTGCCGGCGCTGTCCCGGCGTGCGTAGCGTTTGCCGTTCGGGCTGTCGTGCCGCCGGATCACGCCGGCAGAGACCAGACGGGCAAGGTGTCGCCGCAGGGTGCTTTCCGGCATCCCATGCGCCCGGGCCGAAAGGGTGGCGTTCGACGGGAAGACGATCAGACCTTGCTTCGGATCCAGGTCATCACCGGGCAGGAAGGTCAGCAGGGCGTTCAGCACCGAAAGCTCCCGATCCGTCACACCGTAAGCCGCGCGGGCCTCGGTGAGGGCGCGAAAGACCTGCCATTTGGCGACAGGTTCCATGTCCGCTGGTGCGGGCGTGACCGCCTCCAGAAGTTGGCCGAGGGAAATCGGCCCACGCCCAAAGGGCGTCAGGGTGATGCGTTCCATATTTTTTCACGAGGCAAAGAATTCCCGCCCGGTTTCACAAAACCGCCGTTGACAGCTGTCAACTTATGGAGCTACCTTGAGATTGCTACATATCAGGGAAGCCCTCCGGAATGCGTTCTGGGGGGTTTTTCTTTTTCAGTCTCTGCCGTGTCGTGCCTCCTGCCTTGGTTTCACTGCTCTGCTCATCGGGCCTAGTCGCGCCCGTCCTCCTCGCGCATGGCAAGCCAGTCGCGGTGAAGTCTTTCAAGGTTCTCGTCCAGCCACCGGTCGAAGCCCCGGGCACTCTTGGCGGCCAGGTCGATACGCAAACGGTTGCCGCGCCGGGTCACCTGGCCCAGTTTGCGGCCATCCGGAGCGGTCAGATCCCGCTTGCGCGTCTCGGGGTCCGGTGATTTCGGCAATGGGGCAGCGGATTTTCCCGCGTCCGCGCGCCGTTTTTCGAGCCAGCCCATCAGCGCGTCAAAGCGGGCATCGGACGTCGGGCCGGGGGATGCGTCCAGCATGGACAGGCCGAGGTCGGTGTCGATCCCCTGATTGGTCCAGAGCGCGGCAAAGCCCAGCCAGCGGTCCCGCCCGACCGAGGGCGCGGCGCCGATGCGCTCGATCATCTCGACCGGCACCGCCTCGGCCACCTGCAAGAGCCGCGAGATCAGCGTCTTGTCGGTGGTCAGCGCGTCCGCGATGATCTTGCGGTCATAGCCCGCGTCGACCATCTGCCGGGCGAAATTCGCCTTCTCGATGAAGGACAGGTCGCGGCGGGCGGAGTTCTCCTGCCCCTGCGCCATGATCGCTTCGCGGTCGTCGAGATCGCGGATCATCGCCTTGACCGGCAAGCCGAGGTCGCGCAGCGCCAGCACCCGGCGGCGGCCGTAGACGATGCGGAAGCGTTCCGGGTCCTCGGGGTTGGGGCGGACCAGCACCGGGACCTGCTGGCCGTAGGTGCGGATCGACTCCATCAGGGCGGCGTGCTCGGCCTCGTTGTGTTCGACCCGGTCGCGCAGCCCGCCCTCGGTGATCAGATGTGGGTCGAGCTCCACCACCGACCGGCTTTTCAGATCTGCGATGGACTGCGAGACCGCGCCGATCGCGCCCTTGGCATAGCGCGGGGTGCGGGCCTGCGGTTCGTCGGCGGGCTCGGCCGCTTCCGGGGTCTGCGGGGCAGGGGGCTGTCTGGACTGGTCCATGAGTCCCTGCAAAAGGTTCTTGCGTGCCATCAGCGCCCCCAAGCTTTCTGGATCAGGTCCTGGATCTCTCCGTTTACGGAATCGAGACTTTCGCGTGCGCGGTCATAGGTGGCGCGGGTGAACTGGCTGCGCTCGACCTCGTAGAGCGTCTGCTTGGTGATGCCCGCGTCCGAGATCGCCGTGGACTTCAGCACCGTGTGGTTCAACACATGTTCGCCGAACATCGAGCGCATGAAGCTGACCATCTGGTTCTGCGGGCCGTCTCCGGGCTCATAGCGTGTTATAACGTATCGCAACCAGTCATAGGACATGTCGCCCCCCGCCTCTGCCACCACCGACAGCAGGTTCGAGGTCATCAGCAGGAACTGGCACATGGACATGACGTCGAGCATCTGCGGATGCACCGTCACCAGCACCGCCGTCGCCGCCGAAAGCGCCGACATGGTCAGGAAGCCCAGCTGCGGCGGGCAGTCCATCACCACGATGTCGTAATCGTCCTCGACCTGTGCCAGCGCCGCGCCGATCCGGGTGAAGAAGGTGTCGCCGTCGCGGTTCATCAGGGCGCGGGGGGTGTCGTGCTCGAACTCCATCAGGTCGAGGTTGCCGGGCACGATGTCGAGCGAGGGGTAGTAGCTGCGCTGGATCACCTCGCGGATCGGCACCGGGTCTTCGTAGCGGATCGCGTCGTAGAGGGTGCCGCCGTCCATCAGGTCGAATTCCGGCTGGTAGCCGTGCAGCGCCGACAAGGAGGCCTGCGGATCGAGATCCACCGCCAACACCCGGTAGCCGTCCAGCGCGCATTTCTGCGCGAGGTGCGCCGAGGTCGTGGTCTTGCCCGAGCCGCCCTTGAAGTTGATCACCGTGATCACCTGAAGGTGGTCGGACTGCGTTCCATCTTCGCCCCGGCGCCGCCCGGGCAGATAGGTGCCCGGCACCTTGGCGCCCTGTTCGAGGAAATGCCGCATCCCGACGATGTCCTCGGCGGAATAAAGGCGGCGTCCGCCGGGGCCGGTTTCGGGCTGCGGGCCCTTGTCGTCGAGGCTGAGCTTGCGCAGGTAGGCATCCTTGACGCCCAGAAGGGCGGCAACCTCACCACTGGTGAACTTGCGCAGTTGCTTTCGCGCGTTCGGTGGGAAAAGCTGGGCGCGGTGCGCCTGTAGCCGTTCCGAGAGCTTTTCGGCGTGCGTGCCGACAAGCCTGTCGATTCTGTCCTGAGTGCCCATACCGCCTATTAACCTTGTTCGCCGCTTGTTGTTACGGTTTGCGGCGTGTTTTTCGGTTTATGGCGTAATTAAATGCCGGGTAAACGGGATTCGGACAAGGGTTTTCGTCGCCGGGTGTGGATAAAGTTGGGAAAACTCAAGAATTTCGCTGCGCGCATGCGGATTCGCGGGCCTTTGTGAAGGTGAAAAGGGGGCTTTGCCCCCTCGGCGCTGCGCGCCTCACCCCCGAGTATTTGGACAGAAAAGAAGTCGGGGGCGGTTTCTCGTCCGGTCCGCGCGGGCCATGGAATTTTGCTTGCGCGGACGGCGGGGATTCGGCAAGGTTTCAATGTGCGAACAAAAGTACGGAAAGTTTGGTGACGTGCGATTGGGGTTGATCGTGAACCCTTTGGCCGGTCTGGGCGGCGCGATGGCCCGAAAGGGCAGCGACGAGCCGGACATCGCGGCGCGCGCGGCCCGCGAGGGGCGCGTGGGGCAGGGGCCTTTGCGCGCGGCGCGGGCGCTGGCGGCCTTCCGGGCGGAGTGCGAGGCCGAGGTGCTGGCCGGGCCGGTGCTGCCTGCCGAGGGCGCGGTGCGCGCGGTCGGGCCCGCGCCGCTGACCGGCACGGCGGAGGATACGGCAGCGGCGGTGCGGGCCATGGCGGGAGAGGTGGATCTGATCCTCTTCGCGGGCGGCGACGGCACGGCGCGCGACATCTGCGCGGCCAATGCGGCGGGGGTGCCGATCCTTGGCATCCCGTCGGGCGTGAAGATGCATTCCGGCGTCTTCGCGCGTTCGCCCGAGCGGGCGGGGCGCATGGCGGCGGCCTTCCTGAAGGACCCCCGGCGGCGGGTCGAGATGGTCGAGGTGCTGGATCTCGACGAGGCGGCGCGGCGCGCGGGGCGCCTGTCGGCGCGGCTGTACTGCGTGGCGCGAGTGCCCTTCGACGGGGCGGGGGCGCGGCAGAACCCCAAGGCGGGGAGCGGCGACGCCGTCGGAGAGATGGACGCGGCGCTGGCGGGTTACGCGGCCGGGATGGAGCCGGGGTGCCTTTACGTGCTGGGGCCGGGGGCCACGATGATGGCGCTGAAGGACCGGCTCGGCGGCGGGTCGCTGCTGGGCGTGGATCTTGCCGAGGGGGGCCGTGTGGTGGCCCGGGACCTGGACGAGCGGGCGCTTCTGGCGCGGGTCGCGGGGCGGCGCGTCTGCGTGGTGCTGACGGTGGTCGGCGGGCAGGGCTTTGTCCTTGGGCGCGGCAACCAGCAGATTTCACCGGCGGTGCTGCGGGCCGCCGGGATGCCGAGGATCGACGTGATCTGCGGCGCGGGGAAGCTTGCGGGGCTGACCCCGCAGGAGTTGACGATCGACACGGGCGACGTGGCGCTGGATGCCGCGCTTGCGGGCTATTGGCCGGTGATCACCGGACCGGGCCGCAGGCAGGTGATGCGCGTGGTCGCGTGAGACAAGGAGAGAGCACATGAAGGCACATCCATGGATGGCGAATTCCGGCGGCACGGCCAAGGCAGAGATGCTGGCCGCGCTGGGGGTGAAGGATGTGGAGGACCTGTTCGTCCAGATCCCCGAGGGGCACCGGATCGAGAGGCCGCTGGACCTGCCGCCGATGCTGGCATCCGAGGTGGCGCTGTCGCGGCATCTGAACGACCTGATGGCGAAGAACAGGGTCTTTGCCGAGGGGTCCTGTTTCCGGGGCGCGGGGGCCTGGCCGCATTACGTACCCGCGATCTGCGAGGAGGTCGTGGGGCGGTACGAGTGGCAGACCTCGGTCTTCGGTTCTCCGACTTCTGACCACGGGCGCAACCAGGCGTGGTTCGAGTTCACCAGCCAGATCGGCGCTCTGGTCGAGATGGATTTCGTCGGCCTGCCCGTCTACTCGTGGGGCTGCGCGGTGGGGCATGCGGTGCGCATGGCCGCGCGCATGACGGGGCGGCGGAAGGTCGTCGTGCCGGCGGTCATGGACCCCGAGCGGCGGATGGTGCTGGAGACTTATTGCGAGCCCACCGAGATGGCGCGGCATATCGAGATCGTGCCGGTGGCGGTCGGTTCGGATGGCTGCATCGACCGCGCCGATCTGAAGGCCAAGCTGGAGGGGGCGGCGGCGCTGTACTTTGAGACGCCGGGCTATCTGGGGGTGATCGACGGCGACCCGGGTGGGCTTTGCGCCATGGCCAAGGCCGCCGGGGCCGAGGCGATCGTGGGCGTGGACCCGCTGTCGCTGGGGCTGCTGGAGGCGCCGGGGGCCTATGGGGCGACCATTGCCGTGGGGCCGACCCAGCCCCTGGGCGTGCCTATGTATGCGGGCGGCGGGGTCGGGGGCTTCATCGCCTCGCCCGACGAGGAGCGTTATGCGCGCGAGTACAACACGCTCAACATCTCGATCTCGGAGACGCGGGAGCCGGGCGAGTTCGGCTTTGGCCTGACGCTGTTTCACCAGTCGTCCTACGGGATGCGCGACGAGGGCAAGGACTGGACCGGCAATTCGACCTACCTCTGGGCGCTGGCCAATGCCGCCTACATGGCGGCGATGGGGCCGGAGGGCTTCGCCGAGGTGGGCCGGCTGATCATGGCGCGCGCACGCCGTGCGGCGGAGGGGCTGGATGCGGTGGAGGGCGTTTCCGTCGACCTGTCGCGGCCCGTGTTCAAGGAATTCGTGGCGCGGTTCGACAGGCCGGTTGCCGAGGTCAACGCGGCCCTGCGGGCCTCGGGCATCCTTGGCGGCAAGGACCTGACCGGAGAGCCGGGGATCGAGGGCAACGCCATGCTGCTCTGCGTGACCGAAGTGCATACGGAAGAGGATATCGCCGCGCTGGTCGCGGCTGTGAAGGAGGCGATGCAATGACTGCGCCGATGAAAGACCACCTGAAACAATCCAACGGCTTCCGCGCCGCGAAATGGTCGGAGCCGGTGGTGATGGAAATGACCGGGACGGGCCGCAGGGGCATCGTCTTCGAGGATGCGCCCGCGCCCGCGCTGCCGGGGAAGGCCGCGCGCAAGGCGGCACCAGCGCTGCCCGAACTGACAGAGCATGACGCGCTGCGCCACTACCTGCACCTGAGCCAGATGACGCTGGGGATGACCGGGGTCTCGCTCTTCGGCACCTGCACGATGAAGTACAACCCGCGTATTGGCGAGCGGGCGACGCTGGAGCATCTGAAGGACCTGCATCCCCTGCAGGAGCCCGAGACATTGCAGGGCGTGCTGGAGCTTTACGACAACTTCAGCGACTTCCTCTGCGAGGTCAGCGGCATGGACCAGTTCGTCTTCCAGGCGGGCGGCGGCGCGGATGCGGCCTATACCCATGCCTGCGTGACGCGGGCCTATCACGCCGCGCGCGGCGAGTTGCAGCAGCGCGACCAGATCATCACCACGATCCAGACCCACCCCTGTTCGCCCGCCACGGCGAACACCGCCGGGTTCGAGGTGATCACGCTCTCGCTGGAGGAGGGGGGCTATCCCTCGCTGGATCAGCTGAAATCGGTGATCGGGCCGCGCACGGCGGCGCTGATGGTGAACAACCCCGACGACATGGGTATCTACAACCCCGACATAAAGGAATGGGTGCGGATCGTGCACGAGGCGGGGGGCCTGTGTTTCTACGATCATGCGAATTTCAACGGGGTGATGACGCGGCTGAGGGCGCGCGAGCTGGGCTTCGACGCCTGCATGTACATGCTGCACAAGACCTTCGGCGCGCCGAAGGGCGGCGGCGGGCCTGCGGTGGGGGCCTATGGCTGCGCGGAGCACCTCGTGCCCTTCCTGCCCGGTCCGGTGGTGGTGAAGACCGCAGAGGGTTACGCGCTGGACGACGACCGCCCGCAGGGGATCGGCCGGGTGCGGGAGTTCTGGGGCAACGCGCCTCAGGTGATGAAGGCCTATGCCTGGGCCCGGGCGATGGGGGCCGAGGGGCTGCGCGAGGCCGCCGACATCTCTGTCCTGTCCAACAACTACATGGACTGGCGTCTTGGGCAGGTGAAGGGCGTGAGCCGGTCGAACCCCGGCGTGGATGTGCCGCGCATGGAGATGACGCGCCACTCGGTCGAGCAGGTGACGGCGGACACCGGCTGTTCGGTCTTCGAGATCTCGCAGAGGATGACGGATTTCGGCATCGACGCGCTGTGGTTGAGCCATGAGCCATGGCTGGTGGCGGAACCCTTCACGCCCGAGGCCGGGGAGCTGTGGTCGAAGGAGGACATCGACTACTGGATCGACGTGCTGGAGCATGTGATCGGCGAGGCCTATGCGGATGCGGAGATCGTGAAGACCGCGCCGCACAATGCGGCGGTCTCGGGGCTGACCTCGGCGCTGGACGATCCTTCGGTCTGGGCGACGACCTGGCGCGCCTACGAGAAGAAGCACCTGAAGGCCATGGCGGCGGAGTAGGGGCTGCGCCCCGCCGGCGCGGATCGGTCGAGGGATCGCGCCCCGCTGGCGCGGGTCGCCCGGGGGCGGGCGCGTTAACGGGGCGCCCGCCGGGGGGCTCTGCCACCGTCCCTGCGGGACTCCCCCGAGGTATTTGGAAGACCAAAGAAGGCGGGCGCGTGTCAGGCCGGGCAGGGGCTCTGCCCCGCTCGCTGCGCTCGCCCCCCGGGATATTTGGGGACAGAAGAAACGAGGGGGCGAGGTCAGGGTGCCGGGCGCGTCGGGACGCGGGCCTGCCAGTCGGTGCCGCCCCATGCAAGGAGGTGGACGAGGACGGTGCGGGTCTCGTCGTTAACGGTGAAGCAGATCACCCCCCGGCGGCCCGCCGGGATGGCGCGCAACCCGGGCAGGATGTCGTGGCGCAGCGTGCCCCGGTGCGGGGTCTCTGACAGGCTGCGGGCGGCGTCGCGCAGCGTTTCGATCACCCGGGCCGTCGAGCGTGGGCCTGCAAGTGGGAGCAGCCTGCGGGCGATCCTGTCGAGGTCGCGGGTGACGGCGGGATGGAAGGTGACGCGGTAGCTCACGCCTTGAGACGGTCGAGGACGGTGCCAAAGGTGGCGTTTTCGTCCAGGTAGTCCGTGGCGGGGGTGGCGGCGCGGGCGCGCAGTTCCTCGGCCAGGGCGTCGAGCATCGTGGCGCGGAGTTCCTCGTCCAGCATCATCTGTTCGACGGCGGCGGCCACCCCGGCGCTGGCGGTGGCGTAGACGCCGCGGTCCACCTGATCCTTGAGGAAGCGGTGGTGGCGGTCGGTGAAGCTGAGCGTGGTCTTGACGGTCATGGGTTTGGCCTCCGGTATGACAATATCATACCGGAGGGGCGGTTTGACAAGGGGTATTGTGTTTGGGGTGCCGGTGTCTTTGGGCTTGGCCGTCTTGGAGCCGGTCAGATAAAGGGCTCGAGCCGGGTGTTGACGACGATTTCGGGCAGGCTTGCCTGATTGGGCAGGGTCAGGACCAGCGAGACGATCTCGGCCACGTCCTTGGGTTGCAGGCGCTTGTCCTTGGGGGTGACGCCGGGGATGCCGTCGATCATGCTCGTGTCGATGGCGCCGGGGCAGATGGCGGTGCCGCGCAGGCCCTCGTCCCAGCCCTGGAAGCGGACCGCCTGCGTCATCGCCACCAGCGCGCCCTTGGTCATCACGTAGCCCAGCGAGGCGGTGGGGTCGCGGTAGCGTTTGGCATCCGTCGAGGCGATGGAGACGACGCGGCCCTTTCCCGAGGCGATGAGGTGGGGCAGGGCGGCGCGGATCAGGCGGAAGGGAGCCTTGACGTTGACGGTCCAGAGGTCGTCGAGGTCGTCCTCGGTGCCGCGGTGGAAGTCGACCATCCTGAGGATGCCGGCGTTGTTGATCAGCGCGTCGGGGGCGCCCATCTGCGCCGCCGTCGCGTCCACCCACTGTTGCACCGTCTCGGGCGCGTCGGCGTCGAAGCGGTGTGCCTGAAGCTGGTCGGGATCGGCGTCGGGGAAGGCCTCGGCGAGCCGTTCGGGTTGGCGCAGGCCGACCGAGACTCGGTGGCCGTCGGCGAGGCAGCGGGCGGTGATGGCTGCCCCCAGCCCCCGCGCGCCGCCGGAGATCATCACGGTTCGCATCAGAACAGGCCCTGATAGACGCCGCCGTCGTTGATGATGTTCTGGCCCACGATGAAGCCCGCCTGATCGGAGCAGAGGAAGGCCACGAGGTCGCCGCATTCCTTGGGATCGGCGAAGCGGCCTGCGGGGACGCTCTGGATGCGGTTCTCGACGATGGCCTCGTAGGTGGTGTTGCCGCGCCGCGCGTGGTTGTGGAGGTTGGTGTGCAGCGCGTCGGTGTCGAAGAAGCCCGGGCAGACCGTGTTTATCGTCACGTTGTCGCGCACGGTTTCCTTGACCAGCGAGGCGATGGCGCCCGAAAGCGCGAGGCGGGCCGAGTGCGAGTGGGCGAAATGCGGCTGCGGGAACTTGATGAAGCTGACCGAGATGTTGACGATGCGGCCGAACTTGCGGGCGCGCATGCCCGGCAGGCAGCCGGTGATCATCTCGAGCGAGGCGAAGAAATGCGCCTCGAACCATTCGTTCCAGTCCTCGCGGGTCCAGTCCTCGTATTCGCCCGGCACCTGACGGACGCCGGGGTTGGTCACGAGGATGTCGGTGTCGCCCGCCTTGGCGAGGATTTCGGCGCGCCCCTCGGGCGTGATGAAATCGGCGGCGACGGTGGTGACGTTCACGCCATGGGCGGCGCGGATGTCTTCGGCTGTGGCCTCGAGCGCGTCGGCGCTGCGGGCGTTCAGCACGAGGTCGACGCCCTCGGCGGCCAGCGACATGGCGCAGGCGCGGCCCAGCCCCTTGCTGGCGGCGGAGACGATGGCGCGGCGGCCTTTCAAACCCAGATCCATTGCGGGTCCTTCCTGTAGTCTAGTGCGTGTCATGCGGCCCGCGGGGGCCACTGTCCAGCCCGGTCAGGCGGCGTTTTCGGTCAGGTTCAGGATGCGGTCCAGCCCGCGATGCAGACCCGACAGCGCCTCGCCCGAGAGCGGTTTCAGCGGCGCGCGCGGCAGGCCGCCACCCGGCAGGCCGAGGTAGTCCATCGCGGCCTTGGTGGCGGGATAGAGCGTGCGGCCGCCGGTGACGAAGAGGTTGGTCAGCTCCTGCGCGCGGCTTTGCAACGCCCATGCCTCGTCGAACTCGCCGCGCTGGATCATCGGCCAGATGTCCAGAAGCGCCGACCAGACGTTGGGGAAGCAGTCCACCAGACCGTCGCATTGCGCCAGCATGGCGGGCACGCCGATGGTCGAGGAGGGGCCGCAGAACACCCGGATACGGTCCGAGGTCAGCGCCAGCGTGCGGTGGAAGTTCAGCCAGTCGCCCGAGCTTTCCTTGATCGCCACGACGTTCTCGAGGTCGGCAAGCTCGTCGACGATCTCGGGCGTCAGCGCGTTCCCGGCGTTGCCGGGGATGTTGTAGAGCACGACGGGCAGGGGGGCGGCGTCCGAGACGGTGCGGAAGTGGGCCACCAGCTCTTCGCGCGAGAGATGCGCGAAGAAGGGCGGCAGCACCAGCACGCCGTCGACGCCCGCCTCTGCGGCGGCTTCCATCCCGGCGATGACCTCGCGCGGGGTGATGCCGGGCGCGCCGACGATGGCGGTGCCCTCGCCCGCCGCCTTGCGGGTGGTGGCGTAGATCGCGCGCCGCTCTTCGGGGAGCAGGGCCCAGAATTCGCCGGTGCAGCCGGCGGCGAGGACGCCGGACGCGCCCTCCTTCAGAAGGCGGCGGATGTTGGCGGCAAGCGCGTCGTGATCGACCTCGCCCGCCTTGGTGAAGGGGGTGGTGATCGCGGGCATGGCGCCGGACCAGGAGACGGAGTTTCTGTCCACTTGGGGTTCCTCGATAACTTACTGGGCCAGCGCGGCGTCGGCGCCGAGGGCATCAGCGACCGTCTGGGCGGCCTTGCGGACGGTCGAGACGGCAAGGTCGATCTCTTCCGGAGTGACGGTGAAGGGCGGGGAGAAGCTGACCGCGTCGCCGTTGGGCAGGGCGCGGGCGATGATCCCGTCGTCCAGCGCGGCGCGCACGATGCGCGGCCCGACCTGAAGCGCGGGGTCGAAGCGTTGCCAGCCCTCCGGCCCGGCCCGGGCGAATTCCACGGCGGCCATCAGGCCCTTGCCCCGGGTTTCGGCCACGATGGGCAGGTCGGCGAAGGCCTTGGCGAGGGCCTCTTGCAGGTAGTCGCCCATGCGCCCCGCGCGCTCGACGAGGTTTTCCTCTTCGACGATGTCGAGGTTCGCCAGCGCCGCTGCGGCCATGACGGGATGCGCGGTGTAGGTGTAGCCGTGGCCGAAGGCGCCCATCTTGGCGCCTGCGCCAGAGATCACCTGCCAGACCTTGTCACCCACCAGCACACCCGACAGCGGCGCGTAGCCAGAGGTGATGCCCTTGGCGACGGACATGAGGTCGGGCGTCATGCCCATGGCGTCAGAGCCGAACCACGTCCCCAGACGGCCGAAGCCGCAGATGACCTCGTCGGCGATCAGCAGCACGTCGTGGCGGTCGAGCACCTCCTTGATGGCGGCGAAGTAGCCCTCGGGCGGGACGATCACGCCACCCGCGCCCATGACGGGTTCCGCGATGAAGGCGGCGACGGTCTCGGGGCCTTCGGCCACGATCATGTCGTCCAGTTCCTTGGCCAGCCGCGCCGCAAAACCCGCGTCGTCCTCATCGGCCAGCCGCGTCCAGATGTTGTGCGGCGCAGAGACGTGGCGGATCATCGGCAGCGGCAGGTCGAAGCCCGCGTGCAGCCCGGGCAGGCCGGTGAGGCCGCCCGACAGCACGGTGACGCCGTGATAGCCGCGGTCGCGGGCGATGATCTTCTTCTTCTCGGGCAGGCCGCGGGCGTTGTTGTAGTACCAGACGATCTTGGCCTGCGTGTCGTTGGCATCCGACCCCGAGGCGCCGAAGAAGACCTTGGAAAAGCCCTTCGGTGCTTTGGCGATCACGCGCTCGGCGAGGATCGCCGCCGGTTCGGTCGCCATGGAGCTGAAGCCATGGAAATAGGATAGCTTGCGCGCCTGATCGGCCAGCGCGTCGGCGATGCGCTCGCGCCCGTAGCCCACGTTGACGCACCACAGGCCCGCCATGGCGTCGAAGTAGCGCCGTCCGTCGTCGGCGGTGATCCAGCAGCCGTCTGCGCTTTGCGCCATCATGGCGGCGCCGCCCTGTTCATGGCTTTGCGCCATGCTGAAGGGGTGAAAGACAAAGCGTCTGTCGAGGTCTCGGATGTCGCTCATGCGCGGCCTCCTCTGCAAGGGGTCACTTGGACCGCATCGGGATCACCGAGGCGGGGGTTCTGTCGGTGTTGAGGCGGGCACCGTTCTCGGTGGCCTCGAAAAGGTGCACGGCCTCTGGCGCGAAGCGCAGGGCGACGGGCTGGCCCACGGTCATCTTTCGCGCCGCCTCGACCCGGGCCGCGATGCGGGAATGGTCGGGCAGTTCCAGCGTGACGATGGTTTCGTGGCCGGTGTTCTCGGCCAGCCGCACGGTGGCGGGCAGGCCCTCGCCGGTGCCGATGGTCACGTACTCGGGGCGCACGCCCAGCACGGCGGGGCCGTCCTTGGCGGTATAGGCGGAGCGGTCGATCGGCACCCGGTGGCCTGCGATCAGGAAATCCCCGCCCTCGACCGTGCCCTCGATCTGGTTCATCGGCGGGGTGCCGATGAAGCCCGCGACGAAGCGGTTGGCGGGGCGGTTGTAGATCACGTCGGGCGTGTCGAACTGCTGGACGTGGCCCGCGTGCATGACCGCGATGCGACTGGCCATGGTCATGGCCTCGAGCTGGTCGTGCGTGACGTAGACCATGGTCTTGCCGAGGCGGTTGTGCAGTTCGATCAGTTCGGCGCGCATGTAGGCGCGCAGCTTGGCGTCGAGGTTCGACAGCGGCTCGTCCAGCAGGAAGACCTGCGGCTCGCGCACCAGCGCCCGCCCCAGCGCGACCCGCTGCTGCTGGCCGCCCGAAAGCTGCGCGGGCTTGCGGTCGAGAAGCGGCTCCAGTTGCAACAGCTTCGCGGCCTTCAGCACGGCCTCTTGCCGGGCCTTGCCCTTGATGCCGCGCTTCTTCAGCGGGTAGCCGATGTTCTCGCCGACGGTCATGTGGGGGTAAAGCGCGTAGCTCTGGAAGACCATGGCGATGTCGCGCTTGCCCGGGGGCAGGTCGTTGACCGTGCGCCCGCCGATGCCGATCTCGCCCGAGGTGGGGCTTTCCAGCCCCGCCAGCATGCGCAGTGTCGTGGACTTGCCGCAGCCCGAGGGGCCGAGGAGGGCGACGAACTCGCCATCCTTGATTTCGATGTTCAGTTTCTCGAGGGCCACGTAGCTGCCAAAGCGCTTGTGGACGTCGGTGAAGGTAACGTTGGCCATATGGGTGTCCTTTGGGGTCAGCCCTTGACCCCGCCGGCACCGAAGCCGGAGGTCAGGTAGCTTTGCAGGAAGGCGAAGACGACGATGAGCGGGATGCTCATCATGACCGAGGCCGCCATGAGCAGGGACCATTCGATGTTGAACGCCGAGATGAGCATGGACATGACGCCGGTGGTCAGGGGCGTGACGCTGTCCGAGTTCACCAGCACCAGCGCGTAGAGGTATTCGTTCCACGACAGGATGAAGGTGAAGAGCGCGGTTGAGATGATGCCCGGCAGAAGCTGCGGGAAGATCACGTCCTTGAAGGCCCCGAGGCGGCTGGCGCCGTCGACCAGCGCGGCATTCTCGAGGTCCTCGGGGATGCCCTCCATGAAGCTGCGCAGAAGCCAGAGCGCGTAGGGCAGGGCGAAGGTGGTGTGGGCGAGGATCAGGCCGAACAGCGAGTTCGACAGGCCCAGCGTCGCGATCATCAGGTAAAGCGGGATGATCAGCACCACCGAGGGCAGCAGGTAGGTAAACAGCACCAGCATGGCCAGAGTCTCGCGCCCCCGATAGGTGAAGCGCACGAGGCTGTAGGCGCCGAGCGTGCCCAGCCCCACGACGAAGATCGTCGTCGAGACCGCCAGCACCACCGAGTTGCGGAAGTACTTGAGGAAGGGCGTCTCTGTCAGGAGGCGCCAGTAGTGCTCGAAGGTGATGCTTTCGGGGATCCAGGTCGGCGGGATGCGGAAAAGCTCTGACTGCGGTTTCAGCGAGGTGATGATCATCCAGAGCAGCGGGAAGGCCACCAGAAGGACGATGAACCATGTGACGAGGTTCAGGATCAGCGGGCGCGCGAGTTTCATGTCTTCTCTCCCGTGCGGCGGATGTAGAGCACCATGAAGACCAGCATCACCAGCATCATGCCGACCGAATAGGCGGCCGCCTGTCCCATCTGGTTCAGGCCGAAGGCCTCTTGGTAGACGAGCAGGGACAGGGTCTGCGTGGACGTCACCGGCCCGCCGCCTGTCAGCAGGTACAAGAGGTCGAATTCCTTGAAGTCCCAGATGGCGCGCAGAAGGATGATGACCGTCAGCACCGAGCGCAGTTGCGGCAGGGTGATGTCGAAGAAGCGCGCGATGGGGCCCGCGCCGTCGATGCGGCTGGCCTCGTAAAGGTTTTCCGGGATCGTCTGAAGCCGCGCCAGCACGGCGATGACCACGAAGGGAAAGTACTTCCACGCGCCGACGAGGATCACGCCGATCATCGCGTTGGGCATGGAGCCCAGCCAGTCCATCGGCATGTCGATAATGCCAAGCTGCATCAGCCCGTGGTTCATCGCGCCGTAGAGGTCGTTGAAGAGCCAGCGCCAGACCAGCACCGCCACGACGGTCGACAGGAAGTAGGGAAACAGGATCAGCGAGCGCGCCAGCGAGCGGAACCAGATGTTCTGGTGCAGCAGCAGCGCGACGCCCACGCCCATGACGATCTGAAGCGACAGCGTGCCAACGGTCCAGACCAGCGTGACGCCGAGCGAATGCCAGAAGGCCTTGCCGGTGAGCAGTTCGACGTAGTTCGCCGCGCCCACGAAGTCGCCCTGAAGCGTCGGCGTGTAGATCGAGAAGACGGAAAGATAGATGGCCGCCAGAAGCGGGTAGACGATCACGAGGCTGAACACGAGGATCGTCGGCGCGATCAGAAGCACGCCGAGGCGCGCGTAGGCGCGTTCCAGCGGCGGTGTCGTCGCGCGGGGTATGTCTGTGGTGACTGCGGTCATAAGAAGTCCTGAATGGGTTGCCCGGCGGCAAAGTTGGAGGATGCCGCCGGGCGGGACAATGGCAGGCTGCGGGGAGTTCTAGCCGGCCATGATCTCTTCGATGCGCTTGGCGGTCTCGCCCAGCACTTCGTCGGTGTTCTCGTCATTCAGGACGATGCGCTGCACCATCTCGGCGATCACGCCGGAGTTCACCACTTCACCCGCGCGGGTGTTGGGCTGGTGCTCGGCGCTTTCCCAGCCGAGGTTGAAGCCGTTGGCCGCGGCCTCGGACATCAGGTCGACCTCTGCGCGGTACTTCTCGATGATCTCGTTATCCAGATAGGCGGGATCCTCGGCGATGGTCTTGAGCACCGGCAGGACGTGGCCGGGGGCGGCGTGAAGCTGCTGGATGTAGCCTTCGGGATCGTAGAGGAAGGCGGCGAACTGCTTGGTTGCCTCCATGTCCTTCGCCTGCTTGGGGATGAAGACCGAGGGGAAGTCGTTGAAGGTCCAGGGCGCCACCTCTTCGGAGATCGTCGGGTAGACGTCGCAGGTGATGTGGTCGGCGATGGACGGGTTCTGCGAGACCACGTTGGTCAGCACGCGGCCCGTATAGATGCCGGTGGCACAGGCTCCCGAGACGAAGGCGGTCAGGCTGTCGCCCCAGGAATAGTTGGTCGCGCCTGGCGGGCAGAACTGGCGCATGGCCTTGTAGAATTCCAGCGCGTCGCGGGTCTCGGGGCTGTCGATGGCCACTTGCAGGTCGGGGCTGAAGATCATGCCGCCGGCCTGATGGATCACGCCGATGAAGACCAGCGAGGTCATCGAATTGCGGCCGTAGGGCAGGGGGGCGCCGTAGATGCCGCCGCCCTGCATCTTTTCGCAGGCAGACAGAAGCTCGTCCCAGGTTCGCGGGTTCTTGTCGATCCCGGCCTTTTCCATCAGGTCGGTGCGCAGCCAGAGGGTGTTGGCGGCAGAGTTGCCGATCGAGGTCCCGGCATATTGACCCGCGTCGATTTCGTAGATGCGGTTCACACCCTCGTAGAACTTGTCCGGACCGATCATCTCGATCACGTCGTTGAAGGGCTCGACCAGGCCGTTGCGCCAGTAGTTCGACACCGCGAAGCTGGGCAGGTGGGTGACGAGGTTCGGGACGTCGCCGCTTGCAAAAGCGGCAGCGAGCTGAGGGGCATAGCCCTCGTCCGAGGTCTTTTCGAAGACGACTTTGACATTCGGTTGCGCCGCCTCGAAATTGGAGATCTGGGTCTTGTAGGCGGCAAGCTGTTCCGGCGAGGACTGCGGAGACCACCAGCGCAGGGTGATCTGTTCCTGCGCCATGATGCGGCGCGGCATCAGCGCGGCGGCGCCCGCCGCGGCCATTCCGGTCAGAACCGTGCGACGCGGCAGGCCCGCGCTCTTCCGATTGGTGCTGGTCATGTGACATTCCCCTGTTGGCGATGTTCGCATATCGAACTTATGTTCGTATTATTGACGGGGCAAATTTCGAATCGCAAGTGTTTTTTGGGGCTCCCGTGCCGTCAAAGCGGGTTCCGCTACCGATTGGACGGTGATAGTTCGGTGTGCGCACGTTGGATGAGAGGGAAGATGGCCAGACCAGTGAAGACGAAAGCCGTCCAGACGGCCAGCGACACGCGGCTGGGTACCGTCACCGCCGAGGCGGGGGAGGATCAGGACAAGATCTCAAGCCGGGATTTCGTCTCGTCGCTGTCGCGGGGGCTGGAAATCCTGTCCAGCTTCAGCCGCACGTCGAAGAAGATGACCCTGTCCGAAGTCGCCGCCGAGACCGGCATGAGCCGGGCCACCGCACGCCGCTTCCTGCTGACGCTGGTCAAGGAAGGCTATGTGGTCACGGACGGCAAGCTGTTCGACCTGACGCCCAAGGTGCTGGACCTCGGCTTTTCTGTGCTGTCGAAGATCGGCATCTGGGACCGCGCCCGTCCGCTGATGGAGCGGCTGTCCGAGCAGACCGGCGAAAGCTGCACGGCGGCGATCCTCGACGGGCTCGACGTGGTCTATGTGGCCGGTGTGCAGGCGCACAACATCATCAGCGTGGGCATCTCGGTGGGCAGCCGTCAGTCGGCCTTCTACACGGCGAACGGGCGGGTTCTGCTGGCCTCGCAGCCCGAGGACAACTGGGACGGCATCATCGCCAACGCGCGCCTCTTGCCGCGCACGCAGCACAGCATCACCAACAAGGCAGAGCTGCGCATGGTGCTGGAGCAGGTGCGCGACCAAGGCTGGGCGCTGGTCGATCAGGAGCTGGAAGAGGGGCTGTTGTCGATCGCCATTCCGCTGAAGTTCCGCTCGGGCGTGCTGGCGGGGTCGATCAACATCGCCGTGCCCTCGATCCGCGCGACCCGCGAGATCATGGTGGAGACCTACCTGCCGAAGCTGCGCGACACGGCGGAAGAGATCCAGAAGTCGCTGGCGCACTGAGGCGGCGGGGGCGCTGAATAAGCCGCCTGAGACTTCGGAAGCGTCGCGTCGGAGGCTTCGGCGAGGCTCCGACTTGTTCCGCTCGCCCGGGTGCGGGACTGCAAGGCGAGCACTCCGGATCCATGAAGCAAGACAGCTTCTCGAAGCTTGGACGGCATCTTCCGCCGCGCCGTGGGCCGGGAGCGCAAGGAAAGCGCTCCGGATCCATGAGGCGGGAAAGCTTCTCGGAACCTTGAAATGATGTCCCGCCCGGCGGCACGCCGGGCAGCGCCGACCCGCCCCCCTGGGGCGGCGCTTTTGCGCCACCCCGCGGGACGGCGCTGCCCTTGTCGTCATATCTCAGGCGAGCGCTTTTGTCCCGGCCGTTTTCCCTGCACTCACCCCCGCCAGCGGGCGGGGTCGTAGGGGGCGGGGTCCATGGGCGGCTCCAGCCCCAGCGCCATCGCCGCCGCCGTGCGGCCGGTGACCGGCCCCAGCGTGTAGCCCGCGTCTCCGGGCAGGGCGAGGAAGACGCGGCTGCCGGGCTGGGCGGCACCGATGGTGGCCTTGCCGTCCACCGGCGTGTTGTAGCCAGCCCATGTGCGGATCACCCGCAGGCCCCCGATCCCCGGCGCGATCTGCGCGGCCAGCGCGACATTGCCCAGAAGGCTCTCGCGCCGGATGCGGGGCGCGCGCGTGTCGTCCTGCGCCAGCGCGGCATCCCAGCCGCCGCCGATCACCACCTGACCCGAGCGGAACTGCTTCAGCGTGATCGGGCGCTCGGCGTGCTGCACGAGGTGGTGAATCCGGTACTCTCCCGCCTCGGTGATGTTCATGTGCAGCGGTTCGGGCGGGGTCTTCAGCGTCAGGCCCAAGGGTGCGGCAAGGGCCTCGCCGCCCCAGGCGGCGGCGATCAGTATGGTGTCGGCCTCATAGGCCCGCGCGCCATGGGCCACGGGGCGGGGGCCGTCCTCGATCCGGGCGATGCGGTCATGGACATGGCGCACACCAAGCCCGTCCAGCGTGGCGCGCATCTTGGCATTGGCCATCAGCGGGTTCAGCTTGCCCTCGTTGCGGCAAAGCTCTGCCCCCGCGATCCGCTCCGACAGCCACGGCGCCAGCCGCATCAGCGCGTCGCGGTCGAGGATCTCGACGTCCAGACCCTTCTTGCGCTCGCGCTCCGCCTTCTCGTGCAGGAAGGCCATCTGCGCCGCGTCCTCGGCCAGCATCAAGCCGCCCTCGCGGGTCAGTTCGACGCCGCCGAGACGGGTGTCCAGCGCCTCCCACTCGGTCACGGCGGAGAGATACAGAGGCAGCGAATCCTCGAGGTTCTGCGCCAGATGCGGGTTCAGCCGCAGGAAGCGGCTTTGCATCTGGACGTGCAGGCTTCCGGCGTTGGCATGAGAGCCAGCGGTGCGCGCGGCATCCACGATGGTCACGCGCGCGCCCGCCTCGGCGGCGGTCAGGGCGGCCATCTGTCCGGTGATGCCGCCGCCGATGATCAGCAAGTCGGTCATTCGTCCAGCAGCGCCTCGGCGGCGGTGATCGCGGCGATGTCCACCGGCTTGATCGGCACGCGGGGGGCGAAGTAGCTCAGATCCTCCAGCGGGCGGTCCTGGCGGCGCGCCATGATGCCCGCGACGGCGGGGGCGCAGTAGCGGCCCTGACAGCGGCCCATGCCGATGCGCGTGGCGCGTTTCAGCGCGCCGATGTCGGTGGGGTCGTCCGCCAGCGCGGCGTCGAGCTGCGCCTTCGTCACCTCTTCGCAGCGGCAGACGTGGGTTTCCGGCGGTGCCGTTTCCGGCTGCGGCAACGCGGCGGCGTAGACCCGCCAGAGCGCGTCCTGAAAGGCGCGGTGGCGGGCGAGGGCCTCGCGGTCCCCGGGCAGGGGGGCGGCCCCGGTGGCGGCGCGGCCCGCGATCCGGCCCTCGGTCACGGCAGCGGGCGCGCCGCCCAGCCCGCAGCAATCGCCCACGGCATAGACACCGGGGACCGAGGTCTCGCAGGTCTCGGAGCGGGTCACGCGCAGGTGGTCGAAACGCGCGTCGTAGCTCATGCCGCAGCCCAGCAGCCGCAGCACCTCGTTCGAGGGCTGAAAGCCGTAGTTCAGGCAGACCGCGTCGGCGCTGACGGTCTGCGTCACGCCCTTGGCCGTGTAGGTCACGCTCAGGCCGTCGGCGCCCTGTTCGATCCGGTCCGGCAGGGCGTCGAAGGCGGGCCGCACGCCGAAGCGGCGCAGCGCCGCCATCATCCGCAGCCCCTTGTCGGCGAGCGCGCGGTCGCGGCGCAGCATGTCGAGGCCCGCCAGCGGGCGCCACCATGGCGCGGGCGCGGCCTCTGCCAGCAGCACCACCTCTGCGCCGCCCTGCGCCAGTTCCAGCGCCACCTGCGCCACCAAGGGCCCGTTCCCCAAAAGCGCCACGCGCTTGCCCGGCAGCGTCCGGTAGCTGCGCCAGAGCGTCTGTGCCGCGCCCACGGTCATCACGCCGGGCAGGGTCCAGCCGGGCACCATGGCGGGGCGCTCATAGGCGCCGGTCGCGACGATCAGCTTATCCGGCGCGATGGCGTAGACCGCGTCGGGGGCGCTGGCCATGATCTCTGGGCCGTCGAAGGCGCCCCAGACCTCTGTCTGCGGCAGGATGGTCACGCCCGCGTCGCGGGCCGCCTGCACCAGCGCGCGGCCCTCGGCCTGCTGGTCGTCCAGCGGCGCGCCCTGCGCGGATTGCTTGTAATACTGCCCGCCCGGCAGCTTGCGCTCGTCCAGCAGCACCACCTCGGCGCCGCTGTCGCGGGCGGCGATGGCCGCAGACAGACCACCCGCGCCGCCGCCGATCACGAGGACCGAGGGCGTCAGGCGGCGCGGTGTCAACGCGCGCGGGGCGGGGGCGGTCAGCGCCGGGCGGGCGACTTGGGTCTGCACCACCATGCCATCGCGCGCGGGCGTCATGCAGGCGCGCTGGTTCGGGCGCCCGTCCACGGTGAGGAGGCAATCCTGACAGACGCCCATGCCGCAGAAGACGCCGCGCGCGGCGCCCTGTTCGGTCTCGCGGAAGGCGCGATGCCCGGCAGAGGTCAGCGCCGCGGCGAGAGAGCTTTCGGGGGCGCAGGCGATCTCTTGCCCGTCGAAGGTGAAGTGAAGGGTCATGCGTCTTCTTTCAGGATTTTGCGGCGGGCGTCCAGCAGCCGCGCCAGCGCCTGCTCGCGCCATGCGCGGCGGGCGGGCAGGGCGTCTTCGGGCAGCACGGCGCGGCGTTCCGCCTCGACCCTGTCGACCAGCGCGGGCGGCCAGTCGGGGGCGGTCTCGCCCCGGTCGCGGCCGATGGCGGCATAGGCGGGGCCAAGGCGCTCTGCATGGGCGCGGATGCCGCCCGCCGTGTTCAGTTCCGCCGTCTCGAAGGGGCCGGACAGCGCCCAGCGGGGGCCGAGCGCGTCGCGGACCAGCGTGTCCAGCGCCTCGACCCCGATCACGCCCTCGTCGACCAGCCGGTAGGCCTCTCTCAAGAGCGCGCTTTGCAGGCGGTTGAAGACAAAGGCCGGGACCTCGTGGCCAAGGCGGGCGGGGGCAAAGCCGCCGTCGCGGAACAGCGCCTCGGCGCGGTCCATGGTGTCCGGCAGGGTGCCGGGGGCGGGGACCAGTTCCAGCACGCGCAGAAGGCTGGGCGGATTGGCGGGATGGGCGACGAGGCAGCGGGCCTGATCGGCGGCCTCGGGCAGGATGCGCGAGACCGGGATGGCGGAGGATGCGGTGGCAACCAGCGCCGCGCCGCGCCCCAGCAGGTCGCGGAAGAGCGCCTGCTTGGCCTCAAGCCGCTCGGGTCCGCATTCGAGGGCGAGCGTGGCCTCGATCCGGTCGGGCAGGGCGGCGATCACCTCTGGCGCGGTCTCGGGGGCGGGCAGGCCGGCCAGCGCCATGGCCTTGGCGTGACGCGCGATCAGCGCCGGGACTTCGGCGCGGGCGGTATCCGAGGGGTCGCAGAGCGTGACGGCGAAGCCCGCGCTCAGGAAGGCGGCAGCGAATCCGGTGCCGATGGGACCCGCGCCGAGGATCAGGACCGATGAGGCGTCATTCATGTTGCCGGACTCCGTCTTGTTCGATATGTGAACATTTGTACGGATTAGCGAAAGGCGTCAAGGGCGCTGTGAAGGAGAGGCGGATGTTGAACGGCAAGACGGTGCTGGTGACCGGCGCATCGAAGGGTATCGGACAGCAGATCGCCCGGGAAGTGGCGGCGCAGGGCGCGCGCGTGGTGGCGCATTACGGTGGCGACCGCGCGGGGGCCGAGGCGGCGCTGTCGGGCGTGCCCGAGGACCGCGCGATCCTGTTGCAGGGCGACCTTGCCACGCCGGGCGGGGCCGAGGCGATGTTCGCCGAGGCGGTTGCCCTGACTGGAGGCCTCGACGGGGTGGTGAACAACGCCGCCGTCATGCATTTCGCCGGGGGCATCGAGGACCCGTCGGAGGAATGGGACCGGGTCTGGGCCGAGACCTTTCAGGTCAACGTCTTCTCGGCGTCGATCCTGCTGCGCGAGACGGTGAAGCACTTCCGCGCGCGGGGCGGCGGCGAGATCGTCGGCATCAGCAGCTGGGCCGCACAGAAAGGGGTCACCAACCCGCGCACCATCGGCTACGCGGCCTCCAAGGCGGCCTTCAAGGCGGCACTGCAGACGGTGGCGACGGGCTATGCGCGCGACGGCATCCGCACCTACATCATCGCGCCGGGCGTGGTGGACACCAAGATGAGCCGCGACTTCGCCGAAAGCCAGGGCGGGCAGCATGTGGTCGAGGGCCGGCTGACGATGGGTGAATTCGTGCCGCCCTCGGACATCGCGGCGCTGGCGGCCTTCTGCCTTTCGGGACGCTGCCGCCACCTGTCGGGCGCCACGCTGGACGTCAACGGGGCAAGCTACATCCGCTGAGGGGCGGGGCCTGCACGGCTCCCTGCGCGACGGCACCTTCTGTGGGCCGCGCAGGGGCCGCTGAGTCAGACCGGATCGGGGGCGAAGATCTGCGGGTAGAGCGACCGCATGGCGACCTCGTCGAATTCGGCCTTGAAGGCGTGGTGATCCTTCAGCGCCTGCGCGCGGGCGGCGGCGGGGCGGGCGTCGATGGCCTTCATCAGGCGGTCGAGGTTGGGATACTTCTCCATGATCGCGTCGTCGCCCAGCATGTAGGTCAGGCGCGATCCCCAGCCCCAGACGGCCATGTCCACGATGCTGTAATCGTCGCCCATCATCCAGTCGCCCTGCGCCAGACGGTCGTCGACGATCTGCCAATGGCGGCGCGCCTCGAAGTCGTAGCGTTTGACCGCGTAGGGCGGTTTTTCGGGGGCGAAGTTGCGGAAGTGCACGGCCTGCCCGGAGAAGGGGCCGAGGCCCGAGGCCACGAACATCATCCACGACAGAAGGGCGCCGCGATCCTCGGGGCGCGCCATGAACTGGCCGGTCTTTTCGCCGAGGTACAGAAGGATGGCGTTGCTGTCGAAGACCACCGTCTCGCCGTCCGTCAGCACCGGCAGCTTGGCGTTGGGGTTCAGCGCCTTGAAGGTGTCGGTGTGCTGCTCGGCCTTGCGGGTGTCGATGGGCACGGGCTCGTAGTCCAGCCCCGCCTCTTCGAGAAAGAGCGCGACCTTCATCGGGTTCGGCGCCATGTTGTAGAAAAACCGGATCATCGCGGGCTCCATTGAAAGGGAAGACGGCGCCCGGGTGGGCGCCGTCGGGGGTCAGGATGCAAGCTTCAGGTAGAAGGCGTAAAGCTTCGGCAGGATCGAGGCCGGCTCCGGGTGCCCCAGCGCCTGCGCGGCGTGGTAGGGCCAGGCCGGGTCGCGCAGCAACCCGCGCGCCAGGGCCACGAGGTCGGCCTTGCCGCTCGCCACGATCTCGTTGGCCATCTCTGGCTCGGTGATCATGCCGACGGCGGCGGTGGCCATATCGCACTCGGCGCGGATGCGTTCGGCGTAGGGCACCTGAAAGCCCGGCTCGGGCTTTTGCTGGGCCAGCCGCATGCCCGCCGGGATGCCGCCGCCCGAGGCGTCGATCAGGTCGACGCCCTCGGCCTTCAGCGCATGGCTCAGCGCGACCGTGTCGTCCAGCGTCAGGCTGCCGCCTTCGCCGTCCACGCAGGAGGCGCGGTACAAGAGCGGCATGTCGTCGGGCAGCGCCGCGCGCACGGCGCGGGCGACCTCGACCGGCAGCCGCATGCGGTTCTCCACCGGGCCACCGTAGTCATCGGTGCGCTTGTTCGAGAAGGGCGACATGAACTCGTGCAGCAGGTAGCCATGGGCGCCGTGGATCTCGACCCCGTCGAAGCCCGCCTCGACCGCGCGTTCCGCCGCGCGGGCAAAGTCCTGCACGATGGCGGCGATCTCTGCGACGCTCAGCGGCTGCGGCACGTGCCAGCCCTCGCGGGCGGGCACATCGGAGGGGGCGTAGGTCTGCCACGGCGGCTCGGCGCTGCCCGTCTCCAGCGGGCCGCCGCCGTCCCATGGCCGCATGGTCGAAGACTTGGCGCCCGCGTGGTTGATCTGCACGAAGACCGGGATGCCCTGCGCGCGATACAGATCGGTGATCCCGCGCCACGCGGCGACCTGTTCGTCATTATAAAGCCCCGTGCAGCCGGGGCTGATCCGGCCCCCGGGCGAGATGCCCGTGGCCTCGACCACGACCGAGCCCACGCCCGAGGTCGCATAGCGCCCATGATGCGCGCGGTGCCAGTCGTTCGGCACGCCGTCCACCGCCTGATACTGGCACATGGGCGCCATCATGATCCGGTTCGGAAAGGTCACGCCGCGCAGGGTGAGGGGGGTGAAGAGCGGCAGGGTCATGCCGCCTTGGCCTCCAGCTCGTCCATCAGGCGGTCGAGGTCATCCATGATGCCCTTGAGCTTCTCTGCCTTGGCCAGATCCTCGGCGCCCAGCGAGGCGAAGGTGGTCAGCGGCGGGCGCACGTCGCCCACGGGATAGCCCGCCTTGGCCGCGAGCGCCTTGGAATAGCACTGGTGGCCGTAGGTCGGATGGCCCTCGGCGATGACGTGTTCGATCACCGTGATGTGGCGCTGGATGCGCTTGGCATCCTCGATCCGGCCCGCCAGCAGCAGGTCCCAGATGCGGGTGGAGGCGCGCGGGATGTAGTTGCCGAAGGGGTTCACGTAGCCGACCGCGCCCAGCAGGAAGCTTTCGACGATGCGCTCTCCAGCGAAGACGTTCATCACGCCCTCGGTCTCCTCGATGATGTCGTAGACGCGGGCGACGTCCATCGACGCCTCCTTGATGTAGCGCACCGTGTCGAAGGCGCGCGTCAGCCGCCCGACCAGCTTGGCCGACATGTCGACGTTCGACGTGACCGGGTTGTTGTACAGCATGATCGGAAGATCGCAGGTCTTCGTGATCGTGTCGTAATAGCCCATGATCTCGTCTTCGGTGGGCGTGTAGTAATAGGGCGGGATGATCATCAGGCCCTGCGCACCGGCCTCTTCCGCCTCGCGCGCATAGCGCGCGGCGGTGGGGCTATGCGCGTTGGCCGCGCCCACCAGCACGTCGATGCGGCCGTTCACATGGGCCACGGTGTCCTCGATGTAGCGGCGGCGCTCGTCGTCGGTGACGGTCAGGAACTCGCCCGAGGTGCCGAGGATGATGACCCCGGGCACGCCCTGCGCAATCTGCCAGTCGATGAACTTGCGGTTGGCTGCAAGGTCGATATCGCCGCCATCCGCCGTGAAGGGGGTGACGTTGACGGAATAGCTTCCGCGAAACTCTTTCATGGGTCTCTCTCCGGGGGATTACAGCGCCGACCAGCCGTGGTCGGCGAGGATGGCGTGGGATTTGCGATAGTCGCTGTCGGGATCGTTGGCCGGATCGTTGGCGTCGGCGATGATCTCGAGCACCGTGACCTTGTCGTAGCCGATGTCCTTCAGCGCCTGCATGGTGGGGCCGGGATCGACGATTCCGGTGCCGAGGCATTCGTGCTTGAAGACATCCGCCGGCGTGTCCGAGATGTGGACGTTCTCGACCAGATCGCCCAGCATCCGGATCGCCGCCGCCGGGTCTTCCTTGATGTAGACGGAATTGCAGACGTCGAAGTTCACGCCCACGTCGCCGATCCGCTCGCAGAGATGTTTCATGTCCTCCGCGCTGGGGCGGTGGGTGAAGGGCACGTTCTCCAGAAGGATGCGGACGCCCGCGCCCTTGGCATGCTCCACCACCTTCTGCGCGCTTTCGACGAACCAGTCGTCCAGCCACGCTTTCGGCGGGTCGATGAGGCCGCCGTAGACGCCGGGGATCATCACCACATAGGGGCAGGACAGCTCGGCCGAGAGGTCGATCGCCTCTTTGTAGCGGTCCACCGTGTAGTCGCGCATAAGGCGGTCGGGCGCGTTCGGGTTGTTGTCGATCAGCGGGTAGCAGAACGAGGTGATCTGCGTGCCCTCGCCATCGAGCCATGCCTTGTATTCCGCGCGCTGGTCCTTCGACAGGTCGGCGGGCCAGCAGTGCGGCGGGAAGATCATCAGTTCGAACTTCTTGTACCCAAGCCCCTGCAGGTGCCGCAGGGACTCGAGCCCGGTCGAAGAGTAGAGATGCGGGAAGGTGCTGGCGGCGACGTCCAGAGCCATGAGGGAAACCTCCGTGTCGGTGAATTCTGTATGTTCATTATGCGGACAAAAGTTACTATAGCGAACACGAAGAGCGGTTCAACGGGGTTTTTGCCATGCGCTACGATCTTGCCATCATCGGTGGGGGGCTCGCCGGGATGGCGACGGCCTATTACGCGGCCCGGGCGGGCGCGCGGGTCGTGGTGATAGAGGCGCGCGACGTGAACCTTGGTGCTTCGGGGTCGAACGCCGGTTCGATCCACGCGCAGATCCCCTTCGACCCGTTCCGCCATCTGGGCGCCGACTGGGCGCGGCATTATT
Source organism: Enemella evansiae (assembly GCA_017255395.1). Classification (GTDB taxonomy): domain Bacteria; phylum Pseudomonadota; class Alphaproteobacteria; order Rhodobacterales; family Rhodobacteraceae; genus Ponticoccus; species Ponticoccus litoralis. The sequence continues at coordinate 64,910 of JAFKDC010000020.1, read as the reverse complement.
CCGAGGTGCTGCCGCTTTTCATCGAATCGATCGGCCTTTGGGCGGGGCTGGAGGCAGAGCTTGGCGGCGACCTCGGGTTTCACGCCAAGGGCGGGCTGATGGTGGCGGGTTCCGAGGCCGAGATGGCCATGCTGCGCGAGAAATCCGCCATCGAGCAGGCGCAGGGGCTGCGGATCGACCTGTGGTCCGCCGAGGATCTGGCCGAGCGCGCGCCCTTCCTGACCGGCGGCTATCCCGGCGGCGCTTTCTGCCCGATCGAGGGCAAGGCCGATCCGTTCAAGGTCGTGCCCCTGTTCTTGAAACGCGCGCGCGAGGCGGGGGCGGTGCTGCTGCGCAACGCGCCGGTGACGGCGATCACGCCCGAGGCGGGCGGCTTCGCGGTGACGGCGGGCGAGGTGATCCACGCCGCCTGCGTGGTCAACGCGGCGGGTGCGCAGGCGGCGGATGTGGCGCGCATGGTGGGCGTCTCGGTCCCCATAGAAGCCCATGCGATCCAGGTCAGCGTGACCGAAAAGCGGCCCCAGCTTCTGCCGTGGCTGCTCTATTTCACATCCGAGAAGCTGACGCTGAAACAGGCGGTCGAGGGCGGCTTTCTCATCGGCGGCGGCTGGCCCGCGCGGATGCGCGGCGGGCCGGTGGTGGATCACCGCTCGACCCTGCGCAACCTCGCGCTGGCGCAGCGGCTGGTGCCGGGGCTGGCGGATGTGCAGATCGTGCGCAGCTGGGCCGCCATGGTCAACGGCACGAAGGACTGGCGCCCGGTGCTGGGCGAGGTGCCCGCCGTTCCGGGCTTCTTCCTCAACCTCTTTCCATGGATGGGCTTTACCGCCGGGCCGGTGGTGTCCAAGGCCATCGCGGCGCTGGCGCTGGGGCAGGCGCCCGAGGTGGACCTGACGCCCTTCGCCCTCTGACCGCCTCCCCGCCAAAGGAACGGCGTTGCCAGACCGCCGATTCGTGCGCTATACGAACAAAAGTCCGTAATACGCGAAAGGGAGACTTCGATGTCGGAATTGCTGCGGCAGGCCAACCTGATTGGCGGGGAATGGGTGGGGGCCGACAGCGGCGCCACTCTGGATGTCACCGACCCCTCGAGCGGCGAGGTGATCGGCACCATCCCCAACGCGGGCGCCGAGGAGACTCGCCGCGCCATCGAGGCCGCCCACGCCGCCTTTCCCGCCTTCGCCGCCAAGACGGTGACGGAACGCGCGGCGCTGTTGCGCGCGCTTTCGGCCGAGATCATCGCCCATGCGGATGAACTGGCACGCATCCTGACGATGGAGCAGGGCAAGCCGCTGGCGGAATCCAAGGGAGAGGTCCTATCCTCCGCCGCCTACGTCCAATGGTTCGCCGAGGAAATCCGCCGCGCGCGCGGCGAGGTCATCCCCTCGCCCTGGCCGGGCCGCCGTTTGATGACCACCAAGCACCCGGTCGGCGTCGTGGCCGCGATCACCCCGTGGAACTTCCCGTCCTCGATGCTGGCGCGCAAGCTGGGTCCGGCGCTCGCTGCGGGCTGCCCGGTGGTGGTGAAACCGGCGACAGCGACGCCCTACAGCGGCCTCGTCTGGGGTGTGCTGGCGGAACGGGCGGGCTTCCCCAAGGGCGTCGTCAACATCCTCACCGGCTCGGCCCGCGCCATCGGCGGCGAGATCATGGCCAACGACAAGGTGCGCAAGGTGACCTTCACCGGCTCGACCGAGATCGGGAAAGAGCTGCTGCGCGGTGCGGCGGGCACCGTCAAGAAGGTCAGCATGGAACTGGGCGGCAACGCGCCCTTCATCGTCTTCGACGACGCCGACGTCGACCGTGCGGTCGACGGCGCGATGATCGCCAAGTTCCGCAATGCGGGCCAGACCTGCATCTGTTCCAACCGCGTCTACGTGCAGGCGGGCATCTACGACGCCTTCGTCGAACGGCTGGCCGAGCGCGCCCGCGCGCTGAAGGTCGCGCCGGGACTGGAAGAGGGCGCCGAGCAGGGGCCGCTCGTGGATGCGCCCGCGCTGGAGAAGATCAGCGAACTGGTGCAGGACGCCGTCGACAAGGGCGGGCGCGTGCTGGCCGGTGGCGCGGCGCACGAACGCGGCGGGCTGTTCTACGCGCCCACCGTCATCGCCGGTGCGACGAAAGAGATGCGCGTCACGCAGGAGGAAATCTTTGGCCCCGTCGCCCCGGTCTACCGCTTCGAGACCGAGGAAGAGGTCATCGCCATGGCCAATGACACGGTCTACGGCCTTGCCGCCTATGCCTATACCGGCGACCTCGGGCGCGCCTTCCGGCTTCAGGACGGGCTGGAATACGGCCTCATCGGCATCAACGAGGTGCTGATCGTCACGCCGGAAATCCCCTTCGGCGGCCTGAAGGAATCCGGCATGGGCAAGGAGGGCGGTTGGCAGGGCCTCGATGACTATCTCGAGACCCGTTACACCTGCATCGGCGGTTTGTGAACGAAAGTTCGCCCTGCGAAACTTCTGGACCGAATCGGGAAAGCGCGTTAAAAAAATTTTACATGAGTGAACGGGTTTAACTGTTCCGCGCTTCAGGGCGCCGCGACCGGCGGCGCCTTTACCCGACAAGGAGACGATCCATGAGACAGTGGACGATCGGCGCGCTCTGCGCCGCAATGATGACGGCTGCGCCCGTGCTGGCGCAGGAGGTCCTGACCATCGGCGTGCGCTCGGAGGCCAGTTCGCTCGACCCGCACTGGACCCAGCTTTCGGCGGATGTGCAGGTGCATGAGCACATCTTCGAGAAGCTCGTGGCGCTCGACAGCGCCTCGCAGCCGATTCCCGGCCTTGCGGTGTCGTGGGCGCCGCTGGACGAGACGACGTGGGAGTTCAAGCTGCGCGAGGGCGTCACATGGCATGACGGTGAACCCTTCACCGCCGAGGATGTGATCTTCACCTTCGACCGGCTCAAGGGCGGCATTTCCGGCGCGCCCGCCTCTCCGGCGTTTCAGCTCGACAAGGGCGGCAAGACATGGACCGCCGTGGACGACCTGACCGTCCACATCACCACCGACGGGCCTTATCCGACCGTGGCCGAAGACCTTGCCATGCTGCCCATCGTGGCCGCCCATGCCGCCGAGGGCGCGGTGGAATCCGTCGATTTCAACTCGGGCAAGGCCACCGTGGGCACAGGCCCCTTCAAGTACGAAAGCTTCAACCCCGGCGACAGCGTCACCATCGTGAAGAACGACGACTGGTGGGGTGGTGAGGTCGCGTGGGATCAGGTGGTCTTCCGGCCGGTCACGCAGGACGCCTCGCGCCTTGCGGCGCTGCTGAACGGCGACGTGGACATCATCGACTACCCGCCGACCGTGGACCTGCCGCAACTGCAGGAAGACCCGAACTTCACCGTCTCGACCATCCCCTCGGACCGGCTGATCTACCTGATGCCGGGCTACAAGCACGTCGAACGCTTCATCACCGATAACGACGGCAAAGTCATGCAGCCCAACCCGCTGCGCGACTGGCGCGTCCGCAAGGCGCTGTCGCTGGCCGTGAACCGCGAGGCCATCCGCGACCGCATCATGGGCGGCGCCTCGCTTCCGGCGAAGAACATCGTGCCGCCGGGCTTCTTCGGCTACGTCGAGGGGCTGGAGGCCGATCCTTACGATCCCGAAGCCGCGCAGGCGCTGCTGGAAGAAGCAGGCTACGGCGAGGGCTTCCGCATCACCCTGCACGGGCCGAACGACCGCTACATCAACGACGCCCGCATCCTCGAAGCGGTGGCGCAGATGTGGTCCCGCGTGGGCATCACCACCGAGGTGGATGCCATGCCGCGCAACATCTTCTTCTCGCGGCTGATCCGTGGCGATGAATTGTCGATGCCGGGCTTCGACGTGCCCGAGTTCTCGATGTCGCTGACCGGCTGGGGCACCGTGGCGGGCGAGGCAACCTATACCGTCTCGGGCACGCTGGAGACCTACAACGCGGCCACCGGCGGCGGGAACGGCAACTTCGGGCGCTACTCCAACCCCGAGATCGACGCGCGGTCGGTGCTGGCCAAGCGCACCATCGACACCGAAACGCGGCGCGGCCTCCTCGAAGAGGCGATCCGCATCGGCATGGACGACTACGCCTACATCCCGCTGCACTTCCAGGTGAACAACTGGGCGATGCGGGCCGGTCTGACCCACGAGCCGCGCACCAACGAGCGCACGCTGGCGACCGAAATCCACCGCGCCGACTGAGCCGCGGCACGGATCGAACAAGGGACGAGGCGAAGAGAATGGCCGAATACATCACAAGGCGCGTGCTTCAGGCGCTGCTGGTGCTGATCGTAATGACGCTGCTGGTGTTTTTCGGCGTCAACGTGATCGGCAACCCGGTCTATATCTTCGCCTCGTCCGAATGCGATCAGGCCTGCCTGACCGCGATCATCAAGGACCTCGGTCTGGATCAGCCGATCTGGCGGCAGTACCTGACCTTCGTGGGCAACCTCGCGCAGGGCGACATGGGGCGCAGCTTCACCCACGGCGTGCCCGCCCTGCACCTGATCTTCGAACGCCTGCCCGCGACCTTGGAACTGGCCTTCGCCGCACTGGTTCTGGCGCTGGCGGTGGGCCTGCCCATGGGCATCTACGCAGGGCTGCGGCCCGACGGCTGGGGCGCGAAGCTTATCATGAGCCTGTCGATGGTGGCCTTCTCGCTGCCGGTCTTCTGGATCGGGATCATCATGATCCTGACCTTCTCGGTGCAGCTGGGCTGGATGCCTTCGGTGGGGCGGGGCGAGACGGTGGACCTTGGGTTCGTCGAGACCTCGCTGTTCACCCTCGACGGGCTGCACCACCTCGCCATGCCCGCCTTCACGCTGTCGCTCATCATGATGGCCATGGTGATCCGCCTCGCGCGCGCCGGGATGCGAGAGGTCATGTTCACCGATTACATCAAGTTCGCCCGCGCCAACGGCGTGCCCGAGCGGCGGGTGCTGGGCGTCCATGCGCTGAAGAACATCCTGATCCCCATCGTCACCGTGCTGGGGATGGAGTTCGGCGGCGTCATCGCCTTCGCCGTCGTGGTCGAGTCGATCTTTTCCTGGCCGGGGGTTGGCAAGATGCTGATCGACGCCATCGCCGTCCTCGACCGCCCGCTGATCGTGGCCTACCTGATCTGCGTCGTCTTCATGTTCGTCACGCTGAACCTGGCTGTCGACATTCTCTATTCGCTGCTCGACCCGCGCATACGGCTGGGCGGGGGCCGGGCATGAGCGCGGTCGCAGCCGGATCGGCCCGGGACCTCACCCGCCGCTTCCTGCGCGACCCCGGGGCGGTCGTCGCGCTGGTGGTCTTCGCGGGCTTCTGCATCGCGGGCTTCGGCGCGCCGTGGATCGCGCCGCAGAACCCCTATGACCTGCGGCAGGTCGACATTCTCGACAGCCTCATGCCGCCGGGATCGGAAAGCTTCACCGGCCTGACCTACTGGCTGGGCACGGACGGGCAGGGGCGGGACATGCTCTCGGCCATGCTCTACGGTATCCGCATCTCGCTGGTGGTGGGACTGGCCTCGGGGCTGATCGCGCTGGTATTCGGCACGCTGGTCGGGCTGGTCGCCGCCTACCGGCGCGGGTGGGTCGATACGGCCCTGATGCGCATCGTCGACCTGCAACTGAGCTTTCCGACGATCCTCGTGGCGCTGATCCTGCTGGTGATCCTTGGCCGGGGCGTCGACAAGATCATCTTTGCGCTCGTGGTCGTGCAATGGGCCTATTTCGCCCGCACCGTGCGGGGCGTCGCGCTGGTCGAAGGCGCGCGCGATTATGTCGAAGCGGCGCGGGGCCTGCGCCTTGGAGGCCTGCGCATCCTTCTGGGCCACATCCTGCTCAACTGCCTGCCGACCATGCTGGTCGTGGCGACCATGCAGATGGCCATGGCAATCTCGCTCGAGGCGACGCTCAGCTTCCTCGGCCTTGGCCTGCCGCCCACGCGGCCCTCGCTGGGGCTGCTCATCGCCAACGGCTTCGACTACCTGCAATCGGGCCGCTACTGGATCTCCGTCCTGCCGGGGCTGGTCCTGCTGGCCATCATCATTAGCGTCAACGTGCTCGGTGACCGGCTGCGCGACGTTTTGAACCCGAGGCTGTGACCATGAGCGTTCTCGAACTTCGCGGTCTTCGGACCAGTTTCGTCACGCCCGCCGTGACGGTCCACGCCCTGCACGACCTGTCGCTGAGCGTGGCGCGCGGCGAGATCCTCGGCCTTGTGGGCGAAAGCGGGTCGGGCAAGTCGCTGACCGGCTTTTCCATCAACCGGCTGATCAGCCCTCCGGGGCGGGTGACGGCCGGAGAGGTGCGCCTGCACGGTCAGAACATCCTCGACCTGTCCGAAGGCGACATGCGGCGGCTGAGGGGCCGTAAGATCGCGATGATCTTTCAGGACCCGATGATGACCCTGAACCCGGTGCTGCGCATCGGCACGCAGATGCGCGACGCCCTCTTGGCGCACGAGAGGCTGGACCGGGCCGAGGTGCGCCGCCGCTCCATCGCTGCGCTGGACGAGGTCGGCATCCCCGCGCCCGAGGACCGGCTGACGACCTATCCCCACCAGCTTTCGGGCGGGATGCGCCAGCGCGTGGCCATCGCCATCGCGCTCTTGCACCAGCCCGACCTGATCATCGCGGACGAGCCGACGACGGCGCTGGACGTGACCATTCAGGGGCAGATCCTCGCGCTGGTGCAACGGCTTTGCCGCGAGCGGGGCACGGCGCTGATCTGGATCAGCCACGATTTGGCCGTGGTCGCGGGCCTCGCCGACCGGATCGCGGTCATGTACGCGGGCCGCATCGTCGAAGAGGGGCCGGTGGACGCTGTGCTCGACGCCCCCGCGCATCCCTATACCGCCGGGCTGATCGCCTCGGTGCCCGTGCCGGGGCAGCGCGGCGGGCGGTTGCAGCAGATCCCCGGACGCATGCCCGCGCTGACCGACCTGCCAGAGGGCTGCGCCTTCGCGCCCCGCTGCCCGCGCGCCACCCCGGCCTGCTCCACGATGCCCGCGTTGACACCTGTCAACGAGGCCCGCGCCGTGCGCTGCATCCACCCGCTGGAGGCCACATGACCGACCCCGTTCTTTCCGTCCGCGACCTCGGGCGCCGCTTCGGCTCTGACGGGGATCTCGTCACGCGCGGGTTGCGCCGCCTCGGGCTGGCGCCGCCGCCCGCCGTGGTGCGTGCCGTCGAGGATGTGAGCTTCGACCTGCACAGGGGCGAAGTCCTTGGCGTCGTGGGCGAATCCGGCTGCGGCAAGTCCACGCTGGGGCGCATGGTGGCGGGCCTGCTGGAGCCGACCTCCGGCACCATCACCCGCCCCGACGCCCATGGCAAAGCCCTGCCCATGCAGATGATCTTTCAGGACCCGTTCTCGTCCCTGAACCCGCGCAAGCGCGTGAAGATGCTGATCGGAGAGGCGCCGCGCGTCCACCGCCTGACCTCGCCCGCCGAGGCCGACGCCTATGTCGCCGACCTGATGGAGCGCTGCGGCATCGATCCCAGCTATGCCGACCGTTTCCCCCATGCCTTCTCGGGCGGCCAAAGACAGCGCGTCGGCATCGCCCGCGCGCTTGCGGTGCAGCCCGAGATCCTTGTCTGCGACGAGGCGGTCTCTGCGCTCGACGTCTCGATCCAGGCGCAGATCGTCAACCTATTCATGGACCTGCGCGACGCATTCGACCTGACCTACCTGTTCATCTCGCACGATCTGGGCGTGGTCGAACATATCTCTGACCGGGTGCTGGTCATGTACCTTGGCCGCGTGGTCGAGGAAGGCACGACCGCCGCGATCTTCGATGCGCCCGCCCATCCCTACACCCGCGCGCTGATCGAGGGCGTGCCCCGGCTCGACCGCCGCCGCACCGTCTTTGCGCCGATCAAGGGCGACATCCCCTCGCCGCTGAACCCGCCCCCGGGCTGCGCCTTTCACCCGCGCTGCCCCAGGGCGACCGACATATGCCGCGCGGAACGCCCCGCGCTGCGCGCGCTTGCGGACGGCCAGAAGGCCGCCTGCCACCACCCCGAGACACAGACCAAGGAAGGAGAGCCCAAGTGGCCAGCTACGCAGACCGGATGACGCGATTCCGCAACTCTATCGAGGGGAAGGCCGACCTGATCTTCTTTCCCATCGGAACGGACCTCGATTATCTCACCGGCATCCACCGCGACATTCCCAACTACGGGCGCAATCTGCACCCGGGCCACTGGATCGAGGGCATGTGGATCGCCCCAGGCCGCGAGCCGATCCTGACCCTGCCGCGCATGACCGCCGAGTTCGGATCGGCGGGCAAGATCACCGGCGTCGACCTGCGCGTGCTGGGCGACTGGGACGATCCGGTCGAGATGGCCAAGGGCATTCTGAAAGACCTCGGCGTGGGCGAGGGCGCGACGGTCGCGGTCTCGGAAAACGGCGAGGCCGAGGCGCTGATGATGCTTCAGTCGCTGCTGCCCGGCGTCACGTTCTCGAACGGGACCAAGCTCTTGCGGCCCATTCGTGTGATCAAGGATCAGGATGAGATCGACCTTCTGCGCCGCGCCGGAGAGATCACCGAAAAGGCCTTTGCCGCGACGGTCGCGAACCTCAAGTTCGGCATGACCGAGTTGGAGATCAGCGCCGAGATCGACTACCAGATGAAGGCGCACGGGTCCCTGGGGCCGTCGTTCACGACCTCGCTTTACAACTCCGGTCCCGATCATCCGCTGATCTTCGGCGACAAGCTGGCGACATGGCCGCGCAAGCTGGACAAGCCGGTCTCTGTCAACTTCGACTTCGGCGCGGTGCTGGACGGCATGTGCTACGACTTTGGCCGCACCGTGGCCTTTGGCGCGCCGACCGAAGAGCAGCGGCTGGTGCACAAACTGGTCATGGAGAGCCAGGCGGCGGGGATCGCGGCGCTGAAGGCGGGTGAAGTCACCTGCGAGCAGGTCGACCGCGCCGCCCGCGCCGTGATCGAGGATGCGGGCTATGGCAAGGACTTCCGCCACCGTCTGGGCCACGGCATCGGCTGGGACGTGCACGAGCCGCCCTTCCTGACCAAAGGCGACACCACCGAGGTGCGCGAGGGCATGATCTTCACCATCGAGCCGTCGATCTTCCGCGACCGCGATTTCAGCGCGCGGGTCGAGGATTGCATCGTCGCGCGACCGGGCGGCGGCGAGGCTTTGACCTCGGGCTTTCAGGACCTCATCGTCATCGAGTGAACGACCGCGCCCCCCTGTTGCGGGGGGGCGCCACGAGCAGGACCGCGCCGAAGGTGCGGCAAGGGGCAGAGACCATGATCGACTTTACCGGAAAGACCGCCCTCGTGACCGGCGGCGCGCGGGGCCTTGGCCGGGCCATCGCCGGGACATTGGCCGGGGCGGGGGCCTCTGTCGTGGTGCTGGACCTACCCGCCACGCTGGAAGGGGCGACGCTGCCGGGGAACTGGCAGGCGGTGCCGCTGGACCTGCTGGCTGAGGACGCAGAGGCGCGGTTCAGCGCCGCCGTCGAAGGGCTGGACCGGCTCGACGTGCTGGTGGCCAATGCGGGCATGGTGCCGCCGTGGCGCCGGATCGCGGCGCTGGACTTGGCCGAATGGGACCGGGCCTTTGCGCTGAACGTGCGCGGCGTGGCCTTGTCGCTGAAATGCGCGGCCCCCCGGCTGGCCGAGGTGCAGGGCGCGGCGGTTCTGACCGCCTCGATCAATGCCTACAGGGCGCATCCGGATCAGGCGCTTTATACCGCGACGAAACACGCGGTGTTGGGTCTGATGCGGGCGGCGGCGCTGGACATGGGCCGCGACGGGGTACGGGTGAACGCCATCGCGCCGGGGCCGATCCTGACCGACGCCCTGCGGGGCCGGATCGAAATGCGCGCCGCGCAGGGCGGGACGCCGGTCTCCGAGGCCATCGCGGCCTTGCAGGCGGAAACCGCGCTGGGTCGGCTTGCGACAGAGGCGGACGTGGCCCATGCGGCCTGCTTCCTCGCCTCGCCTTTGGCGGCGGGCATCACCGGCACCTGTCTGCCGGTCGAGGCTGGGTTGCCCTGACCCAAGTGCAACCCCGGTTTTGCCGTTGCGCGGTTGCGCTGCGATGGGGCCGGACAGCACTAAGCTATCCCGGACTGCACCGATTTGCGCAGGGACGCGGCGCGGCGCTGTAGTTCTTTCGTTTGCCAGCCACGCTGTGTGTCCTTGTCATCGTTGGCGACACGCTTCGCTGAATGTCCGTTTTTCGGGGACCACCTCGATATTCGGCCGCATGTTCGACCCCGCCCGTCGGGCTTTGAGGAAAGTCGCATCGGGCGTGATCGACTACCGATCCGCTGACTCAGAGGCAAGACCTTCTTAAATTCTGGCGGGAGGTCCGTTCTTGCAGGTCGGCCCGCCGGAGCTGCCCGCAAGAACGGCAGGCGAGGCCGCCCCTACCCGGCGTAGCCAAAGACCCTGGGCAGCCACAAGACGATCCCCGGAAACAGGATCATGAGCACAAGCGCCACGATGAGCGCGAAAAGGAAGAGCCAGATCTCCCGGATGATCTCCGCCAGCGGAATCCGCGTCACCGCGTTGATGACGAAAAGCAACACCCCGTAGGGCGGTGTGATCAGCCCCACCATGCAGTTCACCACGGCAACGACGCCGAAATGCACAAGGTCGATGCCAAGCTCGCGGCAGGTCGGCAGGAAAAGCGGGATGATCACCAGGATGATCGTCGTCGCATCGAGCACGCAGCCAAGCAGCAGCAGCAGGATGTTGACCCCGATCAGGAAGACCAGCGGATGCACGTCCAGGCCGACGAGTTTCTGGGCCAGCAGGGTCGGGATGTTCTCGGAGGCCACCACGTAATTCAGGATCAGCGCCCCGCCGATCACCAGACCCACGGCTGCCGAGGATCGCGCGCTCTCGACGAGGATGGCGCTCAGCGCCCGCAGGCTCAGGGCGCGGTAGAAGGCGGCGGCCAGCACAAGCGCGTAGAAGGCGGCAATGGCGGCGGCCTCGGTCGGCGTGGTGACACCGCCGTAGATGCCATAAAGCAGGATCGCCGGCATCAGGAGCGCGGGAAAGGCCGTCACGGCCCGCGTGGGAAGTTCGGCCAGCGGAACCGGCTCTTCCAGGGTGAAGCCGCGCCGGTGCGAGATCACGGTGTTCATCGCCATCAGCACCACCCCCATGAAGACCCCGGGCACAATGCCGCCGAGGAACAGGTAGCCGATCGAGGTGTTCGAGACGAGGGCGTAGAGCACCATCGGGATCGAGGGCGGTATGATCGGGCCGATGGTGGCAGAGGCCGCGGTGATGGCCGCAGCATAGCCCCGGGTGTAGTGGCCCGACTTGGTCATCATCTCGATGATGATCTTGCCGATCCCCGCCGCATCGGCCACCGCCGACCCCGACATTCCCGAGAAGATGAGGGAGGCAACCACGTTCACATGCCCCAGGCCGCCGCGAAACCGGCCCACCATGGCGACGCAGAAGCCCAGCAGCCGGTCGCTGATCGTGCCCGCGTTCATGATGTTCGCGGCCACGATGAAAAGCGGCACCGCGAGCAGGATGAAGCTGTTGTAAAGCCCGTCCATCAGCACCTTGCCCGCAAGCCCGATGTCCTGTCCGATGGCCGCCATGTAGACGATCGCGCCAAGCAGGATAGCCAGGGCAATGGGCCGCCCGATCCCGGCGATCACGAAGATCGTGCCGAGGCAAAGAAGGAAGGCGCCGCTCATGCTTCCGGCCCCGCTATGCCGTCACCGGGCACGGGAACATGGCCGCGGATCGCACGCCAGACCTCCCATGCAGAGCGCAGCGTGACCACCACGAGAAACAGCATGTAGACAGAGTAGATATCGCGCATCCGAATCCAGTCGCCGAACAGCCCCGAAAGGGTGGCGGTCTTCTTCAGGCGCAGGATGTAGAACTTATCCCAGGTCGGCAGTATCGTGGCCGCAAGGCCGATGGCGATGGCCAGCCCGCCGAGGATGATGAACCAGCGGCGGAGCCCCGGTCGGACGTGGCCCGAGATCATGTCAAAGGTCACGTGATCCTCGTCACGCACCACGAAGGCGCAGCCGACGAAGATGATCCAGATCCAGAGCAGAAGGCAGAATTCCAGCGTCCAGCCGTAGCGGCTGGGATCGAGAAGCGGCACCGCCTCGGCAATCCACGACAGACGCGCCGTGTAGCGGATGGTGATCTGCAGGATGAAGGTCAGGAACATGCAGGCCATGAGGACGCCGACGAAAACTTCGGCGCCGCGCCTGATGAGGTGAACGGTGTGCATCATCGCTGGGTATCCCGGGTGGCCGGGCGGCCCGTGGGCCGCCCGGCGGTCGATCAGTTGCCGAGCGCGTTGATCTGGTCCAGCACGCCTTCCGGCCAGGAGGCCGCGAATTCGGTGCCCTGATACTGCGCCTGAACATGCGTGCGGAAGGCCGCGAGGTCGGGCTCATAGATCTCCAGCCCGTTCTCGCGCAGGAACGATACCAGCTCTTCCTCTTTCGCAAGCTGGTTCTGGCGCCCGGATTCGGCGGCCGCATCCGCCGCCTCCTGCACCGCCGCCTGCTGATCGGCACTCAGCCCGTCCCAGACCTCTTTCGAGAAGGCCACGTAGTTCAGGTCGACCAGATGCGAGGTCAGCGCGATCTGGCAGGTCACCTCGTAGAACTTGGAGTCCACCACGGTGGGCAGCGGATTGTCCTGCCCGTCAACCGAGCCGGTCTGTAGCCCGGTATAGACTTCGGTGAAGGACATCGGCGTCGGGTTCGCGCCAAGTGCCTTGCCCAGGAACTGCCATGCATCGGTGCCCGGCATCCGCAGGTTGATCCCGCTCAGGTCCTCCGGGGTCTGCACGTCCACCTCGTCGCGGCATTGCCGCAGATTGACGTGCCGACGGCCCAGATACATCACCGTCAGAAGCTTCACGCCAAGCTCGTCCTCGACCTTCTGCTTGAACGGGTCCATCAGCGGATCGTTGAAGACGGCAACCTGATGCGCCGCATCCTGATGCACGTAGCCGGTGGCGAAGATCGAGAACTCGGGAAAGAACTGCGCCAGTTCCTGCGCCGATGCGATCGACATTTCCAGGTCGCCCGAGGCGATGGCCTCGAGTTCCGAACCCTGCGCGATGAGCGAGCCGTTGTAATGCGGCTGGTAGGTGATGAACTCCGAGACCGCCGGGGCGAAGACCTCGGCCAGCGCAACCGAACGCTGGTCGGTTTCCGATGCCGGGGTCGACATCCGCACCGTCACCGTGTCCTGCGCCACGACCGGCGCCGCGAACAGTGCCGCCGTCGCCAGCGCCATCGCGCCTGTTCTGAAAATCTGTGTCATGTTTCCTCCTCCGGTATTGGCAGGGCCTGCGCCCCTGGTGTTATTCGAACTCCAGCGCCCTACTCCTCGCGCTGTTGATATGGGCCTGGACGGCCGCGATGGTCGCCGCCTCGTCCCGGACAATCAGAGCATCGACGATAGGCATGTGTTCGTCCATGACCGAAACCACCAGTTCGGGCAGCATCCGGGTGTTCTCGTTGCGGATCAGGCGGATCTTGATCGAGTTTACCCGGTAGATGTCCGACACGATGCGGTTCTGCATGTGATCGACCACATGATCGTGAAAGGCCCAGTCCATGCGCTGCGCCCGGTCCAGCAGATCCGGCGTCACCCCGCCTGCGGCTTCCTCCCGGATCTCCGCGTGCTCGCGGGCGATGCGCGCCAGATCGTCCGGCTGCGCGGTCCGGCAGAAGCCGGCGAAGGCTTCCGCCTCGATGATGCGGCGCAGCTGAAACGCGTTGCGGATCAGGTCGAGGTCGATCGACAGGATCTGCAATCCGCGTTTCGGCGAGGTGCGGATCAGCCCGTCGGCCTCGAGCCGCGGGATCATCTCGCGGATGGCGCCCAGCGGCATGCCCGTCAGCTCGACCAGCTCACGCTGCGACACGAACTGACCCGGCTGGATATCCCGCGACAAAAGCTTGTCCGTGAAGCTTGAATAGGCGTGATCGCGCTGCCGGGCCACCGGTTCGCCCATCTCAGGCCTCGATCTTCTCTTGCATCGGAAGCGTCGCGCGCTCGGCCTCGCCGAGCGGTGTAAGCGGTGCGCGCATTCGTTCCCAGGCGGGCTCTGCGCTGCGCGCGGCCAGCATCGCCTTCAGCGCGGGAATGACCGGTTTCGCCACGACCCGCGAAACCTCGGCGCTCAGCTCCGGGTCTTCGGTGGCGGTCTCCACGATGCGGACCATCCGCTCGGGGTACAGGTTCGCCATCCCGCAGATCGCGCCCCCGGCGCCGCGCGCCACGGCGCGGTGCAGAAGCCGTTCGTCTCCGACAAGCACCGTTGTCTTACCCAGGTCGATCAGCGCCGCGGCGGTTTCCCAGTCGCCGGAGCTGTCCTTGATCGCCCGCACCCGGTCGGGCGCATGTTCGGCCAGCCGGCGCACCAGGTCGACCGAAAGACCCACCCCCGACACCTGCGGAATGTGATAGAGGATGAACCGGGCGCCGGGATCGGCCCGCGCGAAGAGTTCCGCATGCCAGGCAAACAGACCGTCGTCGCCGCATCCCTTGAAATAGAACGGCGGCAGCAGCAGGAACGACTGGATGCCGCGGCGGGTGCCCTGCGCCACCTGTTCCAGGGCGTCGGCAAGCGAGGTCGCACAGACGCCAAGCGTGATCGTCCCCGCCGGGCAGCCGTGCTGCAGCAGGGCGTCGATCCCCGCAGCGCGTTCCGACAGCCCCACCGAGGCCCCTTCTCCGGTGGTGCCAAAGAGCGTGACGCCCTGGGCACCGCGATCCATGAGGCTTCGCGCGTGCGTCCCCAGCCGCGCGGTGTCGAGTTCGCCGCGCGCGGTGAAGGGCGTCAGCAGGGCAACCGAGATGCCGAAGTGTTCCAACTGAGATTCTCCTCGTCTGCGGAGAAGGCATAGCAGGTCGACTCTGAATACACAACTGACATGTCAGTTGTTGATACTCCTTCCTCGACTGCCCCCGCTCACCACAAAGAGGATCATTCAGATAGGGCGCCGATGCTTCGGCAGTTCACCATACGTAAAGGTCATCTTGCGCGATCACTTGCGCCCGCTGCGATGGAGTTCCGTTCCGAAGCGAACCCAGCCGCAGCTACCGTGGCGAATGCGGTTTCCCGCGACGATTCAAGCGGATTGGCGGGAAGGCAGACACCCCATCAGGTCAGCGTCCGATACAGAACACGAGGGCCTTTCCTGCCCCTGCGCTTCAGCTTGAATAGCCCAAAGGTCAGCGGACACATTAACCGCGGCGCCGGAACAGCCCCTTGAGGACCGACAGGGCCACGGCCATGAAGCTGACGCCCCGGCTCTCGCGCACCGCGCCTCCGGACAGGACCGCGTTGCAGTTGGCCACGAATTCCCCAAGGATATAATCCACGAGGCCATTGACCAGTTCGGGGCGGTTGAACTGGCCGAGAACGCCCTCGATGCGAAAGCGAAAGGCCACGTCGACTGTCGATTTCGTGTCCACCTCGTCTTGGTTGACCGTGAAGCTCAGTTCGCCCTCGACACCCGACTGGCCGCCGCGATCCTTGCCGCGGCCGCTGACCTTGCCCTCGCGGGTGGCATCGTCGGCGGCAAAGCGGCCCTCGCCCTCGAAGCGGGCCGAGATCGGGCCGAAACGCACGCCGACATGACCAGAGAACCGGTCGCCGTCGGTTTCAGACAGGTCTGCGCCGGGCAGGCATCGCGCCACTGCGGGCAGATCGCGGAAATGCGCCCAGACGGCTTCGGGGGGATGGTCCAGCACCACCTTGCGGCGCACGACGGTCCAGCCATCCTCGACCCGGCTTTCGCCGGACATCGCCGGGGTGACCTCGGCGGTGGTGTCCGGGCGGGCGGTGAAGGGGGCGAAACCGGGTGCCTGGCGTGGTGCCATCGGCGCCGTCGGGCGGGCGGGAATGCCCGCGGCGTCGCGTTCCTCGATCACCTCGCGGATCGCGCCCACAATGCCGACATAGCCGGTGCAGCGGCACAGGTTGCCGGACAGCTCGTTGCGGATGCGGGTCTCATCGGCGCTGTCCAGCCGCTCCACGAGGTCGCGGGCGGTGGTCATCATGCCCGGCGTGCAGAAGCCGCATTGCAGCGCGTGGTTGCGCTGGAAGGCATCGCGCAGCCGGTCCATCAGCTGGTCGCCCTGCCAGCCTTCCAGGGTATCGACCCGGCTGCCGTCGCAATCGCGGGCGAAGGTCAGGCAGGCGCGGACCGGGCGACCGTCCACCATCACCGTGCAGGCGCCGCAGACCCCCTGTTCACAGGCCAGATGCGTGGCGGTCAGGTTCAGTTCGTCGCGCAGGATCTCGGCCAGTTGGGTGCGCGGGGCGACCCGCACGGCGCTGTCGCTGCCGTTCACGGTCAGGCGGATGTCCAGCGGTTCGGGGGCGGTATGTTGCGTGGCGAGGTCGGTGGTGTGCATGGTCATGCGGGCAGTACCTTTTCGATCGCGCGGCACAGGGCCGTGGTCAGCAGATGCAGCTTCACGTCATCGGCATCGGTCAGTCGGGCGGAAAGCGCGGCGCGCACCGCGTCGCGACCGGGATGCCTGGCGCTGGCGGCGATCTCCGTGCCAAGCTCGGTCAGGATCAGCGGCGGGCCGCCGGTGGCCCCGGCGACAAGCCGGATGAAGCCGCTGTCGGGATGGACCACGAGGGCGCCTATGGCATCGGCAAATTCACCCACCTTGCGGCAGACCTTGTCGTAGCCCCAGAGCGCGTCGCGCATCCGGGGGTGGATTTCGACGCCGGTCAGGATGTCCCCGGGGGTCAGCACGGTGCGATAGGCCCCCAGCATGAAGCCCGCGACCGGCACCCGCCGGTCCTTGCCGGTCGCGTCCTGAAGGACCAGCCCGGCATCCAGCGCGGTCAGGCAGCTCAGCCAGTCGGCGGCCGGGTCGGCATGGGCCAGAGACCCGCCGATGGTGCCCTTGTTGCGCACCGCGCGATAGGCGATGCCGCGTGCCACGTGGCGCATCATCGGCGGCAGCGCGATGGCGTCGGCGCCATCCTCGATCCGGGCATGGGTGACACCCGCCCCGATGACGATGCGGTCCCTGGCCTCGCGGATCTCGGACAGTCCGGGCAGGCGCGAGACGCCGACAAGCGCCTCGGGGCGAGCCAGCCTGAGGTTCAGCATGGGGCCAAGCGACTGGCCTCCGGCGAGGATCTTGGCGCCCTGGCCCAGTGCCTTGGCTGCGGCCTCGGCGGTGTCGGCGCGCAGATGCGAGAATGCGACGGGTTTCATTGTGCGGCCTCTTTCCTGGATTGCGCGGCGAAGATCGCCGAAAGGACGCGGTGCGGGGTTGCGGGCACCTGGTTCAGCTCGACCCCGATCGGGGCCAGGGCATTGTTGATCGCGTTGACGATGGCGCCCGCGGGCGCAATGGCCGCGCCTTCCCCGACGCCCTTGATCCCGTGTCTCGAATAGGGGGACAGGGTTTCGCTGTGCCCCAGCCGGAAATGCGGCAGCTCGGCAGGCCCCGGCATGATGTAGTCGGCCAGGGTCGAGGTCACCGGCTGGCCCGCGCCGTCGTAAAGGGTTTCCTCGAACAGCGCGGTGCCGATCCCCTGCGCCGCGCCGCCATAGGATTGCCCGTCCAGAATCAGCGGGTTCACCCGGCGCCCGCAATCCTCGAAAATGACGTAATCGAGGATCTCGGTGCGGCCGGTGTCCGGGTCGACCTCGACGATGGCCGCATGGGTGGCATAGGTAAACACGCCGGTGTCGATATCGGGCTTGTAGCCTTCGGTGACTTCCAGTCCGGTGGTTTCGACGGTCTCGGGCAGCAGGTCGGGGCGCAGATACCAGGTGCGGGCGATCTCGGCAAAGCTGACCGAGGCCTGATCGTTCCAGGCCGCGCCGTCGCGCAGGACCACGCCCTCGGGCTGGCATTGCAGCAGGTGTGCGGCATGCAGCCGAATGCGGCGTGCCAGTTCCTCGGCGGCCTTGGACACGGCGCCGCCGGCCATCACCATCCCGCGCGAGGCGAAGGCCCCGAAAGAGTTCGGCGTCCGCCCGGTGTCGCCCATCAGCACGCGCACGCGCGAGATGTCGACGTTCAGCCATTCGCAGGCAACCTGCGCGATCGTGGTCTCCAGCCCCTGGCCGAAGGAGTGGTTGCCCGACAGCACCTCGACCGCGCCCGAGGGGTTCAGCTTGACGGTGGCCTGCTCGTATCCCGGCACCACCGACAGCCCCCATGACCCGAAGACCTTGGCCCCATGGGCGGATTGCTCGGTGAAGCTGGCAAAGCCAAGGCCGATGAACCGGCCCTCGGCCGCGGCGGCGCGTTGGCGCTCGCGGAACTGGTCCGCGTCGATCATTCGCGCGGCCTCGCGGGCGGCGGCGGGATAATCGCCGGAGTCGTAGAACTTTCCGGTGATATTAGTATAGGGCATCGCGCTGCCCTGCACGAGGTTGAGACAGCGCACGTCGAGCGGGTCGCGGTCGACCGCGCGGGCGATGGCATCCATGATCAGCTCGATCACGAAGCAGACCCCGGGGCGCGCCACCCCGCGGTAGGGCGTGAAGGCGGGCTTGTTGGTGGCCACCGAGTAGGTCCGGCAGGCATAGGCCGGAAGGTCGTAGGGGCCGGGCAGGTTGCCACCGGCCTGTGCCGCTTCGAGGCAGGCGGTGAAGGGCCAGACCGAATAGGCGCCGACGTCTACCCAGATATCCGCATCCAGCCCCAGAAGCCGTCCGCTGTCGTCGGCATAGGCGGTGACCTTGTAGCTGTGTTCGCGGGTGTTGGCCCCGGCAGTCAGGTGTTCGCGCCGGTCCTCGGTCCAGCGAATCGGGCGGTCGGTCTTGCGGGCAACCCAGGAGACCGAGAGCTCTTCGGGTTGAAGGACGCATTTGTAGCCGAAACCGCCGCCCACGTCGGGCGCGATCACCCGAACATTGGCCTGATCCAGCCCGAGGCATTCGGCGATACCGGTGCGGATCACATGCGGCACCTGGGTCGAGGTATGGACCTGAAGCTGGTCGGCCTTGTGGTCCCAATGCGCCAGCACGCCCTTGCCCTCCATCGGGTTCATCGCCTGGCGGGCGGTTTTGAACTCGCGTTACAGCACGACGGTCGCCTTGGCCTTGGCTTCACTCAGGTCACTGTCATACTCGGTGGTCAGGAAAAGATTGTCGCCCCAGTCCTCGTGTAGCAGCGGCGCGTCGTCCTTCAGCGCGGTCACCACGTCGGTAACCGGAGGCAGGGGGGTGAGGTCGACCTCGACGGCTTCGGCCAGGTCCTCGGCCTCGGCGCGGGTGGGGGCAATGCAGATGGCAATGCATTCGCCCACGTAGCGTACCTTGTCCCGGGCCAGCGCCGGATAATCCGAAAGCTTGTAGCCGGGGAGGGTGGACACAGTGCGAATCGGCATCAGATCGGTCATGTCCCCGGCAGTGAAAACACGGTTTTCCGCACCGGCGGGCTTGGTGATCGTGCCCAGCGTAGCATGGGCCAGCGGACTGCGGACGAAAGCCGCCTCCCACAGGCCCGGCAGCTTGATGTCGCCGACGAACTCTGCCTTGCCCTTCAGGTGCCGACTGTCCTCTTTGCGCGGCACGCGCGCTCCGATTCCTGTGCCCAATCTCGCCTCCATTCCCTGCTGCGCTAGACCGATGTGTATTAGTTGTGGAAGGTGTGGGTCTAATACCTTGACAACAATTATCAGTATACCCCTTAATTTGTGGCAGGCAACGAAATTGTTCCAACGACAGGACGCCAGCCACCCGGTGAGACGCAGCTGGCGCAGTAGAGAAGGTTAAACCGTGATGAAGAACAACGTGGTGAGCGAGCAAGCCTCCATCGAGAGCGCAAATCCCCAGAAATACGCCGACCTTTGGGACCGGCCGGGTTATCTCGTGCGGCGCCTGCATCAGATCCACATCGGCCTGTTTACTCAGGCTTGCGAGGGGCTGGACCTCACCGCCGTGCAGTTTGCCGTACTATCGGTGCTGTGCTCGGATGCCGAGATGGATCAGCTGTCGATCTCCAAGATCGTTGGCATCGACCGAACCAGCGGCGCTGATGTCATCAAACGGCTGGTCAATCGCGGCCTTGCCTCGCGGGAACGGTCCAAGCAGGATCGGAGGGCGCTGATCGTGCATATCACCGAGGCTGGCCGTCGCCTGGTGCGCGAGGTACAGCCACTGATGGAAGATGCTCAGGACCGGATGGTGTCGCCGCTGACACCAGAGGAATACAAGGTCTTCATGCGCGCTTTGCGCAAGATGATCGATGCGAATAACGATGCCTCCCGCGCGCCGATGAGCCAGCGGATCTAGGCCGCGCGGAAAGCCCGCCGGGATCGGCTGCCGCATGGATCGAGTCCACCGATTCCAGCCCATCCGTTTCAGCATAATGACGACGCAGTTTGCCGCAGATCTGGTGCGGCATTCTGGCCAGACCCTTTCCCGTTCAGCGTGCAAGACACTGAAAGTAAATAAAATAATCCTAAACATGCATTCTTGACACATCGTTCAGTGTACTGCATGTTATTTGTACAGCATACATTGCATCGCAGGTTGAGGAGCCTGCAACCAACGGGAGGATACGGAATGAAAAGACGCAATTTTCTGACAGCCACAGCGGCGGCAGCCAGCGCGGGCCTGATGGCGGCCCCCTCTGTTTCCCGAGCCCAGGATGTCGTCCGCTGGCGTATGTCGACCAGCTGGCCGAACACCCTGGACGTGATGTACGGCTCTGCCGAACTTCTGAGCGAACGGGTCAAGGAATTGTCCGGCGGTCGGTTCGAGATCCGGGTTTTCCCGGGCGGCGAGATCGTACCCGCTTCGCAGAACCTCGAGGCCGTGGGGCAGGGCTCTGTCGAGTGCTGCCACACGCTGGCCTCGTTCCACGTCGGCCGCGAGCCCGCCTTTGCCTTCGATGCCGGTATGGCCTTCGGTCTCAATGCCCGCCAGCAACTGGCCTGGCTGGTGCAGGGCGGCGGTCAGGAACTGCTGCGTGACCTCTACAGTGACTTCAATGTGGTGAACTTCAACGTCGGCAACACCGGCGTGCAGATGGGCGGTTGGTTCCGCAAGGAGATTAACTCGCTCGAAGACGTCAAGGGCCTGACCATGCGGATCGGCGGTATTGGCGGCAAGGTGCTGTCGAAACTGGGCGCCGTACCGCAGCAGATCGCCCCCGGCGACATCTATCCGTCGCTGGAGAAAGGCGCGATCGACGCGGCCGAATGGATCGGCCCGCATGACGATTACCGCCTCGGTCTGCACCGGGTCGCGCCCTACTACTATTCGCCGGGCTGGTGGGAAGGCAGTGCCGCGATTACCTGTCTTGTCGGGCAAGAGGCCTGGGCCAACCTGCCCGCCGATCTTCAGGCAGTCTTCGCAACCGCCTGCGCCGAACAGTCGCGCGACATGCTGGCACGGTATGATGCGCTGAACCCGATCGCCATCCGCAAGCTGATCGCGGAAGGCGCGAAAGTGGCCTATTTCCCGCGTGAGGTCATGGAAGCGGCCTATGCGGCGGCGCAGGAGGTCTGGCAAGAACTGTCCGACGAAAGCCCGCGCTTCGCCGAGATCTATCCGCAGTGGAAGAAATTCCAGCAGGACGAGGCGGCCTGGTTCCGTATCGCCGAGAACGCCCTGGACGGCTTCACCACCGGCGCCGTGACGCGCAACCAGTAACTCCAGCCAGTTTCGACACGATGTTCCGGCGCCGCCGCCCGCGGCGCCGGGCGCTGCCCCGTGTCCGAAAGGAAGCCAATGACCGCATTACTCCATTTCTCGCGCGCCATTGACGGCATGAGCCTGGTTCTGGGGCGTATCCTGCCCTGGGCCGTCATCGTCGCCGTCCTGGTCAGTGCGGGCAACGCGCTGAGCCGCAAATTCTTTCAGGTCAGCTCGAACGCCTGGCTGGAAGCCCAGCTTTATCTCTTCGGCGTGATCTTTCTGCTGCCGGCCGGATACACGCTTTTGAAAAACGGCCATGTCAGGGTCGATATCCTGGCCTCGAAACTTCCCCGGCGCGTTCAGCTTTGGATCGAGATCCTTGGGGTCATGTTCCTGATGTTTCCGGCGGTTCTGCTGATCGTCTGGTACGGCATTCCCAATTTTCTGGCGTCTTTCGAAAGCGGTGAAACATCGCCCAATGCCGGGGGACTGATCCGCTGGCCGGCCAAGCTTCTGGTGCCGCTCGGCTTCGGATTTCTGCTGCTGGCGGGGCTGTCGCACCTGATCAAATGCCTCGGATTCCTGATGGGCCGGTGCCCGGATCCGATGCAGCCTGCCGGTCCGAGCGAGGAAGAAGAATTGATGCAGGAACTGAAGGCCGAGCTGGACAAGGCCGACGACGAGGGACGGGGCGACAAATGACCGCTTTTCTGATCGAAAACATCGCGCCGATCATGTTCTTCAGCCTGATCGTGCTGATGCTGCTGGGCTTCCCGGTGGCCTTCTCGCTGGCCGCCTGCGGCATCATCTTCGCCTTCGTCGGCATCGAGCTGGGGCTACTGTCGTCCTCTCTGCTTCAGGTCCTGCCGCAGCGCGTATTCGGCATCATGATGAACGACGTGCTGCTGGCGCTGCCATTCTTCACCTTCATGGGGCTTCTGCTGGAACGCTCCGGCATGGCCGAGGATTTGCTGGAGACTGTCGGCCAGCTTTTCGGGCCGATCCGTGGCGGGCTGGCTTTCGCGGTGATCGCGGTCGGCGCGCTTCTGGCAGCCACCACCGGCGTGGTGTCGGCCTCGGTGATCTCGATGGGGCTGATCTCGCTGCCGATCATGTTGCGCTACGGCTATGACCGCAGCGTCGCCACCGGCGTGATCGCGGCCTCGGGCACGCTTTCGCAGATCATTCCGCCCTCGCTCACCCTGATCATCCTGGCCGACCAGCTGGGCCGTCCGGTCGGGGACATGTATCAGGGCGCGATCATCCCGGGCCTCGTGCTGACCGGCGCCTACATGCTTTATGTGGCCTACATTGCGCTGTTCCGGCCGCGCAAGACACCCTCGCTGCCCGCCGAGGTGATGGCCGGGCGCACGGAGAAGGGGCGCTCGGGCGCACTGTCGCTGTTGGTCGCCTTCGCCGTCGGTGGCGTGGCAACCTGGATCGGCATGTCCCTGCTGGTCGACCCGGAAGCAACGCGCGGCGCGCGGACCGTGCTGGCCCTGTCCGGCTGGAGCCTCGTGGTCTTTGCCATTGCCTGTATCGACCGGCTTCTGTCGTTGAACCTGCTGTCGCAGATCGCGCAGCGCACGATCTTTGCCATGGTTCCGCCGCTGACCCTGATCTTCCTCGTGCTCGGCACGATCTTCATCGGCGTCGCCACCCCGACCGAAGGCGGCGCAATGGGTGCCTTGGGCGCGCTGGTGCTTGCGCTGGCCAAGAAGCGGCTCAGCCTCGCGCGGTTCTACCAGGCGATGGAGGCGACGATGCGCCTGACCAGCTTCGCGATCTTCATCCTGGTGGGTTCCACTGTCTTCGCGCTCACCTTCCGGGCGGTGAATGGCGACCTCTGGGTCGAACACCTGCTGCTGAACCTGCCGGGGGGAGAGCTGGGATTTCTGATCTTCGTGTCGGTCTTCGTTTTCATCGCGGCCTTCTTCCTCGATTTCTTCGAACTGGCCTTCATCGTCATTCCGCTGATCGGCCCGGTTGCCGAGACCTTCGGGATCGACATGGTCTGGTTCGGCGTCCTGATCGCGGTGAACATGCAGACCTCTTTCATGCATCCGCCCTTCGGCCTTGCGCTGTTCTACCTGCGCTCGGTGGCGCCGTCCCGGGATTATGCCGACAAGGTGACCGGCCAGAGTGTCGCCAGGGTGACCACCGGGCAAATCTATCGCGGCTCGATTCCCTTCATCTGCATCCAGCTGGCCATGGTAATCCTGGTGCTGATGTTTCCGCAGATGGTGACGCACTACAAAGCCGCGCATGTCGACGATGTCGATCCGGCCAGTGTCGAGATCAGCGTGGGCGGCGCGGATTACGGATCGGCCAGCCCGTTCGACTGAGCCTCGCGGCGCGCCCGGGATGCCGGGCGGGACAGGCCGGGAGGGGCCGGACTCTGCCCAGATTAATAAGAAGCATGCTGAACAAATACGCGTCTGATCGGGCAGCGCCCGTCACCGCGACACAAAGGAGAAAGACATGACCAAGTATCGGATTGGCCAGATTGTACCGTCTTCCAACATCACGATGGAAACGGAGATCCCGGCGCTTTTGCGTGCGCGGGAAGCCGTCGCACCCGAGCGCTTCACGTTTCATTCCTCGCGGATGCGGATGAAGCATGTGACCCGGGAAGAGCTGGCGAAGATGGATGCGGACAGCGACCGCTGCGCGCTGGAGCTGTCGGACGCCAGGGTGGACGTGATGGGCTATGCCTGTCTGGTGGCGATCATGTCGATGGGGCATGGCTATCACTGCACCTCGCAGAAGCGGCTTCAGGGCGTGACCCGCGACAATGACGCGGAGGCGCCGGTTGTGACCTCCGCCGGGGCTTTGGTCGAGGGCATCAAGGCGATTGGCGCGCAGAAGGTCGCGGTGGTCGCGCCCTACATGAAGCCGCTGACCGAGATGGTGGTGGATTACATCCGCAACGAGGGCATCGAGGTGGTGACCTGGCGCGCGCTGGAGATCCAGGACAACCTCGCTGTGGCGGCGCATGACCCGATGAACCTGCCCGGCATCGTCGCGGAGATGGACACCTCGGAGGTCGATGCGGTGGTGCTCTCGGCCTGCGTGCAGATGCCTTCGCTGCCTGCCGTCTCGACGGTGGAGGCGCAGGTGGGCAAGCCGGTGCTGACCGCCGCCATCGCCACGACCTGGCAGATGCTCAAGGCGCTTGATCTCGACACGCGGGTTCCGGGCGGCGGCACGCTGCTCTCGGGCGCCTACTGAGGAGGGTGGCATGAGCTTTGGATACAACATCCACGCCAATGGCATCCGCCAGCACCTGATCCGCTGGGACGGGCCGGAGGGCGCGCCACAACTGCTGTTGATCCCCGGCATCACCTCGCCCGCGATCACCTGGGGCTTCGTCGCCGAACGGCTGGCCGAGCGCTTCGAGGTGCATGTGCTGGACGTGCGCGGGCGCGGGCTGTCGGAGACGGGCGACCTGGATTATACGCTGGATGCGCTGGCCGATGACGCTATCGCCATCGCCAGGACCATGGACCGTCCCGTGGTGATGGGCCATTCCATGGGCGCCCGGATCGCCATTCGCGCCAATGCCCGCGACCCCGAACCCTTTGCCGGTTTCCTGCTGGTCGACCCGCCGATGTCCGGCCCGGGCCGCCGCGCCTATCCGTCGAAGTGGCCCTGGTACAGCGACAGCATCCAGATGGCGGCGCGTGGCTGTTCGACCGAGGAGATGCGCGCCTTCTGCCCGACCTGGAGCGACGAACAGGTCGCCCTGCGCGCGGAATGGCTGCACACCTGCCACTGGGGCGCGATCCGCATTGCCTTCGACGGGTTCCACACCGACGATATCCATCAGGACATCCCCGGGATCACCAGGCCCGCGCGGCTGGTCATCGCGGGGGGGGCCACCGTGGTTGACGAGGCCGACCAGGCCGAGGTCGCGCAGCTGAATCCCGCCATCGAACAGCGCATCGTCCCCGAAGCCGGGCACATGATCCCCTGGGACGACCTCGAAGGCTTCCTTGGGGCGGTCATGGATTTCGACATTCAATAAACCGAGAATAGGGAGAATCCGTCATGGATCATGCAAGCTTTACCGACATCTGCCTGCACCAGTTGAAGATGTCCGGGGTGCGGAAGGACGAACGCCTGATCGTTCTGACCCAGGGCAATGAACGGCTGGACTATGCCGATGCCTTCATGGCCGCGGGCCGCATTCTGGGCGCCAACATGTACCACATGCGGCTGCCCGCGCCGCCCGTCGTCGGGTCCTGGGCGGTGGGTCAGACCGGCCTCGCGGCGATGCCCGAGGCGGTCGAGGCGCTGAAGAACTGCGACATGCTGATCGACTGCGTGTTCCTGCTGTTCAGCCCCGAACAGTTCGCCATCCAGGCCGCCGGGACGCGCATCCTGACCGCGGTCGAGCCGCCGGAGCTGCTGGCGCGGATGCTGCCCAGCCAGGAGCTGCGCGAGAAGGTCGAGATCGGGGCCGACTACCTGGCAAGGGCCAAGGTCATGCGCATCACCTCGCCGCATGGCACCGATGTGACCTACAAGCTGAACACCTATCCCACCGTGGCCGAATACGCCTGCACCGACGAACCCGGGCGCTGGGATCACTGGCCCTCGGGCTTCGTCTTCACCGGCGGCGACGACGACGGGGTGGACGGGCAGATCGTGGTGGCGCCGGGCGACGTGCTGCTGCCGCAGAACATGTATGTGCGCGACCCGATCACCTACACGATCGAGAAGGGCTGGATCACCGACATCCGCGGCGGGCTGGATGCGGAACTGGTCAAATCCTACATGGACGGCTTCAACGATCCGCGCGGCATGGGCATGAGCCATGTCGGCTGGGGCATGAACCGCGACGCGCACTGGCATGGCATGACCCCGGGCGAATTCCCCGGCGGCATGGGCATGGAGCCGCGCAGTTTCTACGGCAACGTGATGTTCTCGACCGGCCCCAACAACGAGCTGGGCGGGCCCAACAACACCGCCTGCCACCTCGATATCCCGATGCGCGGCTGCTCGCTGTTTCTCGATGACGAGCCGATCGTCATCGACGGCGATCTTGTCGTCAAGGAGATGCAGATCGCGCGCCTCTGAGCGCGGCGCCCCCCAAAGCCAGCGCCGCCTCTGTCCGGGCCCGGGGTCCGGCGGGGCGGGCGCCCCATTTTCGGAGGACAGGACATGTCCCAGCAACAGGTCTATGCCGAGGCCGGGTTCGGCCGGCAGGTGCCGCGCGGCAGCCGCCCGGCCATCGTGGTGGTGGATTTCTCCTACGGCTTCACCGACACGCAATACCCGACCGCCGCCGACATGTCGGCCCAGATCGCGGCGACCCGCCGGTTGACCGAGGCCGCCCGCGCCGCCGGTTTCCCAGTGATCTATACGGTCATCGCCTTCCAGCCCTGGGAGCTTGCGACGCTGCCCTGGCTGAAGAAGGCCACGGGCATGGCCGCCCTGACGGTCGGGTCGCGGCTGGTCGAGATCGACGCCGCCACGGGCATCCGCCCGGAAGACCCGGTGATCGTCAAGCACGGCGCCTCGGCCTTTCACGGCACCAACCTTGCGGGCCTGTTGACCGGCGCGGGGGTGGACACGGTGGTGGTCACCGGCGCCACCACCTCGGGCTGCGTGCGCGCCACCGCGGTGGATGCGGTGCAATCGGGCTTCACCGTGCTGGTCCCGGCGGATTGCTGCGCCGACCGCGCCCGCCCCCCACACGACGCCGCCCTCTATGACATCGACCAGAAATACGGCGACGTCACGGACGCAAACGACATCCTCGCCTGGCTCGACAGCCTGGCGTGACCCCCTGGCCCCCGGGAGCGGGGGCCGCCCGCCAGATGGAACGGAGGAGACCGATGGCATTTCTTGACAGGATCGTGACCGGAGCGGCGCTGTGCCTGCTCGGCACCGGCATCGCCCAGGCGCAGGAGGTGACCCTGCGCATCGGCCATGTAGAGACCCCGCAGTCCACCACCCATGTCATGCTGGAGGCCATGGCAGAGGCGGTGGCGGCCAGGACCGATGGCGCGCTGGCGCTGCAGATCTTTCCGCAGAGCCAGCTTGGCGGCCAGCGCGAGATGACCGAAGCGGTGCAGTTCGGTGCGCTGGATGCCACCGCCGGGCCGGTCGCCTTCATGGGCGGGTTCAACCCGGTGGCCTCGATCATGGATATCCCCTTCCTCTATCCGGCGGATGCGGAGAAGGCGCAGGCGATCCGCGACGCCGGTTTCGCCGATGCCTTCTGCGAGAGCTTCAACGAGCTGGGCGTGACCTGCATCGGCCTGTATCCCAACGGCACCAAGCAGTTCACCTCGAACGCGCCGATCGCCCGCCCGGAAGAATTTTCGGGCCAGACTTTCCGGGTGATGGAATCCATGGTGCTGGTCGAGGCCTTCAGGTCGCTCGGCGTCACCGCCGTGCCGATCCCCTTCGGCGAGCTCTACACCGCGCTTCAGACCGGCATCGTCGACGGCGAGGAAAACCCCCTCGACACGATCTACAACATGAAGTTCTTCGAGGTGCAGGAGCATCTGACCCTGTCCTGGCACGGGGCCATCGAGAACGTGATCCTGTTCAACCCCGCGGTCTGGTCGGGGCTCGAGGACAGCCACCGGGCCGCCATCACCGCCGCCCTGGACGAGACCATCCCCGAAATGATCGCCCACAAGGCCGCCGCGGGAGAGGCCTCGCTGCGGAAGATCCGCGAGGCCGGGCTGACGGTGCACGAGCTGTCCGAGGACGAGCTGGCGCAGTTCCGGGCGGTGATGTTCCCGGCCGGTCGCGATGCCTACCTCGCGCGCGCCGGCGACAAGGGCCGGGCGATCTTCGAAGTCTACCGGGCGGCCTATGACGCGGTCATGAACTGACGCCGGGCCGGGACCCGTATCCAAAGGGGAAAGTTGCGATGCAACGATTGCTTTCAGGGGTCCGGCTGATCGAAAGGATCAGCGTCGTGACGCTCCTTCTGACAATGACGCTGCTGTTTGCCTTCAGCGTCCTGATCCGCCAGGTCGGCGGCCCGCTGGCGGCCTCGTTCGGCTGGATCGACGAGGTGGTGCGCAGCCTGAACATCTTCCTGGTGTTCCTTGCGGCCGGGCTGGCGCTGGAGCGTGGCAAGCAGGTCGCCGTCGACACATGGCGCGACCGGATCGCGCGCCGCAGCGGGCTTCCCCTGCGGCGCATCCTGGACGCGGTTGGCATTGTCTTCTGTCTCTACATGGCCTGGATCAGCGGAGGGATGGCAGCCTTTGTCTTCGGCTCGGGACAGGTCAGCGCAACGCTGGGGATCTCGACGGGCTGGCTTTATGTCGCGCCCTCTGCGGGCTTCGGGCTGCTGGCGCTGCGCTATGGCGCGAGCCTCGTGGGGGCGATCCAGCGCTTCGACGGAACCGGGGAGGCGGGCGAATGATCCTTGTCGCCGCCATCGGCGTTCTGGCCGCCGTCCTGCTGATCGCAGGGTTCGAGATGTTCATGGTGCTGGGCATTCCCGCGCTGGCCGTCAAGGCGGGCTTCTTCGCCAACCTGCCCGACCTGATCCTGCCGCAGCGCATGACCGCGGGCATCAACCAGACACTGCTGCTGGCGATCCCCTTCTTCCTGTTCGCGGCCCAGCTGATGGGGCAGGGGCAGATCGCGACCCGCCTGACCGATGTGGTCCGTGCGCTTGTCGGGCATCTGCGGGGCGGGATCGGCTATACCGCCATCGGCGGGGCCATGGGGTTCGGCTCTGTCTCGGGCTCGGCCCCGGCCACCGTCGCCGCCATGGGCAAGATCCTCTACCCCGAGCTCAGGCGGGTCGGATTCCGCGACCGCTTCGCGCTGGGGCTGATCGTGTCCTCGGCGGAAACCGCCTTGCTGATACCGCCGTCGATTACCCTGATCGTCTATGGCTGGATCACCGGCACCTCGATTGCCGCGCTGTTTGCCGCGGGGGTGGGCGTAGGCGTCATCCTTGGGCTGGCCTGCGCCGTGCTGACCATGATCGAGGCGCGGCGCTCGGGCGTTCGCGGCGATCCCCGCGCCAGGCTGGCCGAGATCGCCTCGACCATTCGGCGTGCGGGCTGGGCGCTGGGGATGCCGGTGCTGATCCTCGGCGGAATCTACAGTGGCCTGTTCACGCCCACCGAGGCCGCGGTCATGAGCGTGGTCTACGCGATCTTCGTCGAGATGCTCATCTATCGCAGCCTTGACCTGAAGACGCTGGCGAGGGTGGCCGAACAGGCGATTGTCCAGAATGCGGTAATCTTCCTGTTGCTGGCCATCGGCACGGCCTTGTCCTACTTCATCACGCTGGCCCAGATCCCCGCCACCCTCATCGGCTTTCTCGACGAGATGCAGGTCGGGCCGGTGGTCTTCCTGATGATCGTGAACGTCGCCTTCATCATCGCCGGGATGTTCATCGACCCGAACTCGATCCAGCTGATGCTGGTCCCGGCACTTTATCCGGTAGCCATGCATCTGGGTCTCGACCCGGTGCATTTCGGGATGATCGTGGCGGTCAACATCGCGCTTGGCATGGTCACGCCACCCTTCGGGCTGGATCTTTTCGTGGCCTCGTCGACCTTGCAGAAACCGGTGACCGAGATCATCGCGGGGGTCTGGCCCTTCCTGGCCGTCAACCTCGTGGTGCTTCTGCTGATCACCTATGTGCCGGGGCTCTCGACGCTCATTCCCGACCTTCTGCTTTAGGAAAAAGTGCAGATCGGGCTTGCCTTAAACAAATGTACAGCATACTGTATAAATAACGGATCGCACCCGCGACAGGAGGAGAAACATGACCCCCAAGATCACTTTCGAAGAGCATTTCATGGCGCCCGGGTTCGAGCGGCATTCGGAAGCCTTCCTGAAGCTGATCCCGCGCGACCAGGCCGAGATCCTGACCCGCAGGTTGGGCGACTTCGACGGCGAACGGATCGAGACCATGGATCGCGGCAATATCGTGCGCAGCGTGCTGTCGCTGACCGGGCCGGGCGCGCAGGGCGAAGAACCCGCCACCGCGACCGAGGCCGCACAGCGGGCCAACGACTTTCTGGCCGAAAAGGTCGCGCAGCGCCCCGACCGCCTGTCGGGCCTTGCGGCGCTGCCGATGCACGACCCGGAGGTTGCGGCAGAAGAGCTGCACCGCGCGGTTGCCGATCTGGGCTTTCTGGGCTGCCTGGTGAACGGCCATACCCAGGGCGTCTATTACGACGACCCGAAATACGATGCCTTCTGGGCCGAGCTTCAGCGCCTGGACGTGCCGTTCTACCTGCATCCGACCAACGCCTATGCCACGCCCTATGTGCTGGAGGGCCAGCCGGTCCTGCACGGCGCGGTCTGGGGCTGGGGCGTCGAGACCGGCAGCCACGCGCTGCGCCTGCTGTTCTCGGGCGTGTTCGACCGGTTCCCCAAGGTGAAGATCGTGCTGGGGCACATGGGCGAGGCGCTGCCCTTCCTGCGCTGGCGCTACGATTCGCGCTTCGGCGCCTATCCGATGGGAACGCAGCTGGAGCTGGCCCCGTCGGCCTATTTCACCCGCAACATCGTGATGACCACCTCGGGGGTCTGCTCGCATGCCGCGCTTGCCGGGGCCCTGGGCGAGATGGGCGAGGACGGGGTGATGTTCTCGGTCGACTACCCCTACGAGGATTCCGACACGGCGGTCGCGTTCATCGAGACCGCGCCGGTCGACGCGGCCACGCGCCGCAAGCTGTGCCACGACAACGCCGCGGCGCTGCTTGGCCTGCCGCAACTGGCCGAGAGCGCGGAGGCAACGGCATGAGCTGGCACGCCTCCATTCCGGCCGAAGAGGTGCACGCCAAGGGCGCTGTCGGCGTCGAGGTGGACGGTCTCCGGCTCGGGCTCTATGCGCTCGACGGAGAGATCTTCTGCAACGGCAATATCTGCACGCATGCCTTTGCGATCCTGACCGACGGGCATGTGGTCGACGGCTGCATCGAATGCCCGCTGCACCAGGGGCTGTTCGACATCCGCTCCGGCAAGGCCATGGGGCCGCCGGTGGCCCGCGACATTCCCACCTATGCGGTCAAGGTCGAGGACGGCATCGTCTGGATCGACACCGAGGCCCGCGCGCCGGTCACCGATGCCACCCCGCAAAGGGCCGGGGTGTCCGCCGCACCGAAGGATTTCCGCCGCATGGTGATCGTCGGCGCCGGGCAGGCCGGGGCCGAAACGGCCCGCGCCGCGCGGCGACATGGGTTTGGCGGCCCCATCGTGATGCTGGGCGAAGAGGCGCACCCGCCTTATGAACGCCCGCCCCTGTCCAAGGATCTGCTGCTGGGGCGGACCCGGCTGAGCGACGCCCATGTCTTTGAAGCGGATGAGACCGAGCGCCTCGATATAGATCTGCGGCTGAGCACGCGGGTCGGCGGCATCGACCGCGAGGCCAAACAGGTGGTGCTCGGGGATGGCGAGACGCTGGCCTACGACATGCTGGTACTGGCCACCGGCGCGTCGGCCCGGCGCATTCCCTTCGAGGGGGCCGACAGGGTCGCCTTGCACTACCTGCGCGATGCCGGAGACAGCGAACGGCTGGGCGCGGCGTTGCAGAGGGCTGAAAGGGTGGCCGTGATCGGCGGCGGCTTCATCGGGCTTGAACTGGCCTCGGCGGCGCGGTCTCTGGGCAAGCAGGCCACGGTGATCGAGGCGCAGGACCGGCTGCTCAAACGGCTTCTGCCGGAAGAGGCCGGACACTTCCTGTCCTGGGTGGCCGAACAGAACGACGTGGCGCTGCATCTCGGCACCGGGGTCGGCTCGGTCTCGGACCGGGGTGTGACGCTGAGCGACGGCACGCTGGTCGAGGCCGATTGCATCATCGTCGGCGTCGGCGCCGTGCCCAATGACGGCCTGGCCGCCGAGGCCGGCCTCGCCACGGCAGAGGCCGGGGGCATTGTCGTCAACGCGCGCAACCAGACCTCGGACTTCTCGATCTATGCGGTCGGAGACGTGGCGGTGGCGCGCCACGAGATCTCGGGCCGCGAATCCCGGGTCGAAAGCTGGCAGAATGCACAGCTCTCCGCCGACCGCGCGGCGCGCGCCATCTCTGGCCAGGTGCCGGGCGCTGACGACCTGCCCTGGTTCTGGTCGGATCTGTTCGGCGGCACCCTGCAGATCGTCGGTGCGCCCGCGCCCGATCTTCGTACGGTGCGCCGCGACGGCGAGGCCCCGGCCTTCTTCTGTCTCGACGACGAAAACCGCGTCGTCGCCTGTATCGACTTCGGTGACGCGGCCCTGCTGCGCGCTGCGCGCGGGCTGATCGCCGGCGCGATGCCGGTCGATCCCGCGCAGCTTTCCGATACCAATATTGACCTTGCCACGCTCGAGGAGGATGAAATGAAAATGTTGCCGATCGAGAAGCGGTTCGTCTGGCCCGCTTCCGGCCTGGACCGTATTCCCGACTGGGTCTACACCAGCCAGGAAATCTATGACCGCGAAGTCGAACGGATTTTCCGCGGCAAGACGTGGAACTATGTGGGGCTCGAAGCCGAGATCCCCGAAACCGGCGATTTCATCCGCTCCTATGTCGGACCAACCTCGGTGGTGGTGGCGCGCGATGCCGAGGGCGGCGTCAACGTTTTCGAGAACCGCTGCGCCCATCGCGCCGCCGAGTTCTGCCGCAAGCTGCGCGGCAATGCCGAGGAATTCGTCTGCCCCTACCACGAATGGAGCTACGATCTGAAAGGCAACCTGGCCGGCGTGCCCTTCCGCCGCGGTGCCGACGGCAAGGGGGGGATGGGCCCGGACTTCCGCCCCGAGAACCACGGTCTGCGCAAGCTGAACGTGACCACCCGCAACGGTGCGATCTTCGCATCGTTCCGCCAGGATGTGGAACCCTTCGAGGACTACCTCGGCGAGGAGATGCTGACCGATTTCGACGCGGTCTTTTCCGGGCGCGAACTGAAGGTGCTGGGCCACTACCGGCACACGCTGAACGGCAACTGGAAGCTCTATCCCGAAAACCTGAAAGATCCCTATCACGCCACGCTGCTGCACACGTTCCTTGTCACCTTCGGCCTGCTGGTGGCGGGCAACAAGTCTGCGATGATCGTCGACCCCAAGGGCTGCCACTCGACCATGGCCTCGGCCAAGAGCGACGGAGCGGTATCCGAGGACAACAAATCGCAGATGCGCGCCTATCGCGACGGCATGACGCTGGAAGACACCCGGCTGATGGACTTCCACCCCGAGTTCGACAGCCCCTGGTCGGTGACCATGCAGGTGATCTGGCCCGGCCTGATCGTGCAGCGCGAGATGAACACGCTGGGCGTGCGGCAGATCGTGCCGACCGGCCCGAACGAGTTCACCATGATCTGGACGATGTTCGGCTATGCCGACGATGACGAGGAAATGACCCGGCACCGCCTGCGCCAGGGCAACCTGATGGGCCCCGCGGGCTTTCTCGGGCTGGAAGACAACGAGGCGATCAAATTCGTGCAGGACGGGATGCTGGACACGGAAGAGGGCGCACACCTGGTGGCGCTGAACCCGGCGGTGCCGACCGGCACCTCGGATACGCTGATCTCGGAATCCGCGATCCGCTCGATGTATCAATACTGGCGCAAGGAGATGGGTCTGTGACTGTGATGGCAACCGTATTCGAGCCCGTGTCAGAGCGCGACACGCTCGCCGCGCGCCGCGCGGCGCGCCAGGCCGTGTCCGAATTCAACGCCGCCTATTGCGCGGTGCTGGACGACGGCGACCTGAAGGACTGGCCGCGCTTCTTCACCCAGGACGCGTTCTACAACATCACCAGCCGCGAGAACTTCGATGACGACCGACCGGTGGGCCTGGTCTATTGCGAAGGGCGCGGCATGATCTCGGATCGCGCGCTGGCAATCAGCGAGACCTCGATGTTCGGGCCGCGTTACCTGCGCCATTACATCACCAACGAGCGCGTCACCGGGATCGAAGAGGACGGGACGGTGTTGGCCGGATGTAACTACCTGCTGATCGAAACCCTGTCCGAGCTTCCGGAAGGCCGATTGCACCAAGCCGGACGCATGATCGACCGGTTCCGCCCGCAGGACGACGGCAGCCTGCTTTTGGCATCACGGATAGCCGTCTACGATACGCTGCTGGTGCCCAATGCCTTGGTTTTGCCGGTCTAACGACGAAGCGGCCCGATCAGCGAGTTTCCTCCACGGACGCAGAAACCTGGCCTGTTATACGGGGTCGGGACCACGAGGTAACGAGAGGATCGGGCCGCACTCGGTCTGGCTCCGCCCTTTTAGGAGGCATTTGGATCGATCGTTGTTGGAGTGATCTCGTGCACGCTCCTGCGTCGACACCCGATCCGTCCGATCGCGCTGACGAAACAAGGGGCGCCCTTCATCGATCATGGGCAAGGTCTGTCCGCCTATCGGCGAGGCATCCGCATCGGCCAGCATGGGGGTGAGACCCGCAACGTCGGACCAACGGACAGAAGGCAGACAAACAAAAGGGCGGGGCCGATCAGGGCCCCGTTTTGCGTTTTCAGCCTGCGCCAATCGTTCAAGACATTGCGAAAACGCAAACTTTGCCCTGCCGGTCCCCGCTAAGCCTTTCACCGATGGAACAACCATGGTGCGAGGCGGCGCGGGAACCGATGCAAAACGTGATGACACGGATGCTCTTTGCGCTGGTCCTGCTTTGGAGCATCGCGTTTTCAGCAAGTGCCGACCCGCTGATCCACCGGTTTCTGGGCGACCTGGAGGTCGGAGCCCTTGTGCCCGGCGCCACAAGCCATGGAGCGGTGCGCGACGACGGTCTGGTGCCTGTGCTGAAGGACGGCGAAACGATTGGCTGGATCTTCCTGACCTCGGATTTCGTGCCGACCACGGGGTACTCCGGCAAACCGATTCATGTCGCCGCCGGGATATCGGCGGATGCCAAACTGACCGGGGCGCAGTTGCTGAAACACTCGGAGCCGATCGTTCTGGTCGGCATTCCCGAGGCCGAAATCCGCGCCGTGATCGAACACTATACGGGCTTCGACCTGCGCAGTGTTTCCGGCCCGCGGGACGCTGATGAACTGGAGATCGTCTCCGGGGCCACGGTCACCATCATGGTGATCGACGACTCGATCCTGCGCGCCGGGGTCAAGGCGGCGCGGGCCCTTGGTCTGGATGGTTTTGCCGCGCCCGAGACAACCGGACCCATGCGCGAAATCGACCGCGATGCCGGTCAGGTTGCCGGATGGCAGACCTTGGCGGGCAACGGCGCCTTGCGGCGTCTGACCCTGGACGTCGCGGCGGCCAACGCCGATTTCGTGGCGCTTGGCGATCCGCGCACTGCGAAGAACGCCGAGCCGGGACCGGAAACAGACCCTTATGTCGACGTCTGGACCGCGGTGGTCAGCCAGCCGGCCATCGGGCGGTCGTTGCTGGGCGATGCCGCGTGGCAAAACCTTTCCGAGCGGATGGAGCCGGGCGACGAGGCCATCGCGGTGCTCGGCGCCGGACGCTGGTCTTTCAAGGGGTCCGGCTATGTACGCGGCGGGATTTTCGACCGGTTCCAGCTGATTCAGGGCGACATGTCCGTGCGTTTCCACGACCGCAACCACAGCCGGGTCGTGCGGGTGGCCGCAGAGGGCGCGCCGGCCTTCACCGAGATGGACATCTTTGTCATTCCAGCCGAGACTGGGTTCGATCCGGCCGCGCCGTTCCGTCTGCAGTTTCTGGTCAGTCGCGCGGTTGGCCCGATCGAGAAGGTCTTTCTGACCTACGACCTGGGCTATGAACTGCCGGACCCCTATACGCGGACAATCGCTCCGGAGCCTGTTGTCGGGGCACAGCGCGCGGTGACCGACGCCGATGCCCGCGATGCCCTGTGGCAGCGCATCTGGCAGACCAAGCGCCTTCAGGTCATCGCGCTGGCCGCAGCGCTTACGCTGCTGTCCGGCGTGTTCTTCTTCCAGAGCTTTGCCACGCGGCATGCACGCCACTTTGCCATGCTGCGCAATGCCTATCTCGTGTTCACGCTGGTCTTCGTGGGCTGGATCGCCAACGCGCAGCTGTCGGTCGTCAATATCCTGGCGCTGGTGAATGCGCTCTTCAGCGATTTCGACTGGAACACCTTCCTGATGGATCCGCTGATCTTCATCTTGTGGTTTTCCGTGGCGGCGGCGCTGCTGTTCTGGGCGCGCGGGGCCTATTGCGGCTGGCTCTGCCCCTTCGGCGCCTTGCAGGAGCTGACGAACAAGATCGCCCGGCGGTTCCGGGTGCCGCAGGTGACCATGCCCTGGGGGCTGCACGAACGGCTGTGGGCGGTGAAATACGTGATCTTCCTCGGCCTCTTCGGCCTGTCGCTTTACTCGCTGGAACTGGCTGAGCGCTTTGCCGAGGTGGAGCCCTTCAAGACCGCGATCATCCTGAAATTCGCTCGACCGCTGCCCTATGTGCTGATCGCGCTGGCCTTTCTGCTGCCGGGCCTGTTCATCGAGCGGTTCTACTGCCGCTATGTCTGCCCGCTGGGCGGCGGGCTGGCGATCCCGGCGCGGCTGCACATGTTCCGCTGGCTCAAGCGCTACAAGGAATGCGGCAATCCCTGCCAGCTCTGCGCAGCCGACTGCCCGGTCGATGCCATCCATCCCACCGGCGAGATCAATCCGAACGAGTGCATCTCGTGCCTGAATTGCCAGGTGCTCTACCAGGACCATGCACGGTGCCCGGTCGTCATCAAGACGGACAAGCGGCGGGCAAAGGACGCGATATCGGCGGCGGCCCTGGCGGCGCGCGAGGCAGGAGCCGAGCGGCCGAACCTCAACCATCCCAACCAGCTTTCCCACACGAAATAATGGAGAGAAGACCATGACGGAAGAAACCAAGGGCGTATCCCGCAGGGGCTTGTTCAAGGGCACGGCAGGGGCGGCGGCGCTGGCCTCTGTCGCCGGGGCAGGCGGGCTTGGCCTGCTGGCCTCGACGCGCAGCGCACATGCCGCGACCGGCGCGCCCGAAATCGCCCCCGGTCAACTGGACAGCTACTACGGCTTCTGGTCCTCGGGCCAGTGCGGCGAGGTGCGCATCATCGGCGTGCCCTCCATGCGCGAGCTGATGCGCATTCCGGTCTTCAACCGGTGTTCGGCAACCGGCTGGGGTTCGACCAACGAAAGCCTCAAGATCCTTACCGATGGCTTGCTGCCGGAAACCAAGGCGTTTCTCGCCAAAGCTGGCCGCGTCACCTACGACAATGGCGACCTGCACCACCCGCACATGTCCTTTACCGAGGGCACCTATGACGGGCGCTACCTGTTCGCCAACGACAAGGCCAACACCCGTGTGGCGCGCATCCGCTGCGACATCATGAAGACCGACAAGATCATCGAGATTCCGAACACCTCGGACATCCACGGCCTGCGTCCGCAGAAATACCCGCGCACCGGCTATGTCTTTGCCAATGGCGAACACCGCATCCCGCTGCCGAATGACGGGGCGATCCTTGACGATCCGACGCAGTACCATTCGATCTTCACCGCCATCGACGGCGACACAATGGACATCGCATGGCAGGTGATCGTCGACGGCAACCTCGACAATTGCGATGCGGATTACGAGGGCAAATGGGCCTTCTCGACCTCGTACAACTCTGAAGAAGGCGTGACGCTGGCCGAGATGACCGAGAACGAACAGGACTGGGTCGTGGCCTTCAACATCGCCGCAATCGAAGCGGGCGTCAAAGCCGGAGACTACAAGGAATACAACGGCGTCAAGGTGCTGGATGGCCGGCACGGATCGAAATACACCGCCTATATCCCGGTCTCGAACAGCCCGCATGGCTGCAACATGGCCCCCGACAAGGTGCACCTGTGCATCAACGGCAAGCTGTCCCCCACCGTCACCGTGATCGACGTGACCAAACTGCAGGCGGTGTTTGACGGGGCGGAGCCGCGCTCTGCCGTAGTGGCGGAACCGCAGCTGGGTCTTGGTCCGCTTCACACCGCCTTCGATGGCAAGGGCAATGCCTATACGACGCTGTTCCTCGACAGCCAGATGGTGATGTGGAACATCGAGGACGCCGTGCGCGCCTATGATGGCGCCGATGTCGACCCGATCCTGAAAAAGATCGACGTGCATTACCAGCCCGGCCACAACCATACCACCATGGGCGAGACGCTGGAGGCGGATGGGCAATTCCTGATTTCGCTGAACAAGTTCTCCAAGGACCGCTTCCTGAATGTCGGCCCGCTGAAGCCCGAGAACGATCAGCTGATCGACATCTCCGGCGGCGGGATGGAACTGGTGCACGACGGGCCGACCTTTGCCGAACCGCATGACTGCATTCTGGTGCGTGCCGACAAGGTCAGCCCGGCCGCGGTTTATGACCGGGCCGATCCGTTGTGGGAAGAGGCGCGGGTGCAGGCGGAACAGGACGGCGTTGACCTGGACTGGGGCGCTGACGTGATCCGCGACGGCAACAAGGTGCGGGTCTACATGCACTCGGTCGCCCCGGCCTTCAGCCTCGACAAGTTCGAGGTCAATCAGGGCGACGAGGTGACAATCTATGTCTCGAACATGGATGAGGTCGACGACCTGACCCACGGTTTCACCCTTGGCAATCATGGTGTGGCCTTCGAGGTCGGGCCACAGGCAACCGCGTCCGTCACCTTCACCGCCAACCGTCCGGGCGTGCATTGGTACTACTGCCAGTGGTTCTGCCACGCGCTTCACATGGAGATGCGCGGCCGGATGCTGGTCAAGCCGGTCGCGTAGGAGGAGGGCCGCGCATGCGTTTCCTGATCCCGATCCTTTTGTTGATCCTCGCCCCGGTCGCCAGTCTGGCAGAGAGGGTCGAGGTGCGACCGGGGCAGCGGGCGCTGGCGCGGGCCATCGCGACCGCCCGGCCCGGCGATGAACTGGTGCTTGGAGAAGGCACCTATGCCGGGCCGGTGCAAATCGACAAGCCACTGACAATCACGGGGCCTCTCGCCCGGATCGACGGTCCGGGTGAGGGATCGGTCGTCACGGTGACGGCCCCGGACGTCACCGTTTCCGATGTGACGATCACCGGCGCGGGCGCGCGGCTGAGCGCATTCGACAGCGGCATCCGCCTGCTGAAGGAGGCAAAACGCGCCCGGGTCGAGGGCGTGACCCTGACCGGCAACCTGATCGGTATCGACGTGCACGGCGCAACGGATGTCACGATCCGCGACAGCCGGATCGAGGGCCGCAACGATCTGCGGGTGCCCGAACGCGGCCCCGGCATCTACGTCTGGAATGCGCCGGGCCTGCTGGTCGAGAACAACACGATCACCAAGGGCCGCGACGGTGTGTTCATCACCACTTCGAACGAGGCGGTCTACCGGGGCAACCACTTCAGCGACCTGCGGTTTGCCTTTCACTCGATGTATGCCAACCGGATCGAGGTGACGGACAATGTCAGCCAGGGCAACGACATGGGCTTTGCCTTCATGTATTCAGCGCGGCTGACCGTGGAACGCAACCTGTCCGATGGCGATGCCAACCACGGCTTTTTCATGAACTTCGCCAACAAGGCCGGGCTGCGGCAGAACGAAGTGCGCGATGGCGGCGAGAAGTGTCTTTTTGTCTACAACTCCAATCACAACCTCTTCGAGGCGAACCGCTTTGCGGGTTGTGTGATCGGCGTGCATTTCACCGCAGGCAGTCAAGGCAACACGCTGACGGGCAATGCCTTTATCGGCAACCGGACACAGGTGAAATATGTCGGCACACGTTGGCTGGACTGGTCCGAGGGCGGGCGTGGCAACCATTGGTCCGATCATGCGGGCTTCGACGTGAACGGCGACGGATTGGCCGACAGCCCTTACCGTCCCAATGACAGCATCGATCGATTGGTCTGGTCACAACCGGCAGCGCGGCTCTTGATGGGCACCCCGGCGGTGCAGCTCATTCGCTGGTCGCAATCCCGGTTCCCGGGCCTGCTGCCCGGTGGCGTGATCGACAGTTATCCTCTGGTCTCGCCCGAGGGTGCAGGCCTGCCGCAGGGAGACCCCTCATGACACGACCCATTCTCGACATCAGCAACGTCAGCCTGTGTTTCGGCGCGCTCAGGGCGCTGGACGGCGTGACGCTGGCCGTTGCGCCCGGTGAACGTCTGGCCCTGCTGGGCCATAACGGTGCGGGCAAATCGACGCTGTTCAAGGCGGTCCTCGGGTTTATCGCGCCGGGTGAAGGGACGATTTCCGTGGCAGGACACCGGCCCGGCTCGGACGCGGCGCGGATTGCCATGTCCTATCTGCCCGAAGTCGTGTCCTTTCCGCAAAGTCTGACCGGACGCGAGGTGTTGACGTATTTCTCGGGGCTGCGGGGGGCGTCGCGTGCCGCCATCGGCGGCCTGCTGGAACGGGTCGGGCTGGCAGAGGCCGCGGAGCGCCGGGTCCGCACCTATTCCAAGGGCATGCGGCAGCGGCTTGGCCTGGCGCAGGCGCTGATCGGCACGCCGCGCCTGATGTTGCTGGACGAGCCGACAAGCGGGCTGGACCCTGTCGCCCGTCAGGATTTCTACGCGGTTCTCACCGAAATTGCAGCGCGCGGATCATCGGTTCTGCTGTCTTCGCACGGTCTGGAAGAGGTGCAGGGCCAGACCGATCGCGTCGCAATCCTGTCACGCGGTCGCCTTCGTGCCTGCGGGACATTGGCCGAGCTTGCCGCTGCCGCCGCGCTGCGCACGACCATTTGCGTGACCGCAAAACAGGGACACGCAGATCGGCTGCATGCCGATCTGGGCGGGCGCCGGGTGAACGGATGCAGGATTGAATTCGACTGCACCGGCGACGCCAAACTTGGCGTGTTGCTGCAACTCGGTCACCACCGGGATGCACTGAACGAGATCGACGTCTTTGCCCCCGGCCTGAACGATATCTACCGCCATTTTTCGGGTCAGCAGGAGGATCAGGCATGACCACGCGCATAGGCACGATCTTCGCGCAGGAATTCCGGCTGGCCCGACGCAACCTCTGGGTCGGGCTGGCGACCGGACTATTGGGCCTGTTTGCCGTGGTGCTGGGTATCTTCGGCGCAGGACAGGGGGCAGCGCTGGACGCCGATGCGCTGACCTTGACGGCTGCCAGCCTTGCAACGCTGTCCGTCTACCTGATCCCGCTCATTGCTCTGCTGATGTCCTACGATTCCTTCGCCGGAGAAATCGAGCGCGGAGCCTTGGCGCTGACACTGGCCAGCCCTGTCCGTCGATGGGAGATCTTTGTCGGCAAGTTCGTTGCCCAATCCCTGGCTGTCGGTGTGGCGATCGTGCTGGCCTTCGGGGCTGCGGGCGCCTTTCTGGCGCTGTCTTTTGGCACCGGGTCCGAGGGACTCTCTGCATGGCTGCGCCTGATGGCCACGGCCTTTGTCCTGGGTTCGGTCTTTGTCGGCTGTGGCCTGGCGCTGTCCGCGATGGCCGGACGCACCGCAAGCGCGGCGGCGTCGGCTGTGGGACTGTGGCTGGTCATGGTGGTGATCTACGATCTCGCGCTGCTCGGCAGCGTGATGGCCGCAAGCGAGGGCGTCTTCGCGTCCAAGGTCTTCCCCTGGCTGGTGGTTGCCAACCCGGCAGACGCGTTTCGCCTCTACAATCTGGCTCTGATCGAAACCGCGCCGGTGGCCGGAATCGACGGCCTTGCCGCAACCCTGCCGTTCCCGCCGTCAGCGGCTCTTGCCGCGCTGGGGCTATGGCTTTCGGCGGTGCTGACCCTTGGCATTCGCCGCACCGGAAGGATCGTCCCATGAAACATGTTGCCCTTGCCATCCTCGTCCTTGGACTTGCGGCCTGCAAAGAGGACACCGCCACCATTGTTCCGGTGGAGATGACAGATGAGGCGCTTGGCCATTATTGCCAGATGTTCGTCGCTGACCATCCCGGTCCCAAGGCGCAGGTCCACCTGAAGGGCCATTCCGCACCGCTTTGGTTCAGCCAGGTCTCTGACGCGGTGGCCTATATGCACGACCCGGAACGCGATGCAGAGATTACCGGCGTCTTCGTCTCCGACATGTCTCGCGCCGAGAGCTGGGCCTTGCCCGGTCTTGCCAACTGGCTGGCGTCTGACAGGGCCTCCTTCGTGATCGAAAGCGACCGGCTTGGCGGGATGGGCGTGCCCGAGTCCATTCCCTTTGGCTCTGCCGATGCCGCGGCGGCGTTTGTCGCGGACCATGGCGGACGGATCGTTGCATGGGACGCGGTGCCCGAAGCCTATGTCAGGCCGGACATGACGCCGATGTCCGGCCATCAGGGGCATGCAGGAGCAGACCAATGACGCTGACACGCAGAGGCTTTCTGACACTGGCTGGCGCCACCTGTGCCGCCAGCCGTTTGTCCGCAGGCGCGCCAATGGCCTTCTGGCGCGGAACCGCGCTTGGGGCCGCGGCGCAGGTCGTTCTTTCCGGTATTACCGGGAACCAAGCCCTTCCCCTCTTTCGCGCCATCGAAGCGGAACTGTCGCGTATCGAAGGGCTTTTCTCGCTTTTTCGCGCTGACAGTGCGCTGTCTCGGCTGAACCGCGAAGGCGTGTTGCCCGCGCCTGATCCCGAGTTTCTCGCCCTGTTGTCGCTGGCCCGCGAGATGTACCACGCGACCGAAGGCGCATTCGATCCGAGCGTGCAGCCGCTGTTTGCCGTGCATGCCAGGGCGGCCGCATCAGGCCGAGCGGCATGGCCTCACGAAATCGCGGCGGCACAGGCCCTGGTCGGGTTCGACCTTGTGGAGATGGATGAACGTTCCGTGCGCCTGAGGCGGCCCGGGATGGCCCTGACGCTGAACGGAATTGCGCAAGGATACGCGACGGACAGTCTGGCGCGGCTCTTGCGTCGCGAAGGCTTGCGCGATGTGATGGTGAACGCGGGCGAGATCCGCGCAACGGGGCGGTTGAACGGGCAGGGCTGGCCGGTCCGGTTGCCTTCGGGGCGCAGCCTTACCTTGACGGACCGCGCTGTCGCGACGTCGGACGCCTCTGGAACGTTGATCTCGGGGCCTCTCGGGGTTGGTCACATATTTGCGCCGGATGGCGGGACCGTGCTTCGCTCGGGTCCGATCAGTGCCCTGCACGACAGCGCTGCCGTGGCGGATGCGGCGTCGACGGCTGCTGTTGTCCTGCCCGATGACCGGCTTCACCTGCTCGACCGGCTCGGGGTCGATTTCCTGCGCGCCTGACAAACCTGAAGCACGCGGTTTGCGTGGCCGACGGGGCCTGCGAACCGGCGCGCGCGGTCCAGCCGGAGGCCCCGCAAACCGGCGTGAACTGGAACGACGCCAGAGCCTTTGCCGCCTGATACGCCGACCGGACCTGAGAGCCCTGACGGCTTCCAACCGAGGCCGAGTGGCAATTGGCCGCCGCCGAGC
Organism: Enemella evansiae; assembly: GCA_017255395.1. GTDB lineage: Bacteria > Pseudomonadota > Alphaproteobacteria > Rhodobacterales > Rhodobacteraceae > Ponticoccus > Ponticoccus litoralis. Next base: position 21,038 of record JAFKDC010000020.1, on the reverse strand, counting down.
GCTATGGCGACAGTGGTGCCGAGTATAAGGTGGCGGACCCCGGCGCGCAGATGCTGGCCAGCTATGCCAAGGGGATCTCCCTGCGAACCAAAGCCGACCCACGCCTTTACCCTGCGGGCGCGTTCGGGCTGAACTCCAAGGGGCTGGCGGACGTGGCGGGCAATCTCTGGGAGTGGACAGACGGCTGCATGCAGAATGGCCAGCTTGCGCCGGACGGCACCGTGGCCGAAACCGATCCCTATTGCAGTGTGCGGATCACGGTGGGCGTGCATCGGGCGGCGGTGATCGACTTTGTCCGCGATGCCAGTGTCGGCGGCTGTGCCGTGGGACTGCCGCCGGATCACCTTGGATTTCGCTTGGTGCGGGCAGAGCGACCGCCCGCACCAACCGCCTAGGATGCCTGGCTGTACCGGATGCCCTCGGGCACATGCGCGTCGAAGGCGCTGGCGATGATCCGCGTCAGCGCGCGCCCCTCGGGCGCGATGGTCAGGGCCTCGTCGGTCACCGTGACAAGATCGCCAAAGCGCTCCGCCACCAGTGCGATCTGCGCATCGAGCGTCGCCGCCTGCGCCCCAAAGGCATCGCGCAGCGCGGCGCGATCAAGCCGGAACGCGCACATCAGCATTTCAATCGCGCGGGCGCGCAGCAGGTCGTCGCGGGTCATCATGTGCCCCCGGACCCCGGCCAGCTGCCCGGCCTCGATGCGCTGGATATAGGCGGCGGTGGCGGGCGCATTCTGCACGTACCCGTCCGGCAGGCGCGAGATCGACGAGGCGCCCAGCCCGATCAGGGTGGGGCAGGTATCGTCGACATAGCCCTGAAAGTTGCGCCGCAGGTGTCCGGTGGCGGCGGCACGGGCCAGCCCGTCGCCGGGCCGGGCGAAATGGTCGATCCCGATGGCCGTCAGTCCCGCCTCTGTGAACCGTGTCGCGGCAAGGTTCGCCAGCGCGTGGCGGGCCTCTTCGGCGGGCAGGGCGTCTTCGGGGATCAGTTTTTGCCGCTTGGATACCCAGGGCACATGAGCATAGCCGAACAGCGCGACACGGTCGGGGTCAAGTTCCAGCACCTTGGACAGGGTATCCTCAAGCCGCAGGGCGGTCTGGTGCGGCAGGCCATAGACGAGGTCGGCGTTCAGCGACCGGATGCCCGCCGCGCGCAGGTCGTCGACGCAGGCCCGCGTGATATCGAAGGGTTGCAGGCGCCCGATGGCGGCCTGGACCAAGGGGTCGAAGTCCTGAATGCCGATGCTGGCGCGGTTCATGCCCTCGGCGGCCAGCGCTGCGATCTTGGCCCGGTCGACCATGGTCGGGTCGATCTCGACCGAGAATTCGCAGGTCTCGGTCGGCGGGATCACCGCGCGCACCGCCTGCGCCAGGCGGTGGATCATCTCGGGCGGCAGGATCGTCGGCGTGCCGCCGCCCCAGTGCATCCGCCCCATGCCCAACCCCTTGGGAAGGATCTGCTTCAGCAGCGCCAGCTCCTGCTCCAGCGTGCCAAGGTAGCTTTCAACCGGCGACAGGGTTTGTGTGCCCTGGGTCCGGCAGGCGCAGAACCAGCACAGGCGTTCGCAGAAGGGGATATGCACATAGACCGAGACCGGCTGGTCAGGGTCCAGTGCGGCCAGCGCGCGGGTTTGCTCGGCCGCGCCCACATTCGGCGAAAAGACCGGCGCGGTAGGATAAGACGTGTAGCGGGGCACCCGTTGGTCGAACAGGCCAAGGAGTCTGAGGCGGTCGATGTGTTTCATGCCTGCGATATGCGCCTTTTCGCCGATGGCGACTTTGCGCAGGATCAACCTTCAGGCCGGAAAGGGTGAGACGCCGATCACAAGGCGATGCAGATGCAGGCTGCCCTGCCAGAGCATCAGGCCGATGGCGCCGCGGACAAGCAGTGGGCGCAGGTTGGCGGCCCGCCAATCCCGGTCGGCCAGCGGCCTGAGCGAGAACAGCGGGGTCTGCGCGAGGACGCCGGGGCCTACGATCCGCCGTGCCTCTGCATCGAAGGCCGGGATGGCCAGCAGCGCCATGGCGGTGAAGCTGCCGAACAGGATAACATGCGCAAGATCGCCATTCGGCAGCAGATGCGCCCCGGCCCACACCGCCAGGGCAAGGAACAGGGGATGGCGCGAAACGGCGGCGAAACCGGGGTTTGCCGGATCGAATGCGCCCTTGCGCCCACCCAGCGTGAATGGCTGCGCCATCCCGGCCCCGCAGGTGATCAGCAGAACCGCGATAGGCATCGCGAGGTTCGGCACCCATCGCGTCCATGGCAGCTGCGGCCAAAGCTCGACATGGGGTGCGCGCCCGGCGGCAGAGATCAGCCAGACCAGCAGCCCAAGGGACAGGATACCATAGACGGAGAAATACACGGGCCGCCCGACCGCCCCGATCAGCCTGTCGCGCAGGCCGCCGAGGCGGGGGATGAAGTGGCTGGCTGCGAAGAGCGCCAGCGCAGCCGTGTATTCGGTCCATCCGGTCATGCCTCGTCGGCCTCCTTCATCAATCGCGCGATGTGGCAGGCGAAGGCATAGGTCGCCGGGACGCCGATCACCAGCCCGCCGGCGGCAGACTGCCAGGGCGTCAGCACAGGCCAGCCCAGCCAGGACCCGATCAGCGAGGCAAAGTAAAGGTTCACCCCCATCGCGCCCGCGCCGAAGGGATAGAGCCCCGCCAGCAGTTTCCGCGAGGGTCTCATCGGCGGCTCACCAGAACCTGCACGGCGACCAGCGCCGCTATCAAGGCGACGGAGCCGACGAAGAACCAGAATTCGGCGACGTGGGTTTGCGGTTGCGGGATGGGTCGCTCGAAGGCGGCAAGGGCCGGGGCAGGGATCAGGGCGGCAAGGGCGCACAGGCGTTTCATGTCAGCTCTCCATGGTCAATGTCTGGTAGATGTCTGGCAGGGCGCGGGGCAGGCGCCCGGGATCGGGCAGCAGGGTGAACCCGGCACGGCCGAAAATGCGCGCGAACCAGTCCTGACCGTCCTGATCGACGATCACGCCATGCACGGCTTGCCCAAGGGCACGGGCCTCGCGCACGGCCATGCGGCTGTCCTCGATCCCGTGCGGGCCCTCGTAGTGGTCGAGGTCGTTGGGCTTGCCATCGGTCAGCACCAGCAGCAGGCGCCGGGTCGCGCCCTCGTCGGCCAACTGCGCCGAGACATGGCGGATTGCGGCCCCCAGCCGCGTGTAGTGGCCGGGGCGGAAGCCGCCGATGCGGGTGGTGACCGCCTGCGACATCGGCTCGGCAAAGGTCTTGGCCCGGTGCAGGAAGACGCGGTCGCGTTTCAGCGACGAGAACCCCCAGATGCCCAGCCGGTCACCCGCCGTATCGATGCCACAGGACAGCGCGGCCAGCGCCTCGCGCGCGGTATCGATCACCGAGGCCTCGCCAAGGGCCGCCTCCGTAGAGCGCGAACAATCCATCAGGATCGCGACGGAGAGGTCGCGCGCCATCGGGCGGCCGGATTGCCAGACCCGGTCGCTGCCCTTCTGCCCGCAAGCCATATCGGCCTGCGAGGTCACCAGCGCGTCAAGGTCCAGGTCATCGCCGTCCAGCTGCCGGGGCAGGATGACGCGGCGGGGATGCAGGGGCGCGAACTGGCGCCGCACGCGGGCGACAAGGCGCGGATCGGGGGCATAGTCGGCACGCGGGGTGGCCTCGGCCTCCAGCACGCGGGTGTGATCCGGCATGTAAGTGCCGGTGCGGCGGTTCCATTCGGGATAGGTGAACCGGCCCGCCAGCCGTTCGTGATCGGCATCCTGCGGCGACAGGTCCAGCGACAGGCGCAGGCGCGTGGCGGCGCGTTTGACGTTTTGCGACAGGGTCAGGTGGTCCTGATCCTCGGCGGCCTTGGCGGCATTATCCTGATCGTCGTCATCGACCATGCGGTTGATGTTCAGGCTTTCGGCCCAGGACATGATCGACTCGAACCGGTGCACGATGAAGCTGTCGTTGCGGTTGGCCTGATCGCGATCCTCGCGGCGGGCTTCCTTGCGGGTCGGCAGGGCCATGGCCGGGGCCGAGGCCTCGTCGCTTGCGCTTGCCGCCTGATCGCTGCGAATCCGCTTCCGCAGGCGCGGCCAGATCGGCAGGGGGGCAAAGGTCCGGTAGCCGCGCGGGGCAGGGCAGCTCAGGCACTCGCGCTGCGAGGCCCGCCCGCAGAGTTGATCCAGCAACATCCGCTCGATCCCGGCCTCGCAACGGGGCAGACCCCTGCGGTGTCGGTGCAGCAGGATGTGGGTGCAGAACTGTGCCAGCGCGTCACGCAGACCGGGGCAGGCGGCATAGGCGCGGTCCGAGGCCTGCGCCAGCGCGGCGATCTCGGCCCGGTCGGCGATCAGCGGGTCGGCCTGCGCCCCGGGCAGCGCGACAAACGCGGCAAGGGCGGTCAGCCACAGGTAGCAGGCACGATTCAGCGCGCGCGTCGGAAAGGCGTCGATCACCGGCGGCAGGCGCAGGCGGTCGCCGTCGAAATCCGCCACGTGCAGCCGGTCGCGCGGGGTGCCGATGCGGCGCAGCCGGTCGGGGCGGTGGTCCGAGGTGGCCAGTGGGGCCGGGGTGATTTCCACCCCCGCCGCGCCGCCAAGCGCCCGGAACAGCGCCAGCAGGGAAGGGCGCATGGTATCGAAGCGCACCGCGCGCTCTGCGTCCGTTTCCGTGGCGCCCCAGCGCGATGCCATGTCATGCCAAAGATTGCCGACCGTCTCTTCGGGCTCCATCAGGTCGAGAAGGTGGATCATGGCCTCACCCGTAGACCACGGCGGCCAGATCGCGCAGCGCCTGCTGCACGTCCGGCTCGTCCGAGAGCGGTTCGATGATGGCGGCCCCGATGGCGCGCTCCACGGTCATGCCGCCCGCGATCATCGTGGCGGCATAGATCAGCAGGCGGGTCGAGACGCCTTCCTCGAGATCCATGCCCGACAGCGCCCGGATCTTGCCCGCCAGCCGCACCAGCGCAGTGGCGCGCCCCTCATCCAGCCCACTTTCCCGCATGACCACCGGGGTCTCGGCCTCCGGGGTCGGGAAATCGAAGCCGATGGAGACAAACCGCTGCCGTGTCGAGGGTTTGAGTTTCTTCAGAACATTCTGGTAGCCGGGGTTGTAGCTGGCAACCAGCATGAAGGGCCTGGGCGCCTGCAATTCCTCGCCGGTGCGGTCGATGACCAGCCTGCGCCGGTCGTCGGTCAGCGGGTGCAGGACGACGGTGACATCCTTGCGGGCCTCGACCACCTCGTCGAGATAGCAGATGCCGCCCTCGCGCACCGCCCGGGTCAGCGGGCCGTCGACCCAGACGGTTTCCCCCCCTTTCAGCAGGTAGCGGCCGATCAGGTCCGCCGCCGACAGGTCGTCGTGACAGGCGACGGTGTGAAGCGGCAGGTCCAGCCGCGCGGCCATGTGTTCGACGAAACGGGTCTTGCCGCAGCCTGTCGGCCCCTTCAGCAGAAGGGGCAGGCAGTTTTCGTGGGCCGTCTGGAACACCGCGCATTCATCGGATTGCTCATGGTAGAACGGCAGGTCGGGGTTGGTCAGGTCTTTCATGGTTCACTCTCCCGGGACGGCCACGGGGCCGGGTTTCACCACCTCGCGACGCACCACGAGCATCGAGTAGATGAACAGCAGGGCACCCAGCACCACGGCGACGCCGGACCCGAAGCGCATCAGGTAGAACAGGCCCAGCTGGTCCTGCACGTCCATGTAGTAATCGCCCACGATGCGCTGCATGTGCGTCTGGATCGTGCCGGCGAAGGTCAGGGTGAAGGTCATGAAGGCCATGCCGCCGGTCATCAGCCAGAAGCTCGCCATGTTCAGCACCTGGTTATAGGGATCGCGGCCCCGCAGCATCGGCATCGCATAGGTGAACATCGCAAGGTTCAGGGCCACATAGGCGCCGTAGAAGGCAAGGTGACCGTGCGCGGCGGTGATCTGCGTGCCGTGGGTGTAGAAGTTCACCCCGTGCAGCGTATGCAGGAAGCCCCAGACGCCGGCCCCGAAGAAGGCGACGGTGGAGGACCCCAGAGACCACAGCAGCGCGGCCTTGTTGGGATGGTTCTTGCGGCCCTTCCAGACCATGACGAAGGCAAAGGACATCATGGCAAAGAAGGGGATCACCTCGAAGGTCGAGAAGATCGAGCCGATCCACTGCCAGTAGCCCGGCGCGCCGATCCAGTAGAAATGGTGCCCGGTGCCGAGGATGCCGGAAAACAGCGCGGTGGCGACGATGACGTAGAGCCACTTCTCGATGACCTCGCGGTCCACGCCGGTCAGCTTCAGCATCAGGAAGCCGAGAATTGCGGCCATGACCAGTTCCCAGGTCGCTTCGACCCAGAGGTGCACGACCATCCACCAGTACATCTTGTCGAGGCTCAGGTTGTCCGGGTTGATGAAGGCAAAGACCCACAGCAGGCACAAGAGCCACAGGCCCATGAGCAGAATGTTGGTGATCGCCGTCTTGCGCCCGGCAAGGAAGGTCAGCGAGACGTTCACAAGGAAGATGACCGCCGCGACGAGGATGCCGACCTTGACCCACAACGGCTGTTCGAGGAACTCGCGCCCGCCATGGATGCCGACAAGGTAAGAGCCCACCGCGCCCAGCGTGCCGACCACGAGGATGGCGAGCTGGATATAGGCAAGCCTGACCGAGAAGATCTCGCGCTCGCTTTCCTCGGGGACAAGGTAGTAGGCCGCCCCGAAGAAGCCCAGCAGCAGCCAGACGATCAGCGCGTTGGTGTGGATCATGCGCACGATGTTGAAGGGCAGCACCTCGGACAGCGTGTTGGGCGAGACATAGATCCAGCCCAGCAGCAACCCGCCCAGCACCTGAATGCCGAACAGCGCCATCGCCGCGAGGAAATAGGCGTAAGCCACTTTCTGAGATTGGTATTTCATGGTTCTGTCTCCCTCAGCCCGCGTCGTTCGGCGGCCAGTTCTGGGTGTCGGTCTGATCGGCCCAGCGGAGGAATTCAGCGAGTCCGCGCATCTCCTCTTCGGTGATCTCGAAATGGGGCATCTGGCGGCGACCCTCGATCCCGGAGGGCTGCGCGGCCATCCAGCCGTCCAGCATCTCGTAGGCGCCTTCGGGGTCGTCGGCGACGCCCCAGCGGGTCATCACGTTGCCGACCTCGGGGGCGAAATAGGCGCCTTCGCCGTGCAGCGTGTGGCAATTGATGCAGGAGTTGCGCTCCCACACATGTTTGCCGAGCACGACCTCTTCGGTCAGGGGCATCCCGGCGGTCGCGGTGTCGACGATGTGCCGGTGGCTTTGCGCCGTCAGGGCGACGAACACGACGACGAAGAATATGGATCCCCCGTAAAACACGTTCCTCGCCCGCGATTTTGTTAGGAATTCAGACATGTCGCGGTCCTGTCGAATTGTTTTGGACAACCGCTGTCTAGCCGGGCCCGCCGGGCCGCTTGTTGTGCAAACGCAAAGAAGCCGACGAAAGGGGCGGGCACCATGTGCCTTTGAAAGGACCGCGCATGTCACAGCCTGACTTCGACGACCCGAACTTGCCGCTGGCCGAACTGTTCGCCGCCTGGCCGGAGATGGCGGGCGCCTTCATGGACAGGCGCATGCTGTGCCCCGGCTGCCTGATCGCGCCGTTTCACGCCATTGCGGATGCTTGCCTGGAATACGATCTGGACGAAGACGCGTTTCGCGCGGAAGTGCAGGCCCGGCTGAAGCCCTAGGGGTCAGGCCTCGCTCAGCAGCACCAGGGCATGGGGGTCGGTGACCACGATATGCTTGCGGGTCGATTCGACGATGCCCGCCTTTTGCCAGGCCGACAGCAGCCGGCTGACGGTGTGCAATGTCGTCCCCGTCATGTCCGAGATATTCTGCCGCGTGACCGGAAAGGCGATTTCGACCCCCTTGTCGGACGTGCGCCCGCTTTGGTGAACCATCCGCAGCAGCGCAGAGGCGACGCGTTTCTCCACCGCCTGCGTCGCCATTTCCGTCAGCGTGTCGTGAATCTGGCCAAGGCGCCGACCAAGCGTCTTGTAGCTTTCGGTGGCGAACCCGGGATAGCGCGTGGTGAAGTCGTCCCAAAGCCGCACGGGCCATGACAGTGCAATCGCCTCGGCAGCGGCGATGGCCGTCGCGGGATAGGTGTCGCGCTGCAGGGCAGGGGCGATGCCGAACAACTGCCCCGGGGATATATGCAGCACGATGATCTGATCGCCCCCCGGCGTCGAGCGGACCACCCGCAGGTAGCCGTCGAGCAGCAGGTAGAAGCGTTCGGCGTCATGCCCTTCGCGGAAGATCGCCGTGCCTTCATCGAAGCGGCGTGACACCGCCTGATCGAGGATCTCGCGGATCTGCGCCCGCTGCAGCAGGCAAAAGGGCGGCAGGCCGGTCAACAGGCTTTCGTCGAGCTTCGGCACGGTTTTTTTCCGGAGTTTGTGCAAGGGCAACGTTCGGATCGACCTTCTAGGGCAAATCACGGGCAAGCGAAACAGACGGAAACGCAGAAAGGATGTTCCGATGTTCAAATCCCTGATGATGACTGCCGCCTTTGCCGTGATCGCCACCGCGGCCAGTGCCGAGACCTTCGAGGTCAGGATGCTAAACAGGGGCGAGGCGGGCGTGATGGTCTTCGAGCCCGCTTTCGTGAAGGCCGCGCCGGGCGATGTGATCCATTTCCTGCCCACCGACAAGGGCCACAATGTCGAAAGCATCGACGGCATGCTTCCCGACGGCGTCGAGAGCTTCAAGACCAAGTTCAATGAAGCCTTCGAGCTGACCGTGGATGCGCAGGGGATCTATGGCATCAAGTGCACACCGCATTACGCCATGGGCATGGTCGCGGTGATCCAGGTCGGCGACGCGGTGAACCTCGATCGCGCGGCAGAGGTCAAGCAGAAGGGAAAGGCCAAAGCCCGCATGGCGGAGCTTCTGACACAGGTCGAATGACGCATCGTCCCGCGTCAAAAGACCTGTTCGGGCGACACGCGAGGGTCGCCCGAACTTTCCTGAAGGAGTTGACCCATGTCTTCGCGCGCAGCCTTTGACGGACCGGCCCTGCTGTCCTACGGCTTCAGACCCTTCTTCCTGGCCGCAACCCTCTTTGCCTTGCTGGTACTGCCGCTGTGGTGGTCGGTCTGGCGCGGCGGCGTCGTGCTCGGCGGGCCATTCGCGCCGACCGACTGGCATGTCCACGAAATGATTTTCGGCTATGGCGCAGCCGTGGTCGCGGGTTTTCTCTTCACGGCGGTCCCGAACTGGACAGGCCGCCTGCCCACACAAGGATGGCCGCTGGCTGTCCTTCTGGCGCTCTGGCTGGTGGGCCGGTTGTCGGTGGCCGGGGCGATGGGCCTGGGGCCTGTGCCGGTCCTGATTATGGATCAGGTCTTTCTGCTGGCCGTGGCCGCGATGATCGCGCGCGAGATCGTGGCGGGCAGGAACTGGCGCAATCTCAAGGTGCTGGTGCCTGTCTCTCTGCTTTGGCTTGCCAATGTCGTTTTCCACGTCGAAGCGATGGTGTCGGGTGACGCCGCCCATGGGCGGCGTTTCGGCATGGCGCTCCTGATCTTCCTGATCATGCTGATCGGCGGGCGTATCGTGCCGAGCTTCAGCAGAAACTGGCTGGTTCAGCGCGGTGCCAAATCCCTGCCAACCGCGTTCAACCGGTTCGATGCGCTTAGCCTTGTTGTCGGCGCCGTCGCCTTGGTCAGCTGGGTTACAGCGCCTAAGGGCATGGTCGTGGCGGTCTGGGCAGGCCTGGCCGCCATCCTGCATATGGTCCGGCTATTGCGCTGGCGCGGCCATGCAACCTGGCGGTCGCCGCTGCTGTTGATGCTGCATCTTGCCTACCTGATGGTGCCCTTGGGATTGGCGGCGGTGTCGGCATCGGCGCTGGGGCTGATCGCGCCGAATATAGGGGCGCATGTGCTGGGCATCGGGGCCGTGACGGCGATGACCGTGGCCGTGATGATGCGGGCGACCATGGGGCACACGGGCCGGGCCCTGATCGCCGGACGCGCTCTGGTCGTCGCATTTGCGCTTGTGCTGATCGCCATGGTGCTGAGAGTCATGGCGGGGCGGGTCGTGATCGGCGCCCTGGATGGTATCGATCTTGCAGCCGGTGCCTGGACCGCGGCCTTTGCCATCGTGATCTGGCGGCTGGGGCCATGGCTTCTGCAACCGAAACGCGGGCAAAAAGCCGTTTCCCGCGCTCCGCAATGACCTGTCGCGGTGCAGTTGAACGATGACAGATCAACAGATTCAATGACGGATCTGGTCATTTTCAGCGATCGGCGCACAATGCATTTAATGCATAATCAAGATTATAGGCTTGGCCGGCGTGTAGGGGGCACATTCTAACGTGGGTTGCGACAAATCTCCTATCTTGCTGAAAAGTAAGGAGAACGGAGATGGCCCATACAGAGCTGAATTTGCGTGAGAGACGCGCAATCGAAGACATGCTGAATGCAGAAGTGCCTGTGAGCAAGATCGCAGCTGAGATCGGCAGGCATCGCTCGTCGATCTACCGCGAGATCAAACGCAATGGTTTTGAAGATGAAGAGTTGCCAGAGCTGAACGGATACTACGGCATCATCAGCCGGGCCGTGATAATCGCCGTGGCAGTCAACGAAGACGGCAAGCGCGAGGTGCTGGGCGTCGCCACCGGCCCCTCCGAAGCTGAGACCTTCTGGACCGAGTTTCTGCGCAGCCGCGCTGACCGTGGCCTGCGCGGTGTGAAGCTGGTGATCGCCGACGACCACAAGGGCCTGCGGGCAGCCGCGCGCAGGGTCTTCAACGCCACTCACCAGAGATGCCGCATTCACTGGATGAGGAACGCTCTGGCCCACGCCCCGACCAAGCAGCGGGCCGCGGTGGCGGCGATGGTGAAGACGATCTTCGCGCAGGAGACCAAGGCCGAGCCCGAAGCGCAGTGGGAGATCGTGGCCAACGCCCCGCGCGAGAAGCAGCCCAAGCTTGGCGCCCTGATGGACAGTTCCCGCGACGACGTCTTGGCCTACATGCCGTTCCCCCGAGAGCACTGGACCCAGATCGCCTCGACCACCCCACTGGAGCGGGTGAACCGCGAAGTGAAGCGGCGCGCCGACGTCATCGGCATCTTCCCGAACGACGAGGCTATCATCCGCTTGGTTGGCGCGCTGATGCTCGAGACCAACGACGAGTGGGCGGTCGCCCGACGATACATGTCGCTTGAAACGCTCGCCCGCGTCACCGACAATCCAACCATCAGGCTGTCCGCCGTGACCGCCTGAACAAGCCCTGACCTCTCCGAGGGTCGGCGCTCCTACACCACGCCGGGGGACACTCTCCGCGTGGAGCGGCGCTGGCCGAGCACCGGGCAGGCCCGGCGTTCGGAGACGCCGAGTGTCTGGCACACATGCTCCAGGCACTCGCGGCGGCGCGAAGGGCTCAGAAGTTTCCCTGAGCAGCCTCGGTCAGGATCAGCTTCTCGAGCGTCAGGGTCTCCTTCTCGAGCTCCCTGAGCCGCGACAGTTGCGCCCGGTTCACCCCGCCATACTGCTTCCGCCACCGGTAGAACGTATGCTGCGATATCCCGATCTGGCGCCATCGACAGGCCCTGACCGTGCAGCACCTCGACCTGACGCAGCTTGGTGACAATGTCTTCCGGCTTCTCTCGCTTTCCAGCCATTCCGTAGCCCTCCTGTTCGCCGAAATCCTACCGGACTTCACGCTTCGTGGGTGGACCACTTCAAAGGGGCTGGCTCACGGGCGCAAGTTCACCCCGGGGCAGCCCCCGCACGCGGGAGCATTGTCCAAATTCTGCATGGCAAACAATGGGGTAATCGGCTAATAACAGAGAGCATTTTCCAGGAAGTACATCCGACCCCATGAACAGTTCAGAGCGCCCTCAAAGAAATCGGTCCGATGCTTCCGAAACCACGCGGCAGAATTTGCTGATGGCTGCACGAACAGCCTTTGCCGATGCGGGCCTGGAAGGCGCGCGTGTCGATGACATCGGACGACGAGCAGGGCTGAATAAGCAACTTGTGTACCATTATTTTGGAAGCAAGGATGGCCTTTATACCGCTGTTCTTGAACAGGTATATTCCGAGATCCGTGAACGGGAGGCGGCGCTGGATCTGAGCGCCTTTCCGCCGGAAGAGGCAATGCGGCAGCTGATTGATTTCTCGTTCGCCCATTTGCGCGACAATCGCGATTTCGTGCGGTTGCTGGCGGATGAGAATACCCATGGCGGCCGCCACCTGAGCGGGTCGGACACCGTGCGGAACACAAATACCACGATTATCGAATTGATTGGGGAAACCCTTGAACGCGGGGTGCGCGACGGGGTTTTCCGGCGCGGGCTAGACCCGCTACATGTCTATCTGTCGATCGCGGCCATGTCGTTTTTCAACTTTGCCAATATTCATACTCTTAGCCGGATATTTGACCGGGTTCAGGATAGCGATGCCGCCCATGAGGAACGGCGCGCCCATATCGTCGATTTCACGCTGAACGCGATCAGATTACGCACCGATCCAGGGGCTTCCGGCTGATTTTTGAGCAGGCGGGTTGCAGTGGGGCCCGGGCGTTCAGTCCCGGCAGCTGTCGGGTGCATCCGCCCTGCGCGCGATGTCACCCCGCTGCGGCGCCGACCGGGTCAGGTACGGGATCGAGGGATCGAGCGCATGCGGGCGGTCCTCCAGCGGCAGCGGGGTGTACCGCCGGAACGCCATCGCCACTGCTTCCTTATCTTCGCTGAGCCCGGTTTGGGAGCCGCCGGCCTTGGGCGTGATGCCCAGTTCCCGGCTTGAACCCGTCACCGACGCTTGCGGTTACTGATTTTCGGGCCCCACTGCCCGCGTAATCGTGGCGCGACCACGACGGACCCGACCCCTTGGGGCTTTCTCATGCCAACACAAAAGTCAAACGGCCAAACCCTCAGTCGGCGACACTCTCCAGATCAAGAAGCTTGTAGATCCGTTGCGTATATTGGCCGAATGAATCCTGCGTTTTCATCGCAAGCTTGCGTGGATAGGGGAGGCTGATCGGGAAATTGTCCGCCATGCGGGCCGGACCGGCGGTCAGGACCGCGCAGCGGGACCCCAGCAAGACGGCTTCCTGAATGGAGTGAGTCACAAACAGGATCGTCTTGTTTGAGGCCTCCCATATGCGCAGAATCTCGAGATTCATTTTCTCGCGCGTCAGCGCATCCAGCGCTCCGAACGGTTCATCCATCAACACCATCTTCGGGTCGTGAACCAGCGCGCGCGCGATTGCTGCGCGCTGCTGCATGCCGCCCGAAAGCTCGTAGGGAAAGCGATCTTCATAGCCGGCGAGGCCAACCATCGCCAGCAGATCCCGGGCACGTTCACGGGTCTCCTTGATTGGCAGGCCGATGATTTCAGCGGGCAACATCACATTGTCGATGATACGCCGCCACTTCAGCAACAGCGCCTGCTGGAACACCATGCCTATATCGCGACTGGGATCGAAGGATGCACCGGCTGTGCCGATCTGCACAGTGCCGCCATCTGGCTGGATCAGGTCGGCCAGGATCTTGAGAACCGTCGATTTGCCGCAGCCGGACGGGCCGACAAGCGAGACGAATTCGCCTTCATTCACGCTCATCGTGACGTCGGATACCGCCAGAATATCACGGTCTCGGGTGTGATAGACCTTGCGGACGTTTTCCATCTGGATGATTGGGCTTCCGGTCATGCGAGCCACCTTTCGAGATTGTCCGCGACAAAGGCGTCGTCGGTGAGATGGGGGTGATCCCGGGCGACCCGGGCGATTTCCTCCGCCTGGCCGGGACTGAGCCGCTCTTCGGGACTCAGGCAGCGCACATGCGTCAGGAAACCCTGCTTGCGCAGCACTTCGTGGCATCCGGCGATGGCACCGCGAAACCCGTTCGCGACGTCGAACAGTGCGGCGTTGCAATCGGTCACCTCGGTGTCGAGCGCAAGCAGGTCGGCGGGGATCTGACCACTGTCCGCAGCCGCCCGACAGCGCTGGTATAGCTCGACCGCCGCCTTGGTCCAAACCGACCAATGTCCAAGCAGGCCGCCGCGGATGCGCAGCGTCAAGAGCGCATCGTCGCGCGCGATCTTGAAGGGAGTCAGCAAGTCACCGACGATATGATCATCGTTCCCGGTGTAGAGCGTAATCCGGTCCTCGGCCCGCGCCGCGGCGACGCCCCGTACCACGTCCAGCGTGCCGTATCTGTCAAACGGCGCCATTTTGATGCCGATCACATTTTCAATCTCGGCAAAGTGCCGCCAGAACTCGAAGGGTAGCGTCATGCCGCCCACGGCGGGTTGAAGATAGAACCCGAACAGCGGGATTTCTTTGGCAACCTCGCGGCAATGGGCGACCAGTTCGTCCATGCTGGCGGTTTTGAGGGCGGCAAGGCTGATCAATCCGGCATGATAGCCTAGATCACGGGCGATATGCGCCTCGCGCCTGGCCTGTTCGGTGGGCCCGACCAGGCCGGCAATGCGGACCAGCGGCCTGTCGCTCCAGTCCTCCGCAGCCTCGCTGCAGGCCTTCAGAACGGGTTCAAACAGCCCGTGTTCGCGGATTTCGAACTGGGTTGTATGGACGCCCACAGCCAGCCCGCCAGCGCCCGCGTCCAGATAGTATCGGGTCAGGGCGCGCTGGCGGATCCGATCAAGATTGTTCCCGTCGTCCAGCGCAAGCGGATGCGCGGGTATAACGGTGCCCTTTTGTATCAAATCCAGCACGGGCGCGGGTATGTCTGTCCAATCTGTCATTTAGCTTTGCCTTGTTGAGTTTCCGGGTCATGCGCCGTGAAAGGCGCCACTTTATCCAAGCTCCGGCCCCGCTGCTGCGAACAGGCGAGAAGGGTCGCTGAAATTGCGGGATATGCCCTTGGCCATACGTTGAAATCTCCGCTGAGCATCAAAGCCGCGCTCTGCCAGATAGGCCGCAATCGCCGGCTGGGCGTCCATCGTATCGATCAGAACGGGACCTTCGACCTGCGCCAACGCGCCTTGCAGCAAGCGCAGCGCCGTCGGACCGTCTGGCGCAACGATCGGACCAATCTGAGTTGCGTTGCGGCCGCTGCGGCCCAGCACAAAACCGTCCCGCCCGAAGGCCAGCGCGCCCCTTTCCTGGCGTTCGATCAGATCGCGCAGGATGGGCGCGC
Organism: Enemella evansiae; assembly: GCA_017255395.1. Taxonomy (GTDB): domain Bacteria; phylum Pseudomonadota; class Alphaproteobacteria; order Rhodobacterales; family Rhodobacteraceae; genus Ponticoccus; species Ponticoccus litoralis. The sequence continues at coordinate 5,927 of JAFKDC010000020.1, read as the reverse complement.
GGCCCGCGCCGAACACCGCGCGGTCAAGGGCTTCTATCCAACCGAGATCCCCCGTCCCGACCCTTTCCAAGCCCTTGGGGTCTTGCCCGCCACCGCGTCCGGTCATGCGCGTTACCCCGCAGAGCGGCGAAAATCCCTTGCTGCTGTAAAGCGGCTGACCGGCTGGCGTCGCATCCAGAACCGGCGTGAGCCCCTGCGCCTCCAACCAGCGGACGCACTGACTGACAAGCCGCTGCGCGATGCCGCGCCGACGCTTGGAAGCGGTGACGAGCACCATGCTGATCCAGCCGATTCCGCCCTCCATCGGCAGAGCCAGCGCCGAGGCCTCCGGCGTGCCGTCAGGCCCACGCGCGCCTGTGGACCACCCGGATCGCAGCATCATCTCCCAGTCGGCCCGCGTCTGGTTCCATCCCGCCTCGTCGGACAGGTCGACGCAGGCGGCCGCATCGTCAGGACAAAAGGCGACAGTTTCAGTATCGTCCATCACGAGCCTCGAACTTGGTTGGTTTGCCGTGGCTCGGCATCTCGCGCATGGTCCAGTCAGCGACCCAGTCCAGCATTCGGGCCAGCGGCACCTGGGGGTATCCGAACAGGTCGAACGCAGTCGCCGAGTTGTTCAGCCACGCGGTCGGAGCAGGGCTGCCTGTCAGCACAACCTCGCGCCCCATTCGGCGCCCCAATTCCTTCGCAAGCCAGGCAACAGGCAGCGTTTCCGGTCCGCTGACATTCAGCGGTGTGGTCGGCGCGGTTGCATGAGCCAGAGCCCGCAAAGCGTAGCGGTTGGCGTCGCCCTGCCAGATCACATTGACATGGCCGGTGTCCAGATCCACGGGCTGGCCCGCATGGATCGCATCCGCGATATCGCACAGAACGCCATAGCGCAGGTCGATTGCGTAATTCAGCCGGATCAACCGGCCCGGCGCCCCGTGCACGTTCGAGAAATGTTCGAAGATACGTTCGCGGGCAATGCAGGATTGCGCGTATTCGCCGGGTGGGTTCGGGGCAAGGCTTTCGTCCGCACCGATTTCTTCCAGCGGCACAAAGGGATAGACGCAACCGGTGGAATAGGCCGCAATCCGTGCATCGGTGAATGTTTCCGCCACGAGGCCGGGCAGATAGCTGTTCATTGCCCAGGTCAGGGCCTGGTTGTTGGCGGACCCGAACTTGTGCCCGGCCATGAACACGATGTTTTTCGCCCGCGGCAGTGCGGCCAGCGAAGCCCGATCCATCAGATCGCACTGGATGGTTTCGATTCCCCAATTGTCCAGTTGCCGACGCGTTTCCGGGTCCGAGAACCGGGCCACACCCATCACTCTGCGGTTCGGCAGGGCGCGGGCGGCCATCCGAGCAAGACTGGGGCCAATCTTGCCACCCACGCCCAGGACCATGATGTCCCCGTCTAGCGATTCCAGGTCCCGGACTGTTGCCGCATCCGGGCGGGACAGCAGCTCTTCCAGGGTTTCAACATCGGGCACAGTTGCAGGCAGGGCGTGTAGTGGGCTGGCTTCCATTGGTATTTTCCTTGTTCGGTCAAGCTGCGGAATCGGGGGGGCATTGTGCCCAGGGACGGGCGGCCTCAAAGGCGCGGGCGGCTTGCAGCACCGCAAGGTCGGCCCGGGGCGGACCAACAATCTGCAAGCCAACAGGCAGGCCGGCGCTGGTTGTTCCGCAAGGAACAGATGCGGCCGGTTGGCCCGTGAGGTTGAAGGGAATGCACAGTCCCGTCCAGGAATAGCGCGTTTCGCCCTCGGGCCGGTCGAGATCGGCGGAAAAGGGCGGGACGGTCAGCGTTGGGGTCAACAGAAAGTCGTATGTCCCGTGAAAGGCGATCATCCGGCGGAGCAGCCCGGCACGCTCCATCTCGGCGTCCAGGTGGGTGTTGAGATCTGCCGAACGGCTTTGGCGGATCTCCTCGACCACTGCCGGGTCCATGATCGCAAACTGATCGTCGGATATGTGTCTAAACGCATGGGCCGCAAAGCCGCGGCGCAGGCGGGTCATCAGCGAGGCCTGATCGTCCATGACAAAGGGCAGTTCTTCGACCTGCGCACCCATCTCGGAAAACGCCCGTACCGCGTCTGCGGCAATCAGAGCGATTTCGGGATCGACGCGGGCAAAGCCAAGCGTGGGACTATAGGCGATGCGCCAGCGCGCGGGATCGGCGTCCAGAGCCTTGTGATAGGCGATAGTCTCAGCCGACAAGGCGGTGTGGTCGCGGGGATCGGGGCGCGCCAGCACGCCGAGCATACGCGCTGCGTCCTCCACGGTCCGTGTCATCGGGCCGAAACCCACAAGAGAGGCAAGCGGCGTGGCGGGATACATCGGCACGCGGCCAACCGAAGGCTTAAGTCCGAAAACGCCACAAAAGCTGGATGGAATACGAATGGACCCGCCTGCATCGGTCCCCAGGGCCAGGGTGCCGGCGCCAACGGCCACCGATGCACCGGCGCCGCCACTGGAACCGCCCGGCGTCAGGGAGGGATTCCATGGGTTCCGCGTGATACCGGTCAGCGGGCTGGACGTGACCGGCTTGAACGCGAATTCCGGTGTTGTGGTTTTCCCGAGCAGAACCGCCCCGCCCTCGCGCAAGCGCGCCACGGCCGGGCCGTCCTCTGCCCAAGGCTGATCCGGCGATATGGTGCGCGAGCCGCGCAGCGTGGGCCAGCCCCGTGTCAGCACGAGGTCCTTGATGGTTGTCGGAACCCCGTCGACCGGACCCAGCGGCGCCCTCTTTGCCCACCGCTCCTCAGAGGCTTTGGCATCCGCAACGGCAGCATCGGGATCGATCACGCAGAAGGCATTGAGCCGTGGTTCAGTCCGGGCAATCCGGTCCAGCGAGGCCTGCGTCACCTCAACGGGCGACAGCTGGCGCGCGGCATAGGCCTCGGTCAGCTCTTTTGCTGACATCAGAGCAAGGTCAGTCGCTGTCGCCATCAGGACGGCGCTCCGTCCAGCCGTGCGTCCTTGACCACGAAAATACGTTCCAGGAGCAGCACGAAGACGAACAGGGCAACCCCAAGCAGGCTGAGCAGGAGGACTGCCATGAACATCGCCGCGGTATCCAGCGTCGATTGCACCTGGATCATGAGGTATCCAAGGCCCTGGCTTGAGGCGACGAACTCGCCCACGATGGCACCGGCTACGGCGAGGATCGCACCAACCTTCATCGACGAGAAGATATAGGGCAGAGCACTTGGAAACTGGATCTTGCGGAAGATCTGCCAACGGGTGCCATTGAGGGCCCGCACGAGATCGAGCAAGTCCGGCTCCACTTCGCGCAATCCGCGGGCCGTGGTGATCAATATCGGGAAAATCGAAATCAGAAAGGCGAAGAAGATATTGGTCGTGATACCGTAGCCGAACCAGACAACAAGCAGGGGTCCCAACGCAACCTTGGGCACCATCGAGATCGTTATGAACAAGGGAAACAGCGTTGCCCGGAGCAACCGGAACCAGGAAAACAGCATCGCCGTAAGCACACCCGTCACGATCGCCAGCCCGTAGCCCACGAAGATCTCGGTTGCCGTGACGAGCGTATTGCTTCCCCATTGGTAAAGCGGGTCGGCGAGGGTCGCTATGGTGTCACCGGGCGATGGCAGAATGAAGGAGGGCATCACCTCCAGCGCGGTCACCCCCCACCACAGGGCAAACACGGCGACATGCGAGGTGGCCGCCAGCATCCAGCTCGACCAACCTTCGGGAAGAAGGGGCCGGCGCCTATCCAGCGTGGTCTTGGTTGTGTCCGTCATCAGCTTAGCCCCTCATCCAAACGTTTGGTTGAAGAGTGTGCGGAGATAATCCGACTGTCAACGCCTAATATCAGTGATTTCGCCGCTTATTGACGCTTTTTCGCCGAACTAGAACGCTCAATATCAACTATATGGTTGAAATTCGTTGACAGCTTTGCGCCCACGCCCCTACGGTCGAAATCGATACTTTGTGTCGAAAACAAAAAGGTAGACTGCGCATTCTGTGCAGCCGCAACGGGAGGTTAACAAGATGAACAGACTCACGCTGAAGTCGGCCACGGCCATCGCTTTTACGCTCGCGCCGATCATGGCGACGGCAGAGCCAGTCAGCCTGCTCCTGAACTGGAGCGCGGGGGCCGATCACGCGCCGATCTATTACGCGCTCGATCAGGGCTGGTACAGCGATGCGGGCATCGAACTGGATGTCCAGCCGGGCAAGGGGTCCGGCATGTCCTCGCAGAATGTCGGTGTGGGCGCCAATGACATGGGCATCGCGGAACTGGGCACAGCTTTTCTGGCCAAATCCAAGGGAGCCGACATCACCGCCGTCATGGCGCTTTATGCCAATTCGCCCTTTGCGTTTTATTGGAAGAAATCCAGCGGGATCGCGGGCCCGGAGGACTTTGCCGGCAGGAAGCTGGGCAACCCCTCTGGCGATGCCGCACGGGTAATGTGGCCCGCCTTTGCAAAGGCGGCGGGAATTCCCGAGGATGGGCTCGAATTCGTGAATATCGCGCCCGCTGCCAAGGTTCCCACGCTGGCTGCGGGGCGCGTGGATATCATTAGCGACTTCTACAACGGTCATGATCTGAAACTGAACGAGTTCGGTGACGACCTGGGTTTTCTGCGCTGGAGCGAAATCGGGCTGAACCCCTATGGAAACTCCTTTATCGTCAACAACGGCTTCATGGCCGAGCACGAGGATCTTGTGCGCGCATTCACGGAAATCACCCAACGCGCCTATCGCGCCTGCGTAGAGAATTCCGGCCCGTGTATCGATGCACTTTTGACCAAAGCAAGCGGCCTGCAGCGCGAAGAGGCGGAAGACACCTGGGCGCGCGTGATGGAGTTGATGACAACCGAGACGACCGTGACCGAAGGGCTTGGCTGGTTTGATCCCGCGAGAATCACCGACACCTACCAGCTGGTCGACGCGTATTTCGGCGTCGAAACGCCCTTCGATGCGGAAACGGCGTACACCAATCGCTTCCTCTCCAAAGAGGTCAAGATGACCGTTGCGCCGTAGCGCAGCCTCGTGTTTCGAAGTTTGAGCTACCCCCCGAAATTCGGACACTGACATAAGCTACGATTTGCAGTCTGCTGATCTTCGACGAGAAGGAGATCAGAGATGTCGAAACGGAAAACAGCGCGCGCCTGAGTTCAAGGCGAAGGTCGCGCTGGAAGCTCTGAAAGGCGAGGAGACGGCGGCCGAGCTGGCAAGCCGGTTCGGGGTGCATCTGGGACCGGCAGGTGTTTGCATGCAAACACCGAGAGGCGACAATGATCCATCAATGGAAGCGAGCCCTGCTCGAAGGCGCCTCCGGCGTGTTCGAGCGCGGGGGCCGCAAGAAGCCGGAGATTGACGAGGAGCAGGTGAAGGAGCTCCACGCCAGGATCGTGGGGTGAGGCCGCGAACGCCATGCGTCCGAGAGAGCGGCCGAACGCGGTGGCCAACTCTTTTTGGGAAAGAAAGCTGAAGCCCTGGGGCGGGTGGTCAGGCGCGACATGATCGAGCCTGACCACCCGGACCTGTCGATCGGCCAGCAGTGCAAGCTGCTGTCGATCGCGCGCTCGTCTTTCCACTACACCCCCAAGGGCGAGTCTGAGCAGCACCTCGGCCTGATGCGGCGGATCGACGAGCAGTTCCTGAAGACCCCGCTCTTCGGTGTCCGGCAAATGACCGGGCACCCGCGCAACGACGGACACCTTGCGAATACGGCGGCTGATGCGCCTGATGGGGTTGATGCCGATTTACCAGAAGCCCAACACGAGCAGGCCAGCAAAGGGCCACAAGACCTATCCATATCTGCTGAGAGGGTTGCGGGTGGAACGTCCGAACCAGGTCCCCCTCTCGGGATCATGCTCTGCATGACCCTGCCGGGCAGCGGGTGCTCGGACATCACCTACCTGCCCATGCGGCGCGGGTTCCTCTACCTCGTGGCGATCATGGACTGGCAC
>JAFKDC010000019.1 GCA_017255395.1 Enemella evansiae | reverse complement strand
GGACCCGACGGCGGGGGTTTTCGGTGCGGGGGCGTGGGGGGGGGCCGGCGGGGGGGGTGTTGCGCCTGCGTTGGGCAGGCGCCCGGCTGGGGAGGCTTTGCCTCCCCAGACCCCTCCAAGGTATTTGAAGACCAAGAAGAGGGGGCGGGGCCTTTGGGGACAGGCACGGCTGATTTGGGGGATGAGGGGGCGCAGCCCGTGGCGTTTTGGGGCCTGCGGCTGGTTCCTTGGGGGGCGGGTGTGCGGGCCTGCCCGGGAAGGGCCGTGGTGCGCGGCCCTGTGTCCCGGGGGGCTGGCCTGTCAGAGTGGCCGGGAGGCCGTCTGATGCTGTGCGGGCGCGCCCTCGGACAGGATTTGCATCGCACCCCGTGGACAGGAAGGCCGCGAGACCCTATCTAGGCGTGCCATGGCCAAGAAACCCGACAGCAACCCGAACTACAAGGTGATCGCCGAGAACCGGCGCGCGCGCTTCGATTATGCCATCGAAGAGGATCTCGAATGCGGGATCATCCTGACCGGCTCCGAGGTGAAGTCGCTGCGGGAGAACACCTCGAATGTCGCCGAAAGCTACGCGGCGGTCGAGGACGGCGAGTTGTGGCTGGTGAATTCCTACATCGCCCCCTACGAGCGCGCCATGTTCGGCCATGAAGAGCGGCGGCGGCGCAAGCTGCTGTGCTCCAAGCGCGAGTTGTCGCGGCTGTGGAACGAGACCCAGCGCAAGGGCATGACGCTGGTGCCGCTGGTGCTGTATTTCAACCACAAGGGCATCGCGAAGCTGAAGATCGGCATCGCCAAGGGCAAGAAAAACCACGACAAGCGCGAGACCGAGGCCAAGCGCGACTGGAGCCGCCAGAAGCAGCGTCTGCTGAAAGAGCGCGGCTGAAACCGGCGCGGCGGCGCCGGGCTGTTGCGCGCTGCCCTTGCCGGGGGTGCCGCGAATGGCGGGGCCTGAGGCTGATGCTTGCAACGGGCCGCGTCTGTGGCTAGGCAAGGCCCAGCTGACAAGACGGGGGGCGGCATGGCTGCTGTGGACGATCCCAAGACGCTGGTCTCGACCGGCTGGCTGGAGAAACACCTGAACGATCCCGACCTGCGCATCCTCGATGCCAGCTGGTACCTGCCGGACATGGGCCGGGACGGGCGCGCCGAATATGCCGCCGCGCATATCCCCGGCGCGCGGTTCTTCGATATCGACGACGTGTCGGATGCGCGCTCGGACCTGCCGCACATGGCTCCGGCGCCGGAAAAGTTCATGAGTCGCATGCGCGCTCTGGGTGTCGGTGACGGCCATCAGGTGGTGATCTACGATGGTGCCGGGCTGTTTTCTGCGGCGCGTGTCTGGTGGCTGTTCCGGCTGATGGGGCAGGACAGCGTGGCCGTGCTGGACGGCGGTTTCTCCAAATGGCAGGCCGAGGGCCGCCCGGTCGAGGACCTGCCGCCGATGATCCGCGACCGTCACATGACGGCGCGGCGCCAGGCCCATCTGGTGCGCGACGTCACGCAGGTCTCCGCCGCGGTGAAGCTGAAGGATACCGAGGTGGTGGACGCCCGCTCTGCCCCGCGCTTCCGTGGCGATGCGCCCGAGCCGCGCGAGGGCCTGCGCTCCGGCCATATCCCCGGCTCGAAGAATGTGCCCTACCGTGCCGTTCTGGCCGAGGACGGCACGATGAAGGATGCGGAGGCGCTGCGCAGCACCTTCGAGGCGGCCGGCGTGGACTTGTCGAAGCCGGTCATCACCACATGTGGGTCGGGCGTGACCGCCGCCGTGCTCAGCCTCGCGCTTGAGGTCATGGGCAAGGGCGACCACTCGCTTTATGACGGGTCCTGGGCGGAATGGGGTGCCTTCCCGACGCTGCCCGTCGCAACCGGAGAAGACTGATGTTCGAGACGCTCAAGGAGCAACCCGCCGACAAGATCCTGCAGCTGATGCAGCTGTACAAGGAGGACCCGCGCGAGAACAAGATCGACCTGGGCGTCGGCGTCTACAAGGATGCCAGCGGCAATACCCCGATCATGCGTGCGGTGAAGGCGGCGGAAAAGCAGCTGTGGGAGGTTGAAGAGACCAAGGCCTATACCGGGCTTGCGGGCGATCCGGCCTATGGCGATGCCATGGTCTCGCTGGTGCTGGGCGATGCGGTGCCGCGAAGCCAGGTCGCGGCGGCGGCGACGCCGGGCGGCACCGGCGCGGTGCGGCAGGCCTTCGACATGATCCGCATGGCGAACCCCGCCGCGCGGGTCTTCGTCAGCGATCCGACCTGGCCGAACCACCTGTCGATCCTGAAGCACATGCAGATCGAGACCGTGCCCTACCGCTATTTCGACGACGAGACCCGTGGCGTCGATTTCGACGGGATGATGGCGGACCTCGACGCGGTGAAACCCGGTGACGTGGTGCTGGTGCATGGCTGCTGCCACAACCCGACGGGCGCCAACCTGAACATGACCCAGTGGCAGGCGCTGGTCGACCTGCTGCTGGCCAAGGGCGCGGTGCCCATGGTCGATATCGCCTACCAGGGCTTTGGCGACGGACTCGAGGAAGACGCGCAGGCGGTGCGGCTGGTCGCATCCTCGGTGCCCGAGTGCCTGATCGCGGCCTCCTGTTCCAAGAACTTCGGCATCTACCGCGAGCGCACGGGCCTTCTGATGGCCGTGGCGCAGGACCCGGCGAAGCAAAAGCTGAACCAGGGCACGCTGAACTACCTGAACCGGCAGAACTTCTCGTTCCCGCCGGACCACGGCGCGCGGCTGGTGACCATGGTGCTGACCGACGAGGCCCTGCGCGCCGACTGGGCGGCGGAGCTGGAAGAGGTCCGCAACACCATGCTGGGTCTGCGCGAGCAACTGGCGGGCGAGTTGCAGCGGCTGTCGGGCTCCGACCGCTTCGGCTTCATCGCGCAGCACCGGGGCATGTTCTCGCGCATCGGGGCCACGCCCGAGCAGGTGCAGAAGATGCGCGATGATTTCGGCGTCTACATGGTGGGCGATTCGCGGATGAACATCGCGGGCCTGAACAAGACGACCGTGCCCATCCTTGCCGAGGCTATCGTCAAGGCAGGCGTCTGACGCCACAGGGGCCGGGCAGGCAGGTCCTGCCCCGTCCTTCCTCAAGATCCCGGGGAGGCCGCCCCAACGGAGTGCCTGACGGCACGCCGGATGCTCCGGCCCCCCTCCTGTCCTCCCCCGCGACGCCGGGGGGACCGTCTTTCAGGCCGACCCCGAAACAGGGTGTTTCTCTTTCCGCTCAGCCCTGTGGCCCGCCTTGGGCGGTCCGGGCAGGGCGTCATCGGGCCCGGTTTCTGCGCGCGGCCCATGGCTGCGCGGACTCTTCCCGAAAATGCCGCAGTCCTTCCCGGACAATCGGCTTCTCCCTCAGCTGCCGTGCCGCGCGCGGCTGTCCTTGGGGGCCTCCGCCCGATCCTCCTTGCCGTAATCGCGCAGCACATGCGCCACCCGCAGCCGATATCCGGCGAAGAGCCCGCCGCGCCCGGCCTCCTGCGCCGCGCGGTGCTTTTCCAGCTGGCGCCAGCGGTCGACCGCCGCCTCATCCTCGAAGAAACTGATCGACAGCAGCTTGTCCGGGTTCGTCAGGCTCTGGAACCGCTCGACCGAGATGAAGCCCTCTACCTGTTCCACGAGGGGCCGCATGGTGGCGGCGATGTCGAGATAGGCCTGCTTCCTTCCCTCCGCCGGGATCACTTCGAAGATGATGGCGATCATGGCTGTCCTTCCCCCGTGCTGTCACGGTGACCCCGCGCCCGTACCGGCACAGGCCAGGGGGCCGCGCCGGGCGGCCCCCTGGCACCGCGTCCTGTGAAATCGCCGGTCTTTGGTGTTTCTCTCGCGGCCAGTGTGAGAATGAACCGCGAGCGGTCAATGGTCTTGCGAGCGACCTGCAAGACCGGCGCTTTACCCGTCCGACCGGCTGCGTTAACCAGCGGGCAAGGGGACCGGGTGGGGACAGCCGTGGGCGATTTTGCGACCTTGAGCCTTGAGGGCAGCGGACTGGAGCGGCAACCGCGGGTTCCCCCGGACAAGCGCGCCAAGGGCTATGCGGACCGCTTCGACGCCACGACGCTGTGGCTGGACGCGGTCTGGACGGGGCAGGAGGTGGTTCTTGTCTGCCCGCGGCTCAACAACCTGTGGTTCACGGTGACCCGCGCCGCCTTTGCGCTGGACGGCAGGCCCGTGCGCGCCCGCCTGCGGCGCTATTACCGCCATACGCTGATCGCGCTGAAGGCCCCGATCCGGCCGGACCGGGTTTCCGTCCGGATCGGTGACTGGGTCGGAGAGACCGGGGTTCACGGGCCGCAGACCGCCGGTTTCGCGGGCCGCAACGTGCTGATGACCCTGTCCAAGGACAACGATCCCGCGTGGATCGAGGACTGGGCGCGGTTCCATGTGCGCCACCACGGGGCTCAGGCCTGCCTTTTCGTCGACAACGGGTCGGCGGAACACGGACCCGAGGCAATCCGCCCGGCGCTGGAGCGCGCGGGCCTTTCGCGGTCGGTGATCCTGTCGGCCCCGCTGCGGTATGGACCGCGCGGCAAACCGCCCTTCGTCAATGCCGAGCTGTTCCTGCAGACCGGGGTGATGAACGTGCTGCGCCTGCGCTTCCTGAAACAGGCGCGCGCGGTGCTGAACTGCGACATCGACGAACTGGTGATGACCCCGGGCCGGACGGTCTTTGACCTCGCCGCCGGATCGCCGCGCGGTTTCGTGCAGTTCCCGGGCCGCTGGGTGCACCCGGCGCCGGGGTCGGAAGGCTGGTCATGGCACGCGCGCCACACCCATGCCGACAGCCCGGCGCGGCCCTGCCCGCCGAAATGGTGCATCGTGCCGGACGGTCCGCTGGGGCGGTTTCAGTGGCGCCCGCATGAACTGGAAGGCCTGCCTTTTCAGCGACGGTTCCGCGGCGAAAGCGCATGGTTCTATCACTGCCGGACCATCACCAACGGGTGGAAGTCGCAGAGCCGCACCGGGGTCAACGACAATACGGTGCCGGACGAGACTCTGGCCGCCGCGATCGACGCGGCGGATTTGCCGCGCCGGGCGGGTTGAAAACGCGGGCTCCCGGCGCCAGATTCCCGATGGTCCGACCGATCCGGGCCTCATGATCCTTGTGCCCGGCCAGCAGGTCGCGCGCCGCCGTTCGGCGGCAGGGCAGCGATCCGGGGCCGGGAGGGGACGGCATCATGATGCAACACAAGGAGAGCCCTTGAATGGCCAGCCCTGCAATGGTCCTGTTCGCCCCGTCAATCGCGCTGTGGATCGGCGCGCAGTCGTGGCGGCGCAAGCGTCTGAAACGCGCGGCCGGGGATCTTCCGACGAAGCTGCGGCGCCTTCTGGGGCCAGAGCCGGATTACCTGCCGCCCGAGGGGGGCGCCGCATCGCCCGAGATGGCGGATTACGCGAAACTGCACCGCAAGACCGGGCGCGTGGCCAATGTGGTCGGCCTGCTGGCCTGCCTCTGGCTGCTTTTCGTCGCCTATCTCGCCCTGCAGGGCCATGCTCTGCCCTGACGGCAGGGGTAATGGCCGGGCGCGGGTCCCGTGTCCGGTGTGCCCTTTAGGCCTGCGCCGTGACGGCTTTGTGCGGCAAGGATCGGTTTCGGGAACGCGAGATGCGCCCCCTCCGTTGAGAATTCACAGCGCAGGTGTTATATCTGAGTCACACCCGGCGCCGGGGTGTGGCACGGCGCGAGCAATATAGGAGGACTATGTCCTGTCTGCGACGGCATATGCGGCGGAAGCCGCAGCACAAGGTGCGGCGATGGGTGCCGTGACTTCCAGCAAACCTGGCGGCGAAGCTCTTCTTGCCAGCGTTCTCTCCATACTCTCCGACAACAAGGCCGAGGATATCGTGCAGATCGACCTGCGCGGCAAATCCTCCGTCTGCGATCACATGGTGATTTGCTCCGGCCGCTCGTCGCGGCAGGTCAGCGCGCTGGCGGAGAAACTGGCCGATACGCTCAAGGCGGAGTTCGGCATCCTCAGCCAGACCGAGGGCCGTGACGCCGGTGACTGGGTGCTGATCGACGCGGGCGACGTGGTCGTCCATGTCTTCCGCCCCGAAGTGCGCGAGTTCTACCAGTTGGAAAAGATGTGGCAGCCCGTGGGGGCCGCGACCGGGGCCTGACGACGGGCCATGCGGGTGCATCTTTGCGTTGTGGGCCGGCTGAAGGCCGGTCCCGAACACGCGCTTGTTTCAGACTACATCAAACGATTCGACCGCAGCGGGCGGGCCATGGGGCTGGGCCCGGTGACGGTTCATGAAGTCGACGACCGAAAAGGCGGTGGCATGGCCGGGGAAGCTGTGCTGCTGCGCCGCGCCCTGCCGTCCGGCGCGCGGCTGTGCGTGATGGACGAACGCGGGCGGGTGATGAGCTCCCCGGCCTTTGCCGAAAGGCTGGCGGGCTGGCGCGATACCGGGACGCAGGACCTGGCCTTTGTGATTGGCGGCGCGGACGGGATCGACCCGGCCCTGCGCGCCGAGGCGGATTTCGCGCTGAGCTTCGGAGAGATGGTCTGGCCGCATATGCTGGTGCGGGTGATGCTGACCGAACAGCTGTATCGCGCCGCGTCGATCCTTGCCGGGTCGCCTTACCACCGGGCGTGATTGCCTGTGGCGTCGGGGCTGGGGGCTCTGCCCCCGGCCTGCGGCCTTCCCCGGGGTATCTTCGGACCGAATAAGGGCGGGTCAGCTGTAGGCGATCCAGAGCAGGACCGCGCCCAGGATGATCCGGTAGATCACGTAGGGCGTGAAGCTGACCGACCGCAGCAGGCGCATCATCAGCGCCAGCGCGCCAAGGGCTGCGACAAAGGCAAAGGCGGCGGCGATCGCGCCGTCGCGGGCGGCGGCGGCATCGGCGGTAGATGCGACTTCAAGCCCCAGCAGAGTGCCGGAGGCGATGATCGTGGGAATTGACATCAGCATGGCCAGCTTGGCGCCGTCCTGGCGCGTGTAGCCCAGCCGCCGCGCCGCCGTGATGGTGATGCCCGACCGCGAGGTGCCCGGGATCAGCGCCACCGCCTGCCACAGGCCCATGATGATCGCGTCCCGCAGGCTCCAGTCCGCATCGGTCTTGACCGTGGGGCTGCGGGTGTCGGCCCACCACAGCACCAGCCCGAAGCCCAGCATCGCCCAGCCAATCACCGCGACGGAGCGCAGGGCATCGTCCAGTCCGGTGAGTTTCAGCGCCAGCCCCGCGAGAATCACGGGAATGGTGGCCACCAGCAGCAGGAAGGCCAGTTCGGCGCCCGCCGTGTCGCGGCGCCCGGTCAGCAGGCGCAGCGTACCCGTGGCGGCCAGCGTGACATCGCGGCGAAAGTAGAGGATCACCGCGAAAAGCGTGCCGACATGCACGGCGACGTCGATCACCTGCCCCTGATCCTGCATGCCGGTCAGCGAGGGCAGGAGAATCAGGTGCCCGGAGGAGGAAACCGGCAGGAATTCCGTAACACCCTGGATGAGCGCGAGAATCAGGAGCTGGGTGAGGGGCATTGAGGCCATCCGGTTGTGGGTTGCCTGCCGGGTATAACCCCATGTTACGGAAAGGAAAGAAATGAAATGTGCATCATATCGGACCTATTTTCGGGTGGCCCCTATAGGTCGATGGCGTTTGGGGCCTTATTTTTCTACATATAGGTCAGTAGTTATGACTTTTAATTCGGTTTCGGCTTCTGTATCAGGTGCGGGAGCTTTGACGCACCCAATTTCTGGAAGAGGCACGTACTATGGCAAAGCAGCCGATGCTTAAGTTTGTCACGACCCAGCGGGAGATGCCCGCAAAGCGCGAGGCTGATGTCCGGAATCGGGACTTTGCCGAAATTTACGCCGAATATGCCGACCAGAAGGCCAAGGAACAGGCATCGCGGTGTTCGCAATGCGGCGTGCCCTATTGCCAGAGCCACTGCCCCCTGCACAACAATATCCCCGACTGGCTGAACCTGACCGCCACGGGCCGCCTGCAGGAGGCCTATGAGATCAGCCAGGCCACCAACACCTTCCCCGAGATCTGCGGCCGCATCTGCCCGCAGGATCGCCTGTGCGAAGGCAATTGCGTGATCGAACAGTCTGGCCATGGCACCGTAACCATCGGTTCTGTCGAGAAATACATCACCGATACGGCCTGGGAAGAGGGCTGGGTGAAGCCCGCCGCCCCCGAGGTCGAGCGCAAGGAAAGCGTCGGCATCATCGGTGCCGGGCCGGGTGGTCTGGCCGCCGCCGATATGCTGCGCCGGGCCGGGGTGCAGGTGACGGTCTACGACCGCTACGACCGCTCGGGCGGGCTGCTGACCTATGGCATTCCCGGCTTCAAGCTGGAGAAAGAGGTGGTCATGCGCCGCAATCAGCAGCTTGAGGCGGGCGGCGTGCGTTTCGTCATGAACTGCACTGTGGGCGAGGACATGTCCTTCGAGGAGATCCGCGCGCAGCATGACGCGGTCATCATCGCCACCGGCGTCTACAAAAGCCGCGATCTGGGCGGGCCGGGCGCGGGGGCCAAGGGCATCGTCAAGGCCATCGACTACCTGACCGCCTCGAACCGGGTCGCGAACTTCGGCGATACAGTGGCCGAGTACGACAGCGGCGAGCTGAACGCCAAGGGTAAGAAGGTCGTGGTGATCGGCGGCGGCGACACGGCGATGGACTGCGTGCGCACCGCGATCCGGCAGGGCGCCGAAAGCGTCAAATGCCTGTACCGCCGCGACCGGGCAAACATGCCGGGATCGCAGCGCGAGGTGCAGAATGCCGAGGAAGAGGGTGTGCAGTTCGAATGGCTGACCGCCCCGGCGGGCTTCAAGTCCGGCGAGACTGACGCTGTGGGCTCGGTGATCGTGCAGAAGATGCGTCTTGGCCTGCCCGATGCCAGCGGACGCCAGTCGCCCGAGGTGATCGAGGGGTCGGATTACGACGAGCCCGCCGATCTGGTGATCAAGGCGCTGGGGTTCGAACCCGAAGAACTGCCGACGCTCTGGGGCTGCCCCGAGCTGGAAGTGACCCGCTGGGGCACCGTGAAGGCGCAGTTCACCAGCGGGCGCACCGCGCTGGAGGGCGTCTACGCGGTGGGCGACATCGTGCGCGGCGCATCCCTGGTGGTCTGGGCGATCCGCGACGGGCGCGACTGCGCCGAGGCGATCCTTGGCGATCTGAACAGCCGCGCCGCTGCCATCGCGGCGGAGTGACGCCATGGCCGGTCACGGCGCGGCGGTCTGCGTGCAGGCGATCCGCGCCGGGCTTTGCCGGCGGAACGGGTGACGAAACAGGGAACGCCGCGGTCGGCGGTGCCGGCCTCTGGAGGGCTTAAGGGTGAGAACGGGGAATGCCATCGCGGGTCTGGTGGGCGGTCTGACGATCGCCGCGATGACCTGTGGCGGGACGGCACCCGCGCTGGCCGGGGCGCTTTTCGAGCCGCCCGCGGGCTGCGCGGTCTACCTGACCACGCAGAACCGGGGTTGCCGGGTGGTGAACCACTACAGCTGCCCCGCCGTGCACCCGGATCACCGCTGGAGCCATCGCTTCGTCCCCGGTTCCGGCGCATGGGTCAGCCGCATCGACGGCGATGCGCAGTGGGTCGAAAGCGGCCCCGAGGCAGAGCCGGACTGGATGCGCACCCAGTGGCCTGTCGAGGATTCCGGCAGCGTCAGCGAGTTGATCGAGACCGGGGTGGACGCCTACGATTTCATCCAGCGCAGCCGCAGCGGGATCACCGAGCGGGTGAGCGGTTTCGACAAGGTGATCGGCGAGGTCGTGGTGGATGGCGAGCCGTTGTTGCGGACGCAGTTCGAGGCGACCTATCGCGACGTGAACGGCAGCGTGACGCGGCAGGTGCGCGGCGAGGAATATGTCTCGGCGAAGCACGGACGCTTCTTCGGCGACAGGCTGATCGAGATGCGGGATGGCCGCGAGATCGCGCGTCACAGCCGTGGGCCGGTGGAATTCGTCTATCCGGGCGAGGAGGGGTTCCGGTCGCTCGATCCGCAGTATGATTGCGACGTGATCAGCGGGATGCCGGATGGTGCGCGGGTGGCCGGTGTCGGTCCGGGGGCCAGCCCGTCGCCATTGTCGCTCGGACCAATGGCGCACCAATGGCAACCCCCCGGGATATTTTTGGACAGAAGAAACAGCGGCGCGCGCGGGATCGGGGGGCCGTCGTGATGGCGCGGTCGGGTCGGTGTCTTTGTGGCGCGGTGTCTTTCGAGGCCGCCGAGACGGGCGGTTTCGGGGTTTGCCATTGCGAACAGTGCCGGCGCTGGCTGGGCTCTGCCATGTTCGCCGTGACGGTGCCCGAGGCGGCGATGCGCGTGACGGGTGCTGAGAATATCCGCAGCCTGCGGTCTTCGGACTGGGCCTCGCGGAGTTTCTGCGGGAAGTGCGGCTCGGCGCTGTGGTATCGCTACGACAGGGGTGTCGACGGCGCGGGCGATTACGAGGTGCCGGTCGGGCTGCTGGACAACGCCGGGGGGCTGGTGCTGGAGCGCGAGATCTTCGCGGATCAGAAGCCGGAGTGCTGGAGGCTGGCGGGCGACCACCCGAGGCTGAGCCGCGCCGAGACGCTGGCGCTTTACGGAGGCGGGGCATGAGCGTGACGGAAGGCCGATGCCTGTGCGGCGCGACCACCGTCGCCGTCGAGGACCTGCCGGGCGAGATCTCGGCCTGTCACTGCGCGCTGTGCACGCGCTGGGGCGGTGGTGTGCAGATGGGCATCGCGGTGCCCGAGGCGCGGGTCCGGCTGTCGGGGCCGGTGAAGCGGCACCGCTCGTCGCCGATCGCAGAGCGCGCGTGGTGCGACACCTGCGGGTCGTCGGTGCTGTTGCAGGATCACGGGTCGGACGTGGTGGAACTCTGTCCGGGCCTTTTCGAGAATGCCGGGGGCGCACGCTTGGTGCGCGTGGTCTACGCGGACCGTCACCCGGAGGGATTTTGGCTGGAGGGCGCGCATGTCAGGCGCGTGTCCCGGCGTGATTACGAAGCGGACAATCCGCATCTGAACGAGGAGTGCTGAGCCATGACCAAGTACGATCAAGACTGGGTTCGCCGCGAGGAAGCCAAGCGCAAGTGGATGTCGGAGAACGGCATGTACCACGAGAGCGAAGAACATTCGTCCTGCGGCGTGGGGCTTGTGGTGTCGCTGGACGGTTCGCCGTCGCGCCGTGTCGTCGAGGCGGGGATCACCGCGCTGAAGGCGATCTGGCACCGGGGCGCGGTCGATGCGGACGGCAAGACCGGTGACGGGGCGGGCATCCACGTGCAGATCCCGGTGCCCTTCTTCTACGACCAGATCCAGCGCACCGGCCACCACCCGCGTCCGGACGAGCTGATCGCCGTGGGGCAGGTCTTCCTGCCGCGCACGGATTTCGGCGCGCAGGAGGCCTGCCGGACTATCGTCGAGACCGAGGTCCTGCGCATGGGTTACTACATCTACGGCTGGCGCCACGTGCCGGTGGATGTCTCCTGCCTTGGCGAAAAGGCCAATGCGACGCGGCCCGAGATCGAGCAGATCCTGATCTCGAACGCCAAGGGTGTGGACGAAGAGACCTTCGAGCGCGAGCTTTACGTGATCCGGCGCCGGATCGAGAAGGCGGCGGCGGCGGCGGGCATCGCCGGGGCGGGGGGGCTGTACATCGCCTCGCTGTCCTGCCGGTCGATCATCTACAAGGGCATGATGCTGGCCGAGCAGGTGGCGGAGTTCTACCCCGACCTTCAGGACGACCGCTTCGAGAGCGCCTTCGCGATCTATCACCAGCGTTACAGCACCAACACCTTCCCGCAGTGGTGGCTGGCGCAGCCCTTCCGCATGCTGGCCCACAACGGCGAGATCAACACGCTGAAGGGCAACCTGAACTGGATGAAGAGCCACGAGATCCGCATGGCCTCCTCCGCCTTCGGCGAGATGGCCGAGGACATCAAGCCGATCATCGCCAACGGGGCGTCGGATTCGGCGGCCCTGGACGGGGTGTTCGAGGTGCTGGTGCGCGCCGGGCGCTCGGCGCCCATGGCCAAGACCATGCTGGTGCCCGAGTCGTGGTCGAAGCAGGCGGTGGAACTGCCCGAGTCGTGGCGCGACATGTATTCCTACTGCAACTCGGTGATGGAGCCCTGGGACGGCCCCGCCGCCCTTGCCATGACCGATGGCCGCTGGGTCTGTGGCGGTCTGGACCGCAACGGGTTGCGCCCGATGCGCTATGTCGTGACCGGTGACGGGCTGCTGATCGCCGGGTCCGAGGTGGGCATGGTTCCGACCGACGAGGCCACGGCGCGCGAGAAAGGCGCGCTTGGGCCGGGCCAGATGATTGCCGTCGACATGAAAGAGGGCAAGCTTTACCGGGACGTCGAGATCAAGGACAAGCTGGCCGCGGCACAGCCCTTCGGCGAGTGGGTCGGCAAGATCACCGAGCTGGACGAGACGCTGAACGCGGTCGCCGAGAGCGCCAAGTTCGAGGGGGCGGAACTGCGCCGCCGCCAGATCGCCGCAGGCTACACCATCGAGGAACTGGAACAGACGCTGTCGCCCATGGCCGAGGACGGCAAGGAGGCGCTGGCCTCGATGGGGGATGACACGCCCTCTGCGGTGCTGTCGAAGAAGTATCGCCCGCTGTCTCATTTCTTCCGGCAGAACTTCAGCCAGGTGACGAACCCGCCCATCGACAGCCTGCGCGAATTCCGCGTGATGTCGCTGAAGACGCGTTTCGGCAACCTCAAGAACGTGCTGGATGAGTCGAGCGCCCAGACCGAGATCCTTGTGCTGGACACGCCCTTCGTGGGCAATGCCCAGTTCGAGGCGCTGAAGGGGCAGTTCAACGCGCCCTGCGTCGAGATCGACTGTACCTTCACCGCCGGCAAGGATGCGCTGCGCGAGGGTCTGGCCCGCATCCGGGCAGAGGCCGAGGATGCCGTGCGTTCGGGCGCCGGGCACCTGATCCTGACCGATGAGCATTGCGATGCCGACAAGATCGCGATGCCGATGATCCTGGCGACCAGCGCGGTGCACAGCTACCTGACCCGCAAGGGCCTGCGGACCTTCTGCTCGATCAACGTGCGCTCGGCGGAATGCATCGATCCGCATTACTTCGCCGTCCTGATCGCGGCGGGGGCGACCGTCGTGAACCCCTATCTTGCCGAGGACAGCCTTGCGGACCGCATCAAGCGCGGCCTCTTGGACATGACCCTGACCGAGGCGGTCTCTGCCTACCGCGAGGCCATCGACGCGGGCATGCTGAAGATCATGTCGAAGATGGGCATCTCGGTCATCTCGTCCTATCGCGGCGGGCTGAACTTCGAGGCTGTCGGGCTGTCGCGCGCCATGGTGGCGGAATACTTCCCCGGCATGATTTCCCGCATCTCGGGGATCGGCGTGAAGGGCATCCAGAAGAAGGCCGAGGAAATCCACGCCCTTGGCTTCCGCGGCGGACGCGACGTGCTGCCCATCGGCGGCTTCTACAAGTCCCGCAAGTCGGGCGAGACCCACGCCTGGGGTGCGCAGACCATGCACCTGATGCAGGCCGCCTGCGACCGGGCCTCTTACGAGATGTGGAAGCAGTACTCCAACGCCATGCAGGCCAACCCGCCGATCCACCTGCGCGACCTTCTGGACGTGAAGCCGCTGGGCAAGCCGGTGCCGCTGGAAGAGGTCGAGAGCATCACCGCGATCCGCAAGCGTTTCGTGACGCCGGGCATGTCGCTGGGCGCGCTCTCGCCCGAGGCGCACAAGACGCTGAACGTTGCCATGAACCGGATCGGCGCCAAGTCTGACTCCGGCGAAGGTGGCGAGGATCCGGCGCACTTCGTGCCGGAGCCCAACGGCGACAACCCCTCGGCCAAGATCAAGCAGGTGGCCTCGGGGCGTTTCGGTGTCACCGCCGAGTACCTGAACCACTGCGAAGAGCTTGAGATCAAGGTGGCCCAGGGCGCCAAGCCCGGCGAGGGCGGCCAGCTTCCGGGCATGAAGGTGACCGACCTGATCGCGCGTCTGCGGCATTCGACCAAGGGCGTGACGCTGATCTCGCCGCCGCCGCACCACGACATCTATTCGATCGAGGACCTTGCGCAGCTGATCTACGACCTCAAGCAGATCAACCCGCGCTGCAAGGTGACGGTGAAGCTGGTGGCCTCTTCGGGCGTCGGCACGATTGCGGCGGGCGTGGCCAAGGCCGAGGCCGACGTGATCCTGATTTCGGGCCACAACGGCGGCACGGGGGCTTCCCCGGGCACGTCCATCAAGTTCGCGGGTCTGCCGTGGGAGATGGGCCTGACCGAGGCGCATCAGGTTCTGGCGATGAACAACCTGCGCTCGCGCGTGACGCTGCGCACGGACGGCGGTCTGCGGACCGGCCGGGACATCGTCATGGCCGCCATGATGGGGGCTGAGGAATACGGCATTGGGACAGCGGCGCTGATCGCCATGGGCTGCATCATGGTGCGTCAGTGCCAGTCGAACACCTGCCCGGTGGGCGTGTGTACGCAGGACGAGGCGCTGCGCGGCAAGTTCACCGGCAATGCCGACAAGGTGGTGAACCTGATCACCTTCTACGCGCAGGAGGTCCGCGAGATCCTCGCCTCGATCGGGGCGCGCAGCCTTGACGAGGTGATCGGTCGCGCCGACCTGCTGAGCCAGGTCAGCCGGGGCGCCGAGCATCTCGACGACCTCGACCTCAACCCGCTGCTGATCCGCGTCGACGGTTCGGACGACATCGTCTACGACCGGGGCAAGCCGAGGAACCCGGTGCGCGACACGCTGGACGCCGAGATCGTGCGCGATGCCGCGCGCTTCCTCGAGGACGGCGAGAAGATGCAGCTGTCCTACGCGGTGATGAACACGCATCGCACCGTGGGCACGCGGGTCTCGTCGCATATCGTGTCGAAGTTCGGGATGCGCAACGCGCTGCAGCCCGACCACCTGCACATCAAGCTGTCGGGTTCCGCCGGTCAGTCGCTGGGCGCCTTCGCGGCTCCGGGGCTGAAGCTGGAGGTCTCGGGCGATGCCAACGACTATGTCGGCAAGGGTCTGTCGGGCGGAACCGTCGTGGTGCGGCCTCCGCTGGTGTCGCCGCTGGTGGCCTCGGAGAACACGATCATCGGCAACACCGTGCTGTACGGCGCGACGGACGGCTACCTCTTCGCGGCGGGCCGCGCCGGTGAGCGTTTCGCGGTGCGGAACTCGGGTGCCAGGGTGGTGGTCGAGGGCTGCGGCTCGAACGGATGCGAATACATGACCGGCGGCGTGGCGGTGATCCTTGGCGGGATCGGCGCGAACTTCGGCGCGGGCATGACCGGCGGGATGGCCTATCTGTACGACCCCGAGGGCCGTGCGCAGGCCATGATGAACATGGAAAGCCTCGTGACCTGCCCGGTGACCGTCTCCGCATGGGAAGACGAGCTGAAGGCCCTGATCGAGCGGCATGTGGAAGAGACCCGCAGCCGTAAGGCGCAGGATATCCTGCAGCACTGGGATCTCGAGAAGGGGAACTTCGTGCAGGTTTGCCCGAAGGAGATGCTGAACAAGATCCCGCATCCGCTGGGCATAGAGGATCAGGTCGCGGTTCCGGCAGAGTAAGACAAGGGGGCGGCCTTCGGGCCGCCCTTTTCCGTGGTTCATGGGCTCGGCTGGTGGAAGCCGTCCTGCGGGGCGGTCCCGGCGGGGCCCGTGGGTGTCGGTGCAAGCCGGGGCTGGCGCCGGTGACTGCGGTGGTTGCTTCGCGCAGGGCCGGAACGCCCGGGGGGCGTCTGCCTTGGGCGAAAAAGTCCGATCTCGCCACAATCTGCACCAAGTCAGACCCGATTGCGCCTTCAGGATGTGACCCTCCAAGGGCCGGACGCGATTCTGTCATGGGGGTGCCTTGGCTTTCACTTACGCGGGGTGCCGGTCTCTTCCCGGCGCGCCCTGTCTTCCCGGGGCCGGGTGTCCGGTGTAGAACAGGCGATATGGCAGGCAGCAAGAAACAGAAGACCACGGGCAAGACGCGGGAGAAACCGCAGGTTCGCCGGTTTCGCCCCGGTCGATGGCTGATGCGCTGGACATTGCGGTTGGGAGTGATCATGGGCGTGCTGGTGATCGGGGCGGTGGTGCTGTTCAGCGTGGTGAACCCGCCGACAACCCATACCATCTGGGCGGAACGGCAGCGTCTGGGCGCGGTAGAACACCAGTGGGTCGACCTCGACGCGGTAGCGCCGGTCATGGCGCGGGCGGTGGTCGCCGCCGAGGATGCCAACTTTTGCAGGCACTGGGGCTTCGACATGGATGCGATCCGCGCGGCCATCGCCTCTGGCGCGGACCGTGGCGGCTCGACGATCAGCCAGCAGGTGGTGAAGAACGTCTACCTCTGGCAGGAAAGAAGCTATATCCGCAAGGCGCTGGAGGCGGTCCTGACACCGGCGGTGGAAACCCTCTGGTCGAAGCGCCGGATCGTCGAAGTCTACCTGAATATCGCAGAGTTCGGCGAGGGCGTCTTCGGCATCGATGCGGCGGCGCGCCACTATTTCGGCGTGGCACCGGCGGATCTGTCCGCGCAGCAGGCGGCGCTTTTGGCTGCGGTGCTGCCCAGCCCCAAGAAACGCAGCGCCTCGAACCCCTCGAACGCGGTCAGCCGCCGCGCGCGCGCGATCCGGGACGGGGCGGCGACGATCCGGGCGGACGGGCGGGCGGCCTGCTTCGAGTAGGCGCCGATTGGCCCATTGCCCGCTCGCAGGCATTGAAACCGGAGGCCGATGGCGACTAAGAGGGGCTATTCCCGCCACCAACAGGACCATCATGGCCAAGCTGTACCACGTGCCTCTTTCCCCCTTTTGCCGCAAGGTTCGCCTGAGCCTCGCCGAGAAGAAGATCGAATGCGAGTTGGTGGAAGAACGCTACTGGGAGCAGGACCCCGACTTCCTGCGGCGCAACCCGGCGGCCAAGGTCCCGGTGCTGCGCATGGATGGCAAGACCATGGCCGAAAGCGCGGCGATCTGCGAATGGATCGAAGAGAAGTACCCCGAACCCGCGCTGATGCCGCGCGGCGCCGATGCGCGCTATGAGGTGCGGCGCATCGTCGGCTGGTTCGACGACAAGTTCCACAACGAGGTGACGTCGAAGCTGCTGTACGAGCGGGTGAACAAGAAGGTCATGAAGGCCGGGTTCCCCGACAGCGGCAACGTCAAATCGGGCGCCAAGGCGATCAAGTACCACCTCGATTACCTCGCGTGGCTGCTGGATCACCGGCGCTGGCTGGCCGGGGATTCGATGACGCTTGCGGATTTCGCCGCCGCCGCGCATCTGTCGTCGCTGGATTACATCTCGGACGTCGACTGGAACCGCTCGGCGGTGGTCAAGGACTGGTACGCCAAGATCAAGTCGCGCCCCGCCTTCCGCTCGATCCTCGCCGATCAGGTGCCCGGCTTCCCGCAGCCCGCGCATTACTCCGACCTCGATTTCTGAAGCGTCCCTGTGCGGCCCCCTGTCACGGGGGCTTATGCCGGTCCCGTCAGGCCTCAGGCCCATCGGTGGTAAGCCCCTCCGGACGTCATCCGGTCCGCGTGGCTTCGTTGCGCAGGCGGCGCTTGTAGGTGGCGACACGGTAGAGGTAGAGGGTGACGATACCCGTGACCACGGCGGTCGAGACCGGGTTCAGCCATTGCGCGACCAGATCGTATTGCGACTGTAGCGCGTAGCCCGCGAAGGCCAGAAGCGCCGTCCAGAGGAGCGTGCCCAGCGTCGTATAGGCCAGGAAGCGACCCATCGGCATCTTCGCGACCCCGGCAGGGACAGAGATGAAGGTCCGCACGGTGGGGATCAGGCGCCCGAGGAAGACCGCCGCGCCGCCGTGGCGCTGGAACCAGCCATTGGCCCGGTCGAGTTCATCGGGTGTGATGGTCAGCCAGCGCCCGTGCCGGTCGGCAAGGCGGCGCAGGCGCTCCGTGCCGATCTTCGCGCCGATCCAGTACCACAGCAGTGCTCCCGCGATGGACCCCAGAGAGCCGAAGAGGATCACCAGCCAGAGGTTCTGTGCGCCCGTCGCGGCGTTGAACCCCGCAAGCGGCATGATGAGTTCCGAGGGGATCGGGGGAAAGACGTTCTCGATGAACATCAGCAGCCCGACCCCGAAGGCGCCGATGGCGTCGATGATGCCGGTGATCCAGTCGAACATTGTGGGGCCTTTGATGGTGCGGGGGATAAACCCGTGGCGGCGGGAAAGGTTCAGGGTGCGAGAAGGGGGCCTGCCGCTTCCTTGTCGTGCGCAATGAGCAGTCCCGTTGATATGCAAAGACGCAGGCGTCTGTACCCAACTTTTGCGGACAGGCAACGTTCTGCGTGAACCTATGCGTGTGATTGCGCTGTTACGATCCACCACCGGGCGCGGAATCAAGGCCGCAGGCCGCCGCGCCATCATGCCGAAGGCATGTCTCCGACATGACGGGCCGTCCGGGGGACCGGCGATTTGGCTGATGCTTGCGCGACCTGTCTGGGGTCGTACGGACTTTGCAGGGATAAACTGCCTTCCTGAACCGGGGGGCGCCGAACCACGGCCCGTCACTGGCGCGGCTCATCGTATGTGGCGGTCGCAGGTGTCGGGGTGGCGTCAGCTCCTGAAATAGTTCGGCGTCCGGAGCTTGGCTCAATCCAGTGTCGGGCAACTTGAGGCTCTGGGCAGATCGACCTTGCCCAACAAAAAAGCCCCCGCAGTCGCCTGCGGGGGCCCTGACGCGCGTCTTGGCTGCGCTCAGTCCTTGTGCAACTGGCTGACGTCGCGCACCGCGCCCTTGGCGGCGGAGGTGGTCAGCGCGGCATAGGCCTGCAGGGCCGTCGTGACCTTGCGCTTGCGCGGCTCGGCGGGCTTCCAACCCTTCTCGTCCTGCGCGGCGCGGCGCGCGGCCAGCGTCGCGTCGTCCACCATCAGGTTGATGCTCCGGTTGGGGATGTCGATCTCGATCTTGTCGCCCTTTTCCACCAGCCCGATGGCGCCACCCTCGGCCGCCTCGGGAGAGACGTGGCCGATGCTGAGGCCCGAGGTGCCGCCCGAGAAACGCCCGTCGGTCAGAAGCGCACAGGCTTTGCCGAGGCCCTTCGATTTCAGGTAGGAGGTCGGGTAGAGCATTTCCTGCATCCCCGGTCCACCCTTGGGGCCCTCGTAGCGGATCACGACCACGTCGCCTTCCTTCACCTTGCCGGTGAGGATGTCCGACACGGCGGCGTCCTGCGACTCGCAGACGTGTGCGGTGCCGGTGAATTTCAGGATCGAGGCATCGACCCCGGCGGTCTTCACGATGCAGCCTTCCAGCGCGATGTTCCCGAACAGAACCGCCAGCCCGCCGTCCTGCGAAAAGGCGTGTTCTTTCGAGCGGATGACGCCGTTTTCGCGGTCCTTGTCGAGCTCCTTGAAGCGGTTCTCGGTGGAAAACGCTTTGGTCGTGCGCACGCCGCCCGGGGCCGCCTTGAACAGGCTTTCGGCCTCGGGGTTGTTGGCGACCTTGATGTCCCAGTGCCCGATGGCCTCGCCCATGGTGGTCGAATGCACGGTCGCGCATTCCTCATGCAGCAGCCCGGCGCGGCTGAGTTCGCCGAGGATCGAGAAGATGCCGCCGGCGCGGTGCACGTCCTCCATGTGGACGTTCTCGATATTGGGCGCGACCTTGCACAGACAGGGCACCTTGCGCGACAGCCGGTCGATGTCGTCCATGGTGAACTGGACCTCGCCTTCCAGCGCGATGGCCAGAAGGTGCAGCACGGTGTTGGTGGACCCGCCCATGGCAATGTCCAGCGACATGGCGTTCTCGAAGGCCTCGAAGGTGGCGATTTCGCGCGGCAGCAGGCCGGTCTCTTCCAGCTCGTAGTGGCGGCGGGTGATCTCGACGATCTTGCGGCCCGCTTCGAGGAAGAGGTGCTTGCGGTCGGCGTGGGTTGCCAGCGTCGAGCCGTTGCCCGGCAGCGCCAGACCCAGCGCCTCGGCCAGGCAATTCATCGAGTTCGCGGTGAACATGCCCGAGCACGACCCGCAGGTCGGGCAGGCGTTCTCCTCGATGTGCTGGACCTGCTCGTCGGTGTAGGTCTCCGACGCGGCGGCGACCATGGCATCGACAAGGTCGACCTTCTTGGCGTCCAGATCGGCGAGGTCGATCTTGCCCGCTTCCATCGGCCCGCCCGAGACGAAGATCGCGGGGATGTTCAGGCGCATGGCGGCCATCAGCATGCCGGGGGTGATCTTGTCGCAGTTCGAGATGCAGACCATGGCGTCGGCGCAATGGGCGTTGACCATGTACTCGACCGAGTCCGCGATGATCTCGCGCGAGGGCAGGGAATAGAGCATCCCGTCGTGGCCCATGGCGATGCCGTCGTCGACCGCGATGGTGTTGAATTCCTTGGCGACGCCCCCGGCCTTCTCGACCTCGCGGGCGACCATCTGGCCAAGGTCCTGCAGGTGGACGTGGCCGGGCACGAACTGGGTGAAGCTGTTGACGATGGCGATGATCGGCTTGCCGAAGTCGTCGTCTCCCATGCCGGTCGCGCGCCAGAGGCCACGGGCCCCCGCCATGTTGCGGCCGTGGGTACTGGTTCTCGATCTGTAACGGGGCATCGGACCCTCCCTGAATGCGGTTCCGGGCGGGTATAGCGGGGTGGCGGCTGCGTGTGAAATATATTATTCTGCGCCAATTGGGTCGCGAGGCATATCAATGGACACCCGGCAACTCAGACATTTCGTGGCGGTGGCCGAGACGCTGCACTTTGGCCGCGCCGCAGAACGTCTGGGCATGACGCAGCCGCCGCTCTCTCAGTCGATCCGCGCGCTCGAAGCCTTGCTGGGCGAGGCGCTGTTCGCCCGGACGCGCCGGTCCGTGGCGCTGTCGCCCTTCGGCGAAGCCTTCCTGCCCCATGTCCGCGCGGCGCTGGCCGGGGTCGAGGGCCTGCGCGAGACTGCCGAGGCGCTGCGCGGCGGGGCGGCGGGGCGGCTGGCGCTGAGCTTCGTGTCGACGGCGGATTACTCGGTGCTGCCCGCGCTGGTGCAGGGCTTTCGCGCGCGCTACCCGGGGGTGGAGCTTGCGCTGACCGAGATGACCAGCGACATGCAGATCGCCGCGCTGATCGAGGGCAAGGGCCACGCGGGCATCGTCATTCCGCACGGCGACGACCCGCTGCCGCGGGCGCTGTCCTATCGCCGCCTGCTGGCGGAACCGCTGGTGGCCGCCGTGCCGCAGGCCTGGATCGCCGAGGGCCGCCTGCCGGACGGTCCGAGCCTGCCGCCCGAAGCGGTGATCGACCAGCCGCTGGTGGTTTTCCCCCGCCGTGCCGCGCCGCTGTTCCACGACCTCGTGACGGGCTACTTTACCGCGCGCGGCGCGCGCCCGCAGGTGGCGCAGCACGCGATCCAGATGCAGACGATTATCAGCCTCGTTTCGGCGGGCATGGGGCTGGCGCTGGTGCCGCGTTCCTTGAAGAACCTCGCCCGGGCAGGGGTGGTCTACCGCGACCTCGACGGCACGGCCCCTGTGCTGGAAACCGGCATCGCCTGGCGCCGGGCGGACGAGACACCCACGCTGCGCAACTTCCTGAGACTGGCCGAAGAGGGCGCGGCGGTGGCGCGGGACGGCGCAAGCGGTTAGGGGGGGCAGGGGGCGCTGCCCCCGTCCCTGCGGGACTCCCCCGGGATATTTCGGGACAGAAGAAGCAGGAGAACGGCATTTGCGATATCGCGCGACAGCACATGGCCATCCGGCAGCCCACGCCGATAACGGGCAGAGCGCGTCCCGGGCTTCTTTGGTCTGTAAAATACCTCGGGGGGCTGCGCAGCAGCGGGGGCAGAGCCCCCTGCGCCTTGGAATGCCGGATGCCACGCCGATGGGGGGTGCTGCGCCGTGACCGCGCTTGTGAGCCGTTTGAAGGAGGAGGCCGCCGAGGTGGGCTTCGCCGCCTGCCGGATCTGCCGCCCGGGTGATGTGCCCGAGGTGATGGGGCGGCTGCGCGCCTTCCTCGACGCCGGGTATCACGGGCAGATGGGCTGGCTTGCCGACCGGGTGCACTGGCGCGGGGCGCCCGACGTGCTCTGGCCCGAGGCGCGGTCGGTCATCATGCTGGCCGAGAATTACGGCCCCGACAGCGACCCGCTGGAGGCTCTGGAGCGGCGCGACCGGGCCGCCGTGTCCGTCTACGCGCAGGGGCGCGACTACCACGACGTGGTCAAGAAGCGCCTCAAGCGTCTGGGGCGCTGGCTGATCGCCGAGGCGGGGCCGGAGACCGAGATCAAGGTCTTCGTCGACACGGCCCCGGTGCCGGAGAAGGCGCTGGGGCAGGCGGCGGGGCTGGGCTGGCAGGGCAAGCATACCAATCTCGTAAGCCGGGATCTGGGGTCGTGGTTTTTCCTTGGCGCGATCTTCACCACGCTGGCGCTGCCCGTCGACGGGGCCGAGACCGACCATTGCGGCGGCTGTCGGCGCTGTCTCGACATCTGCCCGACCGGCGCCTTTCCCGCGCCCTACCGTCTGGATGCGCGGCGCTGCATTTCCTACCTCACCATCGAGCACCACGGCCCGGTGCCCGAGGACCTGCGCGCGCGGATGGGCAACCGCATCTACGGCTGCGACGACTGCCTCGCCGTCTGTCCGTGGAACAAGTTCGCCCGCCGCGCGGAAGAGCAGAAGTACCACGCCCGCGACGACCTGATCGCGCCGCCTCTGGCAGAGCTTGCGGGCCTCGACGATGCCGCCTTCCGCGCCCGTTTCTCGGGCTCGCCGATCAAGCGGATCGGGCGCAACCGCTTTCTGCGCAACGTTCTTTATGCCATCGGGAACTCTGGCCAGCCGGATCTGCGGGCCGTGGCGCAGGGGTTGACGGATGACGCGGACGCCACCGTCCGGGATGCCGCCGGATGGGCGGCGCATCGGCTGTCGAATGCGACGCGGGAGGGGTGTGAGTGACCCCCGGCCAAAGCGTCTGTCGGGCGCCAAGCTGCCATCTCGGCGCCCGGAGCGACGCTTGGCGTTTCCTGGGAGAAAGGCGTTGTCACTCATGATTTAAATGGCAACATCGAAAGGATCGCGCAACCCCCGGCCAAGCGGACGTGATCTCTGTGACAGCATGCTTGGTTTTCGCGCGGCGGGCCCCATCTTTGCCGTGACCGCCCGAAGAGCCGACCGAGGAAGGACCCGAGATGACAAAATATGAACGAAGACCGGAAGTTATCCACAGCCTGACGCCCGAGCAGTATCGTGTCACGCAGGAGAACGGGACAGAGCGTCCGGGCACCGGCGAATTCCTGCACAACAAGCAGGCCGGGCTCTATGTGGACGTGGTGTCGGGCGAGCCGCTCTTTGCCAGCGCCGCGAAATACGAATCGGGCTGCGGCTGGCCCAGCTTCGTGAAGCCGGTGGAGCCGGACAATGTGGTCGAGCTGCGCGACACCACGCATGGCATGATCCGCACCGAGGTCCGCTCGCGCCACGGCGACAGCCACCTCGGGCACGTCTTTCCGGACGGGCCGGTGGATCGCGGCGGGCTGCGCTACTGCATCAACTCGGCCTCCCTGCGCTTCATCCCGAAGGACGAGATGGAGGCCGAGGGCTACGGCCCATACATCGACCAGGTGGAGGACATCGAATGACGAAACGTGCCGTTCTTGCCGGGGGCTGCTTCTGGGGCATGGAAGAGCTGATCCGCAAGCTGCCGGGGGTCGAAGCGACCCGCGTCGGCTATACCGGGGGCGACGTGCCCAACGCGACCTATCGCAACCACGGGACCCACGCGGAGGGGATCGAGATCCTTTACGATCCCGAGCGGATCACCTACCGTCGCCTGTTGGAGTTCTTCTTCCAGATCCACGACCCGACCACGCTGAACCGGCAGGGCAACGACCTTGGCCTGTCTTACCGCTCGGCGATCTACTACGTCGACGAGGACCAGCGGCAGGTCGCGCTGGACACCATCGCCGATGTCGAGGCCTCCGGCATCTGGCCCGGCAAGGTGGTGACAGAGGTCGAGCCGGTCGGTGATTTCTGGGAAGCCGAGCCCGAGCATCAGGACTACCTGCAACGCTATCCGGGCGGTTATACCTGCCATTTCCCGCGCGCGGATTGGGTTCTGCCCAAGCGCGACGCGGCGGAATGACGTCAGGGCTGGACGATCGCCGGGATGGCACGCCAGCCTGACAGCAAGGCGTTCAAGGTTGTCGAGTTGCCATCCAAGACCAGCCAGTAACCGTCCGGGCGCGCCGCCACCGAGATAGGTGCGCGCCGGGCGGTCTCGCCTCTGGCGGCGGCCTGCATCAGCCGGTTGGCGTTGCGGATGCCTTTCGGCCGGGCGCGGCTGTTGATGAGACGATCGGTCGGAACCATTCGTGTCCCTGCGGGTTTCTCGAAATAGGCCCAGGGGTCCTCTGGCAGCGAGGGCAACTCTGCGCACAGAGCGGAATCGAGTGTTTCCAAGAGCACTGAACCGTCCTCGGTCAGTAAGTTGTAGGTCAGGGGGGCTGTGGTCACTGGCTTCGCCTTGGCTACAGTGTTACGCGAAAGACTCGGATTGGGCCAGGTCCAGGTGTTTTGACCGGGCGGTGTCTTGTTGTTATTGCGGCGCCTGCGGTTCTTTGCATAATCTTAACCGGAGGAGTGCAATTGTCTCCTCCAATCAGACCAGGACCAGATAAAATGGCTCGACCCAAACTTCCCCCCGTCCTCGACTGCCCGCCACGGGCGGTCTTTCGCTATATGTTCGGCATCTGACCGTTTTCGACTTCGGCCAGGCGCCGCCAGGCCAGCCTTGCATGCAACTCGTAAGTCTTGTTCGCGTAGTCCCTGATCGCGTCGGACGCCTCGTCGCGCCCTCTCTGAATCAGATCTATCCCCGCACGGATCGTCGCCGCATCTGATCCGAACACGACTTTGTGCAGACCTTCGGCATCGTGGAACGCGGACGGATCTTCGTTGCGAAGCTCTTGTGCTGCATCGGTGATCAGCGTGTGAACGCGGGTGGCCTGACGCTGGCGGTCTTCGGCGCTGGATGCCGGGGCAAAGTAGAAGGCCTCCATCAGAAAATGCGCGAGGTTCAGCTTGACGCAGGCGACCTCGTCGGCGGGCCAGCCGGGCGCGTGCTCCAGGATTGTCTCGCTGAGCTCTATCGCCGTGTCGCAGGCGCCAAGCGCTTGGCAGGCCATTGGCGCGAACCAGATCTCGGCGGGGTGCAGATCGGCGTTTCCGTTCGACAGCATGGCGATCCCCTCGGGGATCCATTCGTCGATCAACTCGATGGCGAAATCGAAGTTCGATTGCCGGCGTGAGCAGCCCGCAATCGCCGCCGCCAGCCACCATGCGCGGCGCAGGTCCGACCGGCACAGGTCTGTGACGCGCCGGGTGAGCTCGTCCAGAAACGATGGATCCTGCGCCCAGATATCGGGTTCCAGCTTGGCAAGGTCGGCGGTCATGTCCTTGACGATGCTGTCGGCATCGCCGCCCGGAACGTGGCTCTCTGAATACCAATGGGTCACCTGCTCCAGCGAGGTGCGCCGGACGATCTGCCGCCAGACCTGATCGTGCTGCCATCGGTCATGGATCAGGGTCCGCAGGGTTTCGCTTTGGACCTCGATGGATTGCAGGGTGTTTCCCAATGTCGACATCATCCGGTCGAGCCGTTGGTCCATGGCCCCTCCGGGCTTGTAGTTGAGATCGTGCATCTTTGCGGACCAGGCATCGTGCAGCATGGTCTTGACCTGAATCTCGCAATAGATGTGGCGCCAGTCGGCCCGCTTGGAATAGACGTCGATATGGGTGGCGTAATAGCCGCGCTTGGCCTTTTCCTCGACCTTCAGCGTCAGGTGTTCCCGATCAAGGGCGGCTTTCAACCGGTCGATGAACTCCGGGATCTGGTCCGGATACTGCATGACCACGGTCATGGCGACGATATCGGTGACGTCCCGGACCTGAATGTCCGCCCTTTTCTTGCGCTCGCGGGCCAGCTTGCGGGCGATCTGAACCGGCGATTTGAGCGGTTGGTCGGGTTGCTTGTCCTTGCGGGCATAGATGCGAAACACTTGGTTGTGCCCTAAGTCGCGGGCCACGCTTTCGCAACGCTCTCTCAGGAAATCGCCAAGTGCGTTGTATTTGGCTCGCTGGGAATCGCTGAGGAATGTGCGAACTTCGTTCAGGATTTCGTTTCGGCTCATCGCTTCGGACCCTTTCGCAACGCGCATCCATGATTTGTACAAAAAATCGAATATTCAAGGCCGAGTTTGTCTCCGCAGGGCATCGCCAGCCCGGGATTCTGACGTCACGTTTCACCGTGACAGGGCTGCGTGGATCGGTTGAGGTGCAGTCCACACGAGGGAGGCACACCACATGACCCACTATCCGCATCTTCTGGCTCCGCTGGATCTTGGTTTCACCACGCTGAAGAACCGGGTCCTGATGGGGTCGATGCACACCAACCTCGAAGAGCGTGGCGACTGGAACCGCGTGGCCGAGTTCTACGCCACCCGCGCCCGTGGCGGGGTCGGCCTGATGGTGACGGGCGGCATCGCGCCCAACCGCGAGGGCGGCGTCTTTCCCGGGGCTTGCGGACTTTATACGCCCGAGGATGTGGCCAATCACCGGATCGTCACCGACCGGGTCCACGAAGGCGGCGGCAAGATCGCCATGCAGATCCTGCACGCCGGGCGTTATGCCTACGGACCCGACTGCGTGGCGCCCTCGCCGGTGAAGTCGCCGATCTCTCCCTTCCCGCCCAGGGCCCTGGACGAAGAGGGGATCGAGAAGCAGATCGCCGATATCGCCACCGCCGCCGCCCGCGCCCGCGAGGCGGGGTATGACGGGGTGGAGGTCATGGGGTCAGAGGGGTACTTCCTGAACCAGTTCCTCGTGACCCACACCAACAAGCGCGAGGACCGCTGGGGCGGCTCTTACGAGAACCGGATGCGCCTGCCGGTCGAGGTGGTGCGCCGGGTGCGTGAGGCGGTGGGCGAAGACTTCATCCTGATCTACCGTCTGTCGATGATCGACCTCGTGCCCAATGGCTCGACCCACGAAGAGGTGGTGCGGCTGGCACAGGCGGTGGAGGCGGCGGGGGCCACGATCCTCAACACCGGCATCGGCTGGCACGAGGCGCGGGTGCCGACCATCGCGACCTCGGTGCCGCGCCGGGCCTTTGCATGGGTGACGCAGAAGCTGATGGGCAAAGTGGGCATCCCGGTGATTACCTCGAACCGGATCAACACGCCCGAGGTTGCCGAGCAGGTGCTGGCCGAGGGCTGCGCCGACATGGTGTCCATGGCGCGCCCCTTCCTCGCGGACCCGGACTTCGTCGCCAAGGCAGAGGCGGGGCGGCCCGACCTGATCGCGCCCTGCATCGCCTGCAATCAGGCCTGTCTGGATCACACCTTTCAGGGCAAGGTTTCGTCCTGCCTCGTGAACCCGCGGGCGGGGTTCGAGACGGAACTGGTGGTGACGCCTGCCGAGGTTACGAAGTCCGTTGCCGTGGTGGGGGCGGGGCCTGCGGGCATGGCGGCGGCGATCACCGCCGCCGAGCGCGGACACCGGGTGACGCTCTTCGATGCGGCGCAGGAGGTCGGCGGGCAGCTGAACATGGCCAAGGTGATCCCCGGCAAGGAGGAGTTCCACGGGCTGGTGGACTGGTTCCGGGCCTCGCTGGAGGCGGCGGGCGTGACGCTCGACCTTGGCCGCCGGGTGGAGGCCGGGGACCTGGGCGGCTTCGACGCGGTGGTGGTGGCGACCGGCGTGCTGCCGCGCGATCCGGGCATTCCGGGGCAGGATCACGGCTCTGTCGTGGGCTACGTGGACGTGCTGCGGCATGGCGCCGAGGTCGGAAAGCGGGTCGCGGTGATCGGCGCGGGGGGCATCGGCTTCGACGTGTCCGAGTTCCTCGTGACCGGTGAGAGCCCGACCGAAAGCCTCCCCGACTGGATGCGCGAATGGGGTGTGACCGACCCGGCGGAGGCGCGCGGCGGTCTGGCGCCCGGCGGCCCGGATCCGGACGCGGCGGAGCGGGCGGTGGTCATGTTGCAGCGCAAACCCGAGAAGCCGGGCAAGCGCCTGGGCAAGACGACCGGCTGGATTCACCGCGCGGCGCTGAAGATGAAGGAGGTCGAGATGCGCTCGGGCGTGAACTACGAGCGGATCGACGACGCAGGCCTGCACGTCAGCTACGGCGAGGCGCGCGAGCGGCCCGAGGTGATCGCCTGCGATACGGTGGTGCTTTGTGCCGGGCAGGTGAGCGAGCGGTCGCTGGCCGATGCGCTGGAGGCTCAGGGCGTGGCCTGCCACGTCATCGGCGGGGCGGACGTGGCCGCCGAACTGGACGCCAAGCGGGCCATCGACCAGGGCGTCCGGCTCGCCGCGACGCTCTAGGTCCGGCGGGCGGGCGCTGTTTCGCTGGCGCGAAAGGCGCCCCGCCCACCGTCCCGTGAGGCGCCTCCTTGCCTGCGCCGGGATGGGGGCGGGCGGGGGATGCCTCCGGCGGGGATATTTCGGGACAGAAGAAGACGCCCCGGCGGCACGCCGGAACGGGAGCGGAGGCTTTGCGTTGTCTGGACAAGCAATGCAAACGGAAGGAGATTTGGAAATGCCCAATATCACCGAAGCCAAGATCCTGATCATCTCGACCCACGGGTTCGAGCAATCCGAACTGGAATTCCCGCGCGACCAGCTGCGTGCCAAGGGCGCCGAGGTTCATGTCGCCACTCTGGACGGCAAACCCATCAAGGGCTGGGAAGGCGACGACTGGGGCCGCGAGGCCGAGGCCGATCTGAAGATCGCCGACGCCGATCCGACCCAGTATGACGCCGTGGTCATTCCCGGCGGTCAGATCAACCCCGACCTTCTTCGGGTCGAGGAGCCGGTGCTGGCACTTGTCCGTGCCTTCGCCAAAGAGGGAAAGGTCATCGCCGCCGTCTGTCATGCGCCTTGGGTGCTGATCGAGGCGGACATCGTCTCTGGCCGCGAGGTGACCTCGTACAAGTCGATCAAGACCGACGTGGTGAATGCGGGCGGGCGCTGGATGGACGAGCCTGTTGTCTGCGACAGCGGTATCGTGACCAGCCGCAAGCCTGAAGACCTGAAGAGTTTCGTGTCGAAGATCGTCGAGGAAATCGAGGAAGGCCGGCACAATCAGAAGGCAGCCTGACGCGCACCCGGGCCGACAGCGGCAAGGGGGCGGCGCCCGGAACATCCCGGCGCCGCCCCTTTTTCATTCGACGATAATGGTGATGACCTGGGACATCACCGGCGGGCTGTGCGGCACATGGCCCGCGTCGCCCAGCACCAGTTGCAGGCTGTGTTCCCCGGGATCGAGCTCGACGGTGACCTCGGTCTGGCCCCCGCCGAAGTGGCGGTGATGATCGTCGGCGGGCAGGCCGTTCATCAGTTCCCCGGTGCCCTCCTCGCCTTCGCCCAGCGGCGGGCGGTCGATCAGAAGGTGGTGGTGGCCGGTCATCTCCTTCTCTGTCCCGGCGAGGGCGACGCCCATGCCCCTCAGGCCGAAGACGATGGTCACGGGGCTGCTGACCCTGTCGCCATCGGAGAGATTCGCGAAATAGACGCTGGCGCCCTCTGCGGACGGGGTCGGGCCGCCCTGCTGGGCCCAGAGGGGCAGGGCAAGGGCCATTGCCAGGGCGGCGGCCAGGGGTCGGATCGACATGGGGAACTCCTCCTTTTCATGGGTGTCGTCATCGGTGCCGCGCAGTCTAGCACGGCGCCGGTCGTTTCCCTGTCTTAAACAGAGCGCGCAAATACCGCCGTATTGTCCGGCGCGCGCCCAACTGTAGCCCCAGTTCGGCATCATCAAGGAGATCAACGACGCGACTTGAAGGAGACCGGCATGGATCGACTGACCGAGATGGAGGCCTTTGCCACGGTGGTGGATCAGGGCGGCTTTACCGATGCCGCGAAGAAGATGGGCATTTCCAAATCCGCGGTATCGAAGCACGTATCCTCGCTGGAGGCGCGGCTGGGCGCCCGGCTGCTGAACCGGACCACGCGGCGGGTGTCGCCGACCGAGATCGGGCTGGCCTATTACGACCGCGCCCGGCGGGTGCTGAACGACGCCGGAGAGGCGGACGCGCTGGTGACCTCGATGCAATCGGCGCCCTCGGGGCTGCTGCGGATCTCTGTCGCCACGGATTTCGGCGTGAATCACCTGAGCCCTGTGCTGGGCGAGTTCCTGGCCGAGTTCCCCGACATCACCGTCAACATGGTGCTGAACAACCGCTACGTCGAACTGATCAGCGAGGGCTTCGACATGGCCGTGCGCATCGGCGAGCTGGAGGACAGCACCCTGCGCGCCCGCAAGCTGACAGAGACCACGAAGCGCATGATTGCCTCGCCCGCGTACTTTCAGAAATACGGGCGCCCCGGGCGGATCGACGACCTGAACGAGCATAAGCTCTTGCACTATTCCAACCAATCCTCAGGCAACGTCTGGAAGCTGACCGCGCCCTCGGGCGAAAAGCGGCAGGTGCGCACGGCGGGCTGGCTGACGGTCAATGACGGGCAGTCGCTGCTGAACGCCTGCATCGCGGGTCTGGGGATCGCCTATCTGCCCTCTTACCTTTACGCCGAGGCGATGGAGGCCGGGCTGGTCGAGGATGCCATCCCCGATCTTCCGGTCGAGACGCAGGGTATCTACGCGGTCTATCCGCCGGGGCGCTTCACGCAGCCCAAGGTGCGCGCCTTTATCGACTTCCTTGTGCATGCCTTTGCCGAGAAGGGCCCGCACAATTGGGAATAGCGCCCCGCATTCACTGACTTCCCCCCGCCCTGTTCAGGGACACCTTGACCCCCGGCCCCTGTGCCGGGGTTTCTTCTGCCCGGCTGGTCAGGCGTGGCGCAGGGTCCGGGTGCCGTCGCGGGCAAAGACGTCGCGCGCGCTGGCGAAGCGGTCGAGCGCCTCGCGCGGGGCGGCCTGTTGCAGGTGCGCCAGAGGGGGTGCGCAGCCGGGGCGATGCGGTGGCGTCTGTGGCTGCGTTTTCGGCTGCGGACGGGGCCGCGCGGGGGGCTTTGTCGCCGCGGCTGCGGGCGATGGCCGGTGCCAGCGTAGCGAGTCGTAGGCATCGTTCAGCGCCGCCAGTTCCCGCGTCGCCGCCTCTGTCCCGTCGCCATGCAGCACGCGGGGATAGAGCGCGCGCACCCGCTTCAGCCAGGTGCGGCGGATGGTGGCGAAATCGTCGAGGCGCGATACGCCGAGGGTCCGGTATGCCTGTTCGGGAAGGGTGCGTCTGCACATCGGAGGCCTCCTTGATCCTGTCCTCGCCCGGATGGCCCGGCCCCGGCGGGTCCTTCGAATGTGGTTCAAATATGTCATAAACCGAACGGTCCGGGTGGGTCAGCCCAAATCTTGCCACAAAGTTAACGGTTCCGGTGCCGGAGCGGAGGCGCCGATGCCCCGCCCCGCCTTCGGGCCTGTCACTTTCACCAACGAAACCGCCCGGCCTCACCGTCTACTCGATGGACAGAAGCACCGCCTCGACCCGGCGGTTGGCCTCGCGCCCCTCGGGGGTGAGGTTGCTGGCGACCGGGGCCATGTAGCCCGCGCCCTCTGCCGCGATCTGCGCCGGGTTGGTGCCATGGCGCTCGCGCAGATAGCGGACGGCGGATTGCGCGCGGCTCAGCGACACGGCGCGGTTGGCGTCGAGAGAGCCGGTGGCATCGGTGTGGCCCACGATCAGCACCTTGCGGTTCGGGTTCAGGGCCAGCCAGTCGGCGATGGCGTCCAGCGAGGCGATCTCTTCGGTGCCCAGTTCCGAAGACCCGAAGGCAAAGACCACGTCCGACAGCACGGCAAAGCCCTGCTGCTCCAGCTGACCGGGGATATCGCCGGGTGTGCCCACCGGGCGCGGCGACAGGGGCACGGTGCCGGGGGTGGCGCTGGCCTCTGCGCCGACGCGGATGATCTGGACGTAGCTCATGGCACTGTCGCGGCTGGTCAGAACCGAGACGGCGCGCCCGTCCGGCGCAAGGGCCGACACGAAGTGATAGGCGGTGAGGCTGACGAACATCTCGGGCGGCGGCAGCACCAGCGTGGCAAAGCGGAAGTCGAAGCCGCCGCAGGCCCGTGCCGGACAGTCCAGCAGGATTTCAAAGCCCGAGGCCCGCAGCGTGTCGCGGATCGGCGCGGCAAGCTGGAAGGGCGTTCGCTCGGCGCCGGGGATCTGCCAGGCCTCGACGCTGACACGGCCCTCGGCGCGGCGCACCGGCAGGGCGCCGTCGGCAAAGGGCCCCGTGGGCAGGGCATAGGCGCCCGGGTCCTGCACGGTGGCAAAGCCCCGTTCCGCGCCTTCGGGCAGGGGCAGGTCCTGCGCGGCGGCGCCGCCTGCCACGACGGCGCAGAGCGCGAAGACCCTAGCGCGCCTGCGCGTGATAGTCGTCATTCGGTCGCATATCGGTGGCCGAGGCCACGCGGTTGCTCATGTTGAAGAAGCCCGCGACATTGGCGATGTCCCAGATGTCGCGTTCGGAAAAGCCCGCGTCGCGCAGGGATTCGCGGTCGTATTCGCCGATCTCCGCGCTGTTCTT
Organism: Enemella evansiae; assembly: GCA_017255395.1. Lineage (GTDB taxonomy): Bacteria > Pseudomonadota > Alphaproteobacteria > Rhodobacterales > Rhodobacteraceae > Ponticoccus > Ponticoccus litoralis. Next base: position 88,628 of record JAFKDC010000019.1, on the reverse strand, counting down.
CGTCATCTTCTCGGCAAAGTTCAGCATGGCGCGCTGCCGGTGTTTCAGGTCCGCGACGCGCCAGTTCATCACCAGCATCTCGCCCAGCTTCGGGTCGCCCGACAATTCGCGCACGGCGGCGCCATGGGCGGTCAGGCAATAATAGCAGCGGTTCACGGAAGAGACGACAACCGCGATCATCTCTCGTTCCAGCTTGCTCAGCCCGCTGTCCGCCAGCATCAGCTCGTTGTAGAGGCCCGAGAAGGCGTTCAGCTTGTCGATGTCGAAGGCATGGGCCTTCAGGACATTGGGGACCATGCCCAGCTTGTCCTGGCAGATATCGAAGAATTTCTGCGTCGGCTCGGGCAGCGGGTCAACCATCGGCAGGTTCAGCGCGGTGGGAAGGGTGTCGTCGGTCACGGGGTCTCTCTGTCTGCGTCCTTGAGGATGCGGTAATGGTAGTGTCCGGCACGCGCCATGTTCAAGCTGTCGTAAAGCCCCGCCGCGCGGTCGTTCGCCTGCGTCACCAGAGCGGCGATCTCGGTTGCGCCATGGTCGCGGGCCCAAAGCGCGGCGCTGCGCATCATCCAGCCACCCAGGCCCTTGCCGCGATGGGCGGGCGAGACTTCCAGCGCATGCACCATGGCAAGGCCGTCGTGGATGGCGCAGAACCCGGCGCCCGCGGGGCTGTCGCTGACCCGCCCGAACAGGCCGGTCTTCGGCCCTGTCACGCGGTTCATGACGCGCTGGCGGCCCTCGCCGATGCCGGCCTCCTGCCAAAGCTCGCGCATGATCGCCAGCGGCTCCCAGATGGTGAAGGCGCAGACCCGGGGCAGGCGCTTGTCGCAGAGCGCCTCGATGGGGGCGATGCGGATGTCGGTGGGGTCAGTCAGGGTGTATCCGGCACTGGCAAGGGCGCTGTCCAGCGCCTCGTCGCCCGGACGGATCTGGAAAAGCGGCGGCTGGCCCATCAGCTGCATGGCCTTCTCGGCGGCGCCGAGATCGTCGGCCTGCCACGCGGCCCGCGCCGTGGCGGCAGAGACCCGCTTGCCGCCGCCTCGGCCCTCGCGCAGGGTCCACGGCCCGGCCTCGACAAGGCTGGCGGCGGGCCATGTGGCCTGTATCGCGTCGAAAAGGCGGCGGGTCTCGGCGGGCATGGTCACCGGGTCACTGGGGCGGTCCCTCCGGTTATGGGGCGCCCGCGCGCCGCTGTCCATCGGGTTACGCCCGGGCGTCCGGGAAAAGCGCCGCAAGCCGCGTCATCGCGGCGTCGATGCGCGCCCCGTCGGTGCCACGGCAGACCACGTTGGCGCCGTAGACGCCGTCCTTCTGGAACGGGTAGGAGCCGAACTGAAGATCGTCGAATTCCGCGGCCAGCGTGGACAGTGGCCCGGCGATATCGCCCTCGCCGCGCTGGATGCGCAGGGTCTGCGACAGCAGCGGCTCGCCCCCGGTCAGCGTCGGCAGGACGCTGGCCACCATGGCCTGAAAGACGGCGGGCACCCCGGCCATGACATGCACGTTGCCGATGGTGAAGCCGGGCGCGATGCTGACCGGGTTCTCGATCAGGATGGCGGTGTCCGGGATGCGCGCCATGCGCTGGCGCGCGGCGTTGAACTCCGACCCCTGCCGGTCGTAATGCGCCTGCAAGAGCGCCCGTGCGTCGTCGCGGATGCCGATCGAGACGCCGAAGGCCTCGGCCACCGCGTCGGCGGTGATGTCGTCATGGGTCGGCCCGATCCCGCCCGAGGTGACGACGGTATCGTACTGCGCGCGCAGAGCGTTCAGCGCGCCCACGATGGCGGCATGGTCGTCGGACACCATGCGCGCCTCGCGCAGGTCGATCCCGTGCTTGGTGAACTCCTGCGCGAGAAAATGCATGTTGGAATCGCGGGTCCGGCCAGAGAGGATCTCGTCCCCGATGACAAGCATGGCGGCGGTCGGGTTGGGCATGGCGGCTCCTTGGCCTTGGTTGCGTTACGGTATAGGGCCGGGGCCATGCGCTTTCAAACCGATCTGGTGCCCGCGCGGCTGATCCGCCGCTACAAACGCTTCCTCGCCGACTGCCTGCTCGACGACGGGCGCGAGGTCACGGCCCATGTCGCCAACCCCGGCTCGATGCTGGGGCTGAAGGACGAGGGCCAGCGCATCTGGCTGGAACCCAACGACGACCCGAAGAAGAAGCTGAAATGGGCCTGGCGGCTGGTCGAACATCCGGGCGGATATTTCACCGGCGTCGACACCGGCGTACCCAACCGGATGCTGAAGGCGGCGCTGATGGCCGGAGAGGTTCCGGGCCTGCAGGGCTACGACCAGATCCGTCCCGAAGTGAAATACGGCCAGAACAGCCGCATCGACTTCCTGCTGACGGGCGGCGGCCCCGACGCCTATGTCGAGGTGAAATCCGTGACCCTCTCGCGCACACCGGGCCTCGCCGAATTCCCCGACAGCGTGACCGCGCGCGGCGCCAAGCATCTTGCGGAACTGGCGCAGGTGGCGGGGCAGGGCGCCCGCGCCGTGATGCTCTACCTCGTGCAGCGCACCGACATCACCGCCGTCACTCTCGCCGCCGACCTCGACCCCGCCTACGCGCGCGCCTTCGCGCAGGCGCAGGCCGCAGGCGTCGAAGTCCTCGCCTTCAGCTGCCGGATCACGCCGCAGGGGGTCACCCTCGGCGCGCCCCTGCCGTTCCGGGCGCCCTGACCCAGGGCCCTGTTTTCCTGACCACAGTGTCCGGTTTTCTTCTGTCCTGAAATATCCCGGGGGAGGCCGAAGGCCGGGGGCAGCGCCCCCTCCGCCGGGAACGAAAAAAGGCGCCCCGCATCGGCAGGGCGCCCTCGTCTTACGATCCCGGAAAGGCTCAGACCTTCAGGTTCGGGATGATCTGCTTCTTGCGGCTCATGATGCCCGGCAGCACAACCGTGTCGCCGGTGACCGTGGCGCCAAAGCTCTTCTCGGCCACGCCTTTCACGAGGTCGTTCGGCACCAGCAGCGTGGCCTCTTCCTTCAGGATGTCCACGACAAACAGCAGCACCTGGTCGACGCCATCCTCTGCGGCGACGGTCTTGAAGCTCTCCATCAGGCCGTCCTTGCGGCCCAGCGGGATCTCGGGCGCGGTGGTCTCAAGCACCGAGACGCGGAACTTGGTGCCCTCGACCGCGTATTCCTTGCTGTCCATGCGGATCAGCTCTGCGTCGGAGAAGGCCGAGACGTCGGATTTGGCGGCGAACATCTCTGCGGCGAAATCCGAGAGGTCGACGCCCAGATCCTCGGCCAGCGCGTGGGCGATCGCCTTGTCTTCCTGCGTCGTGGTGGGAGAGCGGAATTCCAGCGTGTCGGACAGGATGCAGGTCAGCATCGCGCCCTTGATGGCCCGGGGCGCCTGCGCGAGGTCGTCACCGATCATCTTGTGCATGATGGTGGCTGTGCAGGCCAGCGGCTCGATGCGGATGTCGATGGGGCCCTTGGTTTCCAGCCCGCCGACCAGCTTGTGGTGGTCGATGATGGCGCGGATGTCGGCGCTGTTGATCGAGGCGGGCAGCTCGGCGGGGTTGTTGGTGTCGACGATGACCACCGGCGCATCCGCTTCGACGTCGCCGATGATCTCGGGCTTGTCGAGACCCCAGTGCGTCAGCATGAAGGCGGCCTCGGTGTTGGGCTCGCCCAGAAGGACGGGTTTGGCCGCCTCGCCCTTGATCTCGTTGAGGTACCAGGCCCAGATGATCGGGCTGCCGGTGCTGTCGGTGTCGGGGCTCTTGTGGCCGAAAACCTGGATGGTCATGGAAAGTCCTCGTTGACGCGGAATTTGCGCGCCTTCTAGCGAGGGCTTTGCGCCTTGTCACCCCGGCGCGGTGGGGTGCGACCTTGCTGCAGGGCGTGGGCAAGCGGCTTCAAAGCCGCTTTCAAGGCGCTTCGAAGCGCCTTTCCCCATGCCTCAGCGGGGGCGCGGCAACTCGGCCCGGTTATAGGGCTTCCAGTCCTCGATCTCGGGGTAATAGCGCCGCCGCCATGCCCGCACCTTCGGGTTCATCACCCGGCGCCAGAGCGGCGGCACCATGGCCGCGACGGCCATGACCGGGTAGCCGTAGGGCAGTTGCGGCGCCTCGTCCTCGGGGTAGGTCTGGAGCAGCGGAAAGCGCCGGTCGGGCTTGTAATGGTGGTCCGAGTGCCGTTGCAGGTTGATCATCAGCCAGTTGGTCGCCTTGTGCGCGGCGTTCCAAGAATGGCGCGGCAGGACGTGTTCATAGCGCCCGCCGCCAAGGTGCTTGCGGGTCAGCCCGTAGTGCTCGACGTAATTCACCACTTCCAGCTGCCAGATCGCCACGCCCGCCTGGATCAGGAACAGCCCCAGCCCGCCCCAGCCGCCGACCAGCAGGGCCAGCGCCAGCATCCCCGCCTGAAGCCCCCAGTACAGCCAGAACGGATTGCGCCTGTGCCACCACGGCAGGCCGCGCCGGGCCAGCAGGTCGCGTTCCGCACGGAAGGACGACAGCAGGCTTTCGCGCAGCACGCGCGGGTAGAAGCGGTGGAAGCCCTCGTTGTAGCGCGCCGTCACCGGGTCGCGCGGCGTGCCGACGTAGCGGTGATGCACCAGCAGATGCTCGGACCGGAAATGCGAATACATCACCATGGCCAGCAGCAGGTCGCCCAGCAGCCGCTCGCGCCGGTTGCGCTGGTGCAGCAACTCGTGGGCGTAGACGATGCCAACGGTGCCGGTCATCACGCCCGTGCCGAAGAAGACGCCGAACTTTTCCCAGCCGCCGAGGTGGTCGGCGCGCGTCACGTACCAGATCAGCCCGAAGAGCGTCGCCGCCTGCAGGGGCACCCAGACCTGCGTCAGCAGGCGATACCAGAACAGCTGTTCTTCGGTGGTTTCCAGGTCGGCGTTCTCGCTGTTCAGCCCTACGGCGAGGTCGATGGCGGAAAACAGATACCACGCGCAGAGCGGCGCCAGAATCACCCACCAGCCGCCCATGACGGCGCCCAGCCAGACCAGCGGGATCAGCACGAAGGACAGGGTGAAGGGCAGCGCGGCGGTCAGTCGGGCGACCTGTGCGGCGGGGATCATCGGCTTGTCCTTCATGCGCTCCATCCTAACGCTGCCTGCTCCAGGCGCCTTGCGCAAGATCAAAGGCCTTGCGCATCACCGTTGGCAGATCGGCGGGGCTGAAATCGGGCGCTTCGATGAAATCTCCGCGATCCGGGGCGCGCTCCATCGGAACCAGCGCGGTCTTTATCGTCAGCCGCAGGTGGAAATGGGTGAAGGTGTGGCGCGCCTCTTCGCCCAGTTCGCGCCACTCGGCGCGGATCGGCGGCGCCTCTGCCGGGTCGTCGCCCCAGTCCGACCCCGGCCAGCCCAGCATCCCGCCCAGAAGCCCCTTGTCGGGCCGCCGCTCCAAGAGCCACGCGCCATCCACGCGACGGGCAAGGTAGGCGATGCCGTGGCGCGTGGGCTTGCGCTTCTTCGGCGCTTTCTTGGGCAATTCCGCCATGGTCCCCGCCGCCCAGGCCGCGCAGGGCGCGCGCCAGGGGCAAAGCCCGCAGGCGGGGCGCTTGGGCGTGCAGATCGTTGCGCCGAGGTCCATCACGGCCTGCGCGTAATCCCCGGGCCGGGCCACGGGCGTCAGCGCGGCGGCGTAGTCTGTCAGCACCGGCTTGGCCTGTGGCAGGGGCGTGTGCTCGTCGTGCAGCCGCGCCATGACGCGTTCCACGTTGCCATCCACCACCACCTGCGGGTCGTCGAAGGCGATGGCCGCGACGGCGGCGGCGGTGTAGCGGCCCACGCCCGGCAGGGTCAGCAGCGTGGCGTGATCCTGCGGGAACTGCCCGCCGTAGTCCTGCGCCACCACGCGCGCACATTTCAGCAGGTTGCGGGCGCGGGCGTAGTAGCCAAGCCCCGCCCATGCGGCCATCACGTCCTCGTCCCGGGCAGCGGCCAGCGCGGTCACGGTCGGCCAGCGTTCGGTGAAAGCGAGGAAGTAGCTCTTCACCGCCGCGACCGTGGTCTGTTGCAGCATGATCTCGGACAGCCAGACGCGGTAGGGATCGGGCCGCACCCCCGCCGCCCGGGCGCGGGGGCCCGTGCGCCAGGGCATTTCGCGCGCGTGGCGGTCGTACCAGTCGAGCAGGTCGAGGGGGTCGGCGGATGACACGCGAAAAGGCTCCGGTTGCGGCAAGACTGGACTGGCGCGGCAGGGCGCGCGCCCACTACAATAGCGGCGACAGGAGAGATTCAAGCCATGACCCAGCGCCGCGGCACCACCTACGGCTTTGCCCGCACCTCGAAGCTGCTCGAAACCCGCGTCCGCAACGCGTCCGAGACGCGCGGCTTTGCCCAGTCCCGCGTGCTGACCCACTGGGAGGAGATCGTCGGCGCCGACCTCGCCGCCATGTCCCGCCCGGTCGAGGTCAGCTATGGCCGCGGCGGCTTTGGCGCTACGCTGACGGTGCTGACGACCGGCGCCATGGCCCCCATGGTAGAGACGCAGCGCGAGCAGATCCGCGCCAAGATCAACGCGGTCTACGGCTACAACGCGATTGCCCGGGTCCGCGTCACCCAGACCGCCGCCACGGGATTCGCCGAGGGGCAGGTGGACTTCCAGCACAGGCGCGCGAAACCTTCCGCGCCCGATCACGCGCCGGAAATTCTGCGTGAGGTTCAGGCCAGTATGGGCGAAGTGGGCGACCCCGGCCTGCGTGCGGCGCTTGAACGCCTGGGGGCAAACGTCATATCCAAGGGCAAGCGGCGTTAGCGCCGACCCATGAATCTGCAAGGAACGAGGCGAGCGATGAAGAATTCCCTGACGGCGGGCGCGGTGGCGCTGACCCTGATCGGCGGCGGCGCGTGGTACATGACGCAGGGCTCCGGCACCGCCCCGGGCGCGCAGATCGCGCTGCCGGGTGCCGCCTCGGCGCAGGAAGCCGGAGAGGTCGATACCTCCGCCATCGTCGAGATGACGCTGGGCGCCGAGGACGCGCCGGTCGAGGTGATCGAATACGCCTCTTACACCTGCCCGCATTGCGCCACCTTCCACACCTCGGTCTTCAAGGACCTGAAAGAGAACTACATCGACACCGGAAAGGTGAAGTTCACTTACCGCGAGGTCTACTTCGACAAATACGGCATGTGGGCCTCTCTGATCGCGCGCTGCGGCGGCGAAGAGAAGTTCTTCGGCATCACCGATCTGGTCTACAAGGGCCAGCAGGACTGGGCGCGCGGCGGATCGGACGAGGCCATCGCGGAATCGCTGCGCAAGATCGGCCGCCTCGCGGGCCTCGGCTCGGAAGAGCTGAACGCCTGCCTGACCGACAGCACCAAGCTGCGCAGCCTCGTGGCCTGGTACCAGGAGAACGCGACGCGTGACGACATCTCGTCCACGCCTTCGTTCATCATCGACGGCACCAAGCATTCGAACATGAACTACGCCGACTTCTCGGCGCTTCTGGACGAACGCCTGGGCGAATGACTTCGGCACCGCGCGGCCCCCTCGAAGGGGTGAAGGTCATCGAACTGGCGCGCATCCTGGCCGGCCCCTGGGCCGGTCAGACGCTTGCCGATCTCGGCGCCGACGTGCTGAAGATCGAAAGCCCCGAGGGCGACGACACCCGCCGCTGGGGCCCGCCCTTCGTGGAACGCGAGGGGGATCGCAGCGCCGCCTACTTCCACTCGTGCAACCGGGGCAAGCGGTCGGAATGCGTGGATCTGGCCTCTGACGCGGGGCAGGCCCGGATGCGCGAACTGGTGGCCGATGCCGACATCCTGATCGAGAACTTCAAGGTCGGCGGGCTGGTCAAATACGGCATGGATTATGCCGCGCTGGCGCAAGTCAACGCGCGCCTGATCTACTGCTCGATCACGGGCTTCGGGCAGGACGGCCCCTACGCCCACCGCGCGGGCTACGATTACATCATTCAGGGCATGTCGGGCTTCATGTCGGTGACCGGCGCCCCCGACGGCCAGCCTCAGCGCGCGGGCGTGGCGATCACCGACCTCTTCACCGGGCTCTACTCGGTCTCCGGCATCCTCGCCGCCCTGCACCAGCGCGGCCGCACAGGCCGCGGCCAGCACATCGACATGAGCCTGATGGACTGCGCGGTTACCGCCATGGCGAACCAGTCGCTGAACTACCTCGCCACCGGCACACCGCCGGGGCGAACGGGCAACTACCACCCGAACCTGACCCCCTATCAGGTCTTCGACTGCGCCGACGGGCATATCATCATCGCCACAGGAAACGATGCGCAGTACCGCCGCCTCTGCGGCATCCTCGGACTGGAGGCCCTCGCAACGGACCCGGCCTACCTCACCAATGCCGACCGCATCGCCAATCGCGACGCCCTTACCGCCCGCCTGACCGAGGCCACGCGAAGCATGACCCGCGACGCGCTGCTGGCCGCCTGCGAGGCGCAGGGCGTTCCCGCCGGCCCGATCAACGACATGGCGCAGGTCTTCGCCGACCCGCAGGTGGTGACGCGGGGCCTTCAGATCGCGCCCGAAGGCATCGCGGGCGTCCGCGCGCCCTTCCGCTTCTCGGATGCCGACCTCGTGCTGGACCGCGCCGCTCCGAAGCTGTCGAAGGACTGAACGGGCCGGGCGCCCAACACGCCTTGCAAGAGCCAGAGACGCCGCGCCGAAACCCGGCCAATCCAATCGCCGTGCCGGTCCATTCATTCACGCCCTGCAGCTTCTTCTCTGCAAAAATACTCAAAAAGCACGAGCGCCGCAGGCGAGACAGCCGCCAAAACCGCACACCCGCATGCCTCTTCCCGGCCCACATAGCGCGTGACCGGAGCATCAGGCGGCACCCCTGCCTGCCTGACGCATCCCCGAGCGTCTTCTCGGTCCAAATACCGCTGCGCGCCGCCCGGAACCGGCACGCCGCCCGCGTTCAGGCGCGGTGATCGACCACCATCAGGTGCTGCGCCAGCCGTTGCACCTCGTCCAGCCAGCCCTGCACCAGCTTCGGGTCGGAGGGCGCCGCCGTGACGCCCGCCGGAACCGTCCGCGCTAGCACCGCCTCGACCGCCAGCGACACGGGAACCGAGACCAGCCGCCCCATAGCATTGCCGCGCGCGTCGCCCCATGCGTCCATGACGTAGGTCTTGTGCCAGACCGCCACGCCCTCGCGCTCGGCCTTCAGATCGACGCAAAGCACCACGCGGTCCGGCTCTCCGGGCGCGTAGGCGTTCTCGGCCAGCAACCGGTCCGCGATCTCCTGCAGCCGCGCGTCAGAGGCGGTGGGGGCCTCGGCGAAGATCTCCTTCCAGGCTTCCGCCCAGCCGTTCAGGCGCATGGTGCCGCGCACAAAATCCTTCACCTGCCAGTCCTCGCCAAAGCCGTATTCCGCCATGAAGGGCAGCGAATCGCGGTTCGGGTAGACCTCGAAGCTTTCCGGCACCGGCAGCGGCGCGTCGAAGCGGGTCAGCGCGTCCCATGGCCGCGAGACCTCGAGCACCGAGAAGTTGCGGATCGACCGCGAGGGCGAGCGCAGCGCCTTCAGCACGCCCACCGGCGCCCATGAGAACTTGTAGCGGAAGGCGTTGGGTTCCTTCGGGACCCCGCCGCAGTAGGACAGGAAGGACACCGCGTTGGCCTTGTCGAAGGCAGGCGAGGCCTTGTAGTCGGCCATCAGTGCATGGGCCATCAGGTGGTCGATGCCCGGGTCGAGGCCGACCTCGTTGACCAGCCGCACGTCCGCCGCCCTGGCGCGGGCATCCAGCGCCCGCATCTCGGGCGCGATATAGGACGACGACACAAATTGCGCCCCCGCCTCGATGGCCAGCTCCGCCAGCGGGACGTGCCAGTCGGCGGGCAGCATCGAGACGATGACGTCGCCCGCCTTGGCCTCGGCCCTCAGGGCGTCGATCTCGAAGGCCCGGATGTCGTCGGTCAGGTCACCGACGGCGGCCTGCGCCTTGTCCACGGTCCGGTTCCAGACGGTGACGGGGTGGCCCGCCTCGATCAGGCGGCGCAGGCCGGGGACGGCGGACAGGCCGGTGCCGCACCAGTGGATGGTCATGTCGTTGCCTCCTTCAGATGAGTGTCGAAGAGCGCCTTCGCCCGGCCCCAGACGCCCTGATCCAGACGGTCGAGCGTTTCCAGGTGGGGCAGAAGCTGCGCGGCGAAATCCAGCGAGGATTCGCGCGGCAGCAGCGAGGGCAGGTTGTCGATGGCCATGACGTCCAGCGGCGGATCCTCATGCGCGCGCAGGGCCGGCGCCGCCCAGGAGGTCGCGCGGTCGTAGACCTTGATCGGGGAGAAGGCGCTGGTCGGGTCGCAGGCGATGTCGCCGATGACGCTCAGCCTGCGGTCGGCCTTGCGGGCCTCGGCGGGCACGAAGACCGGGCAGCCGGGCTGGGCGAGGATGCAGTTGAGGAAGACCTCGTGCTCCAGCACCTCGGGGAAGGGCCCGCCCGAGGCGGTCTCGGCCATGTCCCAGTCGGTAGTGCCTACACCCATGGCGGCGCAAAGATCGCGCGCGCCGGAGCCCACGCGCCCCAGCGCGCCGATGACAATGGCGCGGGGCAGTGGCGAGGTGACCTGAAGCGCGGCGCGCAGGTCGCGTTGCAGGGCGGCCTCGTCGGGCCATGCGCTGACCGGCGGGCAGAGCGCGCCCTGTCGCTGCGCGGCCCATGCCAGCAGCGAGACGGCGGCGCCCGCGTAGCCCGCCCAGTAGCCGAAGGCGGCGACCCGGCGGCCGTCTTCGTCGAGCAGGTATTCGAGATCGTAAAGCGCCCCGCCCCCCTCGGCGAAGCGCTTCAGCAGGCGCTGCCCGTCCGGCTGACCCTTGTAGGCATGACCGAAAAGGATGTGCCGGTGCCGCAGCGGCGTGCCATCGTCGGGCAGTTCCTTGAGGCCGAAGACCAGCGCGTCTTTCGGCGCATCGGGCCATGCGCCTTCGCGCGCGATGGTCGCGCCCACCTCGGCATAGGGCTTTGTCGGCAGGATGCGGGTCGCGCTTTCCTCGAAGGTCACTCTCATGCCAGCAGCGATCAGGCGCGCCACGCCTTCGGGGGTGATGCCGACGCGTTCCTCGTTCGGGCGGGTCTCGGCGCGGATCCACAGATGGGTCATGCGGGGCCTTTCGATGTGTCCGGGGCAGGGAACGGGTTGTGACCGGCGGGGGCAAGGGTTTTCGAAAACCCTTGCAAAATTCTTCGAAGAATTTTGCCCCTCACAGGTGGCTGCGGGCGTGCTGCCTTTCGGGCGTGTCGAGGTGGGGCAGCGCGTTGAACTGCGTCAGCGCCAGCCCCGAGGGCAGCGGCTGGATGCGGTGCACCGAGGAGTTCTCGATGGCGAGGCAGCAATGCGCCATGGCGGGCAGGTCCAGCCCCATGACGATGCGCATGGCCATGCCGATCAGCCCGCCCGAGGTCACGACCAGCGCGCGGCCCTCGCCCGCGGCGATCTCTTCCAGCACCGCGCGGGTGCGGGTCTCGAAGGCATCGAAACTCTCGGGCGCGCCCTCGATCCGTCCGTCACGCCAATGGGCAAAGAGCACGGGCAGGTGGCGGACGAAGGTCTCGCGGTCGGCGGGCATGGCGATGGCGTGCTGCTCTTCCAGCATCTGCGCCATGTGGAAATAGGTTAGCTCGTTCAGGCGCTCGTCGCGGATCGGCGCTGTCGCGCAATCGGCGGCGATGGCCTCGGCGGTCTCGACGTGGCGGCGCAGGGTGCCAGTATAGACGCGGGCAAAGCGCTCTCCCGCCTGCCGGAAGTAGCCGCCCAGCCAGCGCCCCTGTTCCCACCCCAGCGGGCTGAGCTTGTCATAGCCCGCCTCGTCCCTGGAGGCAGAGTTGGCCTGTCCGTGGCGGACAAGGGTGATGAAGGACATGGGACCGCCTTTCGCTTCTGTGCCGGGGCGGTCTTACGGGGCGCGGCCCGAAAAGAAAAGGCGGCGCGCCGGTTGTGAGGGCGCGGCGGCCGCCGCTGGCGGGGCGTACGCCCGCCGGCGGCCGGCGCTCACTCTGTGGCGGAACGGGAGTCCTGCGCCTCGGCTCCGGTCCGCAGGGCGCCGTCCACATGCAGGGTGCGCGTGGGGAAGGGGATGTCTACGCCCGCGCTGTCGAGCGCCTCTTTCACGGCGCGCTTCATGTCGGCCTGATACTGGAAGTAATCGTCGGTCCCGACCCAGACCCGCACGAGGAAATCCACCGAGCTGTCGTTGAGCGCATTGACCTGGATGAAGGGTTCGGGTTCGGACATCGAGCGCGCGTCCGCCATGATGGTCTCGCGGATCACCTGCTCGGCCTTGGCCAGGTTGGCGCCGTAGCCCACGCCGAAGGTCCATTCCGCGCGGCGCTCGGGGTAGGCGGAGTAATTCTCGATCACGTTGCCCCAGACTTCGGAGTTCGGAACGATGATCTGCACGTTGCCGAGGCTGGCCAGTTCGGTGGTGTTCAGCGTGATGTCCCTGACGGTGCCCATCTCGCCGCCGACCTCGACGAAATCGCCGATCTTGATGGGGCGGAAGATGATGATCATGACGCCCGCCGCGACATTCGACAGGGTGCCCTGAAGGGCCAGGCCCACGGCAAGGCCGGCGGCGCCGAGGGCGGCGATGATCGAGGTGGTCTGGACGCCGAAGGTGTTGAGGATGACCAGCGCGGCAAGGGCCAGCACGGTGTAGCGCGCGAGGTTGCCGAGGAAGTGGAAGAGGGTGACGTCCATCTTCGGATTGCTCTCGCCGATGGCGCGGATGCGCCGCCGGACCCAGCCCGCGACCATGAAACTGACGGCCAGCAGCAGAAGCGCCGCGACCACATTCCCCAGCGCCTGCGCGAGGAATTCCAGCGTCAGAAGGTCCGATAGCGAGGTTCCGTTGACGAGTTCGGTGGTCATCAGCGCGTTCAGCCGGTCCATGGTGTTGTCCCCCTTGTTGGTCTGCGCTCCCAACCCGGGTTCGTGCAAAGGGTTCCCCGGGGCGCACGGCGGCGGTCTGGCAAAAGCGCCGCCATGGGGTTAAACGGGGGCAGGACAAAGTGGAGCGACCTTGTGAAGATGGACGAAAGCGGGCGGGTCACGCGGGACGGCATCCGCATCTACGAACCGGGCGATTTTGCCGGGATGCAGCGGGCGGGCGCGCTTGCGGCGCAGATCCTCGACGAACTGCCGGAGCGGGTCTTCGTCGGGCAGACCACCGAGGCGATCGACGATTACATCCGGGGCCGGGTCGAAGAGGCCGGGGCGGTCTCTGCCACGATCGGCTACAAGGGCTACCAGCATGCCTCCTGCATCAGCGTGAACCACGTGGTCTGCCACGGCATTCCGGGGGGCAAGACCCTGAAGGACGGCGATATCCTGAACGTCGACGTGACGGTGATCGTGGACGGCTGGTATGGCGACACCAGCCGGATGTACGTGGCGGGAAAGCTGCCGCGCAAGGCCGAGCGGCTGATCCAGGTGACGCATGATGCGCTGATGGTGGGCATCGAGGCGGTGAAGCCCGGCAATACCTTCGGCGACATCGGCCATGCCATCCAGAGCTTCGTCGAGGGGCACCGCATGTCCGTGGTGCGCGATTTCTGCGGGCACGGGCTGGGGCGGGTGTTCCACGCGCCGCCCAACGTGCTGCATTACGGCCGCGCGGGCACCGGGCCGGTGCTGGAAGAGGGCATGTTCTTCACCATCGAGCCCATGGTGAACCTCGGCCGTCCCGAGACCAAGGTTCTGGCCGACGACTGGACGGCGGTGACGCGCGACAAGTCGCTGTCGGCGCAGTTCGAGCATTCGGTCGGCGTGACGGCGGAGGGCTGCGAGATCTTCACACTGTCGCCCGGCGGGCTGTTCCACCCGACCTACGGCTGATCAAGGCGCTGATCGGGCGCCCGATCCCGAGGCGCGCCTTGCGGCGCAGAGGGTCGATTTGCGTTCGGGCCACGCAGGCCCCGGGGAGGGCTCTGCCCTCCCCGGCCCCCTCCCGAGGTATTTTCAGACCGAAGAAGGGCGCACCGTCACCATTGCCAGAGGGCGGGGACGAATTCATAGGCTTCGCCTCTGGTGCGCACATGGCCCACCCCCGGGAAGGGAAAGTGGTAGCCCAGCACCGCCATGCGGTCCGCTGCGGCCATGTCGAGCAGGCGTTTGCGCGTCGTCTGCGTGGTCTCGGCATCCATGTCGAAATTGTTGACCCAGTCGGGGTGGGAAAAGTTCATGTAGGCATGGCTCATCGAATCGCCGAGCGCGATCAGTTGCTGGCCGTTCGATTCGACGATCACCGAGAGGTGGCCGGGGGTGTGGCCCGGTGTATCGGTGACGCGCACGCCGGGGACGACCTCCTGGTCATTGGCAAGGAGCGTCCATTCCACGCCCTCGACTTGGAAGGCATTGACCGCGCCGACGACGAATTGCTGCATTTCCGGCGGGACCTGGTTCACCAGGTCGTCCTGCATCCAGTAGTCGTATTCGGTCTGGCCGGCGAAATAGGTGGCATCGGGGAAGAGGGCCTCGTCGAAGTCGTCCCGGATGCCCCAGATGTGGTCCGGATGGGCGTGGGTGATGAGGACATGGGTGATCGCCGAGGGGGCGATCCCCGCTTTCCCAAGGTTCTCCGCCAGCCGCCCGGCGGTGGGCAGGAAGCGGCTGCCGGAGCCGGTGTCGACGAGGACCGTAGCCTCGCCGGTCTGGATGACCAGGTGGTTGGCATGGGCGTAATTGGTGTCGGTCGAGAGGAAGTAGCTTTCGAGGAAGGCGCGGACCTCGTCCGGGTCGGCGTTCACGCCGAGGCTGTTGGCCGGAAGCTCGAGGTGGCCGTCGGAGACCACGGTCAGCGTCATCTCTCCCAGCGTGAATTGCATGTGCGCGGGGTTGCTGGCCGAGGGGGCGCCGAGCGCCTGGGCCTGCGCGCGCACCGGCAGGGCCAGCGTCGGGGCCGCGGCGGCCATGGACAGAAGCGCGCGGCGTGAGGGGCGGAAAAGCGGCATGTTGGACCTCCCATGTCATTCATGCATTTGAATGCGATGATACCAGAGCCTGCGCGCTTTGCCAGCCTTGCAGGTGTGGAGGTCCGTCTTCCGGGGTCGGCGCGTTTCCGGGGGGCCGCAGGGGGGCTAGGGATCGCCGGGCTCGGTCGGAACGGGCGGCAGGGGCTTGGCGGCTGTCCTAAGGCTGCGCGGCCCCGGTCGGGGCGCTGAGGAGGGTCACCACCGTGTCCCCGTAGGCCCGGGTTTCGAGCGGGGTGAAGCCTTCTGGCGCGGGCTGGGCTGCGCTTTCTTCCCAGACGACAAGCGCGTCGGGCGCCAGCCAGCCCGCGGTGCGGGCGGCGGTCAGGGCCCGCGCGCCGAGGCCTTTGCCGTAGGGCGGGTCGAGGAAGACCAGCGCACAGGGCGCATCGGCGGCGGGCAGGCGGGTGGCGTCGGCGCCGATCAGGCGCACCCGGTCGGCGCATCCCAGCGTCTTGAGGTTCTCGCGGATCAGCCGCTGGCCGGTGCGGCCGTTTTCCACCAGCGTCAGGTGCGCGGCGCCGCGCGACAGCGCCTCCAGCCCCAATGCGCCGGTTCCGGCGAAGAGGTCCAGAACCCGCGTGCCGTCGAAGGGCTCGCCGAACCGCCCGCCCGCCAGCATGTTGAACAGCGCCTCGCGCACCCGGTCGGTGGTGGGGCGCAGATGCGCCCCCGGGTCACCCTTGCCAAGCGCGGCAAGGCGGCGCCCGCGAAACTCTCCGGCGACGATCCTCACCCTTTCAGCAGGGGCTTGAGGTCGGCCGAAGGGTTGGCCACCACCGCCTTGTCCGCTGTCCGGCCCGCTTCGATCAGGCGTTTGCCGACCATATAGGCGCGGCTGTCGTTCATCGCGTCCACCGCCAGCAGCCTGTCGCCGGCGTAGTACCAGTGCGACAGCGCGCCGTCCTCGGCCCTGCGCGTCACGATCTGGTCGTAGCCTGCGTTCAGCCCGGCGATTTGCAGCTTGGTGTCGTATTGGTCCGACCAGAACCACGGTCTGGCGGCATAGGCGCGGCCCGCGCCGAGGATGTTTTCGGCCACCAGCTCGCCCATGTCGATGGCATTGCCCACGCTTTCCAGCCGCATGACGGCCCCGGCCTGCGGGAAGGCTGCGCAGTCGCCCGCCGCCCAGATCGCCGGGTCGGAGGTCTGGCCCCGTGCGTTCACGAGGATGCCGTTGTCGATCTCGAGCCCCGCCGCTTCGGCCAGGCCCGTGTCGGGCGCGATTCCGACCCCGGCGATGGCGAAGTCGATCTCGAGCCGCGTGCCGTCCGACAGTTCGGCGCCGGTGACCTGGCCGTCGCCGGTCAGTTTGACCAGTCCCGTGCCCTCGCGGATGTCGACGCCGTGGCTTTGGTGCAGCGCGCGGAAGTAGTCCGAGGTCTCGGGCGCGGCGACCCGTTGCAGGATGCGCGGCGCGGCCTCGACCAAGGTCACGGTCAGTCCCAGCTTCGCGGCCACCGCCGCCGCCTCGAGCCCGATGTAGCCGCCGCCGACGATCAGCACGCGGGCGCCCTTCTGGAACCGCGGGGCCATGGCGTCGACATCCGCAAGGGTGCGGACCGCGTAGACACCGCCGAGCGCGCCGCCGATGGCCTCGGGCAGGCGGCGGGGAAGGGCACCGGTGCAGAGCACGAGGTCGTCGTAGGCAAGCGCGTCCTGTCCGACCGTTACGGTTCGGGCGGCCCGGTCGATCCCCGTCGCCCGGGACCCGAGCCGCAGGGTGACGTTCTGGGCGGCGTAGAACTCTGCGGGCCGCAGGAAGAGGCGGTCCAGATCCATCTCGCCCAGCAGGTAGGCCTTGGACAGGGGCGGGCGCTGATAGGGCACCACGGGCTCCTCGCCGACCAGGGTGATCTGTCCCGTGTAGCCGCCACTGCGCAGTTTGGCGACCAGCGACGCCGCCGCCTGACCCGCCCCGACAACAACGACACCCGACATGGTCACTCTCCCGTTTCCCTTTGCGTGCCGGAGCCTATAGTCGAGGCGCAGGAAAACGCAAACGCAGGAGTGACAGCGACAATGTCGATTTCAGTTGGGGATAGGCTGCCCGAGGCGGTTTTGGCCTACATGGGGCCGGAGGGGCCCGCAGAGGTCAAGCTTTCGGACAAGGTCAAGGGCCGCAAGGTCGTGATCTTCGCGCTGCCGGGCGCCTATACGGGCACCTGTTCCACGGCGCATGTGCCAAGCTTCATGCGCACGCTGGACGGCTTCCGGAAAAAGGGCGTCGACGAGGTGATCTGTCTGTCTGTCAACGACCCTTTCGTGATGGGCGCATGGGGCGCCGACACCGGCGCCTCGGCGGCCGGCATCACCATGCTGGGCGATCCGGCGGCGGAATTCACCAAGGCGGCGGGCATGGATTTCTCGGCGCCGCCGGTGGGCCTGATCGACCGCTCGAAGCGCTATGCGCTTTATGCCGAGGACGGTGTGATCAAGGTGCTGCACGCCGAAGAGAACCCGGGTGTTTGCGAGACCTCCGGCGGCGAGGCGATCCTCGCCGCGATCTGACGCAGCGGAGCCGTCCTTTGCGTCGCAAAGGATGGGCGGGGGAAGCTTTTGCGGCGCAAAAGCTTCTTCCATTCCATACCGTTCCGGTCCGGGCGGCGGAGGTCGGGCAAGCGGGGCTCCGCCCCCGGACTGCGGCCTCCCCCGCGGTATTTTTGGACCGAAGAAGCCGGGACGCGGCCCTACAGGCTGTCCATCTTGCGCGCGAGCTTGACGTCCAGCTGCGACAGGCCGTCGACATCATGTGTCGACAGCGTCACCTCGACCCTGTTGTAGACGTTGAACCACTCGGGGTGGTGGTTCCATTTCTCCGCGAACATGGCGGCGCGGGTCATCCAGGCGAAGGCCTCGGTGAAGTCGCCGAACTTGTAGGTCTTGTGGATCGCATCGCGCCCCTCGAGCATCTCCCAGCCGGCGGAGAACAGCGGCTCCAGCACGGTCTGGCGGGCGGTGTCCGACAGTTTCTCGGTCATTCTCTTTCCTCCTGAGTGGTCTTTCGGAACGGGCCGTAGCCGGTGAGGATCTCGATATCCTCGTCCACCGCGGCGCGTTCCGCCTTGAGAAAGCGCTCTACCGCCTCGGAAAAGCCGGGGTTGGCGATCCAGTGCAGCGAATGGGTCTGCGCGGGCAGGTAGCCGCGCGCCAGCTTGTGGTCGCCCTGGGCCCCGGCCTCGACCCGGGCCAGGCCTTGGGCGATGGCGAAGTCGATGGCCCGGTAATAGCAGGCCTCGAAGTGAAGGCAGGGGTGGTCTTCAAGGCAGCCCCAGTAGCGTCCGTAGAGGGCCTGACGGCCGATGAAGTTCAGCGCGCCCGCCACCGGCTGGCCGTGGCGCGTGCAGAGGACCAGCGCGATATCGTCGCGCAGGGTCTCGTGCGCGATTTCGAAGAAGGCGCGGGTCAGGTAGGGCGCACCCCATTTGCGCGCGCCGGTGTCCTGGTAGAACTGCCAGAAGGCGTCCCAGTGTTCGGGCCGGATGGCCTCGCCGGTCAGGGTCTCGATCCGGCCGCCGAAGGCCTGCGCGGTGCGGCGTTCCTTGCGGATGGTCTTGCGCTTGCGGCTGCTGAGGTCGGCGAGGAAGGCGTCGAAATCGGCGTAGTCGCGGTTGTACCAGTGGAACTGCTGCGTCACGCGCCGCAGCAGGCCCATGCTCTCGCCCGCGATGGCCTCTGCCTCGGTGCAGAAGGTGGCGTGCAGCGAGGACAGGCCGTTCTCGGCGGCGAGTTGCACGGCGCCCTGAAGCAGCGCCGACATGCCCTGCGCCTCGTGCCCCGGCTTCGTGAGGAAGCGGCGCCCGGTGGCGGGCGTGAAGGGCACGGCGATCTGCAGCTTCGGGTAGTAGTTGCCGCCCGCGTTTTCCAGCGCGTGCGCCCAGTTGTGATCGAAGATGTATTCGCCCTGGCTGTGGGTCTTGCCGTACAGCGGCGCCACGGCGATCGTCTCACCCTCGGCTTCGGCGACGAGGTAGCGCGGTTCCCACCCGGTGCCGCGCCCGACCGAGCCGCTGTCTTCCAGCGCGCTGAGGAACCGATGCGTGGTGAAGGGGTCGTTGGGGCGCCCCCCGGCCGCTTCGGGGCAGGCGCAGGCATCCCAGTCGCGGGGGGCGATCTGCGAGAGGCTCGTCAGCACGGAGACGGTGAGTGTCGGGCCGGGGCTCTGGTCGGTCATCACGGGTTCAATCTGGCGTTTCCGCCCGGGGGTTCAAGCCGTGTAGCCTTCGAAGGTGACATTCTGGGCGATGCGCCGCGCGCGGGCCTCTTCCTCGGGGGAGCGGACCGTCCAGCAGAGCACGGCCAGGCCCTGCGCCTTCAGCGCGGCGACGCGGGGCGACGAGAGGTCGCGGTGGTCGTGGCTGATGAAGCTGGCGCCGGTGCGATGGGCATCGGGAATATCGCGCAGGGCGTCGCGGGTGGCGGCGGGCAGGGTGGGGTAATCCCCCGGCGCGTAGGCGCAGGTGGTCAGGCCGCGCGGGTGCTGCGGCATGCGGTCGGCCAGCGCCGCGACGGAATGCGGGTTGAAGGACATCAGCGCGACCGGGCCGTCGTAGCCGTCGAGCGCGGCGGCGATGGCGTCCTCCAGCGGGCCGACCCTGGGGCCCATGGCGCCGTCCTGGTCCTTGACCTCGATCAGCAGCGGCACCGCGCCGCCAACCAGCGCCAGGACCTCGGGCAGGGTGGGGATGGTGTCGTCCCCTCCGGTGAGCGTCAGGCGGCTCAGCGCCTTGGCGCTGTGCTGCTGGATCGCGCCCCGCGTGCCGGTCAGCCGCTGCAGGTCGTAGTCGTGAAAGACCATGGCCTGCCCGTCGGCAGAGCGCTGGATGTCGATCTCGATGCCATAGCCCGCCGCGACGGCGGCGCGGATGGCGGCGGGGCTGTTCTCGATCCGGCCCGCTGCGCGGTCGTGCAGCGCACGGTGGGCAATGGGCCGGTCGAGGAAGGCGCGGGGCAGGGGCGTCATCGCGGTACCTTGGCTGCGGGTCCGGCCTCAGGCGATCTCGAAGATGCCTTCGATCTCGACCGCGACGCCGAAGGGCAGGCTGGCCGCCGACACCGCAGAGCGGGCATGGCGCCCGGCATCGCCGAGGATCTCGGCCAGCGTGTCCGAGGCGCCGTTGATCACCTTGGGCTGGTCGGCGAAATCCGGCGTGCTGTTAACGAAGCCGGTCAGCTTTACCACGCGCTTCAGGCGCGACAGGTCGCCACCGCAGGCCGCGCGGACCTGTGCCAGCAGGCTGAGCGCGCAGGCTCTGGCCGCCGCCGCGCCGTCTTCGACTGAAAGATCCTTGCCCAGCTTGCCTGTGATGAAGCCGTCGGGCCCCATGGAGACCTGCCCCGAGACGTAGAGCATGTTGCCCGAGATCACGTAGGGCACGTAGTTCGCCGCGGGCGCCGGGGCGTCGGGCAGGGTGAGGCCAAGCTCGGCCAGGCGGGTTTCGATGGGGTCGGACATTGGGGCTCTTCCTGTGCAGTGTCGCGCGGAAGCTAGTCGCGTGCGGCTGCGATGAAAAGCCCCAGTTTCGGGCGGCGGGGCAGGCTTTCGCAAGCCGTTCCACGCCGTAAGGGAGCCGGGGCAAAGGCTTGCGGGCAACGGCCTTCGAAGGCCGTTCGAAGCCGGTTCGAACCGGCTTCCGCCCGCCCGCTCAGGTCTCGCGGAAGGCCCGCGCGAAGTAGTCGGTGAACGGCTTCACGAGGTAGGCCAGCGGGGTGCGGTCGGCGGTGCGGATGAAGGCCTCGACCGGCATGCCGGGGATCAGCGCCGTGCCCTCGGGCAGGCGGTCGATCTGGCCCTCGCTCAGCACGATCTCGGCGCGGTAGTAACGCACGCGGGTCGATTCGTCCTCGAAGGCATCGGCGGAGATCTGCACCACGCGACCGAACAGTTCCGGTGTCTGGCGCTGGTCCAGCGCGGCGAAGCGCAGCGAGACCTCCTGGTTCACGAAAAGCTGGTCGATGTGGATCGTCTCGACCTGCGCCGCGATCACCAGCGGGCGGTCCTGCGGCACGAGATACAGCACCGGGTCCGCCGGGCGGATCACCGAGCGCGGCGTGAAGACCGTCATGCCGTAGACCACGCCGGACACCGGCGCGGTGATCTCCATCCGGCTGAGGCGTTCGCGCAGGGCGCGGGCCTGTTCGGCCAGTTCGCGCTCGCGGAATTGCAGGTCGCGCAGGGTGGTGATGGATTCCTCGCGGCGCTGGGTCTGCAGGCTCTGGATCTGGATATCGATCTCGGTAATCCGCCCCTCGGCCTGCGCCTTCTGGGCGATCAACTCGCCCACCGTGCCGGTCAGCCGCGACTGTTCGCGTTGCAGTGCCAGAACCGTGCCGATCTTGGCCAGTCCGCGTTCAAGCAGGGATTGCTGGTTCTCGAGCTCCTGCCGGATCAGTCCCAGCTGTTCGTCCAGCGCCACCTGCTGCGCCTCGACCCCGCGGACCTGGTCCGCGATCTGGTCCTTGCGCTTGGACAACTGCTCGATCTCGCGGGCCGCCGAATCCAGCCGCGCGAGGAAGAGGTTGCGCTGGCCCTCGACCAGTTCGCTGACCTCTTCGTCGGCCTCTGCGCGGGTCAGCAGCGGCTCGGGAAAGTCGATCTCTGCGGCGGTATCGCGTTCCGCGTGCAGGCGCGCGCGCCGCGCCATCAGCTCGTAAAGCTGGCCCTCGGTGATCGCCAGTTCCGACCGCAACAGGGTCGGGTCCAGCCGGATCAGCGTATCGCCGACCTCGACCGTGTCGCCCTCTCGCACGAGGATCTCGGCCACGACGCCGCCGTCCGGGTGCTGCACCACCTGCCGGTTCTGGTCGACCTCGATAGAGCCCGAGGCGACGATGGCGCCCGAGATGTTGGTGGTCGCGGCCCATGTGCCGAAGCCGCCGACAAGGATCAGCAGGGCGACGATTCCAAGGATCATCGGGCCGCGGGTGGGGAAGGGGCTGGGGCTGCTCATCGCACACCTCCGGGGCTTGCGGATCTCTGGATCTGCTGGTGGTTCTTGACCATGCTCTGCAGCACCTCGTCCTTGGGCCCGAAGGCCACGCGGCTGCCGCCCTCGAGCATCAGGAGCAGGTCGCATTCCTGGATCGCGGCGGGGCGGTGGGCCATGATCAGCACCGACTTGCCTTCGGCCTTAAAGCCCCTGATCGCCTTGTTGACGGCGGTCGATCCCTCGTTGTCGAGGTTCGAGTTCGGCTCGTCCAGCACCAGGATCACCGGATCGCCGTAGAGGGCGCGGGCCAGTCCGATGCGCTGTACCTGGCCACCGGAGAGGCGCCCGCCGGCGGCCGTGACGCGGGTGTCGTAGCCATTGGGCAGCTTCAGGATCATCTCGTGCGCGTCCGCCTTCTGCGCGGCCTCCACCACTTTCTGCGCGTCGGGTTGCGGCGAAAGGCGGGCGATGTTCTCGGCGATGGTGCCGTCGAACAGCGTCACCCGCTGCGGCAGGTAGCCGATGTGCTGGCCCAGCACCTCCGGGCCGTATTGGTCCAGAGAGGCGCCGTCGAGTCGGATCTTGCCGCCCGCCGGGCGCCAGATGCCGGTCAGGGCGCGCGCCAGCGTCGATTTGCCGGAGCCGGAGGGCCCGATGACCCCCAGCGCCTGCCCCGGCATCAGGTTGAAGCTGACCAGCCGCAGCGCGGCCTGCTGCTCTCCCGGGGCGACGACGGTCAGCTGTTGCACCTCCAGCTTGGCCTGGGGGCGGGGCAGGGCGGTGCGCGGGGCCTCTTGCGGGGTCTCGGTCAGCAGCTGGGCGAGGTTGTCCCAGCCCTTGCGGGCGCGGGTCACGGCGGCCCACTGGCCGATTGCCAGCTCCACCGGCGCCAGCGCGCGGCCCATCAGGATGGACCCGGCGATCATCGCGCCGGGGGTCAGTTCGCCCTGCAGCACGAGGTAAGCGCCAAGGCCCAGCATCGCCGATTGCAGCAGCAGCCGGAAGGTTTTGGTCAGGGTGGCGAAGGTGCCGGTCAGGTCGGCGGTGGCGATCTGGCCATGCAGCGCGTCGCCGCGCGCCACCATCCAGCGCTGGAAAGCATCGCGGCGCATCCCCAGCGCCTGCACCATCTCGGCCTCGGCGCGGATCTGCTCGGACGTCTTCTCGGCCTGCATGACGGCGCTGTTCGACTTCAGAGCAGGTGCCCGCGTCACCGCCTGGTTCACGAAGGTCACGACGATCAGCACGGCCCCGCCGGCCAGCGCCAGATACCCCAGCCACGGGTGAAAGACGAAGATCGCGGCGATGAAGAGCGGCGTCCACGGGATGTCGAAGGCCGCCAGCAGCACCGGCGAGGACATCAGCCGCTGCACCGATTCGAGATCGCGCAGCCCGGTCTGCGCAAGGTCGTCCGGCTGGACTGCCGACCGCCGCATGACCGCGTCGAAGACCCGCAGGTCCAGCGCCGACTGAAACCTTGCCGCGACACGCCCCATGACCCGGCCGCGCACGTAGTCGAGAATGCCCATCATGCCATAGAGAAAGACCACCAGCACCGACAGCGCGATCAGCGTCGCCTCGGATCGCGATCCCAGCACACGGTCGTAGACCTGAAGCATGTAAAGCGGCCCGGTCAGCATCAGCATGTTCACGAAGAAACTGAAGACGGCGACGAACCAGTAGTACGGTCGGCTCTGTCGGCGTGCGGCGCGCAGCTCGTCGCGGCCGGTGTCCCTTGTTCTCGAGGCGGTCATGGTCGTGCCTGACCCTTTCTTTTGTCAGAGGCGTATTTCTGTGGCAGGCTGGGCGTTCGGCGAGGCTTGTCGCCAATCTGCCACAACAGGTGTGAATCCGGCCGCCAAAGTTGGGTCCCCTGGGAAATGAATTTAAGTAGCCTTTTAGGGAGATCATTACGCTTTCCCAAGGCTTTTGCACAGGGTGTTGCGGGAATGCGTTTTGATCGGGTGATTTGGAGTGTTGCCGTGACCGGCATGGTGGCCGGGTGCAGCCTTCCGGGACCGGGCGATATCCCCGCGGACGGTGTCTACGACCCCTATGAGGCCAGCAACCGCCGCACCCACGCCTTCAACCGTTCGGTCGACGAGCGTTTCCTGAAGGGCGCCGGGGGGGGCTATTCCAGGGCGGTGCCGGATGAGGTGCAGCAGGGGATTTCCAACTTCGCCGAGACGGTGTCGCTGCCCCAGACGGTGGTGAACCAGGTGCTGCAGGGGCGTCTGGGCGCGGCCTCGAAAAGCACGCTGCGCTTTTCCGCCAATGTCCTGATGGGCTTTGGCGGGCTGGCGGATGTGGCCACCGAGATGGGCCTGCCCGAGAACGGCACCGACTTCGGAGAGACGCTGTCGCTCTGGGGTGTGCCGGAAGGCGCCTATCTGGAACTGCCGGTTCTTGGGCCCTCCACGGAACGCGACGCCATCGGGCGCTTCGCGGATCTGTTCCTTGATCCGGTCAGTTACCTGGTGCCGGCGCCCGAGCGTTACATCGGCACGGCGGCCCGCACGCTCGAGATGGTGGGCGACCGTGGGCAATATTCCGACACCGTCGATTCGGTGCTCTATGACAGCGCCGACTCCTATGATCAACTGAAGCTGATCTACATGCAGAACCGCCGGTTCGAGCTGGGTCAGGAGGCGCCGGGGAACGAAATCGACCCCACCGCCATTGATGTATCAGGATTCTGAATTTTTCCGGGGGATATCATGAATTTTTCACGACGCGGCATTCTGGCAGGCGGGTTTGCAACAGTGTTGGCGGGTGTCGCCAGCCCCGGTTTCGCGCTGAGCGAGGGGCAGGCGCGCGGCCTGATCGAGGGCATGGTCTCCGAGATCAACCGGGTCATCGCCTCGGGCCGGTCCCCGGGGGCGATGTACGGCGAGTTCGAGCGCATCTTCAAGAAATACGGCGATACCCGGGTGATTGCGGCCTATGCCATGGGCGTCGACGGGCGGCGCGCCTCGGGCGCGCAGAAGAAGGCCTTCACCGAGGCCTTCACCGGCTACATTGCGCGCAAATACGGCAAACGCTTCCGCGAGTTCGAGGGCGGC
Source organism: Enemella evansiae (assembly GCA_017255395.1). Classification (GTDB taxonomy): domain Bacteria; phylum Pseudomonadota; class Alphaproteobacteria; order Rhodobacterales; family Rhodobacteraceae; genus Ponticoccus; species Ponticoccus litoralis. The sequence continues at coordinate 63,718 of JAFKDC010000019.1, read as the reverse complement.
CGGCTGGAGGTCCAGTCGGTGGGTCGGATCAAGAACGGCTTCGAGGTGAAGTCGACGGCTTTCCTGCGCAGCATGGCGCCCTTTACGGTGACCTTCCACGTGTCGGAGAACAACCGCTTCTTCAACATGTATGTCGAGGGGGTGAACATGCTTCTGACCGAACGCAGCGAGATCGGCGCCATGCTGGACCGCCGCCGCGGCGACATCGACGCCATGATCGCAGACCTGCGCAAAGCGGGGTGAGCCCCGATCCGCGCAGCGGTGGACCTGCCGGGGGCAGGTTCAAGGGGCGAACGGGCGGAGCCTCGGGCCGTGAGGCAGCCCCGATCCGCGCAGCGCTCTGACCCACCGCCAGACGCGGAAGCAAGGGTGAAGCCCGCTGCGCCATCATGCCGGAGGCAGGTCTTCGACATGACGGGCCGTCCGTCCCGCCAAAGGCGGGCTGATGCAGACTGCGCACCTTCGGTATGGATGTAGACTGCGCACCTCCGGTGCGACGACCCGGCGATTTGGCCGATGCAGGCGTGACCTGAAATAGGTTTGACGAGCTTGGCCGGGATGAACTGCCGTCCAGAGATGTCGGTTCGCCGGACCACGGCCCTGCGATGGCGTGGCTTTTTCGCCGGGGCGTGCACCCCGGTTGCCTGCGAGGGATGCCTTTGATCGGGAGATGTCGCGCAGTCTGTCCGGCTTGGTCGGTGTGACGCTCCCCGCCTCCGGGCAACGCGGCCCCCACCGGCCCGCTATGCTACCGGCCCGGCACTGTCGCGGGGAAGGTGGGGATGCGCGATCCGCGTCACCGCGATGGTGCTTTGGCGATGCGTCGCAGCCCCCGCCGTCGCCCCGCTCAGCCCCCGCCTAGGATGTCACGCAGCACCTGTTCCAGCACGCTTTCCCGGCGGCGTTGCTGCTGCTGCGGCACCGGCTGGGGTTGCGGCTGGGGCGCGGGTTCGACGTATTGCGGTTCCGGCTGCGGCGGCGCCTGCGCGGGCAGGGGCTTGGGGTCGACGCCCTCATGCACGCCCGCCATCACCGCCTGGAAGATCTCGGCGGGCAGGCCGCTGCCGGTGACGCCGGTCAGCGAGGTGTTGTCGTCGTAGCCCATCCAGACGCCGGTCACGTAATCCGCCGTGAAGCCCACGAACCACGCATCCCGCGCTTCCTGGCTTGTGCCGGTCTTGCCCGCAACCTGCCAGCCGGGCACCTTGGCGCGGCGGCCGGTGCCTTCGGACACCACCTTTTCCATCATCCAGATCAGCTGCGCCGCCGCCTCGGGGCGGATCACCCGTTCCCCGATGCCGCCGCCGGTGCCCATCAGCGGTTCCGAGTCGCCCTTCAGCCGCAGCTGGCGCAGCCCGTAGGGCGTCACCGAGGACCCGCCGTTCAGGATGCCCGCATAGGCGCCGGTCATTTCGATCAGCGTCGACTCGGAGGTGCCAAGCGCCATCGAGGGCACGTCATGCAGCTCGCGCACGATGCCGAAGTCGCGCGCCACGCGGATCACCAGATCGCGCCCGACCGATTCCGAGACCTTGATGGTGGGAATGTTCAGCGACCGCTTCAGCGCCTCGACCAGCGTCACGCGCCCGTAGTTCCTGCGCGAGTAGTTCTCGGGGCACCATTGCCCCGAGCCGGGGATGTTCAGGCAGTAGGGTTCGTCCACCACGGTATCGAGCGGCGAATGCCCCAGTTCCAGCGCGGTGGCGTAGACGAAGGGCTTGAAGGCCGACCCGGTCTGGCGCACCGCCTGAAAGGCGCGATTGAACAGGCCCGAGGCATCGGTGTCGCGCCCGCCGATCATCGCCCGCACCGCGCCGTCCGCCGACATGACCACCACGGCGACCTCGGCCTTTGACCCTTCGCGCACCTTCTCGGAGAAGATCTGGTTCACGGCGCGCGCCGCCGCCTTCTGGATGTGCTGGTCCAGCGTCGTTTCGATGATGACGTCGTCGGTTGTTTTGCGGGTGAAGAACTCTGGCCCCGACTGCATCACCCAGTCGGCAAAGTAGCCGCCCGAGGTATCCTGTGCCTCCGGCGGCATCGTGGCGGGATTGTCCTGATGGCGCTGCGCCTCTGCCGGTGTCAGGTAGCCCTGTTCCTCCATCAGGCGCAGAACCGTGGCCGCGCGGCGCTGGCTGCGTTCGAGGTTCGCGGTCGGGGCCAGCGAAGAGGGCGCGGTGAGCAACCCGGCGATCATGGCCGATTCACCGGGGTCCAGCTCGGACGCCGGTTTCGCGAAGTAGCGCTGCGCCGCGGCTTCGGCCCCGTAGGCGCCGCCGCCCATGTAGGCGCGGTTGAGGTAGATCGTCAGGATCTCGGACTTGGTGTACTTCGTCTCCATCGCGATGGCGTAGACGGCTTCCTTGATCTTGCGCGTCAGCGACCCGCGACGGCAGTCGGCGATATAGTCGGCCTCCGACTCCCAGGCGCTGGGATCGTATTCGACGCCAAGGCAGATCAGCTTGGCCGCCTGCTGTGTGATGGTGGAGCCGCCGTGCCCCGAGAGCGGCCCGCGCCCTTCCGAGAGGTTGATACGGATGGCACTGGCGACGCCGCGCGGGCTGACCCCGAGGTGGCGGTAGAAACGCTTGTCCTCGGTGGCGATGACCGCGTTGACCAGATGCTGAGAGACGGTGTCGGCAGAGACCACGCCGCCGAACTGGTCGCCGCGCATCGCGAAGGCGCGTCCGTCGCGATCCAGCAGGGTGACGGAACCGCGCGCGCGCCCGTCGGTCAGGGCCGCGACCTCGGGCAGGGTGGACGAGACGTAGAAGACAGAGGCGCCGATCACCAAAGCCAGCACCACGGTCGTGAACAGGGCGACGCGCCAGATCAGGGCCCAGAGCGCGCGGAAGGGCCATGTGATCGCCCGCACCAGCCGGTTGCCCCGGGGTTTGCGTGCCGGTTTGCGTCCCGTGGGCTTGCGGCCTGAGGGCTTGCGGCCTGAGGGCTTGCTCCCCTTCGGGCTCTTGGGTTTTCCGGTTTCGGCGGAATAGCGTCGGTCGGCCACAAGCCGCGACGGCTTTCGTCCCCTGGGTGTCATCTGCGCTGCTCGTCCGTTTTGTTTGCCCGGGACTCTACCCGCAATTGGGGGGAATGTTGACTGGCTGCAAGCCCGGGGATCGTTTTACTTCAGATTAAATTTTGGGCGCAAATGTATTGGCGCATAAATTTTGTGCGATCAGTGTTCTTCAGCAGCCGCATATTCAAGCCCGCTCTTCATTTTGGACCCTGTGGCGCGCTCCTCTGCCGGTGCCACTGCGGGGTCCGCCCCGCCTGATTGAAGGGGACACAGGTGAAACTGATCATTGCAACGATCAAGCCGTTCAAGCTGGAAGAGGTCCGCGAGGCTCTGACCGGCATTGGCGTGCGCGGCATGATGGTGACCGAGATCAAGGGCTTCGGCTCTCAGTCCGGTCACACCGAAATCTACCGCGGCGCCGAATACGCCGTGAACTTCGTACCGAAAATCAAGCTGGAGATCGTCGTTTCGTCGGCCATGACCGATGAGGTGGTGGAAACCATCCGGTCGACCGCCCAGACCGGCAAGATCGGTGACGGCAAGATCTTTGTGCTGGATGTCCAGCAGGCCGTGCGGGTGCGCACCGGCGAAACCGACGCAGACGCGCTGTAAGACGCGCCAGATTTTCACGAGGAAACGACCATGACCAAACTCAAGACCCTGGCTCCGCTTGCGCTGATGATCGCGCTGCCCGGCCTCGGCTTCGCGCAGGAGGCCGCCGAGGCCGCCGAAGCGGTGGCCGAAGCCGGACCGGTTGTCGGCACCGATGCCTCTTCCGATTCGATCTTCATCTTCAACTCGCTGCTGTTCCTCATGGGCGGCTTCCTGGTGTTCTTCATGGCCGCGGGCTTTGCCATGCTCGAGGCGGGCCTCGTGCGGTCGAAGAACGTGACCATGCAGCTGACCAAGAACATGGGCCTCTTCGCGATCGCCGCGATCATGTACTACCTGATCGGCTACAACGTGATGTACCCGCTGGGCAGCTGGTCCATCGGCACCGATGAGACCGGCGGCTACCTCGGCGCCTTCGGCGTCGCGGTTCTGGAAGCCGTGGGTGTGACCCGCGATGCGGCGGACGATTACAGCTATGCCGCGACCGGCTCGGACTTCTTCTTCCAGCTGATGTTCTGCGCGGCCACCGCCTCGATCGTCTCGGGTACGCTGGCCGAGCGCATCAAGCTCTGGCCCTTCCTGATCTTCACCGCTGTCCTGACCGGCATCATCTACCCGATCCAGGCCTCGTGGAAGTGGGGCGGCGGGTTCCTTGACAGCCAGTACGGCTTCCTCGACTTCGCCGGGTCGACGGTCGTGCACTCGGTCGGTGGCTGGGCGGCTCTGGCGGGCGCCCTCATCCTTGGGCCGCGCATCGGCAAATACGCCAAGGACGGTCGCGTCATCCCGATGATGGGCTCGAACCTGCCGCTGGCGACGCTGGGCACCTTCATCCTGTGGATGGGCTGGTTCGGCTTCAACGGCGCGTCGCAGCTGGCCATGGGGTCGGTGGGTGACGTGGCCGACATCAGCCGTATCTTCGCCAACACCAACATGGCGGCAGCCGGTGGCGCGTTCGCGGCGCTGATCCTGACGCAGATGCTCTACAAGAAGGTCGACCTGACTATGGTGCTGAACGGTGCCCTTGCCGGTCTGGTCTCGATCACCGCCGAACCGCTGACCCCGACGCTGGGCGCCGCCACCCTGATCGGTGCCGTGGGCGGCGTGATCGTGGTCTTCGCGGTGCCCTTCCTTGACAAGCTGAAGATCGACGACGTGGTCGGCGCCATCCCGGTGCACCTCTTTGCCGGTATCTGGGGCACGCTGGCCGTGCTGCTGACCAACATGCAGAGCGAAGCCAATCCCGAGGGTGCGACCCTTGGCGGCCAGCTGATTTCGATCATCATCGTGGGTGTCTTCGTCTTCGGGGTCTCGGCGGTCCTGTGGCTGGTCCTCAAGGCGGTCACCGGCATCCGGGTCACCGAAGAGGAAGAGATCATGGGCCTCGATATGGCCGAATTGGGGATGGAGGCCTATCCCGAATTCTCGAAGGGCTGAGTTTCTCCTTCCACTCAGTCCAGAGACCACTGGCCCGGGCGCTCGCGCCCGGGTTTTTTCATGCCGCGAAAAGCCCCGTCTTTTCGCGGCATGTGGCAAGGTCATGTCCGCGCAGCGGACGTGACAGCCACTCGGAGCCATGGCCATGTGGGCGGTCGCAGCCCCGTCTTTTCGCGGCATGTGGCAAGGTCATGTCCGCGCAGCGGACGTGACAGCCACTCGGAGCCATGGTCATGTGGGCGGTCGCAGCCCCGTCTTTTCGCGGCATGTGGCAAGGTCATGTCCGCGCAGCGGACGTGACGGCCACTGGGTGTCATGGACATGAGGGCGGTCGCGGCCCCGGCTTCTCGGAACGGGTGGCAAGGTCCTGTACCGCTTTTGAGAACCAACCTTCGTCACGCCCACCCGGCGCGGAATCAAGGCCGCAGGCCGCCGCGCCATCATGCCGGAGGCATGTCTCCGACATGACGGGCCGTCCCGGGGCCCGGCGATTTGGCTGCTGCCTGCGCGACCTGTCTGAGTTCATACGGACTTGGCGGGGATAAACTGCCTTCCAGAAACCGAAGATCGCCGGACCACGGCCCCGCGATGGCGCGGCTCATCGCGTTTTGGATAAGGGGCGAGGGTTTGAACGGACGGATGCTCTCCAAGGCTCACTCGAAAGGCGGCAGGGGAGCAGCAGGGGGCGGGTGCGACGCAGCCTTTCCCCTCCTCGCGTATCCTTCGCTGCCTTGCGATGGCTTCGGCGGGACGTCCTCAACCGCCCTCCCGCATCAATCTCTTGACGAGCGATGACCCCAGCGGGACACCCTCAGCCGCCGTCCCGCATCAGCCTCTGGCGCGCGATGGCCTCGTTGCGGTCCGCCTTACGGTCTGCAAACAGCGCGTCCTCGACAAAGCTCAGATGGCTCTCGACGGCGGCGCGGGCTGCGGCGCTGTCGCGGCCCTGAAGGGCCGCGTTGATGCTGCGGTGCTGGTCCAGAAGCGCCTCTCGCGTGGTGCGTTGCTTGAACATGACCTGCCGGTTGTAGAACACGCCCTCGCGCAGCAGCTGGTACATCGAGCGCATCATGTGCAGCATGATGACGTTGTGGCTGGCCTCGATGATCGCAAGGTGAAAGTCCGCGTCCAGCCGGGCCTCTTCCGCCGGGTTGCGCTTGCCGTGGGCGGCCTCCATCCGGGTGAAGAGCGTGTCGATGACCTTGAGGTCGCTTTCCGTGCCCGCCTCGGCGGCGCGTTCGGCGGCCAGCCCCTCCATGTCGCGCCGGAAGGACAGGTAGTCGAAGACCGCCTCGTCGTGGCTGGCGAACAGCTGCACCAGCGTGGCGGAGAAGGCGGAGCCCAGCACCTCGGTCACGAAAATGCCCGCGCCGGCGCGGGTTTCCAGCAGGCCGCGTTCGGACAGGTCGGCCACCGCCTCGCGCAGCGAGGGGCGCGAGACGCCAAGACGCTCGGACAATTCGCGTTCCGAGGGCAGGCGTTCGCCGGGGCGCAGGATGCCGCGCAGGATCAGCCGCTCGATCTGCCGGACGACGGCAAGCGACAGTTTCTCGGGCTGGACCTTTTCGAAGGGCATAATCGGGCCTCGCTGTGGTCAGATATCTTTACCAAAGCGGGTGGGATTGGGAAAGGCGGGATCGGGGGCGCGCCCCGGGTTACCAGCGGGTCAGCGCCTCTTCGTCCTCGTCCTTTGCCGCCACCCACGAGGTGCCGTCGCGCCCGTGTTCCTTCTTCCAGAAGGGGGCGCGGGACTTCAGGTAGTCCATCAGGTACTCGGCGGCCTCGAAGGCGTCCTTGCGGTGCCGGGCGGCGGTGGAGACCATCATGATCTGCTCGCCCGGTGCCATGCGCCCGAAGCGGTGGATCACCAGCGCATCGCCCAGCGACCAGCGCGCCACGGCCTCTGCCGCGATGGCCTCCAGCGCCTTCTCGGTCATGCCGGGGTAATGCTCGATCTCCATGACGTCCAGATCGTCCTGCCCGGTGTCGCGCACCACGCCGGTGAAGGTCACAATGGCGCCCATATCGGTGCGCCCGGCGGCAAAGCCCGCAGCCTCTGCGCCGAAGTCGAAGGGCGCCTCCTGCACAACCACACGCATCTCAGCCCCCGGTCATCGGCGGGAAGAAGGCGACTTCGCGGGCGCCGTTCAGCGGGGCATCGAAATCCGTCAGTTCCTGGTCCACCGCCACGCGCAGGGCCGAGGTATCGGCGAAGGCGGCGGCGTAGCGTTCTTCGCGGGCCACCAGTTCGGCCACCAGATCCCTGACCGTGGCCGCCTCGGTGTCGATGCGTTCCTTTGCCAGCCCGATCCTCTCGCGGACCCAGGCGAAATACAGCACGTCCATCAGCGCTCCTCCTTCAGAAAGGGCAGGGCCTTGCGGAAGTAATCCCCGCCGGTGATCAGCGTCAGCGCGGCGGCGATCCACAGCAGAACCAGCCCCGCGTGGCCGGACCAGATCATGCCGCGGTACTTCCACCCAAGGCCAAGCTCGTCGGGCACCTCTCCGGCCATGATGCGCTCGAACAGGGCCTGATCCATGCCGAAAGTCGACATGCCAAGGTAGTGTTCGAAGACGCCCTGCGCAAAGAGCGTCGCGATGGCGACCATCTGCGCGGTGGTTTTCCACTTGGCCAGCTTGGTGACCTTCAGCGTGCCTGCCGTGTCACCCAGATACTCGCGCAGGCCAGAGACGAAGACCTCGCGGAACAGGATCACGGTGGCGGGCAGCACCAGCCAGGGCGACATCGAGGAATAGCCGACGATCACCATCAGCGCGATCACCACCATGGCCTTGTCGGCGATGGGGTCCAGCATGGTGCCGATCTTGGTTTCCTGGTTCCAGGCGCGCGCCAGTTTGCCGTCGATCCAGTCCGTCAGCGAGGCCGTGACAAACAGCAGCAGGGCGAACCAGTCGGCCAGCGGACGATTGAAATACAGGAACATCACCGCGACGCCGGGGGCGGCAAGCAGGCGCAGGACCGTGAGGATATTGGGCAGGTTCCATTTCATGCGGGATGACTTAGCCCGGATCGCTCCGGGGGGGAAGGTCCGCCGATTTCCGCCGGGCGGCGTTGCGCCTGTCAAAGGCAGTCCCATCTAGAGGGAAACGCAGATTTGGAGAATGACATGCGGTATCTGGTTCTTGTCGCTGGCCTTGCGGTCGCGGGATGCGGGGCGGAGCCCGAGACGATCCCCGGGCTTTGGCAGATCGAAACGCTGGACGGCGAGGCCTTCGCGGCGCGCGCCACGGTGGACCTGTCGGAACCCGGTCGGATTTCCGGCAAGGCGCCCTGCAACGGCTTTTTCGGCAGCCGGGAGGGGACGCTTCCGGCGCTCGACCTCGGGCCGATTGCGTCGACCCAGATGGCCTGCCCGGATCTGAGCGACGAGGGGCGCTTCTTCGAGCGGCTGGAGGCCATGACCTCGGCGGTGGAAGAGGGCGGCAAACTGGTGCTGAGCGACGGCGCAGGCGGCGGCATGGTCTTCGTCCCCGCTCCGGCGGAGTAAGGCCGGGCCTGTGGGCGGTGCCGTTGCGCTGCCCGGGCCTGATGGCCGAGGCCGGGGGCTGCGCTTCTCAGACCCCGGCGCGGGCGCGAATGCGGTCCACAAGGGCTTCGCGCGCGGCGGGCAGGGGACGGCCGGCGATCTCGGCGGCCAGTCGGTCCGTCAGGAAATGCCCTGTCACCATCAGCGCCTCGACGATCTCGGTATCCGGTGCCGTACCCTCTCCACGCAGCACGGGCGGCAGGGGCAGCAGGCGGTCGGCCCAGTCCCCGGCGCCCTCGCGCGTGACGGCCCGTCCGGTGCGCGGCGAGACAAGCACCAGCCCTTCCGTCGCGCCGGTGACGGCGCAGGACGACAGGTCCAGCGCAAAGCCCATCTCTTCCAGAAGCCGCATTTCCCAGCGCAGGTAGGCCAGCGGCCAGAGCGCGGGCTGGCCCAGCAGGTCCAGCAATTGCTCGCTGTGCCGGTAAAGCGTCGGATGAGCCTCGCGTTCGGGCAGGGCGTAGGCCAGAAGCGCGGTCACGGCTGAGAGCCCCGCCAGCGCCAGCCGGTCGGCCAGCGCGGCGGCCATGCGAGAGCGCTGCGGCTCTGCGGTGAAGGCGCCCATGTGGTCGTCGAGCCTTGCGCGCCAGGTGACGTCAAGCTGCGCCCCGGGCTGAAGCGAGGCCGCGCGCTTGCGCGATGCGCCGCCCCGCAGCACGCCGGTCTGGCGCCCGTGCCCCGGCGTGAAGACGTCGAGGATCAGGGCGGTCTCGCCATGTTTGCGGGTGGTCAGAAGAATGCCGGTATCGCGCCAGTCCATCGGCGCAAAGTGGGGGCGGACGGGCGCGGTGGCAAGGGGCAGTGCTGTGTGGCGGGGCGCGGTCGGCGCCGCCACCGGAACGCGCCATGGCCGCTGTCGTCTACCGGGGGCAAGGCGCTACGCCACCGCGTCGTGTCCGACCCGCGGCCTGTAGACTGCCTAACTGCCATGACCGAGCCAAATGCCGCAGACGACACCGGGGTGGCGCAGCGCGACGGTTCCAAGGCCTCGCCGCACCCGCCGTGTCAGGTCGGGCGGTTCACCACTCTTCGACCGCCTCGCGCCACATCCGGGTCAGCCACGCGGGCAGGGCCGCGCCGGACAGCCCGGCGCTGCCGGTTTCGATCACCGCCGGATCGGCCAGAGAGGCCGTCAGCGTCGCAAGAGTGAAGTCGCCCGCGTAGGCGGCGCCCTTGAAATGCCGTGACGGGGCCTGCGCCGCGCCGTCCAGCAGTTTCACGAAGGCTTCGGCCACCGTCACCCCCAGCACCGCGCCCGCCATGCTGTCGGTCGGGAAATGCACCCCGGCCACGGTGCGGTTCATCGCGATGCGCTCGGCGTGGCGATACAGCGGCGCGCCGCTGCGGATATCCTCGACCGGATCGAAGGCGCGGTCGTGAAACAGCCGGGTCAGCAGGGTCGCCAGCGCGAAGGCCTCTGTGGCGTGCCCCGAGGGCCATGCCCCGTGACCCGGGGTCTGGATCAGCGGCTGGACCTTGGTGGACATGGAAATCGGACGCGCCACGTCGAACCCGTGCTTCAGCGGCATCTCCAGCATGGAACACAGCCGCAGCATCGCCTGGCTCAGGGCCAGCGTCCACTTGGTCGCCTCGGGGGACATGTAGCCCACCAGCGCAAAGAAGCTCTGGATGTCGCCGGTCTGCATGATGATTTCGGGCAGGCGGTCGGCGCGCAGATCGGCGTAGCCGCGCAGGTGCGGCAGCTGCTTTTCCGCCAGAAAGGCGTTCGAGGGCTTTGTCAGGCGCACAAGGGGGTTGCCCTGAATGGCCACGCTGCCCTCGCCCGCGCCGCTGCCCGGTTCGGGCGCGCTGACCGAGAACAGCGCCCCGATGGCCTGATCCATCAGGTTGCGCCGCGGCCCGGTGGCCATGGCCTTCATCGCCGCCCAGCTGTCCCGGCCCTCCTGTTTCGGCTGGCGGTCGGCGCTGCCGTCCCAGAAACCGATGGTGCCGTCCCGCGCCACCGCCAGCGCGGCGCTGGAAAACCCGCTGTCCGGGCCGCCCTGCGAGTTCTCGGTTGCCTGACTGTTCTGCGAGTTCTGAGAATTCTGGCTGTTCTGCGAATTCTGACTGTTTTGCGAGTTCTGGCTGTTCTGCGAGTTGAAAAGGCCAAAGACCGGCATGACGTCCCTCCGAAATTCCTGTCCGACAGTGCCTCGCCGGTTTTCATGGCGTCAAAGATTATTCACGCCATCTGCCTGCGTTTTACGGAATTTTAACGTCCGTTGCCGTTGCGTCGCACCGGTGCTAGCGTTTCGTCCGGGGGTACGGTGCGGGGCATGGACGGCCAGATGAAGAGGCATATCCGGGTCGAGGTTCTGGGTCCGCTGCGCTTGCGCAGTGCGGAGGGGGCCACGCTTGCCCTGAAGGGCGCCAAGAACCAGGCGCTGCTGGCGATGCTGGCGCTCAGCCCCGAGATGAGCCGCCCGCGCCGTTGGCTGGAAGACAAGCTGTGGTCGACCTTCGGCCCGGAACAGGCCAGCGCGAACTTGCGGCAGGCACTGTCGAAACTGCGCGCGGCGCTTGGCGAGGCCTCGGGCGTGCTGGAGGCGGACCGGACCGATGTCTGGCTTGATCCGGCGCGGGTGCGCGTCGACCTGCACGAAGAGGTGGTGCCCGACGACGACCGGATCGAGCTGTTGCAGGGGATCGACGTGCGCGATCCCGAGTTCGAGGACTGGCTGCGGCTGGAACGGGCCGAGCTTCAGTCCCGGATCGCGCGCACCGCGCCCTCGGGCGGGCGTGGCATCCTGATCAACTGCCGGGTCGAGACCGACGGCCCCGCGCGCGACCGCATGATGGGCGAGGTGCTGGCCAACCAGATCGGCGAGAACATCGCCGAGCAGGTCCGCGCGTGGCGGCAGGCCGAAAGCGACGACCTCCCGGCGCCCGAGGCGCAGGTCAGCGACATCGTCGTTAACGCGCAGCTTTTGCAGAACGGCAACGAGCATTCGGTCTTCATCAAGGCGATCCACCAGCCCACGGCGCGAATCCTCTATTCCAAGCTTCAGCATATGCCCAAGCTTTCCGACATCCTGACCGGAGAGCTGGAGATTTCGCGCACCGTCTTCGAGGCGGCGGACCAGATCATCGGCAAGCTGCCGCATGTGCTGGACAAGGACCGCCCCGAAACGCGGTCGACGGCGTTGTCGCGGCTGGGCCTCTACCGGATGTTCAGCTTCGAGCAGGACGCCCTGCGCGAGGCCTACGGGCTGATGGATCAGGCCTTCAAACGCGACGAGAACGGCGTCTACCTCGCATGGGCCAGCATGATCCGCCTGACCCAGATGATCGAGATGCCCGAAAGCGATCAGGCCGCGCTGATGGAAGAGGCGGTGGACCTGCACTACCGCGCGATGGAGCTGGCGCCGGACAACGTGCTGGTGCACGCGATCATCTCGAAGGTGCGCGGCACCGCGCTGGGGGACAGCGCCGGGGTGCTCGACCTCGCGCAGTCGGCGGTGGAACGGAACCCGGCCAATGCCTTCGCGTGGAAGTCCTTGTCGGAGGGGCTGATGCTGGCGGGTGATCTGGATGCCGCCTTCAATGCCTCGCGGCGGGCCTGCCTGCTCGCCCGGACCTCGCCGTTCCGGCACTACTGGGACACCGGTCATTGCATCATCGCGATCGGCTGCAATCGCCCGCAAGAGGCCATCGCCGCCGGGGAGGCCGCGGCCCGCTCGGCTCCGCTGTCGCGGCCCGCGCACCGGCATCTGCTGGCGCTCTACGCACTGGAAGGCCAGTTGGACAAGGCGCAGGCGGTTGCGCAGAAGCTGGCAAAGATAGAGCCGGGCTTTACCATAGACCGCATCCTGAACGACGACAGCTACCCGGTCCGGACCCTGCGCAACAATGGCCTGCTGGACCCGATCCGCGCGCTTCTTTAGGCTTGCCTGCCATTTCGTTCCGGGGAGCCGTCCGCGCCGGTGCTGCGGCACGAGAGGGGGCTTTGCGCTGCGGTCTGAGCGGGGCTGACCTTTCCCGTTGCGTTGTCTCGAAGGCCGGGATGCCCGCCGGGGGCTTTGCGCTGACCGGTCGCGGGGCGACACTGGTGTACCGGGCCGCCCCGACGCCCCCCTTCGCGTCGTGGCACTGTCGCCTCAGCGTTTGCCGGGCAGAACAATCGCCTTGCCCAGCCGCGCATGGTCCGCCTCTTCTGTGGCGACCATGGGCACCGCATCCTCAGCAATGTCGTCCAGCGGGGTCGTCTCTGCCCTGCTGGCGTTTTCCACGATCCGCGCCGCCGACATGCCAAGCGCGCGGGTCAGCCGCCCCGCCGCCGCGCTGGTGCCGTTGAAGCTGCGCACCGTGCCCGACAGCGTCCCGGCGGCCCGGATGCCCGGCCGGAACGATCCGGTATCCGCCACCGTGGCGGCGGTCGGCCCCGGCACCGACCACGCGGCGCCCATGGCACTGTAGCGCGAGGGCCGGAAATTCTCGGCGCTGCGCCGTGCCGCGACCCGCCCGGACACACGGACCGCGCCGCAGCTGAAGATCTGGCGCGCCGACACCGTCGCGTCGGCGCTGTGGCTGCCTTCGGGCCGGACGGGGCCACCCTCGGCGAAGCCGGTATAGGCCATCTCTTCGGCATCCCAGACACCGCTTGTCTCGCAGTCGAGGTAGGACTGGCGGCCCTGCACCATGGCGCCGCGCATGGCATCGTCGCGCTGGACCTGCAGCACCACCTGCGCCGCCGCCGCGCCGCCGTAGCGCAGGCCCAGGGTCCAGCGCCCGGGATCGGCGAGGGGCTCTGCCGCCTTGCGCCCGCGCGTCGGCGCCAGCGCAAGAACGTAATGCGCGGGGCTGACCACGCCGCCGCCGAAGCGGCGTTCGCGCACATGGTACAGCCGGGCCAGCGCCTTGCCGTTGCGTTCCAGCGTGCGGACCTGCCCGGGGGCCAGCGCGGCAAAGCCCGACTCCACGCCATTGGGGCAACAGACCGAAACCTCGATATCGGTGGAGGCCGCGTTGCGGGTGCGGATTTCGAGGTAATTCGCCGTCTCGTCATCGGGCTGGGCGCGCCAGCCGATCTGCGTCTCGCGGTCCTTCTGCGCGGCCGCTGCCGGGAAGGCGTGATGCGCCACCTGACTGCCGCGATAGGTGTTGCCGAAGGCCCAGACCAGCCGCACCGGCTGGCGCTTCACCCGCTCCCACTCGGCGGCCTCGCGGGCCATCTGGTGTTCGACGAAGCGGCTGCCGTCCTTGGGGCCGGCGGTCACACCCAGCGAGAGGTTCACGATCACCGGCGCGGTGGGGGCCAGCGCGTGGGCCTGGCGCAAGATCCAGCGCAGGCCCTGCACCATGTAGTTCTCGAAGCGGATGCCAGAGGTGTCGTCGATCGCCTCGGGCGGCAGTTGCACCGCCAGCAGCGGCCAGCCCCGCACCGGATCGGAGGCGTCCAGCGGATCGGCCCCCGCCGCAAGGTCAAGGACATGGGTGCCGTGGGTCGCGTTACGCGCCGTCTCGCAGCGGGTCTGCGGGCCGTAGAGCCCGGCGTTCAGCGCCGCATAGCTGCCCTGTTCGTCCCGGCTGTTCAGCAGCGCGTTTATCGCCGCGGGGTCGAGAACCTGACCGCAGGTGATCTGCTTGGTGTCGGTCGAAAACCGCTCCAGCGATTGCAGCCAGAGCCCGCGGAACCGGGTCCGAAGGCCATCTGGCCCGGCGGTGCAGAAGCGGGCGTTCAGGAAGCCGATGCCGTCGTCGATCAGCGCGACGACAGGCGTGTCCTCGGGCAGCTCTTCGGCGACGGGCAGGGCGGGCGCACCGCCTGCGGGCCGACGCGTGGCGCTGACTTCGATGCCGGTGTCGAGCACCTCGAAGAGGTCGGCATGGGCGCTGTCGGGGGTGCGCCAGCGGCGGTACAGGGCGTATTCGTCGGGCAGGCCCTCCGCCGCGCCTTCGGCCAGACGCTCGGACAACCGGGCCTCTTCGTGCGGATCCATGAACAATGGCGAGGCGGGGGCAAGGACCAGATCCAGCAGCCGCTGGCGCGATGCGGTGTCCGACGCCAGAAGGCGTACGAAGACCGGCTCCAGCGCCGGGGCCGGTTCGGGATCGGCCGGATGCAGGGGCGCGCGTCTGGAGGCTAGATGGCGGGTCCAGTCAAGATAGGCATCCCGGGCGGTCCAGTCCCGCGCGTCCGTCCAGTCGCTTGGCATGTTATGCGCTCCCTTTCACCGCCCGAAGATCGGGGTGAAGTGAACGCGCTTGCCCGACATGCGTCAAGACGCCCTGTCGCGCACAGCCCGGATGCTGCGAAAACGGCGGGGAAATTGCGCTGCGTTCACGCAGCGGGCAGGCTCCGGCGCGGCATCGCGCGTGAATTTCATGGCCTGTTCACGGGAAATTTGCACAGCGATTGCGGAGCGATCACGCAGCCGGGGCAGAGTGCCGTTAACGTTTCGTCAATCGGCGCCGCATAGGGCGCGATCAGCCACCGGGGGTTGGAGATGGTCGGACAAAAGGCCAAAGCAGGGAAGCGGGTCGCGCTGACCGTGATCCGAGGCGGGGCCCCGCCGCGCACCATCGGTGCCCTGCGGTCGCCTGCGCCGCACCGCCCCGGGCCGGTGGAACTGGCTGGCGAGATGGCCGAGATCTTCGCGCTGTCGCTGCTGCGCGATCATCCGGCCAAGGCCCTTGCCGATCCGCACCTTGAAACCCGGATCGACCGCAGAACCCGGTTCACTCTGCACGAGCTTCTCTGCGAATTGCGGAACCTTCCTTGGTTCGACGCCCGCCAGATGGCCGAGGCGATGGAACCCTCCGCTCAGTCCTCCGGGGCGGAGGGTGATCCTGGCCATCGCCGCAGCCTTCACTGGAATGGCGATGGCCAGTTGACCCTGCGCACGTTGCAACGCTGCGGCGTAGCGCTGTCGGGGGACGAGACAGGGGCCTCTGCCCTGTGGCGCGAAGACCACGCCGGAGCCTTTGGTCCGTGCGAAGCGGTGCCAGCCGGGGACGCGCCGATGTCGGACTGGGTTGCGTGGTGCGCGGGCCAAAGCGGCGCCGGGCTGCGTGTGCCGGGGCTTTCGCCCGAACCGACCGTGCCGGAGACGCCGGGGGCGCTGGCCGATGCCTTGCCCCGAATCCCGGCGGCGCGGCCCTTCCACAACGCGGCACTGGCGGCGCTGGCGCGCGGGGCGTTGTCCGTCTCTGCACCCTCGGCCTGCGACCTCTGGACCGGGCCGCGCCTGTTCGCGGTGATGGCAGAGGCGGAACGCCACGCCCGCCGCATGGCGCAAGAGCAGGCGGCGCGGCTGGACCGGCTGTCGCGGCCCGCGGTAACGGCGGCGCGCATGACGCTGTGGCTGACCCGGGAAGAGCGGGAGGCCGCCCCGGCCCATGCGGAATACCGCGCCGCCGCCGAGATGCTGGCCGAGCACGCGCCGGGGCTGCTGCACTGGGTCAGCCGCGCCAATGCGGCGCGTCGGGGTCTGCGGCGGCGGGGGCTTGCGCTGTTCCTGCCGCTGGCGGACGTGCGCAGCCTGGAGCATACGCCCTCGGACACCGCCGCGCATGCGGTCGTGGCCGGCGCGCTGGGCACGCTGCTGAAAGCGGTTTTGTGGCATGCGCCGCAGCCGCTGCACCGGATCGGGGCCGCCGCCCCGGCGCAGGAGGTCGACCTGCTGATGCGCGACATCGCCCGGGCGCGGGTGATGTCTGCCGCCTGCCTGCCTTCCGAGGCCTTTGCCGACCTGCGCCTTGGGCAAGCCATTGCGCTGAGCGTCCTGCGAGAGGCCATGGAGCGGGACAACCGCAGCGCCCGGCTGGCGTTCCGCGATCTCGACGGGCGCACGCTTGTGCTACAGGCCCACCCGCGCCACTTCGGGCGCGGCCTTGCCGAGCTGCGCGCCGAGGGCCAGCCGGTGGCATGGCCGCAGGAGAGCACATCGCCTACCGCGCATCTGACGCAGGTGGTCTGACGCGCGCGGCCCGAGGCACCGAGGGTCTGTGCGCCCGTCTCTGGCGGCGGGGGCATCGCCTTGTGGCGGGGCCGCTGATGGCGCGGGGCTTCAGGCGCCACATCGCGGGGTAGGGCCGCCGCGTCTTTTGTGCGTCGGTGCGCCCCGTCAGTTCGCCGCGACGAACCGCCGGACCGGCATGGATGCTGAAATTTCCAGGATCAGCTTGCGATTCACTGCCTCGGCAAAGGCCGGGCAGCCTTGCCAAGGCTCCATGCGGGCGGGAACCGCGGGGCGGGGTCGGGGGTTATCCGGGCAGACCCGAATGCGAAAAGGAGTTCGCGATGAACTGGGACCAGATCCAAGGCAAATGGACGCAACTCAAGGGCAAGGCCCGCGAAGAGTGGGGTGAGCTGACCGATAATGAAATTCAGGAGGCCAAGGGCGAGCGTGAACAGATGCTTGGCCTGATCCAAGAGAAATACGGGCGCACCCGTGAAGAAGCCGAGCGCGAGCTGTCGCGCTGGCAGACCAAGCTGGACGACGATCCGGTCTGAGGCGTCAACCACGCGTTTTAGCGGCAGATGCCCTCGGTCTGCACCCCGTCCCATGGGACGTGGATCATCGGGCGGTCGACGATCCGATCCAGCCGCCCGATTGGCATGTGTTCCGAGATCATCAGGCGAAGGCGCTCTGTCCGGGGCGCCTTCGGATCGAGCAGGCGGCAGCAGACATATTCCTCGACGATGCTGCCCTGTTGCTCATACCCGAATTCGAGAAAATCCCGGGACTGATCGGCATCGAACAGGTAGGGGTCGCGGCTGGTCACATGCTCGTTCAGGGCCTTCAGTGGCGTGTAGCCGGTCTTGTGGCGGTTCTGCCATTGCCAGACATGCGTCGCCTCATGCGCCAGAAGCATGGCGTCGAAAAGATCGACCCGGTCCGGCCACCCTTTCAGGAAGTCCTTCCGGTAGACGTCCTTCCGCATCAGCACCGTATCGAACAGCACCGTCGCGGCGGGCGAGACGGTCACCGTCTGCGCCTGCGTCATCGGAGGCCAGATCCGTTCCTGGCAGGTGTCGCGGGGGCGCACCGGGATTTCGTAGGTGATGGCACCGGCGAAATGCCCATTTGTGATGCGCATCCTGCGGGTGTCCAGCGCCTCGCCCTGAATGGCTTTCAGGTAAGCCGTCTCTGACGGGGTCAGGGGCCGCCCGCAGGCGGCGAGCAAGAGAAGACACAGAAGGCCAAGCACGCGCATGGGTCGAGAGTTGCCGAGTGCGCGGGCCTTGGCAAGGGTTTCAGACGTCGAGTTCCTCGACGAAGCGCGCGTTCTCCTGAATGTACTGGAAGCGCAGCTCGGGCTTCTTGCCCATCAGGCGTTCGACCAGATCGCCGGTTTCTCCCGGTTCGTCCTCGTCGATGGTGACGCGGATCAGCGTGCGGGTCGCCGGGTCCATCGTCGTTTCCTTGAGGTCCTTGGCGTCCATCTCGCCAAGGCCCTTGAACCGCTGCACGTCGATCTTGCCCTTGCCGCCCAGCCCCTTGGCCAGCAAGGCCTCTTTCGCGGCGTCGTCGGCGACGTAGACGCGCTTGGCGCCCTGGGTCAGGCGATAGAGCGGCGGACAGGCAAGGTAGAGGTGCCCGGCGTCGATCATCGGGCGCATCTGCGTGTAGAAGAAGGTCATCAGCAGGGCGGCGATATGGGCGCCGTCGACGTCGGCGTCGGTCATGATGATGATCTTGTCGTAGCGCAGGTCGTCGACGTTGAACTTCGTCGCCAGCCCGACCCCCAGCGCCTCGCAGAGATCGCGGATTTCCGCGTTCGAGGACAGCTTGTTCGAGGCCGCGCCCAGCACGTTGAGGATCTTGCCCTTCAGCGGCAGCAGCGCCTGCGTCTCGCGGTTGCGCGCGCCCTTGGCCGATCCGCCGGCCGAGTCGCCCTCGACGATGAACAGCTCTGTCCCCTCGCGGTTCTTGGCGGTGCAGTCGGTCAGCTTGCCGGGCAGGCGCAGCTTCTTGGTGGCGGATTTGCGGGCGGTTTCCTTTTCCTGCCGGCGGCGCAGCCGCTCCTCGGCGCGCAGCACGAGGAAGTCGAGGATGGCGCCCGCGGATTTCGTGTTCGAGGCCAGCCAGTTGTCGAAGTGGTCGCGGACGGCGTTTTCCACCAGCCGCTGCGCCTCTGTGGTGGCCAGCCGGTCCTTGGTCTGGCCGACGAATTCCGGCTCTCGGATAAAGCAGGAGACCAGCGCGCAGCCGCCCGCCGTCAGGTCGTCGCGGGTGATCTGTGCGGCCTTGCGGTTGTTGACCAGCTCGCCATAGGCGCGGATGCCCTTGAGGATCGCGGCCCAGAACCCGGCCTCGTGGGTGCCGCCCTCGGGGGTGGGGACGGTGTTACAGTAGCTCTGGATGAAACCGTCGCGCGCGGGCGTCCAGTTGATCGCCCATTCGACCTTGCCCGGCGTGTTGAACTTTTCGCGGAAATCGACGGTGCCGGAGAAGGGCGCGTCGGCGTAAGTGCTTGCGGTGCCTAGGGTTTCGGTCAGGTAGTCCGAGAGGCCGCCGGGGAAGTGGAAGGTCGCCTCGGTGGGCGTCTCGCCATCGTCGATCTCGGACTTCCAGCGGATCTCGACGCCGGAGAAGAGGTAGGCCTTCGACCGCACCATCTTGAACAGGCGGGCGGGTTTGAAGCGGTGGTGGCCGAAGATTTCCTCGTCGGCGTGGAAGGTGACAGAGGTGCCGCGGCGGTTCGGCGCCTGCCCGATCTTCTCGACGCCGCCAAGGGGAATGCCGCGCGAGAATCGCTGCTCGAAGAGTTCCTTGTTCTTGGCCACCTGCACGACCAGCGAATCCGACAGGGCGTTGACGACCGAGGCGCCGACGCCGTGCAGGCCACCCGAGGTCTCATAGGCGTCGCCCGAGAACTTGCCGCCCGCGTGCAGGGTGCAGAGGATGACCTCGAGCGCCGATTTGCCGGGGAACTTGGGGTGCGGGTCGATCGGGATGCCGCGCCCGTTGTCGCGGACCTCGATGGCGAAATCGGCGTGCAGGATGATCTCGATCCGGTTGGCGTGGCCCGCGACGGCCTCGTCCATCGAGTTGTCGAGGATCTCGGCCACCATGTGGTGCAGGGCGCGTTCGTCGGTGCCGCCGATATACATGCCGGGGCGCTTGCGGACCGGCTCCAGCCCCTCCAGCACCTCGATGGAGGAGGCGTCGTAGGTCGGTTCCTGTGCGGACTGGAGGAGGTCGTCGGCCATATCGGGGTCCCTCGGCGTGCTCGGTTTGTTCTGGTTGGTTGGCCCCGGAGTATGGCAGAGCGCGAAGCCGGGGTAAACGGGGCGCGCGGCGGGGCTGCGAGGCCTCGCGGAGGGAGAGCATTCCCGCCACGTCGACCCCATCGCGGGAGGGGAGGGAGCCGCGTTTAGATACCGCCCGTTCCATGACCCAAGCAGCATCGATCTATGTCACCGGGCGCGGAACAAGGCGAAGCCGCCGCGCCAGCGCCGACCCGCCCCCCGGGGCGGCGCTTTGGTGAGGTCCGGGTGATCCGGTGAGGGCACACGGGCTTGGCCGGGATAAACTGCCATGCCGAACCCGGTGGAAGCGCCACCCCGCGGGTCGGCGCTGGCAAACGTAACTTACTTGGGGTCTCAAATGCCGACTTATATCTGTTCGATCTTTAGCGCCCCGCTGGGGCGAAGTAGTCACGAGCACTAGGTTTAACGTTCACAAGCTCAAAGTTCACGGTAGTTCCGAATTCTCGCTCGAGGATTTCTATAAGCAAAGCGTGCAGCCTTTTTGCTTCCTTTTGTGCATCAAGCAGGAAAGATTTCAACAGGCCTTGAACGCTCAAAAGTTCTATCATCTGAGTGTTGTCAATCTTTGCTGGTCCGGAACCTTTCCAAGTTACAAGATCGGATCTTAGTTGTGGCTGAACCGTTGACTGGAAGTTTCTGAAGTGCTCGTCATGGGTAAGCCTCAGGAAGCTAAAGCTTTCCTCTAGGCGCTGAAGGCTTTGAATCATGTTGAATAGATCTGCGCGTTTAATTTGAAGCCCCAAACATTTTTCGGACTCTGAGAATTGAACTCGATCCCGAACGCCGTGTAAGGGCTTCCATATCAGAGTATCTTTTCCAGCACGAACGATACTAGTTTCATCCGCGGTGAAAAAGTGATGGTACGTCTTCGTAATAGTGTCTAAAAGCTCAGTGGATTTTTGAAACGCAGAGAACGCCGAAGAAGCAAGTCCGTGCTTTTTCTTTTCCTGAGAATCTTTTATGCTAAAGTAAACTGCTACTAAGGCCGTGCAAAGTGAGGCTAAGCCTGCAATGCCTCCGCCGATGATAGCGCCGAGAAGTGTTTTGTCCGATACTATGATGTCATAGTAATCGTAAAATAAAAATGCGATTGATGTCAGGCAGATGCCGCACACTAGTCCAAGCGCGAAATTTCCTTGATCAAGTAATGTAGTTTTCATCGCAATCCCCTTAGGAAATCCTTATGTGCTCTAAGATTGCTGCGTGTTTTGTGCTGCATTTGAAGTCAGTACATTTTACCCACCCATCCCCAATCTCCGGGAACCACGTATCCGCGCCCTCGGCCTCCGTGTCGACCTCGGTCAGCAGCAGGCGGTGGGCCATGGGGAGCATCTCTTCGTAGATGCTCTGCCCGCCGATGCCGTAGATCCGGAAATACCCCTCGGATTGCGCAAGGGCCACGGCCTCTGCGACCGACCCCACCACATGCTCGGTCAGCGAGGTATCCCGCGAGACCACGATGTTCAGGCGGTTCTTCAGGGGTTTCACCGGCAGGCTCTCCCAGGTCCGGCGGCCCATCACCAGCGCGCCGCCCAGCGTCTCGCGCTTGAACATGGCGAGGTCCTCGGGGATGTGCCAGGGAATGTCCCCGTCCTTGCCAATGGCGCGGTTGCGGTCGTGAGCGGCGATGAGGGTGATCATGGGGGCCTCCGGCAGAATGGTACGCACAGGCTTAGCCGCCCCGTTCCGCCTTGTCACGCAGGCGCCGCGCAAGGTGTTGCCCGGCTCGTGGCAATCAATTGCCCGGCGATTTCGCCGCCCCGGCGGGTTGTCTTTGCGCAACCGCCCGCGCCGCGCTTTGCATGGCGGCGATTGCCCCGGGAGGGGGCGGATCACTCAACGGGAGGATATCATGATCCATTTCAACACCGCCCTGCGCGGCGCTCTGCTGGCATCCGTCGTGGCCCTTGGCGCAACCGGCGCGCAGGCGCAGAACTTCGTCAACGTGCTGACCGGCGGCACCTCGGGCGTCTACTATCCGCTGGGCGTCGGGCTGTCGAACATCTACGCCGAGAACATCGACAAGGTGCGCACGCAGGTGCAATCCACCAAGGCCTCTGTCGAGAACCTCAACCTGCTGCAGGACGGCCGGGGCGAGATCGCCTTCTCGCTGGGCGACAGCGTCGCGGCGGCCTGGGAAGGCAATGCCGAGGCGGGCTTCCCCAAGAAGCTGGACAAGCTGCGCGGGATCGCGGCGATCTACCCGAACTACGTGCAGCTCGTGGCGCTGGCCGAAGCCGGTGCGACCTCGCTGAACGACCTGCCGGGCAAGGCGGTGTCGGTGGGCGCGCCCGCCTCGGGGACGGAACTGAACGCGCGCGCGATCATGGGCGCGGCGGGGATGTCCTACGACGACCTCGGCAAGACGGAATACCTGCCCTTCGCCGAGTCGGTGGAACTGATGAAGAACCGCCAGCTTGACGCGACGCTGCAGTCGGCGGGGCTGGGCGTGGCCTCGATCCGCGACCTCTCGACCTCGGTGGACATCACCGTGCTGGAAATCCCGGCCAGCATCGCCGAGACGCTGGGCGCGCCCTACCAGGCGGCGGTGATCCCGGCGGGCACCTATGACGGGCAGGATGCGGACGTGCCGACGGTGGCGATCTCGAACTACCTGATCACGCATTCGGACGTCTCGGACGAGCTGGCCTACGAGATGACCAAGCAGCTCTTCGAGAACCTCGAGACGCTGGTCTCCTCGCATCAGGCGGCGGCGCAGATCACGCTGGAGGGCGCGCTGGACGGCATGCCGATCCCGCTGCACCCGGGCGCCGAGCGCTTCTACAAGGAGCAGGGGCTGATCGACTGATCCGGCCCGGATCGCGCCGCGCTCCCGACCGGGGGCGCGGCGCTTTTGCGTTCCAAGGAGACAGATATGTCCGATATTGCCACGCCGCCGGAACCGGCGGAAAGCCATGGTGTGCGTTTTCCCGAGGCGCTTCTGGGCCGGTTCCTGTTCTGGATGGCCGTGGTCTTCTCGCTGTTTCAGATCGCCACCGCCGCGCATCTGATCGACATGGCCAGCCAGATCGTGCGCGCCATCCACGTCGGGTTTCTGATGGCGCTGACCTTTCCGCTTATGGCATACGCGCGACCGCGCGGGCCTGCGGTCAAGGCGCTGGCATGGGGGCTGGCGGTCGCCGCGGTGCTGGTGGCGGTCTACCAGTGGGTCGAATACAAGGACCTGATCCTGCGCGCCGGGCGGCCCACGGATCTGGATATCGTCATGGGTGTTGTGGCGCTGGTGACGGTCTTCGCCGCCGCCTACTGGATGATGGGCATCGCGCTGCCGATCATCGCGGGGGCCTTCCTGCTGTATTGTCTCTTCGGGCAGCATCTGCCCTATCCGCTGGACCATCGCGGCTACGATTTCAGCCAGGTGATCGACCACATGGCCTACGGGACCGAGGGCATCTACGGCATCCCGATCTATGTCTCCTCGACCTATATCTTCCTCTTCATCCTCTTCGGCTCCTTCCTCGAACGCGCCGGGATGATCCAGCTGTTCACCGATGTCTCCATGGGCCTCTTCGGGCACCGGCAGGGCGGCGCGGCCAAGGTCTCGGTCGTCTCTTCCGGGCTGATGGGCACGATTTCCGGCTCGGGCGTGGCCAATGTCGTCACCACCGGGCAGTTCACCATTCCGCTGATGAAGCGCTTTGGCTACCGCGCGACCTTTGCGGGCGGCGTCGAGAGCACCGCCTCGATGGGCGGGCAGATCATGCCCCCGGTGATGGGCGCCGTTGCCTTCATCATGGCCGAGACGCTGGACGTGCCCTATGTCGAGGTCGTCAAGGCGGCGCTGGTGCCCGCGATCCTCTACTTCGCCTCGGCCTTCTGGATCGTGCACCTGGAAGCGGGCAAGCACGCGCTGAGCGGCCTGCCGAAGGACACCTTGCCCTCGCCGCTGGGCGCGATCCGCAAGGGCTGGATGCTGCTGGTGCCGCTGGGGGTGCTGATCTACCTGCTGTTCGGGGGCTACACGCCGCTTTTTGCCGGGACCGTGGGTCTTGGCCTGACGGTGCTCTTGATCCTTGGCGGGACCATCGTGCTGGGCCTGCCCTCGATGGTGTTCCGGACGGTCTTCTGGATCGGGCTCGGCCTCGTCACGGCGGCCTTCCTTCAATTCGGGACCGATGTGCTGTTCGCCGCCATCGCGGCGCTGCTGATCTGGTGCGCCCTGTCCAAGGGCGGGCGGCAGACGCTGGGCCTGATCCGCGACAGTCTGGCAGAGGGCGCGCGCACGGCGCTGCCGGTGGGTGTGGCCTGCGCGCTGGTGGGTGTGATCATCGGGACCATGACGCTGACCGGGGCGGCCAATACCTTCGGCCAGTTCATCGTCGCCATCGGGCAGGAGAACCTCTTCCTGTCGCTGGTGCTGACCATGGTCACCTGCATCTTCCTCGGCATGGGGATCCCGACGATCCCCAACTACATCATCACCTCGTCGATCGCGGGACCGGCGCTGCTGGACCTCGGCGTGCCGCTGATCGTCAGCCACATGTTCGTCTTCTACTTCGGCATCCTCGCGGACCTGACGCCGCCGGTGGCGCTGGCCTGCTTTGCCGCCGCCCCCATCGCCAAGGCGAACGGGCTGCGCATCTCGATGGAGGCGATCAAGGTCGCGGCGGCGGGCTTCGTCATCCCCTTCATGGCGGTCTACACGCCGGTGCTGATGCTGCAACCGGGCGGGCCCTTGGCCGAGGCCATCGGCTTCTGGCCGGCGGTGGCCTACGTGGTGTTCAAGACGGTCGTGTCCATCGCGCTCTGGGGCGTGGCGGTGATCGGCTGGTGCGGGCATCCGCTGGGCTGGCCGCTGCGGCTGCTGGCCATGGGCGCGGCCTTCACCCTGATCGCCTCGGTGCCGATGACGGACGAGATCGGCTTTGCGCTGGCCGCAGCCACGGCGGGGCTGATCTGGCTGACCGGAAAGCGGGTGGCGCGGGCATGAGCGCGCTCTGCCTCGGCGCCGTGGCGATTGCCATGGCGCCGCAGTTCACCCTGTCCTGGACCCATTCGGTCGAGCGGGTGACATGGCGCGAGACATGGGCCGTCGAGGAAAACGCCCTGCGGCTGGTCGAGGGCGCGGTGCAGGGATCGGGCGCCGGGATGGAGCCGGGCGAGGGCGCGCGCCTCAAGGACGGCTGGTGGGTCTGGGAGGGCCGGGTGACCGTGCCCGCGCTTGTGCTGGCGGCCTCGGGCGCGACAGTCTCGGGCTGGACGCTTTGCGCCGGGGGCAGCTGCCGGGTGCTGGGCACCGAGGGCGCCGCGCCCCTGCGGCTGGCGCCCTGCGCGGCGCACGCGGGGAGTTCCGCAGCGGCGACAGCCGTGGCAGAGTAGGGCCATGACCGCGCGCCGCCACCGGGCCTTCTGGCCATGCCTCGTTCTTGCCGCCGTGCTGGTGGCGGGCGGGGCGGGGCTGGCCGCGTGGCAGGTCGCCAAGGCCGGGCTGGCAGAGCGGGTCGACCGCGCGCTTGTGCTGACCGCGCGCACGCTGGAGGCAGAAATAGAGCGCTACAGCTACCTGCCGCTGGTGGCGCTGGAAGATCCGCGCATCCGCGCCGCCGTGACCTATCCACAAAGCGCCGGGCGCATCGCGACCGCCAACCGCGCGCTGGAAGTGGCGGCCCGGCAGTCCGGGGCGGACGAGCTGTACCTGCTGGACGAGACCGGCACCGCCATCGCATCCAGCAACTGGCGCGACGACACCAGCTTCGTCGGCGAGAACTACGCCTTCCGCCCCTATTTCACCGATGCCATGGCGGGCGGCTCCGGGCGGTTCTACGCTGTCGGCGTGACGACCGGCGAACCGGGGTATTTCATGGCCTCCCGGGCCACGGTCGCGGGGCGCCCGGTGGTGGCCGTGGTCAAGATCGACCTGCGCCCGCTGCAAGAGACATGGGTCGACGCGGGCGAGATGCTGACCGTCGCGGACGGCTTCGGCGTCATCATTCTGTCGGGCCAGCCGCGTTGGGTCTACCGCCCGCTTGTCTCTCTGGACGAGACGGCAAGGGCCGCCATCGCCGCGCATCGGGTCTTTGCGGCGATCCCGGTGGCCGACCGCGCGCCGCTGCTGAGCGAGGCGGGGCAGGCGGTGATGACGACGGGTGGCGAAGACCGCCTGCTGAGGCGGCAGGCGCTGCCCGGCGACGGCTGGGTGCTGCTGGGCAGCGGGTCGTTGGTGTCGGCGCTGCGGCTGGCATGGGGCGTGGCGGCGGCGGTGCTGATCTCGGCGCTGGCGCTGGGGGCGCTGGCGCAGACATGGTGGCAGCGGCGGCAGCTGGTGGACATGCGGCTGCGGCAGGGCGCCCTGCTCGAGGCGCGGGTGGCCGAGCGGACGCAGGCGCTGGCCCGCGAGATCGAGGAGCGCCAGCGCACAGAGGACGACCTGCGCGCCACGCAGGACGCGCTTGTGCATTCCGAGAAGATGGCGGCGCTGGGGCGCATGTCGGCGGCCATCGTGCACGAGATCAGCCAGCCGCTGGCCGCGATGGAGGCGACGCTGGCCGCCACCCTGTTGTCGGGCAAGGTGACGGACGACTTCGCCGTCTCGCGGATCGAGAAGGCGCGCAGCCACATCCGCCGGATGCTGCGGACGATCCGCCACCTCAAGAGCTTCTCGCGCAAGGAGGGCGGCGAGCGGCGGCCCGTGGCGGTGGACACGGTGGTGCGCTCGGCGCTGGAACTGGTCGGGCCGCGCGCGGGCGATTGCGGTGTGACGATCGGCTTTGCGCCGCAGGGCCCCGGGCCGGTGATCCTTGCGGGCGAGGTGCGGCTGGAACAGGTTCTGGTGAACCTGCTGATGAACGCGCTGGACGCCGTGGCGGACCGCCCCGCGCCCGCCGTGCGGGTCGAGCGCCGGGCAAGCGGCGGTTCGGTGCAAATCGCGGTGGTGGACAACGGTCCGGGCATCCCCTCGTCGCTGATGGCGCGGGTGACGGAACCTTTCTTCAGCACCAAGCAGACCGGCGAGAGCCTTGGTCTGGGCCTGTCGATCTCGCGCACCATCGTCGAGGAATTCGGCGGGCGGCTGGCCCTGTCCGAGGCCCCCGGCGGCGGTACGCGGGCGGTGCTGACCTTCGACACCATGGCCGGTGAACGGGTGGCGGCGGAATGACGGGGCAGGGCAGGCGGAGGCTCGGGACCGGGGCGGAGCACGGCGGCAGGCGCCCGGGGCAGGCCGGTGATGCGGGGTCTATGGCAGGGCGGCGCGGATCGCTGGCGCGGGGCACCGGGGCATGAGCGGCGCGCGCCTCTTCGTCGTCGACGACGACCCCGACCACCTTGAAGGTCTGTGCGACCTGATCGGCGCCGTGGGTCACCGCACCGAGGGCTTCGCCGAGGCGCGGGCCGCGCTGGAGGCCGCCGTGGCCGCGCCCCCGGATCTTGTGCTGACCGACCTGCGGATGCCGGGGATGGACGGGATCGGGCTGCTGACGGCGCTGGCCGAGGCGGGCTTTGACGTGCCGGTGGTGCTGCTGACCGGCCACGGCGACGTGGCGCAGGCGGTGCGCGCGATGCAGCAGGGCGCCGAGGATTTCCTTGAAAAGCCCTATGACGCCGGGCACCTCCTGATGGTCATCGAACGGGCGCTGAAGACCGGGCGCCTGAAGGCCGAGGTGGCGCGCCTGCAGGACCGGCTGGATGCGCAGGGCGAATTCATCGGCGAAAGCCGCACCATGGCGGCCCTGCGCGCAACCCTCGCCGAGATTGCCCCGCTGGACATCGACGTGGTCGTGACCGGCGAGACCGGCACCGGCAAGGAACTGGCGGCGCGGCTGCTGCACCATCGCGGCCCGCGCCCCGAGGGGCCCTTCGTCGTCGTCAATTGCGCGACCCTGCCCGACAGCGGCGCCGAGGCGGTGCTGTTCGGCGATGCGCGCGGCGCGGCAGAGGGCGCGGACCCCGGCCTGATCGCCGCCGCCGACGGCGGCACGCTGTTCCTGGACCAGATCGACGCGCTGTCCGCGACGCTGCAACCCAAGCTTCTGCGCATTCTCCAGACCCGGCAGGCGGAAGGCGATGGGCGGGCGCTGGCGTTCCGGGTCGTGGCCTCTGCCTCGCGACCGCTGCGCGACGTCATCGGCGAGGGCAGCTTTCGCGAAGACCTGTATTACCGCATTGCCGGGTACGAGATTGCGCTGCCCAGCCTTCGGCAGGTGCCCGCGGACGTGCCGCTGATCTTCGCGAAATTCCTGTCGGCGGCGGCGGCGCGGCACGGACGAGAGGCGCCGGCGGTCACCTTCGAGGACCGCAAGGCGCTTCAGGCGCACCACTGGCCCGGCAATGCGCACGAGCTGAAGATCATGGCGGACCGGCACGTGCTGGGCCTGAAGGGCAAGGACACGCGCCGGGCCGCCGGTTTGACGGGTGGAACCGGCCAGACCCTGCGCGACCTCGTCGCGGATTTCGAGGCGCAGGAAATCGCCCGCGTGCTGGACCAGTGCAACGGCAACACAGAGGCGGCGGCCCGCATCCTCGGCCTGCCACGGCGCACGCTGAACGACAAGATCGCCAAGCTGCCGCTGCTGGCGGGCCGCAAGCGGTAGAAGGCGCGGCGCAGGCTTGGCAGAGTGTCGGTGTCAGGGGGCGAAGCGGGACGCCTCAAGGCGTCTCAGGGGGCTCGCTGAGGCCGTCTTGACGGGACTGTCCCGGGATCGCCAAGGGGGTGGTGGGATATGCGTATTACGCGCACCCCCCCCTCGGCACTTCTTTTGCAGGTAGGTCGCGGCGCAGCCTGCCGGGGCTCGGCCGGTCAACTCAACCCGACAAACTCGCGCTGCCACCGGGGACAGACGCCGCCTCCGGGAAGGGGGCGCTCTCAGAAGGCCTGCCGTTCCAGCGTGAACCCCTCCCGTTCCAAAAGGCGCAACACGCCTTCCTCGCCCGACAGGTGACCGGCGCCGAAGGCCGCCACCACGGGGCCCTGCATGTCCTCGACGGCCTGAAGGATCACTGGCAGCCAGCGGTGGTTGCGCTCTGCCAGCAGGCGGTCCTGCATCATCGCAGTGACCTGATCGTTCTCGGTCTCGGTGAGCGGCGAGATCTCGGGCGTCAGAACCTCGATCGCGACGAAGATCTCGGCGTGGTTCTCGGTGAAATAGGCATGCATCATGGTCTCGAAGAGATCCTCGGCCACCTGCGGCCCGACGAGGGTCGACCGCACCATCGACAGCTGAACCGCCATCGGCGTCTCGTTGAAGATGCGGAAGGCGGTCTCGTACGGTTCCAGCGAGCGCACCGGCACGCCGGCCTCGACGGCAAAGGACTCCAGCCGGACGTCCATGCCGTCCTCGGTGGCGGTGGCCGGATCGAGACAGGGCGGGATCGCCATCAGCATCGAGATCAGCCAGGGCTGCATCCTGGCGCCCACGAAGGGCGGCAGCCCCCGGGTTTCCATCGCGGCGGACAGCGCCTGCCAGTCGGCCTCGGCCATCATGTCGGGCAGGCTGCCTTCGGACAGCACGACCATCTCCGGGCGGCCCTTCATCGCGGCCTCGAACTCCTGTTTCTCGGGGCTGGCCATCTCGACCAGCAGCAGGTCGGCGCCCTCGATCACCGGGCGCAGGCGCCCGGCCGGGCCGTCAAGGCGCGGGTCGGTCAGATGCATGGTGCCGATCAGATGCACCACCGCGTCGCCCCTGGTCGCGCGCCAGTGGTTGCCCTGCGGATAGGGCGTCTCTGCCAGCCGGGCATCGACCGCGGCGCGCTGTTCGGCGGTCAGGGTTTCCGTCAGCGCGGTGCCGGAACAGGCCGCAAGCGCGGGGGCGGTCAGGCTGAGCAGGGCCAGAAGGCTGGCGGCAAGGCGGTTCATCGGCGGTCCTCGGGTGCTGTGGTCGGGTGTCAGGATAGGGGGGCTCTGGACAAGGGCAAGCCCAGCGGCAAAGTTGGCGGCCATGAGGCGGGAAAGCGAATTATACGGGCCGGTGAAGGTCTTGCTGGAAGGGCAGGGCTACCGCGTCAAGGGAGAGGTCGGCGCCGCCGACCTGGTGGCGCTCCGGGGCGACGAGCCGCCGGTGATCGTGGAGCTGAAGCTGCGCTTCGCGCTGGCGGTCTACACGCAGGCGGTGGCGCGGCTGGCGCTGACCGACACGGTCTATATCGCCGTGGGCCGCCCGACCGGCAAACAGGCGGCGCGGGCGGTGAAGGACAACATGGCGCTCTGTCGGCGGCTTGGGCTGGGCCTGATCACCGTGCGGGCGGATGGCCATGTCGAGGTGCATTGCGACCCCGGCCCCTACGCGCCGCGCAAGAACAAGCGGGCGCAGGCGCGGCTCTTGCGCGAGTTCGACCGCCTGCGCGGCGATCCCAACGACGGCGGCGCCACGCGGCACGGGATCGTCACCGGCTACCGGCAGGACAGCCTTGCCTGCGCCGCGCATCTGGCCGAACACGGCCAGAGCCGGGGGCGCGACGTGGTGGCGGCCACCGGCGTCAGGCAGGCGACGACGATCATGCGCGACAACCACTATGGCTGGTTCGCGAAGGTCGACAAGGGGGTCTACAGCCTGACCGAAGAGGGCAGCCGCGGGCTGGCGCACTGGGCCTACAGCTGGGGCACGGATTAGACCCCGGCCCGCCACCGCAGGGGCGCGGGGCCGGGACCGCTCAGGCGGCGGCGCGTTTCGCGGCAACCCGCTCGCGGTGCAGTGTATAAAGCCCCGACGCGACGATGATCGCGCAGCCGGTCAGCGTCCACTGGTCCGGCAGGTCGGCGAAGATGATATAGCCGTAGAAAGTGCCCCAGAGGATCATGGAATACTGCATCGGCGCAACAACCACCGCCTGCGCGATGGCCAGCGCGCGGATGACCAGCAGCTCTCCCAGGCCCGCCGTGGCGGCCAGCCCCGCCGCGATGGCCCATGACCGGGCGTCCGCGGGCCAGACCCAGACGAAAGGCAGCATGGCTGTTGCGACCACGGTCGCGGTCAGAGAGGTATAGGCGATGGTCGTGCCGATGCCGTCCTCTCCCGACAGCCAGCGCGACAGGATTTGGCGGAAGGCGAACATGAAGGCGGCGACGACGATGAACAGGATCGCCGGATGAAAGACGCCCATGCCGGGGCGGATCACGATCAGCATGCCGCAAAAGCCCACCGCCACGGCGATCCAGCGCCGCGGTCCGACGGGTTCGCGCAGGAAGAGCGCGCCGAAGATGGTCACGAGGAAGGGCGCGATGAAGGTCACCGCCACCGCATCGGCCAGCGGCACGTAGCTGACCCCGATAATGAAGGAGATCGCCGAGACGGTCGCCGTCAGGCCGCGTCCGATCTGCAGCATCGGCCGGGCGCTGCGCAGGTGGTGCAGCCCGCGCAGCCCGAGAAAGACCACAATGCCGAGGAACAGGCCCATCATGCGGAACCAGACGATCTGCACCGGATGCAGCGTGTCCGTCAGGACCTTTGCCTGTGCGTCGCAGGCGGCGAAGAAGAAGAAGCCCAGCAGCATCAGGACGATTCCGCGCAGGTTGTCGACACGCGGCGAAGGGGGCGCCGAGCGGAAGGGCGCTGAGGGGACAGGCATGAACGGGGTCCGTAATTGCGGCGCGAGATCGCGTCATGGGGCAAGGAACCAAAGTCGCGCCGGGATTGCACGCGGAAAATGCATGATCGACGCATGAATTTTCATGAAAACTGCAGGGGTGATGGTCAGGGGCCGTGCTCCGGCGCGGCGCGGGCGCTGCGTGCATGGCGCGCCGACCACCTTTCGCCTTTCCCGTCGCCGCGCGTCGCGGCCTTTGCCGGCACCCGAAGGGAAAGGTGGGGCTGTCGAAGGCGCCGCGATACGACCGCAGCCCCTTGGGCAACGAACCGGCGGCAATCCCCGGTGTCGGTTGCGTGCTGTGCATGGCGGCCCCATGTTCCCGGTGCGGGGCCGGAGGCAATCCTCCGGCCCGAAAATTCCAAAGCCGCGCTGTTGACACGACTCGCCGAGATCCCTAGCTACAGGCCGTTAGCACTCGACTATCGTGAGTGCTAACGCCTCGCCCAACAGGGGAGGCGATGGAAAACTTTGAGTAAGGAGAACTCAGAGATGGCATTTAAACCGCTTCATGACCGCGTGCTGGTTCGTCGCGTCGAGTCCGATGACAAGACCAAGGGTGGTCTCATCATCCCCGACAGCGCCAAGGAAAAGCCTGCCGAAGGCGTGGTCGTCGCGTGTGGCGAAGGTGCACGCAAGGACAGCGGCGAACTGATCGCGATGGCTGTGAACGAAGGCGACAAGATCCTCTTCGGCAAGTGGTCCGGCACCGAAGTCACCGTCGACGGTGAAGAGCTGCTGATCATGAAGGAAAGCGACATCCTCGGCGTCATCGCCTGAGGGGGTGGTGGGCCGATGGCCCGCCCAACGTCCCGGGGCCGCGCACCGGCCCGTTCCTGACAGACCCAACATCATATCCAGGAGACTACAATGTCTGCAAAAGACGTGAAGTTCGATACCGACGCCCGCAACCGCATGCTGAAGGGTGTCAACATCCTCGCTGACGCGGTGAAGGTGACCCTCGGCCCGAAAGGCCGCAACGTCGTGCTCGACAAATCCTTCGGCGCCCCGCGCATCACCAAGGACGGTGTGTCCGTGGCCAAGGAAATCGAACTGGAAGACAAGTTCGAGAACATGGGCGCGCAGATGGTGAAGGAAGTCGCTTCCCGCACCAACGACGAAGCCGGTGACGGCACCACCACCGCGACGGTTCTGGCCCAGGCCATCGTCAAGGAAGGCATGAAGGCGGTTGCCGCCGGCATGAACCCGATGGACCTCAAGCGGGGCATCGACCTCGCGACCGCCAAGGTCGTCGACGCGATCAAGAACGCGGCACGCCCCGTCGACAACTCCGACGAAGTTGCCCAGGTCGGCACCATCTCTGCCAACGGCGAGGCCGAAATCGGTCGTCAGATCGCCGACGCGATGCAGAAGGTCGGCAACGAAGGTGTCATCACCGTCGAAGAGAACAAGGGCCTCGAGACCGAGACCGATGTCGTCGAAGGCATGCAGTTCGACCGCGGCTACCTGTCGCCCTACTTCGTGACCAACCCCGACAAGATGGTCGCTGAACTCGAAGACTGCATGATCCTGCTGCACGAGAAGAAGCTGTCCTCGCTCCAGCCGATGGTTCCGCTGCTCGAGCAGGTGATCCAGTCGCAGAAGCCGCTGCTGATCATCGCCGAAGACGTCGAAGGCGAAGCGCTGGCGACCCTCGTGGTCAACAAGCTGCGCGGCGGTCTGAAGATCGCAGCCGTCAAGGCACCGGGCTTCGGCGATCGCCGCAAGGCCATGCTGCAGGACATCGCGATCCTGACCGGTGGTCAGGTGATCTCGGAAGACCTCGGCATGAAGCTCGAGTCCGTGACCATGGACATGCTGGGCACCGCCAAGAAGGTCACCATCACCAAGGATGAGACCACCGTCGTCGACGGCGCAGGCGAGAAGGCCGAGATCGAGGCACGCGTGTCCCAGATCCGCACGCAGATCGAAGAGACCACCTCGGACTACGACCGCGAGAAGCTGCAGGAACGTGTGGCCAAGCTGGCGGGCGGCGTTGCCGTCATCCGCGTCGGCGGCATGACCGAAGTCGAGGTGAAAGAGCGCAAGGACCGCGTCGACGACGCCCTGAACGCGACCCGCGCGGCCGTTCAGGAAGGTATCGTGGTCGGTGGCGGCGTTGCCCTCGTTCAGGGTGGCAAGGCTCTCGACGGTCTGACCGGCGCCAACGCCGACCAGAACCGCGGCATCGACATCGTGCGCACCGCGCTCGAAGCGCCGCTGCGTCAGATCGCGCAGAACGCAGGCGTCGACGGTTCCGTCGTGGCTGGCAAGATCCGCGAATCCGGCGACCTGAAGTTCGGCTACAACGCCCAGACCGACGAATATGGCGACATGTTCAAGTTCGGCGTCATCGACCCGGCCAAGGTTGTCCGCACCGCGCTCGAGGATGCGTCCTCGGTTGCCGGTCTGCTGATCACGACCGAAGCCATGGTTGCCGACAAGCCGCAGAAGGAAGGCGCAGCCGCCGGTGGCGGCATGCCCGACATGGGCGGCATGGGCGGCATGATGTAATCACTCTTCCCTCTGGGAAGCGTGATGGTGGCTCCTGCGAGCCACGCCGCAGAAGACCAAAGCAAAGGCGCCCCCGGGGCGCCTTTGTTACGTTCGGGGCTATGGCGCCGGCGTTTGGCGGCATCCCGGGATGGGGGGGCGCCCTCAGCCGGACCGAGATGGGCGATGGCGTTCAGGGTAATGACGCCAGGACCGCGACCTTTGTCGCAGGCATTCCGCCGGGCCGTCTGGCAGAGCCGCGGGGCATTGGCGATGTCCTCGCCATCCTTGCCTTGGACGAGGCAGGTTTCGCCACCGCGCTGAACCTGCCGGTGAACGAAGAACTGTGGGCCTTGAAGGGGCACCCGCCGCAGGCCTGACCGGACTGCCGGGGCGCGGCCGCCTAAAGGTCGCGCCAGCGGGGCAGGCCGATGGCCCTTGCGCGCAGCCAGTGAATGGCGGTGAAGACCACCGACATGCCAGCGATCAAAAGCGCGAAGGCTGTGGGGCCGGCGTTCAGCATTCCGTGCACCGGCGCCGGCATGACGCCAAGACTCAGGCAGGCCAGCGCGGTGCCGCCCATCGCAAGGCTGAAGACGACCACGCCGAAGACAAACAGTGCCAGCGGGTTCCAGAAGTACAGCGGCTTGACGATGACCCCCATGCGGGCCAGCCCGCGCAGGGCCGGTGCATAGGCGCTGTTGCCCGTGATCCCGCCCACGGCGAGCGCGGCGAGGGCCAGCGGAAGCCTGGCGCGCCGCGAGCGGGCCTTGCGGCGCGTGGCGGTCTTGCGCGAGGGCACCTCGGATTGCGTGGCAGGGCGCGGTTTCGGCGCTGCTGCCCCGTCGGTAAAGATCGCGCGCAGCGCATCTGTGGTCGCGTCATGGCTCTTGGCGGGCTGCCTCCTCTTGGAACGACAGGGGCAGGCTATCGCCGCGCCATGTCCGGGATGCGGCGGATTTTCGGCAAATTCAGGCAGAGCAGCCTACCGCTTGCGGGTGTTTCACAGGCGGACCATCGCGGGCACGGGGCCTTTTGCTGTCGTTTCCCGGGGCAGGGTCGCGGTAGGATGCCGCCGTACTCCAGTCAGGATCCCCCATGAGTCGACGCGACCCCAGAAAGGCCCTGACGCTGGCCATCCCCGAACCGATGCGCCGCGCACTGGTGCGGACGACCGCCGCGCATCTGCCGCTGGCCTACCTGCTGCGCCAGAGCCTGCGGCGCGCGCTTGATGCGGGGCGGGGCTGGGACACGACGGTGCAGCCCGGCGGCACCCGGGCGATCCTGCTGCAACTCTCCCCGGAAGAGCAGGCGCGTCTGGACATGTGGCTGACCGCCCGCAATGTCCCGGCGGATGTGGCGATCCTGTCGCTGGTGCAGCGGCAATTGCAGGACGAAGGCCTGCTCTGACGTATTCCGGCAACCGAATCCTTGCGACTCGGCGGGCTTTGCGGTTTCACCGCCGCATGGCACTGGGACTGGACCTGGAAGAGGCGCTTTGGGCGCAGGGCGCGACGCGGGTCGCAGGCGTCGACGAGGTCGGGCGCGGGCCACTGGCCGGGCCGGTGGTGGCTGCGGCGGTGGTGCTGAACCGCGCGTCGATCCCCGAGGGCCTGAACGACTCCAAGAAGCTGACCGCCCGGCGCCGGGCCTTCCTTGCGCCGCTGCTGCACCAGTCGGCAGAGGTTTCGGTCGGCGTCGCCTCGGTCGAGGAAATCGACCGGCTCAATATCCTTCAGGCCAGCCTTCTGGCGATGCGCCGCGCGGTCGAGGGCCTTCCCCATGCCCCGGACCACCTGCTGATCGACGGCAACCGGATTCCGCAGGGTCTGAGCTGCCCGGCGACAACCGTCGTGGGCGGGGACGGGCGGTCC
This sequence comes from Enemella evansiae, assembly GCA_017255395.1. Taxonomy (GTDB): domain Bacteria; phylum Pseudomonadota; class Alphaproteobacteria; order Rhodobacterales; family Rhodobacteraceae; genus Ponticoccus; species Ponticoccus litoralis. The sequence goes on along the minus strand of JAFKDC010000019.1, from coordinate 27,970 downwards.
CCGTCGATCGCGGCGGCCTCAATTGTGGCAAAAATCTGGCGGGATGATGTCATGCAGGAGGCGGCGACACAGTGGCCGGGATATGGTTGGGAGACGAACGCCGGATATCCGACAAAGTGTCACAAATCTGCCCTCCGAGATCTGGGGGTGACCCCCTTCCATAGACGTTCGTTCCGCCCGGTGCGCGATATCTTGTGGCAAGCTGAAAGCGCAAGTGACTGATTCAATTTAATAATTGACCGCGATTCCCGCATGAATCATCCTCGACTCAACCAATGAGTGCCATAAGGTGCCGGGGACTGAGGCAGATGATGAAGACAAAGACCAAAACGGGCGCAGCAACCACGCTGCCGCTCAACCAGATCCTTGCGGGTGACTGCATCGAGGTGATGAACAGCCTTCCCGAAGGCTCCGTCGACCTTATTTTTGCGGACCCGCCCTATAACCTTCAGTTGAAGGGCGAACTGCATCGCCCGGATAACTCTCGGGTGGACGCGGTCGACGACCACTGGGACCAGTTCAGCAGTTTCGCCGCCTACGACAAGTTCACCCGGGACTGGCTGCAGGCGGCCCGCCGCCTGCTCAAGCCCGACGGGGCGATCTGGGTGATCGGCTCTTACCACAACATTTTCCGTGTCGGGTCGGCGCTTCAGGATGCGGGCTACTGGATCCTCAACGATGTGGTCTGGCGCAAGGCCAACCCGATGCCGAACTTTCGCGGCAAACGCTTCACCAACGCGCATGAGACGATGATCTGGGCCTCGAAGGGCGAGGGTGCCAAATACACCTTCAACTACGAGGCGCTGAAGGCCCTGAACGAGGGCATCCAGATGCGCTCGGACTGGGTTCTGCCGATCTGCAACGGCGGCGAGCGCCTGAAAGACGAGAACGGCGACAAGGCCCATCCGACGCAGAAGCCCGAGTCGCTGCTGCATCGCGTGCTGGTCGGATCGACCAACCCCGGCGACGTGGTGCTCGATCCCTTCTTCGGCACCGGCACCACCGGCGCCGTGGCCAAGATGCTGGGCCGCGATTTCATCGGTATCGAACGCGAGACCGCCTATCGCAAGGTCGCGGCAGAGCGCATCTCGCGCGTGCGGGCCTTCGAGAAATCCGCGCTGGAGGTCACGCAATCCAAGCGGGCCGAACCGCGCGTGCCCTTCGGCCAGTTGGTCGAGCGCGGCATGCTGCGCCCCGGCGAGATGCTGATGAACGCCCGCGGCCAGTCCGCCAAGGTGCGCGCCGACGGCACGCTGATCGGCGACGACATCAAGGGCTCGATCCATCAGGTCGGCGCCCATCTGGAAGGCGCACCCAGTTGCAACGGCTGGACCTACTGGCACTTCAAGCGCGAGGGCAAGGTTGTGCCCATCGACGTCCTGCGCCAGCAGATCCGGTCCGAGATGTAAGCGCGCCTCCCGCGACCCACTACAACGTTCCTGAACGGACACCGCCGGTGCCCTTGCAGGCTTATGCCGCGGGCACCCTACTGGCCCCGTCTGCGCTGGTCGCAGGCGGGGCATTTTTGCCTGTGGGCGCAGGACGGCCCTGAAAAACGCGCTTTCGTCCGGCGCCGTTTGAAAATATGCCTTTGGCATGGATATGCGCGCGATCTTGATGGGGCTGGCCTTCGCGGCCATGTGGTCTTCGGCATTTACCTCGGCGCGGATCATCGTCGCCGCCGCGCCGCCCCTGGGGTCGCTGGCCCTGCGCTTCCTGATCTCGGGGCTGATCGCCGTCGCCCTCGCAAGGGCAATGGGCCAGACATGGCGCCTGACGCGCGGCCAGTGGCGGGCGACGATCCTCTTCGGCATCTGCCAGAATGCGCTATACCTCGGCTTCAACTTCGTCGCCATGCAATGGGTCGAGGCCTCGCTGGCCGCCATCATCGCCTCGACCATGCCGCTGGTGGTGGCGCTGGCGGGCTGGCTGGTGCTGCGCGAGCCGCTGAAGCCCGTGGCCATGGCGGGCCTTCTGGCGGGGGTCGTGGGGGTGGCGATCATCATGGGCACCCGGTTCGGCGGCGGCATGGACCCGCTGGGCGTGCTGTTCTGTACCATCGGCGTCATCGCCCTGGCGGTGGCGACGCTGTCGCTGCGGGGCGCGACCTCTGGCGGGAACTTCATGATGGTGGTGGGGTTGCAGATGCTGATCGGCTCCGCCGCGCTCTGGCCCTTTGCGCTGGCGCTGGAGGTGCCGCACCAGCCCGAGATCCTGTGGTCGGTCGAGCTGGTTCTGGCCTTCCTCTATACCACGCTGGTGCCGGGGCTGGCGGCAACCCTGGTCTGGGTGATGCTGATCGACCGCATCGGCGCGGTGCGCGCCGCGACTTTCCATTTCCTCAACCCCTTCTTCGGGGTGGCCATCGCGGCGCTGCTGCTGGGCGAGAAGCTGCACGCATGGGATGCCCTGGGCGTTGCGGTCATCGCGGCGGGCATCCTTGCGGTGCAACTGGCCAAGGTTCCCGTGACAGCGCCTAAAACTGTCGGAAACCCTTAGGCATTTGTGACCCTGCTTCGGTAGGGTTTGTTTACCTGCTCTGCGTATTTCCTGACCCCGAAGGGTCGGGCGCGTGGTCCGGCCCCGGATGATCGAGGTCGAGATGAGCAGGTTTTCCATCCGGGCGCAGGTTTTCTTTCTGGCGGGGGTATTCGTTGCGGCACTGGCTGTCACGGGCATAACATCCTGGCTGGTGAAACGCGACCTTGCCGCCAGCTATGCGCTTCAGGCGGCGACCAGCGCGGAAAACGCGCAGCTGATGGCGGTGATCCAGGATCTCAATGCAGCCGAAACCCACCTGCTGCTTTTCGCCCTGGGCGACGAGGCTGAGTGGCAGGGGTTCGAAGCAAAGCTGGCCTCGGCGCTGGGGGCGCTGGACAGCGGCGCGGCGGTCTTTGATGGCCAGTCGGATCGCGCCCGGGCCGCACTGCGCGTGGAACTGGCCAGCCTGGCGCCGCCGCTGCGGGATCTGGAACAGCATTACGACAATGCCCACAGCGAGGCGCTCTTCGGGCAATACCAGTCGATCCGGAACGCCTTCCTGCCGGCGCTGGCCAAGACCCGCCACAAGATCACCGATCTCGGCGCCCGCCTGCGCGCGCGCGCCGAAACGGCCACAGCCCAGGCGCAGGCCAAGGGCCAGCGGGCAGACCTGATCCTCGGGGGCGTCTACATCGGCTCGATCCTTCTGGCGCTGGGGCTGGCCTATGTCGCGGGGCGCCTGCTGTCGCGTCCGGTCCGCGCTGTCGCGGAGGCCGTGTCGCGGCTGGCGGAGCGGGATTTCGCCGTCGAGATCACCGGCACGCAACGGCGCGACGAGGTCGGCCAGATCGCCAGCCGGGTTGCGGCGCTGCGCGATCAGCTTGCCGCCGCCGACGCGGCAGAGGCCCGCGCGAAACGGGAAAACAGCCTGCGGGTCGATCTCTTCCAGGCCCTCGGGCTGGCCATGAGCCAGCTGAAATCCGGCGATCTTTCGCACCGCATCAAGGTGGGGGACTGGGGGGAGCTGGGCGAGAGCTATGCAAAGCTCTGCCATGATTTCAACGCGCTGGCAGAGGCGCTTCAGGGCCTCGTGTCCTCGTTGCGCGGCAGTGCCGAGACGGTCGAGACCAGCGCCGCAGACCTGTCCGGCATGGCATCCGACATGTCGCGCCGTGCCGAGACACAGGCCGCGACGCTGGAGCAATCCGCCGCCGCGCTGGACGAGCTGTCCGAAAGCGTGCAGGCAGCGGCGGCGCGGGCGAAATCCGCGGACGAGGCGGTTTCCGACGGGCGTCGCCGCGCCGAAGAGGGGCGCGAGATCATGGAGCGGGCGACTTCGGCCATGGCCTCTATCGCGAAAAGCTCCGAGCAGATCACCCAGATCATCGACGTCATCGACGACATCGCCTTCCAGACCAACCTGCTGGCGCTCAATGCGGGGGTAGAGGCAGCGCGCGCGGGTGAATCCGGCAAGGGCTTCGCGGTTGTCGCCTCGGAGGTGCGGGGGCTGGCGCAACGGGCCGCCGCCTCCGCGACTGAGATCAAGGACCTTGTCTACGGCAGCACGCGGCAGGTTGAGGACGGCGAGGACCTTGTCAGGCAAACCGGGGAACGGTTGAGCGCCATCGTCGAAAGCGTCAGCGGCGTGTCCGAAATGGTCTCTGACATCGCCGCATCGGCGCTGGATCAGGCCGCCGGGGTCAGGGAAATCAACGTCGGGGTGGCGGAACTGGACAAGGTCACCCAGCAGAACGCGGCGATGGTCACGCAGGCCAGCACGTCAAGCCGGCAGCTCAGCGCCGAGGCGACCCGCCTGACGGACCTTCTGGCCGCCTTCGGCGCTGGTCGCAGCCTGACCGCCGAAACCGACCCGGCGGTCGAGCGCGGCAGGCTCTTGCATGGCAGTTGGGAAGGCGAGGAGCCCGCCCCTGAACCGATGCAGATCGCGGAGGCGACGCTGTCCGGCACGGCATGGCCCGAGGCAGGGCCGCCCGATCCGCCGAGGCCGCGGCGGGCGGTGGGGCAGGACGGGCCGGTCTGGGACGAGTTCTAGCGCAGCCGTCCTGCCGCCAGCGGCTGGCCCGGTGGTGTTAAAGGCTCCGGGTTGACGCGAACACAGGCAGCGCCCCGAGGGTTCGGAAGGGGCCGAAGGGGGCATGTGCTTTTGCAGAAGGCCCGGCGCGTCAGCCAATCACGCCGCCTGCATCGCCGACCTGACCACGGTGCAGCAGCAGGTGGTCAAGGATCACACAGGCCATCATCGCCTCTCCGACCGGGACGGCGCGGATGCCGACGCAGGGATCGTGGCGGCCCTTGGTGACGATCTCTGTCTCTTCGCCCGTCACGGTGATGGTCTTGCGCGGCGTCAGGATCGACGAGGTCGGCTTGACCGCGAAGCGGCAGACGATCTCCTGCCCGGTCGAAATGCCGCCAAGGATGCCGCCCGCGTGGTTCGAGCTGTAGACCGGGCCATCGGGGCCCATGCGGATCTCGTCGGCGTTCTCGACCCCCGTCAGGGTGGCCGAAGCGAAGCCGTCGCCGATCTCCACCGCCTTGACCGCGTTGATCGACATCATCGCAGCGGCAATGTCGGTGTCCAGCTTGCCGTAGACCGGCGCGCCCAGACCCGCAGGCACGCCCCGCGCAACGACCTCGATGATAGCGCCGACAGAGTTGCCGTCCTTGCGCAACTGGTCGAGATACTCGGCCCATTCCCCGGCGGCCACGGCATCCGGTGTCCAGAAGGGGTTCTGGTCGATATGCGCCCGGTCAAACCGGCTGCGGTCGATGCCCTTGGGCCCCATCTGCACCATGTAGCCCTGCACCTCGATCCCGGGCGCCAGATGCGCCAGCGCCGCCCGGGCAAGTCCGCCCGCGGCGACCCGCGCCGCCGTCTCACGCGCCGAAGAGCGCCCGCCGCCGCGATAATCGCGCAGCCCGTATTTCTGGAAATAGGTGATGTCCGCATGGCCGGGCCGGAACTTCTGCGCGATGTCGCCATAGTCCTTTGACCGCTGGTCGGTGTTCTCGATCATCAGCTGAACCGAGGTGCCGGTGGTCCGCCCCTCGAACACGCCCGACAGGATCTTCACCGCGTCCGGCTCCCGCCGCTGCGTGGTGAACTTGTTCTGTCCTGGCTTGCGCTTGTCCAGCCACTGCTGGATCGCGGCCTCGTCGATCGCCACGCCCGGCGGCACGCCGTCCACCGTCGCCCCCAGCGCGGGACCGTGGCTTTCGCCCCATGTGGTGACGCGAAACAGATGTCCGAAGGTGTTCAGGCTCATGGCGGTCTCCTTTGGGCGGTGTCCTAGGGCAGGGGCGGCGCGCTCTCAAGAGGTTTCGCCTTGTAGGCCGCGCGGGCGGGCGTTAGCCTTCGCCGTACCTCGGGGTGGCAGGGTGCCTGCCCCGTCCGGTCGGACCGTGGTCCGCCGGTCGGGCCATGCGAGACCTGTCTGAGATTTGCGTAAGCGCATCAACCCGTTGAACCTGAACCGGTTAACACCGGCGGAGGGAAGGTGAGGGCCGCGCGACAGCGGCCAAGCTGATCCCTCTCGCCGCAAATCTGGAGGATGCCATGAAGGCACCGATATTTGCCGCGGGACTGTTCCTTACCACCGGCGCGCTGGCGCAGGACAGCGTCCTGACCGTCTACGCGGGCGACTACGTCGTGTCGGAATGGGGCCCCGGCCCGCGCATCGAGGAACTCTTCGAGGCGCAATGCGACTGCGACCTGCAATTCAAGCCCGGCGACCTGCTGCCCCGCCTGATGCTGGAGGGCGAGCGGACAGAGGCGGACGTGGTCTTTGGCCTCAACACCGACGTGACCAAGCAGGCCCGCGAGAGCGGCCTCTTCGCGCCGCACGGGGTGGACCTTTCGGCCCTGACGCTGCCCATCGACTGGACCGACGACGTGTTCCTGCCGTTCAACTACGGCCACACGGCTTTTGTCTACAACACCGAACTGACCGAGCCGCCCGCCTCTTTCGACGCGCTTCTGGACGCACCCGACGACCTGCGGCTGGTGATCCAGGACCCGCGCACCTCGATCTCTGGCCTTGCGCTGGTACTCTGGGTGCAGTCGGTCTACGGCGACGGGGCGCAGGCCGCTTGGGAAAAACTGGCGCCGAAGATCGTCACGGTGACAAAGGGCTGGTCGGAAAGTTACGGCCTGTTCACCGACGGCGAGGCGGATATGGTGTTGTCCTACACGACCTCGCCCGCCTACCACATCATCGCCGAGGAGGACACGACCAAGAAGGCGGCGATCTTCCCCGAAGGCCACTACTTCATGGTCGAGCTGGCCGCCAAACTCGCGGGCACCGACCAGCCCGAACTGGCGCAGCAGTTCATGGACTTCATCCTGACCGAGGACTTCCAGTCGATGATCGCCACCGGCAACTGGTCGATCCCCGCAGCCCTGCCCAAGGAGAAGTGGCCCGAGGGCTTCCAGCAACTCGACCTACCGGAGAAGGTGCTGTTCTATTCCGAGGACGAGGCGGCGGATCTGCGGGACGAGGCCATCGAGGCATGGCGCGCCGGTCTGTCGCAGTAGTCGCGGGCGCGGCCCTTGCGGCACTGACGCTGGGGCCGATCGCGCTGGTGCTTTGGCGCGCCGGGGGGCTGGGCGCGCTTGGCCCCGGCGACTGGCTGGCGCTGCGCTTCACGCTGGTGCAGGCGGTGCTTTCCGCCGGGGTCTCGGTCGCGCTGGCGGTGCCGGTGGCCAAGGCCTTTGCCCGCCAGCGCTTTTGGGGTCGCGGGCTGCTGGTGGCGCTGATGGGCGCGCCCTTCATCCTGCCGGTGATCGTCGCGGTCATGGGGCTGATCGCGGTCTTCGGGCGCAACGGGCTGGTCAACGGCATCCTTTCGGCCTTCGGCCTGCCGGTCTTCGACGTCTACGGGCTGCATGGCGTTGTTCTGGCACATGTCTTCTTCAACCTGCCGCTGGCGACGCGCATGCTGTTGCAGGGCTGGCTGGCAATCCCGTCAGAGCGGTTCCGGCTGGCCGCCTCGCTGGGCCTTGGCCCTCGCGCACGGGTTCGGGTGCTGGACTGGCCGATGATCCGCCGCGTGGCGCCGGGGGCCTTCGCGGTGATCTTCGTGATTTGCCTGACCTCCTTCGCCGTGGCGCTGACGCTGGGCGGCGGGCCGCGCGCCACCACCGTGGAACTGGCGATCTACCAGTCCATGCGCTTCGACTTCGACCTTGGGCGCGCGGCGGCGCTGGCATTGGTGCAACTGGCGCTGGGGCTGGGCGCGGGCGTGCTGGCGCTGAAGGCGAGCCGGGTGGCAGGCTTCGGCACCGGGCTGGACCGGCCCCTGCCGCTGTCGGCTGGGGGCCTCGGCACTCGCGCGTGGGACGCGGGCTGGCTGATCCTTGCGGCGGCCTTCCTGCTGGTGCCGCTGGCCTCGGTCGTGTTGCGCGGCCTGCCGGGGCTGGCGCAGCTTGGCCCCGACACATGGCGCGCGGCGGGGCATTCGCTGATGCTGGCGCTGGGATCGACTGGGCTGTGCCTGCTCTGGGCCTTGCCGCTGGCGACGCGCCGGGGCGAGTTGTGGGCGCTGATGTCCATCGCCATATCGCCGTTGGTGCTGGGCACCGGGCTCTTCCTGATGCTGCGGCCCTACGTCAACCCCTTCTCCATGGCGCTGCCCGTCACGGGGCTGATCAACGCGCTGATTGCGCTGCCCTTCGCGCTGCGCATCCTGACGCCAGAGGCCGAGGCGGTGGTGCGCGACTACGGACGCCTTCGGGCGAGCCTGCGGATGACGCCGCTGGCGTGGTTGCGGCTGGTCTGGCTTCCCCGCCTGCGCCGCCCGCTGGGCTTCGCCGCCGGGCTGACGGCAGCGCTGGCCATGGGCGACCTTGGGGTGATCGCGCTGTTCGCGGACCCGGACCGGGCGACGCTGCCCTTGCAGGTCTACCGGCTGATGGGATCGTACCGGATGGAGGCGGCGGCAGGCGCGGCGCTGCTGCTGCTGATGTTCAGCCTCGGGCTGTTCTGGATATTCGACAGGGGAGGGCGCGTCGGTGCTAAGACTTGAGGACATCCGCCTGCCCATGGACCGGGGCGACCTGAGCGCGGATCTGGCGCTGGCCCCCGGGGCGCGCGTGGCCGTGCTGGGGCCGTCTGGCGCGGGCAAGTCGACGCTGCTGGATGGGATCGCCGGGTTCCGGGCGCCAGTGTCGGGGCGCATGATATGGGAGGGCCGGGACCTGACCCGCACCCCACCCGAGGCGCGCCCGGTCTCGATCCTGTTTCAGGACGGCAACCTCTTTCCCCACCTCGACCTGATGCGCAACCTGACGCTGGCGCTGCGCCCCGATGGCCGCCGTCCCGGCGCCGAAGAACGCGAGCGCGTGACCGGGGCCTTGGCGCGGGTCGGGCTGGAGGGCATGGCCGACCGCTTGCCGGGCACGCTGTCCGGCGGCCAGCAAAGCCGCGCTGCGCTGGCGCGGGTGTCGTTGATGGCGCGCCCCGTTCTGCTGCTGGACGAGCCTTTCGCGGCGCTGGGGCCGGGGATGAAGCGCGAGATGCTGGTGCTGGTGCAGGAGGTGGCCGAGGCTTTGGGCGCGCTGACCCTGATGGTGACGCATGACCCGGAGGACGCCCGGGCCTTCGCCCGCGAGGTGGTTCTGGTGGCCGGGGGCAGGGCGCATCCGCCCGTGAAGACCGGGGCCTTCTTCGATGACCCGCCAGAGGCCTTCCGCGCTTATCTGGGTCAGTAGTCGGCCATTGCGTTTTGTCCGGCAGGGGGCTGGGGCGGCGGGCATGAGGAGAGCGGCAGGGGCCGCTCAACGGGGCGGGGCCGACAGGCCCGACCGGCAGGTCCTGACGTCCGGGAGAAGCCGCCCAGCAGAGTGACCGGCAAGGGGGGCAGGGCCGGCGCGGCCCGACCGGCAGGGTGAGAGAGGCAGGGTCCGACCAGCAGGGAAGGACCAGCGAGGCCGGACCGCCAGATGCCGCAGGGCAGGACCCATCCGGCACGCCCCCAACAGGCCCGAACACGAAAAAGCCCCGCCGGATTGGCGGGGCTTTTCCTGTTTCGAAGCAGCGGACTTTAGTGCTCGCGATGCTTGATCGGATACCAGAGGCGCTTGTTGACGAGGTACAGCAGCACCGACAGGACGACGAGGAAGAACACGCCGACGAAACCGGCCTGCTTGCGCTCCATCATCTTGGGTTCCGCGGTCCACATCAGGAAGGCCGCAAGGTCGGCGGACTCGTGGTGCAGGTCGTTGGAGTGGCCGTCGTCAAAGTCGACGTCCTCGCCTGCCAGCGGCGGCGCCATCGAGATCCAGCCGCCCGGGAAGGCGGTGTTCTCGTACAGGGTTGCGCCTGCCTCGGTCTTGGTCTCGCCGGTGTAGCCGGTCAGCAGCGAGGCGATGTATTCCGCGCCGCCCATGCCGTTGAACAGCTGGCTGAGGCCGGTGCCGTAGGGGCCGTGGAAGCCCGCACGCGCCTTGGCCATCATCGACAGGTCCGGTGCGCCGACGCCGTTGTTTTCCGGGAAGTGGTCGGTCGGAACCGCCGTGCGGAAATCGTCCAGCTCGTCGTCGAAGACTTCGAACTGGCTGGCGTAGGCGATGACCTGCTCTTCGTTGTAACCCAGCGCTTCGAGGTCGCGCAGGGGCACGTATTTCAGGCCGTGGCAGGCCGAGCAGACCTCGGTGTAGACCTTGAGACCGCGTTGCAGCTGCATCTGGTCGTAGGTGCCGAAGGGGCCTTCGAACGAGAAGGCGAAGTCCTCGATGTGGCCTTCCGCTCCGGCGGCAAAGGCGCCGCCGGTGGAAAGGCCAAGGGCCGTCAGGGCCGAGAGGGTGAGTTTCCTGAACATCTCAAACGGTCCTTTCTCTTACTCGGCCGGGTTGACGGCGGTCTTGGTGCCGCCGGACTTCGCGTAATGCGCGTCGAAGTCGGCCTCGATGGTGTCGGGCTGGGCCAGCGGTTTCTCGATCACGCCAAGCAGCGGCAGGATCACCAGGAAGTAGGCGAACCAATAGGCCGAGGCGATCAGCGAGAAGGTCGCATAGGGCTCTTCCGCGGGCATGGCACCCAGCCACATCAGCGCGAAGAAGTCGATGACCAGCAGCCAGAACCACCACTTGAACATCGGACGATACCGGCCCGAACGCACCGAGGAGGTATCCAGCCAGGGCGCCAGCGCCATGACCGCGATCGCACCGAACATCGCCAGCACGCCGAAGAACTTGGCGTCGATGATGCCGCCGGTCACGAAGGACGCGATCTGCACGACCCAGACGTCACCGGTGAAGGCGCGCAGGATGGCGTAGAAGGGCAGGAAGTACCATTCCGGCACGATGTGCGCGGGGGTCACCAGCGGGTTCGCCTCGATGTAGTTGTCGGGGTGGCCCAGGTAGTTCGGCATGAAGCCCACGATGGCGAAGAAGACGGCAAGGATCACCGCAAGGGCGAAGAGGTCCTTGATCACGTAGTAGGGCCAGAACGGAACGGTGTCCTTCTCGGCCTCGGCCTTCGAGCCGCGGCGCACTTCGACACCGGTCGGGTTGTTGTTGCCCGTGGTGTGGAAGGCCCAGATGTGCACGGCGACCAGCGCCGCGATCACGAAGGGCAGCAGGTAGTGCAGCGAGAAGAAGCGGTTCAGCGTGGCGTTGTCCACGGCGGGTCCGCCCAGCAGCCAGGTCTGGATCGGCTCGCCGATCAGGGGGATGGCGCCGAACAGGCCGGTGATCACGGTCGCGCCCCAGAAGGACATCTGACCCCAGGGCAGAACGTAGCCCATGAAGGCGGTGCCCATCATGCAGAGGTAGATCAGCATGCCGATGATCCACGTGATCTCGCGCGGGGCCTTGTACGAGCCGTAGTAGAGGCCGCGGAAGATATGCGCGTAGACCGCGACGAAGAACAGCGAGGCGCCGTTCATGTGCAGGTAGCGGATGAAGTGCCCCCCGTTCACATTGCGCATGATGTGTTCGATCGAGGCGAAGGCCAGATCCACATGCGGCGTGTAGTGCATCACGAGAATGATCCCGGTGATGATCTGCAGGGCAAGGCAGAAGGTCAGGATGATGCCCCAGATCCACATCCAGTTCAGGTTCTTGGGTGTGGGGATCATGATGGTGTCATAGAGAAGACCGACCACCGGAAGGCGGGTGTGCACCCACTTCTCGATGCCCGACTTCGGTTCGTAATGATCGTGCGGAATACCGGCCATTGTGCGCGCTCCTTAACCCAGAAGGATGGTCGTATCGTCGAGGAACTCGGCCGGCGGAACCGGCAGGTTCTGCGGCGCGGGTCCGCGACGGATGCGGCCAGCGGTGTCGTAGTGCGAGCCGTGGCAGGGGCAGAACCAGCCGCCCTGGCCGCTGTCCAGCGCGAAGTCGCCGGCATTGCCGATCGGCACGCAGCCAAGGTGGGTGCAGACGCCCATCATGACCAGCCAGGGGCTGTCGGTGCCCGGCTCTGCGCCCGGCGGCAGCAGGCCGCGGTTCGCGTCCGAGGCGTCAGAGCCCGCGGGAATGTTGGCGTTGCGGGCATCTGTATCGACCAGATCGGACATCTCGACGCCCTTGGCGGCCTCGATTTCCTCAGGGGTGCGAAGGCGGATGAAGACCGGCTTGCCCAGCCACTTGACCGTCAGCTGCGTGCCTTCGCCGATGCCCGAGACGTCGACGCGGATCGTCGACAGGGCGCGCACGTCGGCCGAGGGGTTCATCTGGTTGACGAGCGGCCAGACCGCCGCGCCCGTGGCGACTGCCCCGGCGCCTGCGGCGGCATAGTAGAGGAAGTCCCTACGGGTGCCTTCGTGGGTATCTGCGTTTGACACGAGGTTCTCTCCGTTTTTCTTGGGGCGCGTGAGACCCACAACAAAACCTGTAGCCGCAGAGAGATTCTGCGACCCGTTCCGGTGCCGGTGTGTAACGGCACGCTTGTATGTGGTAAAGAACACAAAAGCCTCGCTTTGGGCGCAGCGCGGATGTGTCGCGGTTGAAACACCCCTATGCGAGTGATTATGTCCGCGTGACACTCACTGGAGCGCCCTTCATGCGCAAATTGATTCTGACTTCGGCGCTCGTCGCTGCCTGCGCCGCCCCCGCGGCGGCGGAGATGGAACTGTCGTTCTATTCCGGCTGGCAGACCTCGCCGCACAGTCGCGCCACCGGCACCTTGCCGGGCGGCGGCGACTACAATGCGCTGATCGGCTGGGAAGGCAATTCCTTCGAGATGCCGCCCTACTACGGCGTGCGCGGCACCTGGTGGCGGAGCGAGACCCTTGGCTTCGGGATCGAGTTCACCCATGCCAAGGTCTATGCCGACAAGGGCGACCGCGAGGCTCTGGGCTTCTCGGCGATGGAATTCACGGACGGCCACAATATCATCACCGCCAACGTGATGCGCCGCTGGCCGAACCAGTGGGGCGCCGCGACGCCCTATGTCGGCGGCGGCATCGGTTTCGCCATGCCGCATGTGGACGTGGAGCATCCGAACGGCAAGACCTTCGGCTATCAGGTCACCGGACCGGCGGCGCGCGCCACGGCGGGTGTTAGCTATCCGATCAACGACCGCTTCTCGGTTTTCGGCGAATACCAGTTTACCTATTCGTGGAACGAGGCGGATCTGGACGGCGGCGGCTCTTTGAAAACCGACATCAAGACCAACGCGGTCAACTTCGGCCTGTCGCTGAACTTCTGACCGGGCGGGGCGGCCAAGCCCGCCCTGCGTCTGGGCTCACTGCTGTTCCGGCCTGTGCCTTGGCTTCTCCGGCGCAGACCGACGAGCAAACCCCCACATCGGTATCGTAAGCAAGAGGCGGCGCCCGTCCCGCGGGCGCGACCCATACCGCCCTGCGGCAGGGTGGGTTTGCGGCCCACCCGCTATTGTCAGCCCTGCGGCGCGGTCGCGACCATCGAGGGGCGGGCGTTGAAGCCTTCGAACCACTTGGCCAGCGTGGCGTGTTTGGCGCGCCAGTCCCGGGCGCCGTGGCGGAAGTCGATATAGGCCAGCGCACAGCCGACCGAGATATGCCCCATGGTCACCGGCCCGGACAGAACGCCCATCCACATGGCCTCCAGCGCGCCCATGGTGCGGTCGGCCTTGGCCCATTGCGCCTTGATCCAGTCCTCGAACTGCTTTTCCTGCGGGCGCAGGCGCATCTCGTAGGACATGGCGACGGTCGAATCCATGATGCCGTCGCCGGTGGCTTCCAGTGTCAGCACGTCCCAGAGCCGCGAGGCGGGGTAGAGGTTCGCCCCGGCCCGGTCGTCGAGAAAGCGGCAGATCACCCGGCTGTCATACAGCGTCGGGCCGTCGTCCCGCTCCAGCGCGGGGATGCGGCCGGTGGGATTGGCGGCCAGCACGCGCGGGTCCGAGTTCAGCGCCGTCGTGGTCACCTTGACCATCTCGACATCGTCCTGCTGCCCGGTCTCGTGCAGGGTCACGCGGACCTTGCGGACAAAGGGCGATGCGTCGGATTGCAGCAGTTTCATGGGCCGTTTCCTTTCGGGCTTTGGCGCGCGCACAGTCGGACGGGGGCGGGTGCGCGTCAAGGGGCGGCGAAAGGGGTGCGCGCCGCGGCGGGGAGGCAGGCGTCCTGGGGCAGAAGTGACCAGAGAAAGGCCGGCGCCTCCGGTACCGGCCCATGCCGGGGGCCGGCAAGGTCCAGGGGTCGGCGGCGCGGGTGGGGCCGGGGCGCGACCGCAGGGTTTACGTCGCTTGGCCGAAGCGGCAGTCCGGCTTCGCGCCGCGCGGAAGGCTCACGCCTTGGGGTGCGTCGCCTCGTAGACCTTCATCAGGTGGACCTCGTCGACCGCCGTATAGGCCTGCGTCGTGGACAACGAGGCATGGCCCAGCAGTTCCTGAATGGCGCGCAGGTCGCCGCCCGCGCCCAGCAGATGCGTGGCAAAGCTGTGACGCATGGCGTGCGGCGTCGCGGTGGCGGGCAGGCCAAGCTGCATGCGGGCCTGTTCCGTCACCTTGGCGATCAGGCGCGGGTTCAGCGGCCCGCCGCGCGCGCCCCGAAACACCGCCGCGTCCGGCTCCACGGGATAGGGACACAGGGTCAGATAGCTGTCCACCGCGCGCCGCGCCACCGGCAGGACCGGCACGATGCGCTCTTTGCGGCCCTTGCCGAGGATGCGCAGCGACTCGCCCAGCGGCAGGTCGCGCCCGGTCAGCCCCAGCGCCTCGGAGATCCGCAGTCCGCAGCCGTAAAGCAGGGTCACCACCGCCATGTCGCGCGCGCTTTGCCAGGTTGTCTGCGACTGCATTCCGACGGTTTCGATCATCGCGCGGGCGGCGTCCTCTGTCAGCGGGCGGGGCAGTTTCTTCTGGAACTTCGGTGCGCGGGCGGACAGCACCGCCGTCGGCTCGAATCCCTCGCGCTGCGCCAGCCAGCGGTAGAAGCTCTTCACCGCCGACAGCTTGCGCGCGACCGACCGGGCCGCCAGCCCCTCGCGGCGCAGATGCGCCATCCAGGCCCGCATGTCCGGGGTGGTGACGCGCGCCAGCGGCGCCAGCCCCTGCGGTTCGGCGTGATGGGCGGTCAGGAAGGTGACGAAGTCCACCGCGTCGGCGCGATAGGCCTCCAGCGTGTTGGCGGATGCGTTCTTGAGCGCCTTCTGGGCGTCGAGCCAGCCGGACAGGGCGTCACGGGCGGCGGGGGAAATGGTCAGGGTCATGGCAGGGTCCTTCGCGCGCGGCGCGGTCCAGAGCGGGTCCCCCGAAACCGGGCGCGGGGCAGGGGCGCGCCCGGGTCGTGCGTGTCAGCCAAGCCAGCGGCGCATGGCGCGCTCGAAGACACCGGCGAAGAAGGCCAGCAGGTCGGTGCCCTGCTGCGGCGTGAACTGGTGCGGGTCTTCCGAGCCCAGTACCAGCAGGCCGGGCAGGCGGCCCGGGCCGAAGTCCAGCTTCAGGCAGGCCTCGGAGCGAATCCAGCTGCCGTCCTCGCCGTAGATGCGGGGGTCGCCGCGTTCGACCTGCCGCAGCGTGACCGTCCGAACCGGAGCCGAGCGGCCCTCGGACACGAAGCGGTCGGCAAAGCCCGGTGCGGCCACGGTCAGCACCTCGCCGAGGCGGTCGACCACGGTGTCGTTGCCCTCCTGCGCGGTTTCCAGCACAAGGCGGATGCGGTCGACGCGCAGGATCTGCGCGACCTCGCCGCCAAGGTCCCTGAGGAAAGGCTCGAACTCCAGCGGGTCCAGCATGCGCAGCACGGCGCGGTGGATCTGGTTGGTTCCGGCAAGGTTCTCGTAGGCGGCGGCGATGACCGAGCGGTGCGTGTCCTCCAGCCGGTCGAGCCGGGTTTCCAGTCGCTCCATCGCGATGCCGCGCAGGTCGACGATATTGCCGCCCATGGCACGCTCGTTGGCCGAGATCAGCGCCTGCATCAGGTCCTTGTCGTCCAGAATCATGTCCGGACGCGAGATGATCGACTCGCGAAGGGACTCCTCGATTCGATTGGTGCTGGTCATGTCGGTCCTGTGTGCTGCGCTGCTCGCCCCGGCGACATTGTTGCGCCGGCTACCATTTTTGGTTTCGTCCTGTTTGGCCTCCGCTGCGGTCCCCTGTCAAGGCAATCCGCCCGGCGGGGCCGACGGCGCCCCGCAGGCGCGGAGGTTTGGACACGCCCGCGTTTCGTGGCAATCTGGGCTAAGGAGGAGCCACCATGCCAAAGATTTCAGCCCAGAGCAGCCACCAGACCGTCCTGACCACCTTCGAGACAAGCCCCGGCAATTGCCAGGACCTGCTGGAGGCCCTGCAAGAGGCCTATTCGGGCTTCATCTCGCAGCAGCCCGGCTTTATCGCGGCGGGTCTGCATGTGAACGACGCCCAGACCCGGATCGCCAATTATTCCCAATGGGAGAGGCGCGAGGATTTCCTTGCCATGCTGCGATCCGACCGGATGCGAGAGACCAACCGGCGGCTCAATACCCTGTGCCGCAGCTTCGAGCCGGTGCTCTACGACGTGGCGGCGACCTTCTGACGTCCGGGCGGGTGCCCCGTCGACAGGCGGTCAGGCCGCGATGACCGCGTCCTGACGGCGGACGGCAAGGCGGAACCCGGCGCCGCGCACCGTTTCGATGTCCACGCAGTCGGCCACGGCGGCCAGACAGGCGCGCAGGTTGCAGATATAGACGTCGAAGACCCGCGGATCGGGCTCGTCCTCCAGCCCGTAGATATGGCTCAGCAGCGCGGGGCGGGTCACAAGCCTGCCGGGACGCAGGGCGATATACTCCAGCAGTTCGTACAACTTCGGGCTCAGCTTCATCGGGCAGCCAAGCACATAGGCCTGACGCCGGTTCAGGTCGAGCCGCAGGGCGCCGTAGTCGATCTGCGGCAGCGGCAAGCCATGGGCGCGCCGCGCCACCGCTTCGAGCGTGACCACCGCCTCTTCGAGGGGCCGGTCGGTGGCGATGACGGTGTCGGCTCCGGCCTCCAGCCACAGGGCGACCTGCGCGGCAGCGGCCTTGCGCGCGATCAGGACGATGGGTATGCCAGCCGCCGCGCGCCGCAGGACGGGCAGCGAGAGGCCATGGGGCCCGAGCTGGTCGGCGCCAAGGATCAGCAGGTCGACCCCGCCAAGGCCGAGGAAATGCGGAATGTCTTCGATCCGGTCGGTCCGCGTCAGCAGGGTGCCGGTGCCGACGATCTCGGCGGCGAGGCTCATAAGGGGCCAGTCGGTTTCTGCGATCAGGTAGCGCATTCGTCGATCCTCACGGTCTGAGGCGGGGCCAGGCCCGGCGCGACCCGGGAGGGCCACGCACATGGCTGTCTCGGGTCCGGTGCTCCGGCCTTCTGGCGGTACTTGGACCGTTGCGGCGCATTCTGTCGCTGACCCCTTGGGTAGCCGCGAAATGTGGTCAGACTGTGGCCATTCTTCTGTGGCGGTGCCTCTCTAAGGCGCAGGACCGCCTGTCCGAAAGGAGAATATCCGGCGCATTCGACTGGCTTTGTCCATGTCGCTGTCCGCAGGGACGCCGCCAAGGCCCCGATCTCTGTGCGCCAGCCGCAAGGGCCTGTGCGCGGGCGGCGTTGACTTCATCCGCGCCCTGTCCACCTTTGCGCCATGACCGACGATCTTGACCTTCTCAGCCGCGAGGGCCTTCCCGAGGCGCTGCGCACCCTTCTGGCCGACTACCCGCGCACGGGCTGGCAGGCGCATGCGAATTTTGCCGGGCTGGTAGAGTTCTGGCTGGACCGGCACATGATGTTTCGCCGCCTCTGCGAGCTGCTGCGCAGCGATGCCGAGCAGGCGGTGGACGGGCGGCTCGACCCGCAGGCCATGCAGGGGCGCCTGTCGCGATACGGCGGGATGCTGGTGCAGCAACTGCACGGCCACCACCAGATCGAGGACATGCACTATTTTCCCGTGCTGGTGAAACGCGAGACGAGGCTGGAACGCGGGTTCGAGATACTCGACCGCGACCATCACGCGTTGGACGGGCTGCTGGAGCGGTTCACGCGCTCTGCCAACGGCGTCCTGCAAGCCAAGACCGAAGCCGGTGCCTTCCGCGAGGAGGTGCTGTCGTTCGAGGGCTTCCTGAATCGCCATCTGGAGGACGAGGAGGACCTGATCGTTCCGGTTATCCTGCGTGACGGTTCCGAGGGGCTGAACGGCTAGATCGGCAAGAAGGCGTCACAGAAGCCAGTCAGACAGGTCCAATTGGTGAAAGCGGGAAGCGTATCGTCGTCAGGATGTCCGGCGCAGACAACGGGCTGTCGGATTGTATGCCCCCTGGCTCACCGGACCGAAAGGCAGTCTGTGTCCTCGGTCGTTGGGATCAATGAAGCCGCCCCACCCGCCTTTCATAAAGAACTGGCTGCCTCGTGCGACCGCTTTCACGAACGCATGGCGATCGCGCTCTTCCCCCGCGACCTTGGCGTGGAGCTCTTTCGCCTGCCTTTCGCAATCTCCGGCTTCTTGCGGCCCCTGCGCCCGAACACCCCTTCGGGCACAGCGCTGGTCGGGGCCCCGCGACGGTCCATGTGCAGGCGGAAGGATTATCGTCCCCGCCGCTTTACATTGCCGCCGCGCTGCCCCGGCTTGCCAGCGGTGGACCGCCCCTTTGCCTTGACCGCCGCCTCGGAGGCCCGCTCGACGGCCTGTTGACGCGCCAGAGGATCGTCCGACACCGCAAGGTCCACCGCCTCCAGCCGCTTGACCTCGTCGCGCAGGCGCGCGGCTTCTTCGAATTCGAGGTTCTCGGCGGCCTTGCGCATGTCGGCGCGCAACCCGTCCAGCACCGCTTGCAGGTTGCCCCCGGCGAGGCCCTTGTCGATCGTCGCCGTCACGCGGCTCTGATCGGTGTCGCCCTTGTAAAGACCGGCCAGAATGTCGTCGACGTTCTTCTTGACCGTCTCGGGCGTGATGCCGTGTTCCTCGTTGTAGGCGATCTGCTTGGCGCGGCGGCGGTCGGTCTCGGCCAGCGCGCGCTCCATCGAGCCGGTGATGCGGTCGGCGTACATGATCACGCGGCCCTCGGCGTTGCGCGCGGCGCGGCCGATGGTCTGGATCAGCGAGGTCTCGGACCGCAGGAAGCCTTCCTTGTCGGCGTCCAGAATGGCGACCAGACCGCATTCGGGGATGTCGAGCCCCTCGCGCAGCAGGTTGATGCCGATCAGCACGTCGAAGGCGCCAAGGCGCAGGTCGCGCAGGATCTCGATACGCTCGATCGTGTCGATGTCCGAGTGCATGTAGCGCACCTTGATGCCCTGTTCGTGCATGTATTCGGTCAGGTCCTCCGCCATGCGCTTGGTCAGGGTCGTGCACAGCGTGCGGAAGCCGTCGGCGGTGACGCGGCGGACCTCGTCCAGAAGGTCGTCGACCTGCATCTCGACGGGCCGGATCTCGACCTGAGGGTCGAGAAGGCCGGTGGGGCGGATGACCTGTTCGGTGAAGACGCCGCCGGTCTGCTCCATTTCCCACGCGGCGGGGGTGGCGGAGACGAAGACGGATTGCGGGCGCATGGCGTCCCATTCCTCGAACTTGAGGGGCCTGTTGTCCATGCACGACGGTAGGCGGAAGCCGTGCTCGGCCAGCGTGAACTTGCGCCGGTAGTCGCCCCGGTACATGCCGCCGATCTGCGGCACCGAGACGTGGCTTTCATCCGCGAAGACGATGGCATTGTCGGGGATGAACTCGAAGAGGGTGGGGGGCGGTTCGCCCGGCGCGCGGCCCGTCAGGTAGCGCGAGTAGTTCTCGATCCCGTTGCAGACGCCGGTCGCCTCGAGCATCTCGAGGTCGAAGTTGGTGCGCTGTTCCAGCCGCTGCGCCTCCAGCAGCTTGCCCTCGCCGACGAGGATGTCGAGCCGCTGGCGCAGCTCTTTCTTGATACCGATCATGGCCTGCTGCATCGTCGGGCGGGGCGTGACGTAGTGCGAGTTGGCGTAGACGCGGATGCGCTCGAAATCGTCGGTCTTGCTGCCGGTGAGCGGGTCGAATTCGGTCAGCGATTCCAGTTCCTCGCCGAAGAAGGACAGGCGCCACGCGCGGTCTTCGAGGTGGGCGGGCCAGATCTCCAGCACGTCGCCGCGCACCCGGAAAGAGCCGCGCGCAAAGCCCTGATCGTTGCGCCGGTACTGCTGGGCGACGAGGTCGGCCATGACCTTGCGCTGATCGTATTCCTGTCCGACATGCAGGTCCTGCGTCATGGCGCCGTAGGTCTCGACGCTACCGATGCCGTAGATGCAGGACACCGAGGCCACGATGATGACGTCGTCCCGTTCCAGAAGCGCCCGGGTGGCCGAGTGGCGCATCCGGTCGATCTGTTCGTTGATCTGGCTTTCCTTCTCGATATAGGTGTCCGAGCGCGGCACATAGGCCTCGGGCTGGTAGTAGTCGTAGTAGCTGACGAAGTACTCCACCGCGTTGTCGGGGAAGAAGCCCTTGAATTCGCCGTAGAGCTGAGCGGCCAGCGTCTTGTTGGGGGCAAGGATGATGGCCGGGCGCTGGGTTTCCTCGATCACCTTGGCCATGGTGAAGGTCTTGCCCGTGCCGGTGGCGCCCAAGAGCACCTGATCGCGCTCGCCGTCCTTCACGCCCCGCGACAGTTCCACGATGGCGGTGGGCTGGTCGCCTGCCGGGGCGAATTCCGTTTGCATCCGGAAGCGCTTGCCGCCCTCCAGTTTCTCGCGCGTGCGGACATCCGGCGCGGGGGCGTGCAGGACCGGCATCTGTTCGGGGGAATTGTTGTGCATGGGGCGACTCCTTGCCCCCAAGATGTCGCGCGCGGCCGGGGATGCAAGGGGTGCAGGGCCCGCAGGGGCATTTGCTGACGAATCTTGACAGGATGTCGCGACCCGGCGGCGTGGGGTCGCCGCGCCCCGGCCCTTGTTGCAGCCCTGAGGGCGCGGCCGGCGGTGTGTCCAATGACATGGTGGAAGCCAAGGCCATGCCGAGCGTCGGGCTGACCGAAGCGGTGGCGCGCCGTGGGCCCAACAGCGGTGGGCGTTCTGCCCGTCGACGTCGTGTTTGGGATGCAAGAGGTTGGAATGACGGATTATCATTTTCGCAGGGGGTTGTCCTGAACAGGCGCTTGCAGCCCGGAAAAGCCGGGGCGCGAAGCCCCTTTTGAGAAAATCACGTCTCGGTGTCGCACCTGCGGGCCCCTGTTTTTGGCTTGGTAAAAGACGTAATTGGCCTGTAGCTTTGGCGTCGCAAGCAGCCTGAGCGTCGTGTTCGGATCGCAAGTACCCACCCCTCGCTCCCGCGGTTGGACCCGACGCGCGGCTGCTTGCACCCGGTCCACGCGCCTGCGCCGAAAATTCGCAGCATCCGGCGCGCGGTCTCCCGTTGCGTATCCTGCGGGAATCTCCGATAAATGCCCCGTTCAAGGGAGACCGAGCCTTGCCAGCACGCATCTACAAGCCAGCCCGCACCGCCATGTCATCCGGTCAGGGCAAGACGAAGCACTGGATTTTGGAATACACGCCCGCCAGCGCGCGGTCGGTCGACCCGCTGATGGGCTGGACCTCGTCCGACGACACCCAGGCCCAGGTCCGGCTACGCTTCGACAGCCGCGAGGCGGCGCTGGCCTATGCCAAGGACAACGGCATCGACGCACAGGTGCTGGAGCCAAAGACCCGCAAGCCCAACATCCGTGCCCGTGGCTACGCCGAGAACTTTGCCGTGGACCGGCGCTCTGTCTGGACCCACTGACGGGTGTAAATCGGGATCAAGTTGCGGCCGAATGGGCCACATGATCCGGCCGAGGTCTATTTTGAAGGGCGTGGATGTACCCGGTTTCAGTCGGCTTCGCGGTTATTGCTTTCGGCATCTGGTCCAGTGAGACGTTTCGACCGACCATCGGCTCTCGCATGGGCTGGCTTGGACGGTGCGCATGCTGCGCTTGTTGAAGCCACTGAAATGAGAGGCCGATCGCTTCGGCGAGGCGCAGTCAGAGAAAGCAGATGAATGCGCAAACGGAAGCATAAGTCTGCGCAAGGGGTGTCAGGGGCGAAACGTACCGCCTGGTGTCTCTGGGCTGCTCTCTGAAAGACGGTGATAGAAGCGTTGGCGCTAATGCTCCGGCGCCTTTTGCGTATGGAGAGGATCAGGCGGAATGCCGTTGTGTTCTCCCCGTATGAGCCTGAGCATGGCGCAGTGGGGCTGGCTTGCGATAGTGAGACCCTGGACACGAGGTCGCTTGGAAGCGGTGGGAACTCCGATGAAGACCATGAAGTCAACGCAAGCTGTCGCTACGATACTGAACCGATATCAGCGTTGGAGAAATTGTCAGGTGCCCGTCACAGCAACAGATGCCTACGCCGACGCCATCGCTCGCGTCTGTGGAGACGACGTTGACCTCGACCCGGTTGAAAGGGGCCTCATCCACCTCAAGCGCCAGAAGGTGATTTCCGGCCGAAGACTGGTCACGCTTCTTGCTCGCCATCAGCGCGAGATCAGACCTGAGTGACGCCTCCCGAGGCCTCCCTGGGGTACTGGGCTCAACACCAGATACGAATACACGAAGCGTCATCGCTCTTGGGAGCGCATGGTTTGCTTCGAGGGGCCATAGTCACCGCTCACGCCCGGCGCTGACTGATGATCTGCCCGGCTCGAAGGGCGGAGAGCCGACCGTCGCTGCGCTGGCGACGAAGGTCCCTTTGCATCTGGGGAGTTGCCCTCCGGTCGCACCGGACGCGACGCAAGCGAAGCGCGCCCACGGTACAAGCCGATACTGAGCAATCAAACCAGATGCGTCTGGCAACCCAGCCAAAGCAGTGCAGCCAGTATTTGGTTTTCGAACACTGTGCCAAGGCTTGTTTTATGTGAAGAAATGCCTTATATCGGAATGAGCCAAAAAGGCTTTGCCGCAGTGCGCGGCGCAGTTCTCATGACATCTATGCGTATGTTGAGGATCTTGGATACCCAGGATCGAGTCGTATTCCGGCCTCCAGACGTGCGTCACACGAATACCGTGCGAGAGCGCGCGTGGACGTCGTTTGATGATCTGTCACGACATCACAAAGCGACGCGGCGCTTTCTCCGCGGGAGGATTTCAGATGACCATTCCCGAATGGCTCAAGCCGAGTGTCTATGGTGCCCTGCTTGGCGCCGCAGCCCTCGCCGTTGTCGGTTTTTCCTGGGGTGGCTGGGTGACTGGCGGCACAGCACAGGACAGGGCCAAGGACCTGTCCCATGAAACCCTGACCACTGCGATGGTGCCGGTCTGTCTCGAAATGGCGCGCAGCGATCCACAACGCTTGGCCAAGCTCGAGACCATCCGCGCCGCTTCGCGCTACCAAAAGCGCGACGCGCTTGTGGATGCAGGCTGGGCCACCGTACCCGGCGCTGATGGGCCTGATCGCGATATCGCGCAGGCTTGCCTCGCCGCCATTGATTTGGACGCGCCCATTCCCAGCGAGGTCGATGAGGGATGAGGCGCGGCTTGGACCGTGTGTCTTGGCGGACGGTCGCCGCCGTCTTTCTGCCGGGCCCTGAATTTTCACAGGATGGCAGCGGCCCGGCTCCGGCCCATGCAATGGCCCACCACTACGGCTGGACCTGAAGGCCGGGCTTGTCGCCGACAGAGGGCCCTTGCGCTTTCTGCCGATGACCCTGGCATAGGCCAGTCTTACAGGACGAACCGGGTCTGCCCAGCATGGGCGATACGCGGTCATTCCGCCCGAGGAAACAGATCTCGACCGAGCCGGGAAGCGATGGCGCGGCGACATGGGGGTTACCCAGCACAATGGAGTTTGCGCACTTGAGTAATGACCAACGCCCGAGACCGGCCGACACTGACAGGCACAGACTGCGGATGCATATCGGCTGCCGCATCAGTCATACCTTGACCCAGCCGTCCCCGATGATCGCGATCCTGAACGTGCATTATTCGCGTTTCGGCGACCTTGAACGGGCGGATTACCTTGTGACCGAACCAAGCGTGCCACTGGAAAGCTACCGTGACGGGTTCGGAAACTGGTGTACGCGGCTGGTGGCTCCCGCAGGCGAGTTCACGTTGACGACTGATGGTATCTTTCGCGACAGGGGTCTCCCGGACCCCTACCAGCCGGATGCCGGACAGCATGCGGTGCAGGACCTGCCCTTCGAGACGCTCGTCTTTCTATTGGGCAGCCGGTATTGCGATACAGACCTATTGTCGGAAAGGGCGTGGGCGCTGTTTGAAAGTACTGCGCCCGGATGGGCGCGCGTACAGGCGATCTGCGACTACGTCCACAACACTATCACCTTCGACTACATGCGGGCCGATTCCACCCGAACGGCGGCCCAGACACTTGCGGGCGGCTACGGTGTATGTCGCGACTTCACCCATCTGGCCATTGCCTTTTCTCGGTGCATGAACATCCCGGCGCGTTACTGCACCGGATACATAAGCGAGATC
This sequence comes from Enemella evansiae, assembly GCA_017255395.1. Lineage (GTDB taxonomy): Bacteria > Pseudomonadota > Alphaproteobacteria > Rhodobacterales > Rhodobacteraceae > Ponticoccus > Ponticoccus litoralis. The sequence continues at coordinate 3,663 of JAFKDC010000019.1, read as the reverse complement.
GGCGAGCCTTTGCCCCATGCGGACGATGATTTCGCAGCTTGGATGGAGGTGTTTCTCGACGGCCAGTGGTGGGTTTTTGATCCGCGCAACAACAAGCGCCGCATCGGACGTATTCTTGTCGCGCGCGGGCGCGACGCTGCCGACGTGCCTCTTACGCAGATCTTTGGGCCAGGGACGTTGTCGGGTTTCGAGGTCTGGACCCGCGACATTCGTAAAATGCGTGGGGGCAACCGGGCGTGAGGACCAGAAGACAGACCGGGGCGGCACGGGAGCAATATACGCCACACGACGCCCCCTTCGAGACCCTTCACAACAGGCAACAGTCTGTCCAATGGGACAGGCGCGTGACGCGCGTGTCTTCTCAGAAATCAAGGAGTGTTTCCATGACTCGACCGACCACCCCGTTCTTCGTCTTTGACAACCCCTTCGATCTTCCCGGCTTCGGTGAAAGCGTCGGCACTGGCGGTTTCCAGCCTGTCGCTTTTCTCGATCATATGCTGGCCGACCCGATGATCCGCCTCGTCATGATGGCGGACGGCGTTTCGGAAATCGAGGTCAAGCACCTCTACCGACCCTGCGCGACCCAAAGGCTGCAGACCATCCCGCAATGCGTGCCGGTTCCAAATGGGCCCGGCCCCCGTCCGGGAAGTCCGCGTCCGGGGATCGGCGAATGAGCAACGTCTTGGACGTGCCACAGAAGCATGCGACCTCGCGCGCAAAGGCGGATGTCGCAGCTGATCGCGCCTGTCTGCGCTGCCGCAAGCCATTTCCCAGCGCCGGCTTTGGCGAGCGTATCTGCCCGCGCTGTAAGGGATCGAAAGCCTGGCGCGGCGCGGCGCCAGAAGGCGTCTCGACAGGGCGCCGCCGTGGCGGTCAGTCTTCATAGCCCGCCCATGACTCGTCTGTCGATCACCCACAAGACGCGCTACTCATTTCGCCGTGACATCGCCTTGGGTCCGCATCAATTGATGTTGCGCCCGCGTGAGAACCGCGATCTGAGCCTCGTATCTTTCGACCTCGAAGTCTGGCCGACACCCGTCCTTGGTTGGTCGGAAGATGTGGCAGGCAATGCTGTTGCCTCTGCGCTTTTCCCGGCACCTGCGCGGGAACTCGACATCACGGCCCGCATGGTGGTCGACCTGCACGCGCCCGCCTGGCCGGTTTTCCCGATCACGGCCTCAGCTTCACAGTTTCCCTTTACCTATTCCCTGGACGAACTGACGGACCTCGGGACGCTCGCTCAGCCTCAGTATTTTGACCAGGCAAAGCGCCTGATCGGCTGGGTCGAGTCCCTGATCGCGTCGCGGCCCATCGATACGCTGGCGCTGCTGAAGGACATCAGCAAAGCCATCACCGCGCAGACCTACTATCAAGGTCGTGCCACAGAGGGCACGCAGGGGCCGCTCGCAACCCTAGACCGGGGATGGGGGACCTGCAGGGATTTCGCCGTGCTCTTTGCGGAGGCGGTCCGCACTCTGGGCTTCGGCGCACGGTTGGTTTCGGGCTATCTGTACAACCCTTCCGGCGAGAGTGTTGGCATAGCCGATGCAGGCGCCACCCATGCCTGGGTCGAAGTCTTTGTCCCCGGCGCGGGATGGATAGCCTTTGACCCAACGAACAGATCTGTCGGCCCTGCCAACCTGATCGCGGTGGCGGTAGCGCGCAACATCCATCAGATTTCGCCGGTATCGGGCAGCTTTCACGGGACAAATACGGATTTCCTTGGACTCGACGTCACCGTCAAGGTGCGCAGGGATGCGGGCAGCTCGACAGAGAACCTGCGCCACGGAAGCGTCCTGCTTCAGGGTCGCATTTCGCCAGAGGCCTGAGGCATATCTTTCTTTGTTTACCCCAAAGCGACCTTGCGCTTTGCACGCAGACACCCCATGTATTTACGGCTAACGTTTCTTCTCTTCGAATGCTGTCGCCGCTGACCCCGGTTCCGGTTGATCGACTTGGATCGACTTTGCCGGGCTGCCGCGATCCTGCGGGCAGCATTTCAATAGGAGACCACGGATATGGCCAATGGCACCGTGAAATGGTTCAACAACACTAAGGGCTTCGGCTTCATTCAGCCGGAACAGGGCAGCAAGGACATCTTCCTGCACATTTCTGCTGTCGAGCGGGCCGGCATCAGTCGCCTCGATGACGGCCAGGCCGTGACGTTCGACATCGAGTCCGGCCGTGACGGTCGTGAATCCGCTACCAATCTGGCGCTCGCATGAAGCCAACGCTGGAAGACCTGCTCGCAGGAGTTCCGGCTCAGGAAGGGAACGGTGGGAAGCCTCTGGCGCCCAGCGTTTCCGCCTCCAAAGCAAAGACTGCTGAGCCGGTCACACAGATCGACAAGACGACCGCGAACGCCAAGCGCGTTCTCGACGAAGAGGCCAAAGCGCACGCTGACAAGACGGCTCAACTCAAGGCTGCCCGAGAAGCGCGCGACGGCACCGGCCAGAACTGAGAGCGTCGGCCCCACAGGCTGTGCGACGATCCTGACCCGTACAGCATTTTCCAAATGTCCCCGTGCGGGCAACCTGCATCGACATGAGGAGATACAAATGGGTTATTCCGTTCCGAAGAAGCAACTGGACCTCAAGGAATTTCTGAGCACACCTGCCAAGAAACGTCCGTTTTCCCGGAATTTCGGCAGCATAAAACCCCAGGCTCAGGCTTCAAAAACCGATACGCCGCCGGTGACAAAACCCGACGACACAGCGGACTGACAGTCCGGATTTCATGATCCCCGGTCAATCCGGCCCATGAGGCCGGATGCTGTCCGCATAATATTCAACAGTCCCCTCACGAAAGAGCCACGCGCCGGTCGTCAGAACTTGGCGGCGGTCAGGGGATTGCGCAAACCACAAAGGCACAATTGCACATGATGGAAATTCAATGGGGCGCACCTGTCGCCCTTCACCAGCCGCAGAACGGCACAATCGAACAGTTCAGCACTATCGAAAAGGTACGATATTGGCTGCGGCGGAAATGGCCGGTCACGGATGCGGCGCGACAGACAGCACTGACAAGAATTGATGAAGCGATGGACTGCATGAGACCCGTAGAGGACGCTCGACATGCGTTCCTTGTCGCAGCCCTCTCTGCCGGTTTTGTCCTCACACGCGGGGCTTGAGGTTACTTTGAGGGCCTTTGAGGCGCACTTCCGCTCTCAAGACACACTGACCTTTCACGTCATACCAATTTTGTTTCTGCGCCGTGGCTCGCTCAAACGCGCAGCAATGGCTGGGACCGGCCATCCGCTGTGCCTGGCACGAATGTCGGCTCTGGGCCGGGAGCAGCGGCGTTTCCGGCTGAGGTCCACACGTGCGCATCACGCAGCCCCTAGCCGACTCGCGAAGGTTTCGAGGCGAAGTCACCTCGCCGCTGTATCGTCAGCCGCTGTCGAGAGAAGGGCTTCAAAGAGCCCTGGTTCAAGCCAATTCCGGTCTTCCAGAACCTCTGCATCGACAACGGTCGGCTGACGCTTCAGCTCTTCCTGCACCTCGCCTTCGCGGTAGCCGCGGGGATTGGGGTTCTGCGGCTCTAGGTGTTCAGTCCCGGCATCTGGTGGATCGGATCGACGATGAAGCTGTTCGGCTCTGAAGTCCAGATTTTGCAGATGTATTCGTAGGGCGTGAGTCCGCTGAGTGTTTTGAGCCGACGAGC
>JAFKDC010000018.1 GCA_017255395.1 Enemella evansiae | reverse complement strand
CAATATTCCCGAGGCGGCGCTGGACATCCTGAAGCTGATCCGCGCGGCACGTTCGGAAGCGGCCTGAGACGGTGTTTCGCCCCGTGCAAGCGGGGCGACCGGGGGGGGGGGGGGGCCCCCCCCCCCCCCCCCCCCCCCCCCCCCCCCCCCCCCCCCCCCCGGTCGGGTCGCGCAGCGACCCGAAACATCCAAAGAGCGGAGGCCTGATCCATGGCACGCGCCGTCACCACCAACCGCAAGATCGTCAACACCGCCGCCGCATGGGCCGTGGGTCTGCTGATCTTCTTCCCGATCCTCTGGACCATCCTGACCAGCTTCAAGACAGAGGCCACGGCCATCGCCGACCCGCCGGTCTTCCTGTTCTTCGACTGGACGCTGGAGAATTACGCCGTCGTGCAAGAGCGGTCCAACTACGCCCGCTTCCTGTGGAACTCGATCATCATCGCGGGCGGGTCCACCATCCTCGGGCTGATCATCGCCATCCCGGCGGCCTGGTCCATGGCCTTCGTGCCCTCGCCCCGGACCAAGGACATCCTGCTCTGGATGCTCTCGACAAAGATGCTGCCCGCGGTCGGCGTGCTCTATCCGATCTATCTTCTGTTCATCAAGATGGGTCTGCTGGACACGCGCCTCGGTCTGGTCATCGTGATGATGCTGATCAACCTGCCGATCATCGTCTGGATGCTCTACACCTACTTCCGCGAAATCCCCGGAGAGATCCTCGAAGCCGCCCGCATGGACGGCGCCAGCCTCAAGGAAGAGATCATCCACATCCTGACGCCGATGGCGGTTCCGGGCATCGCCTCGACGCTGCTCCTGAACTTCATCCTCGCCTGGAACGAGGCTTTCTGGACGCTGAACCTGACCGCGGCCAAGGCGGCCCCGCTGACGGCCTTCATCGCCAGCTACTCGTCGCCTGAGGGTCTGTTCTACGCAAAGCTCTCGGCGGCCTCGGTCATGGCGATCGCGCCGATCCTGATCATGGGCTGGTTCAGCCAGAAGCAACTCGTCCGGGGCCTGACCTTCGGCGCCGTGAAGTAACACACCGCGACCCGCGCCCGGCCTCAGGCCCGCGGCGCGGTCCCCGGACAACCCATTAGGGAGGAAACGAGATGGGTCGTATCCAACTCAAGCAAGTGAAGAAGTCCTTCGGCGACGTGACCGTAATCCCACCATTGGACCTGACCATCGAGGATGGAGAGTTCACTGTCTTCGTCGGCCCCTCGGGCTGCGGCAAGTCCACGCTTCTGCGGCTGATCGCGGGGCTGGAGGACGTCAGCGGCGGCCATATCGAGATCGACGGACAGGACGCCACGGCGCTGCCGCCCGCCAAGCGCCGCCTCGCCATGGTGTTCCAGTCCTACGCGCTTTACCCGCACATGTCGGTGCGCAAGAACATCGCCTTCCCGATGAAGATGGCCGGCGTCCCCGAGGATGAACAGAAGCGGCGCATTGACGCCGCCGCGAAGGCCCTGAACCTGACCGACTATCTGGAACGGCGTCCGGGTCAACTGTCGGGCGGGCAGCGCCAGCGCGTGGCCATCGGCCGCGCCATCGTGCGCGAGCCCGCCGCCTTCCTCTTCGACGAGCCGCTCTCGAACCTCGACGCGGCGCTGCGCGTCGGCATGCGGCTGGAGATCTCGGAACTGCACGAGCGTCTCGCCACGACGATGATCTACGTGACCCACGATCAGGTCGAGGCCATGACCATGGCCGACAAGATCGTCGTGCTTCAGGCCGGTGTGATCGAGCAGGTGGGCAGCCCGCTGGAGCTTTACCACACGCCCCGCAACAAGTTCGTCGCGGGCTTCATCGGCTCGCCCAAGATGAACCTGATGGAGGGCGCCGAGGCCGCCAAGCACGACGCCCATACCATCGGCGTGCGCCCCGAGCATATCACCGCCTCGACCGAAAGCGGGCAGTGGAAGGGCCGCGTCATGGTTTCGGAACACCTCGGCTCGGACACCTTCCTGCACGTCCATGACACCGGGCTGATGGATGTCATGACCGTACGTGTCGGCGGCGAGTTCAACGCCCGCCACGGCGACACGGTCTGGCTGACCCCCGAGGCGGACAAGATCCACCGCTTCGACGCTCAGGGCCTGCGCATCGCATGAAACGGCTGGACGGCAAATCCGCCCTGATCACCGGGGCCGCCCGCGGCATCGGCAAGGGCTTTGCCGCGGCCTACCTGCGCGAAGGCGCGACGGTGGCCATCGGCGACATCGACCGCGCGGCGGCAGAGGCCACGGCGGCGGAGCTGGGGCAGGGGGCCTATGCGGTGCCCCTCGACGTGACGCGGCAGGACAGCATCGACGCAGGTCTCGCGCAGGTCGTGCAGAAGGCGGGCAAGCTGGATATCCTCGTCAACAACGCCGCCGTCTTCGACGCGGCAGAGACCGTGGACATCACCCGCGACAGCTATGACCGGCTTTATGCCATCAACGTCGCGGGCACGCTCTTCACCATGCAGGCGGCGGCGCGCCAGATGATCGCGCAGGGCCACGGCGGCAAGATCATCAACATGGCCAGCCAGGCCGGACGGCGAGGCGAGGCGCTCGTGCTCGTCTACTGCTCGACCAAGGCGGCGGTGATCTCGATGACGCAATCGGCGGGGCTGAACCTGATCCGCCACGGCATCAACGTGAACGCCATCGCGCCGGGTGTCGTCGACGGCGAACACTGGGTCCATGTCGACGCGATGTTCGCGAAACTCGAAGGCAAGGAACCCGGCCAGAAAAAGCGCGAGGTCGAGGCGGGCGTGCCCGCAGGCCGCTACGCCACGCCGGACGACCTGTCGCCCATGGCGGTCTTCCTTGCCTCTTCCGACAGCGACTACGTGGTCGCGCAAACCTACAACGTGGACGGCGGTCAGTGGATGAGCTGACCGCCCCTCCCGGGGTGCCGGTGGCCCCCGGCCAGACGACAGAGGGCACCATGCCGATCAAGCTTTGCAACGCCAATCTCGGGGATCTCCCCGAGGGTGTGACCGTCCCGACCTATGACCGCGCGGGCCTGACCCCGGGGATCGTCCACATCGGTCTGGGCAATTTTCACCGCGCGCATCAGGCGTGGTACCTGCACCGGTTGATGATGGCGGGCAAGGCGCAGGACTGGGCCATCATCGGCGCGGGCGTGCGGGCCTTCGACGCCGCGCAGCGCGAGCGGCTGGCGGCGCAGGACTACCTGACCACGCTGATCGAACTGGACCCCAAGGGGACCTCCGCCGAAGTGGTCGGCTCCATGATCGGCTACCTGCCCATCGAAGAGGGCAACGGCCCGCTCATCGCGCAGATGGCCGACCCGGCGATCCGCATCGTGGCGCTGACGGTGACAGAGGGCGGCTATTTCCTCGACCCCGCCACCAAGGCTTTCGACCCCTCGCACCCCGACATCCGGCATGACGTGGCCAGCCCCGACAGCCCCCGCACCGCCTTTGGCGCCATGGTCACGGCGCTGGCGCGGCGGCGCGCGGCTGGGCATGGTGCCTTCACCTGCCAGAGCTGCGACAACCTGCCCGGCAACGGCACCAAGTTGCAGGAGGTCATCCTTGGGCTTGCGCGGCTCATCGACGCCGATCTGGCGGCATGGATCGCCGAGAATGCCACCTTTCCCAACTCCATGGTCGACTGCATCGTCCCCGCCACCGGCCCCAAGGAACTGGCGCTGGCGCAGGAAATGGGCATCGACGATGCCGCCCCCGTCACGCACGAGAACTTCCGCCAGTGGGTGATCGAGGACAAGTTCTGCGCCGGTCGCCCCGCCTGGGAAGAGGCGGGGGCCACGATCTCGGACCTCGTGCACGACTACGAGGCGATGAAACTGCGGATGCTGAACGGCGGGCATCAGGTGATCGCCGCCCCCGCCGAAATCCTCGGCATCAGGACCATCCACGAAACCATGGCGCATCCGCTGATCCGGGACCTGTTCCGCAAGATCGCGCTGGAAGAGATGGCGCCGCATGTCCACGACGTGCCGGGCATGACCCCCGCGCAATATGTCGAGCTTCTGGACGAGCGCTTTTCCAACCCGAAGATCGCGGACACCGTGCGGCGCGTGGCCTTCGACGGGTCTTCGCGCCACACCGGCGCGGTTCTGCCGGTGATCCGCGATGCGGTGAAGGCCGGTGCACCGCTGCAAGGGCTGGCGCTGTCACAGGCGCTTTGGGCGCGGATGTGTGCCGGTGTGCGCGAGGATGGCGCGACCATTGAAGCGAACGACCCGGTCTGGGAGGATCTGGTCAGGGCGGCGCAGGCGGCCAGGGATACCCCGCAGGCCTGGCTGGAGCAGCGGCATTTCTACGGCAGCCTTGCCGATGACGCGCGCTTTTCAAAGGCCTTCGCGCAGGCGTTGACGGCGCTTTGGCGCGACGGGACCGAAAGCGTGCTGCGGGCCTACGCGGGGTAGCGCGGACCGGTTGGCCAGAGGCCGCACCACCCAAGGCCACTGATCCCGCGCCCTTTTGGCGCGGATCCAGACTTGGCGCGGATCCTGCCGCTTCAGGCCGCGTAGCGGCCCGGCAAGCCATGGCCAATATGCAATCTATTCCTGCGGTAAATCGAGCCGTTCCCGAAATTCGGGAGCGGCTCGCTTGTTTCGACGCAGGCTTCGCGTCTAATGTTTCCCGTATAAGTAGAATCTTTGCCCGAAGAACAGCAATAGGGTGAATGCAGGGAAATACCTCATGACCGCGATCCGGCCGACGGGCGACGCCGTCCACGAAAACTTCTGTGGCAGGATCCCCGCGGCGGCGCTTGTGCCCGAACAGACCGCGACCGTGCCGCAAGTCATCCGCCCTTGCGCCGACGCCATCCTGCGCCCGCCCTTCGGGGCCGGGTCGCGTTTCGACTGCGTGGAGGCGCCGGATCTCATGGCCTGCCGCAACCGCCGGGCCGTGGCCCGGGGCGCCTGAGACGAGAGGGCGCGTCATGGGCAAGGCGATCATCGTCGGCGGCGGTATCGGCGGGCTGGTCGCGGCGCTCGCGCTGCGTCGCCTGGGAATGCGGATTTGTCTGCTTGAGCGCAACGGCAGGCTGGGGGCGGGCGGAACGGGGTTGACGCTTTGGCCAAACGCGTTGCGGCAGCTGGAGCGACTGGGCCTTCAGCAGGAGGTCTTCGCCCACGCACGGCCCTTGCTGAAGGGAGAGATCTTCGACCGGTCGGGCAGGCCGCTGGCCGAGGTCGATCTGGCTTCGATAAGGGCACGGTCCGGCAAGCCCCTGATCTGCCTGCGCGAGGCAGATCTTTGCAGGGTGCTTCTGGATGCCTTGGGGGAGGTTGAGGTTTGCGTCGGAGTCACTTGTTTTGCCTACGAAAACCATCCAGGCCGTGTGGTCGCGCAGACCAGCCGGGGGGCGGTCGAGGGCGACATGCTGGTGGCCGCCGACGGCATGCGGTCGCGCCTGCGCGGCCAGATGCTGGAGACCGATCCGCTGCAATACCGCGGCTGGATGACATGGCGCGGGGTGGCGCAGCTGCCCGGGGGCAGCTTTCCCGAAGGCCTTTACCGCGAGTTCTTCGGGCGCGGCAGCCGCTTTGGGATCTTCGCGATCAGGAAAGACCTCGTGTATTGGTCCGGCAGCCGCAATGGCCCTGCGGGGGCGTGCGGGCCGGTCGGTCCGGCCCACCGCGCCGAGGCCCTGCGCGCCTTCGCCGGGTGGCCCGATCCGGTGCCGAGCGTCATTGACACCACCCGGGCCGAGGACCTTGTGCGCAGCGGGGTCTACGACACGCAACCGCTGGCGCGGTGGAGCGACGGGCGCGCGGTGCTGCTGGGAGACGCGGCGCATCCCATGACGCCGGATCTTGGGCAGGGTGCCTGTCAGGCCATCGAGGACGCCCTGTGCCTTGCGGAATGCGTCGTCGCGGCGGCAACGGTGCCGCAGGCCCTGCGCGCCTACGAGCGGCAGGGACAGGAGCGGACGGCCTCGCTGGTGGCGCGCTCGCGGCGCATGGGGCGGATGCGGCAGTGGCAGCACCCGGTCATGGCGCGGTTCCGAAACGGGCTGATGCGGTCGATCCCGCCGAGCGTTCTGTTGAAACTCTTCAACACCCGGTAGGGCCGCCGTTGCGGCGGGCCCTGAGCGTCCGGGATGTGCCTCGGTCCACCCGGGTGGTCTGGGTCATGGCTGTGGCTGGGCTTCGTGTTCTGCATAAGGATTGGTCGCTAACTGTTTGAATTAAAAATAGTATTTATTCTTTTTTTGTGATTGGAGAGCGAGGCGTTCTGGCGCTGGTTTTGCAGGGGATCTGCCCCCGCTGCGCTCCCCCGAGGGTATTTGAGGGACCAGAGAAGACGCGGGCGCGATTACTGCGACAGCGTCTCGATGCAGAGCACCGTGGGCAGGTGCCGGGCGATCTCGGCCCAGCTGTCGCCCTCGTCCGTGGAGGCAAAGACCGAGCCGCTGTTGGTGCCGAAATAGAGACCGGGCGCCTCGGCTGTATCGGTGGCCATGGCCTGACGCAGCACGGTGAAATAGCAGTTGTCCTGTGGCAGGCCCTTGCAGCAGGCCTGCCAGGTTTCGCCCGCATCGCGCGAGCGCCAGACGGCGGCGGCGGCGTCTGGCGGGAAGCGGCCCTGCATGTCGCCGTTCAGCGGCAGGGTCCAGAGGGTCTCTGGCCTGCCCGGATGGACCGCCACCGGGAAGCCGAAGGTCGAGGGCAGGCCCGTGGTGATCTCGTCCCAGCTGCGCCCGCCGTCGCGCGAGCGGAAAACGCCGCAGTGGTTCTGCTGGTAGAGCAGGTCGCCGCCGCGCGCGATATTGTGCACGCAGTGGCCGGTTTCGCCGCCCGAGGGTCCGGCGGGGTGGCTGTGATGGGCGCAGGCCTCTGCGTTGGACAGGCGGTTGCGGCGCTCCCAGTTGGCGCCGCCGTCCTCGGTGGCGAAGATGCCGGCCGCCGAGATGCCCAGCCACATCCGCTCGGGTGCGTCCGGGGCGGTGACGATGCTGTGCAGGGTCAGCCCCGCGCCGCCGGGCTGCCATGTGTCCGCCGAGGGGTGGTCGGTGAGGCTGTCGACCGCCGCCCATGTCTCGCCTTCGTCGGTGGAGGTGAAGAGCGCCGCGGGCTTGGCACCGGCGTAGAGGCGGTGGCCCGCGCGGGCGAGCGACCAGAGGTTCTCGATCCGGCCCGAGAAGGGCGCGGGATCGGCGGGGGTCAGGCCGAAGACCTTCGCCGCTTCGGGGTCATTGCGCGCCCAGTCGTCCATCTGCCCGTCCGCGAGCTTGGTCAGGGTCCATGTGGCGCCCCGGTCGGTGGAGCGCCAGACGCCCGCGCCGAAGAAGTCGCCGCCGCCGCAGGCCCAGAGGCTGCCGCTGGCGGGATCGCCGATGGCGTGATTGATGCTCCAGCCGCCGCAATGCGGACCCGAGACGGACCAGGTGACGCGGTCGTCGGAGGTGAGGAGGAAGAGGCCCTTGGTGGTGCCCGCCAGAACGGTCGTGTGCTGCGACATGGCATGGTTCCCTGTTTCAGGGGGAGCCTAGCACGGGTTTGCCTGTCGGTGGTGGGGATTGTTCGGGGATGCGCGGGGAATGGCGCGGCACCGGGCCGGGCGCGCGGGCCGGCGCCGTTCGGCGTCCCCCGGGGCGCTTTAGGCGCGATGTGGTGCGGGGGCGGCGGTGGAAGAGGTTATTTGGGCCAAGAACAAGAAGAAGCAGGGGCCCTGTGCTGTGTCTGTGGCGGTGGGCCCTTTTGGTCGAGGGATTGGGGTGAAGGCAGTGCCGGAGGCTCAGCGCATCCAGAAGCCTTCGCGCTTGATGCGGTTGCGGATTGCCTGTTCGCGGCGCGGCAGGTCGTCCTGATCGAAGAGCGCGCGGACCTTGGCGCCCCGGCCCTGGTAGATCATGCGCTTGGCGGGCTCGTATTGCTTCAGCACCTTCTTCAGGCGGTTGGGGGCGGCAATCTCTTCGAGCAGGTCGATTACCGCGTCGGATTCGCGGGCGTAGAGCAGCGGCAGCGTGCGGTAATGGCAGGTGACCCTGCCGTCCAGCAGGCCCTCGGGCAGGCTGTCGCGCCCGCCGCCGAGGCTGTGGATCACTAGCGGCAGGGCGACCTGATCAAGCCAGGGGTCGAGGCTTTGGCAAACCAATGCCTCGGGCGTGTCGTCGCGGATCGACAGGGCGTAGTCGAGGAAGCGCTGGCCGAAGGTGCGGGGGCAGCGGTAGAAGAAGAAGCCCGCGTTGAAATAGAGATAGCGGCGCCAGTATTCGTCGGGTTGCGTCAGGTCGAGCGAGCTGTCGAAGTCCAGACCGAAGCGGTCGTAGAGCGCCTTCCAGGTCTCGGTATAGCCCGGCCCGTAAAGCTCTGGCTGCGGCCAGGTGCCTTCTCGCCGCAGCGAGGCGGTGGGCCGGTCGAAGTCGAAGGGCACGTCGGAAAGGTCGCCCGTCACCAGCGTGTCGGTGTCGAAGAAGACGAAGGCTTCGCCCTCGGGCAGGGCGAAGAGCGCCTCGATCTTGTTGCCGTAGGGGTAGGACTGGCCGAAGTGGCGGCTTTCGAAGGGCAGGAGCGTGGCGCCCATCTCTTCCAGCAGCGCGCGCAGCTCGGCGTCTCGGATGCGCGGGTCATTGTCCCAGCGCTCACCGGGCTGCGGCTCGGCGACAAACAGGCGAAAGCGCGGCCCGGTGGTGCGGGCGCGCAGCGAGGCGGCGAAGAGCAGCGCCTCGTAGGCCAGCCGCCCGTTCTGCCCTACGATCATCAGATTTACGGTTTGAGGGTCGGGGTTGTCGCGTGCCATCATGGTGCTGCTCGGGGCTTTTGCCGGGCACTATAGGCGGGACGGCGCAGGGCTGAAAGCCTTGCCGCGCGTGGGCCCGCGGGGATTTTCATGAAGGAGAGCGGCATGCTCGATTTTCTCTTGGTGGTGATTGCCATGGCGAATGGTGGCGCGCGGCTGGAGGCCATGGATGGCGGCGCGCCGATCCCGACAGAGGTGGCGGAGCCGCGTGTCGCCGGGGTCGAGGAGAAGGCGCCGGTGACCGGTGCGGAAGAGGCGCCCCCGGGGTACGAGGCGCCTGTGGCCGAGGCGGACGCACCCTTGCCCTACGAGGCCGAGCAGCAGGTCGCCACCGGGCGCTTCACCACCGCCGTCGAGGTCAAGCCGATCATGGCGGCCACGCGGGCCAACTGGATCGCGGTACGGGAGTTCAACGGGCAGGATCTGGTCTATGTCACGCATATCTGGTCATGGCGCTGCGGGCTGGTGGCGCTGCACTACGGTGTGAACGGCGCCGCGCCCGAGCCCTGGCCGCTGCCGCCCTGCCACGAAGAGACCAACGCGCCCAACGCCATGCTGCCGGACGACGGTTTACCCTATCGCGGTTACCCCCTTGGGTCCATCGAGACCGTGACGGTCGAGCTGATCTTCGACGACCTGACGGTGGAGCGGGCGACCTTCAACCGCCAGGGTGCTATGATTCCCTGACCCGCGAGCCCCGTCTCGCGGGTCAGTGTGGCAAGGCTGCCTTCTGCGCAGCAGAAGGTCAGCAGCCACTCGCCAGCCAGTGAAGCGCGGGCGGTCGCGCCGCCGACCTGCGGGATGGTTGCCCGTCTCGCGGGTCAGCGTGGCAAGGCTGTCTTCTGCGCAGCAGAAGATCAGCAGCCACTCGCCAGCCAATGAAGCGCGGGCGGTCGCGCTGCCACCCTGCGGGATGGTTGCCCATAACCCGGTGCCTCCTGCCGGGAGGGTGCAGTGCAAAACCCACTGTACCGCGACGGGAGCAGGGACACCGATCCGCATGAGCCGCGCGGATGCGCCTATGCGCGGGTTCCCCTACAGCGTGATCGCCTGCATCACCTGCGGTTCGATCACATCGACGCCGGGCAGGCCGCGCGTCAGGGCTTCGGCCGATTGCTCCAGCGCCGGGAAGGTGCGGTAGTGGCAGGGGATCACCGTCTTGAAGTCGAAATAGCGCTTCGCCGCCCAGGCTGCCGCCTTCATGTCCATGGTGTAATAGCCGCCCGCCGAGAGGATGCCGATGTCGGGCTGGTGGTAGGCGCCGATCCAGTCCATGTCCGCCATGATCGTGGTATCGCCCGAGAAGTAGATCGTGCGGCCTTCGCCGGCGATGACGAAGCCCGTCTCCATGCCCATGTATCGGCTCTGGTCGCCGACCTGCATGGACGAGGAATGCGAGGCCGGGACCATGGTGACCGAGACATCGCCGAAACGCACCGTGCCGCCCTTGTTGAAGGCGTGGCCCTCGACCGCGCCCTGTGCCACCAGCGCAGCCGCCAGTTCGACCATCGCATTGACCGGCGCGCCGGTGGATTTCGAGACCGCGGCGACGCCGCCGGTGTGATCGCCATGGCCATGGGTGACAAGGATCTGCGTGGCGCCCTTCAGGGCGGCCTTGCTGTCCTGCCCCTCCATCATCGGGTTACCGTCGATCCAGGGGTCGATCAGCAGCACCTCGGTGCCGATCTCGATGCGAAAGCTGCCGTGGCCGAGCCAGAGGATCTGCATTGTTCTCTCCCGTCGTTATCTTGGCGGAAACCTAGCAGCCCTGTGCGGAAAGGCCAGAGACGGCGGGGCGACGCGGGACGGTGCGGCGCGCTCCCCCGGGGAACGACGGACAGGTCGCGCCGTTCAGCGGCCCGGGCGGGCGCGACGGGTGGGCAGGAGGCAGCATTCCGGCCTGCCAAGCGTCAGCCCGGACCTTGCCCGGGGACGCCTGCGGGGCTATTTCGCCCGGCAGTCAGGGCTGACGGCGCGGCAGGGGGGAGATGGACTGGACACGCCATGTCGACGGGTATTGCGAGCGGCTGGACCCCTCGTTCTGGGCGGAGCCGGTCAATGCGGTGACGAACCTCGCGTTTCTGGTTGCGGCGGTGCTGATGTGGCGGCGCAGCTTCGGGCTGGGGCGGACGCTGGCGGCGGTGCTTTTCTGCATCGGCGTCGGGTCCTTCCTGTTCCACACTGTCGCGCAGCCCTGGGCCGGGCTGGCGGATACGTTGCCGATCCTGATCTTCGTGCTGCTGTATATCTTCGCCGCGAACCGCGATTTCTGGCGGCTGGGCCTGTGGCCCGCCGTGGGTCTGACGCTGCTCTTCTTCCCCTTTGCCGCCGCGACGACGCCGCTTTTCGCCATGATCCCGGGCATCGGCGGCTCTGCCATGTACATGCCGGTGCCCCTGCTGATCGCGCTCTATGCCGCGCTGCTGGCCAGACGCGCGCCGCAGACCGCCCGGGGCCTTGCCATCGGGGCCGCGATCCTGCTGATCTCGCTGACCGCGCGCATCCTTGACGAACCGCTCTGCGCGCTCTGGCCGCTGGGCACGCATTTCCTGTGGCATCTGCTCAATGCGGCGATGCTGGGCTGGATGATCCACGTCTGGACCCGCCACAGGCTTGCGACCCGCGACGCGGGGCGGTAAAGCCGCAACCGACATTCAGCGAAAGAGGCCCCCATGTCGATCGACATCGAGACCGCCGCGCGCGTGGCGAAACTCGCCCGCATCAAGGTGGAAGAGGACCAGCTGCCCGAGCTGGCGATTGCCTTCAACGACATCCTCGGCTTCATCGAGCAACTGAACGAAGTCGACGTCGAGGGCGTCGAGCCCATGGTTTCGGTCACGCCGATGCGTCTGAAGCGGCGGCAGGACGGCGTCACCGACGGCGACCAGCAGGCCAAGGTGTTGTCCAACGCGCCCGATGCGCGCGAGGGCTTTTTCGCGGTTCCGAAGGTGGTCGAGTGATGAGCGAACTGACGAAACTGAAGATCGCAGAGGCGCGCGACGCGCTGCGCAAGGGTGACGTGACAAGCGCCGAGCTGACAGAGGCCTGCCTTGGCGCCATCGAGGGCGCCGATGCGCTGAACGCCTTCGTGCACAAGACGCCCGAGATCGCGCGCGAGATGGCCGCCAAGGCCGACGCGCGGCTGAAGGCGGGCGAGGCGCCCGACCTCTGCGGCATCCCGCTGGGCATCAAGGACCTGTTCTGCACCAAGGGCGTGGCCTCTCAGGCGGCCTCGGGCATCCTCGAAGGGTTCAGGCCCGAGTACGAGAGCACCGTCACCAGCCAGCTGTTCGACGCGGGCGCGGTCATGCTGGGCAAGCTGAACATGGACGAGTTCGCCATGGGGTCGTCCAACGAGACGAGCGTCTACGGCAATGCCGTGAACCCGTGGAAGACGGACGACCGGCAGCTGACGCCGGGCGGCTCTTCGGGCGGCTCTGCCTCTGCCGTGGCGGCGGACCTCTGCCTTGGTGCGACCGGCACCGACACCGGCGGCTCGATCCGCCAGCCCGCCGCCTTCACCGGCATCACCGGCATCAAGCCGACCTACGGGCGCTGCTCGCGCTGGGGCATCGTGGCCTTCGCCTCCTCGCTGGATCAGGCGGGCCCCATGACCAAGGACGTGCGCGACGCGGCGATCATGCTGCGCGCCATGTGCGGGCACGACCCCAAGGACAGCACCTCCGCCGACCTCGAGGTGCCGGATTTCGAGGCCGCGCTGACCGGCGATATCAAGGGCAAGACCATCGGGATTCCCAAGGAATACCACATGGACGGCATGCCCGCCGAGATCGAGGCGCTCTGGGCCGAGGGCCGCGCCATGCTGCAGGACGCGGGCGCCAAGATCGTCGATATCTCGTTGCCGCACACGAAATACGCGCTGCCCGCCTATTACGTGATCGCGCCGGCCGAAGCCTCGTCGAACCTCGCCCGCTACGACGGGGTGCGCTATGGCCACCGCGCCAAGCTGGGGCAGGGCGACGGCATCACCGAGATGTATGAAAAGACCCGCGCCGAGGGTTTCGGCGAAGAGGTTCAGCGCCGCGTGATGGTGGGCACCTATGTGCTGTCGGCGGGCTTCTACGACGCCTATTACAACCGCGCGCGCAAGGTCCGGACCCTGATCAAGAAGGACTTCGAGGATGTCTTTGCACAGGGTGTCGACGCGATCCTGACGCCCGCCACACCCTCCGCCGCCTTCGGGTTGGGAGAGATGCGGGACGCCGATCCGGTCAAGATGTACCTTAACGACGTCTTCACCGTGACGGTCAACCTTGCCGGTCTGCCGGGCATTGCCGTGCCCACCGGGCTGGACAAGCAGGGGTTGCCGCTGGGGCTGCAACTGATCGGCCGTCCGTGGGAGGAAGGCGACCTGCTGAATATCGCCTATGCCCTCGAGCGCGCTGCAGGATTTGTTTCCAAACCGGCGAAATGGTGGTAAGGCGCCCGTTAACACTCTGGCAGGAACCCTCATGCGTTACTTGATCTGCGGCGTGGCCAGCCTGGCCCTCATGGCGTGCGAACCCTCGATGCCCGACAGCGGTGCGGGGGTCGCGGATCGCGGGCAGGGCGTCGGCTTTTCGGATTACGACAGCTACCAGGCCTACCATAAGGAGCGTGAGGCGCGCCTGAACGGCACCGCGCCAGCGACCACCATCGCCGCGCCCCCCGCGGTCAGCGGCGGTGCCTTGGGCGCGGCGGACACGGTGGCCGACTCCAACGCGCGTATCGCGGCGGCGGCGGCCAATTCCGGGGTGGCGCCGCTGAATGCCTCGCCGTCCAACGCGGCGCCGGCGATCGTGGAAAATGCGCGCGGCATCTCGGGCGAGAACGACTTCGACGCGGTCGCCGCACAGCGCGACATCGACGACGACGCCCGCCTGATCGCGGAGAATCGCGCGCAGTACCAGGTGGTCGCCCCCGAGGCGCTGCCGACCCGCGAGGGCTCGAACCGCCCGAACATCGTGGCCTTTGCCCTTCAGACGACCAACCCGGTCGGCACCGCGCTGTACAAGCGCGGCGGATTCAATGCCGAGGCCAAGTACCAGCGCGCCTGCGCTTCTTTCGCCTCCGCCGATCTGGCGCAGGAAGAGTTCCTCGCCAATGGCGGACCCGAAAGGGACCGGCAGGGCATGGATCCGGATGGCGATGGCTTCGCCTGCTCCTGGAACCCGGCGCCGTTCCGGGCAGTGCGCGGCGGCTGAGCCGCGTGACGCAGGCCGGGGCGCTCTGGTACCCTTCACCGAACTTCACCGAACGCCGGGGCGTCGATGCCCCGGACATGGTGGTGCTGCACTACACAGCGATGCGCAGCGCCGAAGAGGCCTGCGCGCGACTCTGTTCCCCTGAATTCGAGGTCTCCGCCCATTACCTCCTCGCGGAGAACGGGCGGCTCTGGCATCTGGTCCGGGAAGAGGATCGCGCCTGGCACGCGGGCGCCGGGGTCTGGGGCGCGGTGCGGGACGTGAATTCCCACAGTATCGGGATCGAACTGGCGAACCGGGGCGATCACCCCTTTCCCGAACCGCAGATGCGCGCGCTCGAAGACCTGCTGCGCGCCATCCTCGTACGCTGGTCCATTCCGCCGGAGCGGGTGGTGGGCCATTCCGACACGGCGATCGCCCGCAAGATCGACCCGGGCCCGCGCTTCGACTGGCGCCGCCTTTCCCGCGCAGGCCTGTCGGTCTGGCCCAGACGCGCGGAACCCGGGGACTTCCTGAAGGATTGCGGACGGTTCGGCTACGACGCAGCCAGACCCGAGGCTGACGTTGTGAACGCGTTCCGGCTGCGGTTCCGCCCCGGCGCGACCGGGCCGGTCGACGATACCGACCGCGCGCTTGCCGCAGATCTCGCCGCCCGCTGGCCCGCCCGCTGAGGCGCGCGACCAAATTTCTTCGGAGAAATTTGCCAAGAGTTTTCGAAAACTCTTGGCCGCCTGCAGGGCCCGGCTGCGCTATTCCAGCCTGTAGGGCAGGGTGTCGCGCCGGTCCGGGTCGATGGAGAGGTGTTTTTCGAGCGGCGGCACAGAGCGCTGGTGGCAATGGGTGCGTTCGCAGATCCGGCAGGAGATGCCGATGGGCTCGAAGGATGCGGCGCGGGTGAAGTCCATGTCATCGGCATAGACGAGGCCGGCGGCGTGGCGCACCTCGCACCCCAGTGCAATGGCGTAGCGCCGTACCGGCGCGCCGAAATGGCCGCCGGTCTTGGACACGTCCCGCGCCAGCAGGATGTAACGCACCCCGTCCGGCGTCTCGGCCAGTTGGCGCAGGAAACGGCCGGGCGTCTCGAAGGCGCGGTGGACGTTCCACAGCGGGCAGGCGCCGCCGAAGCGCGCGAATTGCAGACGCGTGGCAGAGTGGCGCTTGGTGATGGTGCCGGCCTGATCGACGCGCACGAAGAAGAAGGGCACGCCCTTGGCGCCGGGCCGCTGGAGCGTCGAAAGCCGGTGGGCCACCTGCTCGATCGAGGCGCCGAAGCGCGCCGCCAGCAGCTCCAGATCGTGGCGCGTTTCCTGCGCGGCGGCGAGAAAGGCCTTGTAGGGCATCATTGCCGCCCCGGCGAAGTAATTGGCCAGCCCCAGCTTGGCGATGGCGCGAGCCTCTTCCGACTGGAAGCGGGCAAGGTCCAGCGTCGCGTCCAGCAACTGGTTCTGACGCAGAAGCGCGACCTGCACCAGCAGCTGGAAGGTCTGCGTTTCCTTGGTCGCCAGCGCCGAAAGCGTGATCTCCTGCTTTTCGCTGTCGTAGACCCGCAGGGGCGTCGCGCGCACCAGCCGCGTGGTGATCCCGCGCGTCGCCAGCCGCTCCAGCGCGGCGCTGCGGATGTCGCTTTCACCCTCGCTCAGCCGGGCGAAATGCTCTGCCGCGCGATCCACCGCATCGATGTAGTTGTCGCAGTAGTGGAAGAAGTCGCGCACCTCTTCCCAGGGGCTGGGTTGCAGCTGTGTGCCCTCGCGCCCCAGCGCCTCGTCCAGCGAGGCGAGCCTCTCGTGGGTCTGTCGGTAGGCGCGGTGCAGGGCCAGGAAGGCCCGCGCCAGCACCGGCGCGTTCGAGGCTGTCAGCCGAAGGTCCGCCAGCTGCGGCGTGCTTTCGCCAAAGACCGGGTCGGCCAGCGCCTCGCGCATGTCGCTGACCAGCCGCTCGGCATCGCCCTGTCCCAGTTCGGTGACGTCGAAGCCGAACTCTTGCGCCAGCGCCAGCACCACCGTCGTTGAAACGGGGCGGTTGTTGTTCTCCATCTGGTTCAGGTAGGGCAGCGAGATGCCCAGCTTCGCGGCGAAGTCCTTCTGCGTCAGGCCAAGGCGGCCGCGGATGTCGCGCAGCTTGGCGCCCGCGTAAAGCTTTTGCGGCGGCATATCCGTCCCTTTGCATCTTTGCGAAGCCTTCGGGGCGACTTTGCAATGTCGCTCAGGCGGCGTCCAGTCCCCCGAGCTGCTTCTCGCGCGCCATGACGTGCGCGATTGCCAGAAGCGAGGCCACGCCGCAGGCGAACATCAGCCACAGCAGCGGCCATGCGCCGCTGCCCGGTTGAAGCATCGCGCCTGCAAGCGCCGAAAGCGCCGCGCCGCCGCCGATCATGATGGCCCCGCCCAGCCCCGAGGCCGAGCCCGCCAGATGCGGGCGCACCGACAGCGAGCCGGCGGTGGCATTGGGAATGGTCAGCCCGTTGCCGAGGCCCACCAGCGTCATGGAGCCGAAGAAGATCAGCGCAGAGCCGCCGCCGATGGCAAACAGCACCATGGTAACCGCCATGCCGCCCGATACGATCACCGCGCCGATCAGCACCATGCGGTTGATCCCGACACGGGCCGAGTAGCGCCCGGACAGGTAGTTTCCGAGCATGTAACCCACGGCGGGCGCGCCGAAATAGTAGCCGATCACCGTCGAGGGCAGGCCGTAGACCTCGGACCCCACGTAGGGGGCGCCGCCGAGAAAGGAAAAGAAGGCGCCAGAGGAAAAGGCGCAGGCCAGCGCATAACCCCAGAACCGCTGCGAGCGGAAGAGTTCGGGATATTGCGAGAATTGCTGCGACAGGGTCAGGCCGCTTTTGGCCGCGGTCTCTCCGAGATCGGTCCGGACCAGCCAGATCATGAAAATCCCGAGGCCCAGCATCAGCCAGAAGCTGGCCTTCCATCCGAAGACATCGCCGAGGTAGCCGCCGATGGCCGGGCTGACCATGGGAATCACCGCCATGCCCATGGTGACATAGCCGATCATCGAGGCGGCCTCGTTGGCCGGGACCATGTCGCGCACGACGGCGCGGCTGAGAACCATGGCGACGGTGACCACCGCCTGAAGCATGCGGAACAGCAGGAAGACGTAGACATTCGTCGCAAGCAGGCAGCCCAGCGTGGCCAGACAGAACAGCGCCAGCCCCGCAAGGATCACCGGGCGCCGTCCGATCTTGTCGGAAATCGGCCCCACGACAATCTGCAGCAACGCGTTGGCCGCAAGATACACCGTCACCGAAAGCTGCAAGAGGCTGTAATCCGCCTCGTACCAGGCCGCCATGTCGGGCAGACTGGGGAGGAAGACGCTCATCGTCAGCGCCGACATGCCTGCCAGAAGAACAAGCGTCGAGATATGAGGCGGGGTAGAGCGGTCCAGGAACCGCACGGGGCTTGGTGAACTCATGTGTTCAGCGGTAAGAGCATTCCGCTGTTTTGTCCAACCTTAGCGGTGGAAAAACATGCCCTGCGCATCATTTTGCTGATTTGCAATTTTCATCGCGACAACTTCGCCGAATTTGCAAATTTGCCGGATAGTTCTTGAGGCCGCTGCATTCCCCTGTATTTTCCAGCCAAACCGAAAGGGGCGCCAGATGAAAGACATTCTCCACGAATTGCAGGACCGCCGCGAGAACGCCCGCCTTGGCGGCGGGCAAAAGCGGATCGACGCGCAGCACGCCAAGGGCAAGCTGACCGCGCGCGAACGGATCGAGCTTCTGCTCGATGAGGACAGCTTCGAGGAATACGACACCTTCGTCGCCCACCGCTGCACCGACTTCGGCATGGAGAAGAATCGCCCCTACGGCGATGGCGTCGTGACGGGCTGGGGTACGATCAACGGCCGCATGGTCTATGTCTTCAGTCAGGATTTCACCGTGCTGGGCGGGTCGGTCTCGGCCACCCACGCGCAGAAGATCTGCAAGATCATGGATATGGCGGTGCAGAACGGCGCCCCGGTGATCGGGCTGAACGATTCGGGCGGCGCCCGCATCCAGGAAGGCGTGGACGCGCTGGCGGGTTATGCCGAGATCTTTCAGCGCAATATCATGGCCTCGGGCGTGGTGCCGCAGATCTCTGTGATCATGGGCCCCTGCGCGGGCGGGGCGGTCTACAGCCCGGCGATGACCGACTTCATCTTCATGGTGAAGGATTCGTCCTACATGTTCGTCACCGGCCCCGACGTGGTGAAGACCGTGACCAACGAGGTGGTGACCGCAGAGGAACTGGGCGGCGCCTCGACCCATACAAAGAAGTCTTCCGTCGCGGATGGCGCCTTCGAGAACGACGTCGAGGCGCTGGCAGAGGTGCGGCGTCTGGTCGATTTCCTGCCGCTCAACAATCGCGAAAAGCCACCCGTCCGGCCTTTTTTCGACCACGTGGACCGGATCGAGACCAGCCTCGACACGCTGATCCCCGACAACCCCAACATGCCCTACGACATGAAGGAGTTGATCACCAAGGTCGCGGACGAGGGCGATTTCTACGAGATCCAGGAAGAATTCGCCAAGAACATGGTGACCGGCTTCATCCGGCTGGAAGGCCAGACCGTCGGCATCGTGGCGAACCAGCCGATGGTTCTGGCGGGCTGTCTGGATATCGATTCGTCGCGCAAGGCCGCGCGCTTCGTGCGCTTCTGCGACTGTTTCGAGATCCCGATCCTGACCTTCGTGGATGTGCCCGGCTTCCTGCCCGGGACGTCGCAGGAATACGGTGGCGTCATCAAGCACGGGGCGAAGCTGCTGTTCGCCTATGGCGAGGCGACGGTGCCAAAGGTGACGGTGATCACCCGCAAGGCCTATGGCGGCGCCTATGACGTGATGGCGTCCAAGCACCTGCGCGGCGACGTCAACTATGCCTGGCCCACGGCGGAAATCGCGGTGATGGGCGCCAAGGGCGCGACCGAGATCATCCACCGCGCCGATCTGGGCGACGCCGAGAAGATCGCCGCCCACACCGCGGAATACGAGGATCGCTTCGCCAATCCCTTCGTCGCCGCCGAGCGTGGCTTCATCGACGAGGTGATCCAGCCCAAGTCCACCCGTCGCCGTGTCTCCAAGGCCTTCGCCATGCTGCGCAACAAGCAGCTGACGAATCCTTGGAAGAAGCACGACAACATTCCGCTCTGAGGGCTGACCATGGGGGCTGAGGCCGACAGCATCGCGGGGCAGGGTGCGCCGACCGCCCGCCCGGGCCGCCGCAACGGCTGGTACGAATCCGCCGCGGCGGGGCGCTATGTCCTTGCCCGGCACTGGCCGCCGCGCTTCGATATCTGCGCGGAGACACGTCTGCCGATTGCGAATCGCAGGCGGATCGCCTTGCAGGTGCGTCAAGATCTGTGGAGAGAATTAAAGGACTTGCGTGGTTTTTCACCCGTGATAGAAGTCTCGCAGTGCGACCAAGGTCTTACTCTTGTCGCAGGTGGGCGGTTGAACGCGGCTGCACCGTCGACCCTTGGGTCCAGGATTTCAGCGCTTTTGGACAATCCCGCCAATCGGGAACGATGGCTGTCCTGGGCGCGGGAGCGCACGTCATGATCCGGCGTGCCTTTTTTCCGCTGCGCTCTATGACGGCAGCACGGAACACCACCCCGGGCGCGCCCGCGGGTTCAGCAGCCCCGGCGGGAGGAGCCTTCGGGTGTCGGGGCTGCGCCAAACTTGCCCTGATTGCAGTGACGCTTTGCCTGACCGCGCCGGACCTTTCCGCCCAGGAAGCGGTGGGGGTCTCTCTGCCCTCCGGGCTGGTCGTCAACTATCTGGACCGCATCGACGAATCACCCACCTGGCGATACCGCTACATCGCGCCCGCGCTGGACGAGGAATCCGTCGATTTCACCGCTGTCGCGCAGGACATGGAGGTGCTCTGCGCCACCCATGCCCTGCCGCAACTGCAGCATGACGGTTGGTCACCCGAACGTATCATCGTCTCGCTGATGTCCGAAAAACTGGACTTCGGCGTGATGTCGCCAGAGGTGCGCCAGTTCTTCGAGAGTTACCGCGTTGAGGATAACCTCTGCATCTGGGAGGTATTCTGATGCGTGCACAATATCTTGAGGGGCGTCTTTCATGTGGAAAACCATATGAGGCTTTCGAGTCACAGCTTAAGGACTTGCATCGGCTTGCATATCTTTTTCCAAAAGGCCAAGGTAGTTTGAGCGTCGATTGCACCCAAGCAATCGTTACCTCGAAATGGGGACAGGCAGGGCGTACGCGCTTTGCAGGTTTCGCAGAAACTGACAGGAGTAAGAGATGTCCAAGAGCATCAAGCTTCTTGCCCTTTTTGCAGTCGCAGCCGGCGTTGCCGCATGCGCACAGCAGGAAGAAGAGTACGTCGTGGTCGACCCCGAGCCGATCACGGTCGAACCCGTCTACACCGGCAAGTACAAGTAAGAACCTATCGGGACGGACGTTCGCGCCCGTCCCGATTTCCCTCCCCTCGCGGGCCCTCGAAACACAGGAGGGCAGGGGATGCTGAAGCACCGCGGCTTTCCCGGACGCCTGTCCGGCACCGATTTTCACTTTGTTATCCGTCGCGCCAATCCCAAGGGCGTCACCCCGCTGAAGCGGCTGGAACGGTATCGCGACCGCCGTCCGGCGGACAAGCGCGCCGATGCCGCCTTCATGCAGGCGCTCTGGCAGCATTTTGGGACCGAGCCCTTCGAGCGCGGGAACCTGGATGCGGGCAGGCTGTCGTGGCTCTTTGGCCGCGAGGTCAAGCCCTATGACGATCCCTTCGACCCCGCCAGCTACGACTCTCTTCTGGTCATCGACGAGGCGGTGGCCCGCACTTCCTTCCCCGAAGCCTTCGAGGAGCCGGAGGAATGGTAAGCGCAATAAGCGTTTTCCCGCCAATCCCGGGAGGCGGTGGGCAGGGTACTGCCTATGGTTGCACAAATCGCTTTGCCGCAAGGGGACGTGGGGTAAACCTTGTCCCGGGCGCGGTTGGGGGTGTGTTTTCGGCCCCCTGTTCCCTTCGTGCCCATTCCCCATCGGGGCGGCCGGTCGTTTCCCCGAACCAGCCGCCCCACCTCTCACTCTGCCTCATCGGCCAATGTCCGCCTGACCGAGCGGAAGGCCATGGAACTCTTTCTTATGCGCTGGCGTTGCCGTGCCAGATGCCGCAGGACTGTGGCCAAGAACCTGACACGGAGACGAGACAATGCGTACCCTCATCATCGCCATTACCGCCTGTACCGCCCTTGCTGCCTGCGAAGGCACCGACCTTGAGCGCGGCGCGCTGGGTGCCGGCATTGCAGGCGGCGCGGCCATGGCGACCGGCGGCAACGTGGCTGGCGCGGCTGCGGCCGGCGGCCTTGCCGGCGTGGTCTGCGACGACGTCACGCCGCAGCTCTGCCGCTGACCTGACACCCGGCCTTCGGGCCGGAAAAGAGGGTGTGCCGTCACCGATGGCGCCTCGCCCCATATCCATGCAACGCCGTCCGAAGCACAGGCTTCGGGCGGCGTTTGTCGTTGCACAACAGCGCCCTAAGGCGCGGAAGACGAAGGGACAGACATGTTCGACAAGATCCTGATCGCGAACCGGGGCGAAATCGCCTGCCGCGTCATCAAGACGGCCCGCAAGATGGGCATCAAGACGGTCGCCGTCTATTCGGATGCCGACCGTAATGCCCTGCATGTCGAAATGGCGGACGAGGCGGTGCACATCGGCCCGCCGCCCGCCAACCAGTCCTATATCGTGATCGACAAGATCATGGAGGCGATCAAGACCTCGGGCGCGCAGGCGGTGCATCCGGGCTATGGTTTCCTGTCCGAGAACGCCAAGTTCGCGCAGGCGCTGGAGGCGGCGGGCGTCGCCTTCGTCGGCCCGCCGGTCGGTGCCATCGAGAAGATGGGCGACAAGATCACCTCGAAGAAGATCGCCAAGGAGGCGGGCGTCTCGACGGTGCCCGGCTACATGGGTCTGATCGAGGACGCCGACGAGGCGGTGAAGATTTCCGGCGAGATCGGCTATCCGGTGATGATCAAGGCCTCCGCCGGCGGCGGCGGCAAGGGCATGCGCATCGCGTGGAACGACGAGGAGGCGCGCGAGGGCTTCCAGTCGTCCAAGAACGAGGCCGCCAACAGCTTCGGCGACGACCGCATCTTCATCGAGAAATTCGTCACCCAGCCGCGCCACATCGAGATCCAGGTCCTGTGCGACAGCCACGGCAACGGCATCTACCTGAACGAGCGGGAATGCTCGATCCAGCGCCGCAACCAGAAGGTCGTCGAAGAGGCGCCCAGCCCCTTCCTCGACGAAGCCACCCGCAAGGCCATGGGCGAGCAGGCGGTGGCGCTGGCCAAGGCGGTGGACTACGCCAGCGCGGGCACCGTGGAATTCATCGTCGACGGCGAGCGGAATTTCTACTTCCTCGAGATGAACACCCGCCTTCAGGTGGAACACCCGGTCACCGAACTGATCACCGGCGTCGATCTCGTGGAACAGATGATCCGCATCGCGAACGGCGAGCCGCTGTCGATCACGCAGGACGACGTGAAGATCGACGGCTGGGCCATCGAGAACCGGCTTTACGCCGAAGATCCCTATCGCAACTTCCTGCCCTCCATCGGGCGGCTGACCCGCTACCGTCCGCCCGCCGAGGGCGAACTGGGCGAGGGCGTCGTGCGCAACGACACCGGCGTCTACGAGGGTGGCGAGATCTCGATGTACTACGACCCGATGATCGCCAAGCTTTGCACATGGGCGCCGACCCGCGCGCAGGCGATAGAGACCATGCGCCGCGCGCTCGACAGCTTCGAGGTCGAGGGTATCGGCCACAACCTGCCTTTCGTTGCCGCCGTCATGGACCATCCGAAATTCATCTCGGGCGACATGACGACGGCCTTCATCGCCGAGGAATACCCCGATGGCTTCGAGGGCGTGACGCTGGACGACAGCCAGCTGAAGCCAGTCGCGGCGGCGGCGGCGGCGATGAACCGCGTCGCAGAGATCCGGCGCACGCGGGTCTCGGGCCGTCTCGACAACCACGAACGCCGGGTCGGATCGGATTGGGTCGTGGGGCTTCAGGGGCAGGATTTCGCGGTGACGGTCGAGGCCGATCAGGGCGGCTCCACCGTCCGCTTCGAGGACGGCATCACGCATCGGGTCGAGGGCGCCTGGACGCCGGGCGACAGCCTTGCGCATATGACCGTCGACGGCGCGGCGCTGGTGCTGAAGGTCGACAAGATCGTGCAGGGCTTCCGCCTTCGCACGCGCGGGGCCGACATGAAGGTACACGTGCGCTCTCCGCGTCAGGCGGAGCTGGCGAAGCTGATGCCCGAGAAGCTGCCGCCCGATACCTCGAAGCTGCTGCTTTGCCCGATGCCGGGGCTGATCGTGAAGGTCAACGTCTCCGAGGGCGACGAGGTTCAGGAGGGGCAGGCGCTCTGCACCGTCGAGGCGATGAAGATGGAGAACATCCTGCGCGCCGAACGCCGGGGTGTGGTGTCGAAGATCAATGCCGGGGAAGGCGACAGCCTTGCGGTGGACGACGTCATCATGGAGTTCGAGTGACATCATGCTCCGCGGCCTCCGCATCTGGCTCTTTCACGGGTTGGCCTTTCTGGCCGGCATGATCGTGTCGGCGGTGGTGGCCTCGGGGCTGATGGTGCTGGCGCCGGGCGGCGGCCCGGCGGTGATCGCCGTCGCCGCGGTGGGGTTGACGCTGGGCTACCTTGTCTGGGCGGCGCTGGTCTGCCTGCTGCTGGACATGGCGGCCGGGCCTGTGCTGAGGCTGGTCGGGCCGGGGCTGCTGATCGCCACGATGCTGGCCTATTTCGCGCTGATCTACTGGGGGGGGGCGACACCGACCGAGGGCAGCGTCCTGATCTACCTGCTTCTCTTCCTCGCCGGTGGCCTCTGGCTGTCGTTTCGGCCCGAGGAATGGGAAGAATGAGCCCGCTGCCGGAAACCCTTTGGCAAGGCCCTTGCGGTAGCCTTTCCCTCGTGGACGACCACGGGGGGAAGGGCCTTGCGACGCGTCTTGATGCAGTGGACTGTCTGCTGGCGGGCGGGGGCGAAGGCCCTTGGCAAGGCCCTGTCGCGGAGCGGGCCTGTTCCGGCAAGGGCCTTCCGCGCGGGCCGCGGGCTGGGCGCCGACTGGCTGGCGGGGGCCTATGGCCTTGCGCTGCTGGCGGGCTGCCTGCCACTGGACCGGGAAGAGGCGGTGCGCAGGGAGGTCGGTCGCCTCGTCTTCCTGGCCCAGACGCGCGACTTCAGATCGACCGCGACCTGCACCGCCGCCTCGTTCGAGGTGATCTCGGATCAGTTGCGCACCACGGGCGGGGCGGTCCGGGTGTCCTCTGTGCGCGATGCGCTGCCGCGCTTGCAGAAGGGGCAGGCGGTGGCCTTCGAAATCCCCGGCGCCTCGCCCAATGCGATTTCCGAGGCGCTGATGTCCCTGTCCCTGCCGACCGGTCTGGGCCTTGTTTCGGCGGTGGTCGGCCCGGCGCGCGGCTGCATGTCAGAGGTCTTCAGGATGGATGTCGCGATGGTTCTCGCCTCGCCCGACACGGTGCTGGTCTACGACCCCGGACGCGATGCGGCGCTTCTGCTGTACCGGCCGCTGCCCATCGCCTTCTTCCTGCGCGGCACCGTCTGAGCGGGCTTTACCGCAACGAGTCGCGGCGCTCGCGGACCTCCTGCTGGCGCAGCGGCTGCTTGTCGATCGAGCGGGTGATCTCGCGCACCGACCAGGGCGAGGGCTTGCGGGCGATGATGGTGCCGTCCTTGGCGATGATCGTCAGGGCGAAGCCGCGCGGCCGCAGCTTTTGCCGCACCGATGTCCGCGCCGCCGGGTCGGTGTCGGTGATCACGACCACGTCGCGCTCTTCCAGCGCATCCAGCCGCTCTGTCAGCAGGGCCATCTGCTGCACGAACCGGGGGTCGGCGGCATTGTCCGCGAAGACCACGATGGGGCGCCGCAGCCAGACCCAGTCGTCCAGCGTGGTCTCGGCTGCGGAGCGGATCATCTCGAACGGCTCCGGGACGGTGACGTCCTGCTCGGCCCCCTGCGCGGCGCCGATCCCGGCCCAGAGGCCCAGTGTCACCACCGCGAATAGTCGGAAATGCTTGTTCATACGGCAAGATATAAGCCGCCCCCGGCGTTCTGCACAGTCCGCCACCGCCCGCCCGCGCGAAAATTTTATCTTTAACCACCCGCTCACCCCGATCCCCGACACTCGCGGCACGGCGGCGCCGGACGCCGCGGCGAAAGGATCGAAGAGCATGGACGTCATTCTGCATCTCGGCGCGCATCGCACCGGCTCCACCAGCTTTCAGCACTATCTGCGTGCGCATCGCGCCGGGCTGGAGGCGGCGGGTATCGGGTTCTGGGGGCCGTGGCGCACGCGGTCGGGCCTGCTGAACGGCATCGCGGACCCGCGCCAGAGCGCGCAGGCGGCGGCACGCCGCACCGGGCGGCTGGGGCTGAACCTGACCCGCGCGCACCGGCACAGCCTTGGCGCGCTTGTGGTCTCGGACGAGAACATGCTTGGCACCCCCCGGCGCAGCCTGCGGCGGGGGGCGCTGTATCATGACGCGGGGGAGCGTCTGGCGCGGCTGTCGCAGGCCTTCGGCCAACCCCGGCGCATCGTGCTTCAGATCCGGTCGCTGGATGCCTGGTGGGCCTCCGGCATGGCCTGGCTGATCCCGCGCGGCGAGGCGGTTCCGGCGCCGGACCATATTGCCCGCATCGCGGGCGGCGCGCGCAGCTGGCGCCATGTGGTGACCGATATCGCCTGCGCCTGCCCGGGCTCCGAGATCGTCGTGACCACCTTCGAGACATACGGCAACCGGCCCGACCGGCTGCTTGCGGCCATGACCGGCCGGAACGGACAGATGCCGGTGCGCGCCGGGGCCTTCTGGGCCAACCGGCGCCCCGACCTTGCGACCCTGCGCGCCTGCCTTGCCGGGCGCGGGCAGGACGGCGGAGCCCTGCGGGCGGATGGCCCGCGCTGGCAACCTTTCGACGCCGCACAGGTGGCGGAGCTGCGCGAGCGCTATGCCGACGACCTCTTCTGGCTGATGTCGGGGGCGGACGGGCTGGCGAGCCTGAGACAAGAGGAAGCGCCCGCAAGACCGGGAACACACCCGGCGGCGGGCCTGAAAGACAAAGGACAAGGACATGACCGATCTGCCCGAAGACTGGCGCCGCATCGCCGAGAAGGAACTGCGCGGCAAGGCGCCTGAGGACCTGACGTGGAAGACCCTCGAGGGGATCGAGGTCAAGCCGCTCTACACCGCCGCCGACACCGAGGGGCTGCCGCATATGGGCAGCCTGCCGGGGGCGGAGCCTTTCACCCGGGGCGTAAAGGCCACGATGTACGCGGGGCGTCCCTGGACGATCCGGCAATATGCGGGGTTCTCGACGGCCGAGGAATCCAATGCCTTCTACCGGCGCGGGCTGGCGGCGGGGCAGCAGGGCGTGTCGGTGGCCTTCGACCTGGCCACCCACCGCGGTTATGACAGCGACCACCCCCGGGTCGAGGGCGACGTCGGCAAGGCGGGTGTGGCCATCGATTCGGTCGAGGACATGAAGATCCTCTTCGACGGCATCCCGCTGGATCAGGTCAGCGTCTCGATGACCATGAACGGCGCGGTGATCCCGGTGCTGGCCAGCTTCATCGTCACCGGCGAAGAGCAGGGCCATTCCCGCGACGTGTTGTCCGGGACCATCCAGAACGACATCCTGAAGGAGTTCATGGTCCGCAACACCTATATCTACCCGCCGGCGCCCTCGATGCGGATCATCTCGGACATCATCGAGTATACCTCGAACGAGATGCCGAAGTTCAACTCGATCTCGATCTCGGGCTACCACATGCAAGAGGCGGGCGCGAACCTGGTGCAGGAGCTGGCCTTCACGCTGGCGGACGGCAAGGAATACGTGAAGACCGCGACCGAGGCGGGCATGGATATCGACAAGTTCGCCGGGCGGTTGTCGTTCTTCTTCGCCATCGGCAAGAACTTCTTCATGGAGGCGGCCAAGCTGCGCGCGGCGCGGATGCTCTGGCATCGCATCATGACCGACCTCGGCGCGCAGAACCCGCGCTCGAAGATGCTGCGGACGCATTGCCAGACCTCGGGCGTGTCGCTGGCCGAGCAGGACCCGTACAACAACGTCATCCGCACCGCGTATGAGGCGATGTCGGCGGTGCTGGGCGGCACCCAGTCGCTGCACACCAACGCGCTGGACGAGGCCATCGCGCTGCCCACGGATTTCTCGGCCCGGATCGCGCGCAACACCCAGCTGATCCTTCAGGAAGAGACCGGCGTGACCAAGGTCGTCGATCCACTGGCCGGGTCCTATTACGTCGAGAAGCTGACCAACGATCTGGCCGAGGCCGCGTGGAAACTGATCGAGGAGGTCGACGAACTGGGCGGCATGACCCGCGCCGTCGAGAGCGGCATGCCCAAGCTGCGGATCGAGGAGGCGGCGGCGAAGCGGCAGGCCGATATCGACCGGGGCACCGACGTGATCGTTGGCGTCAACAAGTACCGGCTGGAAAAGGAGGATGACCTCGACATCCTCGATATCGACAACGCCAAGGTCCGCGCCTCGCAGGTGGCGCGGCTGGAGAAGATCCGCGCGACGCGCGACCAGGCCGCCTGCGACGCGGCGCTGGCCGAGCTGGAACGGCGCGCGCGGGAAGGCGGCAACCTGCTGGAAGCCGCGGTAGAGGCCGCCCGCGCAAGGGCCACGGTCGGAGAGATCAGCATGGCAATGGAAAAGGAATTCGGACGGCACCGCGCCGAGGTGAAGACGCTGGCGGGTGTCTATGGCGCCGCCTACGAGGGCGACGAAGGCTTTGCCGCGATCCAGAAGTCGGTGGAGGCCTTCGCCGAGGACGAGGGCCGGCGCCCGCGGATGCTGGTGGTGAAGATGGGGCAGGACGGTCACGACCGCGGCGCCAAGGTGATCGCCACGGCCTTTGCCGACATCGGCTTTGACGTCGATGTGGGCCCGCTGTTTCAGACGCCGGCCGAGGCGGCGCAGGACGCCATCGACAACGATGTGCATGTCATCGGCATCTCGTCGCAGGCGGCGGGCCACAAGACGCTGGCGCCGCAACTGGTCAAGGCGCTTCAGGCAGAGGGCGCGGGCGATATCATCGTGATCTGCGGCGGGGTCATCCCGCAGCAGGACTACGAGTTCCTCTACAATTCCGGGGTCAAGGCGATCTTCGGCCCGGGGACCAATATTCCCGAGGCGGCGCTGGACATCCTGAAGCTGATCCGCGCGGCACGTTCGGAAGCGGCCTGAGACGGTGTTTCGCCCCGTGCAAGCGGGGCGACCGGCCGGGGGGCCAGCCCCCCGGACCCCCGAGGTCCTTGCATGGCCGAAGAAGGGCAGGAACTGCTCGAGGCGCGCGACCCCGGGGCCGGAGGCGCCGGGGTCCGCAGGGACGGGCCGCGAGGCGGCACAAGCCTATTTTGTCAGGATCAGCTTTCCGGCGCGGGTGATGCGCAGGATGTAGGTCTGGCCGTCCAGAACGATCTCGGCCTTCACGCCATCGGTGATCAGGTCGTGGGCGTCGTAGACCGGCGTGACGCCCTGGGCGGCGGCGGTGACGGGGTCGGGAGCGCGGCGCATGAAGGTCATCGCGCCTCTTCCCCGCTGCGGGTCTTGCGGTCGATCAGCGCCTCGAGCGCGAGATCACCGATGGCCGATGCATCGGCGCCGGTCTCGATCAGCGTCTTCCAGTCGGGAGTGCGGGGCGCCCGGTCCTGCGTCCTTTGGGTCATTGTCGTTCCTCTTGTCCGACATCCGGGCTTCCTTGGCGGTGGCTGGGACGGGCGCGGTGTCGCGCCTGTTTCTTGCAAAGGTGACGGATCGAGTCGCCTTTTCAACTCCTGTTTTTCATAACCTATTATTTTAGTCAAGAATGTACACCCAAGATGGGACCGGCTGCGGCCTGCCGGATCTGCAAAAGGCAAAGCGGCCGCGGATCGCTCCGCGGCCGCTGTGTTTCTGCCGGTTGGCGCTGAGTTATTGTGCCGCCTGCGCCTCTGCCGGGGCGGGTTCCGAGCTGGACAGGCGCAGGGCGATGAAGCCCGTGACACCCGAGATCAGCGACCCGCAGAGCACGCCCAGCCGCACGCCGTTCATCAGTTCCTGATCGTCGAAGCTGAGAGAGCCGATGAACAGCGACATGGTAAAGCCGATCCCCGCAAGGCAGGCGACGCCGAAGATCTGCGCCCAGTTCGCGCCATGCGGTTTGCGGGCAAGGCCCAGGCGCACCATCAGGTAGGTGATGCCGAAGACGCCGACCATCTTGCCCAGCACCAGCCCCGAGGCGATGCCAAGCGGCAGCGGCGCGAGAAGATCGGCAAAGCTGATGCCGGTCAGCACCACGCCGGCATTGGCGAAGGCGAAGATCGGGATGATGCCGAAGAGCACGTAAGGCGCAAGCCCATGCTCGATCGAATGCAGCGGCGACTTGCCCCATTTGTCCTTGAGCGGAATGAAGAAGGCGGTCAGCACGCCCGCCAGTGTCGCATGGACCCCGGACTTCAGCACGAAGAACCACATCACCACGCCTAGCAGCAGGATCGGTGCCACGCGGTGCCAGCGCTTCATGTTCATCCAGAACATCAGCACCGCCGGGATCAGCGCGAGGAAGAGGTAATCGACCTTCAGTTCGGCGGTATAGAACAAGGCGATGATCAGGATCGCGCCCATATCGTCGAGGATCGCCAGCGTCAGCAGGAAGATCTTAAGCGACGAGGGCACGCGGTCGCCCACCAGCGCCAGAACCCCCAGCGCAAAGGCGATATCGGTCGCCGCCGGGATCGCCCAGCCGCCGACCGTCACCGGGTTGCCCCAGTTGAAGGCCAGGAAGAACAGCGCCGGCAGCACCATGCCACCCACCGCCGCCATGCCGGGCAGCACCACGTCCGAGGGGTTCTTGAGTTTGCCTTCCAGCAATTCGCGCTTCAGTTCCAGCCCGATGAGGAAGAAGAAGATCGCCATGAGGCCGTCGTTGATCCACAGGATCAGGGGTTTTTCCAGCCCCTCACCGCTGATGGTGACAGCCAGATAGGCGCCCAGCACGCCCTCGTAGACGCCGGAAAGCGCCGAATTGGCCACGATCATGGCCGCCAGGGCCGCGACGATCAGCAGAATGCCCCCTGAGGCTTCGTGCGAAAAGAAGCGGTCGATGGCGCGTAAAAGCATTAAGAGTCCCCCATTTGGAATGATGGTTTTTCACGTGGGGCTGAATCGTGCCAAATCAACGTCCCGGATGCACATTTAGTGCTTTCTTACGCCTTCCGGCCGCACTAACTTTCTGCATCTGCACGGTCTCTCGGCACGGTCCATGGAAAAGCTGGTTCTCGATCACATCGCTGTTCTCGGTCGGTCTCTGGCTGAGGCGACCTCTCATGCGGAGCGCACGCTGGGGCAGCCGCTGTCGCCCGGCGGGACACATGCCCGCTTTGGCACCCACAACCAGTTGATCGCGCTGGCCCCGGATCTTTACCTTGAAGCGATCGCCGTCGACCCTTCGGCCCCGAACCCGCAGGACGCGCGGTGGTTCGGACTGGACAGCTTTTCCGGGCCTGCGCGGCTGGACAAGTGGATCTGCCGGGTCGCGGACCTGGATGCGGCGCTGGCGGTTTTCCCGATGGCCGGGCGCCCGGTGTCTCTGGAACGCGGGGCGCTGCGCTGGCGCATGGCGGTGCCCGAGGACGGCGCGCTGCCCTTTGACGGGGTCTTTCCGGCGCTGATTCAGTGGCAAAGCCCGGTGCCGCCGGGCAAGGCCCTGACCGCATCCGGCCTGACGCTGGAGCGGCTGACCGTGACCCATCCCGAGATCGAGGCCCTGGAGGCGCTGCTGGCGCCGCATCTGGATGCGCCGCTGGTGCGCTTTGCCAGGGGGGCGCGGGCCGGTCTGACGGCGCAGGTGAAACGGCCCGACGGGATCGTCACGCTGACCTGAGCGCAGGGCGACCCCGCTTAAGGCCCTGTCACCGGTCGCAACAGGCGGGGTCCTGCACCGGCGCTCACATTTTCGCTCATGCAGAAAAATCCCGTGATTCCCGCCCTGACAGCCGGGACGCTTCCGCGTAAGATGCCCCCCATGTCGATCTGGACGCGCATATCGCAGGCCCTTCAGGCCCTTGCCTCGGGCGAGGGCCTTGGCACCGTCTTCGAACGGCTGCGCACGCCGCCCGAGCGGTCGGTGGCCTTTACCATCGCGGTGATCGCCCTCTCCGCCAAGATGGCCAAGGCCGACGGGCTTGTGACCCGCGCCGAGGTCACCGCCTTCCGCGAGGTCTTTTCGATCCCGCCCGAGGAAGAGCCCAACGCCGCCCGTGTCTTCAACCTTGCCCGGCAGGACGTGGCGGGGTTCGAGGATTACGCCCGCCGCATCGCCGCCATGTTCGAGCGCGACAAGAGCACCCTGTGCGACCTGCTGGAAGGGCTGTTCCACATCGCCATGGCGGATGGCACCTACCACCCGGCAGAGGATGCCTTCCTGACCCGCGTGGCAGAGCTGTTCGGCATGTCCGAGACCCGCTTTCGCGCGATCCGCGCCCGTTTCGTGCCGGACGCGGTGCCCGATCCCTACACGGTGCTGGGCGTCAGCCCGGACATGCCGCTGAAGGAAATCCGGGCCGAGTGGCGCAAGCTGGTGCGCGACAGCCACCCGGACCGGATGATCGCCCGCGGCGTGCCCGAAGAGGCGGTGAAGATGTCCGAGCGCAAGATGATCGCCATCAACCGCGCCTGGGAAGAGATCTCGGCCCGCGAGACCGCCTGAATCGCCGTGCGCCTTGCGACCTACAACGTGGAATGGTTCGACGCGCTCTTCGACGACGACGGGCGGCTGCTGCGCGACGACGGACCGACGAAACGCCATGGTGTCGCCCGGGGCGAACAGGCCGAGGCGCTGGGGCGGGTCTTCCGCGCCATGGATGCCGATGCGATCATGGTGATCGAGGCCCCGGACACCGGCAGCCGCCGGTCCACCACCCGTGCACTTGGGGCCTTTGCCGAGGTCTACGGCCTGCGCACGGATGCGGTTGCCACCGGCTTCGCCAACGAGACCCAGCAGGAAATCGCGCTGCTTTACGATCCGCAGGTGCTGGTGGCGCGCCATGACCCGCAAGAGGGCGGCGGGGCGCCGCGCTTCGACGGCGTGTTCGGCATCGACCTCGACGTGGATGCGACCGAGGATCGCGTGACCTTCTCCAAGCCGCCGCTGGAACTGGCGGTTCAGGGGGCCGGAGGCAGGGCGCTGCGCCTGATCGGCGCGCATCTGAAATCCAAGGCGCCGCATGGGGCGCGCAGCCGCGATGCGGTCATGCGGCTGTCCATCGCCAACCGGCGCAAGCAACTGGCGCAGGCGATCTGGCTGCGCCGTCGCATCGACACGCATCTGGCCGCGGGCGAAAGCCTGATCGTGATGGGCGATCTCAACGACGGGCCGGGGCTTGACGAATACGAGGATCTCTTCGGGCGCTCTTCGGTCGAGATCGTGCTTGGGGCGCCGCCGGGGCCGGTGCTCTACGATCCCCATGCCTCCGAGGCGCTGGCCAGCCGGCTTGGCGCCCAGCCCTCGACCGCGCGTTTCTTCCTGAAGGACCGTGGGCGCTACCTTCAGGCGCTGCTCGACTACGTGATGATTTCGCCGGACCTGCGCGCGCTGGCGCCACGCTGGCGCATCTGGCACCCCTTCGACGACCCCCAGTGCTGGGCGGACGAACCCCTGCGCCGGGCGCTTCTGGATGCGTCGGACCATTTCCCGGTGACGCTGGATATCGCGCTCTGAGTCGTGGAGCGGCGGGTTGCGCCTGCGGGTGGATGAGCGGTTTGGGGCCTTTGCCCGGTGGCCCGTGTTTCCTGGACAGTGGCGCGGCGATGACGCCCTGCCCAAAGGTGCTTGGAAAGTCAAAGAAGTCGGGGCGATGTGACCGGGCGTGCCCTGTCGCGGGCCGTGCCCCTTTTTCCCGGCCCGCTGACGCGCTATATTGCCAAGCATGAAACCGATTGCCGCCGTCCTTTGCCTTGCCGTTCTGACCGCTCCGGCTGCCGCGCAGGAGCCTGACGAGGGTCTGGGCCTGATGGAAGAGGGCGCGCGCCTGTTCTTCCGGGGGCTGATGTCCGAGATGGACCCGGCAATCGAAGAGCTCGAAGGGCTGGCGGACGACATGCTGCCCCTGCTGCGCGAGTTGCGGGCCGAGATGGGTCCGGCTTTCCGGACGCTTCTGGAAGAGGTCGACGACTGGTCGGCCTATCGTGCACCCGAGATGCTGCCCAACGGCGACATTATCCTGCGGCGCAAGGTCCCACTGACGCCCGATGAAGCGCCTGAGGTGCCGGAAGACGGCCCCGTCGATCTGTAACCCTCCGTGTCACGGTGATGCCAGCGGTCCGCCCTTGCGGTGAAGGCCGGCTGTCAGTGATCGCAGCAGCACGCGACCGGATCGCCCCCGGGAGCGTTTCCTCCGTCGCAGAAGTTAATTCCGGGACAGTGCGCGCTCTGCGGGAGGTTTTCGGGCGCCACGCCGGGCTGTCGCGCGACAGGCACGCCGGAAGGGGGGACACCTCTGTCAGGCGTCGCCAGAGACCTGCCAGCTTTCGGCCTTCAGGGCGTCCGCCAGCGACTTGAACCGCGACTCCGCGACTTCGTTGTAAAGCGCAAGGCTCCCAGAACTGAGGTGAAGCGTCAGCGCGCCGCGCTCTGGCCGCCAGTCCAGCCGTGCCCGCCCGTCGTCGTCCTGAAGGGTCCAGAGCATGGCCCCGAAGCGCATCGCCTTGCCCAGCACCTCGGCCTCTTGCTGATGCGCCGCGTCGAGCATGGCGAAGAGGTCTTCGAACCGCGTACCCTCGCGCTTGTTGCGGTAGCGGTGCATCAGCGCCATGCCCAGCCAGACGCGCTCCCAGTGTTTCAGCCCGCCAAGGTTGGCCCGGGTGGCGTTGTCGAAGCAGATCTCGGCCCGGTAGTCCGGGTGTGCCCGCCAGCTGACGTCGTGCAGCAGGCAGGCCGCCTTGATCAGCCGCCGCCGCGCCGGGCCGCTGTCGGGAAACAGCGGCAGCACGAAATCGTAGAGGTCGCGGCCGAACCCGGGGTTGCGGGCGTCCTTGGCCTCGGCAAAGCGGCAGGACTCGACCAGCGGGTCGCGGTCGCGCAGAACCTGCGGCATCTGTTCGTACAAAAGCCCCTCGCGGATGCCGTAGGAGGATATCGCGATGTCCTGCGGCTCGAAGGTTTCGACCACCTGTGCCAGAACCTCGGCGGCGTAGGGCACCAGCGCCATCCGGGTCGAGGAGATGCCGCAGCGCTTGCGCAGCGCGTCCGGGTCCTGTCCTTCGAGAAAGGCGAGCGTCTCACGCACGCTGTTCGCATCCATGCGGTACTCGTGCAGCACATGCAGCGGGTAGCCGCGCCGTTCCATGTCGATCTTGGCGATCGAGCGCCAGCTGCCGCCGACCAGGAAGAGCCGGTCGCGCTGCGTGCCCATATGGGCGACCAGCCGGTCCATCTCGGCGCGGATATATTTCTCGCGCGCCTTGCGCCCGCCGTCGATGTCCTTGAACTTCAGCGGTCCCAGTGCCGAGGTGATGCGGCGCCCCACCGCGCCGCCCGAGATTTCTGCCAGTTCCATCGACGATCCGCCGATGTCGCAGACCAGCCCGTAAGAGCCCGGCCAGCCCAGCAGCACGCCCTGCGCCGACAGCCGGGCCTCTTCGGCGCCGTCGATGACCCAGACCTTCAGGCCGGTTTCGCTTTCCAGCTGGCGGCGGAACTCTGGCCCGTCCTGTGCATCGCGCATGGCGGCGGTGGCCACGACGGTCAGATCCTCCAGCCCCATGCCGTCCGCCAGCTTGCCGAAGCGGCGCATGGCTTTCAGCGCGCGGTCGCGCCCGTCCGGGTTCAGGTGTCCGGTTTCGTTCATCCCGGCGCCCAGACCGCAGAGCACCTTTTCGTTGAAGAAGTAGGCCGGGCTGCGCGCGGCGCCGTCGAAGACCACCATCCGCACCGAGTTGGAGCCGATGTCGACCACCCCCACGCGCGACAGGGCGCGGGCCTTTGGATCGTTGAACAGGGGCCGTCCGAATGGGCTCCAGTGACCGTGGGTGTCCTCGTCGCCGTCCATATGTCTTCCCCGAGTGCCTTGAGGGCGGTTCTGCCGACTGGGGCCGCCGGGGTCAATCGCTAGCGGTTATGCAATTCGGATTTCCGCAGGGTCACGTCATCACGGCAGGGGCAAGGGCCCGTCGCGGGGCCTGCCTGTCCGCGGCACATGGGGGAAGCGGGGCGCGTCGCGCGTTTTCGCGTGACAAAGGCGGCGGTGAAGGGCCCGCCAGAGCCTGCCTGCCCGGCGTGCCGCGAGAGGCAGGACGTTCCATGCAAAAAGGGGCCGCCCCGAAGGGCCGCCCCATGTCACTCGTCACTACCGAAACACGGTCATACCACGGATTTGCCTCTTACGGCGCGTGCGATCATCATGACCACGAAGAGGACCAGGAAGATCACGAAAAGGATCTTGGCGATCCCGGCAGAGGCTGCGGCCACGCCGCCGAAGCCCAAGATACCGGCGATGATCGCCACAACAAGGAATGTCAGTGCCCAGCCAAGCATTTGAACCTCCATCTTTATTGTCGAATGTTAGCTGTTTCGACAACGCGCGGCGGTGCAAAAGGTTGCATGGACCGGGATCGGGGCCTCAGCCCTTGTAGGTGTGCCGGTAGAAGACATGCACGCCGATGCGCGCGGTCCGGCGGTACTTGGACGACCAGTTGGGACGCACGGCGGTCGTGTGATAATGCGTCGCGCCTTCGGTCAGGGCGCGCGGGGCGCCGTCCAGCACTGCGCGGGCGACCTTGCCCACACGTATCCAGGCCCCGGGCTCGCGGATCGCTTCGGGGTGGCCGTCGCAGGTATAGGTGAACTGGCAGCCGTACTTGCGCCCGGTGCCCTGATGGATCACGCCGCAGACCGATTTGGGGAAGCGGGACGAGGCAACGCGATTCATGATGACCTCGGCCACGGCGAACTGCCCTTTCACCGTCTCGCCGCGCGCCTCGAAGTAAAGCGCCTCGGCAAGGCAGCGCCATTCCGCGCCGCCCGAGGGCCTGGGCTGGCGGGACAGCCAGTCGGTGGTGTAGCGAATGCCGCCGGCGCCCTGAACAGAGGCCACGGGCGTCACCAGCGCCTTGAGGTGGCCATCGTCGACACGGGCAAGCGCGCGCTTTTCCAGCGAAACCAGTTGGGCCGCCGTGCGGGCGGGATCGGCGGCGGCGGGCATAGCGGCAAGCGCTGCCACAAGGGCAACGGCACAGCGAAGGGCATTCATCATCGGGCGTCTCGTTCAGCTTCGGGATGCCCCGACGCCTTGGCAGCGACGTTCGGGACCGGAGCCTGATACGGAATTTCGCCATTTCCGTAAACCGCGCGAGGATTTTGGGCGGATTCGTGCCGATCGGGGCGCAGAATGCCTTTCTCTCGGGCGCCTTATGTATGCGACCGGCTGCCGCAGGGGAAAGGTGAAAACGCCCAAAGGGTCAGAGCTTGGGCGGCAGCTTCACCCCCTTGGCCCGCAGCGCCAGCTGGGCGGCGGCAAGTCGCGCAACCGGCACCCGGAAGGACGAGCAACTGACGTAGTCCATGCCCACATCGCGGCAGAAGGCGATGGAATCGGGGTTGCCGCCATGTTCGCCGCAGATCGACAGGGTGATGCCGGGATTCGCGGCGCGGCTGCGTTCCGCGCCGACCGCCAGCAATTCGCCGACGCCATCGGTGTCGAGCACATGGAAGGGGTCTTCGTTGAACACGCCCTGACTGACGTAGTCGGACATGAAGCGCCCCGCGTCGTCGCGCGACAGCCCGTAGGTCATTTGCGTCAGGTCGTTGGTGCCGAAGGACAGGAAATGCGCGAAGGGCGCGATTTCGGCGGCGCGCAGGCAGGCGCGCGGGGTTTCGGCCATGACACCCAGCCGGAAGGTGAAATCGCGGCCACGTTCGGTACGCACGGCGGTGGCGACCGCTTCGATCCGACCGCGCAGCAGTTCGACCTCGCGCTTGGCACTGACCAGAGGCAGCATGATTTCCGGCACCACGGGCGGCGCGCCCTCGTGGCTGGCGTCCAGCGTCGCCTCGAAGATCGCGCGGGCCTGCATGTCGTAGATTTCCGGCACGGTGATGCCCAGACGCACACCGCGCAGGCCCAGCATGGGGTTGTACTCGCCCAGCGATTCCACGCGCCGGGTGACGTCCGACACCGGCAGGTCCAGCGCCTCGGCCAGATCGCGCAGGCCGTGGCGGTCGGTGGGCAGGAATTCGTGCAGCGGCGGATCGAACAGGCGGATGCAGACCGGCATGCCTTCCATGATGCGGAAAAGCTCTGTGAAATCCTTGCGTTGCATCGGCAAAAGAATCGCCAGCGCCGCCTGCCGGTCCTGCGGGGTGTCGGCAAAGATCATCTCGCGCATGGGCGTCAGGCGGTCGGCTTCGAAGAACATGTGCTCGGTCCGGCACAGCCCGATGCCCTGCGCGGCAAAGTTGCGCGCGGTGGCGGCATCCTTGGGCGTATCGGCATTGGCGCGAATGTCGATATCGCGCGCCGCGTCGGCCCAGCCCATCAGCACGTGGAAGGCGTCGTCCAGCGCCGCCTCGACGGTGGCGGGACTGCCCTCCAGCACTTCGCCGCTGGTGCCGTCGATGGTGATCACGTCGCCCTCGCGGAAGACCTGCCCGCGCTCGGAGGTCAGGGTCTTGCGTTGCAGGTTGAACCGCAGCCGCGCCGCGCCGACCACGCAGGGCAGGCCGAGGCCGCGCCCGATCACGGCGGCGTGGCTGGTCATGCCGCCGCGCTCGGTCAGCACACCGACGGCGGCATGCATGCCGCGCACGTCCTCGGGCGAGGTCTCGCGCCGGACAAGGATGCAGGGTTCGTTGCGGGCGGTGCTGGCCAGCGCCTCGGCGGCGGAGAAGACGATTCGCCCCGTGGCCGCGCCGGGAGAGGCGGCAATGCCGCGCCCGATGACGCAGCGGGCGGCGCCGGGGGCGATCTGGCGGTGCAGCAGTTCCGAGACGGCGCGCGGCTCGATCCGCATGACCGCCTCTTCGGGGGTAATGATGCCATCCTCTGCCAGCCGCACGGCGATGCGCAGGGCGGCGCGGGTGCTGCGCGGCACCAGCACCCCGTCGAGGATATGCAGTGTGCCGTTCTGGATGGTGAATTCGATCTGCATCTCGGCGCGCAGGCGGCGGCGCATGACGCCCGCGTAGTCCTTGAGCAGGGCAAAGGCCTCGGGCGCGGCCTCTTCCAGGGAGCGCCCGCGCGGGTCGCGTTCCAGATAGAGGCTGTCGGCGCCGCCGGTCAGCGCCTCGCGGCCCTGGCTCTGGCTCAGGTAGCGCCCGGTGATCTGCGGCAGGCCGGTCTGGCTGTCGACCAGTTGCAGCACGCCCGAGCCGCATTCGCCACGGCCCAGCCCCGGCGCCATTTCCTGCACAACCAGTCCCAGCCCGGCGTCGACGGGCGCCCCCCGGGCCTGCCGTAGCAGGCGGGCGGTCGTGCCCTCCCACGCCCGGGCCATGGAGCGCAGGACCTCGGCCAGCTGGCGCTGCGGGTCCTGCGGAAAGGGCTCTTCGGCCTCTTCCTCATAGGCGGCGAGCGCGCGGGCAAGGCCTTCCTCGTCGCTTCCACCGATCTCGTCGAAGAGATCCGGGTCGAGCCGGGCGACATGGACGGCATAGGCCTCGACGAAGCGCAGGTAGAGCCCGGCGGCGGCCTCGGCGCCGATGTCCTCGGCGAGAGAGGCGAGGCGGGCGTCGTTCATGCCGATGTTGAGGATCGCGCCGGGGCCGCCCCAGTCGGTTTCCTGCGAGGAGGGGCGGACGCAGAGCAGCGCGCCCGGGTCGAAGGCGGCGATAAGCGCCGGCATGTCGGGCAACTGGCCCTGCGCGATGGCGTGGACCGTGTCGAAGGACAGCGCGACGGTGCGCGGCACCGGCAGGCTGAGGCGCACCAGCCTTTGCAGGCATTTCGCGCGGCTGCCATGGGTCGGCGGGGACATCGGGGCGGTCGGCGTGATCAGCGTCACGTGGGGATTGTCGTCGCTTGGTTTCTGCACTGCGGCACCTTTTCTTTGGGCGCAGAATACGGCTGCGGCGCCGTCTGGCAAGATGGGCAAGCGTCGCGGGGGACGGCGGCGCGGCGGGGGGCCTGTCGAGCGGGTGTCGCGAGAGGCTGCGTCGGATGCCTCCGGCGGGGATATTTTTGGACAGAAGAAGGGCGGGGCGCGTTCTTGTGGGGGCTGGCTGTCGCGGTGCGCCGGGGGATTTGGGCGGGAGGTCTGTGGACAGTGGAAGGGGCCGCGCGGCAGATCGCGGTGCCGGGGGCGCGGATCGGGTGCTTCGGCGGGGCTGGCTTATGTTCGGCAGGCCGTACCGACGGGTTTCGGCGGCGGGCGGCGGCCCTTTGGGGGCCGCCGTCGGGTGGTCAGCCTTCGATCCGCGTCAGGTCGGCGACCTGCAGGCAGGTCTGGCGGATGCGGCTGAGCAGGTTGAGCCGGTTGCGGCGCACCACCGAATTGTCGCTGTTGACCTGCACCGCCTCGAAGAAGGCGTCGATGGGGGCGCGGAGCGTGGCCATGGCCTCCATCGCGGTGGCGAAGTCTTCGTTTTCCATCGCGGGTTTGATCTTGGTGTCGGCCTTGTCGAGGGCGTCGAAGAGCGCGCGCTCCTCGTCGGTCTCGGCGAACTTGGGGTCGGCCCCGAAGGAGTATTCGACGCCGTCCTTTTCCTCGGCCTGCGCGAGGATGTTGTTGGCGCGCTTGAAGCCCTGCACGAGGTTCCTGCCGTCCTCGGTCTTCAGCACGGTCGCCATGGCCTCGGCCCGCTTGACCAGCAGGGTGAGGTCGTCGCTGCCGGGCATGGCGAGGCAGGCGTCGATGACGTCATGCGGGATGCCCTCGGCGCGCAGGTGGACCTTGAGGCGGTCATGGATGAAGGCGAGGAGGTCGGAGGAAATGGCTGGGTCAAGCTCATGAGGTTTGGGATCGTGTAGGTCCCCGGACTCGTCGATCTTAGCAACGATTGTCTTTCCGAAGGCAGACCCATGGGCCCGCGTAATTGCGACTTTGAGTAGCTCTGCCAACCCAAACCGCAACCCGTTCCCCAGCACCAGCCGGATCACCCCAAGCGCGGCGCGGCGGAGGGCGTAGGGGTCCTTCGAGCCGGTGGGCTTCTCGTCGATGGCCCAGAAGCCGGTCAGCGTGTCGATCTTGTCCGCCAGCGCCACGGCGACCGAGACCGGCGCCGTGGGCACGGCGTCGGACGGCCCGAGCGGCGAATAGTGTTCCTGCGCCGCCGCCGCGACAGCCTCGGGCAGGCCCGCGGCCTCGGCGTAGTAGCGGCCCATGAGGCCCTGCAATTCGGGGAATTCGTAGACCATTTCCGAGGACAGGTCGGCCTTGGCGATCCGGGCCGCCTGTTCGGCCTGATCCGCCTCGGCGCCGACCAGCGGGGCCAATTCGCGGGCAAGGGCCGCGATGCGGTCGATGCGGTCCTTCTGCGAGCCCAGCTTGTTGTGGAAGGTCACGTTGGACAGGCGGTCGGTCCAGACCCCCAGCCCCTCTTCCTTGGCCACGCGCAGGTCGTTGTCCCAGAAGAACTTGGCATCGGACAGGCGCGCCGCCAGCACCTTCTGGTTGCCCGCGAGGATGGTGGCGCCGTTGTCCGCCGTCTCGACATTCGCCACCGTCACGAACTTCTCGATCCGGCCCGTCTTGGGGTTCTTCACCGAGAAGAACTTCTGGTGTTCCTTCATCGAGGTC
Source organism: Enemella evansiae (assembly GCA_017255395.1). Taxonomy (GTDB): domain Bacteria; phylum Pseudomonadota; class Alphaproteobacteria; order Rhodobacterales; family Rhodobacteraceae; genus Ponticoccus; species Ponticoccus litoralis. The sequence continues at coordinate 81,997 of JAFKDC010000018.1, read as the reverse complement.
TGCAGCACCTCGGGCGGCAGGCCGAGGAAGGCCTCGCCGATCTCGCCCATCAGCACCACGGGCCGTTCGACCAGCCCCGCGACCTCGGCCAGCAGGCCCTCGTCCTCCACGACTTCGAGCCCCTGCGCGAAGGCCGCGTTGGCGGCGTCGTTGCGGATGGTCTCGGCGCGCTCGCCGGCGTCCAGCACCACGAAGGCGCGCTTGAGCTTGGCCGCGTAGTCGTCGAAGCCGGTCACGGTGAAGGCACCCGGGGCGAGGAAGCGGTGGCCCTCGGTCTCGGCGCCCGCCTTGATGCCGTCGATCTCCAGCGGCACGACCTCGGCGCCGCCCTCGTCCGAGAGCAGGCAGAGGATGCGGTGCAGCGGGCGGACCCAGCGCAGCGTGCCCGCGCCCCAGCGCATCGACTTGGGCCAGGGGAAGCCGCGAACGGTCTTTTCCAGCACCTCGGCGACGATGGCCTGCGCGGGGCGGCCCTCTGTCACGACGGTGGCGTAGTAGAAGGCGCCCTTCTTCTCCGCCCGCTCTTCGAGCTGGTCGCGGGTGACGCCCGCGCCGCGCAGGAAACCCTCGATCGCCTTGTCGGGCGCGCCGACCTTGGGGCCGCGGCGCTCTTCGCGCAGGGTGGGAGAGTTGGCGGTCAGCCCCTCGATGGCCAGCGCAAGGCGGCGGGGCGTGTGAAAGGCCCGGGCGGCGGCATAGGTCAGGCCGGCCTCGACCAGACCGTCGGTCACCATCTTCTGCAGGTCGGAGGCAGCGCGGGCCTGCATCCGTGCCGGGATTTCTTCGGAGAAGAGTTCGATCAGAAGGTCGGGCATGACGTCTTTCCCTGCGGCCGTGGTCGGGGGGTGATTACCGGGCCGGGGCAGGGGCGGCAAGCGGATATGGCGGGACTCGTGGGGGCCGGTGGACCGAGGGGCGCTGGCCCTCGGGCTCCATGAGGTATTTGCCGAACCAAAGGAAGGGCAGGGGGCGGGTGCGTCCGGTTCGATCAACGGAACCTGTCTCTGCGCCGGGGGCTGACGGCAGCGCGGGGTGTCGGGTGCAGAGCTTTGGTAGCTTTGGAAAGGGTCGGGGCCTTCGCAGGCCACGCCTATGGCCTGTCAGGCGGTGGCCTGTGCCAGCGTGCCCTCGGCCTTCAGTTTGGCGCGGCGGGCGAAGGTCATGACGTCGTCGCCGGCGCGGGCGGGCACGATGCGGTAGATCGCCTCGACGAGGTTCTCGATGGCGAAGCCGATCAGGCCGAGGCCGATGGCGCCCAGAAGGATGCGCCCGAAGGGCTGCGAGCGGATCGTGTGCAGCGCCTCGCCGACGCCGCCCGCCTCGCCGGGGTCGGCGGTCATGGCGGCGTAGAGGATCAGCGCGCCGATCACGGCGATCACCACGCCCTGCGCCACGCAGCCGGCCTTCATCGCGGGATCGAGCCTGCGGGTCGTGGGGGTGACGCGGATGTGTTCCTTGTACTTCTCGGCGTAGCCTTTGTAGACGTAGTAGCCCCCCGCGCCGATGGTGCCGAGGCCGATGGCGCCGACGATCAGCGGGCCATAGGGCAGGGCCATCAGCTGCGCGGTCAGGCTTTGGGTGCCGCCGCCCTCTCCGCCGCCGCCGCGCAGGGCCGTGGTCAGCACCGAGATGCCGAGACCGGCGTGGATGGCCCCGGTGACCAGCAGGCCCGCTCGGGCGAACATGCCCTTGGCATCGGTGCCCCGGCATTCCAGGTCCATCCAGGCGGCGATGAAGCGCCAGACGGCATAGGCGATCAGCCCCAGCCCGATGGCCCAGAGCGCGATCAGGCCCCAGGTCTGGCCCTTGAGGTCGGCCAGCGCATCGGTGGTGCCCTGCGCCTGCCCCCCCTGCCATGCGGCGAGGAAGGCGAGGCCCCCCACAACGGTATAGGTGGCGGCGCGGGCGCCGTAGCCGGCGCGCATCACGGGGACCACCCAAGCGGGGGCTTTGTCGTACATGGTTGTGCTCCTCTCGGTTGCGAGAGAAGCGCGTGAGGGGGCGAAAGGGTTCCCGGATCCGCGCGTTTAGGTCAGAGAGCGGTAAGCGTTGACGATGTGCTGTACGACCGTTGCGCGGGACGGAGCGGACGTTAACCTTCACATTATAGTCTAACCCAACGATGTATTGAGACCATATTGTTCCAGTATCTCTTCTGCTCTTCTTATTGCTTCTGCGCTTTGGGAATAGAACAGGACGTTCCCTTCCCAGAATTCGACATAGTCAGTCGAGCCTTTAGAAAGTAGTTTGGCATCCCAATTCCCTACGCTGAGAAAGGTGCAAAGGGTAATCAGAGCCTCACCTTCATCATTCTGCTCAGGCGTACCAGTTAGTTGATCCATCAAGTCACTCGAAAATGGGCCTAATAGTATCGCGGGGTTCTTAACCAAATGGTCAGATGGTAGATCGGTTCCCAAGATTTTGAGAAAGTGGCGTATTTGGCTCGGGTAGCCGTCTTCGAAATGATCAATCCAGAGTAAACGATGCGTATTCCGTGGAAGCCAGTCAGCCATAGCCAAGAAAACGTAGGAGAACTGGTGCGGGGCGGGGTCGAAAAATCTCTCGATCTTTTTTGATCTGTCTGCGTCTTCGTCAACTCTGTGCAGCAGCCTCCTATACCATACGTCTTCCAAAGAAACCGCATACTTGTTTTCACCCAAGTATTGCACCGCCTCAGTGATACTTAGTGATTTCATCGCTACTCAGTCCACCACATCTATGATGTCGTGACGTTAAATTGGGCTGGAAGGACAGTCAATTTGGGCTCGAAGCGGACCCCCGAAAGCCGCACACCCTCACTCCCGCGGCGGGCAGTCCTCGCCCAGCGGCGTGCCGTCATAGGCCTTGGCGCCGCAGTCGTTGATCTCGTGCCAGACGTAGCCGCGGCCCTGCTCGGTGATCGCCACGACCCGGTCGATGCCCCATTCGATGTTGCGCACTCCGGTGAAGACCTGCGCGCGGCCTGCCGCGATCTCTGTCCCCAGCGCCTCGGCGTCGAAGCAGTCGAACCACGCGGGCGTGATCTTGGGTTCCGCGCCCTCGTAGGGGGCGTAGGTCGCGGTTAGCTCGGGCAGCGACAGCGCGGTGGTGAAGCAGGCGCGGTAGCGGATCGGAGAGCTGTCGGCGTCGATGCCTTCGAAGGCCTCGACGGGGATGACCTCGGGCGTGCCCGCCAGCGTCGTCAGCTGGACGTCCTCGCCGGTCGGCTCGACGGTGTCGTAGAAGGCGTAGACGTTGGTGTACCAGACGCCGAAGCCCGCAGCCAGGGCGCAGAAGACCGTCAGCCCGGCAAGGAACTGGCCCATCCTCACGCCGCGAACCCTCCGGCTTCTGTCTGGACGAAGGCATCGGCGCACATCTTGGCCAGCGTCCGGACGCGACCGATATAGGCCTGCCGCTCGGTGACCGAGATCACGCCGCGTGCGTCCAGGAGGTTGAAGATATGGCTGGCCTTGATGGTCTGGTCATAGGCGGGGTGCGCCATGACGATGCGCTTGCCGGTCTTCGGGTCCTCGTGCGGCTGCGCCAGGATGCGGGCGCATTCGGCCTCGGCCTCTTCGAAATGGCGCAGCAGGACCTCGGTGTCCGCCACGTCGAAGTTCCAGCGCGAGTATTCCTCTTCGGTCTGGCGGAAGATGTCGCCATAGGTCAGCGGCTGCGGGCTTTGCGGGTTGTTGAAGGGCATCTCCATGACGTGATCGAAGCCCAGCACGTACATGGCCAGACGCTCCAGCCCGTAGGTCAATTCGCCCGAGACAGGGGTGCAGTCGTGCCCGCCGACCTGCTGGAAATAGGTGAACTGCGACACTTCCATGCCATCACACCACACTTCCCATCCAAGGCCCCACGCGCCAAGCGTCGGACTTTCCCAGTCGTCCTCGACGAAGCGCACGTCGTGCTGGCCCATGTCGATGCCGATGGCCTCGAGCGAACCCAGGTACAGCGCCTGAAGGTCCGGCGGGCTGGGTTTGATCAGCACCTGGTACTGGTAGTAGTGCTGCAGGCGGTTGGGGTTCTCGCCATAGCGCCCGTCGGTCGGGCGGCGCGAGGGCTGCACATAGGCTGCGGCCCAGGGTTTGGACCCCAGCGCGCGCAGCGTGGTGGCCGGGTGGAAGGTGCCAGCGCCCACTTCCATGTCGTAGGGTTGCAGGATCGCGCAGCCCTTGGAGGCCCAGTAGGTCTGGAGCGCCAGGATGATCTCCTGGAAACAGGCGGGTTTCGTCGGGGTGGGGACGTTCTGAACCATGGTCCGTGGGCTCCTTCCGGCAGGTTGGCGCCTGATTGCCGCATTTCGCGCCGGGCTTCAATGACCAACGGGACGGCGGGGCGGGACGCATGATCGCAGCGGCTGTGGCGCCGCGATGTCGCCGGGGTGGCCCGGGCAGGGCGGTCGGCAAGTCATCGCGGCGGGCGCCCTGCGGGGCGGTGCGCTTCGTGGCATGGGCGCCGCGCTGGCGGGGCACCACGGCAGGGCCCTCAGGGAACGTTACAGTGTCTTTGCCGCCCAGAACAGCCGGGGCGCCGCCGGAGGGTTTCGGGCCGGGCTTGTCTGTCCTGACCACTCCTGTCGCGGCGCCGCGCATTGTTCACGCATCGGCAACGGTGCGCCGCCGCGATGTGCCGCCCCCGTCACATCTTCTTTACGTGGCCGCGAGCGCCCTTGATTTTGCGTGCAACCCGCCGGGGCTGCCCTTAAGACATTGGGGAACTGTTCACGAAGGAGCCCGGGGCCACAAAGGCCCGATTGACCATGACGAAACCGTTTCTCGCCCTGGCCGTCGCGGCCTTCATCTCGGCCCAGGCCGCCTTTGCCCAATCCCCGGACGACAGCGTCTATATCCAGCTTGAGGCCCGGACCTCGCTGAACAGTGCGCAGACCAGCGTGCGGACCTACGCCGACCGGCTTCAGGACGTCAGCGGCTTTGCCCTGGGTGGCGGCTGGTACGGCATCGCCATCGGCCCCTTCACCCGTGCCGAGGCAGAGCGCCAGTTGCAGGACCTGCGCGCCCGTCGCGCGATCCCGGTCGACAGTTACATCGAAACCGCCGATGCCTACGGCCGCCAGTTCTGGCCCGTGGGTGCCAACGCGCAGCGCATACCGCAGCCCGCCGCGCCCCAGCCCGAGCCGGTGCAGCAGGCCCAGCCCGAGCCGGTGCAGCAGGCCCAGGCAGAGCCGGTGCAACAGGCGCAGGCAGCCCCCGAGGCCGCGCCGGTGCAGCCCGCACCCGTGCCCGAGGAAACCCCGCGCGAGGCCCGTGCCTCGGAGGCGCAGCTGACCCGGGCAGAGCGCGACGAGTTGCAGATCGCCCTGCAATGGGCCGGTTTCTACCAGGGCCGCATCGACGGCGCCTTTGGCGGCGGCACCCGGCGGTCCATGGCCGCATGGCAGGCCGAGAACGGCCACGACGCCACCGGCATCCTGACCACCCGTCAGCGCGACCAGCTTCTGGGGCAATATTACGCCGTGCTCGAAGGCATGGATCTTGCCCGCTACGCCGATCCGCGCGCAGGGATCGCCATGGATCTGCCCATGGGCGTGCTGGAGTTCGACCGCTACGAGGCACCCTTCGCGATCTTCCGTCCCTCGGGCGATCTTCAGGCCCGCGCGCTGCTGATCTCGCAGCCCGGCGACCTGTCGGCGATGAATGGCCTGTACGAGGTCATGCAGACGCTGGAGATCGTCCCGCTGGAGGGCGAGCGCAGCCGCGACAACGGCGGCTTTGTCATCGAGGGCGCCAACGATCGCATCGTCAGCCACACCGAGGTCTCGCTGCGCAACGGCCAGATCAAGGGGTTCACGCTGATCTGGCCCGCGGGCGACGAGGAACGCCGGACCCGCGTGCTGGGCCTGATGCGCGCCAGCTTCGAGCGCACCGAGGGTGTGCTCAGCGCCGCCGAGGTCAGCGACGACGGCCAGTCCGTCGATCTGGTGTCCGGCCTCAAGGTGCGCACAGCCAAGGCCACCGGCTCGGGCTTCTTCATCGAGACGCGCGGTACGGTCCTGACCTCGTCGGACATGGTTGCCTCTTGCGAGCGGATCACCCTGAACGGCGTCTATACGGCGCGGGTTCTGGCGTCCGATCCGGCTCTGGGTGTCGCCGTGCTGATGCCCGAGGACCGGCTGGCGCCGCGCCGTGTCGCGCAGTTCCGCGCCGGCGACCCGCGCCTGCAATCCGAGGTCGCGGTTGCGGGCTTCTCGTTCGGTGGCGTGCTGGCCGCGCCCACGCTGACCTTCGGCACGCTTGAAGACCTGCGTGGTCTCGGCGGCGAGGAAAAGATGAAACGCCTCGCCCTTGCGGCGCTGCCCGGCGACGTGGGCGGCCCGGTCTTCGACGCGGGCGGCACCGTGCTGGGCATGCTGCTGCCGCGCGGCGATGAAGGGGGGCGGCGGCTGCCGGACGAGGTGAGCTTTGCCGCCAAGGGCGAGATGATCCTCGACTTCCTGCGCGACAACGGCATCCAGCCGGTCGCGCGCGGCGGGACCGGTCCGATGGCGCCCGAAGACCTGACCGCTCTGGCGACCGACATGACGGTTCTGGTGGGCTGCTGGTAAGGCCGCCACCGACACCGCAAGAGACGCCCCCGCGAGAGAACCTCGCGGGGGCTTTTTTATGCGCGCAGGGCCGCTGACAGGCTTTGTCGGCTTTAAAGGGGCGGCACGCTCCGGGAGGCAGGATTGCGGTCCACCACCCGGCGCCGCGGTCAGGCATGGCGGCGCCGGGATTTGCACAGATTGGAAGGCGGCAGGGCCTTCGCCCCGCCGCCCCGTTTACCCCCGCAGGCGGTGATGCAGCACGATGGGCACGACGAGGTCTTCCTCGTCGGTCAGGTGCCGTTCGAGAAAGCCGTTCAGCCCCTCCAGCGTGTCGCGCAGCGGCTTCGCCTCTTCGGCCATGCCGGCGGGGTCCAGCGTTTCCAGCGTGATCACCCGGTTGGCCTGCCGGGTAAGCCGGTCGAGCCGTTCGTCCAGAACCACGTGGTCCGCCTCCAGCATCTCCAGCCCGCGGGCAAAGCGGGCATCGGCGGCCTCCAGTTCCGGGAAGAAACGCCGGTCCTCCCAGGCGTGGTGCCCGTGCAGGTTGCCCACCAGCCGCCCGCCGAAGGCGCCCAGCCGTTCCGCGTAAAGGTCCTCTGGCGTCTCCTTGTCCAGAAACCGCTCTGTCTCTGTCTGCAGCAGCGCGCCGATCTGGCGAAAACCCAGATGCGCGCCCATCCATTGGCGGGTGGCCTTGTGAAAGCCCGGGTGATCCGGCCAGCCGTCGCGTGGCAGGTCCCGATAGAGGGTCCGCATTTCGGGCGGAAGCCCCTCGCGTTGGGTGATGTCGTAAGTCATGACACCCAAATCGGGATTGCGTTATATAATAACAATACGCATGGACGCACAGAGGTGCTGCCGCCGCGCACCCTTTTCAGCGCCAGAATGCTGTCTTCCGTCAAGGGCTGTGCGTGGGGCGTCAGGACCTGCGGGGCGCCAATCCGTCCGGCCAGCCACGGCTGCGCAGGGCCCGGAAAGCCGCGCGGGACAGGGGACCGGATGCCCCGGGGCGCCCGGGAAAACCCTGCGAAAGGGGGCCCCTGTGGCCCCCTTTCGATCCGATCCGTGAACGGGGATCAGTTCTTGGCCTTGTCGACCATCTTGCCGGCCGAGATCCACGGCATCATGCCGCGCAGCTTCTCGCCCACGGCTTCGATCTGGTGTTCGTCGTTGATGCGACGGGTCGCCTTGAAGTAGGGCTGACCGACCTGGTTCTCTGCCATGAAGTCGCGCACGAACTTGCCGCGCTGGATGTCCGTCAGGACCTCTTTCATACGGGCCTTGGTCTCTTCGTACGGCAGGATGCGCGGACCCGAGACATACTCGCCGTACTCGGCGGTGTTCGAGATCGAGTAGTTCATGTTCGCGATGCCGCCTTCGTAGATCAGGTCGACGATCAGCTTCACCTCGTGCAGGCACTCGAAGTAGGCCATCTCGGGGGCATAGCCCGCTTCGACCAGCGTCTCGAAGCCCATGCGGATCAGCTCCACGAGGCCGCCGCAGAGCACAACCTGCTCACCGAAGAGGTCGGTTTCGCATTCTTCGCGGAAGTTGGTCTCGATGATGCCCGAACGCCCGCCACCGATGGCCGAGCAGTAGGACAGGCCGATTTCCAGCGCCTTGCCGGTGGCGTCCTGATGCACGGCCACGAGGCAGGGCACGCCGCCGCCCTTGGTGTATTCGCCGCGCACGGTGTGGCCGGGACCCTTGGGCGCCATCATGATGACGTCGACGCCGGGCTTGGGCTCGATCAGGCCGAAGTGGACGTTCAGGCCGTGGGCGAAGGCGATGGCCGAACCCTCTTTCAGGTGGTCATGCACGTATTTCTTGTAGGTCTCGGCCTGAAGCTCGTCGGGCATGGTGAACATGATCACGTCGCACCAGGCCGCGGCCTCGGAGATGCCCATGACCTGAAGGCCTTCGGCTTCGCACTTCTTGGCCGAGGCCGAGCCTTCGCGCAGGGCGATGGCGACGTTCTTGGCGCCGGAGTCGCGCAGGTTCAAGGCGTGGGCATGGCCCTGGCTGCCGTAGCCGAGGATCGCGACCTTCTTGTCCTTGATCAGGTTAACGTCGCAGTCGCGGTCGTAGTAAACGCGCATAAGGAGTATCCTTCCGGTTTCTTGGTTTAGTCTGGCGCGCACTTTACCCGCCACGGCGCGAGTGTGTTTGCGTTTTTCGAGTATTTGTGCAGAGAAGAAGAGCGATCATGCGCAATAGTAGATAACGGTGCGGAAATCATGCTCGAAGATACGGATCGGCGCATCCTGCGCTATCTCATGGCCGACCCCGCGGCCCCGCTGGCGGAGCTTGCGGACCGGGCAGGCGTGACCGGCTCCACCCTGACCCGGCGGCTGGAGCGGATGCGCGCGCGCGGGCTGATCGGTCCGGTGCAAAGCGTCGTGGACTGGAAGGCGCTGGGGTACGAGGTCGAGGTCTCCCTCCGGGTGACGCTGGACAAGACCCAGCCGCGCGCCTTCGACGAGTTCATCGCCAGCGCGCGCGAAGTGCCCGAAGTGCTCGAGATCCAGACCTTTCTCGGGCAGGTGGATGTGCGCCTACTGATCATCGCGCGGGATATGGCGCATTATCAGGCACTGTACCGCGAACGTCTGCTGACCCTGCCGCATATCACCGACATAGAGGCGCTGATGCATGTCGCCCGCGTCTTCGAGAACGAGGCCCTGCCGCTATGATCGCGCTGGACGAGATCGACCGCGCCCTGATCCGGGCGCTGGCCGCGGACATGACGCAAAGCGCCGGGGCGCTGGGGCGTGAACATGGTCTGTCGCAACCCGCCTGCTGGCGCCGTATAAAGCGTCTGCGCGAGGCGGGGGTGTTTCGCGGCGCGCGGCTGGACGTGAACGCCGAGGCCATGGGCTTTGGCGTGACGGTCTTTCTGGGGGTCAAGCTGGCTACCAAGGGGCGCGTCAGCCTGGAAGACTTCGAGCGTGTCGTCAGCGCCATCCCCGAGGTGCAGACCGTCGAGCACGTGCTGGGCGCTTATGACTACCGCCTGCGGGTCGTGGCCCGCGACCTCTCCGACTTCGAGCGCGTGTTGCGTCGGCGGATCATGGCGCTGCCGGGTGTGGGCAACCTCGACGCCAATGTCATGCTTTCGGAAGAACGCCTTCCGGGGCCGCTGTAGCCGGGGCGGCGCTTGCCGCCGGTGATTGCGGCGGATCGGGGCCGGGTCCAAGACCGGGGGCGTGCCCTGCCGGTGGACATCCCGGCGCGCTTGCGAAACGCCGTGGTGGGGGGGCTGGCGGGATGGACAGGCGGCGCTGTGGCAATTCGGGTTTTGCCAATCGGCGCGCCAGCCGCTAGGTCTTGGCCGGAACAGGATGGAGAGAGCCATGGCGCTTTTGGACAGGGTTGACCCCTCGGGTCTGGACGAATTCTCGGTGGTCTTCACCGACCGCTCGCTGAATCACATGTCGGCACAGTTTCAGGAGGTCATGCGCGACATTTCCTCCATGCTGCGCGAGGTTTACGGCGCGGCAGAGGTGGCGCTGGTGCCCGGCGGCGGCACCTTCGGGATGGAGGCGGTCGCTCGCCAGTTCGGGCAGGAGGCCCGGGTGCTGGTTGTCCGCAATGGCTGGTTCTCCTACCGCTGGTCGCAGATCTTCGAGGCGGGCGGATTCGCCGGAGAGACCACGGTGCTGAAGGCCCGCCAGACCAGCAACAGCGCCACCGCGCCCTTTGCCCCGCCGCCGATCGAAGAGGTCGAGGCCGCCATCGCCGAGGCGCAGCCGGATCTCGTCTTCGCCCCGCATGTGGAAACCTCGGCCGGGATTATCCTGCCCGATGACTACATCACCCGCATGGCCCGGGCCGCGCATGACGCGGGCGCGCTGATGGTGCTGGACTGCATCGCCTCTGGCTGCGTCTGGGTCGATATGAAGACAACCGGCGTCGATGTGCTGATCTCGGCCCCGCAGAAGGGCTGGTCTTCGACGCCCTGCGCCGGGCTGGTGATGCTGTCCGAGCGCGCCGCCCGGCGGATGCAGGACACCGCCTCGAACAGCTTCGCCGCCGACCTGAAGAAATGGCGCGAGATCATGAAGGCCTACGAGGACGGGGGCCACGCCTATCACGCCACCCTGCCCACCGACGGGCTGAAGATGTTCCGCGATACCATGGCGGAGACCCGGGACTACGGCTTCGAGCGGCTGAAGGACGCGCAATGGGCGCTTGGCGACAAGGTCCGCGCAATGTTTGCCGGGAAGGGGATCGCATCGGTCGCCGCCGAGGGCTTCGGCGCCCCGGGCGTGGTGGTCAGCTATACCGGCGATGCCGATGTGAAGACCGGAAAGGCCTTTGCGGCCAAGGGCATGCAGATTGCCGCCGGTGTGCCGCTGGCGGTTGACGAACCGGCGGGATTCTCGACCTTCCGCATCGGTCTCTTCGGTCTCGACAAGCTCTACGACGTGGATGCCACCGTCGAGCGCCTGCGCGCCGCGGTCGACGCGGTGCTCTGACCGCGGCCCCGGCCGGCTGAAGTGCCGGTCGGGGCGGGATCGCCCGTGACATCCCGCGTCAAGCAGGGCTCAGGGGCCGCAGAGTCTTTGGTTTCCAAATTCCCCCGGGCGGCGAGCGGGGTAGCCCCCCACCCGGTCGGTGCGCAAAGCGCGGCGAAACCGGGTCAGAAGCTGTCGCCACCTTCGGCTTGCCAGGGTTTCACGAGGTTGCCGAAGCGCGTGAACTGGCTCTCGAAGGACAGCTCGACCGTGCCGATGGGACCGTGACGCTGCTTGCCGATGATCACCTCGGCCTTGCCGTGCAGGCGCGACATGCGGTCCTGCCAATCGGCCATCTTGTCCAGCTCGTGATCGCCGGGCTTCTCGCGTTCGACGTAATATTCCTCGCGGAAGACGAACATGACCACGTCGGCGTCCTGCTCGATCGAGCCCGATTCCCGAAGGTCCGACAGCTGCGGACGCTTGTCCTCGCGGCTTTCCACCGCGCGGCTCAGCTGCGACAGCGCGATGACCGGGATGTTCAGCTCCTTGGCGATGGCCTTCAGGCCCATCGAGATCTCGGCGATTTCCTGCACCCGGTTGTCGGCGGTGCCGCGCAGCAGTTGCAGGTAGTCGACGATGATCAGGTCCAGCCCATGCGTCCGCTTCAGGCGGCGCGCCCGCGCCGCGACCTGGCTGATCGGCAGGGCCGGCGTGTCGTCGATGTAAAGCGGACAGGATTCCAGCGTCTTGGCGGCCTCGACGAAGCGGCGGAACTCCTGTTCCGTCATGTCACCCTGACGGATCTTGTGGCTGGAGATCTCCGAGGCCTCGGCGAGGATCCGGCCCGCCAGCTGCTCGGCGCTCATTTCGAGGCTGAAGAAGCCCACCACGCCGCCGTCCAGCGCCCCGAAGCTGCCGTCGGGGCGTTCACCCTTGCGGTAGGCCTTGGCGATGTTGAAGGCCACGTTGGTCGCCAGCGAGGTCTTGCCCATCGAGGGGCGCCCGGCGAGGATCAGAAGGTCCGAGGGGTGCAGGCCGCCCAGCTTCTTGTCCATGTCGGTCAGCCCGGTCGAGATGCCCGCCAGCCCGCCGTCGCGCTGGTAGGCCGCGTTCGCGACATTGACGGCCTCTGTTACCGCCTTGAGAAAGCTCTGGAAACCGCTCTCGGACTGGCCCTGTTCCGCCAGCTTGTAAAGCGCCTGTTCGGCCTCGACGATCTGTTCTTTCGGCTCGGACTTCACGTCCACCTTGGACGCCCGGTCCGAGATGTCGCGGCCCAGCCGGATCAGGTCGCGGCGCACCGCGAGATCGTAGATCATCTGCGCGTAGTCGCGCACGGCGAAGGTCGAGACGGCGGCGCCCGCAAGGCGCACAAGGTAGGCCGGCCCACCCAGTTCCTTCAGGCCCTCGTCGTCCTCCATGAAGGCCTTGAGCGTCACCGGAGAGGCGAGGTTGTTCTTGGAAATCCGCGCCGCCGCGATCTCGTAGATGCGGCGGTGGACCGGGTCGTAGAAATGGTTGGCATTGATGACCGAGGCGACGCGGTCGAAGACCTCGTTGTCGGTCAGGATGGCGCCCAGAAGCTGCTGTTCGGCTTCGATGGAATGCGGCATGGTTTCTGCCGCCTCGACCTGCACGCCGGTCGGATTGATTGTCGCGATCTCGTTCATCTGCCCTGCCTGTCCCCCATCTGCTGCCCGTGGTGGGTGACCTATCAACGCCGCCCGCGCAGAGGCAAAATGTATGTTTCTGGGGATAAACCCCGGCGCGGGGCGGCTACCGTATCTTGCCACCTGTCAGGGTGCTGCGTCAACATCTGGCCCCGGCGGTACAGGCCTGTGACCGGACAGTCACAGGCAAGAGATCGCCGGGGGAAGGGTGACGCATGGTCAGGCTTCGGCGCGGGCGGCGCGCCAGCCCTGCGGGTCCTTCAGGAACGATTCGACCTCTCCGAGCACGGCCCTGTGCTTCTCGGGGGCCTCGGCCAGCACCTCCCACCATGTGCAGAGGTGATGCAGCGCGACGCCGTGGTCGCCCAGCGTTTTGATCGTCTCGGGGAAGATGCCGTAGTAGAAGATCACCGCCGTATGGGCGCAGGTGGCGCCGGTGTCGCGGATGGCATCCACGAAGGACAGCTTCGAGCCGCCGTCGGTGGTCAGGTCCTCGACCAGCAGCACGCGCTGGCCCTCGGTCATGGCGCCCTCGATGCGGGCGTTGCGGCCGTAGCCCTTGGGCTTCTTGCGCACGTAGGTCATGGGCAGGGCCATGCGTTCGGCCACCAGCGCCGCGAAGGGAATGCCCGCCGTCTCGCCGCCGGCGATATTGTCGAAGGCCTCGAAGCCGGCGTTGCGCATGACCGTGACGGTCAGGAAGTCCATCAGCGTCGAGCGGATGCGCGGGAAGGAGATCAGCTTGCGGCAGTCGATGTAGACCGGCGAGAGCTGCCCCGAGGCAAGCTTGAACGGCTCGTCCGCCATGAAGTTCACCGCCTCGATTTCCCACAGCATGCGGGCGGTCAGGCGGGCCATTTCTTCGGATGAGGGGTAGGTCGAGGGGATCATGAGCGCGGTCTCCGGGGGCGTGGCGGGTCGGTTTCGGGGATAGGCGGTTCTGCCGGGTGGGGGCAAGGCCCTTCGAAGGGCCTTGGACCGCGCGTGCAGGCGCGGTGAAAGCGCCTTGGAAGGCGCTTTGCCGCCCGCGTCAGGGCGTGACGTGCCAGTGCAGCGGCATCATCGGGTCGAAGACGGTCACGGCACCATCCGCCGTGTCGATCTTCGCGGGGTAGGCGACGGGCGCGCCCTTCGTCAGGGTCACGCGGTCCTCGGCCGCGGGCAGGCCGTAGAAGCGCGGGCCGTTGAGGGAGGTGAAGGCCTCCAGCCGGTCGAGCGCGCCCTCCTGTTCGAAGACCTCGGCGAGGATCGACAGGGTGTTGGTCGCGGTGAAGCAACCGGCGCAGCCGCAGGCGCTTTCCTTCAGCGGATCGACATGCGGGGCCGAGTCGGTGCCGAGGAAGAAGGAGGGATCGCCCGAAGTCGCGGCGGCGCGCAGCGCCAGGCGGTGTTCCTCGCGCTTGGCGACGGGAAGGCAGTAATAATGCGGCTTGATCCCGCCGACGAGGATGGCGTTGCGGTTGATCACGAGGTGATGCGTGGTGATCGTCGCGCCCAGCGTGTCGCCGCCCGCGCGCGCGTAATCGGCGCCCTGCGCGGTGGTGATATGCTCCATCACCACCTTCAGGCCGGGTGTGGCGCGGCGGATCGGATCGAGGACGCGGTCAATGAAGACCGCCTCGCGATCGAAGATGTCGATGTCGGCGTCCACGACCTCGCCGTGCACGCAGAGCGGGCAGCCGATCTCTGCCATGCGCTCCAGCACCGGGCGTACCCGGTCGAAGTCGCGCACGCCCGAGGCGGAGTTGGTGGTTGCGCCGGCGGGGTAGAGCTTGACCGCCGTGATCAGCCCGTCGCCATGGGCACGGGCCAGGTCGTCGGGGTCCGTCGTCTCTGTCAGGTAGAGCGTCATCAGCGGCTTGAAGGCGCTGCCCTCCGGGAGCGCGGCAAGGATGCGGTCGCGGTAGGCGGCGGCCTGATCGCCGGTGACAACCGGCGGCACGAGGTTCGGCATGATGATCGCGCGGCCGAAGTGGCGGGCGCTTTCGGGGGCGACAGCCCGCAACATGGCGCCGTCGCGCAGGTGCAGGTGCCAGTCGTCGGGGCGGCGGATCGTGATCTGGGTCATGGCCGCCGCGTTAGCATGCGGGGGGGCGGCGCGCCAGAGGGTGGGAGCGCTGCGGCGGCGGGGGGCGCGCTGTTGCGCGGAGGCTGACGGCTGTGCTTTGCGGGTGTCAGGGCGCACTGTGCGGCAGCTGCCCTGACTGGTTGGGCGGTGCCGGGACAGGCATCGTCTGTGGTGGCGTCGGAGGGCCGCGTCTGCGGTGCCCCCGAGGGTATTCCAAGGCCAAAGAAGCCGGGCGGCGGCTCAGTCTTCCGGCGCTTCAAGCTGGGCAAGGCGGCGGCGGAAGCGGGGGGCTTCCATCCGGGCGACCACGTTCCGGCAGAGGCTGCGGGCCAGCCCCTTGCGCCCCTCGGCGTCGAGGCGGGCCAGAAGTCTGCGCAGGTAGGGCGGGTGGTCGCGGCGCGCGCGCAGGGCGCGAGCGAAGGTTTCGGTGGTCAGGCGGTCCTCGGCGACGGCGGTCAGAAGCGAGGGCAGCAGGTCCAGTGTCCTGAGGTCGGCCTGCAGGGCGGTGCCCATGAAGGGCATCCGAAGGCGCGTCACGTTGGGTCGCGCGAAGAGCGCCGCGTGCATGGAATCCAGTCTTTCGCGCGGGTCGTAAAGCACGTAGCCCTGCTGCGCCGCCTCGAGCATGTCGGGGGCGTAGCCGTAGCGGTCGGTGAAGCTCTGGCGCCGCATCTCGGTAAAGCGGTCGTCCCATTCCGTCATCCGCGGGTCCAGCGTGGCCTGCGGTTGCAGCATCATCACTCGCGCGCCCGGTGCCGCCACCGAATAGGCGCCCGCCGCGTAGCCCGCCGGGCCCGCGCCGTAGAAGATCACCGTTTCGAATTCGTCGAAGAAGCCGTCGTCCAGAAGCTGGTCGAAGAAGGCATAGAGTTCCGGATCGCGGAACCATGTGTCGCCCCGGCTGAGAAGCGACAGCGAGGACCAGCCGCGCGTGCCCACCATGTCGAAGCCCAGCGGCGTGCGGGTGTCGGAGAGGGTTTCGATCGCACCCATGCTTTCGAAGCTGACGAGCAGCGTGTCGCCTTCTTCGACGAAGATGCCCGCGTGTTTCTTGCCGAGGGATTCGGCAAAGCCGAACTCCTCGCCGATGCGCCGCAGCGCGGTCAGCCATTCGCTGCGCGAGAGCGTGCTGAGGTCTGGTGCGAAGCGGTTTTCCTGCGCTGTCATGCCCGGTGCCCTTTCCCCCCAGAAGGCGGGGTTTGCGGGAAACAATGCCCCCGGGATTGGGCGGAATTGTGGTTCAGGCGTGGAAATTCTTGGTTAATTGTGTCCGCGCAGAGCATGGTTGGCGAACTCCGCGGCCCGGTCCCGGGGGATCGGCACGGAGGGCGGCGCCATCATCAGGCGGGCATAGAGGGTGCGGAACGGCTCTTGGCGCATCAGCGTGGCGAAGCGGTCGTGGCGCCATGTCACGGCCGCCTCATGCAGGGCCGAGAGGCGCGGATCGGCGGCAAGGGTCGCGCGGTGCGCGGCGGTCCCTTGCAGGGCGAGGATGGTCCGGTCCTCGGCGCAACACCAGTTGCGCTCGACCCAGTAGTCCATGCCCAGGAGGTCGCCGCTGTGGACGGCACGGCCCCGGTCGGCCTTGAGCACATAGCTTTCCATGGCGCCCAGCGGATAGTGGTTCAGCTGCGCGAGGCCGAAGTTGCGGCGCCCGTAGGGGGAGAACAGGCGCTTGGTGCGAAAGCTCTCGTCCAGCGCGCGGCCATGCCCGTCGAACCAGCGGGCCTGCCCGAGGCGCTCTGGCACCGGACCGCGCGGGCGGTGCACGCCGGGTCGGCGGTAGGTGCCATCGTTGCGGTAGAGCGTCTTGAACATCGAGGCACGCCACGGCCAGAACATCACCTCGGGCGCGGCGCGGGTGAATTGTTGCGGGACGGGGATGTCTTCGTAGCGCTGCACGCCCGCATTGCCGAACAGCCGCCAGGTCAGGGTGATGGCCGTGGCCTCGGGCAGGGTCGCGATCAGCGCGGGCAGGCTGCGGTCGCCCACATGGACGTTGACGAATTCGTCGATGTCCAGCGGCAGCAGCCAGTCGGCCTGGCGGACGGCCTCGGCCCGGGCGGCGTGCTTCAGGCCGGTGAACTGGATGCCGCCCTTGTCGTAGGGGCCGCCGTTGCGGATATGCGTCACCGGCGCGACCTCGGAAAGCCGGTCAAGCATCGCATCGGTGCCGTCCTGACAGTCGTTCGACAGGGCCACCACATGCGTCACGCCGCAGGCGAGGTTATGCGCCAGCCAGTCGAGCAGGAAGGCGCCTTCGTTGCGCACGCAGAGGATGGCGGTGATGCGCACGCCTACCAGCCTTTCAGGAAGGTCACGACCTTGGCCTCTGACGCCTTGGGGAAGTAGGTCAGCCCCGCCCGCATCATGGCGTCGAAGACCGCCTGAACGCCGCTCTGGCCGATCCATTGCGGGTGCAATTCGATCACGGCGGCGCGCAGGCCGGACCAGTCTCCGGCGGGCAGAAGCGTGGCCTCGGCGCCCTCGATGTCGCAGACCAGCACGTCGGGTTGCACCTCTGACAGAACCGGGGCGAGGGCGTGGCGGTCTATCGCGACCTCCTGCGTGATGGCGTCCTTTTCGGTCGAGGGGTCCATGGACGAGGCGAGGAAGTTGCGGCGGATGTAGAAGGGCACCGGGGCGCCCGCCTCTGGCGACAAAAGCGCGTTGCGCAGGTCGACGTTGGTCACGCCATTGGCGGCGTGGACCGAGCGGATGTAGGGGATCAGGGCGGGGTTGGCCTCGTAGCTGGTGACATGGGCCGCGCCCGCCTTGACCGAAAGCAACGTCGACATGTAGCCGATGCCGCCGCCCAGTTCGAGCACGCGGTCGCCCGGGCGGACCACGCGCAGGACGGCGTCGCATTCCTTGCGCTCGTAGGTGCCCTGTTTCAGCGCGCCGCGCACGCGGCCCCGGGTCAGGTCCGGGTGCTTGGGGATCTTCATGCCGCGCGAGATCAGGAAGGGATTGCGGGCGGGGGCGTCGGACTTGGGCGCCCCGGTTTCCACGCCAGCCGTCCCGGATTCCGTCTTTGCGGGCTTTGCCGTCGCGGGCGGCGTTGCAGGACCTGCGGACCGGGTCTCTGCCGTTTCGGTGCCCTCTCCGGGTTCCGGCCTCCGGGTGAATGCGGGGTCGGATGTCGCCGACGCATGGTCCGCCGTTTGGGTGGCCGCGACCTCGGTGCCGTCCGTCTCGGGTCTGGCCATTTCAGCTCTCCATGTCGAGGGCGAGGGCATAGGCCACGCGCTCTGTCTCTGTCAGTTTCAGCGCCAGCGCCTGATCGTAAAGCTCAGCGAACTCGGGGATGGCGCGCAGTTCATCGGCCTTGGCGCGGTGCCAGTCGCAGGCCTTGCCGTGCCATTCGGCCAGCACCGGATCGGCAAGCAGGCGGTCCATCTCGGCCCGCAGGCGCGGCAGGTTGCGCTGGATCGTCAGATCGCGGTGGACGGACCAGTCCATGCGGACCCAGTAGTTCAGCCCGATGCTGCGGTCGACGTGCAGGGCGCGACCGCGCTGGCGCTTGACCAGAAAGCTGTCGGCAGAGCGCAGCGCGTAGTGGTTCAGCTGCACCATGTCGTAGCCGATGGTCTTCTTGGAGTTCCGCCAGCCGTTCTTCGCCGCCTCGCGGGTCATGTCGCGGCCCGAGCCGTTGACCCATTTCACGCGGCTCTCGAAGGTCTCGGACAGCTTGTTGGGTCGGTGGCAGGACAGCTTGCCATAGGCGCCGATGTTGCGGAACAGCGTCTTGAACCCCCAGGCGGTGTGCGGCTTGGGGCAGAAGCTGGGGGCGCAGGTGTCGAATTGCGCGATCACCGGGCGGTCTTCGAAAGCGGTCACGCCGTTGTGGCCGAACAGACGCCATGTCATCGCGATGTTCGTGGCCTCCGGCACCGTGGCGAAGACATCCGCCAGCGTGCCGTTGCCGCAGCGGATGTTGACGAATTCATCGACGTCGATGTGGGCGATCCAGTCGGCCTCGCGGATCACAGGCTCCGAGAGCGCCCGGTCCAGCGCGTGGGTCTGCGGAGACTTGCCTTGCCAGTCGTCGTTATCGCGGTGTTGCAGAACCCCAAGCGCCTGAAGCCGGTCGAGGATCTGTGCCGTGCCGTCCTCGCAGCCGTTGGTGTAGACGAGGAAATCGTCGAAGCCCACGGCACGGTGATAGGCCACCCATTCGAGGATATAGGGGCCTTCGTTCTTCATGCAGGCGAGGATGACATTGCCGCTGCTGCCCTCGGGCAGCGCGCGCGGCGGCACGGGGGTGTAGGGCGCGGCGCGGTCGTCCTCGTTCACCGTGCCAAGCCGGTTGTGCGGCGCGAAGCGCGAGCCTTGCAGCCGGGCAAAGTTCTGCTTGGCCAGCGGCGGCATCACGCGCCGCGCCTCGGGGGACAGCAGCGGGTCGATGTCGGTCGCTGGCGGCGGGGCGATACCCGTTTCGCCGGGTTCGTCTTGCGCCCTGTCCGGGGAGGCCTTGGGCGCAGGCGCATGGCCTGCAAGCGGGGCCTGTTCCAGCAGCGCCTTGGCGTAGCGGCCCGAGGGGGGCGGGGCCTCTGATCTGTCGTCGCCGGTGGAGGCAAGGGCCGTGGCCTTTGGGGCGGTCGCGCATTGCGGGTCCTGCGCGGGTCCGGCGGGCGTCGGCGCGTCGGCGCGCCCGGTCTGAGCAAGACGAGCAAGGTCACGGGCACGCTCTGCCAAGTGCTCCTTGGTGGCCTGCCGGATGCGCCAGTGGAAGGCGGCAAGGTACTGGGTGGCGCGAAAGCCCCGCGTCGGGTCGGCCTCCTGCCAGGGCTCGGCCCTTGGGGCGGGCGCCATCTGCGCGGTATCGAGGCCGGGGTGGCGCGCGCAAAGCGCAGCGATGTCCCCGGCGAAACGGTCTGAGAGCGCGAAGAGGCTGCCCGGGTCGATCGGGTCGCCCGGCACCTTCATCTCTGCCAGCAGCTTGCGCCAAAGCTGGCGAGGCAGCACCGTCTCGCGCCGGGCCAGCAGGCGCAGCGCCGCCTCGTTGAACAGCCGGCAGCGGGTCTGCCAGGCGGCAGAGGGCGCGGCGGGCGGCGCCTCTGGCTCTGCCTTGCCGATGGGCGCGGGCAGGTCGAAGGCGCGGCGCAGCGCCTCTGTCCCCGCCGCGCCGTACAGTTCATCCTCGTCGATGCTGTGCAGGTCGAAGGCGCCGAAGACGCTTTGCCACGCCCGTTGCAGGCCCATCAGGTCGATCCAGAAGGCGGCGCCCTGAACCTCGGGAAACAGCCCGGCCTGCGGGTCCGGGGCGGGACGGGTGGCCAGCGCGGCGGCGCGGTAATCCGGTTGCGCCAGCGTCTGAAGGTCCAGCGTCAGCGGGGTGGCCCGCCCCTCCAGCAATTGCGCATGATAGCGGCGCAGCACCATCCGCGCGGGGTCCTGCACATGGGCGACGACCCGGATGTCGCGCGACAGGGGCCACAGCAGGGCGCGCAGCCGCTTTAGTTCCGAGGGCGCGGTCAACGCGCAGCCAAGCTGGTGGGCGCAGAGGATCAGGTGATCGGGCCTGTCGCGCGCCACCTCGGCGGCCAGATCGCGGGCGAGCTCGTCGTAAAGCTGGGCCTGTTTCGCGGGGTCGATGAAGCCCCGGTTGAAGCGCAGGCTGTCCACGGCGCCGGGGTCCGAGCAGGCCATGAAAAGCCGCGTGTGGTTGCGGGCACCGGGTGCGCGGGCAAACAGCACACCCTTGCTGGCCAGTTGGTCGCGCTTGGCCGCGAGGATGCGGGCAATCCGGTCGCCCGAGGCCGCATCCGGTCCGATGTGCAACGAAATCCGCATCAGGCGACGCCGTCGGGGTTGCGGTTCGCCTGACCCCACCACGGCACCGGGCGCCCGATATGGGCGGCCAGCCGGTCGGCGGCGTCGGGCGCGCGCACGTCGAGGCGCAGGAAATGCGGGTCGTCGGCAAAAAGCGCGTCAAGCATGGCGTAATGGCCTTCGATCCAGCGGATGCGCTGGTCGTCGGTCTCTCCATAGCCATAGGGCAGGCCGGGCACCGCGCCCAAGGGCAGACGGTCGCTGCCAAGGTTGGTCCAGCGCCGCATGCTGTCCGAGATATCGGCGGGCGGGCGCCAGGTCGCCACGTACAACATCCCGGGCCGGGCCTGCCGCATCGCCCGAAGTATGGCGTAATCGCACTGCGGCCAGAGCGACAGCGTGCCCTTCAGCACGCTCACCTCTGTCAGGGCGTCGTACAGGTCGTCGAGCACGGCAAAGGGATCGCCCCCGGCGAAATAGGCGTCATACAGCTGTTTGCCGATGAAGGTGCCGCCAAGGCCCACCGCGCGCGTATGAATGCGCCGCACCTTGTGGTCGGCGGCGACCCATCCCGCACGGTCGAGGGCCTGCGCCAGCGTCGTGGTGCCGGACTTCGGCAGCCCGAGGTTGACCAGCTTGACCCCGCTCATGCGACGTAGCCGAGGGTTTGCATCAGCGCCCATTCCTCGGGCGGATAGGGCGGCAGGGCCTTCAGATGCGCGGCCATCCGGGCGTATTCGGGCTGAGCCCGCAGCGCCTCGGCCCGGGCCTTGTGCGCCCTGCAGCAAGCGTCATGCAGGGCGGCGATCCCGGGGTCGGCCTGCAGTGCGGCCAGCGCCTCTGTCAGCGCCGGGATATAGCGCAGGATCGAGCGGTCCTCATAGGCCGCATCGTTGCGCTCTCGCCAGTAGGTGTCGTCGAAGGCGCGGTTTTCGCGGTTCACGTCGCCCCGGTCGTTCTTGACGATATAGCTGTCGAGTGAGCGCAGGGCATAGTGGTTCAGCGTCGCGTGGACCCGCGCGCCCGGGGCCGGAAAGCGCCGCATCCGCCGCGGGTTGGCGGCGGTCAGAAACTTCGGCGGCACACCCCGTCCAGAGCCGTCCGTCCAGGCCGGTTGGCGCTTCGCAGGCAGCCCTTCGCGAAAGAAGGGCCGGTGCGCGCCGTAGTACTTCAGCGGAAAGTCGCGGCGCACCAGTGTCTTGACCTCTATGGCGCTGTCGGCGCACCACAGGTCCGGGTTGTGCGAGCGGGTGAACTGCCCGATCACCGGGCGGTCCTCGAAGGCGTCCACTCCGCCGTTGGCGAAGAACTGGAAGGTGACAGAGATCGCGTGCGGGTTGTCGCAGACGGCGATCAGCGCGGGGATCGTGTGGTCGCCCACATGGATGTTGAGGAACTCGTCCACATCGGCGATCCAGACCCAGTCAGCATCCCGGACGACTGGCTGACGGGCGGCGTCCTTCAGCGCCTCCATCTGGTAGTTGCGCCCCTTGGCGGGGTTGGGCAGGTGCACCAGCCCCCCTCGCGCAGCCAGCGCGTCCAGCAGAGCATCGGTGCCGTCGGTGCAGTCGTTGGAATAGAACAGGAAATCGGTCACGCCCAAGAGGCGGTTGAAGGCGATCCACTCCAGCAGGAAGGGGCCTTCGTTCTTGACACAGGTCACGGCGGTGATCCGCATGGCGGCGCGCCCCGCTGGGATGAAAGGCATCGCTGCTCGAGCCTTGCTGCTTCGTCGCCCCGTCCGGGCGTATTGCGCGGAATCATGGCGCAGGCCCGCTGCGCCGTCAATATGACCGCGCGGATTGTCGGCATATCTGCGACCTTGGCGCTATTGCCCCGGCCGGGCGCGCTTGCTTTACAAGGGCAGGACAAGAGGGGGAGCCATGACCATACCCGCCACCATCGACGCGGTTCAGGAGAAACTGGCCGAAACCGGCTACGTCTGCGGGAGGGCGCTGGCGACGGTGGTCTTCCTGTCGCTGAAACTGGGCCGCCCGCTGTTCCTCGAAGGCGAGGCCGGAGTCGGCAAGACCGAGATCGCCAAGGCGCTGGCGCTCTGCCTCGACCGGCGGCTGATCCGGCTGCAATGCTACGAGGGGCTGGATGCCTCCAGCGCGGTCTACGAGTGGAACTTCCCGGCGCAGATGATCGCCATCCGCACCGCCGAGGCGGGCGGCGGCGCCGACCGGGGCGCCCTGCAGGAGGAGCTGTTCTCGCGCGACTACCTGATCGAACGGCCGCTGCTGCAGGCCATGCGCCCGGACGAGCGTGGCGCACCGATCCTGCTGATCGACGAGCTCGACCGTACCGACGAACCCTTCGAGGCCTTCCTGCTCGAGGCGCTCTCGGACTTTCAGGTCACGATCCCGGAGATCGGGACGATCATGGCGCCCGAACCGCCGATCGTGATCCTGACCTCGAACCGCACGCGCGAGGTGCATGACGCGCTCAAGCGCCGCTGCCTCTACCACTGGGTCGACTACCCCGACTTCGACCGCGAGGTCGAAATCCTGCACGCCCGCGAACCGGCGGTCTCCGAGGTGCTGTCGAAGCAGATCATCGCCTTCGTGCAGGCGCTGCGGACCGAGGATATCTTCAAGAAGCCCGGTGTCGCGGAAACCATCGACTGGGCGAAGTGCCTGCTGGCGCTGGACGTGGTGGACCTGTCGCCGCAGGTCATCAGCGACACCCTGGGCGCGATCCTGAAATACCAGGACGACATCGCCAAGATCAGCGGCGGAGAGGCCAGGCGCATCCTCGACGAGGCCAAGGCCCGGGTCGAGGCGGCCTGAGCCATGTACGTAACCTGTGGCAAAGGGGAAGAGGGGGCTCTGCCCCCATCGCCTGCGGCGATTCCCCCGGGATATTTCGGGACAGAAGAAACGCAGGGCTGCTCTTCGGTTTTCTTCTGTCCGAAAATATCCCGGGGGGGCTCCGCAGGAGCGGGGGGCAGGGCCCCCCTCCGTCCGGGACCGGGGTCGATGCGTTATGCCTGAATACGTCCCGCTGGAAATGCCGGACAATCCCCGGCTGGCGCAGAACATCATCCATTTCGCCCGTGCGCTGAGGCGGGCAGGGCTGCCGGTCGGGCCGGGGCGGGTGATCGAGGCGGTGCGCGCGGTCGAAGCGGCGGGTTTCACCGACCGGATGGATTTCTACTGGACGCTGCACGCCTGTTTCGTGAACCGGCCCGAGCATCGGGTGGTTTTCGCGCAGGTCTTTCGGCTGTACTGGCGCGATCCGCGGTTTCTCGAACACATGATGAGCCTGATGCTGCCCGCCATCCGGGGCGTGCAGGAGGAAAAGCGCGCGGCGGCGGCAGAGAAGCGGGCGGCGCAGGCGCTGCTGGGCGACCAGATGCCCGATCTGCCGCAGCCCGAGGACAGCGAGGGCGGCACGCAGATCGAGATCGACGCCTCGATGACCATGTCCGCCGAGGAAAAGCTGCGCTCGCTCGACTTCGAACAGATGTCGACAGAGGAGATCGCGCAGGCCAAGCGGATGCTGGCGCGGCTGAAGCTGCCGGTGAAGCCGATCCTGTCGCGCCGCCGCATGGCGGCCCCGCTGGGCCACCGGCTGGACCGGCAGAGGACCCTGCGCGCCGCCATGCGGCAGGGCGGCGAGATGCGCGCCCTTGCCCGCGCGAAGCAGCGACCGCGCTGGCCCAATCTGGTGGTGCTCTGCGATATCTCGGGCTCTATGAGCCAGTACAGCCGCATGGTCCTGCATTTCCTGCACGCGGTCGCCAACGAGAAGGGCGCGGGCTGGGCAAAGGTCCATGCCTTCACCTTCGGCACCCGGCTGACCAACATCTCGCGCCATCTGGCCACCCGCGACGTGGACGCGGCGCTGAAGGCGGCCGGGGCCGAGGCGCAGGACTGGGAGGGCGGCACCCGCATCGGCCAATGCCTGCACGCCTTCAACCGCGACTGGTCGCGCCGCGTCACGGGGCAGGGCGCGGTTGTCCTGCTGATCACCGACGGGCTGGATCGTGACGATGCCAAGGCGCTGGAGAAAGAGATGGAGCGGTTGCACCTCTCGGCCCGGCGGCTGATCTGGCTGAATCCGCTGCTGCGCTGGGATGGGTTCGCGCCCAGGGCCACCGGCATCCGCGCCATGCTGCCCCATGTGGACAGCTTTCGCGCCGGGCATTCCATCGCCTCTCTGGAGGATCTGGCGCAGGCGATTTCCCGTCCGGACGACGCCGGGGAAAAGGCCCGGCTGATGGCCTTGCTGTGAAGCGCCGGGCCTGCGTGTCCCGGCAGCGGTAGCCCGCCACGGCTGGGTCTGGCGTGACACGCCCTTCCATGCGCCAAGGCCCGGGCAGCGGGCCGCTCGGCAGATCGTTTCGCAAGGGGCTGTATAATGCAGCTGAACTTTTGCGCCGTTCACGGCGTTTCCCGCTCAAGCCCAGTTCACCGGGCAAATGGGAGACGACATGAAGACGAATATCGCAACCAAACTGTCGGCCAGCGTTCTGGCTCTGACGATCGGAACGGGCGCCACCGCGCAGGACTTTGTTCTGGAGCCTTTTGTGCAGGCCTGCAATCAGGGCGCTGAACTGCCCGGGTCCCTGACCTGCGATCTTGTCGCTCAGGCGCAGAACGATCCATCGCTGGTCGGTCAGGTCATGGCCGCCGCGAATGGCGAGGCGCCTGTCGAAGCGCAGGAAGCCCCTGCCGGCGAGCCCGCGGAACCGGCGGAGGCTGTCGAGCCCGCTGCCCCGGCAGAACCGGCCGAGGCCGGTGAGCCGGTCGATACAGCCGAAGAGGCACCGGAGGAGCCGGTCGACACCGCAGAGCCTGCCGAGGAAGCACCGGAAGAGCCGGTCGATACGGCAGAGCCTGCCGGGGAAGCACCGGAAGAGCCGGTAGATACGGCTGAGCCTGCCGGGGGAGCGCCGGAAGAGCCGGTCGATACGGCAGAGCCCGCCGGGGAAGGACCGGAAGAGGCTGTCGATACGGCGGAGCCCGCCGAGGACGCGCCGGAAGAGGCTGTCGATACGGCAGAGCCTGTCGAGGAGGCCGAAGAGCCCGTTGAAACGGCAGATCCTGCCGCAGACGCGTCCGAGGCAGAGGCGGATACCGCCGAACCCGCGCAGGACGACCTTGCCGAAGAGCCGGTAGAGACCGCCGAGGAACCGGTGGCCGAACCCGACCCGCAGGCCCAGGCCGATGCGATTGCCGAGCAGGATGCGGCGCCTGCCGCCGCCGCGGCTGCGGGTGGCGATGCCGAGGCCGAGCGGGTCGAGGAGACCGTCGAGGCCGACGAGGTGCGCCGGTCGGACGAGGACTTCGAGACCTCCGTGGACGAAGCCCCCGCCGCGCCTGCCGCCCGTGACGACGACGATGACGACGACGAGATGGACGACGCAGAGCGCCTGCGCCGCACGCTGGGCACCGCCGCTGCCGTGGGCCTGGGGGCCGTCGTGCTGAACGAGATCCTCGAAAGCAATGACAATGTGGTCAGCAACTCGGGCGACCGCGTCGTGGTCGAGCGGGACGGGCGCTATCGCGTGCTGCGCAACGATGACGTGCTGCTGCGCCGCCCGGGCGCCAATGTCGAGACCTATCGCTACAACGACGGGTCCACCCGTGCCGTCGTCACCTACGAGGACGGCAGCACCGTGGAAACCGTGCGCGCCGCCGACGGACGCGTCCTGCGCCGTGTGCGCACGCTTCAGGACGGCAGCGAGGTTCTGCTTTTCGACGATACGCAAGAGGTGCAACAGGTCGTGGTGAACGATCTGCCGCAGGTGGATCGCGACAACCGCGTGACCTACCGTCAAAGCGACAGCGACGCGCTGGCCCGGGCGCTGGCCGCACAGGAGACGCAGCCGGTCGACCGGACCTTCTCGCTCAACCAGGTGCGCAACATTGATCAGGTGCGCTACCTCGTGCCCGAGATCTCGGTGGACTCGGTGAACTTCCAGACCGGTTCCGCGGCGATCCGCCCGGAAGAGGCGGAAGAGCTGTCAGCGCTGGGGAATGCCCTGCGGGACGCGATCCGGAAGAACCCCTCCGAGGTCTTCCTGATCGAGGGTCACACCGATGCGGTCGGCGGCTATGCCTACAACCTCGCCCTGTCCGACCGGCGCGCGGAATCGGTGGCGCTGGCGCTGACCGAGTACTTCCAGGTGCCGCCGGAAAACATGGTGCTTCAGGGCTATGGCGAAGGCGACCTGCTGGTGAACACGCAGGAGGCCGAGCAGGCCAACCGCCGCGTGGCGGTGCGCCGCATCACCTCGCTGCTGCAAAGCAATTCCGCAAGCCGCGACTAAGGCCCTGCGAAGGGTCGGTCCCCCGGTGGGGACGGGCCGTAGGGGTCTGAAAATGCAGACGGGCGCCCGGAAGGCGCCCGTTTCTTGTTCAGGCCGGGTCGAAGGCAGATCCCCGCGCGGCCCGTTCAGCCGGTTGCAGGTGGGTCTGGCGGTTCCGATACCCGGACCGGCGCCTCTCATCCGGGCCGGACAGCCGCCGTCAGACCATCATTTCCTTCGTCGCCGAAAGGGTCACGTCCGGGTAGTCGCGTTCGATCCGGTCGATGTCCCATTGCAGGCGCGTCAGGTAGACCACGTCTCCGTCGTGGTCGTAGCTGATGTGCTGCTTGTTGGCCTGGGTGAATTTCTCGACCGCGTCCCTTGGGCCGTGCACCCAGCGGGCCGAGGTGAACTGCGAGGCGTCGAAACGCACCGGCAGGCCGTATTCCAGCTCGATCCGGCTGCCAAGCACCTCGAATTGCAGCGCCCCCACCACGCCGACGATGAAGCCCGAGCCGATCATCGGCTTGAAGACCTTGGCCGCGCCTTCCTCGGCGAATTGCATCAGCGCCTTCTCAAGGTGTTTGGCCTTCATCGGGTCGCCCGCGCGCACACCTTGCAACAGTTCCGGCGCAAAGGAGGGGATGCCCGACACTTTCAGCATCTCGCCCTCGGTCAGCGTGTCGCCGATGCGCAGCTGGCCGTGGTTGGGAATGCCGATGATGTCACCGGCCCAGGCCTCTTCCGCCAGTTCGCGGTCGGCGGCGAGGAAGAGCACCGGGTTCGAGATCGCCATGGGCTTCTTGGTGCGCACATGGGTCAGCTTCATGCCGCGCTCGAAATGCCCCGAAGCGAGGCGGACAAAGGCCACGCGGTCGCGGTGCTTGGGGTCCATATTGGCTTGCACCTTGAAGACGAAGCCGGAGACCTTCTTTTCCTCCGGCGCAATCTCGCGCGGGTTGGCCTTTTGCACCTGCGGCTCGGGGCCGTAGGTGCCGATGCCGTTCATCAGTTCCCGCACGCCGAAAGAGTTGATTGCAGAGCCGAACCAGATCGGCGTCATGTGGCCTTCGAGGACTGATTGCGGATCGAGCGCGGGCAGCAGCTCGCGCGCCATTTCCACCTCTTCGCGCAGCTGCGCCAGCAGACCCTCGGGGATGTGCTCGGCCATGCGCGGATCGTCCAGCCCTTCAAGGCTGATCGTCTCCGCGACCTTGTTGCGGTCGGCGCGGTCCATCAGTTCCAGCCGGTCGTTCAGCATGTCGTAACAGCCGAGGAAATCGCGTCCCATGCCGATCGGCCAGGAGGCGGGCGTCACGTCGATGGCGAGGTTTTCCTGGATCTCGTCGATGATATCGAAGGTGTCGCGTGCCTCGCGGTCCATCTTGTTGCAGAAGGTCAGGATCGGCAGGTCGCGCAAGCGGCAGACCTCGAAGAGCTTCTGTGTCTGGCTTTCCACACCCTTGGCGCCGTCGATGACCATCACGGCGGCATCCACCGCCGTCAGGGTGCGATAGGTATCCTCGGAGAAGTCCGAGTGGCCGGGCGTGTCGACGAGGTTGAAGCGGAAATTCTTGAAATCGAAGGACATGGCCGAGGCGCTGACAGAGATGCCGCGGTCCTTTTCCATCTGCATGAAGTCCGACCGCGTGCGCCGCGCCTCACCCTTGGCGCGCACCTGTCCGGCCATCTGGATGGCGCCGCCATAGAGAAGGAACTTTTCCGTCAGAGTCGTCTTGCCCGCATCCGGGTGCGAGATGATCGCGAAGGTCCGGCGGCGGGCGATCTCGGCGGGCAGGGCGGGGCGGTTGGTGTCCATGGCGGCTCCTCAGGCTTGCGCGACCGGGGCGCTTTTCCAGCGCGTGGGTTACAGCGATTTCGGGGGCGGCACAATCCGTGCGCAGAGAATGCACTTCCCCTGCGAAGGCGGTCCGGGGGGCGGAGGGGGCTTTAAGGTATTTGGATCAGGAAGAAGCCTGAAGGGGCTTTCTGCGGAGAGCGACAGCAGTGGCTGGATTGTTGGGACTACACGGGGGGCGGCGCGGGAGGTGATCCCTGACGGTTGGACCGACCGCCCCGGAGAGGCAGTCGACCTGAAGCGTCAGACCCATCAGCGTCCCGATCCGGGTGGCGGGTTGGCGGCCCGGGGGCTTGCCCGGGCCGGGTGCCGTCAGACCGCGGTTTCGCGGGCGGTGATCTCGTAGGTGAAACTTTCGGGGTCGAGCTCGTCGCGGCGTTTGCCGCCCACCTCGGCCTGCGGGTACATCAGGAAGGGCAGCAGCGGGCCGTCGGAGCCGGGCAGGGCCACGTCATGGGCGGTACCGAAGGGGATCCAGTTGCCCTCGGCGGCGCCGAAGAGCGCGGAGCGCACATCCTGCACGCGCGGGTCGTCCAGCGTCAGGCCGCCGTCCTCTTGCAGGACGACCTTGCGCACATCCGCCGGGTCGGCGGGAATCCAGCCCTCGCCCTCGACAAAGACCTCGGCCCGGCAATGCTGGGCACCGGTGACGTTGGTCGACCCGGCGC
Source organism: Enemella evansiae (assembly GCA_017255395.1). GTDB lineage: Bacteria > Pseudomonadota > Alphaproteobacteria > Rhodobacterales > Rhodobacteraceae > Ponticoccus > Ponticoccus litoralis. Next base: position 52,704 of record JAFKDC010000018.1, on the reverse strand, counting down.
CGAGGCTGGAATAGCCGAAGGCCGAGGGCGCCACGCGCAACCCGTAGAGGTCGCGGGCGGGCAGGCCGGCAGCGCGGGCGAGGCCCACGAAGAGCGCGTTGAGGTCGGCGCATTTGCCGCTCAGGTCGCCCATGTGCAGCATCGAGGCGATGTCCCCCAGCCCGCAGCCGCGCGTCTCGGGGTTGCGCTCGGTCTGTTCGACCACCCAGTTATAGAGGATGCGCGCGCGGTCGAGGTCGGTCATGGCGCCCTCGATGGCGGCCATGGCCGTCTCGCGTACGATACCGTCGGTCGGCAGCAGTTCCGTCGGTGCGGTGAAGCGGGCGCGGTCCTCGGCGCTGAGGGTGGAGCGTCCCTGACCGGGGAAGCGGTCGCGGGTGGTGACGGTCGAGGTCACGGTGAGCTCGGCCGGGGTGTCGGCGGCCTCCCAGGTGGCGTGGAACAGCGCAAAGCCTTCCTCGGGCCGGTCGACGCGGGTGAGCGTGGCGCCCTGCGCGGTGGCCGTGCTTTCGCCGGGCAGCGACCAGAGCGGATCGGTATGGGCGGGCAGCGGCACCCAGGCCTGCGCGGGGGCACCGTTCCGGGGCAGGGTCACGCGCGTCGTGACCTCGAACCGGCGCCAGGCCGCGCTGTCGGGCGCGTAGGCGGCGCGCAGAACGGTCGGGGCGGCGATCAGGGCGGCGGCTCCGGTCAGGAGGGTGCGGCGGGTGAGCATGGCAGGGCTCCGGTCGATGCATGTATGTCAGAGGCGCGTGGTAGGCCATGGCACCCCGTGGCGCAAGACTGCGCTTTCCGGGAACCCAGGGCCGGTGGTCCCGGTTTTCCGGGCAAAGGAGAGGTTATCATGGCGAAAGCAAAGGACCACGGCCCCAGTGTCAAGGACGATAAACTATACGGCGATCTGCGCGACAAGGGCATGTCGAAGGAAAAGGCGGCCCGGATCGCCAATGCTCAGGCAAATGACAACATGCACCCCTCCCGGAAGGGCGGGAAGGCGCCGCCCTACGAGGACTGGACAAAGGACGACCTTTACGAGCGCGCGCGGGAGATCGGCATCGACGGACGTTCTGACATGACCAAGGCGAAGCTGATCGAGGCCCTGCGGAGCCATTGAGCGCGTTTTGGTCAAGGCTCGCCGGTACTGATCGCGCGTCGGCGCCGGGTGAGCCGCTGTCTCCTGTCAGCCGCCCGAGGACTTCTTCAGCAGCGCGGCGGCATCCGGGCGGGCGAGCAAGGCTTCCTGCACTTCAAGGCTGTGGTGGTCCGAGCGGCGGTGCCCGGGCAGGAGATCCGCCAGACGGTGCTCGACCTCTTCGGGCAGGGCGGCGCGGGTCCGGGTGTCCATGAGCAGGGATTCCGCCGCGATGCCCTCGGCATAGATGATCTGATGCGCGTCGAAGAGCATCTGGAAGTAATCGACGAAGCCCCCCGAGACCCGCGTGACGCTGTCGCCGTTCACCAGGTGGCGGGCGCGGACCATGACCTCTGCGCGACCGGCGCCGAGGTGGTCGCGGCGCTGGTAGATGAACAGGCGGTGATCGGGGCTGACCACGAGATCGCCGGTGTTGTTCAGCGTGCCCGACCGGATGCGGACCGGCGCGAAGGCCCCGGCGGCGCGGGCGGTGTGATGGCCGATCCAGCGGATCGGCTGCGGGCCGTCGTCGCGGGTCAGAACAGGGTCACCGACGCGCAGGCTTTCGACCGGCCGCTGGGCGCCGGTGGCCATGGTGATCATCGTCCCGGCGGTGAAGGACACGCAGGCCACCTGCGCGAATCGTTGCAGCGCCGTGTCGGTGCTGATGCCGACCAGCACGTAATCAAGCTTGTGGGACAGCGGCACCAGCGGCATGACATAGACCTGCGCGACATCGCCTGCGTCGGTCACTTCGACGAGGACCAGGCCTTCCGTCGTGCTGCCGTCGCCGGACATGAAGGTCAGGCAGCTGTCGAGGTGGAGCGTGGCGCCGGGTCGGCCCTCTTCGCTGTCCGCGGCGACCCGGAAGGCAGAGCCGGGGGCGGGGGACACCCGCAGCGGACGTTCCGCGGCGAGGGCGGTCAGGCGATAGACGTCGTCGGGGACGACTTCCCCGGCAATGCCAAGGGCATCGCCGAGATTCGCGCCATCGACCACGCGGAACCCCTCGGCGCGGTAGACATGCAGTGTCTGGCTGGTGCGGCGGCTCTCGCTCATGACAATTCCCGGCAGCGTGTGCCTGTAAGGTAGCCCCCATTGTATGCGAAGGGAATGTGTCATCATATGGCCCCCGACCCGGCGTTTTGCCGGCTTTCGGACAATGGCACGACAGGAGGATGAGCATGGACCTTGGAATTCGTGGGAAACGGGCGCTGGTGAGCGCGTCGAGCAAGGGTCTTGGCCGGGGCTGCGCCGAGGCGCTGGCCGAGGCGGGCTGCGATCTGGTGATGAACGCGCGCGGTGCCGAGGCGCTGGAAGAGACGGCGCAGGCGATCCGCGACCGTTTTCAGGTCTCGGTGACGACGGTGGCGGCGGACATCGTGTCCGAGCAGGGCCGCGCCGAGGTGCTGGAGGCGGCGGGCGCCATCGACATTCTGGTGACCAATGCGGGCGGACCGCCGCCGGGGCTGTGGGCGGACTGGGAGCGTGAGGATTTCATCAAGGCGCTGGACGCCAACATGCTGACGCCCATCGCGCTGATGAAGGCGCTGATGCCGGGCATGATCGAACGCGGCTGGGGCCGGGTGGTCAATATCACCTCGCAATCGGTGAAGGCGCCAATCCCGGTGCTGGGGTTGTCGAACTCGGCGCGGGCCGGGCTGACCGGCTATGTGGCGGGCACGGCGCGGCAGGTGGCCCAGCACGGGGTGATCGTGAACAACCTGCTGCCGGGCATCCATGCCACCGACCGGGCGCAGTCGCTGGACGGCGGTGTGTCGCAGCAGGAGGGCATCTCGATGGAGGAGGCCCGGGCCCGGCGCGAGGCGACGATCCCGGCACGGCGCTACGGCACGCGCGAGGAATTCGGGCAGACCTGCGCCTTCCTGTGTTCGCAGCATGCGGGCTTCATCGTGGGCCAGAACCTGCTGGTCGACGGCGGCGCGACCAACATGACCTTGTGAGGAGGAAATTCCATGGATGGAATTTTCAAAGTCCTTCCAAGGACTTTCAGCGCCCGCGGAGGCCGGTGTGGCCCGCGGTCCTGACGGCGCGGGCGGCGGCGCGGGGTTCTCGCTGGCCGATCAGGTGTTCAACGCGGGTTCGGTCGGCGATCTGGCGCGGGAATATGCCGTTCTGCCCGGCTTCGACGTGGAGCGGTTCCGGGACGCGGCACTGTCGGGTCTGGAGGGGCGCGGCTTCATGGAGCGGCTCGACTGGCTTGCCGACTGCATCGAGGCGCAGATGCCCGCGCGGTTCCCCGAGATGGCCGAGCGGCTGGAGGCGGCCATGGTGCCGCCTCTGGACCCGAGGCTGCGGGACGACGACTTTGGCCGCTTCATCCACGCGGTGCCGGGCATCCTTGCGGTGCGCCACGGGCTGGAGGCGCACCGCGAACGCGCGCTCGACCTGATCCATGCCGCGACGCAGCGGTTCTCGATGGAATACGCGATCCGGCCCTTCCTGAACCGCTGGCCCGAAGAGACACTGGCGCGGATGGATCTCTGGGCCGGGGACGACAACTACCATGTCCGGCGGCTGGTGAGCGAGGGCACCCGCCCGCGCCTGCCTTGGGCGAAGAACATCACGCTGGCGCCCGAGGTGCCGCTGCGCTTTCTCGACCGGCTGCACGCGGATCCGGCGCGCTTTGTCACGCGGTCGGTGGCGAACCACGTCAACGACCTGTCGCGGCTGATGCCGGATGTGGTGGTGGCGCGGCTGGCGCAGTGGCGCGACGCGGGCCGTCAGGCGCCGAAAGAGATGGACTGGATCACTCGCCATGCCCTGCGCACGGCGGTCAAGCGCGGCGAGCGCGGCGCACTGGATCTGCTGGGTTACCGCGCCGGCGCCGTGCGGGCGCGGCTGGTGGGCCTGCCCGCGCGGGTGCGGATCGGCGAGGCGCTGCCGGTGGCGGTGGAGATCGAGAGCGACCAGCGCCTGCCGGTCATGGTGGACTACCGCCTGCGCTTTGCCCGGCCCGGGGGCATGGCCGAGAAGGTCTTCAAGCTGAAGACCGGGGTGGCCGAGCCGGGCAAGCCCTTGCGGCTGGAAAAGCGCCACCCGCTGAAGGGCAACGCCACGACCTTCCGGCTGCACCCGGGAGAGCACGGGGTGATCGTGCAGGTCAACGGTCAGGACGTGGCCGAAGGGGTGTTCCGGCTGGAGGAGGCGGGCGCGGCGTGACAGCGGCGCGGGGCGCGCGCCGGGTGCGAGCGCTGTCCACCAAAGGCTGCGGCGCCGGGAAGGGGCGGGCACATGCCCCGCCAGCACCCGCATCGGGCGCGTCCCCGAACCGGCCTGCATCCGCAGGGGTTCCGCCCCTGCGCGGTCTGTGTCCGGTTGGTCTGTCTCCGGTTCGCTTTAGCGCGGACCGCCGCGCGCCATCAGCCCTGCTGCCAGCGGTGCTCCAGCGCTTCCAGCGCGGCAATGCGCTCCTGCGTCTTGGGGTGCGACATCAGCCATGCAGGGACAACCCCGGCGCGGCTTTGCGTCAGCGCCTCGAGCTTGGTGAACAGGGTCTTCTGCGGCCCCGTTCCGATCCCGGCCTTGGTCAGCAGCGCGGCGGCATAGGCGTCGGCTTCGTATTCGTCCGAGCGTGACAGCCGCGCCGCCAGAAGCGTGGTCAGCATATTGGCGATCCAGATGCCGATGCCGGGCAGGATGCGGCCCAGCACCATGGCCAGCGCCGCGCGCAGGGCGTTCTGGCCGGAAAAGTCGATCATCCGCCGCCGCGAATGCCCCAGCGCCACGTGACCCAGCTCATGGGCGATCACGCTGGACAGCTCTTCGGCGCTGACCTCGCCGCTTTGATACTTGCGGTAGAACCCACGGGTGATGAAGATCCGCCCGTCCGGCGCCGCCAGCCCGTTGACCGGGTCGATTTCGTAGATGTGGACCTTGATCCGGGGCAGGTCCAGCGCCTCGGCCATGCGGTCGGTCAGCGTCTTGAGGCGCGCGTCGGCCAGTTCGGTCGACCGTTCGTCCAGCTCGCGCGAGGTCCGCCAGACCGAAAAGCGATACATGGCGAGAGCGTAGAGGATGGCCAGCAGGATCGGGGTAAATTTCAGCATGTCGGGAATATGGGGCTGAAGCGGTCGGCGGGGAAGGGTGAAGGCGGGATTTGTAGAGGGCTTTCGAAGGGATTCCTGCGGCCAGAGGGGGCCCCTTTTTCCAAAAGGTTACTTTGGTTCGGCTCAAAACCAATCATGAAGGAATAAGCCGTGCGTCGGCGAGCCGTGGAACGGCGATCCACCACATCTGGACGGCACTTTATCCTGGCAAAACCCGTAAGGCTTCAGTCAGGCCGCGCCTTTATCGGCCAAATCGCCGGGTCCCGGGACGGCCCGGCGATGCGCGGCGGCTTGCAGCCTTGTCCCGCGCCGGGTGTCCGATCACCCCAAGCCTACCCGAAGGTCGCGCCGAAGCTCTCGCGGTAAAGCGCGGAAAGCTCTGCCAGCGGTGCCTCGGAGCCGCCCATCTTCACCGTGTCGCCGGTGAAGCGGCCCACGGTCGTCAGCGCCACGCCGGCCTGACCGGCGGCAATCATCAGCGCCTCGGCGCTGTCGAAGTTGCAGGCGATCAGGTAGCGGCCCTGATCCTCTCCGAAAAGCTCCGGCGTGTCGCCGCTGGTCAGGGTCACGCCCACGCCCGAGGCTTCGGCCATCTCGAAGGCGGCCAGGGCCAGCCCGCCGTCCGAAAGATCGGTACAGGCGCGGATCAGGGCGCGGTTGGCGCGGATGAACTCTCCGGCGGCGCGTTCGGCGGCAAGGTCCACGGCGGGGGCGTCGCCATCCTCGCGCCCGAAGACCTCATACAGCAGCGCGGACTGGCCGAGGTGGGACCCGGCAGGCCCCAGCAGCAGGGCCACATGGCCGTCGCGCGCAAGGTCGATGATCGGCTCTTCGCCCGCCGCGATCAGGCCAACGGCGCCGATGGTCGGGGTGGGCAGGATCGCCGCGCCGTCGGTTTCGTTGTAGAGCGAGACGTTGCCCGACACGATGGGCATGTCGAGCGCCAGGCAGGCCTGCCCGATGCCCTCGAGCGCACCCACGAACTGGCCCATGATCTCGGGCTTCTCGGGGTTGCCGAAGTTGAGGTTGTCGGTGGTGGCCAGCGGCCTGGCGCCCACGGCGCAGAGGTTGCGGAAGGCCTCGGCCACCGCCTGCTTGCCGCCCTCGACCGGGTTGGCGCGCACGTAGCGCGGCGTCACGTCCGAGGTGAAGGCCAGCATCTTCTCGGTGCCATGCACGCGGATCAGACCCGCGCCGAAGCCCGGCGTGCGCACGGTGTCGGCCATGACCTGGCTGTCGTACTGGTCGTAGACCCACTGTTTCGATGCGTAGTTGGGCGAGGCCAGCAGTGCCTTCAGCCCGTCGATGGGGTCGATGCCGGGCACGTCGGCCATCTCTGCCGCCGGTTCGGTCGGCTGCCACGGGCGGTCATATTCCGGCGCGGAGGACGACAGGCGCGAGAGCGGCATGTCGGCCTTCACCTCGCCGTTGTGCACGATCAGGAAACGGTCCTCGGCGATGGTCTCGCCGACGATGGCGAAGTCGAGATCCCACTTGTCGAAGACGGCCTTGGCCTCGGCCTCTTTCGCCGGATCGAGGACCATGAGCATGCGTTCCTGAGATTCCGACAGCATCATCTCGTAGGCGGTCATGTTGGCTTCGCGCTGCGGCACCTTTTCAAGGTCGAGGCGGATGCCCAGCTGGCCCTTGTCGCCCATCTCCACCGCCGAGCAGGTCAGGCCCGCGGCGCCCATGTCCTGGATCGAGATGACCGCGCCGGTCATCATCAGTTCCAGCGTCGCCTCCATCAGGCGCTTTTCGGTGAAGGGGTCGCCGACCTGCACGGTGGGGCGCTTTTCCTCGATGCTCTCGTCGAACTCGGCCGAGGCCATGGTGGCGCCGCCGACGCCGTCACGGCCGGTCTTGGCGCCGAGGTAGACCACCGGGCGCCCGACGCCCGAGGCGGCGGAGTAGAAGATCTTGTCGGCATCCGCGAGACCGGCGGCGAAGGCGTTCACGAGGCAGTTGCCGTTGTAGGCGGGGTGAAAGCGGACCTCGCCGCCTACGGTGGGCACGCCGAAGGCATTGCCGTAGCCGCCGACACCCTCGACGACGCCATGCACCAGCTGGCGGGTCTTTGGGTGGTCCTTCTCGCCGAAGCTGAGCGCGTTCATCGCCGCGATGGGCCGCGCGCCCATGGTGAAGACGTCGCGCAGGATGCCGCCCACGCCGGTCGCCGCGCCCTGATAGGGTTCGATGTAGGAGGGGTGGTTGTGGCTTTCCATCTTGAAGACCACGGCCTGCCCGTCGCCGATATCGACCACACCGGCGTTCTCGCCGGGGCCGCAGATGACCTGCGGGCCTGTGGTCGGCAGCTTCTTCAGATGGATCTTCGAGGATTTGTAGGAACAATGCTCGTTCCACATGGCCGAGAAGATGCCAAGCTCGGTGAAGGTGGGCTCCCGGTTCAGGATGCGGAGGATCTCGGCATATTCGTCCGGCTTGATGCCGTGTGCCTCGATCAGGTCTTCGGTGATGGCCGGTTCCTGCATGTCTTTTCCCCGCATCTGACGTCGCGGCGACGTGTAGGGCAAGGCGCGGCGGGGGGCAATGGGGCGCGCGCGGAAGGGGGCTCTGCCCCCGCTGCTGCGCAGCCCCCCGGGATATTTCCGGACAGAAGAGGCCGGAGGGCGCAGCGGTACGGGGGAAGGTGCCGAAAATACAGGCAGGGGCGGCGGTGTGGGGGCTTTTTTGCCTGGCAAGTCTTGACCCGGGGGCGCTGCGCGAAGAGCGTTCCGCATTATAGCCGATGTCTTTTGGCCATTGTCCCTGAACGGAGGCCAGCGGCGGGGCGGCGCCAAAAAAAAGGCCGAGCACAAAGCTCGGCCGAAGTCCAACAGGGAGGTTGAAAATGACGCGCCGTGAGGCGTTTCATCTTCATCTGCCGAATATGTCATCGGACTTGAGTCAATCAAGCCCAATCATGTCGCAGGTGCAGCAATGCGGCTATGCGTTGTGTGCAAGTCACACTGCGGTTGTGCGATCTTGACGTAAAGTCAGTCGTCACCCATCGCGCGCCGCTGGCGGCGATGGGCGATGATTTCTTCTTGCACGAAGTCGCGGAAGGCCGAGACGCGCTTCGACTGGCGCAGTTCCTCGGGATAGGCGAGGAAGACCGGAACCTCGTTCGATTCGATCTCTGGCAGGACGCGGACGACGCTCGGGAAGTCCTCGAGGATGTAGTCGGGCAGCACGCCGATGCCGAGATTCGAGATCACCGCCTGAAGCACGCCGAAGTAGTTGTTCACCGTCAGCTTGGCCGGCACGTCGTAGGACAGCAATTGCTGGACCAGCTGTGCGCCCGCGGTCACCTGCGCCGAGGTCGGGCTTTGTGCGATCAGGCGATGGGTCGACAGATCCTCCAGCCGTTGCGGCTTGCCGTTGGCGGCGAGGTAGTCCGGCGAGGCGTAAAGCCGCATGCGGATGCTCATGAGCCGCTTGCGCACCAGGTCGGCCTGGCTGGGTTCCTTCATGCGGATGGCCACGTCGGCCTCGCGCATGGGCAGGTCGAGCACACGTTCCTCGAGCATCAGGTCGATGTTGAGGTCGGGGTATTTCTCATACAGCTTGGTCAGGCGCGGCGCCAGCCAGAGCGCGCCGAAGCCGTAGGTCGTGGTGACCTTCAGCTCTCCGAAGACCTCTTCCTCGCTGTCGCGGATGCGCGCGGTCGCCGCGTCGATGCGCTTGTTCATCGACTGGGTGGCGTCGAACAGAAGCTCGCCCTGTTCGGTCAGGATCAGCCCGCGGGCATGCCGGTGAAACAGCGTGGTGTTCAGCGCCTCTTCCAGCGCACGGATCTGCCGCGACACGGCCGATTGCGACAGATGAAGCGAATCGCCGGCGTGCGTCAGGCTCCCCGCGTCCGCCACCGCGTGGAAAATTCTAAGCTTGTCCCAGTCCATGATACGAATGCTCCTCGCCACGCGCATTATACGACAGAATCCTCAAGGGAAATGGCATCTTTGGGTAACTTAGTCGTATGTGATCGATTTTGCTATGAAGGTCAGCAATTGTGACCTAGATTTGGGGCAGAACGCTGCTAGTTTCATCAAGGGGAGGCCAGGATGACCAAGCACGAGATTTCCCTCAGCGACCGATTCGACCTGTCGAAGGACGATGTGCTGCTGAACGGCACGCAGGCGCTGGTGCGCCTGATGCTGATCCAGAAAGACCGCGACCGGGCGGCGGGGCTGAACACCGCCGGTTACGTGACGGGCTACCGGGGGTCGCCCCTGGGGGCGGTCGATCTTCAGATGAACAAGGCGGCGAAGCAGCTGCACGCCGCCGACGTGCTTTTCAAGGAAGGGCTGAACGAGGATCTCGCGGCCACGGCGCTTTGGGGCAGCCAGCAGGCGGAGCTGCGCGGCGAGGGGCGCTTCGACGGGGTCTTCGGGCTGTGGTACGGCAAGGGGCCGGGGGTGGACCGGTCCGGCGACGTGATGCGGCACGCCAATATGGCCGGGACCTCGCCGCATGGCGGCGTGCTGATGGCCATGGGCGACGACCACACCGGCGAATCCTCGACCGTGCTGCACCAGTCGGAATGGGCGCTGGTGGATGCCTATATGCCGGTGGTCTCTCCGGCGGGTGTGCAGGAGGTGCTGGACTACGGAGTCTACGGCTTTGCCCTGTCGCGCTTTGCCGGGGTCTGGGTCGGGCTGAAGACCATGAAGGACACGGTCGAGGCGACGGCGGTGGTCGACGGGCGACCGGACCGCATGACGCTGGTCACGCCGCAGGATTTCGCCATGCCCGAGGGCGGGCTGAACATCCGCCTCGGCGACACGCCGCACGCGCAAGAGACGCGGATGATCGACTACAAGCGCTTCGCGGCAGAGGCGTTTTCCCGCGCCAACGGCATGGACAAGCGCGTCTGGGGCAAGCCCGGGGCCAAGATCGGCCTTGTCGCGGCGGGGAAGAACTGGCTCGACCTCGTGCACGCGCTGACCCTGCTGGGCTTAGACGAGGCGGAGGCAGAGCGGCTGGGGATCACCACCTACAAGATCGGGCAGGTCTTTCCGCTGGATATGCAGGGCTTTCACGACTGGGCCGAGGATCTCGACCTGATCGTCATCGTCGAGGAAAAGCGCAAGTTGATCGAGGTGCAGGTCAAGGAGGCGATCTTCGACGACCGCCGGGGCCGCCGCGTCTATGGCTGGTACAAGGGCGGCGCGGGCAACATGCACCGCGAAGAGCTGTTCCCGACCCGGGGCGCGCTTGATCCCACGTGGATCGCGCAGAAGCTGGGCGAGATCCTCGTCGAGGAGGGGCGCGGCACCGACAGCGTGAAGGCCGGGCTTCAGGCGCTGGCCGAGGCGCGGACCGCGGACAATGCGCAGGACATCGCCGCGCGCACGCCGTGGTTCTGCGCGGGCTGTCCGCACAACTCCTCGACCAAGGTGCCCGAGGGCAGCCGCGCCTATGCGGGCATCGGCTGCCACTACATGGTGCAGTGGATGGATCGCGAGACCACCGGCTTCACCCATATGGGGGCCGAGGGCGCGAACTGGATCGGCGAGGCGCCGTTTTCCAGCCGTGGCCATGTCTTCCAGAACCTCGGCGACGGGACGTACAACCATTCCGGCGTGATGGCGATCCGGGCGGCGCTCGCCGCGGGGGTCAATATCACCTACAAGATCCTCTTCAACGATGCGGTCGCCATGACCGGCGGCCAGAAGAACGAGGGCGGGCTGACGCCGCAGCGGATCGTGGCGGAACTGCGGGCCATGGGGCTGCGCGACGTCTTCGTCGTCTATGACGAGAAGGAGGACGTCGACCTCAAGGCGCTGCCGCAGGGGATCGAGACCTTTGAGCGGGCCGAGATGCAGGCCGTGCAGGAACGCTGCACGAAGATCGAGGGCGTCAGCGCCATCGTCTACATCCAGACCTGCGCCGCCGAGAAGCGCCGCCGCCGCAAGCGCGGTCAGTTCCCGGACCCGGACAAGCGCGTCTTCATCAACACCGATGTCTGCGAGGGCTGCGGCGATTGCGGGGTGCAGTCGAACTGCGTGGCCATCGTGCCCGCCGAGACGGAACTGGGCCGCAAGCGGGCGGTGGACCAGTCCGCCTGCAACAAGGACTTCTCCTGCCTGAAGGGGTTCTGCCCCTCTTTCGTCACGCTGGAGGGCGCGCAGGTGAAGAAGGCGGCGACCACGGCGCTGGAGCTACCCGACATGCCCGCGCCCGCGCTGCCCGCCATAGACAAGACCTGGAACGTCATCGTCACCGGCGTCGGCGGCACCGGGGTGGTGACCATCGGCGCGGTGCTGGCGCAGGCCGCGCAGATCGACGGCAAGGGCGCCGCGATGATGGAGATGGCGGGCCTCGCCCAGAAGGGCGGCGCGGTCCACATCCACCTGCGCCTGGCCGAGCGCCCGGCGGACATCAGCGCCGTGCGGGTCGCCACCGGAGAGGCCGACGCGCTGATCGGCGGCGACCTGGTGGTCTCGGCGGGGGCCAAGACGCTGGGGCTGACCCGCACCGGGCGCACCGGCGCGGTGGTCAACAGCCACGAGATCGTCACCGGAGAGTTCACCCGCAACACCGAGTTCACGCTGCCCGCCGACCGCCTGCGGCTGGCGTTGGAGGCGCGGATGCAGGACCGGCTGGCGCTCTTCGACGCCTCGGAGCTGGCCCGCGTGGTCATGGGGGATTCGATCTTCTCCAACATGATGATCCTCGGCGCCGCATGGCAGCAGGGGCTGGTGCCGCTGAGCCACGAGGCCATCGCGGCGGCGATCGAGCTGAACGGGGCGGCGGTCGAGAAGAACCTGCGCGCCTTCGAGGTCGGCCGCTGGGCCGTCCTGCACCCGCAGGAGGCCGCCCGGATCGGCCAGTCCGAGGTGGTCGAGCGCCCGAAGTCGCTGGACGAGAAGATCGCCTTCCGCGCCGATCACCTGACGCGCTACCAAAGCCGCCGTCTGGCGAAACGGTATCGCAGGCTGGTGGAGGGCGTCACCGATCCGCGCCTGAAGGAGGCGGTGGCCAAGGGCTATCACAAGGTGCTTGCCTACAAGGACGAATACGAGGTCGCGCGCCTGCACCTTGCCACCCGCGACAAGGTCCGCGAGGCCTTCGACGGCGATCCGAAGATGACCTTCCACCTCGCGCCGCCGATCTTCTCGAAAGAGGGCGCGGACGGGCGCCCGGTGAAAAAGCACTACGGCGAGGGCATGCTGACCGCCTTCCGCATCCTTGCACGGCTGAAGGGTCTGCGGGGCACGCCGCTGGATGTCTTCGGGCGCAGCGCAGAGCGCCGCATGGAACGCGCGCTGATCGCGCAATACGAGGCCGACATGGCCGAGTGGCTGCCCAAGGCGGCGCCGGAGACCATGGAAGCCCTCGTTGCGCTGGCGGAGCTGCCCCTGCAGATTCGCGGTTTCGGCCCGGTCAAGGCGGCGAACGAGGCCCGGGCGTCGAAGCGGCGCGAAGAGCTTCTGGCGGTGCTGCGGCAGGGCGGCGCGCCGCTGGCGCAGGCAGCGGAGTAGGCGGGAAGGCCCTTCGAAGGGCCTTTCGGGAAGCGGCTTCGAAGCCGCTTCCCCGTCATCGCGACGCACAACCTTTACGGATTTGTTACACAGTCTCGCCAGAAGGACCGAACGGCGCTAGACAGCCGGACTCAACCAGCAAGGGGCCTCACCGTTGCCGAACCGGCGTCAGATCGCGCGCGACATCTCTTATTCCTACTCGGCCAGCACGCGCGGCGGGCGGGCGATGATCCGCCTGATGGAGAATGCCACCGGGCGTCTGGGCCTGATCCGTCGCGCCGAGGGCTACGAGGCAGAGGTCGAGCGCGGCCGTGACTTCTGGGAGGTCATGGTCGAACGCTACGGGCTGGCGCTCGAGGTCACGGGCGGTGCACTGAACAATCTGCCCGCCGAGGGCCCGCTGGTGGTGATCGCCAATCACCCCTATGGCATCCTCGACGGGCTGATGCTGGGGCACATCCTGTCGGTCGTGCGCGGCGATTTCCGCATTCTCGCCAACCATGTCTTCCGCAAGGCGGAAGAGCTGGACCGCATCGTCCTGCCGATCAACTTCTCCGAAACAAGGGCGGCGGTGCAGGAAAATGTCGCCACCCGCAAGGAGGCGCTGCGCTATCTCTCGGAGGGCGGCTGCATCGGCGTCTTTCCGGGCGGCACCGTGGCCACGGCAGAGCGGCCCTTCGGCCGGCCCATGGACCCGGGCTGGCGCACCTTCACCGCCAAGATGATCGCCCGCTCGAACGCGACGGTCGTGCCGATCTACTTCGACGGCCACACCTCGCGGCTGTTCCAGCTGGCCAGCCACCTGCATGTGACGCTGCGCATGGGGCTGCTGATCAAGGAGTTCCGCAAGCGCGTCGATACGCCGGTGCGCGTGGCCATCGGCGCCCCCATCGCGCCCGACCAGATCGCCGCCCGGGCCCGCGACCCCCGCGTGCTGATGGATTTCCTGCGCCGGGCCACTTATGATCTTTCCCCGGTGCCGCTGACGTCCTACGATTATGGCTTCGAGTTCGAGGAAAAACACAAGGCGCGGCACTAGGACGGGTTGATTTCACGGCGGGACATAGCGGATCGGGCCGTTGCGGTGGCGATCCGGTTCCGGCCCTGATCGGGACGAACGAGCGCGCCGGGAGAGGCAAGATGGCAGTAGGGATTTTCGATTCCGGGCTGGGGGGACTGACGGTGCTGGACGCGGTGTCGAAGCGTCTGCCCGACGTGCCCCTGGTCTACTTTGGCGACAACAGGCATGCGCCTTACGGGGTGCGCGATGCGGATGACATCTATCGCCTGACCACGGCGGCGGTGGAACGGCTCTGGGCGGCGGGCTGCGACCTGGTGATCCTCGCCTGCAACACCGCAAGCGCGGCGGCGCTGCGCCGGATGCAGGAATCCTGGGTACCGCGCGACAAGCGGGTGCTGGGCGTCTTCGTGCCTCTGATCGAGGCCCTGACAGAGCGCCAGTGGGGCGACAACTCGCCCCCGCGCGAGGTGGCGGTGAAACATGTGGCGCTGTTTGCAACGCCCGCGACGGTCAGCAGCCGCGCCTTCCAGCGCGAACTGGCCTTCCGCGCCATCGGCGTCGATGTCGAGGCGCAGGCCTGCGGCGGGCTGGTCGATGCCATCGAAGAGGGTGACATGATCCTTGCCGAGGCGCTCGTGCGCAGCCACGTCGACGCGCTCAAGCGCAAGCTGCCGCATCCCGAGGCGGCGATCCTCGGCTGCACCCATTACCCGCTGATGGACGAGGTCTTTCAGGATGCGCTGGGGCCCGAGGTCTCGGTCTATTCGCAGGCCAATCTGGTCGCGGCCTCGCTGGCAGACTACCTGACGCGCCATCCCTCGATGATCGGTCCGGGGACGGAAAGCGGGTTCCTCACCACGGGCGACCCGGCCCGGGTGTCGCGCAACGCCACCCAGTTCCTGAAGCGGCAGATCGTCTTCACCAAGGCCTGAGCGGTTCCGCTTGGTGGTTGCCCGAGGCGGCAGGGGCCGCGCCGCCTCGCCTGCGCGAGGCCTGAGCGCCTTTGTTTGTACCGGTCATGGTCGGGGGCCTTCCGCGTCGCGCGTGGCAGCAACCGGGGTCCGGCAGGCAAGCCGGTACGCGTCCGCGCTCTGGCAGGAGCCGCCCCTGTGGAAGCCGGGTTTGTCGCTGCGGACCGGCATGACCTGACCGCCCGCAGGGTGGAGCGGTTTGCAGAGCCGGGGGCATCCGGGTGCCGGGTCAGCCGCCGTGTACCGGGTAGCCCTCTGCGTCGCGGGTGTGGCGCGAGGGGCCGACATCGCCCTCCCACCAGGTCCGCCGGAGGCCGTGGTAGACCGGCACCGTGCTGCCGGTGCGGTAGGGTGTCAGTTGGTCGCGCCTGTAGGCGAGGCTCTCGCCGCTGTGGCCCGCGCTGTCGCGCCATTGCAGGCGGTAGCGGTGTTCCCCGTTGACGGTCCAGCCGGTCTTTTTCAGCCCGGTCACCTCGGCCCTGTCGCGGCGCCCGTAGCGCCGGGCGCGCAGCGCGGCGACCGCCTTGCTGCCGGGGAACCAGAGCGCCCCCAGCATGAGCAGCCCGAAGATCGCGCCGATGACCTGCGTCACGGTGGCGGCGCTGCGGTTCTGGCCGCGCCGGGTCTCGATCCGGGAGGGATCGGATTGCAGATACCAGACCGGGATGTCGTCGCCGATCCGGGTGCGGTTGTAGAGCCCGCTGCCGACCGAGGGTTTCAGGCGCATCGGGCGACCGCCGTCGGTCTCGAAGTCGATCTCGAGGTAATGGGTGATGGTCTTGTCGCCGTCGCTGTCGGTGCTTTCGGTGTAATAGCGGTCGATCACCCGGGCGCGGGCCTCGATCCCTTCCATATCGAAGCGTTGCGCAAGGCCAAGGGCCAGGTGGCTGACAAGGGTCAGCAGCAGCAGGACGGACCCGAATATCAGCGCCAGCCATCCGCCCATGCGCCAGAACAGGCGCAGGAATGAGACCGGGCGATCCTGTGCGACATGGGCCATGGGGCGTCCTTCTACGGGTGGCATGTGCCGTCAGAGTGGCGGTTGGTGGCGGTGGTGGCAAGTCGGGCATTCCGGCCCCCCGCCGTGCCCCGTGTCCCGCGTGCCCCGCGACTGTCCGCGAGTTGGGGCAGCGTCCCGGCGGCCCGGCACGGCTTGGCCACCCGGGGGAGTGCACGCGGCGCCCGCGCCTTTGGCGTTGATTGCCGGGCAGGGGGCGGCTATCTGTTTGCCAAAGGAGACGTCTCATGGCCCCAGCGCCGTTCCAGGTATTGCGACGACAGTGACCGTTGGGGCCGTTTAGCGGCCTCTCTTCCTTTGCCTTCCATCATGACGCGGCGCGCGAGGCGCCTCAGACCAAGGGGACCCACATGTCTCATTCCATCGCCATCATCGGCGCTTCGGGCTATACCGGGGCAGAGCTTATCCGGCTTCTGGCCACGCATCCCTCTTTCGAGATCAAGGCGCTGGCCGCGAACTCGAAGGCCGGGCAAAGCATGGGGGCGGTCTTTCCGCACCTGCGCCACCTCGACCTGCCGGACCTCGTGACATGGGAAGAGATCGACTTCGACGCGATCGACCTGTGTTTCTGCGCCCTGCCGCACAAGACCTCGCAGGAGGTGATCTCGAAGCTGCCGAAGACGGTGAAGATCGTCGACCTCTCGGCGGATTTCCGGCTGCGCGACCCCGAGGACTACCGCAAGTGGTACGGCAACGCGCATGGCGCCACCGAGATGCAGGAAGAGGCGGTCTACGGCCTGACCGAGTTCTACCGCGAGGCCATTGCGGAGGCCCGGCTGGTGGCGGGCACCGGCTGCAACGCGGCGACGGGTCAGTATATCCTGCGACCGCTGATCGAGCGCGACCTGATCGACCTCGACGAGATCATCCTCGACCTGCAATGCGGGGTCTCCGGCGCGGGCCGGTCGCTGAAGGAAAACCTGCTGCACGCAGAGCTGTCCGAGGGCACCAATGCCTATGCGGTCGGCGGCACGCACCGGCACCTGGGCGAGTTCGACCAGGAGTTCAGCGCGCTGGCTGGACGCCCGGTGCAGATCCAGTTCACCCCGCACCTGGGGCCGTTCAACCGGGGCATCCTTGCCACGGCCTATGTCCGGGGCGAGGCGGAGGCGGTGCTGGAGGCGCTGCAGCAGGCCTATGCCAAGGAACCCTTTGTCGAGGTGCTGCCCATGGGCGAGACCCCGTCGACGCATCACGTCCGGGGGTCCAACTTCGTGCATATCGGGGTGGTCGCGGACCGGCGTCCGGGGCGGGTGATCGTCGTCGCGGCGCTGGACAACCTGTGCAAGGGATCCTCGGGGCAGGCCTTGCAGAACGCCAACCTGATGCTGGGGGTCGAAGAGACCGCCGGTCTGATGCTGGCGCCCTGTTTCCCCTGAACGGGCTGCGGCGGGGCGATCCGGCGGGGCGCCTTCGGCGCGCATCCATCCCCTCTTGGGGGCTGAGGCCCCCAAACCCCCGCCGGGGCGCTGCCCCGGACCCCGCGGTATTTTCACCAATGAGAAGGGGGGCTGCGGCAAAAGGCGCGGTCTCTCGCAACATCGGGCCGCGTGGACTATATTGCGCCCGAGTGCCGGAGAGGGAGGTGACCTGTGGCCCTGATGTCCCTGAAGAAAAAGCGCCGCGTGCAGGTGATCGCGCTGGCGGCGGTGGCCCTGATCGTGTCCAGCGGACTGATCGGCTATGCCATGCGCGATGGCATCAACTTCTTCCGCTCCCCCAGCCAGGTCATGGCCGAACCGCCGCAGCCCAGTGAGGTCTTTCGCATCGGCGGACTGGTCGAAGAGGGCACGCTTGTGCGCGGCGCGGGCAGCGAGATCCGCTTCAGCGTGACCGATGGCGGGGCGACGGTTCCGGTGGTCTTTTCCGGCGTGCTGCCGGACCTCTTCGAAGAGAACCAGGGCATGGTGGGGACCGGGCGCTATGTCGACGGGGTCTTCCAGGCCTCGGAGATCCTGGCAAAGCATGACGAGACCTACATGCCGAAGGAAGTCGTGGACGCGCTGAAGGAGCAGGGGGTCTACCAGGACCCGGAAAGCTGACGGAACGCGCCGGGGTGGGTGCGGCTCTGTTCTGGTCGGTGTCCGAGTGGCGGCGCGGGCACTAAGGGCCGTGGCATGGCGGGCCTGCGACCGATGCCGCGCAGGGGTTTGTTCCCTAGGCGTGAGGGGGACTGAGGCGCCGGTCTGTTCGCAGGGCAGTGAGGACGGAAGCTTTGCCGTGCCGGTGCCGCGGCTATCGCCCATCGCAAGACCTGACCCTGCGAGGGCTGTTCAGCCCAACCGCTGCGCCGTCTTACGGCCAAGCGGGAAAGGCCCGGGGATCAGGCGTCGAACCGGCCCCCTGCGGCGGGGCCGGTCCGTATCTGTCGTCAGCGCAGGATCGAGCGGCCTGCGTAGATGGCGGTTTCGCCCAGCATCTCTTCGATACGGATCAACTGGTTGTACTTGGCCAGCCGGTCAGAGCGCGCAAGCGAGCCGGTCTTGATCTGGCCGCAGTTGGTGGCGACGGCGAGGTCGGCAATGGTGGCGTCCTCGGTCTCGCCCGAGCGGTGCGACATGACATTGGTCATGCGCGCGCGATGCGCCATCTCGACGGCTTGCAGGGTCTCAGTCAGGGTGCCGATCTGGTTTACCTTGACCAGCATCGAGTTCGCGGCGCCTTTCTCGATCCCCATGGCGAGGCGCCGGGGGTTGGTGACGAAGAGGTCGTCGCCCACAAGCTGGACCTTGTCGCCCAGCTTTTCGGTCAGCAGGGTCCAGCCCTCCCAGTCGTCCTCGGAACAGCCGTCCTCGATCGAGATGATCGGGTAGTCCGCGACCAGCGCGGCGAGGTAGTCGACATTCTCGGCGATCGACAGCGACTTGCCTTCGCCCTTCATCTCGTACTTGTTGTCGCGGAAATACTCGGTCGCGGCGCAGTCCAGCGCCAGGTGGATGTCCTCGCCCGGCTTGTAGCCCGCCTTCTCGATGCTTTTCAGGATGAAATCGAGCGCGTCGCGGGTGCCCTTCAGTTCGGGCGCAAAGCCGCCCTCGTCGCCGAGGCCGGTGGACATGCCCGCCGCCGAAAGCTCTTTCTTCAGCGTGTGGAAGACTTCCGACCCCATGCGCACGGCTTCGCGGATGTTCTCCGCGGCGACCGGCATGATCATGAATTCCTGGATGTCGATCGGGTTGTCCGCGTGCTCGCCGCCGTTGATGATGTTCATCATCGGCACCGGCAGGGTGCGCGCCGAGGCGCCGCCGACATAGCGGTAGAGCGGCTGGCCGGTGTAATCGGCGGCCGCCTTGGCCACGGCAAGCGAGACGCCGAGGATCGCATTGGCGCCCAGCCGGCCCTTGTTGTCGGTGCCGTCGAGTTCGATCATCGCCATGTCGATGCCGACCTGATCGATGCCGTCGAAACCGACGATGGCCTCGGCCAGTTCGCCGTTCACGGCGGCCACGGCCTCCAGCACACCCTTGCCCATGTAGCGGGTCTTGTCGCCATCGCGGCGCTCGACCGCCTCATGCACGCCGGTCGAGGCGCCCGAGGGCACGGCGGCGCGGCCCAGCGTGCCGTCTTCGAGGGTCACGTCGACCTCGACGGTGGGGTTGCCCCGGCTGTCGATGATCTCGCGGGCATGGATGTCGATGATGGTGCTCATGGGGCAACCTCCGGTGGATTGAGTCGCGTGCAGTCATAGCAAACGCGGGGGAACGTGCAAATGTTACCGCGTTAGCGGTAACGTTCTCAGGCGCCTGTCTCGCCCTCGCGTGCAAGGCGGCGCTCGCGCAGGAAGGTGTAGAGCCCGGCGCAGAGGATGATGGCGGCGCCCAGCAGCGTCATGGCATCGGGCCGGTCGCCGAAGACCAGAATGCCCAGCCCGGTGGTGAAGACCAGCCGCGCATAGCGGAAGGGTGAGACCACCGAGGCCGGGGCCAGCCGCATGGCGGTGGTGATGGCAAGATAGCCGGTGGTGGTGAAGAGGATCGCCCCGCCGATGGCCCAGAGAGACGGCGCGTCCAGCTGCGGCGGCAGGCCCTCCATGCTCCAGATCACCAGCCCCACCGGGATCGTCGCGGCGAAGCCCCATGTCGAGATGGCGAGCGAGGGGATATGCGGCGGCGAAAGCCGCGTCACCAGATCGCGCGCGGCCAGACTGACGACGCCGAGGATGGCCCAGAATTCATGCCCGGTGAAGCCGGTGCCGAAGGGGCGGATCACCAGCAGCATGCCGAGGATTCCGACGCCCACGGCGGTCCAGCGCCGCCAGCCGACCTGCTCCTTCAGGAAGATCGCGGCGCCCAGCACCACCACCAGCGGCCCGCCCTGCATGATCGCGGCAAAGATCGGCAGCGGCACGTATTTCAGCGCATACAGCAATCCGATCGCGGCGAGGATCTCCAGCCCGTTGCGCAGCATGACCAGCGGATGCAGGGCGTCGCGGCCAAAGACCGGGGTGCCCATCGCGCGGGCCAGCGCGACAAAGGCGGCGGTGCCGCCAAGGCTCACCAGTGTCATGACCTGCCCGGCCGGTGCCAGCGCCGTCGAGAGCTTGAAGAAGACGTCTGACCCGGCCAGCAGGGCCATGGCGAGGATCATCAGGGAAATGGCGCGCAGGATCATGGGGCCTCCGGGGTGGCTGCGTGCGGACAAGACGCAGGTTTCCCGCCGGGGTGCAAGAGCGGGGGGCAGACCGGCGCGGCCCGCGCCGCCCGACTGGCACCAGAACGTCCGGCGCCATGACCTGAGCGCAGCAGCCACAGGGGTTGGCCGCTACAATCGGCTCAGGGTCGCGCAAGTTCGGGCGTTCCCGTGCTTGCTTGGTCCAAAAATACCTCGGAGGGCGAGCAGAGCGAGCGGGAGGCAGAGCCTCCCTGGCCGGTCGCCTGTCCGCGGGACAGGCGGCACCACCATCACTCAGGCAGCCGTTCGGAGATATAGCCCGCGCAACCGCGCAGGCCCGCGTAGTCGTCCGTCACGAGGTGCACGGGGAACTGCGCCATGAAGTCGGCGAAACGACCCTTGTCGGCGAAGGCCTCGGCAAAGCCCGCGTCCAGGAGGTGCGGGCCGAGGTGGCGCACGACACCGCCCACAAGGTAGATGCCGCCGAAGGGCAGAGTGATCAGTGCGAGGTCGCCCGCATAGCGCGCAAGGTAACGCACGAACATCCGCACCACCCGGGCCGCCCGCGCGTCGCCATCCCTGTAGGCCGCCATGATCGCGCCGGCATCGAGGGGCGTGCCCGCGCCCTCGTCCTCGCAGACCCAGGCGTGAAGCCGCTCCAACCCGCGCCCGGAGAGGATCTCCTCCAGCCCGGTGTTGCCGTGGCGGGCCTGCATCCATTTCAGCAGCCGCATCTCCTCGTCGTCGAGCGCCTGAAGCGTGACGTGCCCGGCCTCGGCGGCGGGCACCAGCGTCAGCCCGGCCTGCCGGAACACCGGCACCGCGTTCAGCCCGGTGCCCACGTTCACCACCAGTCGGGCGGCATCCGGGGTGGCGGCCGCGCCGGGCAGCAGCGGTGCAAGGTCGTTGCCCGCGATATGGGCCACCGCGTGGCCCTGCGCCTGGAGGTCGTTCAGCACCGCCACGACTCCCGCGCCGGTCGCCTGTTGCAGCGCGGCGGCGTCGACGCGCCAGTCGAGGTTCGTCAGCGTGCCGACCCCGTCCTTCACCGGCCCGGCCATGTCCACGCAGGTGGCCTCTGGCCGCTCATTGTGGTGCGACAGAAAGTCCTCCAGCACCGGCGCGATGCCCGGGTGTTCGGCATTGCGGTAGCGCCGGATCGTGTCGGTCAGAACCTGCGGCCCGCGCGCCAGCGCGACGCGGGTGTTGGTGCCACCGATATCGGCCACGACAGTGAGCGCGTCTCGCATGGGGGTCAGCCTTTCAGTGCCTGAGAAAGCGCGTGGTAGGATGTTTTGGGCCTGCGCTCAAGCGTGTCGAAATCGACGTGGACAAGGCCAAAGCGCTTCTCGTATCCCAACGCCCATTCGTAATTGTCCAGCAGCGACCAGATCATGTAGCCCTTCAGCGGCACCCCCTCGGCCATGGCCCGGCGGCAGGCGTCGAGATGCGCGTCGATGAATTCGCTGCGCCAGGGATCGTCGACCGTTTCACCGTGCAGCTCGTCCGAAGAGGCAAGGCCGTTCTCGGTAACATAAAGCGGCAGGTCGCTGGTATATTCCCGCGCCGTGCGGGTCAGGAAGGCATGCAGGCCGTCCGGGTAGATCTCCCAGTCCATGAAGGTCTTGGGCAGCGGGCCTTCCACGGGCTGGACATGCGGCCATGGACCCGGTGCCGGGGCAAGGACCTTGCGCGTGTAGTAGTTGATCCCGCACCAGTCGAGCGGCGCGGTGATGGTGCCGAAGTCGTCCTGCCATCCCGCTGGCATGTGCGGTTCCAGCCCCTCCAGCGCCAGCGCGGGGTATGCGCCCCTGAAGGCGCCGCCCATGAACCAGCGGTTGTAGATCGCGTCGTGGCGGGCCGCCGCCTGCTGGGCTTCGGGGCTGTTGTCGGCGGGGCTGGCCCATTCCAGGTTGAAGACCCCGCCGAGGTTGCCCATGCCCAGCGCGCGCATCCGCTGGATCGCGGTGCCATGGGCCAGCATCACATGGTGCATGGCCCGCGCCGTCGCCCGGATGTCGCGCAGGCCCGGCGCATGGGCGCCCTCGAAATGCGACAGCCACGCCACGCACCAGGGCTCGTTGATGGGCGCGACAGAGAACATCCGGTCGCCCAGCCGCCGCATCGCCAGCTCGGTGAAGTCGCCGAACCATTGCGCCACGTCGCGGTTGCGCCAGCCGCCCAGATCCGCCAGCGCCGACGGCATTTCCCAGTGGTAGAGCGTCGCGCATGGCTTCAACCCACGCTCCAGCATGGCATCGGTCAGGCGGTCGTAGAAATCGAGACCTTCGGCATTCGCCGCCCCGCGCCCCTCGGGCAGGACGCGCGCCCAGTTGATCGAGAAGCGGTAGGCATCGAGACCCGCCGCCGCGACCAGGTCGAGGTCTTCTGCGTAGCGGTGGTAATGGTCGCAGGCTCGCGCGCCGGTTTCGCCCCGCACCACGTTGCCCGGCGTTTCGGCGAAATCGTCCCAGTGGGTGCGCCCGGCACCGCCGAAGGACTGGCCCTCGATCTGGTAGCTGGAGGTGGCGGCACCAAACAGAAAGCCCTCGGGGAAGTCGGATCGCTTGTGTCGCATGTCTCTCCTCAGCGGCGGGCCGGTCCGGTGGAGCTGCCGATGATCAGCTCGGCCTCCATCATCTCGGTCAGGGGCGGATGCCCCGGCTCGCGGATCAATTGAAGCAGCATCTCGGCGGCGCGGGTCCCGGCGGCGCGCACCGAGGACCGCGTCGCGGTGAAGAGCGGCACGTCCTGCCCGTTCCCGAGATAGCCGAGGTCGTCGTCATGGGTGATCACCGAGACGTCGCGCCCCATCTCCAGCCCGGCGGCGTGGATCGCGCGGCGCACGCCAAGCGCGGCGATCATCGACGAGGCCAAAAAGGCGGTCGGCGCATCCGGCCCGGCCAGCATCTCCTGCGCGCTGCGAAAGCCGTAGACCTCGGTCATTTCGCCGGACCGCATCAGCGCCGGGTCGGGGGCAAGCCCGCGCCCGGTCAGGGCGGCGACGTAGCCCTCGCGGCGACGGAAGGCGAAGTCCATGAACTCCAGCCCGTTGATCAGCCCGATCCGGCGGTGGCCGAGATCCAGAAGGAACTCTGTCGCCCGGGTGAAGGCGCGCAGGTTGTTGGTGTCGAGCCAGGAATAGGGCGTGTCGATCTGCGACGCGCGGCCATGCACCACGAAGGGCAGGCCAAGCTCTGTCAGCAGCGGGATGCGCGGGTCCTTCATGCGCGGTCCGTGTACGATGATGCCGTCGACGCTGCCGCGCAGGCGGATGTTGCGATAGGCGGCTTCCTCGTCGTCGTCGCCGACAAGGCTGATGACGATCTCGTATCCGGCCCTGGCATAGGCTTGACCGGCCCCCAAGATGAAGTCGCCGAAGATGGGGTTGACCATCTCGTGCTGGGTGGAGATCGGCAGCACGTGGCCGATGGCCTGCGCGCGCCCGGTGGCAAGGCCCTTGGCGCGCAGGTTGGGGCTGTAATGCAGGTCGCGCGCGGCCTGCATCACCCGCTGGCGGGTGGCCTCACTGACCTCGGGATAGCCGTTCAGGGCGCGGCTGACCGTGGTCTGCGAAAGCTTCAGATGTTCCGAGAGTTGCTTCAGGTTCATGGCTTCATATGAACCAAAGCGCTTCGGCTATTCAAGGCATTCCATCCGCCCGGTTGATGCCGCATCGCGGCGTTTATAGCTGCGTTGCAGCGTGAATTTCCTTTGCGAATAAGTTATGTCAGCTTGACAGGATGGGGCGAGTCAGAAAGTGTGATGGAACTCAAAGCGCTTTGGCTAAGGCGGGTCAGGCGTCCTTGGATTTCAAAAGGGGCAGGTGGCTTTGGGCGGCCGCCCCGGCGGGAGGAGACACCATGAAGAAACGGCTTTATCTCGGCGTGGCCCTTGCGGCGCTTGCGGCGGGCACGGCGTATGCGCAGACCATGCCGACGCCGGGCGAGGGGCCCTTTGACTGGGACGGCTACAATGCCTTCGCCGAGGCCAGCGATTTCCCGGGCGAAAGCGTCACCATCCTTGGCCCCTGGCTGGCCGGAGAGGCCGAGGCCTTCAATATTCTGGTGGGTTTGTTCAACGAGGCCACGGGGGCGAATGCCACCTATGTCGGGTCGGATTCGATGGAGCAGCAGATCGTCATCGACGCCGAGGCCGGATCGCCGCCCAATATCGCCGTCTTCCCGCAGCCGGGGCTGGCCGCCAATATGGCCGCCGGCGGCTTCCTGACCCCGCTGGGCGAAGAGACCGCAGGCTGGGTGACGGACAACTACGCCGCCGGCCAGTCCTGGGTCGATCTGGGCACCGCCGCCGGGCCCGACGGCACGGACGCGCTTTATGGCTTCTTCTTCAACGTCAATGTGAAGTCGCTGGTCTGGTACGTGCCCGAGACCTTCGAGGACTTCGGCTACGAGGTGCCCCAGACCATGGAAGAGCTGAAGGCCCTGACCGAGCAGATGGTCGCGGACGGCGAGACACCGTGGTGCATCGGGCTGGGATCGGGCGGCGCGACCGGCTGGCCCGCGACCGACTGGGTCGAGGACCTGATGCTGCGCACCCAGCCGCCCGAGACCTATGATGCATGGGTCACGAACGAACTGGCCTTCGACTCGCCCGAGGTGGTGGGGGCCATCGAGGAATTCGGCTGGTTCGCGTTGAACGACGATTACGTGGCGGGCGGCGCCGGGTCGGTGGCGGCGACGGATTTCCGCGACTCGCCCAAGGGCCTCTTCGAGGCGCCGCCGCAATGCATGATGCACCGTCAGGCCTCGTTCATCCCGGCCTATTTCCCCGAAGGCACAGAGGTCGGTCTGGACGCGGATTTCTTCTATTTCCCGGCCTACGAGGGCAAGGATCTGGGCCAGCCGGTGCTGGGCGCGGGCACGCTGATGGGCGTCACCAAGGACAGCGCGGCCACGCAGGCCTTCCTGCGGTTCCTGCAAACGCCTTTCGCGCATGAGGTGATGATGGCGCAGCCCGGCTTTCTGACGCCGCTGACCGCAGCCAACCCGGAGGCCTATATCGACGACACCCAGCGCGCCCTTGGCGAGGTGCTGACCAACGCGACCACCTTCCGCTTCGACGGCTCTGACCTGATGCCCGGCGGCGTGGGCGCGGGCACCTTCTGGACCGGCATGGTGGAATATGTCGGCGGCAAGTCGGCACAGGACGTGGCGGGCGAGATCCAGCAAAGCTGGGATGCGCTGAAGTAAGGCGGCGGGCGGGGGCCTGACCGGTCCCCGCAGCCCGACAACGGGGGAGGAAAGGCCATGCATCCGGCGCTGCTGGCGTTGTTGACCATCGTGATCGGCGTCGGCGCCTGCCTCGCCTATTTCTACTTCTCGAACATGCTTCTGGACCGGGTGCTGTTCCCGGCGAAGGGGCCGAACGCCGGGCGCAATATCAACCGCGCCAACATGGTGCGGCCATGGCTTTTCCTGTTTCCCGCGCTCTTCGCGCTGACGCTTTACCTTGCCTACCCGGTCTTCGAGACCCTGCGCCTGTCCTTCACCAGCCGCGCGCAGGGCGGGGCTTTCGTCGGCTTCGACAACTACAGCCGCATGATGGCCGAGCCGAAGTTCTGGGAGGCGATGCGCAACAATATGCTCTGGCTGGTGGTGGTGCCCGCCGCCTCGACCGCCTTCGGCCTGCTGGCCGCGCAGCTGACCGACCGGATCAGGTGGGGCAATATCGCCAAGTCGCTGATCTTCATGCCCATGGCGATCTCTTTCGTCGGCGCGGCGGTGATCTGGAAACTGGTCTACGACGCCCGCCCGGAAGGGTCCGAGCAGATCGGCGTGCTGAACGCGGTCTATGTCTGGCTGTCGGGCGAGGGGCCGGTGCAATGGCTGACGATCCCGTTCTGGAACAACTTCTTCCTGATGATCGTGCTGATCTGGATCCAGACCGGCTTTGCCATGGTGATCCTGAGCGCGGCCCTGCGGGGCATCCCCGAGGAAACCGTCGAGGCCGCCATCGTCGATGGCGCCAACCCCTTCCAGATCTTCTTCAGGATCAAGGTGCCGCAGATCATGTCGACCATCATGGTGGTCTGGACGACGATCACGCTGGTCGTTCTGAAGATCTTCGACATCGTCTTTGCCATGACCAACGGCCAATGGCAGACGCAGGTGCTGGCCAACTACATGTACGACAAGCTGTTCCGCGCAAACGACTGGGGTGTGGGGTCGGCCTCGGCGATCGTGATCATGGTGCTGGTGACACCGATCCTTGTCTGGAACGTGCGCAACGCGCGCCGGGAAATGCGGTAGGGGAGCGGAGAGATGGACACGATTGCAGGCACCAAATCCTCGCTGACATGGGCGGTGCATATCTCTGTCGTGCTGCTGGTGGCGCTTTGGCTGTTTCCGACCGTGGGGCTGCTGGTCTCGTCCTTCCGGACCGCCGACCAGATCTCCGGCTCGGGCTGGTGGAAGGCGCTGGTTCCCACCGAGCAGAGCCTGACCCTGCGCACCGCCGCGCCGTCAGAGCAGGTGCAGGAGGGCGCGCTTTTCGTCATCGAGGGCAATCTCTACGCGCAGGAGGGGGTGGGACCGGCGCCGATCTCGGCATGGGGGACGAATGCGCGCGACGTGGCGGCCTACCGGCCCGGCGACACCGCCGAGATGCGCGGCGGCGAGCGCATGACCGTGATGGAAAACGGCGATTACCGGCTGGAAGCGGATGTCGAGATGGAGGGGCGGCGCGGCGAGCGGGTCTTTGTCACCGCCACCACCCCGCCCGAGTTCACGCTGGACAACTACCGCTACCTGCTGTTCTCGAACAGCGCCGAGGGCATGGGCAAGGCCTTCTTCAACACGCTGACGGTGACGATCCCGGCGACGATCATCCCCATCGTCGTGGCGGCCTTCGCGGCCTATGCGCTGGCCTGGATGGATTTCCCGGGCCGCGCTTTGCTGATTGCCTTCGTGGTCGGCCTGTTGGTGGTGCCCTTGCAACTGGCGCTGATCCCGCTGCTGAAGCTGCACCTGAACATCGGCATCGGGAAGGGCTATCTGGGGGGCTGGCTGGCACACACGGGTTTTGGCCTGCCATTGGCGGTCTACCTCTTGCGCAACTACATGGTCGGCCTGCCGCGCGACATCATCGAGAACGCCCGCGTGGACGGCGCGACAGAGTTCCAGATCTTCACCAAGATCATCCTGCCGCTGTCGTTTCCGGCGCTGGCGAGCTTTGCCATCTTCCAGTTCCTCTGGACGTGGAACGACCTTCTGGTGGCCAAGGTTTTCCTGATCGACGCCACCGGGCAGACCACGGTGATGACCAACCAGATCGTCGAGCTTCTGGGCACGCGCGGCGGCAACTGGGAGATCCTCGCCACGGCCGCCTTCGTCAGCATCGCGGTGCCGCTGGCGGTCTTCTTCGCCATGCAGCGTTACCTTGTGCGCGGGTTGCTGGCGGGATCGGTGAAGTAATGCAGGGCGAGAGGCCCGGCCTGCGGAAAGACGGCGGGACAGGCACCCGCCGGGAAAGGACAGAGATGAGCAGCAAAGACAAGGACTGGTGGCGCGGCGCGGTGATCTACCAGATCTACCCGCGCAGCTTTCAGGATTCGAACGGCGACGGCATCGGCGACCTCAACGGCATCACGGCGCGACTGCCGCATGTGGCCTCACTGGGCGTCGACGCGATCTGGATCTCGCCCTTCTTCACCTCGCCGATGAAGGACTTCGGCTACGATGTCAGCGATTATTGCGACGTCGATCCGATGTTCGGCTCGCTGTCGGATTTCGACGCGCTGGTCGAGATGGCGCATACCCTTGGGCTGAAGGTGATGATCGACCTTGTGCTGTCGCATACCTCGGCGCAGCATCCGTGGTTCATGGAAAGCCGCGCCAGCCGCGACAACCCGCGCGCCGACTGGTACGTCTGGTCCGACCCGCAGCCCGACGGCACGCCGCCCAACAACTGGCTGTCGATCTTCGGTGGCCCGGCCTGGCAGTGGGATGCGCGGCGCGAGCAGTATTACCTGCACAATTTCCTCGTCGAGCAGCCGGACCTGAATTTCCACTGCCCCGAGGTGCAGGACGCGCTTTTGGACGTCACCCGCTTCTGGCTGGATCGCGGCGTCGACGGCTTCCGGCTGGATACGATCAACTTCTACATCCACGACAAGCAGTTGCGCAGCAATCCCGCGCTGCCGCCCGAAAAGCGCAACGCCAATATCGCGCCCTCGGTGAACCCCTACAATCACCAGGAGCACCTCTATTCCAAGAACCAGCCCGAGAACCTCGAGTTTCTCAAGCGGTTCCGCGCGCTTCTGGACGAATACCCCGGCACCACCTGCGTCGGAGAGGTGGGCGACGCGCAGCGCGGGCTGGAGATCATGGGCGAATACACCGCGGGGCATGACAAGGCGCATATGTGCTACGCCTTCGAATTCCTCGCCAAGGACCAGCTGACCGCCGCCCGCGTGGCGGACGTGATGCAGCATGTGGATGCGGTCGCCGCGGACGGCTGGGCCTGCTGGGCCTTTTCCAACCACGACGTGCCGCGCCATGTGACGCGCTGGGACCTGACGCCCGCCGCGCAGCGGGCCTATGCCACGCTGATCCTGACCCTGCGCGGCTCTGCCTGCCTGTATCAGGGCGAAGAGCTGGGCCTGCCCGAGGCTGATGTCGCCTTCGAGGATCTGCAGGACCCCTATGGCATCGAGTTCTGGCCCGAGTTCAAGGGCCGCGACGGCTGCCGCACGCCGATGGTCTGGGAGCAGTCGAACCAGAACGGCGGCTTCACCAGCGGCCACCCGTGGCTGCCGGTCAGCCACGAGCATCTGAACCGCGCGGTGGCCGTGCAGGAGGAAGAGCCGGGCGCGCTGCTGCATCATTACCGCAAGGCGATCCATTTCCGCCACGCCCACCCGGCGCTGATCGGCGGTGACCACGGCGGCGTCTCGAACACCGGCGAGGTGGTGCATTTCACGCGGTCCGGCGGCGGCGAAGAGATCTTCGTCGCGATCAACCTCAGCCCCGAGCCGGCGACCGTCGCGATGCCGGCGGGGGACTGGCACCAGATCGGGCAGGAACTGGGCAGCGCGGCACCGGCACCGGACGGCAAGCTGCATCTCGGGCCGTGGCAGCCCGCGCTGGCGTTGAAGGCGGGTTAACCGCGGTCGAAGGGGGAGGACCTATGGCCAATCTGAAACTGACGGATGTCGAGAAGACCTATGGCGGGACGGTCAACGTCCTGAAGGATATCAACCTCGACATCCGGCAGGGCGAGCTGATCGTCTTCGTCGGGCCGTCTGGCTGCGGGAAGTCGACGCTGTTGCGGATGATCGCGGGGCTGGAGAAGATCACCGGCGGCACGCTGGAGATCGACGGGCAGGTGGTCAACGACGTGCCGCCCGCGCAGCGCGGCATCGCCATGGTCTTCCAGAGCTACGCGCTGTATCCGCATATGACCGTGCGCGAGAATATGGCCTTTGCGCTGAAGCTGGCGAAGAAACCGGCGGCAGAGATCGAGGCCTCGGTCGCGCGCGCCGCCAAGATGCTGCAATTGGAGCCCTACCTCGACCGCCTGCCCAAGGCTCTGTCTGGCGGGCAGCGGCAGCGGGTTGCCATCGGGCGCTCCATCGTGCGGGAGCCGAAGGTCTTCCTCTTCGACGAGCCCTTGTCGAACCTCGACGCGGCGCTGCGGGTGGCGACGCGCATCGAGATCGCGCAACTGAAAGAGCAGATGCCCGACCGCACGATGATCTACGTCACCCACGACCAGGTCGAGGCGATGACGCTGGCCTCGCGCATCGTGGTGCTGGCCAACAAGGGCATCGCGCAGGTCGGTGCGCCGCTGGAGCTTTACGAGAAGCCCAAGAGCGAGTTCGTGGCGCGCTTCATCGGCTCTCCGTCGATGAACCTGCTGCCGGGGAGGGTGACGGCGACCGGCGCGCAGACCACCGTGGCGCTGGAGGGCGGCGGCACGGCGATCTCGGATTATCCGACGACCGATGCCGACAGGGGGCTGGCGGTGAACGTCGGTATCCGGCCCGAGGACTTCGTGACCGCCGAGCCGGGGCAGGCGGCCTTTACCGGAACGGTGGCCTTCACCGAGGCGCTGGGAGAGGTGACGCTGCTGTACTTCGGGAAGGCTGCGGGGCAGGAGGCGGTGATCGGCAAGCTGCCGGGCATTCACCGCGACATGCGCGGGCGGGAGGTGTCGCTGTCGGCAGAGCCCGAGAAGGTGCACCTGTTCCACGAGGGGCGGTCGCTGCTTTATCGCTGACGTGGGTGTCGCCTGCCTTGCGGCAGGCGACCGGGGGGCTTTGCCCCCGCGCGCTGCGCGCGCTCCCCCAGGATATTTTTGGACAGAAGAAGGGCGGGGGCGCGCGGGTTATTGGGGTTTGTTGGGATTGGGGCGGGCCGACCGGTGCGGGGTCGGCCCGTTTGGGTCATTCGATGGTCACGGCCTGTCTGGCGAGGACCTTCTTGTCCTGTCCGGTCACGTAGCGGACCTCGTAATTGCCGGGCAGATCGGGGAGCTTGACCTGAAGCGGGCTGTCCTCGGAGGTGTAGCTATAGGCCGCGTATTTGTTGTCCGGATCGCCTGCGACCGCGACGGCGATGAAGTCGCCCTTGTAGTCCGGACCTTCCCACGTCACGCCGAGGCGGCCGCCGCGCGGCGCGATCGCGGGGGCTTCCACCGTGGCCTCGATCGGGGTCAGGGTGATGGTCTTGCGGGTCAGGGCAACCTTGCCGTCGCTGGCGGCGATGTAGCGGATCTCGTAGTCGCCGGGTTCTATGGGCAGTTGCAGGAGCGCCGGGTTGCCGTTGCGGGTATAGGCGTAGAAGTCGTAGCCCTCGTTTTCCGCCTTGCTGACGGAGATGTAGTCGGGTTCGTAGCCGGGGCCCTCCCAGCCGACCAGGATCGGGGCGCCGGCGCGGGCGGTCTCGGCCACGTCCAGCGCGGCGGAAACCGCGCCGACCTCGACCGTGCGCGAGGCCAGAACCGTGCGGTCCTGCCGCATCACGTAACGCAGTTCATAGGTGCCGGGCGCGGCGGGCATGGTGACCGAAGCCGGGCTGCCGTTGCGGGTATAGGCATAGGCCTCGTAGCCGCCGTCGCCGGGCTTCGCGACCGAGATGTAGTCGCCGTCGTAGTTCGGGCCGTCCCAGGTCACCGGCAGGGCCGCGCCCGCGGCGGCGGTCTCTGCCGCGTCCAGCGTTGCGGCGACCTCTGTCACCTCGACGATGCGGCTGGCCAGCACCGTGCGGTCCTGCCGCATGACGTATTGCACCTCGTAGGTGCCCGGCTTGGGCGGCATGACCAGCTGCGCCGGAGAGCCGTCGCGGGTATAGGCGTAGTTGATGTAGCCGCCTTCCTCGAGCGGGGCGACGGAGATGTAGTCGCCGTCGTAGTCCGGCCCTTCCCATGTCACGGGGATCGTTGCGCCGACCGGGGCGGTCTCTGCCACCTCGATCGAGGCGGGCGCGGGGGTGACCGTCACCGCCTGCGTCGCCAGCACCGTGCGACCGTCGCGCATGATGTAGCGTATTTCGTAGTCGCCGGCCTCGGGCGGCATGACCAGCTGTGCGGGCGTGCCGTCGCGCGTGTAGGCGTAGTTGATGTAGCGGTCGTTATCCAGCGGGCTGACGTCGATGTAATCGCCATCCGCGTTCGGGCCGGTCCAGTCGACCGGGATGGTGGCGCCCGCGACGGCCTCTGCCGCGCCGCTGACCGAGGCGTCCGGCAGCAGCGAGGGCAGGACCAGCGTCACGGTCTGCTCGGCGCCGGTCACGTCGAAGGTGGCCTCTGCGGTGGATTCGTCCAGCGGGCGCATCACCGACACGGTGTAGCTGCCATCGGTCAGCGCCTTGGTCAGGGTTGCGCCCGGCTCGAACTCGGCCAGCATTTCTTCGCCACGCTGGATGTCCCACATCAGCGTGTCGGTGCTTTGCGGGCCGTTCTCGCCCTCGATGGCAACGAAGGTCACGGCGTAAGAGGGGGCGGCCTGTGTGATCTCTTCGAGCGCGGAGCCCAGTTCCGAGGCATTGGCGGCGGAAAGGAACTGTCCGCCGGTCTCATCGGCGAGGCATTGCATCTGGCGCCGTGCCTCGGGGTCGGTGACGTCGAAGCCCACGACGTGAACGGTGAGGTTAATGCCCGCCTGCTCCAGCGCCCGGGCGGCGGCGCAGGGATCGGGGTTGCAGGTCTCGATCCCGTCCGAGACGAGGATCACGGTGGCGGCCTCTTCGGTGTACTTCAGCGCTTCGGCGGCCTGCACCACGGCATCCGTCATCGGCGTCTTGCCGCGCGGCTGAAGCCCGTTCACCGCCGCCGCGATCTGCGCGCGGGAGCTGTCGCCGGGCTGCACCAGCGTCTCGATGTCGGTGCAGTCGCCCCGCGTGCGGTGGCCATAGGCGGTCAGGCCGATGCGCTGGGTCTCTGGCAGGGTGTTCAGCAGGTCGCCGACCACGCCCTGCGCGATCTCGATCTTGGTCACGCCGTCGATCTGGCCCCACATCGACCCCGAGGCGTCGAGCACGAGGATGGAATTGGCATAGTCCTGCCCGGACGCGGCAAAGGGCAGCGCCGTCAGCGCCGCCGCACAAATCAGGCGAGCCTGCATGGTGAAATCTCCCGGTTTGTTCAATTGCGGACAGAGTGACGCAGCGGCGCCCGTGCGGGCAAGGACGGAATTCCTGACCGCCCTTTCGGCATTACACGGACGTTCCTGTTGCGTTCTTCTTTTCCGATTGGCGCCGCGAGTCATTTCCACTATGTCTTAACCACTGCCGAGACCGGGGAACGAGCGATGCCAGAACTCAAGCATATCGAGGTGCGCGGCGCGCGCGAGCATAACCTCAAGAATATCGACGT
Organism: Enemella evansiae; assembly: GCA_017255395.1. Classification (GTDB taxonomy): domain Bacteria; phylum Pseudomonadota; class Alphaproteobacteria; order Rhodobacterales; family Rhodobacteraceae; genus Ponticoccus; species Ponticoccus litoralis. Next base: position 19,560 of record JAFKDC010000018.1, on the reverse strand, counting down.
GGATATTCCGCGGGATGAGCTTGTGGTGATCACCGGGCTTTCGGGCTCTGGCAAGTCCTCGCTGGCCTTCGACACCATTTATGCCGAGGGGCAGCGCCGCTATGTCGAGTCGCTGTCGGCCTACGCGCGGCAGTTCCTCGACATGATGGAAAAGCCCGATGTGGACCACATCAGCGGCCTCTCGCCCGCGATCTCCATCGAGCAGAAGACGACCTCGAAGAACCCGCGGTCGACCGTCGGCACGGTGACCGAGATCTACGACTACCTGCGCCTGTTGTTCGCGCGGGTCGGCACGCCCTATTCGCCCGCGACCGGCATGCCCATCGAGGCGCAGCAGGTGCAGGACATGGTCGACCGGGTCATGGGCATGGAAGAGGGCACGCGCGGCTACCTTCTGGCGCCGATCGTGCGCGACCGGAAGGGCGAATACCGCAAGGAATTCATAGAGCTGCGCAAGCAGGGCTTTCAGCGGGTGAAGGTGGACGGCACCTTCTACGAGTTGGACGAGCCGCCGACGCTGGACAAAAAGTTCCGCCATGACATCGACGTCGTTGTCGACCGGATCGTGGTGCGCGAGGGGATGGAGACGCGGCTGGCGGACAGCTTCCGCACCGCGCTGGACCTTGCCAATGGCATTGCCATCCTCGAGACGGCACCGAAGGAGGGAGAGCCCGAGCGTATCACCTTCTCCGAGAACTTTGCCTGCCCGGTCAGCGGTTTCACCATCCCCGAGATCGAGCCGCGGCTGTTTTCCTTCAACGCGCCCTTCGGCGCCTGCCCCGAGTGCGACGGTCTGGGGGTCGAGCTGTTCTTCGACGAGCGGCTGGTGGTGCCGGACCAGACACTGAAGATCAAGGACGGCGCGCTGGCGCCCTGGCGCAAAGGCAAGTCGCCGTATTTCCTGCAGACCATCGACTCCATCGCGAAGCACTACGAGTTCGACAAGAGCGCGCGGTGGAAGGATCTTCCGGCGCATGTGCAGCAGGTGTTTCTTTACGGATCGGGCGAAGAGGAGATTGCCTTCCGCTACGACGAGGGCGGGCGCATCTACAATGTCACTCGCGTCTTCGAGGGCGTCATTCCGAACATGGAGCGGCGCTATCGCGAGACGGATTCGTCCTGGATTCGCGAGGAATTCGAGCGGTATCAGAACAATCGTCCCTGCGGCGCCTGCGGTGGCTATCGCCTGCGGGAAGAGGCCCTGGCGGTTCGGATCGGGTCGCGGGATGACTTGAAGCACGTCGGGCAAGTCGTTGAAATGTCGATCAAGCAGGCCTTTGACTGGTGCCAGACGGTGCCCGCCAACCTGACCAATCAGAAGAACGAGATCGCCCGCGCCATTCTCAAGGAGATCCGCGAGCGGCTGGGATTCCTGAACAACGTGGGGCTGGAGTATCTGACCCTCTCGCGCAATGCGGGCACGCTATCGGGCGGCGAGAGCCAGCGCATCCGGCTGGCCAGCCAGATCGGCTCGGGCCTGACCGGGGTGCTGTATGTGCTGGACGAGCCCTCCATCGGGTTGCACCAGCGCGACAATACGCGGCTGCTGGATACGCTGAAAAACCTGCGCGATCAGGGCAATACGGTGATCGTGGTCGAACATGACGAGGAAGCGATCCGCGAGGCGGATTACGTTTTCGACATCGGGCCGGGTGCCGGGGTGCATGGTGGGCAGGTGGTGGCCCATGGCACGCCCGAGGCGATCACCAACGACCCGGCCAGCCTGACCGGGCAATATCTTGCAGGCGCGCGCGAGATCGCGGTGCCGACGGAACGGCGCAAGGGGAACAAGAAGAAGATCAAGGTCGTGAAGGCCACCGGCAACAACCTCAAGGAGGTCACGGCCGAGTTCCCGCTGGGCAAGTTCGTCTGCGTGACCGGGGTGTCCGGCGGCGGAAAATCGACCCTGACCATCGAAACGCTGTTCAAGACCGCCTCGATGGCGCTGAACGGTGCCCGTCAAACGCCCGCGCCCTGCGAAACCATCAAGGGGCTGGAGCATCTGGACAAGGTCATCGACATCGACCAGCGGCCCATCGGGCGGACTCCGCGTTCGAATCCAGCGACTTACACCGGGGCCTTCACCCCGATCCGCGACTGGTTCGCCGGTCTGCCAGAGGCCAAGGCGCGCGGTTACAAGCCCGGGCGGTTCAGCTTCAACGTCAAGGGCGGGCGCTGCGAGGCCTGTCAGGGCGACGGCGTCATCAAGATCGAGATGCACTTTCTGCCGGATGTCTACGTCACCTGCGAGACCTGCAAGGGCGCGCGCTACAACCGCGAGACCTTGGAAATTCGCTTCAAGGGCAAGAGTATAGCGGACGTTCTTGATATGACGGTCGAGGACGCGCAAGAGTTCTTCAAGGCGGTGCCCTCGATCCGTGACAAGATGGATGCGCTGATGCGCGTGGGTCTTGGCTACATCAAGGTCGGCCAGCAGGCGACGACCCTGTCGGGGGGTGAGGCGCAGCGGGTAAAGCTGTCGAAGGAGCTGGCCAAGCGGTCCACCGGCCGAACCCTGTACATCCTCGACGAACCCACCACCGGGCTGCACTTCGAAGACGTGCGCAAGCTGTTGGAAGTGCTGCATGAACTGGTGGAGCAGGGGAATTCCGTCGTGGTGATCGAGCACAACCTCGACGTCATCAAAACCGCCGACTGGCTGATCGACATCGGCCCCGAAGGCGGCGACGGCGGCGGAGAGATCGTGGCGACCGGCACGCCCGAGCAAGTGGCCGAGGTCGAGGCCAGCCACACGGGCCGCTATCTGAAACCGATGCTGGAAGCCCGGAAAAAGGTCGCGGCAGAGTAAGCCGCGCTCTTTTCGGTGCGGCTGTTTCGGCAGACATGAAAAGGGACCCCGAAAGGGGTCCCTTCGTCGTTCGCGGGCTAGAAGAGGCGCGGATCAGAGCACTGCGCGCGCGATCCGGATCAGTTGCAGCATCTCATACTCGCTGTCGCTGAGGCGCAGGATCTGCCCGTTCACCACGCTGTAGTTCTGCCCATCGGCCAGTTGCGGCAGGCGATACAGGCTCATCAGCTCGCGTTGCGTCAGCGCGGCGGTCGGTGCGACGCGCAACCCGTCGTCCAGCCGCGCGACCTCGGCCAGTTCGTTCAGCAGCAACAGCGAGGTGTAATCGTCCTGATCGAGCAGGATCGGCAGGCCGTCGATCAAGCCGTAGCGCTGCCCCTCGGGCGCAGGCGCAAGCCCGTAGAGCTCGGCAATCTCGTCCGAGCGCAACAGAAGCCCGTCGATCCCGGGGATATCGTAGGCATCCAGAAGCGACCTGCGGCGCTCGATCCAGATCTCGTCGTAGCGGTCCGCGTCGTAGCCCAGCCATTCCTCAGAGGTCACGCCCTTGCGCGCGAGACCGGGCGGAACGCAGGGCGGATCCTTCTTGGCCAGACCCGGCGGGCAGTTCGCATAGCCGATCAGCTCGTCGTCCGGCACATCCGCCACCACAAGCTGCGGCGTGGCGAGGGCCAGTCCCGTCAGGCCGAGGATGCGGACCATGTCCCGGCCGTCGGGGGCAGGGGTTTCGGCCACGCGCTTGACCACTTCCTGCCGTTCGGACTCGCTCCATCTGGGACCGGCTTTGGCTTTAGCCTTGCCATTTCCATTGCCGGCCGCCGCTGGCTTGCCGGGTTTGTCCGGCTTTCCGCCAGCCGCCTGGGGATTGCCGTTTCCGCCAGGCTTGGGCTTCTTGTTTCCGCCGGCATGCTCGGGCTTGCCCTTGGCCTTCTCGGGCTTTCCGCTCCCCTTGACCAAGGGCTTCTGGCCGTTTCCCTTCTCGTTCTTCGCGAGCCAGACGGGGTCACTCGCCACGGCGGTGTCGCCCGCATGGGGCTGGAAGAGCGGATTTGCGGACAGGGCAGAGGTCGTCAGCGCAAATGCGACGACGCTTCCCAGAATGATCTTTTCCATGAGCGATGCCTTTCCTTCGGAGGGCAACGCAGGTCGCAAAGATTGCGTTCCCGCGAAGGGAGCCGACAAGAGAAAAATTGTCCTGCAGTGGGCGGTCCGGCTGCCGGGCGTTATCTATTCTTGCAGGTGTTGATCCCCAGCAGCCGGTAGGGCGGACAGGAGCCCATGGCCGCGGTGGCCAACATCAGCAGGCCCACGATCAGGGCCAGCCATTTCAGCCCGCCCGCCAGCGTGAAGAAGAGGATCATGGCCACGACACCGATCACGGCGCGGATAATGCGGTCTGTCTGGCCCATGTTCTTTGCAAACATCGTAAGATCTCCTAGGTTGGGTTCCTCCACGCAGTCTAGACGAATTGCGTAATTTGAATATGATGTAAATCAAATCCGCAGGATCGGGGCAGGCGGCGGCGCCTTCCAGTCAGCCGCGATCCGCCTCTGGCCCGGCCTCGATATGGGAGGACGCCAGACCCTCCACCGGATCGGGTTGCGGCATCACCGTTGTATCGTCGACATCGAAATCCTCTTCGGCATCGGCTCCGCCGAGGAAGTGGCCGACATTGTGCAGGGGCGCGATCTCGTCGCAGAAGATCTTGATGACGATCAGGATCGGCACCGCGACGATCATGCCGATGATCGACCAGATGTAGGCAAAGAAGGCCACCACCAAGAAGAGGATCGGCGCATTCAGCCGCATCTGGCGCGACACCAGCGAGGGTGTGATCAGCTGGCCTTCAAGGCCGGTGGCCGCGGCGTAGGACGCGCCCGCGCCGACAAGAACCCAGAAGGACTCTCCCTGAGAGAAGGCCAGCAGCACGGCGATGCAGGTGCCGACAAGCCCGCCGACATAGGGCACGAAGTTCAGGGCGAAGGCCATGACGCCGATGACCATGTATTGCTCGATCCCCCAGAGGTACATCAGCGTGCCGACACTCAGGCCCAGCCCCGCGTTGATCACCGTGATGGCGCCCAGATACTGGCCGAGCCGCAGTTCGATGGTTTCCACCACCTCCAGCGCGCGGGACTTGTCCTCGACCCGGTCGAGCGATTCGATCATGCGGCGCAGGAAGAAGTCGCCGGAGGCGAGCAGGAAATACAGGAAGATGATCGCGAAGAGCACCTGGCTGAGCACCATGGGGGCAAGGAAGAGGATCTGCTTGGAGGCAGAGCCGTCCTCGACCACCTCGACCTTCATCTTGCCGTCGCCGTCCTGGTCGGTATCGATCATCGCGTTCATGGCATCGGCGGCCTCGGCCACGGCGCGGATCGGGCTGTCTGACAGGCTGCCGATCTCGCGCTGGACGTCGCGCACCAGCCAGGGCAGGCGGCGCAGAAGGTCGCTGACCGGCTCGGCAAAGTAGATCAGCGCGCCGACGACCAGAAGCAGGATCATCAGCGTGAACCCCAGGGCGACCAGCCCGTTCGGCACCCCGTGTTTGGACAGCCAGCGGCGCGGGCGGCTGAGCACGAAATAGGCGAGGATCGCCGAGGTCACCGGGATCAGGAAGCTGGCGCCGCTGGACAGGCCCTGCACGAAGAGAATGAGAAAGATCCCGACCAGCGGGATCGCGATGGTCTTTGGTGTGTGTGTGGCTGACATCAGCTCCCCCGAGGTTGCCAGCAAACGCGCGGGCACCGCGGGGGGTTCCCGGCGTCGGTCAGCCCCGGTTCAGTTTCTCGAAACGCGGCAGCATGGCCGAGAAATCGCGGCCCGCGCCGTCCTCGTCCTCGACGAAGCTGCGGTACAGATCCGTCGCGGCGCGGCCCATCGGGGTCTGCGCATGGGCGGCCTCTGCCGCCTGCTGGGACAGCCGCAGGTCCTTCAGCATCAACTCGGCGGCGAAACCGGGTTTGTAGCCGTTGTCGGCGGGGCTTTGCGGGCCGACCCCCGGCGCCGGGCAATAAGCGTTCATCGACCAGGAATAGCCCGACGAGGTGGACACCACATCGAACATGGCCTCGCGGCTGAGGCCCAGTTTGTCGGCCAGCGCGAAGGCCTCGCAGGTGGCGATCATGGTGACCCCGAGGATCATGTTGTTGCAGATCTTCGCAGCCTGACCGTTGCCCGAGGCGCCACAGTGAACGGCCTTCTGGCCCATGATCTCGAACAGCGGCCGGGCGGTCTCGAAGGCCGTTTCGTCGCCGCCCACCATGAAGGTCAGCGTCCCGTTGGTCGCGCCGACGGTGCCGCCGGACACCGGCGCGTCGAGGGTTCCTAGGCCCGCAGCCCCGGCCAGTTCCGCCACCGCCCGGGCCGAGGCCACGTCGACGGTGGAACAGTCGAGCAGCACCGCGCCCTTGGCCATATGCGGCACAATCCCGGCGACGACGTCGCGCAGGATCTCGCCGTTGGGGAGCATGGTGATGACCACCTCGGCGCCGGCCACGGCATCCTCGGCGGTCCGGGCCTTGGCGACACCCTCCGCCGTGGTGCCCGCGACGTCGAAGCCGGTGACGGCGTGCCCCGCCTTGGCGAGGTTGGCGGCCATGGGCGCGCCCATGTTGCCCAGTCCGATAAAGGCGATCTGCATGGTCTAGTCCTCCTCAAGGGTCAGCGTGTCGGGGCCAAGCGGGGCCAGCAGCGCCTCGACGGCCCCGGCGGGGACGGAAAAGGCACCGTGACGCCAGCGCGGGCTGCGGTCCTTGTCGATGATGGCGGCGCGGATGCCTTCGAGGAAGTCCCCCTGTTCCATGATGCGGTGGCTGACCCGGTATTCCAGCTCCAGCGCGTCGCGGATTGTGGCATCGGGGCCAAGACAGTCCAGCATCCGCAGGGTCGTGGCCATGGACAGGGGCGCGTTGCGCCCCATGGCCTTCAGCGCCTGCTGCGCGAGCGGCGTGCCGGAAGCCTTCAAGCGGTCGAGGATGGCGGGCAGGTCGGTGCCCGCGAAGGCCGCGTCGATCTCGGGCTGCGCCGCGGCAAGCGGGCTGTCGGGCGGCGTATCGCTCTGGGCGGCGATGGCGTCGGGATCGCCCGAGCGGACCAGAGCGGCCTTCAGGTCGGGCCAGCGCGCCTCGGGCACGAAGCTGTCGGCAAACCCCGCATGGATCGCATCGCCTGGCCCCATGCGGGCGGCGGTCAGGCCAAGATAGGCGCCAAGGCGACCCGGTGCCCGGGCAAGGCGATAGGTGCCGCCCACGTCCGGCACGAAACCGATGCCGCATTCCGGCATGGAGACCTGGCTGCTTTCGCCGGTGATCCGGTGCGAGACATGGCCGCCGAGGCCCACGCCGCCGCCCATGGTGAGGCCCTGCAGGAAAGCCACGACCGGCTTGGGGTAGTCGGCCAGCTTGGCGTTCAGGCGATACTCGTCCCGCCAGAATCGGCGCGCGTAACCGTAGTCGCCCGCCGTGCCGGTGCGGTACATCTCGGCAATATCGCCGCCCGCGCAGAAGGCTTTGTCGCCCTCGGCGTCCAGAACGACCAGGGCGACGCTGTCATCGTTGCGCCAGCTGTCCAGCGCCTCTTCGATGGCGGTGCACATGGCGTAGGTGAGGGCGTTGAGCGCTTTCGGGCGGGTCAGCGTGATGCGGCCGGCGCGGCCTTCGGTGCGGATCTGGATATCGGACAAGGGTGCGTCTTTCCGGGGCAAAAGTTTTCGAAAACTTTTGCAAATTCCTTCGAAGGAATTTGCGTCAGCGCGAGAGGAGATGGCGTGCCACGATCAGGCGCATGATCTCGTTGGTGCCTTCGAGGATCTGGTGCACGCGCAGGTCGCGGACGATCTTTTCCACGCCGTAGTCGGCAAGGTAGCCGTAGCCGCCGTGCAGTTGCAGGCACATGTCAGCCACGCGCGAGCCGGTTTCCGTCACCAGTTTCTTGGCCATGGCGCAGAAGGCCGTGGCGTCCGGCGCCCCGGTGTCGAGCTTCCAGGCGGCCTGCCGCAGGAAGATGCGGGCGGCCTGAAGGTCTGTCTCCATGTCCGCGATTCGGAATTGCAGCGCCTGGAAGCGGTCGATGCTCTGGCCGAAGGCCTGCCGTTCGCCCATGTATTGCAGGGTCTGTGTCAGGGCCTGTTGCGCGGCGCCCAGCGAGCAGGCGGCGATGTTCAGGCGGCCGCCGTCCAGCCCGGCCATGGCGTATTTGAAGCCGTCGCCCTCGGTGCCGACGAGGTTGCCGTGCGGCACCGGGCAGGCGTCGAACTGCACCTGACGGGTGGGCTGGGATTTCCAGCCCATCTTGTCCTCGAGCCCGCCGAAGGACAGGCCGTCGCTGCCCGCCTCGACATAGACCGTCGAGATTCCCTTCGGCCCATCCACGCCGGTGCGCACCATGGTCACGTAGCCGTCAGAGTAGCCGCCGCCCGAGATGAAGGCCTTGGTGCCGGTCAGGCGGTAGCCCTCGTTGGTTTTCTCGGCGCGGGTCTTCAGCGCGGCGGCGTCCGAGCCGGAGCCGGGTTCGGTCAGGCAGTAGCTGAGCACGGTGGTCATGGCCACGGCGCCGGGCAGCACGCGGGCTTTCAGTTCGTCGCTGCCATAGGCGTCGATCATGCGCGCGCACATGTTGTGGATGGACAGGAAGGCCGCGACAGAGGGGCAGGCCATGGAGAGCGCCTCGAAGACCAGCGTCGCATCGAGGCGCGTCAGACCGGCGCCGCCCGCCTCTTCGCTGACGTAGAGCCCGCCGAAGCCAAGCGCGCCGAGCTGCGGCCAGAGATCCTTGGGGATCGTGCCCTCGGCCTCCCACTGGCGGGCGTTGGGGGCGATGGCCTCTTGTCCGAAGCCATGCGCCATGTCGAAGATCGCCGTCTGCTCCTCGCTCAGCGCAAAATCCATCGCGGCCTCCCTCCCGGTGTGAAATGAACGCTTGTTCAGATTGTGGCCGAGAGGAGGGCGCGATGCAAGCCTGTCGCCGGGCTGTCCGGTCTTGCGCCTGTGTCAGGTGTTTCGGGCGCGCGGGGGGCTACTGCCCGCGCCAGATCCAGCCGCCGCCGAAGATGCGCGTGCCCTCGGGGTCGTAGAAGACGCAGGCCTGCCCGGGGCTGATGCCTTCCTCGGGCGTCAGAAGCTCGACCTCCGCCGTGGTCTCCGACAGCGGGCGGATCACCGCCTCGCGGGGGGGGCGGGTCGAGCGGACCTTGACCGACAGGTTCCATTCCGCGCGGCTGGTGAAGGGCGCGTCGCCCAGCCAGTTGATCTCGCGCACCGGGACGGTGCGGGTGGCGAGCATCTCCTTGGGGCCCACGACCACGCGTTTGCTGTCGACGTCGAGGCGGACCACGTAGAGCGGTTCCGACAGCCCGCCGATGCCCAGCCCGCGGCGCTGGCCGATGGTATAGTGGATGACACCCCGGTGCTTGCCCAGAACGCGACCGTCGGCGTGGACGATTTCGCCCGGTTCGGCGGCCCCGGGGCGCAGTTTCTCGATCACGCTGGCATAATTGCCGTCGGGCACGAAGCAGATGTCCTGCGAATCCGGCTTGTCGGCCACGGCGAGGCCGTATTTCGCCGCCAGTTCGCGCGTCGCGTCCTTCGAGGGCAGGTGGCCCAGCGGGAAGCGCAGGAAGGACAGCTGCTCGGGCGTGGTCGAGAACAGGAAGTAGCTCTGGTCGCGGTTGGCATCGGCGGCGGAATGCAGTTCCGGGCCGTTTTCACCGGCCAGGCGCTGGATGTAGTGGCCCGTGGCCATGCAGTCGGCTTCCAGGTCCTTCGCGGTTTCAAGCAGATCCTTGAATTTCACCCGCTCGTTGCAGCGGATGCAGGGGACCGGGGTGGCGCCGCCAAGGTAGCTTTCGGCGAACTCCTCGATCACCGCGTCGCGGAAGATGTTCTCGTAGTCCAGCACGTAATGCGGAAAGCCCATTTCCTCGGCCACGCGGCGCGCGTCGTGGATGTCGATGCCCGCACAGCAGGCGCCCTTCTTGGCCAGCGCCGCGCCGTGGTCGTACAGCTGAAGCGTCACGCCGACCACGTCGTAGCCTTCCTCTTTGAGCATCGCGGCAACGACCGAACTGTCGACGCCGCCGGACATGGCGACGACGACGCGGGTTTCGGATGGCGGCTTCGGCAGGCCCAGCGAGTTCAGCGGGCGCGTATCAAGGGGCATGGGACATATCCTGAAGGTTCCGCGCGAATATAGGAAAATCCGACACACTCTCAAGGGGCGGTTTTAGCCGTCGTTAAATCCCGCCGGGCTTTATGGGCCGGGTTCACGGTTCGGAGAGCTGCCCATGTACCTCAAGAAAGTGGACGGTCCGCGGGCCGTCAAGCTGCCGGATGGCACGGTCATGACCCGGGCCGATCTGCCGCCGTCGGAAACCCGGCGCTGGGTGGCCTCGCGCAAGGCGGCGGTGGTGAAGGCGGTCCGGTACGGGCTGCTGTCGCCGGACCAGGCGCAGGACCGCTACAGCCTGTCGGAAGAGGAACTGCTGGAATGGGTGCGCGCCGCGACAGAGCACGGCGAAGATGCGCTCAAGGTCACGCGGGTTCAGAAATATCGGCAACCTTGAGTGGAAATCGAATCTGATCAGGGTATGGTAACAGGGCGTTAACCTTTTTGGCTCAGGTTTTCCGCAGGCACAGACATCACCCGGAGACGGCCCATGCGGATACTGCTGGTAGAAGACGACCCGACGACGGCGAAAAGCATCGAATTGATGCTGAGTCACGCGAATCTGAATGTCTATTCCACCGACATGGGGGAAGAGGGCATCGACCTTGCCAAACTGTATGACTACGATCTGATCCTGCTGGATCTCGGCCTGCCCGACATGAACGGACATGAGGTTCTGCGCCAACTCAGGGTTGCGCGGATCGACACGCCGATCCTGATCCTGACCGGCGACGACGACACGCAGTCGAAGATCAAGGGATTCGGGTTCGGCGCCGACGACTACCTGACCAAGCCGTTCCACCGGGATGAGCTTGTGGCCCGCATCCACGCCATCATCCGCCGGTCCAAGGGCCACTCGCAGTCGATCATCAGGACCGGCAAGGTCTCGGTCAATCTGGACGCGAAAACGGTCGAGGTGCAGGGCAAGTCCGTGCATCTGACCGGCAAGGAATACCAGATGCTGGAGCTTCTGAGCCTTCGCAAGGGCACGACGCTGACGAAAGAGATGTTCCTCAATCATCTCTATGGCGGCATGGACGAACCCGAGCTGAAGATCATCGACGTCTTTATCTGCAAACTGCGCAAGAAGCTCTCTGTGGCCACCGGCGACGACAATTACATCGAAACGGTCTGGGGCCGGGGCTATGTCCTGCGCGACCCCGAACCCTCGAAGGACGAACCGAAGGCGCTGGCCGTAAACGGCTGATATGGACCTTGCGCCTGCGCGCGCCTATCACATGCGAAGTGACAGGCGGCGGAGCAAGGACCATGAGCGAGATCCCGGTCGAAGACCTGACGGAAGAGCAGGCGCGCGACGAACTGGCGGCGCTGGCAGACCGTCTGCAGGCGGCGAACCGGGCCTATCATACGGAAGATGCGCCAGAGATCGACGATGGCGAATATGACCGCCTGAAGCGCCGCAATGCCGAGATCGAGGCGCGCTTTCCTCAGCTCAAGCGCGCCGACAGCCCGTCGGAGCAGGTGGGCGCGGCCCCGTCCGAGGGGTTCTCCAAGGTCCGCCATGCGTTGCGGATGATGTCCCTGTCGAATGCCTTCGAAGACGGGGACATCGGTGATTTCGACCGGGGCGTGCGGCGCTATCTGGGGCTTTCGGACGATGCGGCGGTTGCCTACACGGCAGAGCCCAAGATCGACGGCCTGTCCCTGTCGCTGCGTTATGAAGACGGCGACCTTGTGCAGGCGGCGACCCGGGGCGACGGCACCACGGGCGAGAATGTCACCGCCAACGCCCGGACCATCGCCGATATTCCCGCCCGGCTGACGGGGGCGCCCGCGGTGCTTGAAGTCCGGGGCGAGGTCTACATGAGCCACGAGGATTTCGCGGCCCTGAACGAGCGGCAGGCCGCGCAGGGGGGCAAGACCTTCGCCAACCCGCGCAACGCCGCCGCCGGGTCGCTTCGGCAACTCGACCCACAGATCACCCGCGCGCGGCCCCTGCGCTTCTTCGCCTATTCCTGGGGCGAACTGTCAGAGCCGCTGGCCGAAACCCAGTGGCAGGCCATCGCCCGGTTGCAGGGCCTGGGTTTTCAGACCAACCCCTTGACGCGGCTGTGCAAATCCGTCCCGGAGATGTTGAAGCACTATGCCGCCATCGAAGCGCAGCGGGCGACGCTGGGCTATGACATCGACGGCGTGGTCTACAAGGTGGACGACCTGTCGCTGCAGGAACGGCTTGGCTTTCGCTCGACAACGCCCCGCTGGGCCATCGCGCACAAGTTCCCGGCGGAACTGGCCTGGACCCGGCTGGAGGCCATCGACATCCAGGTCGGGCGCACCGGCGCGCTGTCGCCGGTGGCGCGGCTGACGCCGGTCACGGTGGGCGGGGTCGTCGTCTCCAACGCGACGCTTCACAACGAGGATTACATCGCGGGTCGCGACAACAGCGGCGCGCCGATCCGCCCCGACGAAGAGGGCAACGGCAAGGATATCCGCGTCGGCGACTGGGTGCAGGTCTACCGCGCGGGCGACGTGATCCCCAAGGTCGCGGATGTCGACCTGTCCCGGCGCCCCGCCGATGCCGAACCCTACCGCTTTCCCGAAACCTGCCCGGAATGCGGTTCTGACGCCAGCCGCGAAGAGGGAGACGCGGTCCGCCGCTGCTCTGGCGGGCTGATCTGCCCCGCGCAGGCCGTTGAAAAGCTGAAGCATTTCGTCAGCCGCGCGGCCTTTGACATCGAGGGGCTGGGCGCCAAACAGGTCGAACAGTTCTACGCCGATGGCTGGATCGCCGAGCCTGCGGATATTTTCGACCTGTCGTCGCAATACGGGCAGGGGCTGCAACAGCTGAAGAACCGCGAGGGCTGGGGCGAGAAATCCGCCGCCAACCTCTTTGCCGCCATCGAGGAAAAGCGGCGCATTCCGCTGGAACGGCTGATCTTCGGGCTGGGCATCCGCCACGCCGGAGAGGCCGCCGCGCGCGATCTTGCCCTGCATTTCGGCGGCTGGGAGCCGCTTGCGGAAACCGTGGACCGGGCCCGCCCGGCGGCGCTGGCCCACCGCGAGGCCGACGAGGCCGAACGGGCCGAGCGTGCGGCGGCGGCCGACGCAGGCCGGCGCGCCCGCATCAAGGAAACCCGCGACGCGGCCATGGCCGATGTCCCGCCCGCCGCGCAGGAGGCATGGGCCGACCTGACCGGCATCGACGGCGTCGGCGCGACGCTGGCGCAATCGCTGTCCGACGCCTTCGCCAACCCGCGCGAGCGCCAGTCGATCGACAGGCTTGTGGGCAAGCTCGAGGTGCAGGCGCCCGACCGCCCGCAGACGCAGGGCTCTCCGGTGGCGGGCAAGACGGTGGTCTTCACCGGTTCGCTGGAACGCATGACCCGGGCCGAAGCCAAGGCGCGGGCCGAGGCTTTGGGCGCCAAGGTCTCGGGCTCGGTCTCGAAGAAGACCGACATCGTCGTGGCCGGACCGGGCGCGGGCAGCAAGGAGGCGAAGGCCCGCGAGCTGGGGCTGATGGTTCTGGACGAGGACGCCTGGCTGGCGTTGATCGGCGGATGAGCGGACGGCCAGAGCCGCTCTGGCCGCTGTTCGCGGGCATCGAGGCGCTGGATGGCGTCGGCCCGAAGACGGCGCAGGCCTTGCAGGGGGCGGGCATCGAGACGCCGCGCGACCTGTTGTATACGCTGCCTTATTCCGGGATCGACCGGCAGCTGCGCGAGACCGTGCAGGGCGCTGACCTGCCCGCCGTTCTGACGGTCGAGGCGGTGATCGGCGCGCATCGGCCCGCCAGCCGCAAGGGCGGCGCCTACCGGATCGAGGCGGACGACGCGAAGACGCGCTTTCAGCTGGTGTTCTTCCGGGGCCGCGCCGATTACCTGACCAAGGTGCTGCCCACGGGCGCGCGGCGCATTCTGTCGGGCCGGGTCGAGCTGTTCGACGGCGTGCCGCAGATGGTGCACCCAGAGCATATCCTGCCGCCCGAAGACGCCGGCGACCTGCCGGGGTACGAGCCGGTTTATCCGCTGACCGGGCCGGTCACGCAAAAGCAGATGGTCCGCGCCCTGCGCGACGCGCTGACCCGGCTGCCGGATCTGGCCGAATGGATCGACCCGGGACAGCGGTCGCAGGAGGGCTGGCCGGGCTGGGCCGATGCCCTGCGCGCCGCCCATGCGCCCGAGGGTCCGGGGGATCTGCAGCAGATCGCCCCGGCGCGGATGCGGCTGGCCTATGACGAGTTGATGGCGCACCAGTTGACGCTGGCGCTTGCGCGCGCCCACCGGCGCAAGGCGCGCGGCATGGTGACCCGGGGCGATGGGCGCCTGCGGGCAAGGGTGCTGGCGGCGCTGCCCTACAGGCCTACCGGCGCGCAAGAGCGGGCGGTGGCGGAAATCGCGGCGGATATGGCCGGGCCGGACCGGATGAATCGGCTGTTGCAGGGCGACGTGGGCGCGGGCAAGACGCTGGTCGCCTTTCAGGCGCTGCTGACGGCGGTCGAGGCCGGGGGGCAGGGCGTGATGATGGCGCCGACCGAGATCCTTGCGCGGCAGCACATGGAGGGCTTGCAGCCTCTGGCCGAAAGCGCGGGCGTGGTGCTGGAGATCCTGACCGGGCGCGACAAGGGCGCAGAGCGCGAGGCCAAGCTGGCGGCGCTGGCCGCGGGTGAGATCCAGGTGCTGGTGGGAACCCATGCGGTCTTTCAGGCGGATGTGGCCTTTGCGGATCTGCGCCTTGCGGTGGTGGACGAACAGCACCGTTTCGGCGTGCGCCAGCGGCTTGAACTGGGGCGCAAGGGGGCTGCGGCGGATGTTCTGGTGATGACCGCAACACCGATCCCGCGCTCGCTTGCGCTGGCCCAATACGGCGACATGGACGTGTCGGTTCTGGACGAAAAACCGCCGGGCCGGAAACCGGTGAAGACCGCGCTGATGTCGGTCGAACGCATGGAAGAGGTGGTCGCGCATCTGCACCGCGCCGTGGCCGAGGGGCGGCAGGCCTACTGGGTCTGCCCGCTTGTGGAGGAAAGCGAGAACTCTGACCTGATCGCCGCGGAACATCGGTTCAAGCTGCTGCGCGCAGCGCTTGGCGAGGGTGTGGTGGGGCTGGTCCATGGTCAGATGCCACCCGCCGAAAAGGACCGGGCGATGGCGGATTTCGTCGCCGGGCGGACCAGCGTCCTGGTGGCGACCACGGTGATCGAGGTGGGGGTGAACGTACCCAATGCCTCGATCATGGTGATCGAGCGGGCCGAGATCTTCGGCCTTGCCCAGCTGCACCAGTTGCGGGGCCGGGTCGGGCGCGGCGAGGCGCAGTCCACCTGCCTGCTGATGTACCAGCCGCCGCTCTCTGAAAGCGGCCTGAAACGCCTGACCACGCTGCGCGAGACCGAGGACGGCTTTCGCATCGCCGAGGTCGACCTGGAGATGCGCGGCGCGGGTGACCTGATCGGCGTCGCCCAGTCCGGTCTGCCACGGTTTCAGGTCGCGGATCTGGAACGGCAGTCGGCGCTGATGGCCGTGGCGCAGTCAGACGCGCGCAAGCTGCTGGCCGAGGATCCGGCGCTGGAAAGCCCGCGGGGCAGGGCGGCGCGGCACCTGTTGTGGCTGATGCGGCAGGACGAGGCGATCCGCCTGATCGGCGTGGGCTGACCCGCCCAGTTATACTTTGTTCTCAAATGTTCTCAAAAAGTTCTTTACATGACGTTAAGAAAATGAGAACAAATGGGTAACAAAACAGCCGATGGAGAGACAGCCCATGTTCGAGATCGTCAAAACCGCCCTGACCCGTGACCACGACGGGCTGTGGCAGGATGCCCTTGGCGGGCTGTCTCTGATCGTCATCCTCGTCTGTGCGCTGCATCTTCCGGTGCTTTTGTAACCTTTTCTGCCTGCGTGTTCCTGTCCCGGATCGCGGCATCTGTCTGTCCCGACAGCGTGCCGGCCTGTCCCCAACCCCGGTTCCACTGCCTGTGACCGATCCGATCCGGCGCCCAAAACGCGCGCCTTTCCGCCGCCTCCATCCCCGGAGCGCGGCGGTTTTTTTGTTTGGTCGAAGGTGAGCGCGGTCCGCCCCGGTCCGGGGCCAGAATGCCGGACGTGAGGCGCGCCGGTTCGACCCGGCCCTTCGCTGCGCGGAAAGCGATGGGGCCGTCAGGCGGTCCGGTTCACGCGGGCGATCTCTGCCGCCTCGGTGGCGGCGTCGAGCGCCAGCAGGATGGAGGCGTGGCGGTTCTTGTAGGCCTGTGCCGGGCGAAGCACCTCCAGCCCGTCGAAGGGGGCCTCGGGCGTCGGCCCGTCCTCTTTCAGCATGGCGCGCAGCATGTCACGGGCACGGGCGATCTGGTCCGGGGTGCAGCCGAGGATTGCGCCGCCCACGACCGAGGCGGCTGCCTGCCCAAGCGCGCAGGCCTTCACATCCTGCGCGTAGTCGGCGACCCTGCCGTCTTCCATCACCAGGTCGACGGTCACGGTCGAGCCGCAGAGCGGCGAGCGCTTCTTGACGGTGGCGCCGGGGGCATCCAGCCGCCCGAGGCGCGGGATATCCGCGGCCAGTTCAAGGATGCGCCCGGAATAGAGCTTTATAAGATCGGTCTCGCCGGACATTGGCTGCGTCCTCGTGGTTTCCCTTTGGCCGTGAGTTCCATACATAGGCATCGCACCCAGACAAGCAAAAGGTTTTTGCCCATGCCCTTCGATCCTGCGACCTTGGTCTATGACCCGCGCGGCCTGATCCCTTGTATCGCCCAGGCAGAGGGGACCGGCGAAGTCCTGATGATGGCCTGGATGACTGCCGAAGCGGTGGCGAAGACGCTGGAAACCGGGCGCGTGACCTATTGGTCGCGGTCGCGGCAGGCCTTCTGGATCAAGGGCGAGACCTCGGGACACACACAGGAACTGGTGGATCTTCGGGTGGATTGCGACCGCGATTGCCTGCTGGCCGTGGTCCGGCAGGAGGGACCGGCCTGTCACACCAACCGGCGGTCGTGCTTCTATACCTCGGTGGTGGGAGAGGAGACCGAGTTGATGGCGCCCATGGTCTGAGGCCGGACCGCGGGGCGAACGTCGCTTTCGAGTATTTGGACAGAGAAGAAGCCCAGGGCGCGCGTCTTTTCGGCGGCGTGGGTCTTGGTTTGGCTAGAGCCCGACCATGGCGCGGATATCCTGTGGCGTGGCGCCCTCGGCCCGGTAGGTGGCGATGGCGCGGGCGTCGTCGCGTTTGGCGAGGCGTTTGCCCTGATCGTCGCGGATCAGGCGGTGGTGATGGTAGATCGGCGTGGGCAGGCCCAAGAGGCCCTGAAGCACGACGTGGATCTGCGTGGCGTCGAAGAGGTCTTCGCCCCGGACGACCTGGGTGATCTGCTGCGCGGCGTCGTCGAGCACCACCGACAGGTGATAGGAGCCGGGAAAGTCGCGGCGCGAGAGAACGATGTCGCCGACCGCTTCGACAAGCGCGCGGGCCGTGATCCGGGGTGCCGCGCGGGGTCCGGTTTCGATGAAAGTGACCTCGGCCATGGCGAGGCAGTCCAGCGCGCGGGCCATGTCGAGCCGCAGGGCGCCTTCGGGCAGCGGCCCGCCGCGGGGCTTGCCCCGGCAGGTTCCGGGGTAGACCGGGCCGTCGGGGCCGATCATCGGCGCGCCTTCCTGCGGGGCAGAGGCGGCCTCGGCGATGTCGCGGCGGGTGCAGCTGCAGGCATAGAGAAGGCCCTGCGACCAGAGGCTTTCGAGGGCGGCGCGATAGGCGGGCAGCCGGTCGGACTGGCGCAGGGCCGGTTCGGGCCAGTCGAGGCCCAGCCAGCGCAGGTCATCGTGGATCCGCCGCTCCCATTCCGGGCGCGAGCGGGTGCTGTCGATGTCCTCGATGCGAAGCAGGAAGGTGCCGCCCGCTGCCTGGGCCATGTCGAAGGCGGTCAACGCCGAAAAGGCGTGGCCCAGATGCAGCGGCCCGGTTGGGCTGGGGGCAAAGCGCGTTCGGAAGGTCACGCTTTTTCAGAGGCTTCCGAGGTGACGTTCACCTGATCCCGCAGCCAGCCCGACCATTCCGCCTTGGCGCGGTCGGTATAGCCCTTGTAGCGGTCGCGGCGGCCCCGGCGGCCCCCTTTTAGGCCCTCGAGCGGGCGGAACAGGCCGAAGTTCACGTTCATCGGCTGAAAGGTCTTGGCCTCGGCACCGCCGGTGATGTGGTGGATCAGCGCGCCGTGCGCTGTGTCCTGTGGGACCGTTGGCAGCGTGTGACCGAGGATCTCGGCAGCGGCCATGCGGCCGGCCAGCAGGCCCATGGCGGCGGATTCGACGTAGCCTTCGACGCCGGTCACCTGACCGGCAAAGCGGATATTGGGCCTGGAGCGCAGGCGCATCTGCGCGTCCAGCAGCGTCGGGCTGTTCAGGAAGGTGTTGCGGTGGATGCCGCCGAGGCGCGCGAAACTGGCGTCTTCCAGCCCAGGAATCATTTTGAAAACAGCATTCTGGGCGCCGTACTTCATCTTCGTCTGGAAGCCGACGATGTTGTAGAGCGTTCCCAGCGCATTGTCCCGGCGCAACTGGACCACGGCGTAGGGCTTTTGGTCCGGCTTGTGGGCATTGGTCAGGCCCACGGGCTTCATCGGGCCGTGGCGCAGGGTCTCGCGGCCACGTTCCGCCATGACCTCGATGGGCAGGCAGCCGTCGAAGTATTTCGCCGTCTCACCCTCGTGGAATTCCGTCTTGTCGGCGGCCAGAAGCGCGTCGATGAAGGCCTCGTACTGGTCCTTCGTCATCGGGCAGTTCAGGTAGGCCTTCTGTTCTTCCTCGGTTTCGCCCTTGTCGTAGCGCGACTGGCGCCAGGCCACACCCATGTCGATGGTTTCGGCGTAGACGATGGGGGCGATGGCGTCGAAGAAGGCCAGCCGGTCGGCGCCGGTTTCCGCCTGGATCGCGGCGCCCAGAGCCTCGGAGGTCAACGGGCCGGTGGCGAAGATCCAGCGGCCCTCGGCGGGCAGGTCAGAGACCTCTTCATGGGTGATCGTGATATTCGGATGGGCGGTCAGCGCGGCGGTCACCGATTCCGCGAAAGCCTCGCGGTCGACGGCCAGCGCGCCGCCGGCGGGCAGGCGGTGCTTATGCGCCGTTTCGATGATCAGGCCGCCCGCCTGACGCATTTCCCAATGCAGCAGGCCCACGGCGTTCTGTTCGTCGTCATCCGAGCGGAAGGAATTGGAGCAGACCATTTCCCCAAGGTTTTCAGTCTGGTGCGCGAAGGTCTTCACCTTCGGGCGCATCTCGTGAAGCACGACCTTCACGCCCGCGTTTGCGGCCTGCCATGCGGCCTCGGACCCGGCCATGCCGCCGCCCACGATATGCAATGTCTCTGTCATGGGCCGCAGATAGACGCTGCCGCGCGCTCTGCCAAGGGTCTAGGACGCGGACTCATAAAACCTGAGCCAAAGGCGCGTCGACGCCAGGAGAACAGCCGCGAGGTAATTTCGGGCGGTTTTCTCGTATCGCGTGGCGACTTTTCGGAAGTGTTTGAGTGTGTTGAAGTATCGCTCGACGAGGTTGCGTTTCCGATAAAGCGCGGCATCGACCGTGCGCTGGACCTTCCGGTCGCGCTGCGTGGGGATATGACCACGCCCGCCATGCACTGCGATCAGT
>JAFKDC010000017.1 GCA_017255395.1 Enemella evansiae | reverse complement strand
TGGATCGCGGCGTCGCTGAACTCGGGCTGACGCCCCCGCTTGCCTGTCGGCAGTGCACGCCACGACATCTCAGGATCAAACCAGATCGATAGCGAACCGCGCTTCTTCAGCGCCGTGTTATACGAAGGCCAGTTTCTGGTTTTGTACTTCGTAGGGGACCAACTGCTCATGCAGCGTTGCTACCCCACTGGATTCAAACAGTGAATCCCTCATCCCATTTGTGCAACAAAGCCCACCGACGTAGGCAACATCTCCGGCGGGGGACCCGGAAAGTCGGGACCCCCCCCTTCCCAACCCGCCGCCCCGCCTCAACGGCGGGCCGTCACATCTCCGCCCCTCTCCCGGCAATCCGCGCGAAGGCCACCGCGAAGGGCGGCAGCGTCACGTCCCGCAGTCTCTCGCGCGGCGCGCTGGCCAGCCAGTCGGCATCCTCCGTGGCGGCCTCGAAGGCGCCCGCGTCCATCAGCGCCACCTCTGCCTCGGCGGGCAGGGTCACACAGGCCGCATCGGCACCGAGGTTGGCCAGCATCATCCGCAGCCCGTCCCGGTCCGCCGCATAGCCCACGACGCCCTCCGGCAGACCGCTCACACCCAGGCGGGGCGCCCCGGCCAGCGCGGCGGCCTCTGCCACCACGTGGAACAGCGGATAGACCTGCGCCGCGCGCCCATCGTAGCCCGCCTGCGGATAATCCTGTTCCGCGACGGCCACGCCAAAGGGACCGGCGGGCGCGGCAAGGCAGAGCGAGGCCACCGCGCTGCCCGCGCTCGCCGCCAGCACACCCACCGCCCAGGCGGTGCCGAAGAGGCCACGGTGGCGCGGGTCCGCGCGGCCCATGGTGCGGCGCAGCTGCGCCGGGTTGGCGGCCACATCGGCGCCATAGGGGTTGGACCGCATCCCGATGGACACGAGGCCCAGACGGTAGGGCTTGCCCGCCGCCAGCGCCCCGGCGCTTTCGAAGATCTGCGGCAGGCACTCCAGCGTTTCGAGAACCGAGAGGTCGTCCCCCGCATGCACGATCGCGGTATTGCCATGGGTCAGGTAGTCGGCCTGCGCCATGTCGGGACGGCAGCGGTTCAGCTCGGTGAAATTGGTCATCACGCCGCCGCCGATCTCTGCCATGGGGAAGGACCGGCGCAGCATCGGCAACAGCTCCGCAGGGGTCGCGCCCCGGGGCCAGGGCCCGCTGGGCTGGTGGCTGCCCAGGTAGCCTTCGGGCAGCGCCAGCACCCGTCGCGGGGCCAGCCCGGCATCGGCCAGCGCGTCGGCGGCCCCTGCGATACCGGCCTCGGGCCTCGGGCCGGTCACGATCTCCACATCGACCTCGGCGCGCAGCCGCGCGGCCATGCTGGCGGCGATCGCCAGAAAAGCCGGATCCGGCACGCCCGCCAGACGCACCAGCAGGCACCCGACGCCGGTCTTCACGGCGATGTCCCGGGCGCTTTCCGGCGCCTCCCAGCCCGGCTCCAGCGCCAGCCCGATCTGCGGCGCCCGCGCGCCGGTGCGGGCCAGCGCGACGCGCCCGCCCCCTGCCGCAGCGCCGCCGTCGCCCGCGCCGGACAGCGTCACCGTCACGCTCTGCGTCACCGGCGCCTCCAGCGTGTAAACGAAGGGATGGACCAGCGGCACGCAATAGGTCTTGTAAGAGGCATCGGACCAGTTGCGCTGGTCTTCCATCTCGAAGACCTCGCCGCCAAAGGCGATGTCGACCGCCACACCCGCCACGGTGTGCCGCAGCCCGGCAATATCCTTGACCGGCTGATCCGGCGAGATCAGTGCCGGGAAACCGGTCTGCTCCTGCGTGCCGTCGGAATGGGAGACCGTCAGATCCGCGCCCGCGACGCCCCGGATCGGATGCAGCACGGTAAAGCCCGCGCGGTTGGTGCGGAAGGGCGTGGCGCCCGGATCCATGGTCAGCCGCGCGGTCAGCCTCCCGCCCGCCTCGGCGCGCACCTCCAGCAGGCAGCGCAGCGCGCCCTCCGCGACGGTAAAACGCAGCCGCCCGGCAAAGCCCGCGCCCTCTTCCAGCTGCTCCTCTTCGACGGTGACGGGCCAGGTGCCCCAGCTTTCGTCACGGATCGGCCAGGCCAGGGCCCGCACCACCTCGACCCCGTGCCAGCGGATCTGCCGCAGCGCCTCCTGCCCCCACAGGAAGGACAGCGACCCGACCGCCACCCGCCGCAGCACCGCCAGCGGCTCTTCGGTCCCGTAAATCGCCGGATCGCTCATACCGCCCCCTCTGCCCGCCGTTCACCAAGCCGCCCACAAGCGGCCCGCCGATCATAGGCCGCGCGCCCTGCCGGTCAATTCGCCGCCCCGCAGACCCGGCAAGCGCCGGGCAACACGGGCAGAAAGCCCGCCCCCGCGCGCCCCCCGGTGCAACACCGGCGCCCCCGGCGCGCCCCTCTCGACACCGTCACCGCCGCCAATGGAAGCCGCCCCCGACCGGGACCGCCTCCCGCTCTTCTCCGGTCTTCCAAATACCCTCGGGCGAGGCCGCAGGCCGGGGGCAGAGCCCCCTCCGACGTCGCCACCGGCGACACCAGCCCGGCGCAGCCCCGCCAGCCCGCAGACCGGCCCCGCAAGCCCCGCCGACGCTCAGGGCTTGCGGAACAGCCGCGTCTGTTCGAACAGCGCGTCCAGCGCCTCGAAGCGGTCCCGGGCCTCAGGCCAGACGGCCTCCTGCGCGGCGGCGATCAGCGCCTCCAGCACCATCATGGTCGAGATATTGGAATCCCAGGCCGAGGGGATCTCGACCCAGCAGTTGAAGCTTTGCGTCGCGATCTCGGCCACCGGGCTGGACCACTGATCGGTGATCAGCACCACCCGCACGCCGCGCTGCGTCGCCAGTTCCGCCAGCCGCAGCAGGTTCGCCTCGTAGCGGCGGATGTCGAAGACCAGCAGGACGTCGCCCGCCTTCATGTCCACCAGGTAATGCGGCCATGTGGCGGAGGACGAGGTCAGATGCGTGACCCCGGGCCGCACCGCCTGAAGATGGGTGAAGGCGTAATCCGCCAGCGCATGGGTGATCCGCCCGCCGACGATATACAGCCCGTGCGAGGGGTCCGACAGCAGCGCCGCCGCGGCGTCGAAGCCATCAGAGCCGATATTGGCAAAGGTCGTCTGGATGTTCTGCGTCACCGCCTTGGCGAAGGTGTTCAGCGGGTGGCCGTCCGGTGCCTCTGTCGCCCAGACGGCGCGACGCTCGGTCGGGCCCGAGGCCTTGGCCTGCAACTCTTCCCGCAGGGCCTGGTGGAACTGCGGAAAGCCCTTGAAGCCCAGCTTCTGCACCATGCGCGCGATGGTGGGAGTCGACACCCCGGCCCCGGCGGCGACCACGGTGATACTGGCCAGACCGGCGGCGGGATAATCCTCCAGCAGGGCATTGGCGACCTTGCGCTCTGACTGGGTCAGCGCGGTGTACTGCGCGCGGATACGTTCGCGGACGGTCGCGGCCTGCTGGCTCAAGTGGGCTCCCCCGTGGCTGGTTCCTGGGCGTTTGCCGGCCTCTACCCGGGGAATCCCCGACCGACCGGTGAAGAGATATTGACACAACCGTGACAGTTGTGGAGACTTTTTTTCAGAAACGGGGGAATGACGATGTTCGAAGGCGATGACGACGACCGCACAGGGCCGGTCCGCGTGATCAACGGCTGCGGCAAGGGTGGCGTGCTCTTGCTGTGCGAACATGCCTCGGCGCATATCCCGGCACGCTACGGCGGCCTTGGCCTGCGCGCGGACTGGCGCGACAGCCATGCGGCATGGGACCCGGGCGCACTGGCGCTGGCACAGGTGCTGTCCTCTGCCCTGAACGCGCCGCTGGTGGCGGGCGCCGTGTCGCGGCTGGTTTACGACTGCAACCGGCCGCCCTCTTCGCCCTCTGCCATGCCCGAACGCTCCGAGGTGGTCGAGGTGCCGGGCAATGTCGGGCTGACGCCCGAAGCCCGGGCAGAGCGGGTCGAATCGGTCTATGCCCCCTTCGTGGCCGCCGTCGAGGCGCAGCTTGGCCGCGCGCCCAAGGCGCTGGTGACTGTACACAGCTTCACCCCGCTTTGGCACGGCACCCCGCGCGAGACCGAGATCGGCCTCTTGCACGACAGCGACGCGCGGCTGGCCGAGGCCATGCTGGCACGGGCGCCCCAGGGCCGCGTGGTGCATCTCAACCGCCCCTATGGCCCCGAGGACGGCGTGACCCATTCCCTGCAACTTCACGGCAAGGGGCTGCCCAACGTGATGATCGAGGCCCGCAACGACCTGCTGACCACCCCGAAGGATGTGCAGACCATGGCCATGGACCTGCTGGCCATGCTGACGCCCGCGCTTGCGGAGGTGGCCGATGCCTAGGCTTGCGACCGGCTTTGTCCACGGCGTCGACGCCATGAACCGCTTTATCGGGCGCATCGCCATGTACGGCATCTTCGTGCTGATCGGCGTGCTGCTCTGGTCGAGCGTGTCGAAGGCCGCCTTCCTGCCCTCGCTCTGGACGCTGGAGACGGCGCAATTCGTCATGGTCGCCTATTACGTCCTTGGCGGGCCCTACTCGATCCAGCTGGGGTCGAACGTGCGGATGGATCTGTTCTACGGCAACTGGACGATCCGCCAGAAGGCCTGGATGGATGCCTTCACCGTCTTCTTCCTGATGTTCTACCTCGGTGTGCTTCTTTACGGCGCGCTGGGATCGCTGGCCTATTCGATGGGCTACTTCGGGATGCAGCCGCTGGAGTATTTCATCGAATTCTTCGGCGCGCTCTTCACCGGCGGCTTTGACGCGGCGGGCGAGAAACTGGGCTTTCTCGAACGCTCCTCGACCGCCTGGCGCCCGGTGATGTGGCCGGTCAAGTTGATCCTCGCATTCGGGGTTTTCCTGATGCTTTTACAATGCCTTGCGGAGCTGATCCGTGACATCGGCCGTATCCGCGGGGAAGAGAGCTGATGAGTCAGGAACTGATCGCAATCGTCATGTTCTCGGGCATGATGCTGATGCTGATGACCGGGCAGCGGGTCTTCGGCGCCATCGGCTTTGTCGGCGCGCTGGCGGGGCTTCTGCTCTGGGGCACCGGGGGCGTCGACGTGCCCTTCGCCGCCGCCATGAAGCTGATGAAGTGGTATCCGCTGCTGACGCTGCCGATGTTCATCTTCATGGGCTACGTGCTGTCGGAATCGAAGATCGCCGACGACCTCTACAAGATGTTCCACGTCTGGATGGGGCCGGTGCGCGGCGGCCTTGCCATCGGCACCATCGGCTTGATGGTGCTGATCTCGGCCATGAACGGGCTTTCCGTGGCGGGCATGGCCATCGGCGCGACCATCGCCCTGCCGGAACTGCTGCGGCGGGGCTACGACAAGATCATGGTGACGGGGGTGATCCAGGCCGGGTCCAGTCTTGGCATCCTCGTGCCGCCCTCCGTCGTGCTGGTGCTTTATGCCATGATCGCGCGGCAGCCGGTGGGGCAGCTGTGGCTGGCGGGTGTGGTCCCGGGGCTGATGATGGCCACCATGTTCGTGATCTACATCTACGTCCGCTGCCGGATGCAGCCAGAGCTTGGCCCGCCCCTGCCCGAGGAAGAGCGCAACGTCAGCCGCGCCGAAAAACTGCGCCTTCTGCGGGCGGGCATCCTGCCGCTGGCGATCTTCGCGGTGATGATGGTGCCCTTCGTCAAGGGCTGGACCAGCCTTGTCGAAAGCTCGGCCATCGGCGCGCTTGCCGCCTTCCTCGCCGCCGTCCTGAAGGGCCGGATGACCCGCGACGTCTTCGAGACATCCGTCCGCCAGACCCTCGCCATTTCCTGCATGTTCATGTGGATCATCCTTGCCGCCCTCGGGTTCGGCGCGATCTTCGACGGGCTGGGCGCGGTCGGCGCCATCGAGTCGCTGTTCACCGAAAAGCTGGGCCTCAGCCCCTGGATGATCCTGATCCTGATGCAGCTGTCGTTCATCGTCATGGGCACCTTCCTAGACGACACCGCGATGCTGGTGATCGTCGCGCCGCTCTATGTGCCGCTGGTGGGGGCGCTTGGCTTCGACCTGATCTGGTACGGGGTGCTCTATACGATCACGACGCAGATCGCCTACATGACGCCGCCTTTCGGCTACAACCTCTTCCTGATGCGCGCCATGGCCCCGCCGGAAATCGGCCTTCTGGACATCTACCGCTCGATCATCCCCTTCGCGCTGGTCATGGTGCTGGCGCTGGCGCTGATCATGGTCTTCCCGCAGATCGCCCTGTGGCTGCCCGGACTGGTATACGGAAACTGAACCATAATGAGCCCCGACAACGGGGCCGCACACCCTAGCAACCTGGAGACGTTGAAGATGACCACATCCCGCAGAAAGTTCCTGACCACCGCCGCCGTCGGCGCGGCGGCTGCCCCCCTCGCAGCGCCCGCACTTGCGCAATCCACCATCACGTGGCGGATGCAGACCTATGCCGGTGCCGCGCTGGCCGAGCATGTCGTTAAGCCCGCCATCGACACCTTCAACAAGATCGCCGGCGACCGGATGCAGATCGAGCTGTTCTATGCCGACCAGCTTGTTCCCACCGGCGAGCTCTTCCGCGCCATGCAGCGCGGCACCATCGACGCGGTGCAGTCGGACGACGACTCGATGGCCTCGCCGACCGAGGTGACGGTCTTCGGCGGCTACTTCCCCTTCGCCTCGCGCTACTCTCTGGATGTCCCTGTCCTCTTTAACCAGTACGGCCTGAACGAGATCTGGGCCGAGGAATACGCCAAGGTCGGCGTCAAGCACATCAGCGCGGGGTCGTGGGACCCCTGCCACTTTGCCACAAAGGACCCGGTCAACAGCCTTGCCGACCTTCAGGGCAAGCGCATCTTCACCTTCCCGACCGCCGGGCGCTTCCTGTCGCAGTTCGGCGTCGTGCCCGTCACCCTGCCGTGGGAGGATATCGAAGTCGCCGTGCAGACCGGCGAGCTTGACGGCATCGCGTGGTCGGGCATCACCGAGGATTACACCGTGGGTTGGGCGGACGTGACCAACTACTTCCTGACCAACAATATCTCGGGCGCGTGGATCGGGCATTTCTTCGCCAACCAAGGCCGCTGGGACGAACTGCCCGAGGACCTGCAACTGCTGCTGAAGACCTGCATGGAGCAGTCGCACTACTACCGCCAGTGGTGGTACTGGGGCGGCGAAGCCTCGCTTCGCGTGAACGGCGACAAGCTGAAGCTGACCTCGATCCCCGATGCAGAATGGGATCAGGTCGAGCAGGCGGCCCAGACCTTCTGGGACGAAATCGCCGCCGAGTCCGAGACCAAGGCAAAGGTCGTCCAGATCTTCAAGCAGTACAACGCCGACATGGCCAAGGCCGGTCGTCCCTACCGCTACACCTGACGCATCCAAGCCCCGGCCCCGGCGCATGGGTGCCGGGGCCACTTCATTGAAAGGACTGCCAGACATGCCCGGCCCCCTGACCTTCGACGACCTGAAACAACAGGTTTCAACCGGCGCCATCGACACGGTGCTGGTCTGCATGGTGGACATGCAGGGCCGCCTGATGGGCAAGCGCTTTCACGCGGCGCATTTCGTCAACAGCGCGTGGGAGGAAACCCACTGCTGCAACTACCTGATGGCCACCGATCTCGTGATGTCGACGCCTGAGGGCTATGCCTCGACCTCGTGGGAACAGGGCTACGGCGATTACGTGATGAAGCCGGACCTGTCGACGATCCGCCCGATGCCCTGGCTGCCCGCAACGGTCATGGTGCTTTGCGACCTTCTGGACCACCACACCCACGAAGAGGTGCCGCACAGCCCCCGCGCCATGCTGAAGAAGCAGGTGAAACGGGCCGAGGCCATGGGCCTGACCCCGCTGATGGCGACCGAGCTGGAATTCTTCCTCTTCGAGCGCAGCTTCGACGAGATCCGCAAGGGCGGCTTCCGCAATCTCGACACGCTGATCGGCTACAATCAGGACTACAACATCATGATGACCAGCCGGGAAGAGCATGTGATGCGCCCGGTCCGCAATCACCTCTACGCCGCCGGGCTGCCGATCGAGAACTCGAAGGGCGAGGCCGAGACCGGGCAGGAAGAGCTGAATATCAAGTATGCCCCGGCGCTGGACACCGCCGAGTACCACACCATCGCCAAGCACGCGGTGAAGGAAATCGCCCAGCAGCAGGGCCATGCCGCCAGCTTCCTTGCGAAATGGCACCACGACAAGGTGGGGTCGTCCAGCCACGTGCACATGTCTTTGTGGAAAGGGTCCGACCCGGCCTTCTACGACAAGGATGACGCGCTTGGCATGTCGGACCTGATGAAGAGCTACACCGCCGGTCTGCTGAAATACGCGCCCGACTGCATGATCTTCCTCGCCCCCTACATCAACAGCTACAAGCGCTTCGTGGCGGGCACCTTCGCGCCCACGCGGATCATCTGGTCGGTCGACAACCGCACCGCGGGCTTCCGGCTGTGCGGCGACGGCACCAAGGGCGTGCGCATCGAATGCCGCGTCGGCGGGTCGGACCTGAACCCCTACACCGCCATGGCCGCCCTGCTGGCGGCGGGGCTGAAGGGCATCGAGGACGGGCTGGACCTGCAACCGGCCTTCACCGGCGACGCCTATGCGGGCGAGGCGCCGGAACTGCCCACCACCCTGCCCGCCGCGCGGACCGCGCTGCTGGCCTCGGAGATGCTGCGCGAGGCCTTCGGCGAGGACGTGGTGATCCACTACGCCCGCGCGGCAGAGGTGGAAATCGAGGACTTCAACCGCATCGTGACCGACTACGAGATCGCGCGCGGCTTCGAGATGGCCTGAGGCCCCAAGGGGCACGACATACGGGACAACCAGCGGCACCGGACGCCATGACGGACGGAGCGGCCCGAGGAGCCCAGAGACACGGGATGGCCTGAGACAGGCCCAGTGAGGAACACATGAGCAAGACCCTGAAGAACATCTCTCCCATCGACGGCAGCATCTATGCCGAGCGCCCGGTCCTGACGCTGGACGCGGCGCAGGCCGCCGCCGCGCGCGGCAAGGCGGCGCAGGCGGCATGGGCCGCGCGTCCGTTGCAGGAACGTATCGACCTCGTGATGGCCGGTGTCGCCGCCGTCGGCGCGATGAACGACGAGATCGTGCCGGAACTGGCGCATATGATGGGCCGCCCGGTCCGCTTCGGCGGCGAGTTCGGCGGTTTCAACGAGCGGGCCTCTTACATGGCGGGCATCGCCGCCGAAGCGCTCGCCCCCATCGAGGTCGGCGAGGATCAGACCTTTACCCGCTACATCAAGCGCGTGCCGCTGGGGCTGGTCTTTGTCGTGGCGCCGTGGAACTACCCTTACATGACGGCGATCAACACGGTCGCCCCCGCGCTGATCGCGGGCAATACCGTCATGCTGAAACACGCCACCCAGACCCTGCTGGTGGGCGAGCGCATGGCGCGGGCCTTCCATCAGGCGGGCGTGCCCGAGGATGTCTTCCAGAACGTCTTCCTCGACCACGACACCACCTCGGCGCTGATCGCCGCCAATGCCTTCGACTTCGTGAACTTCACCGGCTCGGTCGGGGGCGGCCGCGCCATCGAGCGCGCGGCGGCGGGCACCTTCACCGGCACCGGGCTGGAGCTGGGCGGCAAGGACCCGGGCTATGTCATGGAAGACGCCGATCTGGATGCCGCCGTCGACACGCTGATCGACGGGGCGATGTTCAACTCGGGCCAGTGCTGCTGCGGCATCGAGCGGATATACGTGCACGAATCGCTCTACGACGCCTTCCTCGAAAAGGCGCTGGCGGTGGTGCGCGGCTACAGGCTGGGCAACCCGCTGGACCCCGAGACCACCATCGGCCCCATGGCGCATGTGCGTTTCGCACAGGAGGTCCGCGCCCAGATCGCCGAGGCCGTCGAGATGGGTGCCACCGCCCATATCGAGACCATGCCCGGGGACGACGGCGGCGCCTATCTGACGCCGCAGATCCTGACCGGCGTGACCCACGACATGCGCGTCATGCGCGACGAAAGCTTCGGCCCCGTCGTGGGCATCATGAAGGTCCGCGACGACGAAGAGGCCATCGCGCTGATGAACGACAGCGCCTTCGGCCTGACCGCCTCGCTCTGGACGGCGGATGTGGACCGCGCGCAGGCGGTGGGTGACCGGATCGAGACCGGCACCGTCTTCCTGAACCGCGCCGACTACCTCGACCCGGGCCTGTGCTGGACCGGCTGCAAGCAGACCGGGCGCGGCGGCGGCCTGTCGGTGATCGGCTTCCACAACCTGACCCGGCCCAAGTCCTACCACCTGAAGCGCGTGACCCGCGCCTGACGGCATGGCCCGGCCCCGCGCGGGCCGGGTGCGAACACGCGATCCGCGCCGCACAATCGGCGCGGTCCACCAGCGCCAAGGGCCTGTTCCCCGACCGGGGGGCCCGCCACGCGCGCAAGACGGCACCCTGCCCCTCAGCTTCAGGGCCAGCCAGACCGACCAGCCCCCGCCCCTTCGCCGGGCGGGTCACACCCTCCACCAGACAGGCCGCCCCCGCGACGGGTCCGGCGCCCAACACAGACAAAGAGCCCCGACATGAGCCTCACCGGAAACTGGTCCTACCCCACCGCCATCAAATTCGGCGCAGGCCGCATCGCGGAACTGCCCGCCGCCTGCGCGCAGGCTGGCATGACGCGCCCCCTGCTGGTCACCGACAAGGGGCTGGCCGATCTGCCGATCACCGATGCGACGCTGGACATCCTCGAAGCCGCCGGGCTGGGCCGCGCGCTTTTCGCCGACGTCGATCCGAACCCGAACGAGATCAACCTTGCCGCCGGTGTCGCCGCCTACCGGGACGGCGAACATGACGGGGTGATCGCCTTCGGCGGCGGCTCGGGGCTGGATCTGGGCAAGATGGTCGCCTTCATGGCGGGCCAGACGCGCCCGGTCTGGGACTTCGAGGATATCGGCGACTGGTGGACCCGCGCCGATGCCTCTGTGATTGCGCCCATCGTGGCGGTGCCGACCACCGCCGGGACCGGCTCCGAGGTGGGGCGCGCCAGCGTCATCACCAACTCCGAGACGCATGAGAAGAAGATCATCTTCCACCCCAAGGTGCTGCCCGCCGTGGTGATCTGCGACCCCGAGTTGACCGTGGGGATGCCCAGGGCGATCACCGCCGGCACCGGGCTCGACGCCTTCGCGCATTGCGTCGAGGCCTTCAGCAGCCCGCATTACCACCCCATGAGCCAGGGCATCGCGCTGGAGGGGATGCGGCTGGTCAAGGACTACCTGCCCCGCGCCTACGCCGACGGCACCGATATCGAGGCGCGCGCGCAGATGATGTCGGCGGCGATGATGGGTGCCACCGCCTTCCAGAAGGGCCTGGGCGCGATCCATGCCATGAGCCACCCCATCGGCGCGCATTTCAACACCCACCACGGCACCACAAACGCGGTCTGCATGCCCGCCGTGCTGGCCATGAACGCCGAGGCCATCAAGGACCGCTTCGACATGGCGGCGGGCTACCTTGGCATCTCGGGCGGTTTCGCGGGCTTCCAGACCTTCGTTCAGGGGCTGAACGACACGCTGGGCATCCCGCGCCGCCTGTCGGACATGGGCGTGACCGAGGACGCCATCCCGGCGCTGGTGGCGGGCGCGCTGAAGGATCCGTCCTGCGGCGGCAATCCGGTGGCGCTGACGGCCGAGAACCTCGAGGGCCTCTTCCGCGCCGCGCTCTGAGGCGCCGCGCCCCGCCCGGGGCGGTGGGGAACGGCCTTCAAAGGCCGTTTCAAGCCGGTTCGAACCGGCTTGCACCGCCAGCCCCGGACCGGCGCGCCGGGGCTGCGGTATCGAAGACGCACACGCAGGGGCGATCGCGCCCTTGCCCCCGCAGGCTGTGGACAATGGCCCCCCGCTCCCTATGATTCCCGCCACAGGGATACGCGGCAGCCTGCCAGTGCGTCGCGATCCGAGGGGGAAGAGTGATGAGTGACCACCCGCAGGCGCCGCTTGCCGAGGGGCCCATGCTGGCCTGCCCGGTCTGCGATACGCTGCACGCAGAGCCGGAGGTGCCGGTGGGCCATGTCGCCCGCTGCCGCCGCTGCGGCCATGTGCTGGCGGCCCCGCGCGAGGGCGCCTTTGCCCGCGTGCTGGCGCTGGCCATCACCTCGGTCATCCTGATGGTGGGCGCGGTCTTCTTCCCCTTTATCGAACTGGATGCCGCGGGCCTGCACAATCGTGCCTCGGTGCTGGACGCGGTGCTGGCCTTCTCGACCGGGCTGATGGTGCCCCTGTCCTTCGCGGTGGCGCTGCTGATCGTGCTGATCCCCACCGCGCGGCTGTTCGCGATCATCTACACCATCGGGCCGCTGGTGGCCGGGCGCCCGCCCTTCGCCGGGGCCACGCGGGCCTTCCGCCTGTCCGAGCGCCTGCGGCCCTGGTCCATGGCAGAAATCTTCATCCTCGGGGTCGCCGTCGCATTGGTGAAGGTCGCGGGCCTCGCCACCGTCAGCCTTGGCCCGGCCTTCTGGGCCTTCGCCATCCTCGTCCTTGTCACCGTCCTTCAGGACAACGCCATGTGCCGGTACACGATATGGAAAACGCTGGAACAGCCGAGCTGATCACGGCGCGGCAGGCGGGCCTTGTCGCCTGCACGCGCTGTGGCCGGGTCCACCGCCCCTCGGATGGGGCCTGCACGCGCTGCGGCGCGCCGCTGAACCCCGCCGGGCGCAAGTCCATGCAGGCGGTCTGGGCCTGGCTGGTGGCGGGCGTCGTGGTCTATATCCCGGCCAACATCTATCCGATGCTGCGCACCTCCACCCTGCTGGACCAGTCCGAAAGCACCATCGTCGGCGGCGCCATCGAGCTTGTGCACCACGGCTCTTACGCGGTGGCGGCCATCGTCTTCATCGCCTCGGTCCTGATCCCCGTTGGCAAGTTCATCGCCATCGGCTACCTGGCGCTGGACCTGACGCCCTCGACCCTGCTGAACAAGCACCAGCGGCACCGCCTTTACGAGGTGGTCGAGTTCATCGGCCGCTGGTCGATGATCGACGTCTTCGTCGTGGCCATCCTGTCGGCCCTTGTCCAGCTTGGGTCCGTCGCTATCATTAACCCCGGTATCGCCGCGGTCAGTTTTGCCCTTTCGGTTGCCTTCACGATGCTGTCGGCCCAGGCTCTGGACCCGCGGCTGATCTGGGACGAAGACGAGAAAGAAGAGCATCCTTGAGCGCACCAACCCCAGCCGAGCCCCATGTCACACCCGCCCGCAAGCGCCGGTTTTCGGGGCTGTCCTTCGTCTGGCTGGTGCCGGTGCTCGCGCTGGCCGTGTCGCTGGGCATCGCCTACCAAAGCTACGCCGAACGCGGGGTGCTGATCGAGATCGCCTTTGAAAGCGCCTCCGGCGTGATCGCCACGAAAACCGAACTCAAGTACCGCGACGTCACCGTGGGCATGGTCGAGGACGTGGCCTTTTCCAGCGACCTCTCTCAGGTCGTGGTCGGCGTCCGGGTGGCCCGGAACGTGGCGCCCTACCTCGATGCGGACGCGAAATTCTGGGTCGTCCGGCCCGAAGTCACGACGCAGGGTATCAGCGGGCTGAACACCGTGCTGTCGGGCGTCTATATCGAAGGCCGCTGGAATTCCGAGGCCGGTGAAGCCCTGACGGAGTTCCAGGGGCTGGAGCGTGAGCCGCTGGCCGACGGGACCCGGCCCGGCACGGCCATCGTGCTGCGGGCCAAGGAGGGCAACTCGATCGTTGCCGGTGCCCCGATCCTCTACAAAGGGATCAAGGTCGGCGCCGTCGAGGCCCCCGAACTAACCCG
This sequence comes from Enemella evansiae, assembly GCA_017255395.1. Taxonomy (GTDB): domain Bacteria; phylum Pseudomonadota; class Alphaproteobacteria; order Rhodobacterales; family Rhodobacteraceae; genus Ponticoccus; species Ponticoccus litoralis. The sequence continues at coordinate 109,043 of JAFKDC010000017.1, read as the reverse complement.
GCGCGGCGACGGCGTGGTGATCCGCGGCTTCGTCGAGGCGCCCTACAACCAGATCCTGACCCGCAATTCGCGCTTCTGGGATATCTCGGGCATCTCGGTCTCTGTCGGCGCGGGCGGCGTGTCGCTCGACTTCACCTCGGTCGCCTCGCTGCTGCAGGGCGGCATCGCCTTCGACACGCTGGTGGCGGGCGGAGAGATGGCCCGCGCGGGCCAGAGCTACACGCTTTACGCAGATGCCGAAGAGGCCCGCGTCAGCCTGCTGGAGGACCCGGGCTCGGCGCGGCTGCGGGTGCTGGCCACCTTCGACGGCTCGGTGGCGGGGCTGAGCGAGGGCGCGCTGGTGCGGTTTCGCGGCGCGCCGGTGGGCGAGGTCAGCTCGGTCGGCATGGTGGCCGAAACCGAGGGCAACCGCCGCGTGGTCTACATGCAGGCGACCCTGTCGCTGCGGCCCGGACGGCTGGGACTGGACAGCGACACAAATGCCGCCGAAAGCATGGATTTCCTCAGCGACATGGTCGCGCAGGGCCTGCGGGCGCAGCTGTCGACCGCGAGCATCCTGTCCAGCGACCTCGTGGTGAACCTTGTCGAGGTGCCCGACGCAGAGCCCGCGGTGCTGGCCTCTGACGGCGACTCGCTGCCGCGCCTGCCGACCATCACCGCCGAGATGTCCGACCTGAACGCCACCGCCGAGGGCGTCTTCGAGCGCATCAACAACCTGCCGGTCGAGGAACTCATGGCGGCGATCCAGGGACTCGTGGAAAACGCCAACACTCTCGTCGCCTCGGACGACACGCGGCAGATCCCGGCCGAGGTCAACGCCACGCTGGCCGAGCTGCGCACGCTCTCGCCCGACCTTAAAAAGACGCTGACCGAGTTGCAGACCACCGTCGCCGAAGCGCGCGGAACCCTGGGCGAGGCCACGCTGATCGTGCGCGACCTGCGCGAGGGCGGCGCCAGCGAAAAGCTCAACCAAGCGCTGACCTCGGCGGCAGACGCCGCCGACGCCGTCGAAAGCGCGGCGCTGGAACTGCCCAAGATCACCGCCCGTGTGAGCGGCCTCGTCGGACGGGCCGAAACGGTGATCGACGCCTACGGAGACGGCTCGCGGCTGATCACCGGGGCGCTGTCGACGCTGCGGGATATCAGCCAGGCGGCGGATGCCATGCGCACCCTCGCCCGGACCCTGCAACGCAACCCCAACTCTCTGCTCCTGGGACGGTGACATGCGTATGAAAACTCTGGCGGCCGGGATGGTCGCCCTTACACTGGCCGCCTGCGGAACCTCCGGGCCGCAGTACCTCGTCGAGACCCCGGCCTCGGACCTGCGCGTCCGCGCCCGGGTGCCGACGATGGTGGTGCGCACCGTCTCGCTGCCGAGCTACGCGGCGGACGAGGCCATCGCCTTCCAGGCCGAGGACGGGTCGGTGCAGATGATGAACAAGGGGCTTTGGGCGGACGAGCCCGAACGCGCCACAACGCTGGCGATCACCCGGCACCTGAACACCATGACCTCGGCCAAGGTCGCGCCCGATCCCTGGCCGCTGCCGCAGCCCGCCATCGGCGTTCTGGATATCCGGATCGAGACCTTCATCGCCACGCGGCAGCGCACCTTCCGCCTGTCGGGCCAGTATTTCCTGGGCTCCGAAACGCCCGAGCCGATCGTGCCGGACGATCCTGACAAGGACCCGATCGAACGGCCCGCGCCGCTCTCCGACAAGGCGCGGAACTTCGATCTTCAGATCCCGCTGACCGGCCCCGGCCCCGGCCCCATCGCCACCGCGCAGGCCGCCGCGCTGAAAAGCCTCGCCGAGGCCATCGCCCGCGACATGGCGCGCTGAGCCCACGGGGTCTTCGACGAAGACCCCGCCCGCAGCCAAAGTCTTCGCCGAAGACTTTGGCGCCGCCGCAGCGGTTGGCCTTTGCGGCGCCACCCGCCTATGCTGGCCCCACATCCCGCCTTTCAGGACGACTCCCATGAAAACCGCCATCGCCACCGTTTCGATCTCTGGCAACCTGCGCGAGAAGCTCGAGGCCATCGCCGCGGCGGGATTCGACGGCATCGAGATCTTCGAGCAGGATTTCATCGCTGACGAGGCCGGCCCGCGCGAGGTCGGGCGGATGATCCGCGACCACGGGCTGGAGATCCCGCTGTTCCAGCCGTTCCGCGATTTCGAGGGGCTGCCCGGCGGGCTGCGCGCCAAGGCCTTCGACCGGGCCGAGCGCAAATTCGACCTGATGCAGGAACTGGGCACCGACCTCGTGCTGGTCTGCTCTTCCTGCCATCCCGAAAGCCTCGGCGGCATCGACCGCGCCGCCGACGATTTCGCCGAACTGGGAGAGCGCGCCGCCAGGCGCGGGCTGCGCGTGGGCTTCGAGGCGCTGGCCTGGGGCCGCCACATCAACGACCACCGCGACGCCTGGGAGGTGGTGCGCCGCGCCGACCACCCTGCCGTGGGGCTGATCGTGGACAGCTTCCACACCCTGTCGCGCGGCATCGACCCGGATACCATCCGCCGCATTCCCGGCGACCGCATCTTCTTCGTCCAGCTTGCCGACGCGCCGAAGATCGACATGGACCTGCTGTACTGGTCGCGGCACTTCCGCAACATGCCCGGCGAGGGCGATCTGGACGTGCAGGGCTTCATGCGCGCGGTCATGGCGGCGGGCTACACGGGGCCGATCAGCCTGGAGATCTTCAACGACCAGTTCCGCGGCGGCCCGACCAAGACACTGGCCCGCGACGGCTATCGCTCGATCGTGGCGCTGATGGACGACGTGCGCCGGGCCGAACCCGAGGCCAAGGTCGACCTTGCGCCGATGCCCGCGCGGGTCGCGCCCCGGGGAGTGTCCTTCATCGAGTTCGCCTCGCGCGGGGAGGAGGCGGAAGAGCTGCGCGCCCTGCTGTCCGGCCTTGGCTTCGAGGTCGTCGGCCAGCACCGCAACAAGGCGGTGACCCTCTGGCAACAGGGCGAGATCCGCATCGTCGTCAATGCCGAGGAAGAGGGCCACGCGGCGCGGGCCTTCAACCTGCGCGGCACCTCGGTCTGCGACCTTGGCCTTCTGGTCGACAGTGCCGCCGAGGTGGCCGAGCGGGCGGCCCGCCTTGGCTCCCAGCCCTTCAGCCAGCCCATCGGACCCGGCGAGGTGCCGATCCCGGCAGTTCGCGGACTGTCCGGTTCGGTCCTGCACTTCATGGATTCCAGCGCCACGCTTGGCGGCGTCTGGGAACAGGAGTTCACCGGAGCGGGGGGCGCCGTCCCGGGCGCCGGACTGCAACGCGTCGATCACATCGCCCAGACGATGACCTATGACGAAATGCTCAGTTGGACGCTGTTCTACACAACCCTGCTGGACATGCGCAAAAGCCCCATGGTCGATGTGATCGACCCGGACGGGCTGGTGCGCAGCCAGGTGGTCGAGGCGCCGGACGGGGCGCTGCGGGTCACGCTGAACGGCGCGGATACCTACCGCACCCTCGCCGGCGCCTTTCTCGAGGAAAGCTTCGGCGCGCCGGTGCAGCATATCGCGCTGGCCACCGACGATATCTTCGCAACGCTCGACCTGCTGCGCGCGAGGGGCTTCAGCCCCCTGCCGATCCCCCAGAATTACTTCGACGATCTCGCCGCGCGCTTCGACTTTCCCGAGTGGCTACTGGAGAAGATGCAGGCCGCCAATGTCCTTTACGACGAGGATGCCAGCGGCGCCTTCTTCCAGTGCTACACGCCGACCTTCGCGGGCGGGTTCTTCTTCGAGATCGTCGAACGGCGCGCGGGTTACGGCGGATACGGCGCCCCCAACGCGCCCTTCCGCATCGCCGCGCAAAAGCGGTTGCGCCGCACCAAGGGTGTGCCCGCCCTCTGAAGCGCCCCGGCGGGGGCCATCCAGCGCGCGTCCCGCCCGCCAACACCCAGAGGATGCCCCGCTGACCGGCGGCTCGAAAACCCGCGCCGCCACGGTCTGCCCGAGGACCGGGCGGTTCTTCCGGGGGCCTCAAGGCGCGGAGCACCACCCGTCCTGTCCGCGACCGATCTGCGCGGCAAGAAGGTGGCATTCGCAAGCCGCTTCCGCCGTTCCCGCGTGCAGAAGGCCCGGCAAGGGGGCACGGTCGTCGGCCACGGCCCGGCGCGTCACAGGCGCGCCAGCGTCTCCTGCATCAGCCGCCCGGCGGCGCGGCTGTGCTGGCGGTAGCGGTGGCTGATCACGAAATAGGGTGTGACGAGGATCGGCTCGACCAGCGGCAGGGTCACCAGATCCGCCGCCAGCGGGCCCGCCGCCAGAAGGCTTGCCGCCTCCGCCGACAGCGAGGTGATCACGCTGGTGTCCCCCGCCAGCATCGCCAGCGCCACCAGCAGCGAAGAGCTGTTCGTGACCCGGGGCGGCACCGGCAGGCCCTGCCCCCGGAAGGCGCCCTCGACCGCCACCCGGATCGGCGAGCCCCGTTCCTGGATGACCCATTCGAAGGGCAGCGTGTCGGCCAGCGCCACCGCCCCCTGCCCCGCCAGCGGGTGCGACCGGCGGACCATCAGCTCCGCCACCTCGTTGCGTGCCGGGTATAGCTCGAAGTCCGCCCCCTCGACCCCCGGCGGCAGGCGCGCGACGATGAAATCCATCGTCCCCTCCTGCAACCCCCGCACCAGCTGCGCCGAGGGCCCCACGTCCACCGTCACACGGATGCCCGGCGTCTCGGCCTTCACCGCCTGCACGGCGGGCACGACGCAGCCCACCGCCGGGCCGGTGACGGTGCCCACGCGGACCTCTCCGGCGGTGCCGCGCTGAAGCTCGGTCACCTCGATCTCGAGGCTTTCGAAGCCCGACAGGATTGCGCGGGCATGGCGCAGGCAGGCTGCGCCCAGTTCCGTGGCCTCCATCCCGCGCGGGTGGCGGTAGAACAGCGCGCCGCCCAGCTCTCGTTCCATTTCCGCCAGCGCGCGCGAGGCCGCGGGCTGCGACAGGCCCATGGCCTCGGCGGCGACCTGCAACTGCCGCCGCTCGGCGATCAGGTTCATCAGGTGCAGGTGCTGGGGTTTCAGGCGGCGCAGCAGGGACATGACATTTCCAGACATGACGAAATCGGTATGCATCTTATGCCTAATCCGATTTGAGAGGTATGTCAGCCCCGTGTTATCGACTCGGGCAGGGCCGCACCGGGCCCGCTATCGGGACGCGTCGTGGAGGACAACGGACGCTCCCACCAGTGGAGGAAGACATGAAGCTCAAGACCCTTCTGGCCGCGTCCGTCGCGGCCCTCACGCTTGCGACCGGCGCCATGGCGGACGGCCTCGTCGGCATCGCCATGCCGACCAAATCCTCGGCCCGCTGGATTTCCGACGGCGAGTCGATGGTCAAGCAGTTCCAGGACGCGGGCTACGAGACCATCCTGCAATATGCCGAGGACGACATCCCCAACCAGCTGGCGCAGATCGAGAACATGATCACCAATGGCGTCGACGCGCTGGTGATCGCCGCCATCGACGGCACGACCCTCTCGAACGCGCTGGAAAACGCCTATTACGCCGAGATCCCGGTCATCGCCTATGACCGCCTGATCCGTGACAGCGAGCACGTCAGCTACTACGCCACCTTCGACAACTTCCAGGTCGGCGTGCTTCAGGCCACCTCGCTGGTCGAGGGTCTGGAAGAGCGCTTCCCCGATGTCTCGCCGTGGAATGTCGAGCTGTTCGGCGGCTCGCCCGACGACAACAACGCCTATTTCTTCTACGACGGCGCGATGTCGGTGCTGCAGCCGCTGATCGACGAGGGCAAGGTCGAGGTCCTGTCCGGCCAGATGGGCATGGACACGGTCGGCACCCTGCGCTGGGACGGCGCGGTGGCGCAGGCGCGCATGGATAACCTGCTGTCCGCCCATTACACCGACGCGCAGGTGCATGGCGTGCTCTCGCCCTACGATGGCCTCTCCATCGGCATCCTGTCCTCGCTCAAGGGCGTGGGCTACGGCTCTGGCGACATGAAGATGCCGATCGTCTCGGGTCAGGACGCCGAGGTCCCCTCGGTCAAGTCGATCCTCGCCGGAGAGCAGTATTCGACCGTCTTCAAGGACACCCGCGAACTGGCCAAGGTCACCGTGGGCATGGTCGAGGCGCTGCTGAAGGGCGGCGAGCCCGAGATCAACGACACCGAGACCTATGACAACGGCGTCAAGGTCGTGCCGTCCTACCTGCTGGTGCCGCATCCGGTGGATGCCTCCAACTACGAGGAAATGCTGATCGACTCCGGCTACTACAGCGCCGACGAGATCCAGTAACCGCCCCCGGGCCCCTGCCGTCCGGGACGATCCCGGACGGCTTTCCCTTTCAAAGGCAAGGAGTTGTCGGACATGCGGCCGCTTCTGGAAATGCGCGCGATCACCAAGGAATTCCCGGGCGTCAAGGCCTTGGACGGGGTGAACCTCAGCGTGAACGAGGGCGAGATCCTCGCGCTGGTGGGCGAGAACGGCGCCGGCAAGTCGACGCTGATGAAGGTGCTCTCGGGCGTCTACCCGGCGGGCAGCTACGACGGCGAAATCCACTACGACGGCGCTCTGGCCGAGTTCCGCAATATCGCGGACAGCGAGGCCAAGGGCATCATCATCATCCACCAGGAGCTTGCTCTGGTGCCGCAGCTTTCGATTGCCGAGAACCTCTTTCTGGGCAACGAGATCGCGGGCCGTGGCGGGGTGATCCGCTGGCAGGAAACGCTCAGCCGCACCGAGGCGCTGCTGAAGAAGGTCGGCCTTGGCCGCGAGGCGCCGACCACCAAGGTCGACAAGCTGGGCGTGGGCAAGCAACAGCTGGTCGAGATCGCCAAGGCGCTGTCGAAGGACGTGCGCCTGCTGATCCTCGACGAGCCCACCGCCGCCCTGTCGGAAAGCGACAGTCAGGCGCTGCTGGACCTCATGCTGGAACTGAAACAGCAGGGCGTCACGCAGATCATCATCAGCCACAAGCTGAACGAGGTGCGCCGCGTGGCCGATACCGTGACGGTGATCCGCGACGGCACGACGGTCTCGACCAAGGATGCCCGCGCCGCGCCGATCACCGAGGACGAGATCGTCCGCGACATGGTGGGCCGCGACATGGCGTACCGCTACCCGGACCGTGAACGCCGGGCCGGTGACGTGCTGATGCAGGTTGCGGGCTGGAACGTCTACCACCCCGAGCACGCCGACCGCCACGTCATCCGCGACGTGGACTTCACCGTCCGCGCGGGCGAGGTCGTGGGCATCGCGGGCCTGATGGGCGCGGGCCGCACCGAACTGGCGATGAGCATCTTCGGCCGCTCATGGGGGCAGAACATCTCGGGCGAGGTGCAGATCGGCGGCAAGCCCGCCAATGTCTCTGACGTGCCGCGCGCCATTCAGGCGGGCCTCGCCTATGTGACCGAGGACCGCAAGAGCCTTGGCCTTGTGCTGGACGAGACCATCCGCAAGAACATCACGCTGGCCAATCTGCCCGCCGTGTCCAGCAACGCGATCCTCAACGAGAACCGCGAGACCGCGGTGGCCGAGGACTACCGGAAGGCGCTGAACATCCGCACGCCCGGCGTCTTTCAGCGCGTCGTGAACCTGTCGGGCGGCAACCAGCAGAAGGTGGTGCTGTCCAAGTGGCTCTTTGCCGAACCCGAGGTGCTGATCCTCGACGAGCCCACGCGCGGCATCGACGTCGGCGCGAAATTCGAGATCTACGGGATCATCAACGACCTCTCCGCGCAGGGGAAGGGCGTGGTGATGATCTCTTCCGAGATGCCCGAACTCTTGGGCATGTGTGACCGCATCTACGTGATGAACGAGGGCGCGCTTGTCGGCGAACTGACCGCCGCAGAAGCCAGCCAAGAGGCCATCATGTCCCTGATCGTGACGGAATAGGACCAAGCCATGACAGAGCAAACCGTCGATACGACCCCCGAAGTCCGCCGCAAGGGCGTGGGCGAATACCTCGTCGCGAACCTGCGGGAATACGGCCTGCTGTTCGCGCTGATCGCGATCATGGTCTTCTTCCAGATCGTCACGGACGGCACCCTGCTGAAGCCCGTGAACATCACCAACCTGCTGTTGCAGAACAGCTATATCGTCATCATGGCCTTGGGGATGCTGATCGTCATCGTGGCGGGCCACATCGACCTCTCGGTCGGCTCGGTCATGGGCTTCGTCGGTGCCTTCGCCGCCGTGATGATCGTCAACTGGGGCGTGGGCACGGTGCCCACCATGCTGGTTTGCCTCGTGGTCGGCGGCGTGATCGGCGCCGCGCAGGGGTACTGGGTGGCCTATTGGGGCATCCCGTCCTTCATCGTGACGCTGGCGGGGATGCTGGTGTTCCGGGGCGCGTCCCTGTGGCTGCTCGAAGGGCAATCGGTCGGCCCCTTCCCGCGCGAGTTTCAGGTGATCGCCAACGGTTTCGTTCCGGACATCGTGGGCCGCGAGACCGGTGAAAGCCTTGGCGCGCTCTTCGGCGCGCGGCGCCTGAACGTGCTGGCGCTGGCGACCGGCGTGGTCGCGGCGGCCATCGTGATCTGGATGGGCCTGACCAAGCGCGCCCGCAACAAGGCCTACGGGATCGAGGACGAGCCGGGCAGCTTCTTCGTGCTGCGCACCGGGATCATCGCCGTCGCCCTGATCTTCATCTGCTTCAAGCTCTCGACCTTCCGGGGCCTGCCCAACGTGCTGCTGACCATGGGCGTGCTGACGGTGCTGTACGCCTTCATCACGGAACGCACGACGCTGGGCCGCCGCATCTACGCGCTTGGCGGCAACGTGAAGGCGGCGCAGCTGTCGGGGATCAAGACCAAGCGGCTGACCTTCCTCGCCTTCACCAACATGGGCATCCTCGCCGCCGCCGCTGGCCTCGTCTTTGCCGCGCGCCTGAACACCGCCACGCCGAAGGCCGGTTTCGCGCTGGAGCTTGACGTGATCGCGGCGGTCTTCATCGGCGGGGCGTCGATGTCGGGCGGCGTCGGCAAGATCGTCGGTGCGGTCGTGGGCGCCTTCCTGATGGGTGTGCTGAACAACGGCATGTCGATCATGGGCATCGGCATCGACTACCAGCAGGTCATCAAGGGCCTCGTGCTGCTCGCCGCCGTGATCTTCGACGTCTACAACAAATCGAAACAGGGGTGACGCGGGCCGGGGTGCCGGTCTGAACCCCGGCCCTGCCCCGTCCCGAAACCATTCCGACTATCCGTAGGCCGGGCCTTTGCCCGGCAAACATCAAGGAACCGACATGACCTTCAAACCCGCCGAATGGCCCCGCAAGCTGCGCTCTCAGGAATGGTACGGCGGCAACAGCCGCGACACGATCTACCACCGCGGCTGGCTGAAGAACCAGGGCCACCCGCACGACCTGTTCGACGGCCGCCCGATCATCGGCATCCTCAACACATGGGCCGAGCTGACCCCCTGCAACGGCCATCACGTCAAGGAACTGGTCGAGAAGGTGAAGGCGGGCGTCTGGGAGGCGGGCGGCTTCCCGGTCGAGGTGCCGGTCTTCTCGGCCTCGGAAAACACCTTCCGCCCCTCGGCGATGATGTTCCGCAACCTCGCGGCGCTGGCGGTCGAGGAAACCATCCGCGGCCAGCCCATCGACGGCTGCGTGCTGATGGTGGGCTGCGACAAGACCACGCCCTCGCTGATCATGGGCGCGGCCTCGGTCGATCTGCCGTCCATCGTCGTCACCGGCGGGCCGATGCTGAACGGCTACTACAAGGGCGAGCGCGTGGGGTCGGGCACCCACCTCTGGAAGTTCTCCGAGATGGTGAAGGCCGGAGAGATGACGCAGGAAGAGTTCCTCGAAGCCGAGGCCTCGATGTCCCGCTCGACCGGCACCTGCAACACCATGGGCACCGCCTCGACCATGGCGTCGATGGCCGAAGCGCTTGGCATGGCGCTGTCGGGCAACGCCGCCATCCCGGCGGTGGACTCGCGCCGCCGCGTCATGGCGCAACTGTCGGGGCGGCGCATCGTGCAGATGGTCAAGGACGACCTGAAGCCCTCGGACATCATGACCAAGCAGGCGTTTGAGAACGCCGTGCGCACCAACGGCGCCATCGGCGGCTCGACCAACGCGGTCGTCCACCTGCTCGCCATGGCGGGCCGCACCGGCGTCGACTTCACGCTCGACGACTTCGACCGCTGCGGGCGCGATATCGAGACCATCGTCAACCTCATGCCCTCGGGCGAATACCTGATGGAGGAATTCTTCTACGCGGGCGGGCTTCCGGTGGTCCTGAAGCGCCTCGGCGAGGGCGGCAAGCTGCACAAGGACGCTTTGACGGTCTCGGGCGCCACGATCTGGGACGAGGTCAAGGACGTGCAGAACCACAACGAGGACGTCATTCGCCCCGTTGGCAAGGGACTGACGCAACAGGGCGGCATCGCCGTCTTGCGCGGCAACCTCGCGCCCAAGGGCGCGGTGCTGAAGCCCTCTGCCGCGTCCAAGCATCTGCTGACCCACAAGGGCCGCGCCGTCGTCTTCGAGGACATCGACGACTACAAGGCCAAGATCAACGACGAGGCGCTGGATATCGACGAGACCTGCGTGATGGTGCTGAAGAACTGCGGCCCCAAGGGCTATCCCGGCATGGCCGAGGTCGGCAACATGGGCCTGCCGCCCAAGGTGCTGAAGAAGGGCATCACCGACATGGTCCGCATCTCGGACGCGCGCATGTCGGGCACCGCCTACGGCACGGTGATCCTGCACACCTCGCCCGAGGCCGCCGCCGGTGGCCCGCTGGCGGTCGTCCAGAACGGCGACATGATCGAGGTGGACGTGCCCAACCGCCGCCTGCATCTGGACATTCCCGAGGCCGAACTGGCCGCCCGTCTCGATGCATGGCAGCCCACGCACGAACAGCCCGCCAGCGGCTACGCATGGCTGCACAACGCCCATGTGGAAGGCGCCGACACCGGGGCCGACCTCAGCTTCCTCAAGGGCTGCCGGGGCAATGCCGTGGGCAAGGACAGCCACTGATGAAACTCGCACTCGTCGGCATCGGCAAGATCGCGGTGGACCAGCACGTCCCCGCCATCGCCGCCTCCCCCGACTGGGAGGTGGGGGCGACGGTCTCGCGCGCGGGCACCCTGCCGGGGGTCGAGGCCTTCACCCACATGACCAAGATGCTGGAAAAGCGCCCGGACATCCGCGTCGTCTCGCTTTGCCTGCCGCCGGTGCCGCGCTTTGCCTATGCGCAGGCCGCGATCCGGGCCGGTCGGCACGTCATGCTGGAAAAGCCCCCGGGCGCCAGCCTTTCGGAATGCCACGCGCTGGAAGCCTTGGCGCGCGAGAACCGCGTGTCGCTTTATGCGACGTGGCATAGCCGCGAGGCGGCCATGGTGCGCCCCGCGCGCAACTGGCTGTCGGACAAGCGCGTCACCCGCGCCCATATCACGTGGCGCGAGGACGTGCGGCACTGGCACCCCGGGCAGGACTGGGTCTTCGAACCCGGCGGCATGGGCGTCTTCGACCCGGGCATCAACGCGCTGTCGATCCTGACGCGCATCCTGCCCGCCCCCGTTCACCTGACCAAGGCGACGCTCGACTTCCCGGAGAACCGCCAGACCCCCATCGCGGCGCACCTGACCCTCTCGGGCAATGTCACCGCCGAGTTCGACTGGTTGCAGACCGGCAAGCAGACGTGGGAAATAGAGGTCGACACCCCCGAGGGCAGGCTGGTGCTTCAGGACGGTGGCGCGCGCCTGCTGATCGACGGCAAGGAACGCGGCGCCGACGACGAGGACGACACCCTGCAAGGCGAATACCCTCGCCTTTACGACAATTTCGCGCGACTCGTGACCCGCGGCGGGATCGACATGGATCTCAGCCCGCTGACCCACGTGGCCGACGCTTTCATGCTGGGGGAGCGGCGCACCGTCGCCCCCTTCGACTGGTAAGGAGAAACCATGGACCTTTTGAAAAACCCGCTGACCGGCATTCTTCCGGTGGCCCCGACCCCGTTCCACGCAGACGGCCGCCTCGACGAAGAGGGCTGCCGCCGTGTCATGGACTGCATGATCGACCAGGGCGTCGACGCCATCTGCATCCTCGCCAACTACTCGGAACAGTTCATGCTGTCGGATGCCGAGCGCGAGACTGTAATGCGCATCAGCCTCGAACAGGTGGCGGGCCGGGTGCCAGTGATCGTCACGATCTCGGCCTTCTACACAGAAATGGTGGTGGAACGCGCCAAGGCCGCACAGGCCATGGGCGCGGCCATGGTCATGATGATGCCGCCCTACCACGGCGCGGGCGCCTTCGCCCCCGGCGAGGCGGGCATCTACGAGCACTTCAAGGCGGTCTCGGACGCCATCTCGATCCCGATCATGGTGCAGGATGCGCCGCTTTCGGGCGTGCACCTTTCGGTGCCTCTGCTGGCGCGCATGGCCCGCGAGCTGGAACGCGTGCGCTACTTCAAGCTGGAAATGCCCTTCGCCGCCGACAAGCTGGCCGCGCTGATCGAGGCGGGCGGCGACGACATCGTCGGGCCCTTCGACGGCGAAGAGGCCGCAACCCTGCTTGCCGATCTCGACGCGGGCTGCACCGGCACCATGACCTCGGGCCTTCAGCCGGAACATATCGGCAAGATCGTGCGTCAGTATCGGGCGGGCGACACCGACGGCGCCCTGAAACAGTGGCAATACTGCCTGCCACTGATTAACCACGAAAACCGTCAATGCGGGCTGCGCGCCACCAAGACGGTGATGATGGAGGGTGGTGTCATCGGCTCCGATCACGTACGCCATCCGCTGAAACCCATGTCCCAGCGTACCAAGGACCGCTTGCTGTCCATGGCACGGGATATGGATCTGATTGCCCTCAAATGGGGAAAGTGAGGAAGACATGACCTTTCAACCACATGGCAAACACCTGATCGCGGGCGACTGGGTCGCCGGCGAGACCACCTTCACCTCGGAACCGGCCCACGGCCCGGCGCATGACTATTCGGTCGGCACGCCCGCGCTGGTGGATCAGGCCTGCAAGGCCGCCGAAGAGGCCTTCTGGACCTACGGCTACACCACCCGCGAAGAGCGCGCCAAGTTCCTGAACGCCATCGCCGACGAGATCGAGGCCCGCGCCGAGGCGATCACCGAGATCGGCACGCAGGAAACCGGCCTGCCCGAAGGCCGCCTTCAGGGGGAACGCGGCCGCACCGTGGGCCAGCTGCGCCTCTTTGCGACGCATATCCTTGATGGCGCCTATCTGGATCGCCGCCACGACAAGGCCCTGCCCGACCGTCAGCCGCTGCCGCGCCCCGACCTGAAGATGGTGCAGCGCCCCATCGGCCCGGTCGCGGTCTTCGGCGCCTCGAACTTCCCGCTGGCCTTCTCGACCGCGGGCGGCGACACCGCCTCGGCGCTTGCCGCGGGCTGCCCGGTCGTGGTCAAGGGCCACTCGGCCCACCCCGGCACCGGCGAGATCGTGGCCGAGGCCATCCACGCCGCCATCGAGGCCTGCGGCCTGCCCAAGGGCGTCTTCAGCCTGATCCAGGGCGGCAAGCGCGACGTCGGCACGGCGCTGGTCCAGCATCCGCTGATCAAGGCCGTGGGCTTCACCGGATCGCTGGGCGGCGGTCGCGCGCTCTTCGACCTCTGCGCGCAGCGCGACGAGCCGATCCCCTTCTTCGGCGAGCTGGGGTCCGTCAACCCGATGTTCCTGCTGCCCGAGGCGACCCGCGCGCGCGGTGCCGAGATCGGCAAGGGCTGGGCCGGTTCGCTGACCATGGGCGCGGGCCAGTTCTGCACCAACCCCGGCATCGCCGTGGTGCAGAAGGGTGCCGAGGGCGACGCCTTTGTCGCCGCCGCCGCCGAGGCGCTGAAGGACGCGCCCGCGCAGTGCATGCTGACCGACGGCATCGCGCAGGCCTACAAGGACGGCAAGTCGCGCTTCGACGGGCGCAACGCGGTCAAGCCGGTGCTGACCACCGACAGCGAGGGCCGCAACGCCGCGCCGAACCTCTTCGAGACGGACGCCGAGAACTACCTTCAGGACCACGCCCTTGGCGAAGAGGTCTTTGGCCCGCTGGGTCTGGTGGTGCGCGTGAACGGCCCCGACGAGATGGAGACGCTGGCCAAGGGTTTCGAAGGTCAGCTGACCGCGACCCTGCACATGGACGACGGCGATCTGGGCCTTGCCCAAAGCCTGATGCCGGTGCTGGAGCGCAAGGCGGGCCGCATCCTCGTGAACGGCTTCCCGACCGGCGTCGAGGTGGCGGACGCGATGGTTCACGGCGGCCCCTACCCGGCCTCGACGAATTTCGGCGCGACCTCGGTGGGCACCATGGCTATCCGCCGCTTCCTGCGGCCGGTCTGCTACCAGAACTTCCCGGACGCCCTGCTGCCCGGTGATCTAGGCTGAGGACGGGCGCACGCCGCCCTTTCTTTGGTCCTGAAAATACCCCGGGGGGGCGGTGCAAGCCGCGGGGATCATGCTGAAAGCACGCCTCTGGCATGACGCCCCCTTCCCGCTCGCCAAACAGAAAAGGGGCCGCATATCTGCGGCCCCTCTTTCATTCCAGTACCATGGATTTTCGTCTATTTGAATTTCAGCGGCTCATCGGAATCGAACAGATAGGAGACATTCCAGTTTTCCGGTTCTGAAAATCCCCGGGAGGCCAGCATATCGATGATCCTTTTGTCGATCGTATCCACGAAACGCCCGAACTCCATTTCGTCGCGGATCACCCGCGCCACATCCTGCGCAATCTGAACCCGCTGCTGAGCCAGCAGCTCTCCGATCCAGTGGCGCGAGGCCTCGGCGAAGATCTTGGCAGAGGCGATCATCAGCTCGCGCAACTTCTCGGCGGTCAGGGCATCCTTGTCCAGACAATCGAGCGACCCCTTCTTCATCGAGGCCACCGCCACGTCCGTCCGCATCTCGGACGAGACCATGACCACCGCCGCACCGAAGTTCATCGGATGGTTCTGCACCATCCGCTGCGCGTGCAGCCCGTTGCCGTCGGGCAGCTTGTAGTCGATCAGAACAAGATCGTAGGCGACGCTGTCCAGCGCCTTTGCAAAGGTATCCATGTCCTGTGCCGTGGTCGTGGACACAGGCAGGCCGGTCTTCTCGCAGGCGCGGATGATGCGGCTTTGGTCGAAGCGGCTGTCATCCAGCACCAGAACATCGAAGACACCCCGGCGTTCATGCGCGAAGGTCGCTTCGTTATAGGCCGCCTCGGCAGCCGCCGCGCTATCCTTTATCGAGGCCTTATCCATCGGACACCCCTGTTCCAATTCTCCAGCCAAACGGTATTCTCTTTCCCGGCAGCGGGCCACTCCTCAATACTAAGAATTTCTTTCAGTTTTGAATTCAATCCGGGACGGCTGAAAATTGCCGGATCGCGCGCTTCGTGGTAGGGATAAGCGGTTAATTCACGCCACGAAACGCAGGGACGATCCATGACCGTCATTTCAGAGAGGGAGCGCGAATACGAGGAATTCCTCTATTGCATCACCCACGACCTGAAAAGCTTCTCGCGCGCCATGCGGGTTATTCCCGACTGGATCGCCGAAGACCTCAAGGCCGCGAAGATCGCCCTGCCCGACGGCGTCGGCGAACACATGGACATGCTGAAGTCCTACGCCGGCGGCATGGACCGGATGCTTGAATCGCTGACAACGCTCAGCCGCGTCGGGCGGCTTGCGGATACCTCCGCCGACCACGCGCTGAACGACCTTCTGGGTGCCGCATGGGCCTCTCTGACGCCCGACAGCGCCCGCCTGTCCGTCCCGCAGCATGCCTTTCAGGTGCACGGGCCGAAAAATGACCTGTCGCGGCTTTTCACGGCGCTGCTGTCGAACGGGGTGGAACACAACACCGACCCGGCCCCGGACATCGGGGTGACGGCGGTGCCAGACGGCGATCGTGTGCAGATCCGTGTCGCCGATAACGGCCCCGGGATCGAGGCGCAGTATCGCCAGAAGGTCTTTGAGCCGTTGCATACCCTGCGCCCCAAGGACGAAACCGGGCACGCGGGCATGGGGCTTGCCATCGCGCGCAAGGTGGTCAAGTCCCTCGGCGGCGAAATCCATATCGAAGAGCCCAGCGCCGGGCACGGCTGCCGCGTGGTCTTCGACCTGCCCGGTAGTAAGACCGCCGCCTGAGCGCGCAGGCGCTCTCTGTCCGGTTTAACCGCCGCCCTGCCTTTTTCCGACGCGCTTACCCCTCGCCAAAATGACAAGAGGCCCCCTGTCCGTCTGTCCAGTGCCTCGACAAGGGTGACACGGCACCTGCCCCCTTGCCCATCTGCCCGTCGCAACGGCGACCCGGGGCATCGCCACGGGCGACAGCCGCCAGCCCCTCATCCCCTGCCCCCCCGTACCAGCATACGCCTCTTCGGATCAGGCCGCCTTGTTCTGCAAGAGCGCGTCGATCCGTTCCAGATGCTCCGGCCGCAGCGGCTTGTTGATATAGTCCCGCACCACCGCGTACCCAGCAGCACGCTGCTGGTCGTTTTCCGACATCGAGGTGGTCAGCATGATCACGGCGGCGCGGGCGAAACCCGCCCCGAAACGCGTCGTGGCCGCATCGAGAAACTCGAACCCGTTCATCCTTGGCATGTTGATATCCAGCAGGATGACGTCGATCGTCGGACAGGCGGGCGCGGCCAGAAACGCCAGCGCGTCCTCGGCCATGACGAAGCTGTGCACCCGCCCGACCAGCCCGGACCGGGCGATGATCCGGGCATAGAGTTTCTGGTCGAGCGCATTGTCGTCCACGATCATGAGCGTGTCTATCATCTGACATCCTTTCCGAAAGTTACGGTGAAAGCGGCGCCCCTGTCCGGCGCTGAGCCGACGGCGATGCGACCGCCGTGCGCCAGCACGATGCGCTGGCAGATCGACAGGCCGAGGCCGTTGCCAGGGTAAAGCGTGCCGGGGTGAAGTTTCTGGAAAAGCTGGAAGATCCGGTCGTGGTAAACCGGATCGATCCCGATGCCGTTGTCGCGGATGGTAAACCCCGCCTCCTCCGGTCCGTCGAAACCGCTGAGGTCGACCCGCAGGGCGCGGTCTTCGGCGCGGAACGTCAAGGCATTGTCCAGCAGGTTGGACAGCAGCAGGCGCAACTGCACCGCGTTGCCGCGGATCTTCGGCAGGCCCTGCACCGTGACCTTCGCGCCCGCGGCCTGAAGATCCGGCGTCAGGGTCCCCACGAGTTCCTCCGCCATGGCCTGAAGGTCACAGGGCACCACGGGCGCACCGGTCACGATGGTATCCGTGTAAAGGCGCACATCGTCGATCAGTCCCGACATGCCGCGCAGCGTTCCGCGCAGGTCAGAGATCAGATCCCGCAGCGCGTCCCTCTCGCCCAGCCTCTCTTCCTCCAGCAGAAGATCCGCCAGCATGATCGCGGAATTCAGCGGCGATTTCAGGTCGTGCGAGGTCGCATAGGCAAAGGCCCGAAGCTCTGCGTTGGTGGCGGTAGCGATGCGCACCTTCTCCGCCAGGGCGCGGTTCAGCGCCTCGATCTGGCGCAGGCGTGCCCGCTGGACAGTGACATCCTGCCGGACGATCAGCGTCTCGCCGCTGCCAAGGCGCCGCGCGGTGCGGACGAAACTGCTGCCGTCGGCCATGCGAAGCTCTTGCCGGAACCCGTCCTTCAGCCCATCCACCGCCAGAAGCCGCAGCATGTCCTGTGGCGTACGGCCTTCAAGATCGAAGGCCCCGTTGTCGATCAGCGCCTTCATGGCGGTGGGGTAGTGGGCGCCGCACCGCATGACATCGGGATCGTCGGGGGTGGCGTCGAGGATTTCCCGGTTGACGTAGGTGACCCTGCCGTCCGCCGCGATCAGCAACAGGCCGACCGGCATGGAGTCGATCAGCTCGGCGGCAAGACCCTGACGTGCCGCGTTCGTCGAGCGCCGGTGGTGCTGCCAGATGACCCCGGCTGCCAGCATGGCACCCCCCGCGCACAGCGCCACGATCAGCACCCGCGCCCGGTCGGGGGTCATGATCTTCGGCAGCCCGAACCCCAGGCCTGCCAACTGCGGGGTGCGGTCCGCGGCAAGAGAGGCGGGAAACACCCTGTCCAGCCAGGGCGGCAGGCTGTCCCGCGCGAGCGTCAGAACAAGAAGCCCCCCGGCCGCCGGGAGCGCGGGCCCGGCCATCGCCAAGCTGTTAGCAACCGCTTCCACCCGCGTGGACAGCGGCGGCCAGCCGGGGCGGATCGCCCCCGGGCCGCTCTGCGCCCGGCCAGCGGACGGCAGCGCAAGGGCAAGGGCCAGAAGCAACGTCGCCAGCGCATAGAATCCATGACACCGGAAATGCGCCATCCGCGTCCTCCATCGAGCGTCCGGTTCAGCTTTGCATCACAAGCGTTGAAACACCGTTAAACCATGACGGAACAAGGGCTTGATCGCGCGAATTGCGCGCATCTCCCGCCCCCGTGACATTTCATTTGCTTCGACAGGATTGTTTGATATCCATCAATCAGAAGGGCCGGAGGAGACATACGGCCCCATGGGAGGACATCATGATCAGAACATCCGTCGCGCTTGGCGCGATCCTTGCGCTATGCGCGCCGCTCTCTGTCAGCGCCCAAGAGGTGACCCTGCGCCTGTCGCACTGGGTGCCGCCCTCCATCGCCCCCGCGTCCAAGGGGATCGAGCCCTGGGCGCAGTCGGTGCAAGAGGCCTCTGACGGGCGCATCGCCATCCAGATCTTCCCGGCGCAGCAGTTGGGCAAGGCCCCCGACCACTACGACATGGCCGCTCAGGGCATCGTCGATCTGGCATGGGTGAACCCCGGCTATACCGCCGGGCGCTTCCCGATCTATGGCCTGACGCAGGTGCCCTTCCTCGTCGATGACAGCATCCAGGGCGCCAAGGCGATCCACGCCTGGTACATGGAAAACGGCGCTGCGCAGGAAATGGGCGACGTCAAGGTCTGCTTCTTCCATCCGCACGCGCCGGGCGCCTTCCATTCCAAGGTGGATGTGACCCATCCCGACGACGTGCGCGGCATGAACGTGCGCCCCGCGCATCAGGGCATCTCGCGCTTCGTGTCGCTGCTGGGCGGCGGGGCGGTGCAGGTGCCCGCACCCGAGGCACGCGAGGCCCTGTCCAAGGGCACGGCAGAGGCCGTCACCTTCCCCTGGGGCGCGATGTATGACTTCAACCTCTCCGAAGAGGTGCCGGTGCATCTGGACATGCCCTTCTACATGTCGGCGCAGGTCATGATCATGAACCAGGGCAGCTACGACCGCCTCTCGGACGAGAACAAGGCGGTGATCGACGACCACTGCTCGCCGGACTGGTCGGGCCGCGTCGCCGCGGGCTGGCACGAGGACGACATGGCCGCCAAGGACCGGCTGATGGCGGACGAGGCCCAGTCGTTCAACGAGCCCACCGAGGACGAGATCGCGGCATGGATCGCTGCCGCCGCGCCGCTGACCGAGGAATGGAAGGCAGAGGTGGCCGCCAAGGGCCACGACGCCGAGGCCATCCTTCAGGCCTATAAGGCCGCGCTGGAAGAATACGACGCCGCCTATTGAGCCAGGCACCGGCAGGGCGCCCCGGGGCCCTGCCCCTTCCGTGGCCGGCCACGCCGCTCGGCGCGGGGCCCCGGCCATCCGCGCTGCGCCGCCCCTCGGCACGCGGGCTGCCCCGCCTGCCCCAACCACCGGAGCCCCCTCATGCGTGACGCCCCTTCCCCCGGCGGGCCGATCCGCCGCGCCGTTCAGCTGATCGAGCGGATCGCCGGTGCCGTTCTCGGCCTTGTGACTGTCCTGATCGTGGCCTCGGCCATTGGCCGCTACGGCTTTGCCCGACCGCTGCCCGATGCCTTCGACCTGTCCCGGCTGGTGCTGGGGGTGGCCATCGCCTGGGGCTTCGCCTCGGTCGCCTGGCACGGCACACATATCAAGGTGGACCTGCTGGCACAGGCCGTCCGCCCCCCGGCCCGGCGCTGGATCAATGCCGTCGCATGGGCCGTGCTGCTGGTGTTCACCGCTCTGCTGACATGGAAGATCTGGGGCCGCGTCAGCGCCGCCATGTCCGGCGGCGATGCCACCATGGACCTGCGCCTGCCGCACTGGCCCTTCTTCCTTGCGATCTGGCTGGGGCTTGTGGCGGCGCTCTTTGCCACAGCCGCCCGGCTTTGGCGGATCGTCGTGCGGGGGGCCGACCTCGGCGAGTTCGACGGCATCGACGCGCAGCTTTTGCAGGACCAGAAGAAATGAGCCGCCACGGCCCCTCAAAGGCCCGCCCGAGCGCGCCCCGCCAGACGGAAACCGGCAGGACCACAGCCCGCCCCCCGGCAACAGCGCCCGCCCGCGCCGCCACAGGCCTCTCGCCCCGCCATGACCGCCCCGCAGCCGCCCATCCGGCGCGTCACCCGGGCGCCCCGGACACGGCGCCCCGCTTCTCTGGGCTCGAAATACCTCGGAGGGAGGCCGAAGCCCGGGGGGCAGAGCCCCCTCTCCCCGAGGCCAACAGCCCCCACCCGACAGCCCTGAACGGCACCAGCCCGCAGACCCACCGGACCCCGACCCCATGAGCAACGAACTCCTCGCCGTTTCGGGCTTCGTCGCCCTCTTCGCCCTTATGGCCCTGCGGGTGCCCATCGGCATCGCCATGGGCCTTGTCGGCATCGGCGGCTTCGGGGCCGTGATCGGCATGGCACCGGCGCTGAACCTGCTGGCGCAATCGCCGATCTCGACCATCACCGACTTCAACCTGACCCTGATCCCCTTCTTCATCCTGATGGGTGTGCTGGCCACCAACTCGGGCATGTCCTCGGAACTGTTCCGGGCAGGCCGCGCCTGGCTGGGCGGCTTCCGGGGCGGGCTGGGCCTGGCCTCTGTCGGCGCCTGCGGCGGCTTCGCGGCGATCTGCGGGTCCTCGGTGGCGACCGCCGCCACCATGACCAAGATCGCCTATCCCGAGATGAAGCAGGCGGGCTATTCCGACGCCGCCTCGACCGGCATCATCGCGGCGGGCGGCACGCTGGGCATCCTGATCCCGCCCTCGGTGGTACTGGCGATCTACGGCTTCATCACCGAAACCGACATCGGCCAGCTTTTCATCGCGGGCGTCGTGCCGGGCCTGCTGGCGGTGGTCATGTACATGCTGACCGTGCGCTTCTGGTACGGCCGCCAGCTGCCCGCCGCCGAGCCCTTCCGCCTGGGCCAGGCCCTCGCCGCGCTGAAAGGCATCTGGGCCGTCGGCCTGCTCTTCATCGCGGTGATCCTGTCGATCTACTTCGGCGTCGTGACCGCGACAGAGGCCGCCGCCGTCGGCGCGCTTCTGACCGCGCTCATCGGCCTGCTCCGCCGCCGCCTGACCCTGAGCACCTTGCTCGACAGCCTCGTCGAGGCGCTGCGCACCTCGGTGTCCATCTACGTGGTGCTGATCGGGGCAACGCTTTTCGGCTATTTCCTCGCCATCACGCAGGTCCCGCAGGAGATCACCGGCTTCCTGACCACCCTCGGCGCGGGCCGCTACGGCACGCTGCTGCTGATCCTGCTGCTGTTCCTCGTGATGGGCTGCTTCCTCGACGCCATGGCGATGATCATCCTGATGGTGCCCATCGTCTTCCCGGTGATCGAGCAGCTGGGCTTCGACCCGATCTGGTTCGGCATCATCATCGTCATGACGGTGGAGCTGGGGCTGATCACACCGCCGGTGGGCATGAACGTCTACGTCATCAACTCCATCGCCAGCCGCGTCAGCCTGACGACGATTTTCCGGGGCGTGCTGCCCTTCGTCACCGTCGACGTGCTGCGGCTGATCCTGCTGATCGCCTTTCCGGCGCTGGTCATGGCGCTGCCGAACAGTATGAACTGATGGCGATCATGCGCGACATCGCCGAGCTGCACGAACCCGAGGCGCTGGTGCGTCTGGTGTCCTACCGCATCCGGCTGGTGCAGATCGCCGCCTACAAGACCTTCGAGGCGCGGGTCTCCGGCCATGGCGCGGCGCCGCGTTATTACGGCATGCTGAAGCTGATAGAGGCCAACCCCGGCGTTCCGCAGGCCCGGCTGGCCGAGGCGATCTTCCTCGACCGCTCCTCGCTGGTGCCGATCCTTCAGGAACTGGAGCGCGAGGGCTGGCTGGAACGGCGCGCGTCACCGCAGGACAAGCGCGTGCGCCGGGTCTTCCTGACGCCCGAAGGCGCCGGGCGGCTGGTGGCGCTGGAACGCGACGTCGAAGAACACGAGGCGCGCCTGACCGCAGGGCTGTCCGCAGAGGATCTGGACACCCTGCACCGCCTGCTGCTGCGCCTCGACGACAACCTGCGCGACGTGCAGGCGGGGCGGGTCTGAGCCGCGCAGAAGGGCGCCGGGCGGGGCCCCAAGGAACCAGAGCACGACGGGGAAAACATGGCACGGATCGCAACGCTGCAAGACCTTGAAACGCTCGAGGCCCGGGGCCTTGCGGCCAGCTTCCCCCAGCGCTCGGCCTGGGAGATCCTTGCGGAACAGGCCCGAAGCCGACCCGATGCAACCGCGATCCGCTACCTGCACGACGCCGCCGATCCCGCGCGCGACGCGGTCGTGACCTATGCCGGTCTTGCCGCGCGCGTTGAGGGCGCGGCGCGGCTGTTTCGCGCCCATGGCGTCCGGCCCGGCAAGGGCGTGGCGATCCTGACCCAGCACACGGTCTCGGGACAGGTCGCCCTGTGGGGCGCAGAGGTCGCGGGCCATGCCTGCCCGATCAACCCGCTGCTGAAGCCCGATCACATCGCCGCGCTGATCCGCGCCTCGGATGCTGCGGTGGTGGTGGCCATGGGGGTGAACGCCGAGATGGACTACTGGTCCACCCTGGTGCCCGCGCTGCGCGCCGAGGGCATCGCGCTGCCGATCTTCGCCTGCGACGCCGAGGCCGACAGTCCCGGCGCCGACGGTATTTTCGAGAGGCTCATCGCAACACCCGGCGATCCGGTCCGGCCTGAGGGGGACGAGACGGCGCTGGCCGCTTATTACCACACCGGCGGCACCACCGGGGCGCCGAAGCTGGTGCGCCACCTGCGCGGCAATCAGGCCCATGTCGCCCGCTCCTGCGCCCTGATGCATGACCTGAAACCCTCGGACGTGGTGGTGAACGGCTTTCCGCTGTTCCACGTCGCGGGGGCCTTCGTCTACGGGCTGTCGACGCTCTGCGCCGGGGGCACGCAGGTCATCCCCGGGCGGCTGGGGATGCGCAACCCGGCCTTCATGGGCACGCTCTGGCAACAGGCCGAACGGCTGGGCATCACCATCGTCGGCGCCGTGCCGACGGTGCTGGCGGGGCTGAAGGGCCGCGCGGTGGATGCCGATATCTCAACGCTGCGCTGGTTCCTGACCGGCGGCTCGCCGCTGCCCACCGAACTGGCCGAAACCATCGAGACGCAGACCGGCGTGGCGGTGCGCAATATCCTCGGGATGACCGAATGCGCGGGCGCCATCGCGGTCGAGCCGGTGCATGGCCCCCGGGTGCCGCTGTCCTGCGGGCTGCGCCTGCCCTTCACCGAACTCGCGATCCTCGACGAGACCGACGGAGAGGCCGACCCCGCCCGCCCCCTGCCCGCGGGCGAGACCGGCATCATCGCCCTGCGCGGCCCCAATGTGGCGGACGGCTACTCGGACCCGACGCTGGGTGCGGGCAGCTTCCTGCCGGGCGGTTGGCTGGTCTCGGGCGACCTGGGGATGCTGGACGCCTCGGGGCGGTTGTTCATCACCGGGCGCAAGAAGGACATGATCATTCGCGGCGCCCACAACATCGACCCGCAGATGATCGAGGACGCCCTGCTGGCGCACCCGGAGGTGTCCGCCGCCGCCGCCGTGGGCATGCCCGACGCCTACGCAGGCGAACTGCCGGCGGCCTTCGTGACGCTGCGCGCGGGGGCAGAGGCGACCGGAGAGGCTCTGGTGGCGTTCCTCAGGGACCGGCTGGAGGACCCGGTCGCCCTGCCCCGCTGGGTCGCGGTGATCGAGGCCATGCCGCTGACCCCCGTGGGCAAGATCTTCAAGCCGACCCTGCGCGCCGAAGCCACCCGCCGCGCTTTCGAGGCCGCCGCCGCCAAAGCCGGGATCGCCGCCAGCGTCACGGTCGGCGCGGAGGGGACAGGGATACGCGTCGCCGAGGCGGATGTGCCCGCCATCCGCGAGGCGCTGGCGGGGATGCCGGTGGCCTGGCGCGTCACGGCGGGCTAAGGGGTGCTTTGGCGCGGACGGAGGTGCTTTGCCCCCCGCTTCGCGCCCCGAGTATACTTGGAAAACCAAAGAAGCAGGGGGCCATTGCCAGACCCGCCTGCCCACAACCGGGACGCCCCCGGGCAAGCCGCACCAGGAAGCCCTCGGCGCAGAGGCTTGTAAGCGACCTGTTGGGGGAGCCTGCCCCCGCGCCGCGCGCTGTCCCAGTCTATTTCTGGACAGAAGAAACCGAGGGCGTCAGCTTTCCGTATCGAGGCCGGTCAGGGCGGCCGCGAATTCCTCGGGATCGAAGGGCGCGAGGTCGTCGATCTGCTCACCCACGCCGATGGCGTGGATCGGCAGCCCGAACTTATCCGCCAGAGCAACCAGGACACCGCCCTTCGCCGTCCCGTCCAGCTTGGTCATCACAAGCCCCGACACATCGGCAAGCTTGCGGAAGGTCTCGACCTGATTCACCGCGTTCTGGCCGGTTGTCGCATCCAGCACCAGAAGCGTGTTGTGTGGCGCATCCGGGTCCTTTTTGCGGATCACGCGGACGATCTTCGCCAGTTCCTCCATCAGATCCTGCCGGTTCTGAAGCCGCCCCGCCGTGTCGATCATCAGAAGGTCGGCGCCCTCGGCCTGCGCCCGCGTCATGGCGTCGAAGGCAAGGCTGGCCGGGTCCGAACCCTCGGGCGCGGTCAGGACCGGCACCCCGGCCCGTTCGCCCCAGACCTGAAGCTGTTCCACCGCCGCCGCGCGAAAGGTATCGCCCGCGGCGATCACCACGTTCTTGCCCGCGGCCCGGAACTGGCTGGCGAGCTTGCCGATGGTCGTGGTCTTGCCCGAGCCGTTCACCCCGACGACCAGCACCACCTGCGGACGGCGGGGGTACAGCGGCAGGGGCCGCGCGACGGGGGCCATGATCCGGGCCACCTCGGCGCTCAGCAGCTCCTTGATCTCGCGCGTCGAGAGGCGCTTGCCAAAGCGCCCCTCGGCGATGTTGCCGGTCACGCGCAGGGCCGTGTCGACCCCCATGTCCGAGGCGATCAGCAGCTCTTCGAGCTGCTCCAGCATCTCGTCGTCCAGGACCCGACGCACGGCAGGCTCTGCCCGGCCCTTGCCGATAAAACGCCCCAGTAGCCCCGGCTGCGGCGGCGCGGCGGCGGGCTGGGGCGGCAGGTCGATGGGCTTGATGCGCGCCGTTTCCGACGGCGGCGGCGGCGCCTGAGGCGCGGGCATGGCCGGGGCGGTCACCGGCATCTCTGTCTTGGGCAGATCTTCGGGCTGGCCCGCGTCGGCAGAGCCGCCCTCTTGCACGATGGCATCAAGCCCCTCATCCAGCTTGGAGGACGACTTCAAAAGCCGGTTCTTCAGCTTTCCAAAGAAGGACATGGCGGATCTTTCCCGATTGATGCTCTCCCTTCACCTAATACGGAGGGGCACTTAATAAAAGTGTGAGTTGACGCGGCGCGTGGCGCGGCGGATCACTGAAGCATGCGCGCCCTTGTCCTGTTCCTCTTGCTTTGGCCTGCCGCCCTGCGCGCGGAGCCCGGCACGATGTGCTCCGCCGGGGCCTTCGGCCAGGTACAGTGCATCCGGCCCGCGCATTTCGTCTTTGACACCTGCCAGGCCATAGAGATCTTCGCCCAAAGCCACGATCTCGACCCGGGCTTTTTCGCGCGCCTGATATGGCAGGAAAGCCGCTTCGACCCCAATGCCCTGAGCCACGCCAACGCCATGGGGATCGCGCAGTTCATCGCCTCGACCGCCCGGCTGCGGGGCCTGCTGGACCCCTACAATCCGGCAGAGGCTCTTGAATATTCGGCGGAATACCTCGGAGAGCTGCGGCGGCGCTACGGCAATCACGGGCTGGCGGCAGTGGCCTATAACGGCGGCGAAAGACGCGCCGACGGACTGGTGGCGGGCACCGGCGGGCTGGCGAAAGAGACGGTGGATTACGTCAGGATCATCACCGGACTGGCCGCCGAGACATGGCGCGACGCACCGCCCGAGGCGCCGGATTTCCGGCTGGACGGGGACCGGCCCTTTCGGGAAGCCTGCCACCAGATGGCGCGCAACCGACGTCTGACCCCCTATCCGGCACAGGAACCGGGCACGCCGAAGCTGAAGAAATGGGGTGTCCAGATGGCCTTCGGGACCACCAAGGCGGTGGCCATTCAGCAATTCAAGAGCCGGGCGCGGGCCTGCAAGGGTCTGGTCGGCAACGCTGATCCGGATCTTGTCTGGCAGAAAAGCCGGTCCAGCCCCAAGGGCGGCTACTACATGGCCCGCATCGGCCACGATTCGCGGGACGCTGCCTGGCGGCTATGCACCCGGCTGAAAGCGCAGGGCTGCATCTGCGCCGTCTATAAGAACCACTGAAAGGTTTACTTTACTCGATAGAAATCCTGCCACACCCACCGAAATTCGCCCTTTTGCTTTCACTTTTACGATCCTCCCCGCATTTCGCCGCTGCGGTGTCGTATGACCGCGCCACAGGTCGTAAGCGCCCCCGCCCGCCAGAGCCGCGTCTTCCAGCGCTTTGATTTCCTTCCGCAAAATCGCGTGAGAGACGGGGTATTCGTTGCCCGGGCAGATACAGCCTGGCCCGACTTCCAAGATCCATGCGCCTACCGCCATTTCACAATTAATAACAAGAGCTTCTCTGCCAATGTAAAAGCTTCCCCGAAGCTTCACGGCTTGCTCTGGCCGCCGCTTACCGCGAGGCAGCGCGCCTCCTTGCCTTCGTCCGAAGCTATGCGCATCCTCCGCTGGCCTGCGGACAGGATACCGCCTGAACGCCGCCCGGTTCTGGCGGAAAACGACGCCCTGTCCGAAACCCGGGCCATGACATACCGTGACTCTGCCCGAACGGTGACGGAATGTTGTGATCTCGGGTGCAAGACTGGCCGGTAAGAGAAACTTTAGGGAATGTCATGATCCGTTTCGCGCTTGCGACCCTTGGCATGGTGGCGCTGCTGGCGCTGGCCATGGTGGTGGGCGGCCCTTTCCCGGCGCTGGCGCTGGCCTGTGTCACGGTCCTCGTCTGGGCGCTGGACAAGATCGCCGCGCTGGCCGCGCCCGATGTGCCGGGGGCAGAGTTCCCGGCGGGTGGCGGGCTGTCGGTCACGCTGGGGCTGCTGCACTTTCCCCTGCTTTACGGCGGGGTCGCGGTGCTGGCCTCGGACGCGCCTTGGCTGGACAAGGTGCTGATCTTCCTCGCGCTGTCGCTGTTCCTTGGGCAGGTCAGCAATTCCAACGCGCATGAACTGATCCACCGCGCCGGGCGCTGGCCGCGCAGGCTGGGCGTCGCGGTCTATGCCTCGGTGCTGTTCGGGCACCATGCCTCGGCCCATGTCCGGGTGCATCACATCCACGCCGCGACGGACCGCGACCCGAACTCGGCGCGCTTGGGCGAGTCGTGGTACGCCTTCGCCGCGCGGGCATGGGTGGGCTCGCTGCGCGCGGGCTATCGCGCCGAAAGCCGCCTGCGGCAGGGGCGCGGGATGCACCCCTATGCGTGGTACGCAGGCGGTGCGGGCCTGTCGCTGGGCCTCGCCGCCGCCGTCGGAGGCCTCGCCGGCATCGCGGCCCTGCTGGCCCTGTCGGCCTATGCGCAGGCGCAGCTGTTCCTGTCGGACTACGTTCAGCACTACGGCCTCAGACGCCACGACGGCGCCAGTGGCAAGCCCGAACCGGTCGGCCCGCAGCACAGCTGGAACGCGCCGCAGGGGGCGTCTTCGGCGCTGATGCTGAACGCGCCGCGCCATTCCGACCACCACGCGCACCCGGCGCGCCCCTATCCCGGCCTTCAGATCGACCGCGAGGCCATGCCGATCCTGCCCTACTCGCTGCCGGTGATGGCCTGCATCGCGCTGGTGCCGCCGCTCTGGCGTCGTGTCATGGACCGCCGTGCGGCCCGCTGGACAAAGGCCGGGTGACGCTGCCCCGCTTCGATTGACACCGCCCGGCGGAGCCCCAATTCTGAACTCACCGCTTATCGGAGGCTCTCATGACCACCCTCACCGTAAACGGGCAGACCCATCAGGTCGACCTGCCCGGCGACGTCCCCCTGCTTTGGGTGCTGCGCGACGCGCTGAACCTGACCGGCACGAAATACGGCTGCGGCGTCGCCTCTTGCGGGGCCTGCACCGTGCAGATCGACGGCGAGGCCGTGCGGTCGTGCCAGGTGCCGCTGTCGGAGGTCTGGGGCGATGTGACGACCATCGAGGGGCTGGGCCAGCCCGAGGCCCCGCACCCGCTGCAAGAGGCCTGGATCGCGCATCAGGTGCCGCAATGCGGCTACTGCCAGTCGGGCCAGATCATGCAGGCCGCCGCCCTGCTGGCCGAGATCCCGAACCCCAGCGACGACGAGATCGACGCCGCCATGTCCGGCAATCTCTGCCGCTGCGGGACCTATCCGCGCATCCGCGCCGCCATCAAATCCGCGTCAGAGGGGGCCTGAGCCATGGCCAGCATCGGCAAGATCGCCCGCCGGACCTTTCTGATCGGAGTCGCCGCCGTCGCCGGGGGCGCGGCCTTTGGCGCGTGGTACGTGATGAAGCCCGCGCCGAACCCTCTGAAACCGGGCGACGGCGAGGCCACGCTGAACCCCTTCGTGCTGATCGACGGCGTGGGTGTGACGCTGATCGCACCGCGCGCCGAGATGGGTCAGGGCACGCATACCACATGGGCCGCGCTGCTGGCCGAGGAAATGGACCTCGACCTCGATCAGGTGCGGGTGATCCACGGCCCGCCCGCCGCCGCCTATTACAACACCGCCATGCTGGCCGAAGCGGTGCCCTCGAAAGGCTACGATGCCTCGGCCTTCCAGCACAACCTCGGTCAGGTCGTGGCCAAGATGGGCAAGGTGCTGAAGATGCAGGTCACCGGCGGCTCGACCGCCATGAAGGACGGCTACGAGAGGCTGCGGGTGACCGGCGCCGCCACGCGCGAGATGCTGAAGACCGCCGCGGCGAACCGGCTGGGCGTAGAGATCGAGACGCTGCGGACAGAGCGCGGCGCGGTGATCGCCGCCGACGGGACCACCCTGCCCTATACCGAACTGGCCGCCGAGGCGGCGGAGGTTGATCCGCCCAGCGTGCAGCTGCGCGATCCGTCAGACTGGCGCCTTCTGGGCAAGACCCAGCCGCGCATCGACCTCGCCGCCAAGACCATGGGCACCGCGCAATTCGGCATCGACACGCGCCTGCCGGGGATGCTCTTCGCCGCTGTCCGCATGGCGCCGACACGGGCGGGCATGAAGCGCTTCGACGCCTTCGAGGCGGAACGCATGGCCGGGGTCGAGAAGATCGTCGACATGGGGGACGGGGTGGCCGCCATCGCCACGAACACTTGGCTGGCGCAGCGCGCCGTCGAGGCGGTCGAGGTGGAGTGGGAGCCCTCCAGCTACCCCGAGACCACCGCAGAGATGCTGGCCGCGCTGGATGCGGCCTTCGACAACGACGCCCCCGACAGCACCCACCGCGACGACGGCATCGTGACGCTGATCCCCGACAGCGCCGAGGTGGTCGAGGCGACCTATCGAGTGCCCTTCCTCGCCCATGCGACCATGGAGCCGATGAACGCCACCGCGTGGTTCGACGGCGACAAGCTGCGGATCTGGTGCGGCAACCAGGGGCCGACCTTCCTGCAAGCGCGCTGCGCCGAAGAGGCAGGCGTCGCGGTCGAGGATGTCGAGGTCAATGTCACGCTCATGGGCGGCGGTTTCGGGCGGCGTGGAGAGCTGGATTATGCGGTGCTCGCGACGCGGGTGGCCAAGGCGGTGCCCGGCACGCCGGTCAATGTCACATGGTCGCGCGAAGAGGACATGACCCATGACTTCTACCGCCCGCCCGCGCAGGCGCGCATGAAGGGCGCGGTGCAGGACGGCGGGATCGTGATGATCGACGCGCAGGTGGCCGCGCCCTCGATCATGGGACAGGCCATGGACCGCTGGACCGGCTTCGCGCCGGGCGGGCCGGACGTGTCCATCGTCGACGCATTGTTCAACCAGCCCTACGGGCTGAAGAACTACCGCGTGCGCGGCTGGCGCGCGGAAATCGCGCCGCCGCTTGGCTTCTGGCGGTCGGTTGGGGCCAGCTTCAACGGCTTCTTCCACGAAAGCTTCATGGACGAGATGGCCCATGCCGCCGGTCGGGACCCGCTGGAATTGCGGATGGAGTTGACCCGCGACGAATGGCTGCCCGCCTGGCAGGTGCTGGAGGCGGTCGGGGACATGTCGGGCTGGACCGGCAAAACGCCCGAGGGCACCGGACGCGGGCTGGCGATGGTCTACAGCTTCGGCACGCCCACGGCCATGGTGATCGAGGTGCAGGATCAGGACGGGCTGATCCGCCTGACCAACGCATGGATCGCCGCCGATCCCGGCGTCGCGCTGGACCCCGGCAACATCGAGGCGCAGCTGACCGGGGCCATGGCCTACGGTCTCTCGGCGGCCATCGGCGAAGAGATCACCTTTGCGGGCGGTCAGGTGCAGCAGACAAACTTTCCCGACTACACGGCCCTGCGCATGGCGCAGATGCCCCCCGTCAAGGTGCGCGTCCTGCAAAACCAGGAGCGGCTGAACGGCATCGGAGAGGTCGCCACGCCCCCCGCCGCCCCGGCGCTGGCCAATGCGCTCTTCGATCTGACGGGCAAGCGCGTGCGGGAGTTGCCGCTGAACAAGCACTTCGACTTCTATGCCTGAGGCGTGATGATTTCGCCTGCCTGTCGGCAGGCGACCCCCCGGGGGCTCTGCCCCCGGACCCCAAGGTACTTGGAAGATCGAAGAAGAGCGGAGCCAGATCCCGGCTCTGGGCGGAATTGTTTCCAAAAATCGCGATTGCCCGAAAAATGCCACATTTCGCTCACAATCCTGCCCCGGTCCAATTGTAGTCAAATTGGAAACACCGCCACCAAGAGCGGAACAGACAAGAGCATCGAGCACCGCCCCAACGCGGGCAAACCCTTCGGAAGACCGCAACAGGCGCTGAAGGCTGACAGGACCGGGACCAGAGGCAAATGCCCGTATATACTGTCGAATTCTACGACTTTGACCCGTGGGGCACCGTCCCCACGGGTGGTTCCTTTGTCTGGACGGGCCCTGCCACCTACGGCGGCACCGCAACAATCACCGACAATGAGGCCGGGATCGGCGGCCAGACGCTGGACGACGACAGCGCCGGCGGCGAAAGCGCTTTCGGAAATGCGACCACCAGCGCGGGCACCTCGACCGGGGTGAACATGGACGCCGAACGCGTCTGGACGCTGCGCGACAGCGTCACCGGCGAGGTCTTTCAGGTCGCGCAGCTGGAGGTCGAAGGCGGCGCAGCGGACGGGCTTTACACGCTTTCGGAACTGCCCATGGTGCCCGGGCGCAGCTACGACGTGCTGGCCTACGACAGCAATCCCAATGCCTCGGCGGGCGACATTGCCTTCAGCTACGCCGATTTCACCGATGGCGATATCGACGGCACCGATGGCGAGGACCTGATCGACTTCGCCTATCAGGATATCCACGGCGAACAGGTCGACGGCTCGCCCTGGGGAGTGGACGATTCCATCACCGCGCGGGACGGCAACGACACCGTCTACGGCGGCGCTGGCAACGACACCATCGACGCCGGAGACGGCAACGACCTGGTCTACGGCGATCAGGGCGGCGCCGCGCCCAGCCGCATCGCGCAGGACCTGAACTGGAACGCGCAGGGCGGAAACGGCACCAACCTAGCGGGCGGCTTCACGCAGGACACCGGAGAGATCGACGTCTCGGTCTCTTTCGCCAGCACCGGCAACAACAACCCGACCTTTCAGGTCGATACGGACGACACCCAGTACCGGGCAGGCGGCGAGACCTACAACCCGAACTCCTCGCTCTACCTCTTCGGCAATGGCGACGGCACCACCTCGCGCACGACGCTGAATTTTGCCGCCAGCGCCGGGTCGAGCGTGGCGGACGAGGTCGAGAACGTCTCTTTCCGCATCAACGACGTGGACTGGGGCAGTGGCAACCACCGCGACGTGGTGACGGTCAACGCCTTCGACGCCGACAACAATCCGGTGACGGTGGTCCTGACCCCTTCTGGCGGAGACATCGTTTCCGGCAACACGGTCACCGCCAACAACGTGGCCGAGGGTACGAACCAGGCCGGGGGCTCGGTGCTGGTCGACATCGCCGGGCCGGTGTCGCGGATCGAGATCGTCTATGGCAACGCGCTGAACGGCACGCAGGGGATCTGGGTCACCGACGTGCAGTTCGACGCCGTCCCGGTGGGCGGAGACGACCTGATCCTTGGCGGCGCGGGCGAGGACACGCTGTTCGGAGAAGAGGGTGACGATACGCTGGACGGCGGCACCGGGGCGGATTCCCTGTCCGGTGGCGCCGGTGCCGACAGCCTGATCGGCGGAGCGGGCGACGACACGCTGGAGGGCGGTGCGGGCGCCGACAGCTTCTCTGGCGGCGGCGGCATGGACTTCCTGTCCTATGCTTCGTCCGACGCCGGTGTGACCATCGACCTTGCCAGCGGCGCCTTCTCGGGCGGCCATGCCGAGGGCGACGTGAACCTTGGCGGAAACGATGGCATCATCGGGTCGGACTTCGACGACAGCCTTGCCGGCTACGACGATGAGGGGCCGGACTGGACCAACGTCTTCTACGGCGGGCTGGGCAACGACACGCTGGACGGGCGCGGCGGCTCTGACGCGCTCTATGGCGAAGAGGGCGACGATTCCCTCATCGGTGGCGCTGGCAACGACACGCTGGACGGCGGTATTGGCGACGACGTCCTGGAGGGCGGCACCGGCGACGATGTCCTGACCGGCGGCGACGGGGCTGACTCGCTGGAAGGCGGCGACGGCGCCGACACGCTGTCTGGCGGCGATGGCGACGACTGGCTGGCAGGCGGGTCTGGCGCCGACAACGTCGACGGCGGCGCGGGCGATGACGCGATTTTCGCCTCCAACGGCGACACGATCACCGGCGGCGACGGCGATGACACCATCACCCTCGTCGATACCGGAGAGACCGGCGCCGGCGGCATCTTCATCGACGGCCTGACCGGCGGCCAGACCAGCGGCGACACGCTGAACCTGAACGGGCTGGCGGATCGCACGACGATCAATATCACCTCGAACGTGGGCGGAGAGCAGTCCGGGACGGTACAGCTGCTGGACGGCACGCTTGTCACCTTCTCGAACATCGACAATGTGATCTGTTTCACGCCCGGGACGCAGATCCTGACCGAAACCGGCTATCGCCCGGTCGAGTCCCTGCGCGCGGGCGATTGTCTGGTGACCCGCGACGAGGGCCTGCAACCGCTGCGCTGGATCGGCGCCCGGCGGGCGCTGGCGGCAGGGCGCGCGGCCCCCATCCGCATCGCGCCGCAGGTGCTGGGCGGCGCCCGCCCCCTGCTGGTCTCGCCACAGCACCGGATGCTGCTGGAAGGCTACAGCGCTCAGCTTATGTTCGGAGCCGAAGAGGTCTTTGCCTCGGCCCGCCACATGCTGGGCACGCCGGGTGTGACCCGCATCGAGGGCGGTGAGGTGACCTATATCCACCTCGCGCTCGACCGGCATCAGGTGATCTACGCCGAAGGCCTCGCCACAGAGAGCTTCTTTGTCGGCGACGCGGGGCTGGCCGCGCTGACCCCGCCCGCCCGCGACAGCCTTTTCGCGGCGATGCCGCATTTGCGCGGCGATGTCTCTGCCTATGGCGGCACCGCGCGGCTTTGCCTGAAACGGCACGAAGTGCAGGCCCTGACACGACAGGGGCTGCCCGCATTGCGCCGCGTGGCCTAGGAACACCGGACCGCTTCCGCAGGGAGCCCTGCCCTGCCGCGCAGGAACGGGGGCCAGTGACGGGACGGAAAGCCCCATGCCCCACGGCGCCCGGTCGATGACGCCTTTCCCGCCGCAGGACGCCGGTGCGGGACGTGTAGCAGAACACCCCTCGCAAGGGCGCCTCAGCCGATCAGGCGCTTTCGCAGCGCGGGGTCCGGCAGCGCGCAAAGATCGGTGCGGCCCATGATCCGGTAACGGTTGCGGGCGATCCGGCGATAGGCCCAGTCGCGCAGTCCCTTCGGCAGCAACCACAGGACAGCGGCGAGACGTCCGGCGCCGCCCAGCCGTGTGGCCACAGCGATCACCGCATCCAGCGAAAACAGCGCCTCCCCCTCGCGCAGGTACAGCCAGCTGTCGGGGGCGTCGGGGTCCAGCCCGTAGTGCAGCAGCAGCGCCCGGCCCAGATCGCTGCCCGCCGTGGCGATGCGGAACTCCTGCCGGGTATCGCGCCGCGCCAGCATTCGCGCCCCGCGAGAGCAGACACCGCATGTGCCGTCGACCACCACCACATGGCCGCTGTCGTCGAAAGCGGGCACCGAGGCATCGGCGCGATGTGAATAGCGCGGGAAGGCCGCGCCCATGTCAGGCGCTCTGGCGCGGGTGTTCCATACCTATGGCGGCCCAGTCGCGGACCGCCGCGCCGAAGGCCTGGAACAGCGGGCGGGACACCGGGTCGTTGGCGGCGTCCCATTCGGGATGCCATTGCACCGACAGGGTAAAACCCTTGGCGCCCTCGACGTGGATCGCCTCGGGGGTGCCGTCCGGTGCCTGGCCCTCGATCACCACGCGCTTGCCGGGCGCCTTGATGCCCTGCCCGTGCAGCGTGTTGGTCATGACCTCGGTCGCGCCCCAGAGCCGGTGAAAGACCCCGCCTTCGGTCAGCGTCACCTTGTGGCGCAGGGCGAATTTCTCTTCCAGCGTGCCGTCCGGCGGCATCCGGTGGTTCATCCGGCCCGGCAGGTCGCGGATTTCCGGGTAGAGCGTCCCGCCCATGGCCACGTTGACCTCCTGGAAGCCACGGCAGATGCCGAAGACCGGCTGACCACGCTCCACGCAGGCGCGCACCAGCGGCAGCACGATGGCATCGCGGGCGCGGTCGTAGCTGCCATGCGCCTCGGTCGAGGCCTCGCCGTATTCCTCGGGGTGGACGTTGGCGCGCCCGCCGGTCAGCAGGAAGCCGTCACAGGCCTCCAGCAGTTCGGGGATCGAAACAAAGCGCGGGTCGGCGGGGATAAGCAGCGGCATGCAGTCCGCAACCCTGGCCACCGCCTCGGAGTTCATGGCCCCGCCCGCATGGGCCGGGTACTGGTCATTGATCAGATGCTGGTTGCCGATGATGCCGACGATTGGGCGGTGCATGCGCGGTCGCTCCGTTGTTTTTCCCCTGTTTAAAGCCAAAAGCGGGGTTAAGAAAGAGACAGCACGGCGCAGCGCCCCTGCGCTGATGCAGGTCTGCCGGGTTTTTGCGCGCTGCCCCGGGGGCCGGGGACCGCGGTCAGATCGCTGCGGACAGGCCAGTCGGTCCAAGGCCCCGCCGGGTGGCCCCTCAAACGCTTGGGCGGATCGTCTTTTCACGCGAGGGCCGGACGGCCCTGTAGCGCGACTCGCCCCGGGCAACACTGTCACGCAACCCAACGGCCAGTGCTGTCACGCGATCCGCCAAACAGCCCTGTCCGGCGACCCACCCGGCGGCGCCGTCAGGCAACCCGCCAGAGGGCCCAGCCGCGCGATCCATCGGCCAACACTGCCAGGCGACCCGCGCACCCTGTCCGCCACGCCCCTAGGCCGCCTCGACATCCTCGGCCTGCTGGCGCGCCCAAAGCTGCGCGTAGCGGCCCTGCCGCAGCAGCAGCGCCTCGTGCGTGCCTTCCTCGACCACCTCGCCGTCCTGAAGCACCACGATGCGGTCGGCATCGGCGATGGTCGACAGGCGGTGCGCGATGGTGATGACGGTCCGCCCCTCTCCGGCGCGGCGCAGCGCCTCTTGGATCGAGGCCTCGGTTTCGGTGTCCAGCGCCGACGTCGCCTCGTCCAGCAGCAGGATCGGCGGGTTCTTCAGCAGCGTCCGCGCGATGCCCACGCGCTGCTTTTCGCCGCCCGACAACTTCAGCCCGCGCTCGCCCACCTGCGTGTCGTAGCCCTCGGGCAGCGAGGCGATGAAGTCGTGGATCTGCGCCGCCCGCGCCGCCGCTTCGATATCCGCCTGAGAGGCGCCGTCCCGGCCATAGGCGATATTGTAGCGGATGGTGTCGTTGAAGAGCACCGTGTCCTGCGGCACCACCCCGATGGCGGCATGAAGGCTGTCCTGCGTCACGTCCCGCAGGTCCTGCCCGTCGATGCGGATCGCCCCGCCCTGCACGTCGTAGAAGCGGAAGAGCAGCCGCCCGATGGTCGACTTGCCGGACCCCGACGGCCCCACCAGCGCGACGTTCTGCCCGGCGGGCACATCGACCGAGACGCCCTTGAGGATCGGCCGCGCCGCGTCGTAGCCAAAGACCACGCCGTCCAGCGTCACCGCTCCGCCCGCCACGTCCAGCGCGGGCGCGCCGGGCTTGTCCTGCACCTCCTGCGGCTGTTCCAGCAGGTCGAACATCTCTCCCATGTCGACCAGCGCCTGCCGGATCTCGCGGTAGACGGTACCGAGGAAGTTCAGCGGCATGGTGATCTGGATCATGTAGGCGTTGACCATGACGAAATCGCCCACGGTCAGCGCGCCGTTCTGCACGCCCACCGCCGCCATGACCATGACGGCGACAAGTCCGCTGGTGATGATCAGCGATTGCCCGGTGTTCAGCGCCGCCAGAGAGGTCGCGGTCTTCACCGCCGCCGCCTCGTAGCCTTCCATGGCGCGGTCGTAGCGCGCGGCCTCGCGGCTCTCGGCGCCGAAATACTTGACCGTCTCGAAGTTCAGCAGGCTGTCGATGGCCTTCTGGTTGGCATCCGTGTCCTGCTTGTTCATCTCGCGGCGCAGCTTCACCCGCCACTCTGTCACCTTGAAGGTGAAGGCGACGTACAGCGCCACGACCCCCACCACGACGACCAGATACCAGACGTCGAAGAGGAAAAAGAGCACGATGGCAACAAGGGCCAGCTCCAGCGCCAGCGGCCCGATCGAGAACAAAAGGAAGCGCAACAGGAATTCGACGCCCTTCACGCCGCGCTCGATGATGCGGCTGAGGCCGCCGGTCTTGCGGGTGATGTGGTAGCGCAGGGACAGGCGGTGGATATGGGTGAAGGTCTCCAGCGCCAGTTGCCGCAGCGCGCGCTGGCCGACCTTGGCGAAGACCGCGTCGCGCAGCTGCTGGAAGCCGACGTTCATCAGCCGCGCCATGCCATAGGCCACGGTCAGGCCGACGGCGCCCAGCATCAGGTCGGACGCGCCCTCGCCCGACAGCGTGTCCACCGCCTGCTTGTAGAGGATCGGGGTGAAGACCGCGATCACCTTGGCCAGCACGAGGAACCCCAGCGCGATCACCACGCGGCGTTTCACCCATGTCTGCCCCTCGGGCCAGAGGTAGGGTCCGACGCGGCGGATGGTGCGCCAGCCAGAGCGGCGCTCTGCCTGTGCGATGTCTGCGGGGGGCTGGTCTGTCATGGGTGCTCCGGTCTCGGCCTCCCTACCTAGGGTGCCGCAGCCGGGAAGGCCAGTGCGGCAGCGCACAGAGCGGTGGCAGGCGCCGCGCGCCCTGCCCGAACCGGCGGCCCGGCGTCACTCTGTCCCGGTTTCGGGCAGGTCGAACAGCTGGCCGGGATAGATCAGGTCGGGGTCGCGGATGCGGTCGCGGTTGGCCTCGTAGATGCGTACGTAGTCCAGCCCGTCGCCGTAGCGGCCCTTCGAGATGCCCCAAAGCGTGTTGCCGGGCTGCACGATCACCGAGGTGATCGGCCCCTGCGCCAGCGCGGTCGCGGCCTCCAGCGCCTCGGCGCTTTCGCGCAGGAAGGGGCTTTCGACCCGGGCGGTCACGGCACCCTGCGCGTCCAGCTGGTCCACGCGCAGCGTGTAGGTGCCGGTGTCGATCTCGGGCAGGACGATGCGCCAGCGTCCGTCCTCGCGGATGCGCGAGGTCGAGACCGGCGTATTGTCGAGGTAGACCCGCACAAAGCCGGTATCCTCGCCGCGACCGGACAGCAGAACGTCGCCCTCGGCATCGTAGCTGATCGAGTCGAGCGCCACATCCCCCGGCGACAGCGGCGCGGTCTGAAGCACCTCGACCCCGCTCGGACCTGAAACCAGAACTGTCGGCCCGCCCGAGGGGCCGTCGGGCGCGGCGGCGGCGGCGGTCTGGCTGCGCGCGTCTATGAGGGGATCGCGCGGCAGGGCGCCTAGGGCGGCGGTCTCTTCGGCCCCGGGCACGCTGGGGGCTTCGGGATCGGCGTTGGCGATGACCGGCACCGGTTCCGCGCGGCTGCCGGGGGGCGAGGCGGGCGGGCCGTCCGCCGCCTCCAGCCGCAGCGTCGCCAGTGCCTCCTGCGCCGGGCGCGCGGTCGTGCTACCGGGCACCTCGGGCGTCTGACCGGCCGCGTCATCCTGCGCGGCCAGCGGCGCGGGGGCCTCTCCTGCGCGGGGCAGCGGCACCGCGCGGGCGGCGGCGTCGGGGTCAGAGGCCTGCGGCGCGCGCGGGTCGGCGCCACCGGCAAGGCCCGGGTCGGGCGCGGAGTGCGCATCCGGGCCGGTCTCTGCCGGAATCGTGGCGGCGCCGGGTGCAGCGGGCGTCTGAGACAGCGCCTGCGGGCTTTCCAGCGCGGCGACAAGGTCGGCGGGCGCGACGATCACCTCGTTCTCGGACAGCAGCGTCTCGCCATCCACGGACATACGCAGGGCCAGAACGGCCCCCGACTGCGGCAGATCCACGAAGGCCGAGAACTTGCCGTCCCTGCCCACGTCTACGGTTTCGACCGGTTCACCGTTCACCAGAAGCTCCAGCAGGGCGCCGGGCGCGGCGGCCCCGGCCACCAGCGCGGCCCCGTCGGTTTCAGCCCGCACAAGGTCGAAGACCGGCGCGGCGACGGACAGGGTGCTGGTAGCAGGCTGGGGTGACTGGTCGGCAGGGACCGGGTCCGCCTCGGCAGCCTCTATTGCGGGATCAGGGTCGGAAGCCGGGTCTGCCAAGGCGGCTTCCACAGCGGGATCGGCGTCGGTGGATGGATCGGCCTCGACAGCTTTCGTGGACGGATCGACGTCGGCAGCGCGGTCGGCCCCCGCATCGACAGCGGGATCGGCGTCAGCGGAGGGGGCGGGCTGGTCCGGCGACGCGACTTCTCCGCTTGCCAGCGCCGGCGCCTGCGGGTCGTCGGACCCGGGCAGCGTGATCACGCCGGTGGCGATGCCCAAGGCCACCGCCCCGGCGGTCGCAGCCGCGGTCACGGCGAGGTAGAGTCCTGTCTTGCTCATGGCAGTCGTTCCGGTCACAGGCCCCCCTCCGCGACCCCCATCGCGGAAAAGGGCAGTTGAGCGTGTATAAACCACCCGGTAACAAGGGTCAAAAGCGGAAAATCCACCAAGAGGCGGGCAGCCATGACAAAATCCTCAATCTGTGTCTATTGCGGCTCGCGGGCGGGCGCCCTGCCCGCCTATGCGTCCGAAGCCGAAACCCTTGGCAGCGCCATCGCGTCCGAGGGCTGGAGACTGGTCTACGGCGCGGGCGACGTGGGCCTGATGGGCACCGTGGCGCGGGCGGCACAGACCGGCGGCGCCGAGACCTTCGGCGTGATCCCGACGCACCTGCTGAGCCTTGAGGTCGGCAAGACCGACCTGACGAAATTCATCGTCACCGAGACCATGCATGAGCGCAAGAAGGTCATGGTGATGAACGCCGACGCGGTGGTGGTGATGCCCGGCGGCGCGGGCTCGCTCGACGAATTCTTCGAGGTGCTGACATGGCGCCAGCTTGGCCTGCACTCGAAGCCCATTGTGCTGATGGACGTGGCGGGCTACTGGGGGCCGCTGCGCGCCCTGATGGAACATGTCGTCGATCAGGGCTTCGCAGAACGCTCGCTGCTGGACTTCGTCCAAAGTGCCGCCTCTGCCGAAGAGGTCATGACGATCCTGCGCCGCGCCCTTTCCTGACGCAGGGTGACGGCGGTGTAGATCGCCAGCGCCGTCCAGATCATCACGAAGGCGGTGACGTGCCAGCCGGTCAGCGGCTCGGCAAAGATCACCGCCGCAAGGAAGAACTGCATCGTCGGGTTGAGATACTGCACAAGGCCCAGCGTCACCATGCTGACCTTCTGCGCGCCCGACGAGAAGAGGATCAGCGGCAGCGCGGTCAGAAGCCCCGAAAGGATCAGCAGCGCCGAGGTATAGAGGTCCTGCCCGAACAGGCCTCCGCCGCGCAGATGTACCCAGGCCAGCCAGACCGCCGCGAGCGGCGTCAGGATCAGCACCTCGGTGGTGACCGAGACAACCGGGCCGACCGAGAGGCTTTTCTTCAGCAACCCGTATAGCGCGAACGTCGAGGCCAGCAGCAGGGAGATCCACGGCGCGGTGCCCAGGCCCCATGTCAGCTGCGCGACCCCCGCCGCCGCCAGCCCGATCGCCAGCCATTGCAGCGGGCCAAGGCGCTCCTTCAGCACGAAGACCCCCAGCAGGACCACCAGCAGCGGCTGGATGTAGTAGCCCATCGAGGTCTCGGTCACGCGCCCGACCTGCACCGAAAAGATGAAGAAAAACCAGTTGGCCGAGATCAGCAGCGCCGCCGCCGTCAGGATCAGCGCATCCCGGCGCGAGGACATCGCCACGCGGATGCGGCCCAGCCGCCCCTGCAGGCCCAGAAGCCCGGCAAAGACCACCAGCGACCAGACGGTGCGATGCGCCAGCAGTTCCAGCGGCGGCACATGGGTCAGCAGCTTGTAATAGAGCGGGGACAGGCCCCAGATGATGCAGGCGCCGATGATGGCAAGGACACCCGAGCGTTGCGTTGACATGTCACCTCCCGCCTGTACCCGGAAGACCTACGCCCGGACACGGGGGGCTGCAAGCCGGTGACGGGGGGCGTGCGGCCCCGGGGTGCCTGTTGCCACCGGCCTTCACGGCGCGGGACCGCGCAGGGGCGGCAGGGCTTGGGGCAAGGGTCAGCGAAAATCGGGTCACCGGCGGCTGCGTTGAAAACGCAAGGATATCGGCGCGCCTTCCGCGTCGGGCACGTGGCCCCCGGGGTGCGCTTCGGCACCCCTCAAACGCGAAACGCCCCGGCTTTTGCCAGGGCGCTCCGTTTCGAACCGGTCGAAGGGTTTACAGGCGCGAGGCCACGTTTTCCCAGTTCACCAGGTTGTCGAGGAAGTTCGCCAGGTAGGCCGGGCGCTTGTTGCGGAAGTCGATGTAGTAGGAATGCTCCCACACGTCGCAGCCCAGCAGCGCGGTCTGGCCGAAGCACAGCGGGTTCACGCCGTTCTCGGTCTTGGTCACCTTCAGCGAGCCGTCGGTGTCCTTCACCAGCCATGCCCAGCCAGAGCCGAACTGACCGGCACCGGCTGCCGAGAACTTCTCTTTGAAGTCTTCGACGGTGCCGAAGCTTTCCTTGATGGCGGCTTCCAGCTCGGAGGGCATGCCGGCGTTGCCCGGGCCCATCATTTCCCAGAACTGGGCGTGGTTCCAGTGCTGCGACGCGTTGTTGAAGATACCCGACTGGGCGACGGCATTGGCGTCATAGGTGCCCTTGACGATCTCTTCGACCGACTTGCCTTCCCACTCGGTGCCCGCGATCAGCTTGTTGCCGTTGTCGACATAGGCCTTGTGGTGGATATCGTGGTGATACTCCAGCGTCTCCTGGCTCATGCCCTGGCTGGCCAGCGCATCGTGTGCGTAAGGAAGATCAGGAAGTTCAAAAGCCATGAGGGGCCCCTTTCGTTACGGTTGTGGTGCTGCGTCATACGTGTCTCGCCAGTCACCCCGCGTCAAGGGTTCGTGACGGCGGAAACATGCTGGAGTCACGAAAGTTCGCGCATCTCGCATTGGCCCGCGCGTTCCTGGCGGATGCCCTGCCCGCGTCCCTGCGCCAGAACCGTGACTTGCCCGGTGCGGCGGTCGATACGGGCGCGGTAGGTCATCAGCACGCGCATGTTGAAAGCCGCGCGCATCCGCACCTGCCAGTGCACGGTGATCTCTGCCCCCGTGCCCTCTACCCGTCCCTCGGCGGGCTGACCCTCGTTGAAATGCAGGATCCCGGCGTCCGAGATCACAACCCGCCCGCTGCGCGTGTCATGGCCGAAGAAGATCAGCGGCTGCACCCAGTCGCGGTCGCGCGATTGCGGGAAATGACACTGATAGGCCATGACGCTGGCCGCCGCCGGGGCGGTCAGGGCTGCCAGAGCGAGGAAAGCAAGGGCGATCCGGCGCATGGCGGCTCCTTTACCGGGGCGGGGACGTCCTGCGACTATCGGCCCCCGCACCCGCCATGGCAACCGCTGTCGCAGATTACTCCCGGAAATAGCCGACGGCGCTGTTCGGGGCGGCGGCGGTCTTGAGCAGGGCGAACATGTAGTCCGCGACGGAGCGGAAGCAGAACAGCTGCACCGTCCGGGCGTCGCGCATCCACAGCCCCGCCGCGACCTGCCCGACCTTGGTGCGGCGCAGTTCACCGGGGCCGAAGGCCTCGGGCGACAGGTCAGCGGGCGTCAGCTTGGCCAGAACCTCGCGGACCATCGGGCCGGTCAGCAGGAAATGCGCCCGCATGTCCGAGACATCGGCCACAAGGGCATGGCTGCCCCCCAGCTGGCCCTGAAGCTCCAGGGCGGCCTGCGCCGCCTCGGCCCGGGGCAGCAGCAGCAGCAGCTCGTCCGGCGACATCCACAGGATGCCGCGCTCGCCGTTGCCCGCCGCGCCGCGTTGTGCAGGCATGTCGACGCCGGTCAGCCCGGTCGCGGCATTCTTCAGCGCCGCGGTGGCAAGGTCGCCCCGGATCAGGACGCAGCCCTGCGGCCCGTGTTCGGAGATATGGCACAGCCCCTCGAAAGAGGCGCCGCCCAGCGGCAGGACAGGATCAGACATTCTGCTTCTCTCCTTCGGGGTCGTAGAACACCGCCGAGACGATGCGCGCGCGCATCTTGGTCTCGCCGTCTTCCTTCATGAAATCGATTTCTTCGCCCATGCGGTCGGGGCCGTTGTGGACAAGGCCCATGGCGATGCCCCGGTCCAGCGTGGGCGAGTAGTAGGACGAGGTCACGCGGCCCTGCGTCTGGCGCTGGCCGTTCGCCGTCTTTCCCTCTGCCACTGCCAGCGCCCCGTCCGGCAGGACCGAACCCTCGAGCGTTTCCAGCCCCACAAGCTGCCAGCGGTCCGGGTTGGCCATGTGGCTGCGGGTCTGGGCGCGCTTGCCGAGGTAGTCCTCTTTCTTCTTCGAGATCGCCCAGCCGAGGCCCAGATCCTGCGGGATCACGGTGCCGTCGGTCTCGTCGCCGATCATGATGAAGCCCTTCTCGGCCCGCATGACGTGCAGCGCCTCGGTGCCGTAGGGGGTCGCGTTGAACTCTTCGCCCGCCGCATGCAGCATCTCCCACAGGGCAAGGCCCTGCGCCGCAGGGGCGGCGATCTCGTAGCTGAGTTCGCCCGAGAAGGAGATCCGGTAGACCCGCACGGGAATGCCGCCAAGGCGCCCGTCGGCCCATGTCATGAAGGGCATCGCCTCTTTCGACAGGTCCATGCCGCCGAGCTTTTCCAGCACCTTTCGGGCCTTGGGGCCGACCACGGCGATCTGCGCGTATTGCTCGGTCACGTTGGCGGTGTAGACCTTCCAGTCCCACCACTCGCACTGCAACCAGTCCTCCATGTGGGCATGGATGCTGTCCGCGCCGCCGGTGGTGGTGTGGCAGAGGAAGGTGTCCTCGTCGATCCGCGCCACGACACCGTCGTCCATCAGGAAGCCGTTCTCGTTGCACATCAGGCCATAGCGGCATTTGCCGACCGGCAGGGTGCTCATCATGTTGGTGTAGAGCATGTCGAGGAAGCGGCCCGCGTCCGGCCCCTTGACGATGATCTTGCCCAGCGTCGAGGCGTCCAGCAGGCCGAGGCTGTCGCGCGTGGCCCTGATCTCACGCGTGACGGCGGCGTGCTTGCTTTCGCCCGCCTTGGGGAAGCAGTAGGGACGACGCCAGTGGCCGACCGGCTCCCACGCGGCGCCATGCGCCTCGTGCCAGGCGTGCATCGGCGTCTTGCGCAGCGGCAGGAAGGTCGCGCCGCGCGCCTCGCCCGCGATCGCCCCCATCG
Source organism: Enemella evansiae (assembly GCA_017255395.1). GTDB lineage: Bacteria > Pseudomonadota > Alphaproteobacteria > Rhodobacterales > Rhodobacteraceae > Ponticoccus > Ponticoccus litoralis. The sequence goes on along the minus strand of JAFKDC010000017.1, from coordinate 64,904 downwards.
AGATGGGGGTATAGGGCGGGCGGAAGGTGGTGGTGCCGACGTCGGGGATGTCGCTGCCCAAGGCGCCGGACAGGATCGCCAGACCGTTTATATTGGATAGTTTGCCCTGATCGGTCGCCATGCCCAGCGTGGTGTAGCGCTTGGCGTGCTCGACGGATTCGAAGCCCTCGCGCGCCGCAAGCTGCACGTCCGAGACCTTCACGTCGTTCTGGAAATCCAGCCAGGACTTCATCTTCAGGTCGTGACCGGCGCCCTGCGGCATCAGCCAGACCGCCATGATGGGCGCCTCGCCCGGCGCGTCGCTGTCGGGCGCATCGGCGCGCGTGACCGTGGCGCCCAGCCCCTCGGCGGCGTCGAACCCCGCGCGGATCGCGTCCTTCAGGACCGGGCCGGTGACGATATGGCCGTTGGCCGCGCCCGCGATGCTGACGAAGGCGGTGCCGTCGGCGCCGGTGGGCGGACGGTCGTGATCGGGGCGGAAGCAGACGGTCTCGGGATCCCACAGCAGCTTGCCGCCGCAGTGCGACCACAGGTGCACCGCCGGGGACCAGCCGCCGGACATGGCGACCACGTCGCAGGCGATTTCCTCGATCATGGCGCCCTCGCCCGCCTGCGAGCAGACCACGACGCCCTCGACCCGCTTGCCGCCCTTGACCTTGGCGATGGCCATGCCTTCGAGCACGCGGATGCCCGCCGCCTTGGCCTCTGCCACCAGAGCGGAGTCGATGGGCAGCACGCGGGTGTCGATGATGGCGGGAACTTGCAGGCCCGCCTTCTTCACCGCCAGCGCGGTGCGGTAGGCGTCGTCGTTGTTGGTCACGACCACCGTGCGGTCGCCCGACGACACGCCGTAGTTGACGATGTAGTCGCGCACCGCCGAGGCCAGCATGACGCCCGGAATGTCGTTGCCCGCAAAGGCGATGGGCCGCTCGAGCGCGCCGGTCGCCAGCAGGATGTGCCCGGCCCGGACCCGCCACAGGCGATGGCGCGGCGCGCCGCTGCCCGGAACGTGGTCGGCGACCTTTTCATACCCCAGCGCATAGCCGTGGTCGTAGACGCCCGAACCCATGCAGCGGGTGCGGATGGTCACGTTGGGCATGGCCTCCAGCGCGGTGCGGGTCTCTGCGATCCAAGCGTCGACCGGCTTGCCGCCGACCGTGCCGCCATCGACCGGGGCACGGCCACCGAGATGCGGCTCCATCTCCATCAGCAGGACCTTGAGGCCCGAGGCCCCGGCGGCCAGAGCGGCCTGAAGACCCGCCACACCGCCGCCGACGATCAGCAGGTCGGTGTGGACGTGGAAGTGCTCGTAGATGTCGGGGTCGCGGGTCTCCGGGTCGGGCGCCTTGCCCAGACCGGCGGACTTGCGGATGAAGGGTTCGTACACATGCTTCCACAGCGGACGCGGGTGGATGAACATCTTGTAGTAGAAGCCCGCGGTCAGAAAACGGCTGAAGAAGCCGTTGAGCGCGCCGATATCGGTTTCCAGCGAGGGCCAGCGGTTCTGCGAGGTGGCAGTCAGCCCCTCGAAGACCTCAGTCATGGTCACGCGCTGGTTCGGCTCGTGGGTGTTGCCCTCTCCGAGGTTCACCAGACCGTTGGGCTCTTCCGCGCCCGAGGCGAGGATGCCGCGCGGGCGGTGGTACTTGAAGGACCGCCCGACCAGCATCTGGTCGTTGGCCAGCAGCGCCGAGGCCAGCGTATCGCCGGCAAGGCCGGTCAGGCGCTTGCCGTCGAAGGTGAAGGGAACCCGGGTGGAACGGTCGATGAGGCGTCCGCCCTGTGCCAGTCTGGTGCTCATTCAGCCCCCCTTGCGCCCGTGGCAGGCGCGGATTCGAGTATTTTTGCAGAGAAGAAGGTCATTCGGTCACGCCGGCTTGAACAGGTCGCGCCAGGAAAAACCGGGTTTGCTGCCCCGGATCTCGTCGACGATGGACGTGGGCGGCTCTGTCGTCTGGGCCGCGTAGGTCCCGAAAACCTGCATCGTGGTGGTGTCGCGCGCGGCGAGGAACCACTTGCCGCATCCGTAGGCATGGCGCCAGCGTTCGAAATGCACGCCGCGCGGATTCTCGCGCAGGAAGAGGTAGCCCTCGAAGTCGTCGTCGCCGCTGCCGGGACCGAAGCGCTTCAGATGCGCCTCGCCGCCGGGGCTGAGTTCGGTTTCGTCGGCCATGATGCCGCAGTAGGGGCATTGGAGTGTCAGCATGGGACCACCTTCTTGCGGAGGGAATACCGGGGTTCGGCGTGGCGGGAGGGCATGAAAAGGGCCGGGATACCCATCGGCATCCCGGCCCGGGCCGCCCCGGAGCGGGGCGGCGTCACGAGCGAAGCGTTATTGGTCTGCGGCAGGCGCAGCGGCTTCGGGGTCGGCTGCAGGTGCAGCGTCGTCAGCGGCCGGAGCAGCGGCTTCCGGTGCATCGACAGGCGCGGTTGCAGCAGGTGCGTCAGCCGCCGGTGCGGTTGCGGCCGGGGCATCGCCCTGAATGGTGACATTGACGTCATCGGCCGGTGCGGTGACAGGCTCGCCGCCGGTGCCGAAGATGACGTAGGCGAGGACTGCCACGACGACGACGACGATGCCCACGATGAACGCCAGGCCGGAATTGCTGCGACCGGTGCTGTGCGTGGTCGTGGTCGAGCTGTGGCCGGTGCCGTAAGCGGGGTTGCGGTCGGCGGCAGTGGTGTGGGTGTGGGTGGTATCAGCCATTGGTCTGTTCCTTCTCCATGTTCCGTTGAAGGCGAAACACGGGAAGCGCAGATCCGGTTCCCGGGAGTTCCGGGGGCTGGCGGAAAACCGCGCGGATCTTTGCCGATCACGGTCAGGGCGGCGGCGGACCTCATCAATGCGCCACCCCGGCGGCGACGCTTTCGTCGATGAAGCGGCCTTCACGGAAGCGGCCCAGCGAGAACGCGTCGCAAAGCGGCGACTGGCCCTTTGCCATCAGTTCCGCAAAGCCCCAGCCAGAGCCCGGGATGGCCTTGAAGCCGCCGGTGCCCCAGCCGCAGTTGATGAAGACGCCCGCGACCGGGGTCTTCGACAGAATCGGAGAGCGGTCGCCGGTCATGTCCACGATACCGCCCCACTGGCGCAGCATCTTGAGGCGCGAGACCATGGGGAAGGTCTCGACCAGCGCGCGGACGGTTTCCTCGATGTGGTGGAAGCTGCCGCGCTGGGTGTAGTTGTTGTAGCCGTCGGCGCCGCCGCCGATCACCATCTCGCCCTTGTCGGACTGGCTCATGTAGCCGTGTACGGTATTGGCCATGACGACGACGTCCATGATCGGCTTGATCGGTTCCGATACCAGCGCCTGAAGCGCCACGGATTCCACCGGCAGCCGGAAGCCCGCCATGTCGGCCAGCACACCGGAATGGCCCGCCACCACGATCCCCAGCTTGTCGCAGGAGATGGCGCCCCGGGTGGTCCGCACGCCGGTCACGCGGTCGCCGTCGCGGTCGATGCCCGTGACTTCACATTTCTCGATGATGTCCATGCCCATGGCCGAACAGGCCCGCGCATAGCCCCAGGCCACCGCGTCGTGGCGCGCGGTGCCGCCGCGCGCCTGCCAGAGCGCCCCCAGTACCGGGTAACGCGGCCCGTCCAGGTTGATGATCGGGCACAGCTCCTTGACCCGGCGGGGCAGGATGAACTCGGTCTTCACCCCCTGCAGCGCGTTGGCATGCGCGGTGCGGCGATAGCCCCGCACCTCGTGTTCCGTCTGCGCCAGCATCATCACGCCGCGCGGGCTGAACATGACGTTGTAATTCAGGTCCTGGCTCATCGTCTCGTACAGCGAGCGCGACTTTTCGTAGATCGCGGCAGAGGCGTCCTGCAGGTAGTTCGACCGGATGATGGTCGTGTTCCGCCCGGTGTTGCCGCCGCCCAGCCAGCCCTTTTCCAGCACCGCGACATTGGTGATGCCGAACCGCTTGCCAAGGTAGTAGGCCGTCGCCAGACCGTGCCCGCCCGCGCCGACGATGATCACATCGTACCGGCTTTTGGGCGCGGCGGGCTTCTTCCAGGCGCGTTCCCAGCGCTGGTGGTTCGACAGGGCTTCCCGGGCGATGGCAAAGGCGGAGTAGCGTTTCATATGGCTCGAATCCGGTTCCGGCGTGGGTTTCTGGTGGTATGGACTCAAACGCCGCTGGCGCTGCGGCTGCAACCGTCATTCTGACGCACAGTTGCGACATGGTGCGGCGGAGGCCCGATTGGACCTTTTTTTCAAAGCCCTCCCCGCATACATGAGGCCCGACGAAGGGGAGGCAAGATGCTGTTCTGGATTGTGACGGGCGCGGTGGCGCTGGTGCTGACGGTGGCCCTTGTGGCGGCGCTTTTGCGGGGCCACAGGGAAACCGGCCCGGCCGAGGCCTTCGACCTGCAGGTCTACCGCGACCAGCTGCGCGAGGTCGAGGCGGACGCGGCCAGCGGCAAGGTTCCCCCCGAAGAGGCAGAGCGCCTGAAGACCGAGATCTCGCGCCGCCTGCTGGCCGCCGACGCCAAGGCGCGCGGCACGGCGGCAGAAACGGGCCAGCCGCAGGGCGCGGCGCGCGCGATGGCGGTGATCGTGGCGCTGGTGCTGGTGGGCGGCGGCTTCGGCCTTTACACCTACCTCGGCGTGCCCGGCTACCCGGACCGCCCGCTTCAGCTGCGCATGGAACAGGCAGAGGCGCTTTTGCAGGACCGCACCGCGCAGGCCGAGGCAGAGGCCCGCCAGCCCGCCACCGCGCCGCTGGACGTGCCCGAGGATTACGCCGCGCTGGTCGAAAAGCTGCGCGCCGCGGTGTCCGAGCGTCCCGACGACCTGCAGGGCCACATGCTGCTGACCCGCCACGAAGCGGCGCTTGGCAATGCCCGGGCCGCCTACACGGCGCAGCAGCAGGTGATCCGCCTGAAGGGCGAAGAGGCCGAGGCGCAGGATTTCACCGACCTCGCCGACCTGATGATCATCGCGGCGGGGGGCTATGTCTCGCCAGAGGCGCAGAAGGTGCTGGAACAGGCGCTAAGCCGCGACCCCGACAATGGCGTGGCGCGGTTCTACGGCGGGCTGATGATGGCGCAGACCGGGCGCCCGGACCTTGGCTTCCAGATGTGGAACCGCCTGCTGCGCGAAAGCGCCGCCGAGGACCCCTGGGTGGCGCCGATCCGCGCCCAGATCACCGATATGGCCGCCCGCGCCGGGGTGACGAACTTCTCGCTGCCCGAGGCCCCTGCCCCGCTGCGCGGCCCCTCTGCCGCCGATATCGACAATGCCGCCGACCTCAGCGACGAGGACCGCTCTGCGATGATCCGCGGCATGGTCGACGGGCTGCTGGAACGGCTGTCGACCGAGGGCGGCGCGCCGCAGGAATGGGCGCGGGCGATCTCTGCCCTTGGCGTGCTGGGCGAGACCGAGCGCGCCGGGGCGATATGGACCGAGGGCAAGACCGTCTTTGCCGGCAACGAAGAGGCCCTTGCGGCGCTGCGGGACGCGGCGGTATCAGCGGGGCTGGCGTCGGAGTGACGCGCAAAGGAGTGGCCCGCCCGTGATCCATGACGAGATTGCCGATTTCGCCGCCGCCCTGCGGCCCATGACGGCGCTGGCCGGGCTGGACCTCGGGACCAAGACCATCGGCGTTGCGGTCACCGATACCTTCCGCACCGTCGCCACACCGCTTGAAACCGTGAAGCGGCGCAAGTTCACGCTGGATGCCGAACGCCTTCTGGCGATCCTGAAGCAACGCGGCATCGGCGGGCTGGTGCTGGGCCTGCCGCGCAACATGGACGGCACCGAGGGCCCGCGCTGCCAGTCGACCCGCGCCTTTGCGCGCAACTTTTCCGCGCTCTGGGACGGGCCCGTGACCTTCTGGGACGAGCGCCTGTCCACCGTGGCCGCCGAACGCGCCCTGCTGGAGGCGGATACCTCCCGAAAGCGTCGCGCCGAGGTGATCGACCACGTGGCCGCATCGTACATCCTGCAAGGGGCGCTGGACCGCCTGCGCCACCTGTCAGCCTGAACGAGACGCGATGACCGACGAGATCTGGAAACGCCGGGAGATCGAAAGCCCCTGCGTGAAGCTTTGCGTGATCCACCCCGAGGCCGGGCTCTGCACCGGCTGCCTGCGCTCGCTGGACGAGATCGCGCGCTGGTCGCGCATGGACCCCGAAGAGCGCCGCGCCGTCATGGCCGCCCTGCCCGACCGGCAGGGGCATCTGACGCATCGGCGCGGCGGCCGCGCGGCGCGGCTGAAGCGGCGCGGGGGCGGCACCGAGGGCTGAGGCAGAGCGCCCGGGGAACCGTTGTGCCGGGCCGGGTGTCCGGCGATCCCGGGCAGCGCCGCGCCGCAGAAGCCCCCGCCTCTGGCCGGGTCGGGAAGACGCGGCCTTTGCCTTTGGATGAAGGCGCTTTTCGCATCCGCCAGTTTGGTTAACGGCTCGGCCCGCGCTTGCGGGTGAAGCTGCGCCCGGGGCCTCCCGGACGCGCGCCGCCGCCCAAGGCGCCGGGGTCAGTCCGTCACCACCACCACATTGCCAAGGCTGAAGCCGCTGGCCTGTCCGCCCGCAATCCGCAGGATCGCCGTGGCAGAGCCGCCCTCCGTCCGGATCAGCAGCGAATCCCCGGGATCGTCCGGGTCCTGGATCACCGACAGGTCGTCCAGATCCAGACCGCCGGGCAGGACAATGGTCAGCAGGTCCGCCTCGGCCCCGCCGGTCACGAAATCGTCGATCTGCGGCAGGCTGTCCGGCGTGCCGGTGGCATCCATGGCGAAGGTATCCGCCCCGGCCCCGCCCGAGGCGCTGAAGCTCAGCGCCGAGAGGTCGAAGGCGATGGTGTCCTCGCCCTCGCCGCCAGAGGCATAGCCCAGCGCCTCGATCAGGTCGTTGCCCGCGCCGCCGTAGCCCGTCGCAACATTGGTCAGCACATCGTCGCCCGCGTCACCATAGGCCTCGAAGGTGCCGGTGATCGTGTCGTTGCCCTCGCCGCCCTGCCCGACCTCGGCGCCGTCGATCAGGTCGTCGCCCGCGCCGCCATTCGCAAGGTCGACGTTGCGCAGCACGTCGTCCCCCGCGCCGCCCTCCCCCTCAAAGGCGCCGAGGATGGTGTCGTTGCCGTCCTCACCGACCGCAGTGCCAAGGCCCGTGATCAGGTCGTTGCCCGCACCGCCGACCATCAGATCCTCGACGTCGCTGCCGGTCAGGGTGTCGTCGCCCTCTCCGCCCTGCATCAGCGCCTCGAAGCCGGTCGAGGCGATCACGTCGTTGCCCTCGCCCCCCGACAGCACCGAGAAGGCCCCGCTGGCGGTGATCGTGTCGTTGCCCGTGCCGCCGTCCAGTTCGGCGCCTTCCTCGCTGGTGCTTTCCAGCAGATCGTCGCCCCCCTCTCCGAAAAAGATGTCGGCGGCGCCGGTTGCCCCCAGCAGGGTGTCGTTGCCCTCGCCGCCCCGCATCAGCGTGGCGCTATCGCTGGAGGACATCAGGTCCGCCCCCTCGCCGCCCAGCAGCGTGTTCTCGCCCTCCAGCGCGACAAGCGTGTCATTGCCCGCACCGCCCTCCATGGTGTCGCGGCTTTCGGTGCTGCCCTCGTCGTTGTCGGTGATCAGGTCGCCCCCCGCGCCGCCCTGCATCAGGTCGTCGCCCTCGCCGCCGGAAAGCGTGTCGTCATCCTCTCCGCCGTCCAGCGTATCGTCCCCCTGGCCGCCCTCCAGCGTGTCGTTGCCCGCTCCTCCTTCCATCAGGTCCGCCCTGGCGAAGCCCCGAAGAATATCGTCGCCCGGGCCACCGTACAGTGTATCCGCTTGCAGCGACCCTTCGAGCGTGTCGTCGCCCGCGCCACCGTCCAGCAGGTCACCCTCTGGGCCGCCGTACCCGTAGGTGTTCATGCGCAGAAGGTCGTCGCCATCGCCGCCACGCAGCGTTGTGGCTCCGACGGTCCCCAGGATCGTATCGTTGCCCGCACCGCCCTCTCCGGAATCGTCGCCGCCTTTGAGACGGAGGATGTCGTCACCATCGCCGCCCAGAAGAGTGTCGTTGCCCCGATCACCGTCCAGTAGGTCATCCCCCGCGCCGCCCATCAGCAGGTCGTCGCCGATCCCGCCGTGCAGCCGGTCGTCGCCGCTGCCGCCGCCCAGCGTATCGTTGCCCTCTTCCCCGAAAACCCGGTCGTCGCCGCCGCCGCCCTCCAGCGCGTCGTCACCCGGGCCCCCCAGAAGCCGGTCGCTGCCGAGGTTGCCCCAGAGCGCGTCGTCGCCCTCTTCGCCGTGCAGGGTGTCGTCGCCGTTGTTGCCTGAAACGCTGTCCGCGCCCTCACCGGCATAGATCAGGTCGTTGCCCGACAGCGCCGCAAACAGAGCGTTCCCCGGGCCAAGGTCGAGCACGTCGGCGCCCCCGGTCGCGCCGGGATTGGGATCGGGTTCCGGGTTGGGATCGGGTTCCGGGCGTCCGGTATCGTCGTCGTCGCCATCGCCCCCCGCATCGAAAAGCCCGACCAGCGACGCAAGCAGAAGAAGGGGAAGAACCCCGAAAAGAATGCTCATTGCGATGCCCCCACATCAATCGATGGGACAGCTTAGGCGCAGATCCTTACCTGGGGGAAGCATTTTCCGCCCTCCCTCCGCTTTCGGAAACAGTCGTTTCGTCCGACCGGGAATGTCGCGGAGATCGCGCTGCTCAGACCCAGAGCGCCTTGCGCAGCATGTTGACGGCGACGATCAGGATAAAGACCGCAAAGAGCCTGCGCAGCAGCAGCGCATCCAGCGCATGCGCCAGCTTCGCCCCCATCGGCGCGGTGATCAGCGTCATCGAGATCGCGATGACAAGCGCCGGGACGTTGACCGCGCCGACTGTCAGGGGCGGCGCCCCGGCGACGCTCAGGAACAGGAACCCGATCACCGAGGGCACCGCGATGACAAGACCGAAGCCCGCCGCCGTGGCCACCGCCCGGTGCATGGGCACGCTGTACAGCGTCATCAGCGGCACACCGAAACTGCCGCCGCCGATGCCCATCAGCACCGAGAAGAAGCCGACCGTGGGCGACAGCGCCGCCCGGGCTCCGCTCTGCGGCATCTGCGGCCCCAGCCGCCAGCTTTGCCGCCCGAAGGCAAGGTAAAGGCCCACCATCGTGGCCAGAACGCCGAAGATCACCGCCAGCACCTCGGACCGCAGGCGCGCGGCGGCCAGCATCCCCAGAACCGCGCCGATGGCGATGCCCGGCGCCCAGCCCTTCAGGATATCCCAGTCCACCGCCCCGCGCTTGTTGTGCGCATGCACCGAACGGATCGAGGTCACGATGATCGAGGCCAGCGAGGTCGCAAGACAGACCTGCATCACCTGCGGCCCGTCATAGCCCAGCCCGTGCAGGACGAAGTAGAAGGCGGGCACAAGGATGATGCCGCCGCCCACGCCGAAGAGCCCGGCCAGCAGCCCCGCCACCGCAGAGGCCGCCATGAGAACCGCCACCAGCGGCGCGAGGGTCGATAGGTCCAGGGTCATGCGGCCTCCTGCCGGGGAATGCTGTCCAGCGCCTCTTCGACCAGCGCGGTGCCTGCGCCGGGCCGGCTGGCGCCCTCGGACAGGATCTGCCGCCAGCGCCTTGCGCCCGGGCGCCCGGCAAAGAGGCCCATCATGTGCCTTGTGATCTGATGCAAACGACCGCCGGACGCAAGGTGGTCCTCGATGTAGGGCATCATGGCCCGGACCACGTCCCCGGGGCTGTCGAAGGGGTCCGGCGCGCCGAACAGGCGGCTGTCGGCGCGCCCGAGGATGTCCCAGGGTTGGTGATAGGCGGCGCGTCCGATCATCACACCGTCAAGGCCGTCCGCAAGAAAGGCCTCTGCCGCGTCAAGCGTGGCGATGCCGCCGTTCACCGACAGGTGCAGCGCCGGAAAACGCGCCCGCATCGCCCGGACAAGCCCGTAGTCCAGCGGCGGGATATCGCGGTTCTCTTTCGGAGACAGCCCCTGAAGCCAGGCCTTGCGGGCGTGGATGGAAAACCGGGTGACGCCCGCGGCGGCGATGGTCTCGATAAAGGCGGGCAGGACCTCTTGCGGGTCCTGATCGTCGACGCCGATGCGGCATTTGACGGTGACCTCGGGCCCGTCGGGCAGCGCCTCGCGCATGGCGGCCACGCAGGCCGCGACAAGGGGCGCGTCCTTCATCAGCACGGCGCCGAAGGTGCCCGACTGCACCCGGTCCGACGGGCATCCGCAGTTCAGGTTGATCTCGTCGTATCCGGCGCGCGCGCCCAACAGCGCCGCCTTGGCGAGTTCCCCGGGGTCCGATCCGCCCAGTTGCAGGGCGACGGGATGCTCGGCGGCGTGGTGATCCAGCAGATGCAGCGCCCCGCCCCGCACCAGCGCGGGCGCCGTGACCATTTCGGTGTACAGCAGGCTCCGGCGGGACATCAGACGATGCAGATACCGGCAGTGCCGGTCTGTCCAGTCCATCATCGGCGCAACGGACAGGCGCGAGGCCGTCAACATCTCTTTTTCTTTAATTTTACCAGACACTTATCAGCACCTCATCTTCGTCTCGTTCCGGCCTATTGAACCGCACCGGGTTTTCCGGAGGCTGATTGTCTTTAGTTACGCGGCCATGTCTTCAGTTTCCAGAGCGGCGTAGAAGTTTGCCTCTGCTTCCGCCGGAGGGATATTCCCGATCGGCTCGAGAAGACGGCGATTGTTGAACCAGCCGACCCATTCGAGGGTGGCATATTCGACGGCCTCGAAGTTGCGCCACCGCCCGCGCCGATGGATAACTTCGGCCTTGAAGAGGCCGTTGATGGTTTCGGCGAGAGCGTTGTCATAGCTGTCGCCAACGCTGCCGACCGAAGGTTCAATGCCGGCTTCGCCTAACCGCTCGGTGTAGCGAATGGACAAGTTTTGCGACCTGCGGTCGGAATGGTGAACGAGGCCCGCTCCCTTAACCGGGCGGCGATCATGGACGGCTTGTTCAAGGGCATCGAGCACGAAGCCCGCATGCGCTGTTTGGCTCGCCCGCCAACCGACAATCCGGCGCGCGTAGGCCTCAATGACGAAAGCAACACAGACGAGCCCTCTCCAGGTAGCGACGTAGGTGAATTCGCTGACCCAGAGCTGTTCGGCGCAGGCACGCGGAACTGCCGGTTCACCTTGTCCAACGGGCACAGAGCCTTCTTGTCAGAGACGGTCGTTTTGTGTGGCTTTCCTCGGATGATGCCCTGAATCCCCATTCCCTTCATCAGCCGGGCCACCGTGCAACGGGCAACATCAAAGCCTTCCCTTTCCATTTGACGACAAACCTTGCGCACGCCATAAACACGCCAGTTTTCTTCAAAGACGCGCTCAATCTCGGGCCGCAGCGCCGTATCCCGCCGGGCACGATCCGACAACCGGGCCGGATCGGCACGCTTCGCCAGATGATCGTAGTAGGTGGACGGGGCGATAGGCAAAACCTTGCAAATCGGCTCGACCCCGTGCTCCCCTCGCTGATCGTCGATGAACCTAACTATCACCTGGACCGGCGGTCGAGCTCCGCCATCGCAAAATATGCGCTCGCCTTACGCAGGATCTCGTTGGCTTGGCGCAGTTCCCGGTTCTCCCGCTCCAAGGTCTTCATCTTCTCTGCCATGTCAGTCGGGATGACCGCACGCTTGCCACTATTGGCCTCGGCCTTCTTGACCCATTCGTTCAGGGCCTGCGGCGCACAGCCAATCTTCGCGGAAATTGACATGACTGCCTGCCACCGCGATTCATGCTGACTCTCATTGTCGAGAACCACGCGCACCGCACGCTCGCGCACTTCGGGGGAAACTTGTTCGTCGTCTTGCTCATGATGCTCCGCCTTACTCAGGAGTTGGAGCCTCCGGCAAACCCGGAGCGGTTCAGAAAGCACCGCACCTTGATTTCGCGGGCGAGACCCGCAAAGCAACGGATTTCCCCACCTTCCGCGCGGCCAAGATCCCCGATGTCGCCACCGGGCGCCATGCCATCGCCAGCGGCAAGCGGGACATGGTGGGCACGACCCGCGCTCACACCGCTGACCCGCATCTGGTTCGCAAGATCGTAGAAGGACCTGAGGATGACATCCGCCCTTGCCTCGGCGCCAACTATTGCCTCGAGCCTCAGCCGCTGTGCGCGTGGGAACAACGGTGACGCCGGTGGCAAAACTGCCGCAACAATCACGCAGGGCGCGGACGTCTATGGGGGCAGCAGCGATTGTCGGGTACATGCGGATCTTCTTTCTACTGCCTGCGCAGGTGCCCGACCGCACCCCGAAAGGGGTAGCTGGACGGAAACCAAAGGGGCGGCCCCGGCCGCCCCGGTCTTGGCTTGCCTTCACGCCGCGAGCTCCTGCCGGCCGTTTTCCGCGCCTGCGCCGAGCGCCCTCAGCTTGCCGCGTGCGACATCGCGGGAAAGCGGAGCCATGCCGCAATTAGTGCATGGGTAGAGCTTGTCCGCATTCACGAACTGAAGCGCCTTACGCAGGATCTCTGCCACTCAAGCGCAGCTGTTGGCCTCAAGGTGTTTTTCAGTCAGGCGGATGGCACACCGGCCAGACCCGCAGCAGCCCGCACCGGTGCCGCCCCTGCCCCGAGAGACTTGCCAAGGGGCCCGCCGCCCCCGTATGGCCCCGGCAGACCGCCGCCAGAATGGGACCCGCCGTGCTGCTCTACCGCCTTCTCGTCAGCCTCTTCGCGCTGATCACCCTGTTCCGGGCGGCGCGCGATGGCGGGCGCGCAGCGGTCTGCGCAAGGCTGCGCGTCGCCGATCCGGCGCCCGGCCCGCATGTCTGGCTGCACGGCGCCTCGAACGGCGAGCTTGCCTCGGCCCGGCCGGTGCTCGAGGCGCTTGTCGCGGCCCGACCCGACCTGCGCTGGCTGATCACCGCCAATACCGCCACCGGCGTCGCCTTTGCGCGGGACTGGAACCTGCCGCGCACCAGCGTCCGACCCGCGCCGCTGGATCTTGCGGCGACCACCCGGCGCACCTGCCGCGACTGGACTGTCCGCGCCCATGTCACGCTCGAATCGGAACTCTGGCCCAACCGCATCCTGCTGTGTCCCGGCCCGGTGATCGGCCTCGGCACCCGCCTGAGCGAAGGCTCCGCCGGGATCTGGGGCCGCTTTCCCCGCCTTGCCCGCCGCCTTCTGACCCGGCTCGACCTCGTGTTGCCACAAGACCCCGGCACCGCCCGGCGCCTGCTGGCGCTTGGCCTTTCGCAAGAAGTCCTCGGCCCCACCCTCGATCTCAAGGCCTTCTACACCCCGCCGCCGCCCGCCGAGGCCCCCGCCTTCGACCGCGCCCGGTCCTGGCTGGCCGCCTCGACCCACGAGGGCGAGGAGGCGGCGGTGCTCGACGCCCATGCCGCGCTTCTCACGCAGGACCCGGGGCTGCGCCTGATCCTTGCCCCCCGCCACCCCGTGCGGGCCGATGCCATTGCCGCACTGGTTGACGCGCGCGGCCTGACGCTGGCCCGGCGCAGCCTGGGGCAGGACCCGGAAGGCGCGCAGGTCTACCTGGCCGATACCATGGGCGAGATGGCGCTGTGGTACGCCAGCGCAGGGCGTGTCTTCATCGGCGGCACCCTGACCGACCGGGGCGGCCACACCCCCTACGAGCCCGCCGCCTTCGGCGCGGCGTTGCTGCACGGGCCGGACATGCGCAACTTCACCACCGCCGCCGAGCGGCTGGCGCTGGCCGGGGCCTCGGTGACGGTCACGGATGGCGCAGCCCTGGCCGATGCCCTGCGCGCCCTCACCTCCCCCGAGGCGCAGGCCCGGGCCGGGGCAGCGGCGCAGAAGGCGCTGCGCCCGGAGGCGGATGCCACGACCCTGTGCGCCCTTCTTGCCGACCACCTGCCGCGCGCATAGTTCACCTTGATCGCGCCCGCGGAATCCTTATTTTCAAACGGATAGCCAGGGAAATCGGGCCGATGATCCAGTACAGCCTGAAATGCGCAGAGGGCCACCGCTTCGACAGCTGGTTCCAGTCTGCCGCCGCCTTTGACAAGCTTCAGGCCACCGGCCTCGTGGCCTGCGCCGTCTGCGGCACCGAATCCGTGGAAAAGGCGCTGATGGCGCCCCGCGTAAACGGCACCGAGGCGGCAGAGCCGCCGAAACGACTGCGCAGCCCCGGCACTGCGGCGGAACAAGCGCTTGCGGCCCTCAAGGCCCATGTCGAGAAGACCTCGGACTACGTCGGACGCAACTTCGCGCAGGAAGCCCGTGCCATGCATCAGGGCGACGCGCCCGAGCGCGCGATCTGGGGCGAAGCACGCGGCGACGAGGCCAGGGCGCTGGTCGAGGACGGCATTCCCATCGCGCCCCTGCCCTTCGTGCCGACCCGCAAGAGCAACTGAGCCGGTGGCGCTTGACCGCGCCGGGGACATCGTCGCGGCCTTTGTCGCGGCATGGCAGGCGCGATCCGGCGCGGACATCGCGGCGCTGTTTGCCGAGGACGGCGATTTCGTCAATGTCACCGGGCTGTGGTGGCACGGGCGGGCGGCCATCGCCAGGCCGCACGACTATGCCCTGAAAAGTTTCTTTGCAGAAACCACCCTGCATGTGGGCCGGACCGAGACCCGCGCTCTGGGGCCCGATCACGCGCTGGTGCGCTGCCGCCTGACCCTGCGGGGCCAGCGCGCCCCCGATGGCAGCCCCGCCGGGGACCGCCAGACCATCCTGTGCTTCGTCATGGCCCGGGGACCGGAAGGCTGGCAGGCCGTCTCTGCCCAGAACACCGAGGTGCTGCCCGGCAAGGAAACCCATGTCGCGCAGGGCGGGGCCGTCACGCCGACGGACTACCGCGCGCCCTGACCTCTGGCGCCCTGTCGCCCACGCCGGAACGGGACCACGCTTCGCCCAAAAGGCTTGCCTCTTTTCCGACAGTTGCGTAAATCGCGCGCGATCTTGTCAGGAAAGACGCGCCCCATGCCCGTTCTCGTCATGAAATTCGGTGGCACTTCGGTCGCCACGCCGGACCGCATCCGCCGCGCCGCGAAGCGCGTTGGCGTCGAGGTGGCCAAAGGCTATGACGTTATCGTCATCGTCTCTGCCATGTCCGGTGAAACCAACAAGCTGGTGGGCCTCGTCGAAGAAACCTCTCCGCTGTTCGACGCGCGCGAATACGACGCCGTGGTGTCGTCGGGCGAGAACGTGACGGCAGGCCTCATGGCGCTGACGCTGCAGGAAATGGACGTCCCCGCGCGGTCGTGGCAGGGCTGGCAGGTGCCGGTCGTGACCACCGGCGCACACGCGAATGCCCGGATCGAGGAGATCCCCACCGAGAACATCACCGCCAAGTTCGGCGAGGGCATGAAGGTGGCCGTGGTCGCGGGCTTCCAGGGCATCAGCCCCGAGGGCCGGATCACCACGCTGGGCCGCGGCGGATCGGACACCACCGCCGTCGCCTTCGCCGCCGCCTTCGGCGCGGAACGCTGCGACATCTACACCGATGTGGACGGCGTCTACACCACCGACCCGCGCATCTGCGAGAAGGCGCGCAAGCTGAACCGTATCTCCTTCGAGGAGATGCTGGAACTTGCCTCGCTGGGTGCCAAGGTGCTGCAAACCCGCTCGGTCGAGCTGGCGATGCGCTACAAGGTGCGCCTGCGGGTGCTGTCGAGTTTCGAGGAACAGTCCGACGAGGCAGGAACGCTCGTCTGCGACGAGGAGGAAATCATGGAATCGAATATCGTGGCCGGTGTGGCCTATTCGCGTGACGAGGCCAAGATGACCCTCGTCACCGTCGAGGACCGTCCGGGCATCGCCGCGGGCATCTTCGGCACGCTGGCGGATGCGGGCGTGAACGTGGACATGATCGTCCAGAACGTGTCGGAACTGAACTACAAGGGCCACACCGAAGGTGTGACGGACATGACCTTCTCCTGCCCGGTGAATCAGGTGAAGCGCGCCGAAAAGGCGCTTGGCGACGCCAAGGCCGCGGGCAAGCTTACCTACGAAACGCTGGCCATCGAAACCGACGTGGCCAAGGTCTCGGTCGTGGGGATCGGCATGCGCTCGGCGGCGGGCGTGGCGGCGCAGATGTTCAAGGTGCTCTCGGACGAGAACATCAACATCCAGGTCATCACGACCTCCGAGATCAAGATCTCCGTGCTGATCGAGCGCAAGTACATGGAGCTTGCAGTGCAGGCCCTGCACGACGCCTTCGGGCTGGACAAGGTCGCCTGAGGGCGGCCTGACCGGCCCTGGGGTCCTGCCCCTCGCCCGTGCCTCTCGGACCAATGGCGCGACGTTGGCGCCCCCTCGGGATATCTCCGGACGGCAACAGACCGGGGGCGCCCCTTTTTTCTTCTGTCCCGAAATATCCCGGGGAGCGCGAGGGGCCGGCCCCTCGCTCCGCCGCCCGCCGCAGGCGCCGCCATGGGCGGAACACGACAGCCCGCCTGCCCATCCCCGCGCCGTCGCAATGCGAAATCCCCCGTGAATCCAAGCATTCCGCTTTCCCTACCCCCGCCTACTCGCCTATAGCTGGCAACCGGGGGACCAAGGGCAGCCGATGGCACATACTCTGGAAAGCGAAAGCAGGAAGCTGCTCGGCCGGTTGCGCGACACCATGGCCGAGGATGCCGCCGGGCAGGCGCGGCTGGACAAGATCACCCATCTGACCGCCGATTCCATGGGCACCGAGGTCTGCTCGATCTACCTGTTCCGCGACGCCGACACGCTGGAGCTTTGCGCCACGCAGGGCCTGAACGCCGCCGCCGTGCACGAGACCCGCATGAAGCTGGGCGAGGGTCTGGTGGGCCGGGTCGCCCGCAGCGGCAAGACCGTGAACGCCGCCGATGCGCCCTCCGAGCCCGGCTTCCGCTTCATGCCCGAGACCGGCGAAGAGATCTATTCCAGCTTCCTCGGTGTGCCGATCCAGCGCCTTGGCGAAAAGCTGGGCGTGCTGGTCGTGCAGTCGAAACAGGCCCGCCAGTTCTCGGATGACGAGATCTACGCGCTGGAAGTCGTGGCCATGGTACTGGCCGAGATGACCGAGCTTGGCGCCTTTGTCGGCGAAGGCGCGGCGATGGAAAAGCGCCACACGCAGGCGGTGCTGTTCCGCGGCAGCACCGGGCAGGAAGGCGCGACCATGGGCCACGTCTGGCTGCACGAGCCACGCGTGGTGGTGACCAACCTCGTCGCCGACGACCCCGAGACAGAGCTGACCCGCCTGCAAGAGGCGGTGGACCGCCTGCGCGTCTCGGTCGACCAGATGCTAGCCGGGGCCTCGATCGGCGAGGGCGACCAGGTCGAGGTGCTGGAAGCCTACCGCATGTTCGCCAACTCCAAGGGCTGGCTGCGACGGATGGAAGAGGACATCGGGCGCGGCCTCTCGGCCGAAGCGGCGGTCGAGAAAGAGCAGAGCCAGACCCGCGCCCGCATGAGTCAGGTCACCGACGGCTACCTGCGCGAGCGGCTGCACGACCTCGACGACCTGTCGAACCGCCTGCTGCGCATTCTGACCGGACAGGGGCGCGAAACCGGGTCGGAAATGCCCGAGGACCCGATCCTGGTGGCCCGCAACATCGGCCCCGGCGACCTGCTGGACTATAACCGCAAGCTGCGCGGCGTGGTGCTGGAAGAAGGCTCTGTCGGCTCCCACGCCGTCATCGTTGCCCGGGCGCTGGCGATTCCGCTGATCATCAATGCCGAGCGCATCACCAACGAGGCGCTGAACGGCGACCAGATCCTTGTCGACGGCGATCAAGGCATCGTGCACCTGCGCCCCGACGACACCGTGGTCAGCGCTTTCCGCGACAAGCTGGCGATGCAGGCCAAGGCGCAGGAACGCTATAGCTCGATCCGCGAAGCCGAGTGCGTCAGCGCCGATGGCCAGCGCATCCACCTGATGATGAACGCCGGGCTGATGGCCGATCTGCCGTCTCTGACAAGCTCGGGCGCCGAGGGTGTGGGCCTGTTCCGGACCGAGTTGCAGTTCCTCGTCCGCAACAAGATGCCCAAGCGCACCGAACTGGCCGAAATCTATGCCCGGGTGCTGGATGCGTCGGGCGGCAAACGGGTGGTCTTCCGGACGCTGGACATCGGGTCGGACAAGGTCCTGCCCTACATGAAGCCCACCGAAGAGCCCAACCCGGCGCTCGGCTGGCGTGCGATCCGGGTGGCGCTGGATCGTCCCGGCGTGATGCGCATGCAGCTTCAGGCGCTGATCCGGGCCGCGAACGGGCGGCCGCTGACGCTGATGTTCCCCTTCATCGCGCAATACGAGGAATTCACCCACGCCCGGGCAGAGCTTGAAAAGGTCATGGCCCGCGAACAGAAACTGGGCCACACCGTGCCCGAGCGGGTTCAGGTCGGCACCATGCTGGAAACGCCCTCGCTGGCCTATGCCCCGCAGCGCTTTTTCGACGAGGTCGAGTTCGTGTCGATCGGCGGCAACGACCTGAAGCAGTTCTTCTTCGCCGCCGACCGCGAGAACGAGCGCGTGCGCCGCCGTTACGACACGCTGAACCAGTCGTTCCTCTCTTTCCTGCGCCTCATCGTGGAGCGCTGCGAGACCTCGAACACGCCGCTGTCCTTCTGTGGTGAAGACGCCGGCCGCCCGGTCGAGGCGCTGTGCCTTGCCGCCATGGGCATCCGCACGCTGTCGATGCGGCCCGCATCCATCGGGCCGGTGAAGTCTCTGATCATGCGCTATCGCCTGTCCGAGATCCGCGACGTCATCGAAGAGGCCTTCGCGCGCGGAGAGCAATCCGTGCGCGGGCCGGTCATGGACTACCTGCGCGACAATTCCTGAAGACTGCGCGCCTGAGATCGTGGTGACGGCGGCCCCGATGTGCGTCGCCCGTTGCCTGTTCAGAGCTACCGGCCATCCCCGATGGCGTTCTTCCGTTCGAAGCACCGGCGATACCCCGCGCCCCGGGGCGTGATCCCACGGCCTCTCTCTGGCGCGCGGCAACCCGGGGCCGAACCGCCGCATCGTCCGGCTCTCAGATCCGCCCGTCCAGCCAGTCCGGCAAGTGGCCCACGTCCGGCAGCACCACATCGGCCAAGGGCGCCAGCGTCTCGCGGCCCGCCACGCCGGTCAGCACCCCCACGCACAGCATGCCCGCCGCGCGCCCGGCCTTCAGGTCATGCGTGCTGTCGCCGACCATCACTGCCTGAGCGGGCGCCACCCCCACCGCTCGGCAAAAGGCCAGCAGCGGCGCCGGAGAGGGCTTGGCCCCAAAGCCGCTGTCGGCGCCCGCGATGAAGTCGAACATGTTCACAACGCCGACCTCGGCCAGATGCGCGCGGGCCACGGCTTCGTCGTCGTTGGTCATCACCCCAAGGTCGAGATCGCGCGCCGACAGCTGGGCGAGGAAGGGCACCAGCGCCACCGCCTCGACCAGCGGCGCCGCCGCCGCATGGGCCACCAGCCGCTCTTCGACCCGGGTCGACGTCCAGCCCGGCAATGCCCGCAACAGGCAGTCCGCGACCTCGCGATTGGTGCCCGCGATCACCGGGCTGTCGGGCAGGAACCGCGCGGCGGCAAGATCATAACGGACCGTCAGGGCAAGATCGCGGGCGTGCTCGGGATCTCCGCCCGACAGGTCCTCGATCACCCGCATGCCCCAACCGTCCCAGGTTGCGCCGAAATCGAAAAGGGTGCCGTCCTTGTCGAAGAGAACCGCCGCGATGCTGCGCCTCATGTCCAATGCACCGCCTCTCCGCCCGGCAGCGCCGCGCGGGCCTGCATCGGGGCGTCGTAGCCCAGCCCTGCCGCATCGCAGAAGCCGGTGATCCAGGCATCGTCCATAAGGATGAAGTCCAGCACAGAGCCCTGAAAGGAGGGGTCTTCCAGCCCGGCGCGAAAATCCGCCTCGCTGGCGCCCGTAGCCCCAAGAAAGACCGGCAGAAGCTCTTCATTGCCCGCCAGCCAGGCCACAGCTTGCAGGCCCGTGGTTTCGGCGGTTTCCCGCGACATCGTCATTTGATTCAGTTCTCGAAAGGGTTTCTTAACCATTCTTCATCAAATCTGAGCGTGATCGAAAGTGCAAGGGCAGCGCCGGTGCCGCGGCGCGGAATAGGAGCAGCCGGAAGCCATGACAGGGCGCATCCTGATCGTCGACGCCGTGCCGACCAACCGCATTGTGCTTCGGGTGAAGCTGTCCGCCGCCTTCTACGAGGTGACGCAGGCGGCAAGCGGGGCCGCGGCCCTTGCCGCGGTGCGGAAATCCCTGCCCGACCTGGTGCTGAGTGCCGCCGAGCTTCCCGATATGACCGGCCGGGCGCTTTGCGCCGACCTGCGCCAGCGCGGCCCTCGCGCCGCGCCCCCGGTGGTGATCCTGCACGACGGCGACGACCCGGCAGAGCGTCTGGCCTCGCTCGCCGCCGGTGCCGACGAGGTGCTGTCGCGCCCCTTCGAAGACAAGGTGATGCTGGCCCGCCTGCGCGCGCTTCTGCGGGAACGCAACGCCGAGGCAGAGCTTGAACTGCGCGAGGACACGCGCCGCGCCTTCGGGCTGGCCGAGGCGGGCAGCGATTTCTCCGGCCCGGGCATCGTGCATCTGATCGCGCAATCCGGGCTTGCCGCCACCAGGGCGCTGACGGCGGGGTTGCAGGACCGGCTTGCCGACCGGGTGATCCAGGTCGATCCCGCCAAGGCGCTGCGCACCCTGCCCGCGCCCGACGTGGTCGTCGTGGCCGAGGCCCTAGGCTGCTGCGGCGAGGGACTGTCGCTGCTGCCGCAGCTGCGCGCCAACCGGGCGACGCGGCACTCCGGCCTGATCTACATCGCCCGCCCGCTTGAACCGCGCGAGGCGGCCAGCGCGCTGGACATGGGGGCCAACGATATCCTCACCGACGGGCCGGATCTCGACGAACTGGCGGTCCGGCTGAAACGGCAGATCCGGCGCAAGCGCACCAACGACCGGCTGCGGGCGAACATGCAGGACGGGCTGCGGGCCGCCGTTCTGGACCCGCTCACCGGGCTGTTCAACCGCCGCTACGCCCTGCCCCACCTGTCGCGGCTGTCGGAACGGGCCATCGACAAGCGGCGGCCCTACGCGGTGCTCATGGTCGATATCGACCGCTTCAAGTGGGTCAACGATCTGCATGGCCATGCCGGGGGCGACACCGTCCTGCAAGCCGTGGCACAGCGGTTGCGCGATACCCTGCGGGCCGCCGACCTGATCGCCCGCTGGGGCGGAGAAGAGTTCCTGATCGCCATGCCCGATGCCGACAGGGACGCGGCGCTGGCAACGGCAGAGCGGCTGTGTGCGATCATGGCGGCGCAGCCGGTAAGCCTGCCGGGCGGCGCCTCGGTCGGCCTGACCCTCTCTATCGGGGTGGCCACCCCGATGCGGTCGGGCGAGGACCAGCCCATGGACCTGATCGAACGGGCGGACGACGCGCTTTATGCCGCCAAGAATGCCGGGCGCAACACCGTCGTTCTGGCCGATACGGTCCGGGCCCTGCCGGACCTGCGCAAGCGGCCCCTGCCGCCGGGAAGCCTGTCCCACACCGCTGAGATCGCCCCGCCGAGAGGCCTTGTCCGGGGCGGAAAAGGCTAGGACCGGGCCGCCCCCCCTGCGGCGAAGCCTCAGTTGCACCAAGGGTTCCGCGCGCCGTAAATCGCCCGCCAGTCCCCGGCCATTGCGCCACCCATACAGGTCATAGCGCCACAGGCCTCGGGCCATCACACCGCCCGTCCCGACCCTCGCGCCCGCCGGCCGCCGGTCCTTGCGCCGTCAGTCCCGGCCACCCTTCTTGCGAAAACGCTCGAAGCGCGCTGCGTAGTCTTCCAGCACCACTTCCAGACGGTCCGCATAGGCCGCCCGGTCTTCCGGCGACAGCGCTGTCACGTAGTCCAGCAGCACCGTTTCGCCGCGCTGCCGCCGCTCGTCCGCGCGCGCGCCCTGTTCCGCAAGCACGCGGCCAAAGCCTTCGGCATCGAAGGGCTCTGCCCGCAGCGCATCCAGCGCCGCGCGGTATTCGCCCAGCACGTCCGGGCGCCCGTCCGCCGCGCGATCCGCGCGATACCGCTGCCGCAGGGTCTGCCAGACTTCGCCGCGCTGCTCTTCGTCGAAGGCGCGCGTATAGGGTGCCACCGGATCGCGGTCGTGGCCATGCCGGGGCGGCCCCTTGAGCAGGACGCCCGCGAACATCCCCGCCACCGCAAGGTTCAGGGCCAGCGAGGCAAACAGCACGATCCTCAACCAGGGCCGCATCGGCCCGCGTATGTCACTCATCCCCTAGCCTCCGATCATCGCGAGGTCATAGGCGCTGACCGGGTCCACGCCCAATTGCCCCAGCCCCACCTGCTGACTATCCCAAAGCGCACCCATGCCCTCTGGCGGGCTGACGCCCAGCCAAACCCCAGCGGCACAGGCCGCGGCCAGTCCGGCCAGCCCCGGCCAGCCGCCCAAGGCCTGCCGCAGCCCGGACCAAAGCCCTAGCCCCATCCGCTGCGCCCCGGCCTTCAGACTTCCGGCCTGCGCCATCTGTTCGTCCAGCGCGCCCTCTGTCAGCCGCGCCAGGAAAGCCGCATCCGGCTGCGGCGGCGTCTCGCGGGCGGCGGCAAAGAAGGCGTCGAGCCCGCTGTCATCCCTGCGCTCAGTCATCGTCCTGGTATCCCAAAGCCTCGCGCTGCCCACACAGCAGCGCCTCCAGTGCCCGTTTGCCCCGCGCCGTCAGACTTTCGACCGCACGCGGGCCGATGTCCATGATCCCGGCGATCTCGGGGTTGGACAGCCCCTCGATATGACGCAGGATCACCGCCTGCCGCTGCCGGTCCGGCAGTTGGCTCAGCGCCGCCTGCAGGGCCTCGGCCCGCGCGTGTTGCTGCATCCCCTCCAGCGCCGAGGGCCTGTCGTCCTCCGGCTCGGGGATCGCATCCAGCGCCGGGCCGCTGCGCCGCCGCCGCCGCATCCGGTCGATGCAGAGGTTCGCCGTCACCCGGTAGAGCCAGGTCGAGACCTGTGCTTCTCCCGCCCGCCAGTCCGGCGCGATCCGCCAGAGCTTCAGCAAGGCCTCCTGCGTCACGTCCTCGGCCTCGGCCCGGTCGCCGCCCAGCATCCGCGTGGCATGGGCAAAGACCCGGGGCGCCAGCCGCGCCGTCAGCGCCCGCGCCGCCTCGGCCCGGCCCGCCGCATAGTCGGCGAGGAGCTCTTCGTCGCTGCGGTCGTTCATGGCGTCAAACGGCATCTCTGCGGGCGGTCCATTCCTCTGCGCTAGCGACAAGGCCGGCAAAGCGCAATCCTGTCGGGGGTGCAGCGGCGCGGCCCGCGCGGGGCCGCGCCGGGAAGGCCTCAGCGGCCTTCGGTCCACCCCGGCGTGCCCCGGCCCCGCTCATGGCCGCGTTCATCCCCGTGGTGATCGCCGTGCCGGTATCCCTGCATGGGTCCCTTGCGGTCGCCGTCGCGATGCA
This sequence comes from Enemella evansiae, assembly GCA_017255395.1. Classification (GTDB taxonomy): domain Bacteria; phylum Pseudomonadota; class Alphaproteobacteria; order Rhodobacterales; family Rhodobacteraceae; genus Ponticoccus; species Ponticoccus litoralis. The sequence goes on along the minus strand of JAFKDC010000017.1, from coordinate 41,579 downwards.
TGCGATGCGCGCCGCGCTCTGCCATGCGCTTGCGCGGGGCCTGCAGTTCCTCTTCGGTCAGGGCACCGTCGCCATCGGTGTCGAGCCGGTCGAGAATCCGGTCGAAGCGGCTGGTCGCGGGCTGCACACCCGAGATCTCGTCAAGCGACAGCTGCCCGTCGCCATCGGCGTCCATGCGCGCGATCAGGGCAGCCTGCCGGGCGGCACGGCGCATCTCTTCGCGCTCGGCGCGCAGGGCCTCGGCATAGGCAGAGACCTCCTCCGGCGACAGCAGCCCGTTGCCATCCGCGTCCGCCGCCTCGAAGCGTTCGGCCTGGCGGGCCTCGACCTCATCGACCGTCACGCGGCCGTCGCCATCGGCATCGTAGCTGAGGATCGGCATGCCGAAGCCCGGGCCGCCGTGACCGCCGCGCGGCGCCTGCGCCATCGGGCCCTCTGCGGGCCGGGCCTGCGCCGGGGGCTGGTCCGGGGCCTGCGCCGGAGACTGCGCTTGCGCCAGTGCGAGGCCTGCCGATCCCGTCATCAGGACCAGCGCGAGGCCAGTCATCGAAAGAGCCGTCGTCTTCATTGCAAGTTCCTTCCGTCTTGCCGTTTTCGCCATGGACAGCGGGTCCTTCCCCGTCGTCCATGGCTCTTTCACGCAGCCCGGCGGCGATCCCGTCGCAGGAATCCGCGGCCCCGGGTCACGTCGCCGTGAGGCCGCGCGCGCTGTGACATCCCGACGCAAGGGCATCTTGTACCCTTTCGGCGCCGCCTTCACAGGTCCATCTTCCGGCGAAAATACGAGGGTGACATGACCGTTCAGGACAAGGAACACACGCGCGACCCGCTTTGGTCCGCGCTTTGGAAAGGCTGGCGTTGCCGCTGCCCCAACTGCGGCTCGGGTCCGATGCTGACCGGCTATCTCAAGGTCCGCGACAGCTGCCCCGTCTGCCGAGAGCCCCTGCACCACCACCGCGCCGACGACGGTCCGGCCTACCTGACGATCCTGATCGTCGGGCATATCATGGCGCCGATGCTGCACGTGGTCTTCACAACCTTCCGCCCAGAGCCGCTGACGCTGTTCACGATCTTTGCGGTTGGCTGCGTGGCCCTGTCGCTTTACCTTCTGCCGCGACTGAAGGGGGTCGTGGTGGCCTTCCAATGGGTGCGCGGCATGCATGGTTTCGACCCGCACCCCTGACGGGGGATCTGCGTGATGAGTGACCGGACAGCCGCCGCCGAAGGCCCGCCGATCCGCGATGCCGCCACGGTCATCGTACTGCGCGACCGCGACACCCGGCCCCGGGTGCTGATGGGCCAGCGCGGCGCCAAGGCAGCCTTCATGCCGAACAAGTTCGTCTTTCCCGGCGGCGCGGTGGATGCGGGCGACCGCACCGTGCCGCTGGCCACGCCGCTGACCCCGGTCTGCACCGCGCGGCTGGAGGACGATGCCCCTGCCGGCATCGCCCACAGCCTTGCGGTCGCGGCGATCCGCGAGCTTTGGGAGGAAACTGGGCAGCTTCTGGGCCGCCGGGCGCCCTGGCCCGACACGGTGCCCACCGACTGGCTGCCCTTCGCGGGCGCGGGCCTGCGGCCCTCGGCCGAGCACCTGCAATTCGTGTTCCGCGCCATCACGCCGCCGGGCCGGCCGCGCCGCTTCGACGCGCGGTTCTTCCTTCTGGACGCCGAGGCGCTGGTCTCGGACCCGGACGATTTCTCCGAGGCCGAGGACGAGCTGGCCCACCTGCAATGGATCGAGGTCGACCGGGTGCGGGACTTCGACCTGCCCTTCATCACCGAAGTGGTGCTGGCCGAGGTCGCCGCCCGCGCCCGCGACGAGGCGCCGCCGGAATCGGTTCCCTTCTTCCACAATGACGCGGAAGAAAGCCTGTTCCTGCGCCTGCATGGCAGACCGATGCGCGAGGACTGACCGGGGCGCCGAATTCTTTGGAAGAATTCGGGCCGTTTTCCGTACCGGAAAACGCCGCCGCCAGCCGGCAAGGCCGCGCGCGGCCAGAAGGTCATCGCCAGAGCGCCCAGCCAGCAAGCCCCCCGCGCCCCTGCGTCGCTCTCTCCCCCTCCCGGGCCGACTAGGCAGAAAGAGGCGACGGTTTCGCCCGCCGCGCGATCACCGCCCTGAGTTTGCGCCTCGGGAGCACCAGCCCCGGCGCCAACACCAGAAAGGCTCTGGTCCCGTTCGGCGGCGCGGGGTATGCACCGGGTCATGCTCAATACGCTTTCCTACGGCACCCCCGGCGACATCCCCCTCGTGATCGTGCACGGTCTGTTCGGGTCCGGGCGCAACTGGGGGGTGATCGCCCGGCGGCTGTCGGACCGCTGGCATGTGCTGACCCCGGATATGCGCAACCACGGCGACAGCCCGCGCTCTGACCGCCACGGCTATCCCGAGCTTGCCGGCGATCTCGCCGAGCTGATCGACGCCCATGGCGGGCGCGCCCATGTGGTCGGCCATTCCATGGGCGGCAAGGCCGCCATGGCGCTTGCGCTGATGCACCCCGAACGGGTGGCCTCGCTGCTGGTGGCCGATATCGCGCCGGTCTCCTACAGCCACAGCCAGATGCCCTTTATCGAGGCGATGCGCGCCGTCGACCTGTCACAGGTCGAGAAGCGCTCGGACGCGGTGGCCCAGCTGGCGGCAACCGTGGCGGACAAGAGCCTGCAGAGCTTCTTCACCCAGTCGCTGGACCTGAAGGAACGGCGGTGGAAGTTGAACCTGGATGCGCTGGCCGCCGAGATGCCGAAAATCCTGTCCTTCCCGGATCTGGACGGGCACTACAGCGGGCCGACGCTGTTCCTGTCGGGCGGACAGTCCGACTATGTGCGGCCCGAGCATCGCGAGACCATCCGCGGCTCTTTCCCGAAGGCGCGCTTCGCGAAGATGCCGCAGGCCGGGCATTGGCTGCATGCGGACGACCCGCGCGGGTTCGAGGCCTCTGTCCGGGCCTTCCTCGACGCGGTCGCAAAGGGCTGAGGACCGCCCCCCGGGCTGCGGGCGGAGGGGGCCCTGCCCCCGCTGCGCTCCCCCGAGAGTATTTGGACCAAGAAGAGGCGGGGGGCCGCGTCCGGCCTGCGATCCGGGGTGATGAGGACAGGGGGCTGTCTGGCCTCGGGATGCCGGGTGCGCGCTGACTTTCGAAAAACTGAAACGGCGCATCCCGCTTCGTGAATGCGGGCCGGGACGCGGCATCCTACCTGCCTGGCGCGCCCTGCCCTATTCCTCCAGAACCGCGAGGTCGCCCTTCAGCCATGGCAGTTGGGCGAGGGCCGGGGCGATGACCATGTCGCCGATGAGCATCCGTACCGTGCGCGCCACCTCGCGCGGGACATGGTCCGTCCAGTCGGTCGCGGCCAACAGGCTGATGGTGCGCGCGAAGGGGCGGAAGGGCACCGGGTGGACCTCCATACCCTCGTGCAGGCGGTGGGCGCGCATGTAGCCCAGCGGCGTCGTCACCGTCCAACCGACCCCGCGCGCCACCAGGGTCATCAGAGACAGGTGCGGGCCGATTTCGAAGCGCGCGTCGAAGCTGAGATTCTGCCTGGCGAGATGGGCCTCGATCTGGCGACCGATCAGCTGTTCGCGGTCGTGGCGCAGAAAGGGCCGCGCCTGCATCAGGGCGGCGATATCGCCCGCCTCGGCCACCGCGCCCCTGGCGCAGACGAAGATATAGGGGTCGCGCGCCAGCGGATATTCGATCACCCCCTGCGCGTCCTCGCCGGTGGAGGCGGCGACGGCGAGGTTCAGGCGGCGCGCCCGGATCGCGCCCGCGATCTCGTGGCTGGGCGCGGTGATCAGCCGGAAGGCGCAGCCCTGCATGCTGTCCGCGAGGATCGTGACGAGGCGCGGCGTCAGGTCGTTGTCGAAGTCGTCGATCACGCCGAGGCTCAGCGTTGAGAGGTGGCTGAGGTCCATCACCGTCAGTTCGCTTTGCGCGAGGCGCAGCTGCCGCAGCACCGCCTGCGTGCGGATCAGAAAGGCGCGCCCGGCGGGTGTCAGCGTCATCGGCCGGCGCCCGTGGTCGACCAGATCGGTGCCGAGTGCCGCTTCGAGGTTGCGCATCTGCTGGCTGACCGCGGGCTGGCTTAGCCCGGTCACCTCTGCCGCGCGCGCAACGGAACCGGAGCCCGCCAGCGCGTCGAAGACCTCTAGCCCCTTCAGCGTCACCCCCTTCATCAGCACCGCTTTCCCCCCGCTGCGCCTGCGCCACTTTCAGCTTTTCCGAAACTGTCTCCCTTCCGTCAAGGCCGCAGCCAAGCCCCGCCTGCTGAAATCTGCCCCCGGCAGGCCGGTGCCGCCGGGCCGACCCATGTGCGGCCGGTGGCGGGCGCTGCGCGCGACAGCGCCGGTCTGGTCCTGCACGGGATTCTGAAGACCGCCACATGGCGGAAGACGCGCTCCGGGTCCGTGATCACCCGGGCCAGTGCCGTCATCGCGCGCGCCGAACACGTGCTGGCCGCCTTGACGCGCCCCCGGAGGGCCTTCGGCGCAGCGCTCAGCGCGAAAAGACGTTCCCCGCAGCGCAGGGCACGCGGCGGGGCGGTGGTGTCGCAGACGAAAAAGCCGGGGCGGGCGCGTCAGGCGCCCGTGCAGGCCCGCTCGGCGCTGGCGCTGAAGGCCTTGTAGCGCTTCCAGAAGGCCTCATGGTTGGGATTGTCGGACTGCCGGATCTCTTGCGCGTGATGCGGATCGGCGAAGAACTTCGCCGCCAGCCGCTGATCGGACCCGGAGAGAGACCGATCCGCCACCGCCTGCACGCAGCCACAGAGCGCGGTGGAGGCCGCCTTGCGTCCGCCCCGCAGGCAGGCGTTCGACACCGGTCCCGTGGCAAAGGCCTTGGTCGGCGTGGTGTAGGAGATATAGCCCCGGTCCGCCCGGTTCGCACCGCCGCCGCAGGCGCCAAGCGCCAAGGCCGCAAGCAGCAAAAGTCCTGTTGTTTTCATGTCGTCCTGCCCATGTCATGGCGCGGGGCGGGTCATCCCGTCTCTCCGGCCTCACTGCTCTGGCGCACATCCTGCCGCAAATTCCGCGCCCGATCAAGCGCGGGCCGCCATTCGGCCGCCACGCCATCGCGGGCCGCACGGCGGTCGGCGTATCGACCGCGCAGACGGCGCCCGCCAGCCTGTTTCGCAGGCATGCCACGACTCCCGTCCCGGGGTCGCCTCCGCCTCACCCATGTAGACCCGCGCCCACACCGGAAGGACTGCGGGGCGGTGAAGGACGCGGGGGAATATGCATCGGACCGGGACCAAGCCCCGGCGCGCAACCGCCTTGCCCATAAGGCGGGACTGCGGCGATATCCCGGGTTCCCTCAGCGCGCTGCCGATGCCATAAGCCACGGTCATGACATCCTGGGTTTCAACGGCATGCGCGCTTTTGCTGGGGCTTATCCTTGCCTCGGCCAGTGTCATGTCCGTCAGCCTGATGGCCCCCGACCGCGACAGCGATCAGCGCGCCGCCTACGCCATGATCTACGGGGAGGCCTCGCTGGCGCTTTGTGCGGACCACGGCGGTCACGCGGACCACGACCATACCTGCCCCTTCTGTCACGCAACGCCCCGGGCGCCCGAACCGGCCTCTCCCGGGCTGTCCCTTGCCTTCGTGCCCCACGACCTGTGGCGGCAGGGCGAAGCGCTGCACCGCGAGTCGCAGGGTCGCAACATCAACCATTCCACCAGAGCGCCACCACGGATCGTCTGACGCAGACCTGATCCGATGGTCCCGCCGCTGCCTGCGGGGGGACACCTCTTGACCCAAGCCCGTCACGCCGACGGGCCGCTTGGAATGTACACATGACAGATACGACCCAACGTGCGGCAGGCGCCGCACTCTATCGCGCCGTCTGGCGCTGGCACTTCCTCGCCGGACTCGTTGTCCTGCCCTTCGTCCTGATCCTTGCGGTGACCGGCGGGATCTACCTGTTCAAGGACGAGATCAACAATGCCGCCCACCGCGACCTGCGCTTCGTCGAGGTCCGGTCCGACACCCTGCCGGCATCGCGCCTGACTGCCGCAGCCCTTGCCGCCCACCCCGGCACGGTAAAGGCCTATTCTCCCCCGCCTGCCCCGGACCGCAGCGCGGAGGTCGACATCCTGGACCCCGGGGGCCTGCGCAATACGGTCTATGTCGATCCCTATGACGGTCAGGTTCTGGGCACCCTCTGGGACGGCGGTGCGGCGGGCAGCCCGGCGCTCTACGTGGTGCGCAAGCTGCACTCGCTGGACTATGTCGGCTGGTTCGGCAATCGCCTGATCGAGGCCGCTGCGGGCTGGATGGTCCTGCTGGTCTTGAGCGGGATCTATCTGTGGCTGCCGCGCGGGCGCAAATCGAAGGGCACCCTGCGCATCAAGGCCAGCCGGGGTCGCCCGTGGTGGCGCGACCTTCACGCGGTGACGGGGATCTACACCGGCATCTTCATCGTTTTCCTCGCCCTGACCGGCCTGCCCTGGTCCGGTGTCTGGGGCGGCAAGTTCTACGACGCGGCCTATGCCCTTGGGCTGGGGATGCCCGACGGCTACTGGTCAAACACACCGCGGTCCACGGTGCCGACGCAGGAGGTCGTGGACCGCGCCCCGTGGATCATGGAGCGCCAGCCGATCCCCGCGTCGCCCCTGCCCGACGCGGGCGCCCATGCCGGGCACCTTGCGGATGCGCCGGAGGCCGCGACCGACGGCAATGCGGCCCTGCCGCTTCTGGACGGGGTCATCGGCACGGTCGAGGGTCTTGGCCTCGTTCCGGGCTACGCGGTCACGCTTCCCGCCGGGCCCACCGGGGTGTTCACGGCCTCGGTCTATCCCGACGACATCACCTATGAGCGGGTCATTCATCTGGACCGCTACAGCGGCGCGGTTCTCTACGATGCGGGCCTCGACGATCTCGGTACGCTGGGCCGCTGGGCCGAATGGGGCATCAGCGTGCACATGGGGCAGGAATGGGGACTTCTGAACCAGATCGTCCTGCTGCTGGCCTGCGTCGCGATGGTGCTTATGTGCGTCTCGGCGGCGGCCATGTGGTGGAAGCGGCGTCCCTCCGGCGCCCTTGGCGTCCCCGCGGTGCCGACCGACTGGCGCATCCCGCGCACGCTGCTGGTCATGGCCATCGCCGGGGGCGTCTTCTTCCCGCTGGTGGGCCTGTCGATGCTGGTGCTGCTGGTGATCGAACTGGCGGTGCACGTCATCACGCGGCGGCGCCTTCCGGCACAGGACGCGGCCCGCTAGGCGCCTGAACGACAGGGGCAGCCGCCGGTTCCGGGGGCTGCCCTCACGCTGCGATATCCGCCGGCCCCGTGACGCCACCCGGATCGTTGGTCGCTCTGGAAACGCGGCCAAGGGGCCCTCTGCCCGGCACTCGGGCCCCGGAGGGCGCGGCGGCGCACAGTCGCCGCGCCTCTTTTGCGAAACCCGAAGGCATCCTCCAAGGTCAAATGACGCCCATCATCCGCATGGCCTCTGCAACCCGCACGAAACCGGCGATGTTGGCCCCCAGGACGTAGTCCCCCGGAGCGCCGTATTCGTCGGCGGTTTCGGCGCAGCGGTCGTGGATGCTCTGCATGATCCGGGCCAGACGTTCCTCGGTCTGGGCAAAGGTCCAGCGGTCGCGGCTGGCGTTCTGCTGCATTTCCAGCGCCGAGGTCGCAACGCCCCCGGCATTGGCCGCCTTGCCGGGGCCGAACAGAACGCCCGCCTCCCGCAGGATACGGATGGCCTCGGGGGTGCAGGGCATGTTCGCGCCCTCACCCACGGCCTGCACGCCGTTCTTGACCAGCGTTTTCGCGTCTTTCCCGGACAGTTCGTTCTGGGTCGCCGAGGGCATGGCCACATCGCAGGGCACATCCCAGATCGACCCCTTGCCGACGGCGACGAAGTGCACGCCATCGCCCCGGCGCCGCGCGTATTCCGTGATGCGTTCGCGGCGGACGGTCTTGATTTCCTGAAGCAGCTCAAGATCGATCCCGGCCTCGTCGATGATGTAGCCGCTGGAATCCGAGCAGGCGATGACCTTGCCGCCGAAGAACTGCACCTTCTCGATGGTGTGGATGGCGACGTTGCCCGCACCCGACACCACCACGCGCTTGCCGTCGAAGCCGCTGTTGCGGGTCTCCAGCATGGCCTTGGTGAAATAGGTGTTGCCGAAGCCCGTGGCCTCGGTCCGGGCGCGCGATCCGCCATAGGCGATGGCCTTGCCGGTCAGCACACCGGCCTCGTAGCGGTTGGTCAGGCGCTTGTACTGCCCGAACATATAGCCGATCTCGCGCCCGCCGACACCGATATCGCCCGCCGGCACGTCGGTCTGTTCGCCCAGATGGCGGTGCAGTTCGATCATCAACGACTGGCAGAAGCGCATGATCTCGCCGTCGGATCTGCCCTTGGGGTCGAAATCCGTGCCGCCCTTGCCGCCGCCGATGGGCAGGCCGGTCAGGGCGTTCTTGAAGATCTGTTCGAAGCCGAGGAACTTGATGATGCCCAGATTGACCGAGGGGTGGAACCGCATTCCGCCCTTGTAGGGACCGAGCGCCGAGTTGAACTGCACACGAAACCCGCGGTTGATCTGGACCTTGCCCTGATCGTCCACCCAGGGGATGCGGAAGATGATCTGGCGTTCGGGTTCGCAGATGCGCTCGATCAGGGCCTGTTCGAGGTAGTCGGGATGCTTGGCGACGACCCGGCCAAGGCTTTCCAGAACCTCGTGCGCGGCCTGGTGGAATTCCGGCTCCCCGGCATTGCGCCGCATCACTTCGGCAAGGATCGGTTGCAGTTTTTCGTCGATATTGGTCATGTACTTCGTCGCCTTTCGGCAGAATTGTTCGCAAAACGGTGAGTAATCGGGCAACAATTCTGCAAGTAGCCCATTTTTAGAGCAGTTATTTGATCCACACCCCCTGTGCAAGCCGTTCTCAAGCCGGGTCTGGCGCGCGGTCCGCCGGCCTCTCTGGCCCGGGCTGTGGGCGCTCTCGCATCCCGCCGAAGACCCGAAGCAGCCTGCAATACCGATGCCCCGGACGCACCGAGTGGGCAGGTCAGAAACGGGACGCCCGACAGCCCGCAGATCCGGGTGATCGCGATGCCTGACAGCCCCCTATTTCTCGGTTGCACGGTGGCACGCCAGGTCGGCACATATGTCGGCGCGGCGACACGCTTCGCCATCGGACCGGACCGCGACATCGCCGATACAGCCCGGTTAATCCATGCTCAGGTCTGAACCCAGGCACGAGACAGGTGACCGTCGCGGCGCCGATGGCAGCCGGTCAGCCCGGACAGAGGATCTTTCCACGAAACCGCGCGATGGACAGCAGGCTGACGCAAGAGGAAGCGGGAGCGATGCTGTCGCAGCTTGCCTTATGCGCGGGCTGGCCCAAGGTGTTCTCGGCGATGCCCGTGGTCGGGGAGGTTTCCGACGGTCGCGCAAACTGAAATCCTGCGGCGCGGCCCCCTGCCCCGCCGCCTCACCAGGGGAGACCTGTCCATGAAGATCATCCGAGCCGGCAACACGCCCTCTGCCCCCGGCCCCGGGGAGTATTTCACCGGGACCGTGCGCATCGACCCGATGTTTCAGGCCGAAGCGCCGGGCCGCACCAGCGGCGCCCATGTCACCTTCGAGCCCGGCGCCCGGACCGCGTGGCACACCCACCCGGCGGGGCAGACCATCATCATCACCTTCGGTCGCGGCCGGGTACAGCGCGACGGCGGCCCGGTCGAAGAGGTCACGACGGGCGACGTGGTCTTCTTTCCGGCTGAGGAAAAGCACTGGCACGGCGCCGCGCCCGGGACCGCCATGTCGCATATCGCCATTCAGGAAAGCATCGACGGCACGCCGGTGACCTGGCTGGAGAAGGTTTCGGACGCCGATTACAACGGCTGACGCCCCCGCACCGCCTGTCCGTGCGGCGGCGCGGCGATACCCGGCAACTCTGGGGGCGGCACAGCGGCCTGTGCATGCGCGCTGTCGCCGTCGCCAAGGCACCCGGCTTCCGCCTCCTGCCCTGCGCAGGCGGCGGCAACTCCGCTCCGGCGGTCAGTCTGACGGCAGGTCTTTTTCAGGTGCCCCCCTGAATCGGGGCATGGACCGGCTGCGGAAGCGACCCATCGGGCAGTTCGAAATAGGCGGCGTTTGTCGCCACGATCTGCGGAAGCTCCGACAGGACCTCTCGCAGGTGTCGGCGCACCGCCGCATTGGCCTGCGCCACCGCGCCCCGTTCGATGGCATCGACGATGGCCCCATGCTGCGCGATCAGCTTGCGCTGCGGGAACTGGCCGAGCGACAGGAAGCGCACCCGGTCCATCTGCGACTTCAGCCCCTCGATCTGCTTCCATGCGCCGCCCTTCCCGGCGGCTTCGGCCAGCGTGCGGTGAAACAGGTCGTCATAGCCGAAGAAATTCTGCGGTGTATCCTGCCCCACCTTTGCCTGATGGTCCAGTTGCGCACGCAACTCGCGGATCACGGCGGCATCCTGCTGCAAGGCGAGGATCTTGGCGATATCGGCCTCGATCGCCTCGCGCAGGAAACGGGCATCCAGCACGGCATTGTAGCCGATCCGGCTGACGATGGTGCCGCGCTGGGGCAGGATCGCCAAGAGGCCCTGATCGGCGAGGCGGATGAAGGCCTCGCGCACGGGCTGGCGGCTGACGTCGTAAAAGCGCGCAACCTCGGATTCGGACAGGCGGTCGCCGGGCTTCAGGTCGACCTGGATGATCCGTTCGCGCAGGATCCGCGAGATCTGCCGCGTGATCGGCGTCGCAGGATCAAGCGACCAGCTTTCCCGGATATCTGCCCGCATCGTTCATCCCCTTCCCGGATCACTCTACCATACTTCCATACTAGAGATTAAATCCGCAGGATGATAGGCCCGTGCCAAAGACATCGACTCGGGAGGACAGCATGAAACAGACCTGGCGCTGGTTTGGACCCAAAGATCTGGTTTCAACGGAGGACGTGGCGCAGGCGGGCGCCGAGGGCATCGTTTCGGCGCTGCACCACGTGCCGACCGGCGCCGTCTGGACGCCCGAAGAGATCGCGCAGCGGCAGGCCGAGATCGCGCATATGACCGACGGCAGCCCCTCGGGGCTTGACTGGGCGGTGGTCGAAAGCCTGCCCGTCTCCGAGGACATCAAGAAGCAGCAGGGCGCGTGGCGCGAACACATCGCCAACTACAAGACCAGCCTGCGCAACCTCGCCGGGGCGGGGATCGAGGTGATCTGCTACAACTTCATGCCGGTGCTGGACTGGACCCGCACCGACCTTGCCTGGCGGCTGAAGAGCGGCGCAAGCTGCATGCGCTTCGACCTTGTGGATTTCGCCACATTCGACCTGCACATCCTCGCCCGCCCCGGCGCGCCCGAGGATTACGACGAGGCGCTGCGGGACGAGGCCGCCCGCCGCTTCGCCGCCATGGACGAACCCGCGCAAGAGGCGCTGGCCGGAAACGTGGTCTTCGGCCTGCCCGGCGCGGCGGAACGCTTTTCGCTGGAAGACGTGCGGGCCCATCTGGCCGAATACGCCGCCCTGTCAGAGGGCACCCTGCGCAGCCACCTGATCGACTTCCTGTCCGAGGTCGCGCCGGTCGCGCAGGAGTTGGGGCTGCGCCTGTGCTGCCATCCGGACGACCCGCCCTTCCCGCTGCTGGGCCTGCCGCGCATCATGTCGACAGAGGCGCAATACGCGCAGGTCATGCAGGCGGTCGACATTCCCGCCAACGGCATCACGCTGTGCTCCGGCTCTCTGGGCGCGCGGCCCGACAACGACCTGCCGGGCATGATGCAGCGTCTGGGCGACCGCGTGCATTTCCTGCACCTGCGCAACGTCAAACGCGAAAGCACCGGCATCCGTGGGTCCTTCTACGAAGCCGAGCATCTGGGCGGCGACACCGACATGGTGGCGCTGGTCGAGGCGGTGCTGGTCGAAGAGGCGCGCCGCCGTGCGGCGGGCCGGGCCGACTGGTCGATCCCCTTCCGGCCCGATCACGGTCAGGACATCCTCGACGATCTCGGGCGCCGCACGCAGCCCGGCTATCCCTCGATCGGGCGGCTCAAGGGGCTTGCGGAACTGCGCGGCATCATCGCCGCCCTGTCGCCGCGCGTGTCGGCATGACCCGACTGACCACGCTCGAAGGCCTGCCCGACACTGTCGCGCGGCCCGGCTACGATCCCTCTGCCCATGGCGCGGGGATCGTCCACATCGGCCTCGGCGCCTTTCACAAGGCACATCAGGCGGTCTACACGGACGATGCGCTGGCCGCCGAGGGCGGCGACTGGCGCATCATCGGGGTCAGCCTGCGCAGCCCCGAGCCGGCAGAGGAACTGACGCCGCAGAACGGGCTGTTCACGGTGATCGAACGCGACGTCGACGGCAGCCGCGCCCGCGTCATCGGCGCGCTGGCCCGCGCGCTTTGCGCCCGGACCGACGCTCAGGCGGTTATGGAGGCGCTCTGCGCGCCCGAGACGCGGATCGTCACGATCACCGTCACCGAAAAGGGCTATGGCCTCGACCGCGCCACCGGCGGCATCGACCACAGTCACCCCGCCATCGTCGCCGACCTCGCCACGCCCGAGGCGCCGCAGGGCCTTGCGGGCCTTCTGGTGCGGGCGCTGGCGCTGCGCCACGCGGCGGGTGTGCCGCCCTTCACCGTGCTCAGCTGCGACAACCTGCCGGACAACGGCGCGCTAACCCGCTCGCTGCTGATCGACATGGCGCGGCATGTGGCCCCCGACCTCGTGGACCACATTTCGACCGGGGTGGCCTTCCCCGGCAGCATGGTCGACCGGATCACCCCCGCCCGCACCCCCGCCACGCTGGCGCTGGCGCAGGAGATGACCGGCGTTGAGGACCACGCCGCCATCGAGGCCGAGAGCTTTCGGCAATGGGTGATCGAGGACCACTTTCCCACCGGGCGCCCCGCATGGCAGGCGGGCGGCGCGCTCTTCGTGCCCGAGGTGCGGCCCTTCGAGCTGATGAAGCTGCGAATGCTGAACGGCGCGCATTCGATGCTGGCCTATGCGGGCTTCCTTGCCGGGCACCGCTACGTGCGCGACGTGATGGCGGAGCCTGCCCTCGCGCGGCTGGTCGACCGGCACCTTCGGGCGGCGGCGGGCACCCTGGACCCGCTGCCCGGCGTCGATCTGGACGGCTACGCGCAGGCCCTGTCGCGCCGCTTCGCCAATCCGCATCTGGGGCATGAGACCTACCAGATCGCCATGGACGGGACCGAGAAGCTGCCGCAGCGGATCCTCGCCCCCGCCGCCGAGGCGCTGCGGCGCGGGCAATCGCTGGATGCCTTCGCCTTCGCCAGTGCCGCATGGATGCGCTACACGCTGGGGCGGCAGGATGACGGCACCGGCTACGCCCTGCGCGACCCGCGCGAAGACGACCTGCGCGCCGCTCCCGGGGGCGAGGATGCGGGCGCGCTCTACGACCGTCTGGCGCGGCTTCCCGGCCTCATGCCCGAGGCCCTGACCGCGGCGCCGGACTGGCGCGCGGCGGTGGTCTCGCGTCTCGAGCTCATGATGCGGCAGGGCATGCCAGCCGCCCTCATCGCCGAGAGCGGCTGAGGCCCTGCCCCAAGGCAGGCGGGCCAGTCAGTTGTACCGGTCCGCCGTCAGCCCGTCGAAAGAGATCTCGGGCTCGCGGCCAAGCACCACATCCGCCACCGCGCGGGCCGAGCCGCAGGCCATGGTCCAGCCCAGCGTGCCATGCCCGGTGTTGAGGAAGAGGTTGTCGTAGCGCGAGCGCCCCAGCACCGGCGTGCCGTCCGGGGTCATCGGGCGCAGGCCGGTCCAGCCCTCGGCCCGGGACAGGTCGCCGCCGCCGGGAAAGAGATCGTTCACCACATGGCGCACCGTATCGGTGGCATGCGGCCCCAGCCGGTCGGAATAGCCCGCGATCTCGGCGGTGCCCGCAACCCGGATGCGGTCGCCTAGCCGGGTGATGGCAACCTTGTGCGTCTCGTCCATGATCGTCGATTGCGGCGCCGCCGCATCCTCGACCACCGGCAGCGTGACCGAATACCCCTTCACCGGATAAACCGGCAGGCGGATCCCGGCGGGCGTCAGCACCTTCGGCCCATGGCTGCCCAAGGCGCAGACATAGGCATCGCCGGTGATGCGCCCCGCGATCTCGGTGTCGACGCCCGCCACGCGACCGTTCTCTATGACGATGGAACGGATCGTCTGGCCGTATTGGAACTCCACCCCCATCTCGACGCATTTCTCGGCCAGCGCGATGGTGAACATCCGGCAGTCGCCGGTGCGGTCCGCCGTCAGCCGCAGGCCGCCGACGAATTTCTCGCGCACCCGCCCCAGCGCCGGTTCCGCCGCGATGCAGCCGTCGCGGTCGAGCACCTCGAAGGGGGAATCGTATTCGGCAAGGATCTCCTGATCCGCCTTCGAGCCTTCCAGCTGCTTTTCGGTGCGGAACAGCTGCAGCGTGCCCTGCTCGCGACCGTCGTAATCGATGCCCGTTTCGGCGATCAGGTCGGGCATGACATCGCGCGAGTAATTCGAGATCCGCACCATGCGGCTTTTGTTCACCCGGTAGCGTTCGTCGTTGCAGTTGCGCAGCATCTGCACACCCCAAGCCCACATGGTCGGGCTGATCAGCGGCCAGATGAACAGCGGGCGGCGCTTCATGAAAAGCCACTTCACCGCCTTCATGGGAATGCCCGGCGCGGCCCAGGGCGAGGTCATGCCGTAGCTGAGCTCGCCCGCATTGGCATAGCTGGTCTCAAGGCCCGGTCCGGCCTGCCGGTCCAGCACCGTCACCTCGGCGCCCGCCCGGGCAAGGTAATAGGCGGTGGTCACGCCGATCACGCCCGCCCCCATCACGATGACTTTCATCCCACGTCTCCTTTCGGGCGGTCAGCAGGCCGCCGTCACGATAATCTCGACCTTCAGCGTGTCGCGGGCAAGGCGGGCCTCGCCGCAGGCGCGCGCGGGCGCCTCGCCCTCGGGCACCCAGGCGTCCCAGACCGCATTCATCTCGGCAAAGTCGGCCATGTCGGACAGCCAGACGATGGCCTGCAGGATCTGCCCGCGCGAGGATCCGGCCCGCTCGAGCAGCGCGTCGATGCGGGCAAGGCAGTCCTGCGTCTGCTCGGTCACCGTGGCGCCCTCGCCGACCTGACCGCAGAGGTAGACGGTGCCATTGTGCTTGACGATCCGGCTCATCCGGGCGCCGGTGTCGATCCGTTCGATCATGTCTTATGTCCTGTCTCGTCGCGCGGCCTGCGGGCTTTGACCCGCGACCCCGCCTTTCCCGGCGGGATGACACTCCGGCGGCGCGGCAGGGTCAAGGGGTCGCCCACCGGCCAGTGCGGAAAAGCGCGCGCCCGGCCAGCCCCGGCCCCGCGCCTGTCTGTCAGAGCCCCAGAAGCCCCGGCAGCATCAGCGACACGGAGGGCACAAAGGTGATCAGCATCAGCGCCACGAGGATCGCCAGGTAGAACGGCCAGATCGTCCGGACCGCCTTTTCCATCGGCAGCTTGCCCACGGCGCAACCGACGAAGAGGCAGGCCCCCACCGGCGGCGTGCACAGGCCAAGGCCGAGGTTGACCAGCAGGATCATTCCGAACTGGTAGGGATCGACCCCCTGGCTGACCGCGACCGGCAGGAAGATCGGCGTGCAGATCAGGATAAGCGCCGCCATGTCCATGATCATGCCGAGGATCAGCAAGGCGAGGTTGATCATCAGCAGGATCATGATGGGGTTCTGAGTCAGGCCGGTCATCAGGTCGATGGTCTTGTCCGGCACCCGGTAGAAGGTCAGCATATAGGCAAAGGCCCCGGCGCAGGCGATCAGGATCATCACCATCGCCGTGGTCCGCACCGAAGAGATCACCGCCGTCGTGAAATTGGCCCATGTGATGCTGCGGTAGACCAGCAGCGTCACGAGGAAGGCGTAGATCGCCCCGAAGGCCCCGGATTCGGTGACGGTGAAGACACCCGACAGCACACCGCCGACGATGATCACCGCCGTCAACAGCCCCGGAATCGCCCCGAGGAAGGCCATGGTCAGCGCCGCCCAGCCGGGGAATTTCTCGGCCCTGTAGCCGCGTCTGACCGCCACGATATAGGCCGCGATGGCAAGGCAGCAGCACATCAGCACACCCGGCACCACGCCGGACAGGAAAAGCTTGGAGATCGAGATGCCGCCCCCCGCCGCTATGGCGAAGATGATCATGTTGTGACTGGGCGGAATGATGATTCCGGCGATCGACGAGGTCACCGTCACGTTCACGGCGTAATCCGCGTCGTAGCCCTTTTCCTTCATCACCGGCACCAGGATCGACCCCAGCGCCGAGATGTCGGCCACCGCCGAGCCCGAGATGCCGCCGAACAGCATCGAGGAGAAGACGTTGACGATGCCCAGCCCCCCGCGCACGGCGCCGACGGCGGCGGACGCAAAGCGCACCAGCCGCATGGCGATGCCGCCGTGGAACATCAGCTCGCCCGCGAAGATGAAGAAGGGGATCGCCATGAGCGAGAAGACATTGATGCCCGAGACGATGCGCTGAAAGCCGATCATCAGCGGCAGGCCTTCGTAGGCGAAGGCGGCCAGCGCCGCGATACCCAGCGCGAAGGCGACCGGCACCCCCAGCACGACACAAAGGGCGAAGAGACCGAGGAGAACGGTGAGACCCATGGAAACGCCTTATGAAATGATGTCGCTGCGCAGGTCCCGGCCCAGTGCGAGGCGGAGCAGATGCGCAAGAGCGAAGACCGTGATGAGACCGCCGCCGATGGTCAGCGGCAGGGACCGCAGCCCCTCGGGCACGTGGATCAGCGGGATCATCGAGTCCCATTTGAAGGCCGTCAGGCGCGCGCCGTAGATCAGCATGAGCAGCCCGAACCCCGCCATCAGCAGGTCGGTGACGACGACGAAGACAATCCGCAGCCAGGGTGGCGCGAGGGTCCGGAACCCGGTCACCGCCAGATGCGTGTGCTCGTGCACGCCCACCGCGGCACCGATGAAGGCGATCACCATGACCAGCAGCAGCGCCACCTGCTCGACCCATGTCGGCGTGGCGTTCAGCACGTAGCGGCCATAGACCAGCCAGCCGAAGATCACCGTCAGCCCGACCAGAGACAGGCCGGTGATCACCCGGCAGATCATGGCAACGCTGTCGAGAAGCGCGTCGACGACGCGCATGAAGTCCCGGGGTTTGCCCCCGGCGTCCGGGTCCGTCATGATCCCCTGTCCCCACATGCAGGGGCGATCCCGCGGCACAGCAGGCGCGGGACCGCCGGTCCGTCTGTCCGGATTACTCGGTCGACTGGATCAGCTCGACCAGCGGGCGCAGGTCGGGGTTGGCCTCGAGGTAGGTCTCGTAGACCGGCACCATGGCCTCCTGGAAGGGCAGCTTGTTGGCGATCTCGTTGGTCACGACGCCGGCCGCCTCGACCATCTCGCGGCTCTTGGCCTCGCGCTCTGCCCAAAGCTCGCGCTGCAGTTCGGCGGATTCCATCGCCGCCTCTTTCAGCGCGGTCTGCTGCGCCTCGTCGAGACCGTTGTAGACATCGGCATTGATGCAGACGCATTCCGGGATGATCAGGTGTTCGCTGAGAGAGTAGTAGCCCGCGACCTCGAAGTGGCCGGTCGATTCATACGACGGCCAGTTGTTCTCGGCCCCGTCCACAACGCCGGTCTTCAGCGACTGGTAGACCTCGGCGAAGGCCATCGGCGAGGGGTTCCCGCCCAGCTGCGAAATCATGCCGGAATAGAGGTCGTTGTTCATCACGCGGACCTTCATGCCCGCCACGTCCTCGGGCGAATTGATCGGCTTGGAGCCGTTGTAGAAGGACCGCGCGCCGGAATCGTACCACGCCAGCGGCACCAGGCCCTTGGCCTCCATCCCGGCGGCGATCTTCTCGCCGCCCTCGCCGTTCATCACCCGGAACATGTGGGCGGGATCCTTGAAGATGAAGGGCAGCGAGACGACGTTGGCCTCGGGCGCGATCGGACCGATGGGGCCGAGGTTGAAGTTGCCGATCTCCAGACCGCCAAGGCGGACCTGCTCGATGGCGTCGGGCTGGCTGCCCAGCGTGCCGCCGTGGAACATCTGAAGCGTGATCCCCCCATCGGTCTTTTCCTCCAGCAGCTCGGCGAACTTGTCCATGGCCACGGTGTTCGGATAGCCCTCGACGTGGATGTTCCAGCCGCGCCAGTTTTCCGCCATGGCCGCAGAGCCAAGCAAGGCGGTGGCTGCCACCGCGCCGACAAGCGTTGCGTTGATTTTCCGGTGCATGTGATCCTCCCTGATCCGACCCCGGTTGCCGGTCCGCGGGCCTGCCGCACCGGTTCCAGGGCCTTTCGCGGCATGCCCTCCCAGCACACCGCGTCCGCGCATTGACGACTAGTATTCCAGGTGAGTCAAGGGATTTGGCCCGCGGCCCGCAGGCGGGACGGGCGGTGTCGGTCGGGATGCTCCGCACCGATCGGCGGGCGACGGCCTTCCCTGCCTGCACCCTCCTCCGGGATCGTGGCGCGCCGGACCGATCCGGCCAGTCCCTGCCGAGACCCGGCCGGGTTCAGAGCGACTCGAAATACTCGGCGTTGCTCAGCGCCACGCGCCGGATCGTTTCGTCGAGCCGGGTCAGATGCAGCGCCCCCGCCGCCGCCGCGCCTTCCGCGTCTCCGGCAATCACCGCGCTGGCGATGGCGCGGTGGTCCTCCAGAAGCTCGGGCATGCGCTCTGCCTCGGTGAGGCTGAGCAGACAGAGCCGGTCAATCTTGGCCTTCTCCGAGCGGATCACCTCTGCGGCGAAATCGACCCCGGCGATCTGGCACAGAAGCCGGTGAAAGGCGGTGTCGAGCGGACCGAAGGCGGCGGCATCACGGGCCTCGACGGCCACCGCCTGCCGTGCCAGCGCCGCGTCGAGCCCTGCCCCGCCGGTCGCGTCACAGCGCGCGGCGGCCCGGCGCAGCACCTCGACCTCTATGGCCAAGCGGACGAAGCGGGCCTTCTCGATCTCGCGCATGGAGAACCGTCTGACCTCTGTCGCGCGCTGGGGCCGGATCAGCAACAGGTCGAGGTTGGCAAGGCGGCTGAAGGCGTCCCGCACCGGCTGACGCGACACCCCGAACCGTGCCGCGACCTCTGCCTCGGAGATCTTGTCCCCCGGTCGAAGACGCAGCGACAGGATCTCGTCGTGGAGCTGATCAAAGACGTCATCGACACTTGTCCGTCTTGCGCCAAGCAGGCTTGCCTGAGCCATGTCGTTTCCTTTCCTGCCTGACAGGATCTGTCGGTCGTGCGGCCCCTCTATATCGTATGGGCCAGTTTACCAAGCGAGAGCCCCGTGCGCGAGACGCGAACCGGCCCGTTCCCTGGGCGACAGACAGAGCGTGGCAAGCAGGGGCAGCGAGCCCCGCGCGGACATCCCTTATGGGAAAAACGGGCCTTATGGGAAAACGGGGCGCCCTCAACCGGCGGGCCTGTGTCGTGGATCGTTCGCCGTCACGCCCCCGCCACAGGGGGGGGACCGCGCTGCGCAGGGCGCCAGTGCAGATACGGCAGCGCCCGCCCACAGGGTCATGTCGATTGCGGCGGCGCCTGACCAATCGGGCCCGGCCCGGTCAGGCCTCTTCGCGCAGCGCGGCCAGCGGCACCTTCATGTCGATGATCAGCCAGCCGTTCTCGATCCGGCGCGTCTTTTCGGCGCCCAGTTGCATCGCAGAAGCCTTGATCAGCATCGAGCCAAAGCCCATCTGCGCCCCTTCGTCATAGTCCTCGGCCGTTTCGCGCCAGATCAGGTGCAGCCCCTCCGGCACCATGGTCCAGGTCACGGCGATCTCTCCGTCCTGGCGGCGCAGCGCCCCGTATTTGGCCGAGTTCGTCGCCCATTCATGGAAGATCAGCACCAGCGAGGTCACGGCCTTGGCGGGAACCATGACCTCTGCGCCGCTCAGCGCAATCGTCTGCTGCGTGCGGGCCGGTGCCAGCACCCGCTCCAGCAGGGCCGCAAGCCCAAGCGGCTGGTTGCTGTCGGTCTTCTTCATCAGCGAATGCGCGCGGTCCAGCGCCGCGACGCGCCCGCGCAGGTTATCGACCAGGGCGGACTTGTCCTCGCTTTCGCGCGCCGCGCTGGAGATCATCGCCGAGACCAGCGCAAAGAGGTTCTTGATGCGGTGGTTCATCTCCGCAAGGTGCAGTTCGCGTTCGGCCAGCAGCTCCTGCTCTGTCGTTACGTCAAAGCTGACCCCGGTGATTTTCGGCATGCCCTCGCGGATGCCCAGCCGGGCCACGCCGCGAATCCAGCGGGGCGTGCCCGAAGGCAGGTCGAGGCGAAAGACCTCTTCGTAGACGGCGCCCTCGGTATCGAGCGCCGCAAGCGCGCCGAAAACCCGCTCACGATCCTCTGCATGCACCCGGGACTGCATCAGCGACTGCGTCACCTCGGCGCCGGGGTCGATTTCGAACAGCGCGCGGCAGGTCTCGTCCAGAAGCAGCGACCCATCGTCCGGGTCATAGTCCCAGCGCCCGATCCCGGCATAGCCGAAGGCAAGGTCAAGAGACGTTCCGGATGACGACATCGGGGGCAAATCCTTCGCGGCAGCGCGTGTCTGGGGGCAATTTTTCATCGACTCGGCGGATTCGTCGCCGGGGCAACACCACGCCGTTCCAATGTTAACTTTCATGACCAAGTGTCAACCGGTCAGGTCAGTTTAAGCGGCCCGTTGCCGTAAAGGTAGGCGGGATCAAAGCTGCCCAAGCCCCACAACGCCTGAGGGTCCAGCACCGTGACCTGCCCGCGCGAGATATCCACGACACCGGTTTCCCGCAGCTTGCGCACGACCCGGTTCATATGCACCGATGTGGTGCCGCAGGCATCGGCAAGCTCCTGCTGGGTCAGCGGCAGGGGGAAGCCCCCCGCAGAGGCAAGATCCACGAAATCGAGACGCCGCCAGAGTTCGGCCACCAGATGCGCGACACGCCCGTCGGCGCTGAGGCGTTCCAGTTTCATGATCCATTCGCGGTGCATGGCCGCGTCCAGCAGGGTCGAGTACCACAGCATCCGCGCCAGGTTCGGTTCGGTCCTCAGCACCTCTTCGATGCGCGCGTGTGGCGCATAGCCGATCTGCACGGTGCCGATGGAAACAACGTCATGATCCAGACGTTTCAGGGTAAAGGCATGCAGGTCGACGAAATCCCCCGGCACGTGCAGCGCCACGATGTGCCGCTTGCCGTCGGCATGGATGACGCGGGCAACGAAGCCTTCGATCAGCATGGTGCTCTGCTGAAGGAGGGTGCCGCGTTCGAGGATGACATGGGGGCCGGTGAAGCGCTCTGTCCGCTCGACAAGCCCTTCCAGCACGCCCTTCTCACGCGCGGTCAGGGCCTCCCGAGAGCGGCCCTGAAGGAACCGCCGGGTGTTCGGATAGTCGTCATAGGTCATGCGCGCTCCTGTCCGATTCCGGATCGGACAAACCCGCCCCGGAGGGAATATTTAACATTTGTTAATAGGATTGCCACGGCGAGGCACCACGCGAATTGCGGGAACAACGCTGGGAAAGCGAATTTCGCCTCACACAGGTGGAATTTAATCCCCGCCCGCGCGCCTCCGGGCCGCATCGGAACGGGGGTTTCGTTTAAGAAATGACATGCTCGAATCATGCGCAGATTTCATAAAGATCCCAAGGGGAATTCAATTCAACTCATGTTCCGGATGCGGTAAGGAGTGCGTTCAATCCCGACCGGAGGTCCCATGCTGCCCTTTGCCCTGCCCGACGCCCCTGCCCTCGCGACCCTTCGCGCGATGGCAGAGCAACGTATACTGATCCTTGACGGGGCGATGGGCACGATGATCCAGACCCTTGGCCTGTCGGAAGAGGATTTTACCGACGGCGGTCACGTTCACGGCCCCAGCTGCCGTCATCATCCGACCGATCATCCGCAGAAGGGCAACAACGATCTGCTCAACCTCACCCGGCCCAAGGCGATCGAGGACATCCACTTCGCCTTTGCAATGGCGGGCGCCGACATCCTCGAAACCAACACCTTTTCCTCCACCACCATCGCGCAGGCCGATTACGGACTGGAAGCGGCGGTGCCCGACCTGAACGTCGCGGGCGCGCAGGTGGCCCGCCGCGCCGCCGACCGCGCCACCGCCGAAGACGGCCGTCCGCGCTTTGTCGCGGGCGCCGTGGGGCCCACCAACCGCACCGCCTCGATCAGCCCGGACGTCAACGACCCCGGCTACCGCGCCGTCAGCTTCGACGACCTGCGCACCGCCTATGGCCAGCAGATCGACGGGCTGATCGAGGGCGGTTCGGATCTGATCCTGATCGAAACGATCTTCGACACGCTCAACGCCAAGGCCGCGATCTTTGCCGCCTTCGAGTCCTTTTCGCGCGCGGGCAGACGCCTGCCCATCATGATCTCGGGCACCATCACCGATGCCTCGGGCCGCACCCTGTCGGGGCAGACGCCCACCGCCTTCTGGCACTCGGTGGCCCACGCCCGCCCCTTCTCGGTCGGGCTGAACTGCGCGCTGGGGGCCGCCGCCATGCGCCCGCATATCGCCGAGCTGTCGGGCGTTGCGCCGACGCTGATCTGCGCCTATCCCAACGCCGGGCTGCCCAATGCCTTCGGCCAGTACGACGAGACCGCCGAGCAGACCGCCGAACAGGTGGCGGGCTTCGCGCAGGAAGGGCTCGTCAACATCGTCGGCGGCTGCTGCGGCACGACGCCCGACCACATCCGCGCGATCGCCGAAGCGATCGCCCCCTTTGCCCCCCGCACGGTGCCCGCATGACCCATCTTCTTCGCCTTTCCGGCCTCGAACCCTTTGTCCTGACGCCCGACATCCCCTTCGTGAACGTCGGCGAGCGCACGAATGTCACCGGCTCTGCCCGCTTCCGCAAGCTGGTGGTGAACCGCGACTACGCCGCCGCGCTCGAAGTTGCGCGCGATCAGGTCGAGAACGGCGCGCAGATCATCGACGTGAACATGGACGAGGGCCTGATCGACTCGAAACAGGCCATGGTCGAGTTCCTGAACCTCGTGGCATCGGAACCCGACATCGCCCGCGTGCCGATCATGATCGACTCGTCGAAATGGGAGGTGATCGAGGCGGGCCTGCAATGCGTGCAGGGCAAGCCGGTGGTCAACTCGATCTCTCTGAAAGAGGGTGAGGACGCCTTCCGCCATCAGGCCGGGCTCTGCCTTGCCTATGGCGCGGCGGTGGTGGTCATGGCCTTCGACGAGGCCGGGCAGGCCGACACGCAGGCCCGCAAGACCGAAATCTGCGCCCGCGCCTACCGCATCCTTGTCGAGGAGATGAGCTTCCCGCCCGAGGACATCATCTTCGACCCCAATATCTTTGCCGTCGCCACTGGCATCGAGGAACACGACAACTACGGCGTCGACTTCATCGAGGCGACCCGCTGGATCCGCGAGAACCTGCCCCATGCGCATGTTTCGGGCGGGGTATCCAACCTGTCCTTCTCCTTCCGGGGCAACGAGACCGTGCGCGAGACCATGCACGCGGTCTTCCTGTACCACGCCATCGCGGCGGGCATGGACATGGGCATCGTCAACGCGGGCCAGCTGGCGGTCTACGACCAGATCGACCCGGCCCTGCGCGAGGCCTGCGAGGACGTGGTGCTGAACCGCACGCCCAAGGCGGGCGGCACGGCCACCGAGAACCTGCTGGACCTGGCCGAGCGCTTCAAGGGCGGCAAGCGCGAGGAAAAGGTCCGCGATCTGGCATGGCGCGACTGGCCGGTCGAGAAGCGGCTGGAACATGCGCTGGTCAACGGGTTGACCGAGTTCATCGAAGAGGACACCGAAGAGGCCCGCGCGGCGGCAGAGCGTCCGCTGCATGTAATCGAAGGCCCGCTGATGGCGGGCATGAACGTCGTCGGCGACCTCTTTGGCGCGGGCAAGATGTTCCTGCCGCAGGTGGTGAAATCCGCCCGCGTGATGAAGCAGGCGGTGGCCGTTCTGCTGCCCTACATGGAAGAGGAAAAGCGCCTGAATGGCGGCGAGGGCCGCCAATCCGCCGGCAAGGTGCTGATGGCCACGGTGAAGGGCGACGTCCACGACATCGGCAAGAACATCGTCGGCGTCGTGCTGGCCTGCAACAACTACGAGATCGTGGACCTTGGCGTCATGGTGCCGCCGCAGAAGATCCTGCAGGTCGCGAAGGACGAGGGCGTGGACATCATCGGCCTCTCGGGCCTCATCACGCCCTCGCTCGACGAGATGGTGCACCTCGCCTCCGAGATGGAGCGTGAGGGGCTGGACCTGCCGCTGCTGATCGGCGGCGCCACCACCAGCCGCGTGCATACGGCGGTGAAGATCGCGCCCCGCTACAGCGGCCCGGCGGTGCATGTGACCGACGCCAGCCGCGCGGTCGGCGTGGTGGGCGCGCTGCTCAGCCCCGAACGCAAGGCCGATTACGTCGCCGGCATCCACGCGGAATATGCCGATGTGGCGGAGAAGCACGAACGCTCCGAACGCGCCAAGCAGCGCCTGCCGCTCTCTGCCGCCCGCGCCAATGCGGGCAGCTTCGACTGGACCGTGGTGGCGCCCGCGCCCGCCTTCACCGGCACCCGCGTGGTGGACGACTGGGACCTTGCCGAGATCGCGCGCTACATCGACTGGACGCCCTTCTTCCAGACCTGGGAGATGCGCGGCCAGTACCCGAAGATCCTCGACGACGAGAAGCAGGGAGAGGCCGCGCGGTCCCTCTTTGCCGACGCGCAGGAGATGCTGGCGAAGATCGTCTCTGAACGCTGGTTCACGCCGCGCGCCGTGGTGGGCTTCTGGCCGGCCAATGCCTCGGGCGACGACATCCGCCTCTTCGCCGATGCGGAGCGGACGCAGGACCTTGCCACGCTGCACACGCTGCGCCAGCAGACCGGCAAGCGCCCGGGCCGCCCCAACCTCGCCCTGTCGGACTTCGTGGCGCCCCAGGGCAAGGGCGCGGACCATGTCGGCGGCTTCGTCGTGACCGCGGGACCGGAAGAGGCAGAGATCGCGGACCGGCTGGACAAGGCCAACGACAACTACGGCGCGATCATGGTCAAGGCGCTGGCCGACCGGATCGCCGAGGCCATGGCCGAGATGCTGCACGAGCGCGTCCGGCGCGAGTTCTGGGGCTATGCGCCGGACGAGGGCTTCGACCCGCAGGAGCTGATCGGCGAACCCTACGCGGGCATCCGTCCGGCCCCGGGCTACCCGGCCCAGCCCGACCACACGGAAAAGCGCACGCTCTTCCGCCTGCTCGACGCCGAAGAGGCGACCGGCGTCACGCTGACCGAAAGCATGGCCATGTGGCCGGGGTCCTCGGTCTCGGGGCTCTATATCGGGCACCCGGACAGCTATTACTTCGGCGTCGGCAAGGTCGAACGCGACCAGGTGGCGGATTACGCCGCCCGCAAGGGGATGGAGATCGAAGAGGCCGAGCGCTGGCTGGCGCCGGTCCTGAACTACATCCCCGGAAAAACGCCCGCCGCGACGGCGGCGTGACCGAAGGGGGCGCGCGCCCCCTTCCCCCGCCGGGTTGGAAGCGCATTGCAGTCCGGTAGCCGGGGCACGAGGCCGGGCGAACGGCTTGCCACATCGGCGCACGGGCAAGGTCCCCGGCCAATCGCCCGCCGTCTGACCGGGCGGGCCTCGGTAATCCCCCCTCAGCGGATACGCTTTTCGGTCTCCGGGTCGAAAAGCACCGCCTTGTCCATGTTCAGTACAAGTTCGAAATCCTCGCCCGGGCGGCAGGTGGTCTGCGAGCGCATCCGCGCGATCACGTCCTTGCCCGAAAGCGTCGTGGTCACGAAGGTATCGGCCCCCGCCGGTTCGATTACCTCGATCCGGTTCACCAAGCGCGCCAGCACCTGCGCATTGCGGTCGGCGCCCTCACCGTCTGTCACCGCCTCTGGCCGGATGCCGAAGAGCACCTGCTGTCCGTCTGTGAGACCGGCGGGCTGCGACGGCAAGGGCAGCACATGCGGCGCCCCGTCAGACCCCGTAACCTCAACCCCCGCGCCCTCGCCGCTCACGCGGGCCACAGCCTGCACGAGGTTCATTGAGGGCGACCCCATGAAGCTGGCGACAAAGACGTTCTCAGGATCGTCGTAGATCTGCTGCGGCGTGCCCAGCTGCTGCACGTAGCCGCCGTTCATCACCGCGATCCGGGTCGAGAGCGTCATGGCCTCGATCTGGTCGTGGGTCACGTAGACGATGGTCGTCCCCAGCTTCTGGTGCAGCTTCTTGATCTCGGTGCGCATGTCGACTCGCAGCTTGGCATCGAGGTTGGACAGCGGCTCGTCGAAGAGGAACACATCCGGATCGCGCACCAGCGCCCGGCCCATGGCCACCCGCTGCCGCTGCCCGCCCGAAAGCTGCCCCGGTTTGCGGTCCAGCAGCTGCTCGATCTGCAAGAGCTTCGCCACATCCGCCAGAGCCTTGTCGCGCTCCGCCTTGGGCACGCCGTGCATCTCCAGCCCGAAGGTCATGTTTTGCCCCACGGTCATGTTGGGGTAGAGCGCGTAGCTCTGGAACACCATGGCGATGTTGCGCTTCGAGGGGTGCACCCCGTTCACCACGCGCCCCTTGATGCTGATCTCGCCGCTGGTGATGCCCTCGAGCCCCGCGATCATGTTCAGAAGCGTGGACTTGCCGCAGCCCGAAGGCCCGACCAGCACGAGGAACTCGCCCTCTTCGACCGCGATGTCCACGCGGTGCAGGACCTCCACGGCGCCGTAGGATTTGGTGACGTTGTCGATGTCGAGAAAGCCCATGGGTCAGCTCCGTCGGTTCTGTCTGGCGCCAAGAGTTTTCGAAAACTCTTGGCAAAATTCTTCGAAGAATTTTGCGCGTGCCGCGAGCGGCGTCGCGCAGGGATTGTGTCCTCCGGTGTTTCGGGATCGCGCCCTAGGAGGCGCGCCTTCTTGACCGGGCACGTATGTCTCCACCGCCGGCCCCGCGCAGCACGCGGGGCGTTCGGCGCTTCGGACCCTCCCCCGGAGGCTCCGATCTCTCTGTGAGAGACCGCGCCTCATCCCTTGACCGATCCGGCCATCAAGCCGCGCACGAAGTACCGCCCCGCCACGATGTAGACCAGCAGCGTCGGCAGGGCGGCGAGGATCGCGCCGGCAAAGTGGACGTTGTATTCCTTCACCCCGGTGGAGGAGTTCACGAGGTTGTTCAGCGCCACGGTCATCGGCATCGAGTCGAGATCCGCGAAGGAGGCGCCGAAGAGGAAGTCGTTCCAGATATTGGTGAACTGCCAGATGACCGAGACGACGGCGATTGGCCCCGAGACCGGCAGCAGGATGCGCCAGAAGATGCGGAAGAAGCCCGCCCCGTCGATCATCGCTGCGCGCACCAGTTCCGTCGGGAAGGCGGCGTAGTAGTTGCGGAAGTAAAGCGTGGTGAAGCCGATGCCGTAGACCACATGCACCAGCACCAGCCCGGGCGTCGATCCTGCCAGCCCCATCAGCCCCAGCATCCGCGCCATCGGGATCAGCACGATCTGGAAAGGGATGAAGCAGGCGAACAGCATCAGCCCGAACAGCAGGGTGTCACCCCTGAAACGCCACTTGGTCAGCACGTAGCCGTTCAGCGCGCCGAGGATGGTCGAGATCGCGACGGCGGGCACCACCATCAGGATGGAGTTGAGGAAGTATGGCTTCAGCCCCGTCGGCTCCACCCCGATCTGCGCGGTGGACCATGCGGCCAGCCATGGCTCGATGGTCCATTCGCGCGGCAGCGACATCATGTTGCCGCCGGTGATCTCGTCAAGCGGCTTCAGCGAGTTCGACAGCATCACGAAGAAGGGCAGCAGGTAGAACAGCGCGAAGAGCAGCAGCAGAAGGTAGATGAAGGTCCGCGTGATGCGCCCGGTGCGGACGGCGGTGTCCTGTTCAGCGACGGCCATCACGTCTTCTCCTTCAGTTCGGCGTAGAGGTAGGGCATCATGATCGCCGCGATGGTCATCAGCATGATCACCGCAGAGGCCGCGCCGATCCCCATCGAGTTCCGGGTGAAGGTGTAGGAATACATGAAGGTCGCGGGCAGTTCGGTCGCCCGCCCCGGCCCGCCGCCTGTCAGCGCGATCACCAGGTCGTAGGACTTCACCGCGAGGTGCGCGAGGATCACGAAGGCCGAGAGGAACGCGGGCCGCAGAAGCGGGATCACGATGCGCCGGTAGAGGTTCCAGTTCGACGCGCCGTCGATCTGCGCGGCCTTCAGGATCTCGTTGTCGATGCCGCGCAGCCCCGCGAGGAACATCGCCATGACAAAGCCGCTGGTCTGCCAGACCGCCGCGATCACCACCGTGTAGATCGCCATGTCGCGATCCTTGATCCAGCCGAACTCGACGCTTTCCCAGCCCCAGAGGTGCATGGTGTGTTCCAGCCCGATGCCGGGGTCGAGGAACCATTTCCACGCGGTCCCGGTCACGATGAAGCTCAGCGCCATGGGATAGAGGTAGATCGGGCGCAGGATGCCTTCGCCCCGGATCTTCTGGTCAAGGAAGATCGCCAGGCCAAGGCCGATCACCGTGCAGATCGAGATATAGAGGAAGGCGAAGATGCCGAGGTTCACAATGGCCGTGTGCCAGTGCCTGAGGCCCCAGAGCTTGGCGTAGTTCTCGAAGCCGACCCAGTCGTAGCTGGGCAGCATGCGGCTGTCGGTGAAGGACAGGTAGACCGTGAAGGCGATGAAGCCGTAGACGAAGACCAGCACCATCGCCAGCGAGGGCGAGAGCACCAGTTTCGGAATCCAGTCCTGCAAACGGGTGCGGAAGTCCGGGGTATCGGTGGCCATGGGGTATCCTCCGCAAGCTCTGCGGACCGGCGGTCAAGGCGTCGGCGGTAAAGGGATGGCGGGACGCGCCGTGGCGCCCCGCCTGCCGGATCACATCGCGGCTTCGACCGCGTTGACCATTTCCTCGGCGGCTTCCTCGGCACTGAACTCGCCGTTGAAATGCGCCGTGATGACGTCGTACATCGCGTTCTTCACGCCCGCGGGGACCGAATGGCCATGCGCCATGGACCCGAAGAGACGACCGGCAGAGTTGGCATCAGCCAAGTCAGCCATGCCCTTCTTGCCGCAATCGTCGAAGTCGTCGTTCGGCACGTCGGTGCGCGCGGGCACCGAGCCCTTGACCACGTTGAAGGCCGACTGGAAGGCCGGGTCCATGACCGATGCCGCCATGGCCAGCTGCGCCTCCTGCCCTTCGTCGACCTTGAACATCGCGAACTGGTCGGAGTTGAAGGTCACCGCGCCCTGCGTGCCCGGGAAGCGGATGCAGATGAAGTCCTCGCCCGGTACCTGATCGGCGCGCAGGAATTCACCCTTGGCCCAGTCGCCCATCATCTGCATGCCGGCGCTGCCGTCGATGACCATGGCCGAGGCAAGGTTCCAGTCGCGGCCCGAGAAGTTGTCGTCGACGTAGCCGCGCAGGGTCTCCATGCGCTGGAAGGCTTCGACCATCTTTTCGCCGCCAAGCGCCTCGGGGTCGAGGTCGATCATCGAGGCCTTGTAGAAGTCGTCGCCAAGGCTCAGGACCACCGCATCGAAGATCGTCGCGTCCTGCCAGGCCTGACCGCCGTGGGCCAGCGGGGTGATGCCGTTCTCCTTCATCGCGTCCAGCACGGCGATCAGGTCTTCCCAGGTCTCGGGCGCCTCCATGCCGGTGGCGTCCAGCGCCGACTTGCTGATCCAGACCCAGTTGGTCGAGTGCACGTTCACCGGCGCGGCGATCCAGTGGCCGTCCGCGTCCTTCGAGAAGTTCTGCAGCGCGTCCGGCACCACCTCGTCCCAGCTGCCGTCGGCGGCGACCGAGTCGAGGTTGCCCAATGCCCCCTCGGCGGCCCAGTCCTTGATGTCGAAGCCCAGCATCTGCACCGCGGTCGGCGCGTTTCCGGCGGTGACGCGGGCGCGCAGCGTGGTCATCGCGGCCTCGCCGCCGCCGCCCGCCACTGGCATGTCGTTCCAGCCGATGCCCTGCCCCTGCAGGTCTTCCTTCAGCACGTTCAGCGCCGCCGCCTCGCCGCCCGAGGTCCACCAGTGCAGGACCTCCACGTCCTCGGCCACGGCATGGGTCGCGGTCAGCGCAAGGGCTGCCACGGACATCTTCAGTGTCTTCGTCATGGTCATGTCATTCCTCCCTGTGACGGTTAAATCCGCACCGTCTGGCGGGAATTGTAACGATACAAATCCACAACCTGTCAACATGTTTGTATCGCCCCCTAACGCAAGTATTTGCTGCCATGCAGCATGCAACCGCGCTTGACGAAAGAGATTTGCAACGTTTCAAATGCGCGGCAGGGAACAGACCGACCGGACCGGAGGCCGGGGTATGAAAGAGATCGGGAAACAGCGCGGAAAACCGACCTTGCGGACCGTGGCGGATGCCACCGGTTTCGCCGTCACGACCGTGTCGCGGGCGCTGTCCGGCGACCCCAAGATCGCCCCCGCCACACGCCAGAAGGTGGCCGAGGCCGCGCGCCGTCTGGGCTATGTTCCCGACCGCGCGGCGCAGCGCCTGCGCACCGGGCGCACCAAGGTCATCACGCTGCTGATCAACCCCGACCACGAATTCCTCGGCTTCCTCAGCCAGATCCAGACCGGCATCGTCGAGGCCCTGCGCGGCACCGGCTATTCGGTCACGCTGATGCCCGACTTCATCGCCGACGACCGGATCGCGGTGATCGAGAACATCCTGCGCAACCGCTTGGCCGACGGCATCATCCTGTCGCGAACCGAGTGCTTCGACCCGCGCGTCCGCCTGCTGCTGGAGCGTGGTTTTCCCTTCGTCAGCCATGGCCGAACAGAGTTCACCGCGCCGCATCCTTACGTGGATTTCGACAACGAGAGCTTTGCCCGGCAGGCGGTGCAGCGGCTGGTCGCCAAGGGGCGCAGGCGGCTGATGATCGTCCTGCCCGAGAAGCAGTTCACCTTTGCCCAGCACCTGCGCTACGGGTTCCTGTCGGCGGTGCGCGAAGCCGGTGTGGACCATGTCATCGCCGAGAACCTGACGCTGGAAACACCGCCGGGCAAACTTGCCGCCAGCCTGCTGGAGATCCAGCGCGGGCCGACCCCGCCGGACGGGCACATCTGCGTGGGCGAGGTGCTGGGCATCGCCACCCTGTCGGCCGTGCAGGACGCGGGACAGGTGCCGGGGCGCGACGTGGATATCGTGGTGAAACAGGCCTCGCCGATCTTCGAACTGATGCGCCCCCGCGTCGACACCATCGTCGAGGACCTCTCCGAGACCGCGCGGCGGCTGGGAGAGATGATGCTGCGCCGCCTGCGGGGCGAAGCGCCGGACGCGCTTCATCACCTGATCCAGCCGGGCCTGATCGCATCGGAAAGACAGCTCACACCGCAGGACTGAGCGGGGCGCGGCGCCGCTACGAGCGCGCGAACTGCCGTCGGCGCACGGACCGCTGCCTGCGTGCACGCTGCTATCACCACAAGCGCCACTGTAGGCATACATGCCGCCTTCGACACACGTGCCGCCGCCTCCACAAAGGCCGCTACCGGCGCAGGAGCCACGGCCTGCGAACGACCCCCTCCCGCCGCCTTCCGCCGACAAACCTCTGCCGTCGACCTGACCGCTTTCGGCGCACGGGCCGTCATCAGCGCCACCGAGACGGGCAAGCAACGCAGGCACTCCGGAAGGCGCCATCGGGGGAGCCAAGACCGGGACAGGAGCGCCCGGCCCCATCTCAGCACAGAGTCCGGAACCGCTGGGCCACCAAGTCCAGCACCTCTGCGGGATCGCGCTGCCACCAAGACTGCGAGAAGATTTCGACCTCGCAGGGACCGGTGTAGCCCGCGCCCTCGACGGCGGCCCGCAGCGCCTTCAGGTCGGCCACCCCGTCGCCCATCATGCCCCGGTCCAGCAGCATGTGCGCCGTGTCCTCCAGCCAGTCACAAAGGTGGTAGCCCAGCACCCGGCCCCGCGCGTCACGCAGGGTCGCGGCAAGGGTGCGATCCCACCAGACGTGGTAGACGTCCACCGCCACGCCGAGGTTGGGCGCAGCGATCCGGTCGCAGACCTCCAGCGCATCACGCAGCGTGAACAGCACCGTGCGGTTGCCGCCGAACATCGGGTTCAGCGGCTCCAGCGCCAGCGCCACGCCCTGCTCCGCCGCGTAGTCCGCATGGGCCGCCACGCGCTCTGCCAGCCGGTCGAGGCTGGGCGCCAGCCCCAGCGTTCCGGGCTCCGTCCCGCCGGTGACGATGGTCAGCACCGGCGCGCCAAGGCCCGCCGCCATGTCGATGCTGGCGCGCACCTCGGCCTCCGTCCCGGCCTCGCGCCCGGTCAGGTAGGGCGTCCGGCACAGGCCATCGACGCGCATGCCCGCCGCGCGCACCCGATCGCCGATCTCTTGCGCACGCGCCCCGATCTCGCGCCGCCAGAAGACGATCCCGCCAAAGCCCCGCTCGGCGCAGGCGTCAATCACGCGTTCGACCGGCCAGCCCATGCCATGGCCGTCGAGGTTGTGGCCCAGCGTCGCCGTGTTCAGCGCCAGCGCCGAGGTATCGCGGGCAAAGTCCCGCATCAGCAGCCGTAGACCGCCAGCAGCCGCTTCATCCGCTGGACCGCCATGTCCGGGTCACGCAACAGCCCGCAGGCGTCGGCATGCTGGAAGACATCGGTGAAATAGGGCAAGGGCCGCATGGCCTGCGCACCGTTCAGCATGACGAAATGGTCCTGAAAGCCGTTTAGCCACGCAAGGAAGACGACGCCCGTCTTGTAGTACTGCGTCGGCGCGCGGAAGATCAGCCGGGCCAGCGGCACGGTCGGATCCAGCACCGCGCGGAAGCCCTGCGCATCGCCCTGCCCCAGCAGATCGACCGCATGGGCCGCCGCCGGCCCCAGCGGGTCGAAGATGCCCAGAAGCGCGTGCGAGAATCCCTGTTCGTCGCCCTCGATCAGCTCGGGATAGTTGAAGTCGTCGCCGGTATACATGCGCACGCCCTCGGGCAGGCGGCGGCGCAGGGCGATTTCCTTGTGCTTGTCCAGCAGCGAGATCTTAATGCCGTCCACCTTTGTGGCGTTCTGTTCGATGATCTGCACCACCGTTTCCAGCGCCTGCTCGAAGGTTTCGGCGCCCCAGTAGCCCGCCAGCTGCGGATCGAACATGTCGCCCAGCCAGTGCAGGATCACCGGGTGGTCGCAGTCGGACAGGATGTCGGCGTAGACCTTCACGTAGTCGTCCGGCCCCGTCGCCACCTTCGCCAGCGCGCGGCTCGCCATCAGGATCACCCGCGCGTCCAGCGACTGGATCGCGTGCAGCTGTTCGAGATAGGCGCGTTTCACGTCCTCCAGCCCGCCCACGGCGGAGAGGTCGAGGTGATCCGTCCCGCAGCCGTTCGCCACCAGCGCATCCGGCAACTCGGCGCGAGTGCGGCGGATCAGCTCCAGCGCGCCACCCCAGTCGAGGCCCATGCCGCGCTGCGCGGTATCCATGGCCTCGGCGATGCCAAGCCCCATGCCGTGCAGGTGGTGGCGAAAGCGCATGGTCGCCGCCCAATCCACCGTCGCCGCGCCCGAGGGGTCGTTGGCGGTGAAGGGATCGGCCACGACGTGCGCCGCCGAATAGACCACGCGGGCCGGGTTGGCGGGCAGCGTCGCATCGGGCACCGGGGTGCCGGTCAGGGTGTAGTCGGTGAGGGCGCCGGTCTCGTCCGGCAGGGCGATCTTCATGGTCTTGGCTCCTCAGAAACGGGGCACCAGCATCCCGGCATCCGCCGAGATCGCCTGGCCTGTGGTGTAGGGCAGCTTGCCGCTGGCCAGCGAGGCGATGATCCGCCCCACCTCTTCGGGCTGCCCCACGCGCGGCAGCAGGGTCAGGCCCGCCTTCGCGCGCTCTTCGTATTGCGCGATGACGGGGGCCGTCATCTCTGTGGCGATCAGGCCGGGCTGCACGTCGTAGACCGCGATATCCTCGCGCCCCAACCGCACCGCCCAGGCCTTGGACGACATGGCGGCGGCGGCCTTGGACACGCAGTATTCGGCGCGCGATTCCGCCACGGCGAGCGCGTTCGACGAAGTCACGTTGACGATGCTGTGGAACAGGCCTTCGCGCGCCCGCGCCAGCAGCAGCCGCGCGAAGGCCTGCGTCAGGAAGAACTGCGCCTTGGTGTTCACCGCAAGGCAGCGGTCATAGCTGGCCTCGGAGACGTTCAGCGGGTCGCCTCGGTCCATCACACCGACGCCCGCGTTGTTGACCAGCGTGGTCAGCGGCCCCAGCGCCTCTTCCACGCGCGCCAGAGCAGGCGCATGGGCCGAGAGGTCCGAGACGTCGAAGGGCACGGACACGGCCTCCACCCCCTCGGCGCGCACCCGCTCGACAGCGGCGCGCAACTCGTCGTCATCCGCAGGACCATTGACGGCCACGGCAAAGCCCTCGCGGGCCAGTTCCACGGCGGTGGCGAGGCCGATGCCCCGGCTCGACCCGGTGACGAGGGCGACATTGCGGCTCATGCCATGGCTCCTTGCTTGGCTGTGACGGGGCGTCCACCCGCACGCGAGACACGCGACCCTTCGCGGGGGGACAGGCCATGGCGCGGGTGGCCCTGCCCGGCTTCGGCCATTCCATGACGACTCATGCGGCGGCTCCTTTCGACAGCAGTTCGCGGGCGATGATCATGCGCTGGATCTGGTTCGTCCCCTCGTAAATCTGGCAGATCTTGGCGTCGCGATACAGCCGTTCGACCTCGAAGCCGCGAATATAGCCAGAGCCGCCAAAGACCTGCACCGCATCCGCCGTGCGCGCCACGGCCATGTCCCCGGCAAAGCATTTCGCCATGGAGCAATAGCGCGTGGCATCCGCGCCGCTGTCGATCTTCCACGCCGCGTTGTGCACCAAGAGGCGCGCCGCCTCGACATCCTTGGCAATGTCCGCCAGCAGCCACTGCACGCCCTGAAACTCGGAAATCGGCTTCTTGAACTGCTTGCGCTGCTGGGCGTAGTCCACCGCCGCCTCCAGCCCCGCCTGCGCGATCCCCACCGCCAGCGCGGCGATGCCCACGCGGCCCTTGTCGAGCGCGCTCATCATCATGTGAAAGCCGCGCCCTTCGACGCCCAGCAGCGCCCCGGCGGGCAGGCGCACGTCGTCGAAGTTCAGCGCCCCCACCTGACTGGCGCGCTGGCCCATCTTGTGCTCTTTCGGCCCGCGCGAAACGCCATCCTTGTGGAAGTCGACGATGAAGATCGACATGCCGCGATGGCCCGCCTCGGGGTCGGTGCGCGCGAGGACAAAGCCCACGTCCGCCACCGGCGCGTTGTGGATCCAGATCTTGCCGCCGTTCAGCACCCAGCCGTCGCCGTCCCGCACCGCCGCGGTGCGGATGCCGGACACGTCGGTGCCCGCCTCCGCCTCTGTCAGGCAGTAGGCCCCCTTCAGCTTGCCCGACAGCAAGCCCGGCAGCCATTCCGCCCGCTGCGCGTCGTTGCCGTAGTTCACCAGCAGCGTCGAGAGCAGCTCCACCAGTCCGCACTGGTCGGCGACGGAGGCATAGCCGCGCGACAACTCTTCCATCACCAGCGCATAGGTCACTGTGTCGAAGCCGGGGCCGCCCATCTCTTCGGGAACGCCGATGCCGAAGAGGCCAAGCGCACCCATCTGGTCGTAGATCTCTGCCGGGAAGCGCTCTTCCCGGTCCAGTTCCTCGGCCAGCGGGCGGACCACTTCGTTTGCGAACTGGCGCGCCATATCGCGCACCTGTACATGCGTTTCGGACAGATACATCCCCGGATCCTCCCAGTAACCAAGTGGTTACTTGATAGAGGTGATTCTCCCGCCGGTCAAGATGCGGTAACACTTGAACCACCCCCGAAACCGTGCATTAATAACTATACAGTTACTTACGGGAGGACAGCATGAAACCGGACGCCAAGGTGAAATTCGGCCGCACGGACCTGGAGGTCACGGCCTTCGGATTCGGCACCGCGCCCATCGGCAACATCTTTCGCGAAATCGACGAAGAGACCTCTGACGGGATGATCCAGAGTGCATGGGATGCGGGCGTGCGCTACTACGACACCGCGCCGATGTACGGCCACGGGCTTGCGGAACTGCGCACCGGCCACTCGCTGCGCTGGAAGAACCGCGACGATTTCGTGCTGTCGTCGAAGGTCGGGCGGGTGCTGAAGCCCGCGCGCAAGCAGGACATCGACTATGCGCCCTGGACCAACGCGGGCCGCTTCACGCTGAACTTCGACTACAGCTACGATGGCACGATGCGCAGCTTCGAGGACAGCCTGCAGCGGCTGAACCTCGAGCATATGGACATCGTCTTCATCCACGACATCGACGTCTTCACCCGCGGCGCCGAGCAGCCGGAGGTCTTCAAGCAGGCCATGGACGGCGCGTGGAAGGCCCTGTCCGACCTGCGCGATCAGGGCGTGGTCAAGGCGATCGGCGTCGGCGTGAACGAGTGGGAGGTCTGCCAGACCGCCCTCGAACAGCGCGACTTCGACTGTTTCCTGCTGGCCGGGCGCTATACCCTGCTGGAGCAGGACAGCCTCGACACCTTCCTGCCCCTTTGCGAGGAACGCGGCGCGGCGGTGGTCGTGGGCGGCGGCTTCAACTCGGGCATCCTCGCCACCGGCGCGGTCGAGGGCGCGAAGTACAACTACGCCCCCGCCCCCGCCGAGATCATGGACCGGGTGCGCAAGATCGAGGCCGTCTGCGCCGAGCACAACGTGCCCCTGCCCGCCGCCGCGCTGCAATTCGTCGTGGCCCACCCGGCGATCCCCAGCTTCATCGCGGGCACCCGAACGGTCGAGCAGTTGCAGAAGAACCTCGCGTGGTTCAGCCACCCGATCCCGGCGGAGTTCTGGGCGGACCTGAAGGCCAAGGGCCTCTTGCGCGAAGACGCACCGACGCCATGACCGGGCGCATCCTCGGGCCGGGCCGTTACGGCCTGGCCGCGCTGCAGGTGGGCGACCGGATCGAGACCGGTCGCCGCCACGTCTCCACCGCGCTGATCGACGCCTTTGCCGAGATGACCGGCGACCGCTTCGAGATCCACATGGACAAGAAGGCGGCGCAGCGCCATGGCTTCGCGGCCCGGGTGGCGCACGGGCTTCTGGTTTTGTCGCTGGTGGACGGGCTGAAGAACCAGGCCGGCGCGCAGTTCGAGGCTATGGCCTCGCTGGGCTGGGACTGGCAGTTTTCCGGTCCGGTGCTGGCGGGCGATACCATCGGCGTGGTAATCACGGTCGAGGCGCTGCGGGCGACCTCGGATGGCAAGCGCGGCGTGGCCACGCTGCGCTTCGATGTGACCAACCAAAGGGGCGAGACAGTGCAGCAGGGAACGAATGCGCTGATGGTCTACGTGTGAGGGTGGGTGCGGCGTGGGAGCCTGCTTGAGAGCAGGCTTTTCGGCACGCTTGCTAAGGGGTGGCTGTTCGGCATGCTTGCTGAGTGGAAGCTTTCCAGCACGCATGCCGACCGGCTCGACCGCACACGGGACTGCGGATTGACAGAACCTCGTCCCGCTTAATGCATCACGGCAGACCGGTCAGATCGAACTAACGACAGCCACACGATAATTCCGAGGCTCAAGCCGCGCATCGTCGGGCCGTGGTCCGGCGAACCTGAGGGGTCAGGAAGGCACTTTATCCTCGCCAAGTCCGTACGACCCCAGCCAGGTCGCGCTGCCGTCAGCCAAATCGCCGGGCCCCGGGACGGCCCGTCATATCGGAGACATGCCTCTGGCATGATGCGCGGCGGCCTGCGGCCTTGATTCCGCGCCGGGTTGCATATCAGGAGGATGGAGTTCTCGACGGCATGGGATTTGCTCGCCAGTTGACAGCTAATTGCGGCATTGGACCGAGACAGCGCCTCAGCCCCCTCACACCTCGATATCACAGACGAAGACGCCCTCGGCCCCGCCTTCCAGACAGGCGACGATATCCGCGCCGATGGCCTGATGCTCGGCGTCCACGAGGTAGGCGTCCCGCACCGCCAGATCGCGGAAATCCAGCCAGAACATGTCGAGAAAGCCGCGCACCAAGGGCGTCTCGACCGACACATTCCGACGGCTCTGGAAGTCGAGGATGCCGTCGATATGCCCGCCCAGCCTCGCAAGCCGGTCATAAAGCGCCTGCTTCTCGGCCACGCTGACGTCGTCGCGGAACCGCAGGTGTACCAGATGCCGGATCATTCAATCCTCCCTCGGGAAATCGGCGGGGCGCTTGTCGAAGAAGGCCGCCACGCCCTCGCGCAACTCGGCGCCGGAGGCGGCAAGGCGACCGGCGAGGCTTTCCAGAACCCGCTCGCGCTCTTCGCCCTCGGCGGCGTTGATCAGCATCTTGGTCAGTTCTGTCGCCTGCGGCCCGCGCTTCAACAGCGTCTCGGCCAGCGCCTTCCCCCGGGCAAGCCCCTCGCCCGTCGCGGCCACCGCATCGACCACGCCAAGACCAAGCGCCTCTTCCGCCGAGAAGACCTCGCCCATCAGCGCCATCCGCCGCACCGCCTGCGTGCCGAACCGGCGCACCGCGCGCTGCGTGCCGGACCAGCCCGCGATGATGCCAAGGCCCGACTCGGGCTGGCCGATCTTCACATGCGCCTCGGCCACGCGGTAATCGGCGCAGGCGGCCAGCTCCAACCCGCCGCCCAGCGCGTGCCCGTTCAGCACCGCGATCACCGGCTGGCGCAGACGGGCGAGCCTGTCGAAGGTCTCGTGCCCGTCACGCACCCAGTGGCGCCCGAAGGCCGTCGGGCTCTCGTCCGACCACGCCTTGATGTCGCCGCCGGCGCAAAAGCTGCGCCCCTTGCCGGTCAGGATCACCACGTCGATGTCGCTGCGCCGTTCGATCTGGCGGCAGAGGTCGCCCAGCGCCTCGACCATCCCGGCATCCAGCGCGTTGCGCTTGTCCTCGCGGTCGATGCGCAGCACGCCGACACCGCCCGCGACCTCGAGGTCGAAGCCGCTCACGCCTGCAACCTCAGGCCCAGCGGCTCAGGGCGGAACAAGGCGCCGTCCATCTCGCGCAGGTCGTCGGCGACCAGCAGTTCCGTCGCCGCCTGATCCAGCACGTCGCGCTTCAGGTCCAGCCCCGGCGCCACCTCGGTCACCGTCAGGCGCCCTTCGATCAGCCGGATCACGCAGCGCTCGGTCACATAGGTCACGTCCTGCCCCTGCTCCAGCGCCCGCGCGCCCGAGAAGGACACTTGGTCCACCGCATCCACGAACTTGGCGATCTTGCCCTCGGTGTCAATGACCAGCTTGCCGCCCTCGGCGCGCATCTTGGCGCCCGCGTTGAACATGCCGGAGAAGACGATCTTCCGCGCCCGCGCGGTGATATCGACAAAGCCCCCGGCCCCGGCGGTCCGGTGCGGCGTCGCGGACAGGCGCGAGACGTTGACCGACCCGTCGCGCCCGACCTCGAGGAAGGATAGCAGCGAGGCGTCGAAGCCGCCCGCCTGAAAGTAGCAGAACTGGTGCGGCGAGGCGACGAAGGCCTCGGCATTGGCGGCGCAGCCGAACTTGAAGTCCAGCAGCGGGATGCCCCCGACTGCGCCCTGCTCGATCATCCATGTGACAGAGCCGTGCAGGCCCTCTTCGACAAGGATGCGCGGCACGTTGGCCGAGATGCCGAAGCCGATGTTGACCGCCCAGCCCTGCCGCAGCTCTTGCGCGACGCGGCGCGCGATCACCTTGCCGACGTTGAACTCGGGCGTCTGGAAGGTGTTCAGCGGGCGCACCAACTCGCCCGAGATAGCGGGATCGTAGAGCGTCGCGGTGGTCTGCAACTGCTCGGGCGCCTCGACGATCATGTCGACGAGGATGCCCGGCACCCGCACGTCATGCGCGTTGAGCGAGCCATTGGCCGCGATCCGCCGCACCTGTGCGATGATCTTGCCGCCGTTGTTGCGCGCCGCCAGCGCCATCTCCATCGCGCCCAGCACCGCGCCTTCCTGTTCGAAGGTCAGGTTGCCGCGCTCGTCCGCCGTGCTGGCGCGGATGATCGCCACGTCGGGCTTCAGAGCGCGGAAATACAGCCAGTCCTCGCCGTCGAAATCGCGATGCTCGACGATGGATTCGGCTTTTGCCGCCTCGTTCATCGCGCAGCCTTCGAGATCGGGGTCGACGAAGGTCTTCAGCCCCACCTTGGTCAGCACGCCGGGGCGCTTGGCCGCGCCCTCGCGCAGCATGTCGAAGACGATCCCCGAGGGCACGTTCCACGCCTTGACCTGATTGCCGGTGATCATCTGCCAGATCAGGGGCGGCTCCGCCTTGGTCGGCCCCGAGGGGTAGGATCCGCCGATGATCCGGCTGAGCATTCCCGGCTTGGCGATATGGTCCACGCCCTTGGTGCCGAAGAAGTCCCCCGCCGCGATCGGGTGGATCGAGGTCAGGTCGCGCGGCGCGCCCTCGCGGTCGAACCGCTCTCCCAACGCCGCCAGTACCGCATCCGGGCAGCACAGCCCGCTCGACGAGTTGACCGCCACGACAGCCCCGTTCGCGATATGGCTGACGGCCTCCTCCGCTGTCATTACCTTCGACATCCGACCTTGCCCTCTTTGTAACCAATTGGTTATTTGTGATACGACGAAAGCCGCGACTCGATCAAGGGAGAATTGCCCGGGCGGTCGCGCGATCCAGGGAGGACGCCGCTTTGACCATCTACTTCGAAAAGACCTACCAGCGCAGTTTCGGGACATTCCCGCTGAAGGGGCCAGAGCTTCGCGACGCGGTGCTTGCCGCCGCAGAGGTCGGCTACCGCGCCTTCGACACCGCGCAGATGTACGGCAACGAGTCCGAGACGGGCGCGGCGCTGAAGGCGACGGGTCTGCCGCGCGAAGACCTGCTGATCACCACCAAGGTGTGCGTCGAGAATTTCACCGAAGAGGCCTTTCTGCCCTCGGTCGAGGCCAGCCTGAAGGCGCTGCAGATTGAACAGGCGGATGTGCTGCTGCTGCACTGGCCGACGCCAGGCGGCGACATCCGCCTCTCGCTGGAGCAGTTGCAGAAGGCGCACGACCGGGGTCTGGCAAGGCACATCGGCATCTCCAACTACACCGCGCAGATGATGCGCGACGCCAGGCGCATCGTCGAGGCGCCGCTGGTCACCAATCAGGTGGAGTTCCATCCGCTGCTCAATCAGGACGTCCTGCTGGCGGCTGCGACCGAGACGGGGATTCCGCTGGCCTCCTACTGTTCGGTGGCGCGGGGCGAGGTTTTCAAGCACGCGATCTTCGGCGAGATTGGCGCGGCCTACGGCAAGAGCGCCGCGCAGGTGGTGCTGCGCTGGATCCTGCAGAAGGGCGTCAGCATCAACACGATGTCGACCAAGCCCGGCAACATCCGCGCGAATTTCGAAGTGATGGATTTCACCCTGTCATCCATCGACATGGACCGGATCGAAGAGATGACGCGGACAGGCTACCGGATCGTGTCGCGCGACCTCGTGCCCTACGCGCCGGACTTCGACTGAGGGCTGGTAGGGCGGACGTCGGTCGAGCGACGCTTCCGCCCACCTTTATCTCCTAGGTGTTTGATCCCACGGTTTGATGGTGTGATCCTTTCGAAGGAATGGAAGGAAGCCCTATGGGACAAGTTCGTCACGGCAGCGCCACGACCACGCACGCTATCCGAGCTGCAATACAGCGA
>JAFKDC010000016.1 GCA_017255395.1 Enemella evansiae | reverse complement strand
TGGATCGCGGCGTCGCTGAACTCGGGCTGACGCCCCCGCTTGCCTGTCGGCAGTGCACGCCACGACATCTCAGGATCAAACCAGATCGATAGCGAACCGCGCTTCTTCAGCGCCGTGTTGTACGAAGGCCAGTTTCTGGTTTTGTACTTCGTAGGGGACCAACTGCTCATGCAGCGTTGCTACCCCACTGGATTCAAACAGTGAATCCCTCATCCCATTTGTGCAACAAAGCCCCTTTTTGACCCCGCGCGCGGTATCTTCGCGCCTCTATAGGCCGCAAATAACGAGGTCATTCGTTGCTGTCCGTCGAGAACGTATTCGACCTGCCGATCATCAGGCGTGGCTGGCAGCGGGATATTGCCCACGTCCTTCACATCCGCCATCCGCTGATTTGTCTTCCAGAGGATGAAGGTGCCGATGGGGTAACCTTTAACAATGCTGTCTAACAATGCTGCGGTCTTTTCGATAGGCCATACAAAGTCGCGCTGGAATTTCGGAATTTTGATGACGCCCTTCTCGATGTCCGTGATGAGATCGTGATATTTGCGGCTATCGGGCTTCGGCTGCGAGCGTGGCGTTGTCATTAAAAAATCCTAAAAATCTGAATTTACAGATTCCTTAGCATGGCTTCCACCTCCGCCGCGACCGTTACATGCTTCCGCCGGGAGGCGAAGGTCCGGTTCAGGCAAGCCGCGCTGCGGCAATGGTGACTAACCGAAAGGCAGCAATGGGCCGTTTGTTACTTAACCGGTCCTGCCGCCGTCCCAGCATAGTATTGCTGCTTTCCGTGCATCGCCGTCCTAAAGATCTAGCGAAGCATCACGTAAGAGGGGGCG
This sequence comes from Enemella evansiae, assembly GCA_017255395.1. Taxonomy (GTDB): domain Bacteria; phylum Pseudomonadota; class Alphaproteobacteria; order Rhodobacterales; family Rhodobacteraceae; genus Ponticoccus; species Ponticoccus litoralis. The sequence goes on along the minus strand of JAFKDC010000016.1, from coordinate 125,945 downwards.
AACCGGATACTCGCGGCTTGCCCACAATCATCCGGTTCGCGGTGATTGGGTCAGTTTATGACGCAAAAGCCAATTTCGTCTGACGTCTTACAATCAGCCGTGGCTTCTCCTGTCACGGCCATCGGCGTCCCCGCCTGTACCGCCCCTGAAGCTTGCTCATACTTGGTTAAGAAAAGGTGGACAGTCCGTCTTCTTCTGTCCCGAAATATCCTCCCGGGGGAGGCCGCAGGCCGGGGGCAGAGCCCCAGCCCCGTCTCAACCTCCGGTGTGGCTCATGTGGCGCGACACGCGGCCGTCCACGCTCTGGCGGGAGTAGTCGAAGTCGTGCCCTTTGGGCTTGTGGGAAATCGCGTCGCGGATGGCGGCTTCCAGCGGGCCGTCGTCGCCCGGGTGGTTGCGCAGCGCGGCGCGCAGGTCGGCGTTGTCCTCTTGCCCGAGGCACATGAACAACTCGCCCGTGCAGGTCAGGCGCACGCGGTTGCAGCTTTCGCAGAAGTTATGCGTGAGCGGCGTGATGAAACCCACCTTCTGCCCTGTCTCCTCCAGCCGGACGTAGCGCGCCGGGCCGCCGGTGCTTTCGGGCAGGTCGGTCAGGGTGTAGTGCCGGGCGAGCCGCGCGCGCAGGTCGGTCAGCTTCCAGTACTGGTCCAGCCGGTCCTCGTTGCCGATGTCGCCCATCGGCATGACCTCGATCCAGGTCAGGTCGATGCCGCGATCCGCGCACCATTCGGTCATCGACAGCAGTTCGTCCTCGTTGAAGCCCTTCAGCGCCACGGCGTTCAGCTTCACCCGCATGCCCGCGTTCTGCGCCGCGTCGATGCCCTTCAGCACCTGCGGCAGGCGGCCCCAGCGGGTGATCTCGGCGAATTTCGCCTCGTCCAGCGTGTCGAGAGAGATATTGACCCGCCGCACACCGGCGTCCCAGAGCGGCCCGGCAAAGCGTTCCAGCTGCGAGCCGTTGGTGGTCAGCGTCAGTTCCTTCAGCGTGCCGGCGTCCAGATGACGGGTCATCGACTGGAAAAACCGCATGATGTCGCGGCGGACCAGCGGCTCGCCGCCGGTGATGCGCAGCTTTTCCACCCCCAGCCGCACGAAGGTCGAACACATGCGGTCCAGCTCTTCGAGCGTCAGCAGTTCCTTCTTGGGCAGAAAGGTCATGTTTTCCGACATGCAGTAGACGCAGCGGAAGTCGCAGCGGTCCGTGACGGAGACCCGAAGGTAGGAAATCGGGCGGGCGAAGGGGTCGATCAGCGGTGCGGTCATGTCCAAGATGTAGCCGTGGGCGGAATTTCGAGCAAGAGTGCGCGCGGAATTGTCATATGTCAGGCCCGACCTTAGGGTGAGGCGCAAACTCAGGGGTACGAGATATGAGAGCAGCGGTTGCAATGGTGGCGGTCCTCGCGGTGGCGGGCTGCGGCGACAACGGTCTTTTCAAGGGGCAGGGTCCGTTCCAGAAAACGCCAGAGACGGCATCTGCGCAGGCGGCCCCTGCGGCGGAGGCCGGGCAGGCGGCGCCTGCGACGGCCGCGGTGAAGCCGCCCGCGGGGGCGCGCACGGTCGAACAGTTCGACACGACCACCCCGGAAGAGCGTGTCGCCGCCGCCGCCGCCCCGGTGGAACCGGCGGGCGAGCGCAGCCTCGGGACCACCGTGGCAAGTCTTGGCGAGGTGGCAGAGGCCGGGTTCTGGCTGAAGACCCCGCTGGTGACCGAGCGGACAAGGGGCCGGGTGCTCAACCCCGCCAGCGGCAAGTCGGCGCAGGTCGACCTGATTCCCATCGACGGACCGGCCAGCGCGGGCAGCCGCATTTCCCTTGCCGCCATGCGCCTGCTGGAAGCATCGCTGACCGACCTGCCGACGGTCGAGGTTTTCACCGGCGGCTGACCGGGGCAGGCGGCCCGGGCGGCGGGGCGCGCGAACGGCCGGGTGGCGTCTTGCCTTTCCGCGACAGGCCCTAGCTTGCCCGGGGCATGACCGACCGGAGACGCCTGCATGTCCAAACCCGCTCCTGCCCTGTACTGGGTGCGCCGCGACCTGCGGCTGTCCGACAATGCCGCCCTGCGCGCCGCCGCAGAGGGCGGGCGCCCGGTGATCCCGGTCTTCATCCGGGACAGCCTGACCGAGGGGCTGGCTACGGCGCCGCAATGGCGGCTGGGGCTGGGCCTTGGACATTTCGCGGAGGCGCTGGACGGCAAGGGGCTTCGGCTGGTCCTGCGGTCCGGCGATCCGGTCGATTGCCTGAAGGCGCTGGTGCGGGAAACCGGCGCCGAGGCGGTGCACTGGACCCGTGCCTACGATCCCGACAGCGTGGCCCGCGACAAGGCGGTGAAGGCCGCGCTGGAAGCGCAGGGGATCACCGCGCAAAGCCACACCGGCCACCTGATGTTTCAGCCATGGGCGGTCGAGACCAAGACCGGCGGTTATTACAAGGTCTATACGCCGTTCTGGAAGGCGGTGCGGGGCCTTGGGGTCAACGACCCTCTGCCCGTGCCCGCCACTCTGAATGCTCCTGCGTCGTGGCCCGACAGCGAAAAGCTGGACGATTGGCGCCTTGGTGCCGGGATGCGGCGCGGTGCCCGGGTCGTGCGGCCCTACGTGCGGCTTGGCGAGCGGGCCGCGCAGAGCCGTCTGGGGGCGTTCATGGCCTCGAAGGTGGCGGACTACGGGCGTGCGCGCGACGCGGTGGCCGAGGACGGCACCTCCTGCCTGTCCGAGAATCTCAGCCTAGGAGAGATCACGCCCGCGCAGTGCTGGCACGCCGGGCGCCGCGCCATGGAAGAGGGCAAGGCGGGGGCCGAGACTTTCCTGAAAGAGCTGGTCTGGCGCGAGTTCGCCTATCACCTGATGTGGCATTCGCCGCGCCTGCTGAACGGCAACTGGCGCGAGGACTGGGACGCCTTTCCGTGGAACGAGGACGAGCGTCTGCGCGAGGTCAAGGCGTGGAAGCAGGGGCGCACCGGGGTGCCCTTCGTCGACGCGGCCATGCGCGAGATGTACGTGACCGGGCGGATGCACAACCGGTCGCGGATGATCGTCGCAAGCTACCTGACAAAGCACCTGATGTCCCACTGGAAGATCGGCCTCAAGTGGTTCGAGGATTGCCTGATCGACTGGGACCCGGCCTCGAACGCGCTGGGGTGGCAGTGGTCGGCGGGCTCCGGCCCGGATGCGACGCCTTACTTCCGCGTGTTCAACCCCGAGACACAGGCCGAAAAGTTCGACTCTGACGGTACCTACCGCGACCGCTGGATCGCCGAGGGGCGCGGGACGCCGACGGAAACAGCGCTGTCCTACTTCGATGCGATTCCCGAAAGCTGGCCGATGTCGGCGCAGGACGACTACCCGGAACCCATCGTCGGCGTGAAGGAAGGGCGGGAGAAGGCGCTGGCGGTCTATCAGAACCGCGATTTCTGACGGTTGCCGGGCTGATGCCCGGCCTACGGTTTCACGACTGGGTGGCACAGTGGGTATGCCGGGCTTCAGCCCGGCATTGCCAGCCCGTTGCGGCGGCGCTGCGCCTGTCAGTTGGCGACGCCGCCCATCTGGTCCATGCGCACCCAGCCCGATGCGCCATTGGCGCCGTAGCGGATCTTGCAGACCGGCGCGGCGTCGGAACAGGTCTCGACGTAGCCGCCCATGCCGGGTGACAGCGTGCCCGCCTTGGCGCTGCGGTCTGCCTCCTTGTAGATCGGCAGATCGCGCGAGGTCATGTTGACGTAGGGAATGTCCCGGCGCAACGAGTCGCGCCAGCCCAAGGGCTTGGGTGGGACGATGGGATCGCCCGGCGCGGGTTCCGCCAGCGATACGGCAGCCCTGCCGTCGGGCGAGGGCAACTGGCTGGGCGGTGCATTGCCGCCGCCCATGTTGCCGACGATAGAGCGCATCTGCCCGCAGCCCGACACGGCCGTGACAAGCACCAGTGCGGTCATCAAAGAGCGTTTCACGAAATTCCCCCTGACTGCTGAAATTGCGGATTGCAGCCCCTACAGCAAACACCACCTTGACCAGATTCCAAAGCGGAAAAGCTTGCCAGAGCCTTGCGTCAGCTTAATTTTCGGTGAAACGAAACAGTGACAGGCCGCCATGACCGCTCTGGAAATCCCCGACGATGCCCCGCCTCCGCGCTATTTCGCGCGTGTTCTCGACATGGCGCGCCGGATGGAACGCGGACGGCTGGTCTTCGTTTTGCCCGATGGCAGCCGCCATGTGGCGGAAGGCCGGGCGCCCGGCCCGGACGCAGAGCTTGTCCTGCATCACCGCGACGTCTTTGCCCGGCTGATCCGCGAGGGCGACCTTGGGTTCTGCGAGGCCTATCTGGATGGCTGGTGGTCGACACCCGACCTGATGGCCTTTCTGGACCTCGTGCACGCCAACGAAGAGATGTTCGACGGCTACCCCGGCGGCGCCGTGGTGCGCGCCTTCGAGCGGCTGCGCTTCTGGTTGCAGCGCAACACCAAGCGGCAGGCGCGGCGCAACATCTCGGCCCATTACGATCTGGGCAACGATTTCTACGGACTTTGGCTGGACGAGACGATGACCTATTCCTCGGCGCTGTTCGAACAGGGCCACGAGGACCTGGCCCAGGCGCAGCGGGCGAAATACGCGGCGCTTGTCGACAGCCTGAACCTGCGGCCCGGCGATCATGTGCTGGAAATCGGCTGCGGCTGGGGCGGCTTCGCCGAATACGCCGCGCAGGAGCGGGGCCTGCGTGTCACCGGCCTGACCATCAGCGCCGAACAGCACCGCTTTGCCACCGAGCGCATGGCCCGCGCGGGCCTGTCGGATCGGGTCGACCTGAAGTTGCAGGACTACCGGGACGAGCGCGGCCAATACGACGGTATCGCCTCGATCGAGATGTTCGAGGCTGTCGGCGAACAATACTGGCCCGCCTATTTCGACACGGTGCGGGGGCGGCTGAAGCCCGGGGGGCGCGCCGGTCTTCAGGTCATCACCGTCCAGCACCGGCGCTGGGAGGTTTACCGGCGCGGCGTCGATTTCATCCAGAAGTACATCTTTCCCGGCGGCATGCTGCCCAGCCCGGTGGTGCTGCGTCAGGCGGTGGAACGGGCGGGGCTTCGGGTCGAGGGCAGCCGGGAATTCGGGCAAAGCTACGCCCGCACGCTGGACCTGTGGTTCGATACCTTCAACGCGCGCTGGGATCATGTGGCGTTGCAGGGTTTCGACGACCGCTTCCGCAGGATGTGGAACTTCTACCTTGCCTCTTGCGCCGCGACCTTTCGCAGCGGAAACTGCGACGTGACACAGATCACGATTGCGAGACCCAGCTAGTTCATGCCCACAGCCGCGAAACTTGTCGCCGCCCTGTGCCTTGCGGCGCTGGGATACGTCGTGTCCGACCTGATCCGCCCGCTTCTGCCCGCCAGTACCGATTTCGGACTGTTCAATTATGTGAACGCGCTGATCGGGCTGGTCATGGGCTGGTGGGTGGTGGGGCGCCGGGCCGGGCGCGGCATGTCGGCGGCCATCGGAAACGGCTTCACCGGGACCGTAGCGCTGGTGTTCTGGGGGCTCTTCGTGCAGGCCACGAACGAGATGGTGCGGCGCAGCTTCGCGCGGCATTTCGACAGCATGGTGGAAGCCATTGCCGCGATCTTCGAGCATATGGCCGAATACGGCGAGATCATGCTGGACGCCAAGGTTGTCGTGGCCCTGCTGCTGGGCGGCATTGCCACCGGCATCCTTGCCGAGATCGCGGCAGGCCGCTGGAGGTAAGCGCGTGACCACGTTTTTCTTTTACGGCACGCTGCGGCACCTGCCGCTGCTGGAGGTGGTGCTGGGCCGCCGCCCCGAGACCCGCGAGGCGGTGCTGAAGGGCCATGCGGTGAAGGCCGTCCCGGGCGAGACCTACCCGACGATCACGGCGGTGCCGGGGGCCGAGGCGCCGGGGCTGCTGGTCTCCGGGCTTGCGGCGGAAGATATCGCGCGGCTGGACTATTACGAAGGCGGCCATGGCTACGAGACCCGGCAGGTGGCGGTTGACGGCCCCTGGGGGACGGCGACGGCGCAGGTCTATTTCCCTGACCTCGCCGGGGCGCCCGATGCCGCGCCCTGGTCTCTGGCGGCATGGGTGGCAGAACTCGGCGCGGCCGCGGTGCAGGCGGCGCGCGAGGTCATGGCCCGGCGCGGGCGTTACACGGCAGAGGCCGCCGGTCACATGCGCCCCTTCTTTGCCGCCCGCGCATGGGGCCAGCAGCGTTTTGGCCCCGACCCGATCCCGCAGACCCTGCGCAGCCCGCGCAGCCTGTCAGAGGTCGACTGGCAGCCCATGCCCGGTGCCTACGAGGGGTTCTTCCGGCTTCAGCCGTTCCGGCTGAGCTATGACCGTTTCGACGGCGGACGCACCGGGCCGCTGGAGCGCGAATGCTTCATCGCCTGGGATGTCGCGCTGGTGCTGCCCTACGACCCCGTGGCCGATACCGTGCTCATCATCGAGCAGCTGCGCTACGGTCCGATCCATCGCGGCGACCCCTCGCCCTGGGTGCTGGAGCCGGTGGCGGGGCTGATCGACGCCGGGGAGACGCCCGAAGAGGCGGCCCTGCGGGAAACCCGCGAAGAGGCGCGAATCGATGTGCGGCGCCTGATCCCGGCCCCGAAGGGCTATGCCTCGCCGGGGTATTCGACCGAGTATTACCACGGTTTCCTCGCGCTGGCCGAGCTTGGCGCCGAGCGCACCGGGACCGGGGGGCTTGCGGAAGAGAACGAGGATATCCGCACCCATGTCGTGGCCTTCGAGCGCGCGATGGCGCTGGTCCGTTCGGGCGAGATCAACGCCCTGCCGCTGGTGATGCTGCTGACCTGGCTGGCCGTCGAGCGCGAGGGGCTGCGGCGCGGCCTCTGACCGGGGTTGGCAGGAAGAACGGGTTTCCCGGCGATCCCGGCGGGCGTTGCGCGTGCCGGGCGGCGCGTGGCTTGACCGCTTGGCGGTGGGCTCTGCCCCCGCGCGCTGCGCGCGCCTCTCCGAGGTATTTGGAGGACCAAAGAAGCAGAGGTGTTGTGCGGGGCGGTCCGGGGGCGGTTTGGGTGGCAGTCCGAGGGCGGGCGGGCCGGGCAGGGCGGCGCCGACTTGCGTCGCCGGGACGGGCGCCCTACACCATGCAAAACCCTGCCCAGAAAAGGACCCGCGCCATGCGTATCGCCCATGATCTCGCCGATGCCATAGGACAGACGCCGCTGATCCGGCTGCGCAAGGCCTCGGAAATGACCGGCTGCGAGATTTACGGCAAGGCCGAGTTCATGAACCCGGGCCAGTCGGTCAAGGACCGCGCGGCGCTGTACATCATCCGCGACGCGGTCGAGAAGGGCCTGCTGGAACCCGGCGGCACCATCGTCGAAGGCACCGCGGGCAATACCGGGATCGGTCTGGCGCTTGTGGGCGCCTCGATGGGGTTCAAGACGGTCATCGTCATTCCCGAGACCCAGAGCCAGGAAAAGAAGGACATGATCCGCCTGGCCGGGGCCGAGCTGGTGCAGGTGCCCGCCGCGCCCTATCGCAACCCCAACAACTATGTGCGCTACTCGGGCCGCCTGGCCGAAGAGATGGCGAAGACGGCGCCGCACGGCGCGATCTGGGCCAACCAGTTCGACAATGTCGCCAACCGGCTGGCCCATGTGGAAACCACCGGCCCCGAGATCTGGGAGCAGACCGGCGGCAAGGTCGACGGGTTCATCTGCGCGGTGGGGTCGGGCGGCACGCTGGCGGGCGTCGCCGGGGCGCTGCAACCCAAGGGCGTGAAGATCGGCCTTGCCGATCCCGACGGGGCGACGCTGTTCAACTATTACACCACCGGCGAGCACGCCGCCGAGGGCAGCTCGATCACCGAGGGAATCGGGCAGGGGCGGATCACCGCCAACCTTGAAGGCTTCACCCCGGACATGGCCTACAACATCCCCGACGACGAGGCGCTGCCGGTGGTCTTCGACCTGCTGGCGGAGGAAGGGCTGTGCCTTGGCGGCTCGTCCGGGATCAACGTCGCGGGCGCGATCCGCATGGCCCGCGAGATGGGGCCGGGGCACCGGATCGTCACCATCCTGTGCGACTACGGCACGCGCTACCAGTCCAAGCTTTTCAACCCCGAGTTCCTTCGGGAGAAGGGGCTTCCGACGCCGTCTTGGCTGACGCGGGCGCCGGCCAGTATTCCGGGCGTTTTCGAGGACGTCTGAGCGATGCGCTGGCTTCACCGGATCGTCGCCGCCGGCCTTGCGTTGATCCTCTGCGCCGGGCTTGCGCTGGCGCAGGAGGTGGAGGCTCCCGACTACAATGCCTGGGACAGCCGCGCCGCCAGCGGCGAGCGGATCTTGCAGGAGCCGCAGGCCAGCGATGCGACGCTGGAAGCCCTGCGCCTGCAACTGGCCGAATGGCGTGAGCGCTTTCTGGCCGGGCAGGATATCAACGCGACCCGGATCGAGGCGCTGGAGTCGCAGATCGACGCGCTGGGAGAGCCGCCCGCCGAGGGCGAAAGCGAACCCGACGATATCGCCGAGCGCCGCGCGGCGCTGAACGCGCAGATGTCCGAGCTGCGCGCCCCGGTGTTGCGCGCGGAAGAGGCCTATACCCGCGCCAACGCCATGATCGCCGAGATCGACCGCATCATCCGCGAACGGCAGGCGGATGCGCTGCTGTCGGTTGGGCCCTCGCCGCTGAACCCGGTGCACTGGCCCGCCGCGCTCGACGCGCTGACGACCTCGATCCTGCTGTCCTGGCAGGAGCTGGTGGCGAACGCCCGGGATGCGGGCCACCGCGCCGAGGCCTGGCGGAATCTGCCCACCATCCTGATCGTCGGCGGCATCGGGCTGATGCTGATCCTGCGAGGGCACAGGTGGGCGCGCGCGGGCGTCACGCGGCTGATCGGTCACAGCCGACGCGGCACCGGGGTGATCCGCTTCGTGATCTCCCTGGGACAGATCATGCTGCCGCTGTTCGGGATCATCCTGCTGGTCACTGCCGCGACCATTACGGATTTTGCCGGTCCGCGCTGGCGCGTCCTGCTGGAACACCTGCCAAGCTGGGCCGCGACTCTGCTTATGATCCGCTGGCTGGCGGATCAGGCCTTTCACGACAGCGACGAGATGGCGGTGCTGCCGCTTGCGCTGGAAGACCGCAGGCGGGCGCGGCGCGTGGCCAATATCCTGTCGGTCAGCTATGTGCTGCGCGACATGCTGCGCGTCTTCGTCGAGCTCGACAACTACGCCGCCGAGACCGAGGCGGTGTTGCAGTTCCCGGTGCTGCTGATCTCGGGCTATTTCCTCTTCCGTCTGGGCCGCACCCGCAACGAGGCGCATATGGCTGGCAGCCGGGCCGCGCGCGAGGCAACCGACGCGGGTCTCTTCCGGCTGCGGCTGGCGCGTTTCATGGGGCGGGCGGCCATGGTGCTGGGCGCGCTGGGGCCGGTGCTGGCGGCGCTGGGATACCTGAAGGTCGGCGAGGCGCTGATCTATCCGGCCATCGCGACATTGGGCCTCATCGGCCTCGTCATGGTGCTGCAGCAGTTCATCAACAACCTGTACGAGCTGGTCACGGGCAGCCATCCGGACGAGGACAACAGCCTCTGGCCGGTGCTGGCGGGCTTTGCTCTGGCGATTGGCTCGATTCCCTTCCTGGCGCTGATCTGGGGCGCGCGCCGCGCCGACCTGACAGAGGTCTGGGCGCGCTTCCAGGAAGGCTTTACCTTCGGCGAGACGCGGATTTCGCCGTCGGATTTCCTGCTGGTGATCTTCGTCTTCGTGATCGGCTACATGGTGACGCGGCTGTTTCAGGGCGCGCTGCGGACGGCTGTTCTGCCGCGCACCAAGCTGGATCAGGGCGGTCAGAACGCCGTGGTCTCGGGGATCGGCTACGTCGGTATCTTCACCGCCGCGATCATCGCGATCACCGCCGGCGGGCTGGACCTGTCGTCGCTGGCCATCGTCGCCGGGGCGCTGTCGGTGGGCATCGGTTTCGGCCTTCAGAACATCGTGTCGAACTTCGTCTCGGGGATCATCCTGCTGATCGAGCGGCCCATCGGCGAAGGCGACTGGATCGAGGTCAACGGCACCCACGGCATCGTCAAGGACATCTCTGTCCGCTCGACCCGGCTGGAGACCTTCGACCGCTACGACCTGATCATTCCGAACGCCGATTTCGTATCGGGCACGGTGGCCAACTACACCCGCGGCAACTCTCTGGGGCGGTTGATCCTGACGGTGGGCGTGGCCTATGGCACCGACACGCGCAAGGTCGAGAAGATCCTGCTGGATATCGCGCGGCACCATGACATGGTGCTGATGAACCCGGCCCCGCTGGTGGTCTTCACGGGCTTCGGGGCCGATGCGCTGGACTTCGAGCTGCGGGTGATCCTGCGCGACGTGGGGCAGGGGCTGGTGGTTCGCACCGAGATGAACCACGACATCGCCGAACGCTTCGTCGCCGAGGGGATCGAGATCCCCTTCGCGCAGCGCGACATCTGGCTGCGCAACCCCGAGGCGCTCGGGGGCGGGCGCCCCGACACGCCTCCGGCGGCCCCGCAATCGACCACTGGACCGGCAAAGCCTGAAACCTCGGTCATCCCGCAGCGGCAGGAGCGCGCCGAGCCCGGCTCTTACGGGACCGAGGCGGATATCGACGGGGGTGACGGCCGATGATGCCGCTGTTGTACCGCGACGATGCCTACCTGCGCGAGGCCCCGGCCCGCGTGGTGGCGATCACGCCCGAGGGCGGGGTCGTTCTGGATCGGTCGCTGTTCTACCCCAAGGGCGGCGGCCAGCCCGGCGACAGCGGCTGGCTGGAGTGGGACGGCACCCGTCTGACCATCGCCACGGCGGTCAAGGCCGAGGACGGCCAGTCTTCGGTCCTGGTGCCCGCCGAACCCGCGGCCCTGCCGCCGCTGGGGGCGCATGTGGTCCAGCGGCTCGACTGGGAGCGGCGGCATGCCCATATGCGCGTGCACACGGCGCTGCATCTGCTCAGCGTTGTGATCCCCTTGCCCGTCACCGGCGGGCAGATCGGCGCCACGGGCGGACGTCTGGATTTCCTGATGCCGGAGCCGCCTGAGGACCGCGACGCTATTGAAGAGGCCTTGAACGCGCTGGTGGACCGCGATTTGCCGGTGACCGAGCGCTGGATCACCGAGGCGGACCTCGACGCGCAGCCCGACCTGGTCAAGACGCTGTCGGTCAAACCGCCGCGCGGTGCGGGAAAGGTCCGGCTTGTACGGATCGGCGAGCCGTCAGAGCAGGTGGATCTGCAACCCTGCGGCGGAACCCATGTGGCGCGCACCGGAGAGATCGGCGCCCTGCGGCTTGGCAAGATCGAGAACAAGGGCAAGCAGAACCGGCGTGTGGCGCTGCTGTTGGCCTGATGCGTGCGGTCTGGCGACAGCCCGAGCGCCGCGCGTAGCGGGCTTTGCGTGACACCCGGGCAGGTGCCGGGTCTTCGCCCCTTGCATCCGCTTCGCGGGACGCGCTCCCGGCAGGTCGCTGCCTGTCTCCCTGAGCAGCCCGTCGCCGCGCGCACCGGGCTGCACCGCCGGGGCTGCGACGCAGGGATCGGCACGCCTTGCGGGGCGGCGGTCAGTCCTTCTTCAGCGGCACACCGTACAGTTCCATGCGGTGCCCGGTCAGGCGATAACCCAGCTTGCGGGCGATCCTTTCCTGAAGCGCCTCGATCTCTTCGTCGACGAATTCGATGATCTGCCCGGTATCGAGGTCGATCAGGTGATCGTGGTGGTCGCGTTCCGCATCTTCGTAGCGGGCGCGGCCATCGCCGAAGTCGACCCTTTCGACGATCCCGGTTTCTTCGAAAAGCTTCACGGTGCGGTAGACCGTGGCCAGAGAGATCTTCGGGTCCTGTGCCGAGGCACGGGCGTACAGCTCTTCGACGTCGGGATGGTCCGACGCGGCGTCGAGCACCTCGGCGATGGTGCGGCGCTGTCCGGTCATGCGCAGGCCATGGGCCGCGCAGCGGTCTGCGATGCTGTCTGTCATGGCTCCGGCTCCGCTGGATGGTGCCCCGTTCTAGGCGAGCCGGACGCCGAGGCCAAGGGCCGAGCGCGCCGGGGTGGCGCGAGGTACACCGCCAGCGCGGCGATGACCACCGCGCCGCCCGCAAGGGCGCTTGTCGATGGGGCCTCGGCGGTGGCAAGCCAGACCCAAAGCGGCCCAAGCGCGGTCTCCAGCAGCATCAACAGGCTGACGGTGGCGGCGGAGGTCCAGCGCGCGGCGGCGCTGAGCAGGAAGAAGGACAGCGGCATGACAAGCACCGCGGCGACGAGGATCGGCAGAAGGTTTCCCTCGGTCAGGCGGGCTGGGGTCGCGGCGACAAGGCCGAAGAGGCCCGCAATCAGGGCGCCCGCGCCGATGGCGGGCAGCAGCGGCAGGCCCGGGTGGTGGCGCAGGGTGACAAAATTCAGCCCCAGAGCCATGGCGACGGCAATCCCGCTGGCGGCCCCGATCAGGGCATTGCCGGTGGCGTCGGGATCGCCATGGCCCGAGACCGCCAGCGCGATGCCCGCCAGCACCGCGGCCATGGCCCGCCATGTGGCCGGGGCCGTCCGTTCGCCATACAGCAGCCGCGCCAGCACCGCCGCCCAGACCGGCACCGTTGCCACGCCCAGCAGGACCGGGGCGACCGGCGCCGCTGCGATCCCCAGCGGAAACAGCGTCGCGGTGGCGGTCTGGCAGGCGATGACCAGCGCCGCCATCGGGCTGGCAAGGGCGGTCAGGTCGGCCCACCGACTTCGCGAAGTCAGCGCCCATGCGGCCAGAAACAGCGCGCCCATGCACAGACCGCGCCAGGCCAGCATCTGTCCGGCGTCCATGCCCGACAGGCGCATCAGGGCCGCGTCGGGTGTCAGGATCAGCGCCCCCGCCAGCGCGAGGGCAAGTCCGCGGTTCATGCCGGGATCAGCTGTAAAGCGGCTGCATGCCCATCTGCATGTGCAGCGCGTTGACCGTACCCTCGTCCAGCGCCATGGCGCGGGCAAGGCGGTCGAGGTGCCTGGCCTCGGCCTGTGTGTCGACCCGGATCGTCATGAGCGAGGCGGAATAGACCTGCATCCGCTGCGCCTCTGGCGTGTCGGCGGCCAGCGCCTCGGGGTCGACGGGGGCTGCCAGCTGTTCCTCGATAAAGGCCTTGTCGGCGGCATCGGCATCCGCGCCCACTGTCTCGAGGATCTTGGCGCGCTCCGAGGCGTCGATCTCGCCATCGGCCTTGGCGGCCTGGATCATGGCGCGCAGCATCAGCGCGGCGGCCTTTTCCATCTCGGGAGCGGCGGGGGTCTGTGCAAGGCTGTCGGCCATGGCGCTGGCGCCCTGACCCTGTGCGGTGGCCGCCACGCCTCCCAGGGCGGCGAACATGCCCGCCAGCCCGGTGCCGCCGCCGCCCAGCTGCGAAAGAAGGCCGCCGCCCGGGGCGCCGGTGCTGCCGCGTAGGGCAGAGGGGTCCATGCCGCCGGACTGCAACTGCTGCATCATCGCGGCCAGCGGGTTCCCGCCCGAGCCAGCGCCCATGGCGCCCAGCCCGCTCTTCTGCAACATCTCCATCATCCCGGCCATGGGATTGCTGCCGCCCGCGCCGCCGAAGCCCTGACCGGACATGGCCTGTCCCATCTGTGCCTGCATGCGCGAGGCCGGTTCCTTGCCCTTGATCTGCGCGCCGCCGCCCAGCATCGCGCCAAGCCCCTGACCGCCCGACATCCGGTCGACGCCCCGCGCCGCCGCGTATCCGATAGCCATCTTGGCCAATGTACCCATGAGACCCATGCCTTGATCCTCCTCGTCCGGCGTGTTCCGGTCAGGATGACAGGAATCCCCGACAGGACAAGGGGGCGAGAGGGGATTGACGCCATCGGCGGGGCAGGGTCCAAGAGGCCCATGGCACGCAAGGATTCCATCGGCCTCGCTGGCGCCGCCGGCCTGACGGTCTTCGCTGCGGCGCTGGCCTTCAACCAGGTGATCATCAAGCTCAGCAACGCGGGCATCGGGCCGGTTTTCGGGGCCGGGCTGCGCTCTGTCCTCGCGCTGGGGGTGCTGGCGGTCTGGTGCCTCGTGATGCGGCGGCGGCCCGGCGGTCTTGGTGCGACGCTGTGGTCGGGGCTGGCACTTGGCGGGCTGTTCAGCCTCGAGTTCATCTTCCTGTTCCTGGCGCTCGACCTGACGACCGTCTCGCGCGCCTCGATCGCCTTTTACTGCATGCCGGTCTGGCTGGCCATCATCGCCCATTTCACCCTGCCGGGAGAGCGTTTGTCGGCGCGCCGCCTGCTGGGGCTGGTGCTGGCCGTCGCTGGGGTGACCTGGGCCCTGGCCGACCCGCAGAGCCGCGGCGCGGGTGACCTGCGCGGCGATCTGCTGGCGGTCTGTGCCTCGCTGTCGTGGGTGGGAATCGCGCTGGTGGTACGCTTGACGCGCGTGTCGGCCATCAGCCCCGAGTCGCAGCTTACCTGGCAACTGGGCGTCTCGTCGGTGGTGCTGACGGCGGTGGGGTGGTCGATAGGCCCGCTGTGGCGCGAGCCCGACCCGCTGGCCTTCGCCGCCCTGGGATACGGCGTGCTCATCGCCTCGCTGGGGTTCCTGTTCTGGCTGCGGCTGATGACCATCTACCCGGCCTCCGACGTGGCCTCTTTCAGCTTCCTGTCGCCGGTGCTGGCGGTGGGCTTCGGCTGGCTGGTCTTCGACGAGCCCATTTCGGTCAGCTTTCTCGGTGCCATGGTGCTGGTGGCGGTGGGGATCGTGCTGATCAACCGCCGCCGCCCGGGTAAGCGATCACAGGACAGGCGCCGGGGCGCGCCGGTCTGATGCCGCTTTGGCCCCGGGGGGCAAAGCCGCCGGACGCGGACCGGGGCACGGCTCAGCCGCTGCGCGCAGGCACTCTTGTGGGGGAAGGGGACAGGGGCGGACAAACCGCGCGGGGCCGCCCCTAGTCGGGTGGCGATCTATCCGACGTGGGAGCAGGGCGCCTTTCGCGGGCCCGCGCCGGTGCAGGCCCGCCTGGACGAGCCGTTCGGCTGGACCGGGATCCAGACCTGCGCCGCGCTTGTTTTAGGGCAGGACTGCGCGGCCTTCGTTGCGGCCGTGGCCATGGAGCTCAGGTGCCGCAGAACGTGGCAGGCACGACCTCGGAGGGGGTCGGCGGGCGGCGCAGGTCGTCGTCTTCCGGGGCCGGGTCGAAGGGGTTTGCCAGCGCCGCGTTCAGCCGGTGGAAGGGCGCGTCGTCGCCCGCGACGGCGGCCGCGATCATCTGCTCGATCCGGTGGTTGCGCGGGATGATCGCCGGGTTGGTGGCCCTCATCAGCGCGCCCGGATCGCCCGGCTCGTCGCCCAGGCGCCGTTTCCACTGCTCTGCCCAGGTGTCGTAGCCGTTACGGTCGGTAAGCTGATCGCGGGCCATCCCCTCTGCCAGGGCACGGAAGGTATTGGTGAAATCGGCCTGCCCCCGATCCATCAGCACCAGCAGGTCGCCGATCAGCGCGGCATCCTCGGGCCGGGGGTCGGCCAGCCCGATCTTGGCGCCGAAGCGGCGCAGCCAGCCCGCGCGGATGAGGTCGGGCATCGCGTGCACCGCCTGGGTGAAGGCCTTGATGGCGCCTTCCTCGTCCGGCATCAGCGGCACCAGCGCCGTCGCCAGCTGCGCCATGTTCCAGACGATGATGTCGGGTTGCGATCCATAGCCGTAGCGCCCGTGGCGGTCGATGGAAGAGAAGACCGTCTCGGGGTTGTAGACATCCATGAAGGCGCAGGGGCCGTAGTCGATGGTCTCGCCCGAGAGGGTGCAGTTGTCGGTGTTCATCACACCGTGGATGAAGCCGACCGACAGCCAGCGCGTCACCAGATCGGCCTGCCGCGCGATCACCGCGTTCAGCAGGTCCAGAGGGTCGCGGGCATCCGGGTAATGGCGGTCGACGGTGTAGTCGTAAAGCTGGCGCAGCAGGTCGTGCTGGCGGCGCGCGGCAAAGGCCTGGAAGGTGCCGACGCGGATGTGGCTGGCGGCAACGCGCGTCAGGACGGCGCCGGGCAGGGCGGTTTCGCGCCAGACCTCTTCGCCGGTGCGGGTGGCGGCCAGCGCGCGGGTGGTGGGGATGCCAAGCGCGTGCATCGCCTCGGAGACCACGTATTCGCGCAGCACCGGCCCAAGCCAGGCCCGCCCGTCGCCGCGCCGCGAGAACGGCGTCGGGCCGGAGCCCTTCAGCTGGATGTCGCGACGCAGCCCGTCGGCGCCAAGCGTCTCGCCCAGAAGGACAGCGCGCCCGTCGCCGAGCTGCGGGTTCCAGTGGCCGAACTGATGCCCGGCGTAAAGCTGCGCCAGCGGCTCTGCGCCCGCCGGCAGGGCATTGCCCGCAAACAGCGCGGCCAGCTGCGGGTCGTCCGCGCCGGTGATGTTCAGGCTCCGCGCCAGCGGGGCGTTGAAGGCGATCAGCGAGGGCGCCTTCACCGGGACCGGCGCCTGCGGCGCATAGAAGTCGCGGGGCAGGCGGGCGTAGGAATTGTCGAAGGGGATGTGCAGCGTCATGCCCCGGATATAGGGGCAGGGCGCCATCTGTGCCAGACACACCGGGTCGTGCGGCGCGCAGACTTTGCGAGGCAAAGTCTGCGCGGGCAAGGCTTTGCGCCGCAAAGCCTTGATCCCCTCTAAAGCACGCGGCTCATCAGCAGGTAGCCGTCGCGCGGCGCGAAACGGGCGCGGCTGTAGAAGCGGACGGCGGTCTCGTCGGCCATGTCGACCTCAAGATGCAGGGCGCGGACGCCGCCCTCCTTCAGCGCCTTGGCGATGCCGTTCAGGGCCTCGAACCCCATGCCGCGCTTGCGCACCGCGGGGCGCACGTAGACCTCGTCGACGATCGCATCGAGGCCGCCGTATTCCACCGACCAGCCGAAGGTCACGACGATGTAGCCCACAGGCGCGCGTCTTGGCCCGATCAGCCAGGCCGCGCCATGCGGAGACCCGGCCAGCAGCGGCGCAATGGCGTTGGACTGGTGCTCGGCATCGGTGTCAAAGCCCATTTCGGCATGGAAGGCCGAGACCAGCGGCAGAAGCTTGTCGCTGTCCGCCTCTGCGGCGAGGTGCAGGGACTTCATTGGCGGGCCTTTCCGGATCTCACAGCCGCGCCAGCCTTTCGGTCAGAAGGGCAAAGAACCCCTCCGCGTCGAGTGCGCCCATGAAGGTGGCATTGGGCGCGCGGTCGGTGACGCCCCACCAGTCGGCGACGGTCATGCCAAGGGTCAGCGCGCTTCGGGTTTCGATCTCGACATTGATGTGACGCCCGGTGAACAGCTCTGGCCGGATCAGGTAGGCGGTCACGCAGGGGTCGTGCAGGGGCGCGCCGTCAGAGCCGTATTTCTCCTTGTCGAAGCGTTCGAAGAAATCGGTCATCTGCGCCACGGCCAGGCCCACCGGCGTCCCCAGCGCGCGGAAGGCGTCGTTGCGGGGCGTCGTCACCAGCGCCTTGTGGGTCACGTCCAGCGGCATGACGGTGATCGGCACGCCCGAGGCAAAGACCGCTTCGGCGGCCTCGGGGTCCACGTAGATGTTGAACTCTGCGGTGGGCGTGATGTTGCCGACCTCGAAATAGGCGCCGCCCATCAGGACGATCTCCTGGATGCGGTCGGCGATCTCGGGCGCGCGGTGCAGGGCGGTGGCGATGTTGGTCAGCGGCCCGAGCGGGCAGAGCGTCACCGTCCCCGCCGGTTCGCGGCGCAGGGTGTCAATGATGAAGTCGACGGCGTGGGTGTCCTCGACCGGCATGGTCGGGTCCGGCAGGGTCGGGCCGTCGAGGCCGGTCTTTCCGTGCACGTGCTCCGCCGTGACCAGAGGCCGCTTCAGCGGGCGGTCGCAGCCGGCGAAGATACGGGTTTCGGTCTTGCCCGCCAGCTCGCAGACGATCCGTGCGTTTCGCGTGGTCAGGTCAAGCGGCACATTGCCCGCGACCGTGGTAATGCCGAGCACCGTGATCTCTTCGGGAGAGGCGAGGGCAAGCAGGATGGCGACCGCGTCGTCCTGTCCGGGGTCGGTGTCGATGATGATCTTGCGGGGGGGCATGCGGGCTCCGGTCTTGTGGCCCTTGTTGGTCGCACGGGGCGCAGGACCTTGCAAGCGCGCAGGCGGTGCCTTGCCGGGCGCGCGCGGACCCGCGCCGTTCGGCGGCATCGAGGCGGGAGGGGCGCCGCAGCAGGACCGTCAGGCCGAGCAGCTTGCCCCGCCCAGAACGCAGAATTTCGCGCAATGGGGATGGTTGAGGGCGACATCGCGCTCTGCCTCGGCCAGGGTTTCGCCCAGTTCGAACTGCGGGTCGTAGGGCAGCAGGGTGCAGGCCAGCACGGCGGGCGTCCTGGCGCCCCTGCGTTTCACCACCATGCGCGACGAGGCGCACATGACGCTGTCGGGCCGCTTGTTCAGGATGCCCCAGCAGGCGGTGGTGATCTCGGGAACCTCGGCGCCCATGTCCATCTCGGGGAAGAGCACCGTCTCGCCGGGGTTCATCGCGTCGATGGCAAGGCCCTCGTCGGCAAACAGCCGGGCAAAGCCAGCGCGGGCCTCGGCCTCGGGTTCGCCCCACAGGGTGCGGGCCGCGACCGCCATGCGAAAGCCGTTGTCACGCAGCCAGCGCATGCCTTCCAGCGTCCGCTCCCAGGTTCCGGCGCCGCGTTCCTGGTCGTGCATCGCCGGGCGCCAGTGATCGAGCGAGATGCGCAGGGTCAGCCGGTCGCCATAGCCCGCGCGCAGGGCCATCAGCCCCTGCCGGACCTTCGGGCGCATCATCGGGCGCATGGCATTGGTGAGAATCAGCACCTCGTAGCCGTGCTCGAGGCAGCGGCGCGCCATCTCGACCATCTCGGGGTTCATGAAGGGCTCCCCGCCGGTAAAGCCGATCTCGCGCACGCCCCATTTCCGGTCCGCAAGCTGGTCGAGATAGCCCGAGACCTCGTCGGCGGTCATGTAGACCAGCGCGTCATTGTCGGGCGAGCTTTCGATGTAGCAGTTGGCGCAGGTGATGTTGCAGAGCGTTCCGGTGTTGAACCACAGCGTTTCGGGCTTGGTCAGCGCCACGGTGGCGCGGGCCGAGCCGTCGGCGGTTACCTTGGGGTCGATGAATTTCCCGACGTTGGCAACGCTTGCATCTTTCATGTCTTCCCTCCGGCCTGCTTCATTTTCCAGCTAAGGCGCTGCCGTCCACAGGACCAGTGGAAACATTTTTCCTGACGGCATTGTGACGCGCAACATGGGTGTTAGACTTTCGCCGCGACATGGTCTAAACCACGCGAGACGGGCGACGTTAGCGCTAACTATCCCACGGAACGGAAAGCGCCAGGGCGTCGGCGCGACAGGCAGAAAAGGCAACGACCCCATGGTTTCACGCGTCATTCCGGTCGAACCCTTCGACCTCGTCATCTTCGGCGGCACCGGCGACCTTGCGCGGCGTAAAATCCTTCCGGGGCTGTTCCGCCGTTTCAACTCGGGCCAGATGCCGGAAGAGGCGCGCATCATCGGCGCGGCGCGCTCGGACATGGACCGGGCGGCTTTCCAGGACATGATCCGCAAGGCGGTGGAAGAGTTCGGCGGCCCCCATGACCCCGAGGCCCTGACCGAGTTCGTCGGTCGGCTGGACTATGTCGCGGTGGACGCCATGGGCGACGGCGGTTGGGAAGACCTGAAGGGCAAGCTGCGCGCGGGCGTGGTGCGGGCCTTCTATTTCTCGGTCGGGCCCAGCCTCTTCGGCGCGCTGGCAGAGCGGCTGCGCGGCTTCGGTCTTGCGGATGACGACAGCCGGGTGGTGGTGGAAAAGCCCTTCGGGCACGACCTTGCCAGCGCCCGCGCCCTGAACGTGACCCTGCGCGAGCATTTCCACGAGGAACAGATCTACCGGATCGACCACTATCTGGGGAAGGAGACGGTGCAGAACCTCATGGCGGTGCGCTTCGGCAACATGCTGTTCGAGCCGCTTTGGAACGCGCAATATGTCGACCACATCCAGATCACCGTGGCAGAGACCGTCGACGTGGGCGGGCGCGGCGGCTATTACGACAAGGCCGGTGCGATGCGGGACATGGTGCAGAACCACCTGATGCAGCTTCTGTGCCTGATCGCGATGGAGCCGCCCGCGCGTTTCGAGCCGGATTCGGTGCGCGACGAAAAGCTGAAGGTGATCCGCGCGCTGGACCCGGTGGATTACCACCAGATCGTGCGCGGCCAATACGAGGCGGACGACAGCCAGCCCGGCTACCGGGCGCATGTGGACAACCAGCGCTCGACCACCGAAAGCTTCGTCGCGATGAAGCTGGCGATTTCGAACTGGAGGTGGGCGGGAACGCCTTTCTACCTGCGCACCGGCAAGAAGCTGCGCGCGCGGGCCAGCGAGATCGCCGTGGTCTTCAAGGATGCGCCGCATTCGATCTTTGGCCCCGAGGCGGGCACGCATCGCAACGTGCTGACGATCCGGCTGCAACCCAACGAGGGCATGACGCTGGGCGTCACCATCAAGGAACCGGGGCCGGGCGGCATGCGCCTGATCGACGTGCCGCTGGACATGAGCTTTGCCGACGCGCTTGGCCCGGATGCCGAAGATGTGCCCGACGCCTACGAACGGTTGATCATGGACGTCATCCGGGGCAACCAGACCCTGTTCATGCGCGGCGACGAGGTCGAGGCGGCCTGGGCCTGGACCGATCCGATCATCGAGGGCTGGACGGCGCGCGGCGACGTGCCCAAGCCCTACGATGCCGGGTCCAGCGGGCCGGAAGACGCCTTGATGCTGATGCATAAGGATGGCCGAAAGTGGCGCGATATCCGGGTCTGAGGGCCGGTCGGTTGACAGGGCGGCCCATGGCGCGGACACCTGCACAAGCATCGCGGGAGGAAGAGGCATGAGCTACGATTTCCAAGAGTACCCGGACCGGGAGATGCTGATCATCGACCTGGCCAACCGCATCGCCGGGGCCCTGCGGACCGCGCTGGCCCACGAAGAGCGGGCGCTGCTGGTGGTGCCGGGCGGCACCTCTCCGGGGCCGGTCTTCGACGATCTCTGCGCGGCGGATCTGGATTGGGGCCGGGTGGATGTCCTGCTGTCGGACGAACGCTGGGTGCCAGAGGACAGCCCCCGGTCGAACACGGCGCTGCTGAAGTCCCGTTTGCTGGTCAACCGTGCGCAAAAGGCCCGGTCTCTGCCCCTTTATGCCCCGGCGGCAGAGCCGGAAGAGGCTCTGGAGGCGCTGGCCCAGCCCATCGGGGCAGAGCTTCCGGTGGATGTGCTGTTGCTGGGGATGGGTGCCGACAGGCACACCGCTTCGCTGTTTCCGGGCGGCGACACGCTGGACCGGGCGCTGGCGGCGGATGCGCCGGTGCTGGTGCCGGTGCGTGCGCCCGGCGCGGCAGAGCCTCGGGTGACCCTGTCGGCACGGGTGCTGGATGGGGCGATGAGCAAGCATGTGCTGATCTTCGGCGCAGAGAAACGGCGCGCGCTGGACGAGGCGCGCGGCAAACCGGCGCATGAGGCGCCCATCAATGCGGTGCTGAACGGCGCCACGGTCCATTGGGCGGAGTAGTGAGAGACATGTTCGAGACGCTGAAATCACTGGCGAAGGGGCTGGGCGACCGCCGCATCGAGGATCTCTTTGCCGATGCCGGCCGGGCGGATGCCTTCAGCCTCGAGGCTCTGGGCATGCGGTTGGATTACGCCAAGACCCAGATCGACGACGATATCCGCGCGGCGCTGCTGGATCTTGCCGAAAGCCGCGGGGTGGCGGCGCGGCGCGATGCCATGGTCGCGGGTCAGAAGATCAACGAGACCGAGGGACGGGCCGTCCTGCACACAGCGCTGCGCAACCTCGATGCGCGTCCGGTGCTGGTCGAGGGCAGGGACGTGATGCCGGGGGTGCTGGACACGCTGGCGCGGATGGAGGCGCTGGCCAACGAGATCCGCGGCTCGGACGTGACCGATGTGGTCAACATCGGCATCGGTGGCTCGGATCTTGGGCCGGTCATGGCGACGCTGGCGCTGGCGCCCTACCACGACGGGCCGCGCTGCCACTTCGTGTCGAACGTCGACGGTGCGGACATCGCCGACACCCTGCGCAAGTGCGATCCAGAGCGGACGGTCTTCATCGTCGCCTCCAAGACCTTCACCACCATCGAGACCATGACCAATGCCAAGACCGCGAAACGCTGGCTGGCGGAGAAGGGCGTGGACGCGACCGGCAAGTTCATCGCGCTGTCGTCGGACGTGGCGCGGGCGGGCGCCTTCGGCATCCCGCCGGACCGCTGCTTTGGCTTCGCCGACTGGGTCGGCGGGCGCTATTCTGTCTGGGGGCCGATCGGGCTGGCGCTGATGCTGGCGATCGGGCCCGAGGGTTTCACCGCTTTCCTGCGCGGTGCCGAGGCCATGGACCGCCACTTCGTCGAGGCTCCGCTGGCCGCGAACATGCCGGTCCTGCTGGCGCTCGTTGGCATCTGGCACAATCAGGTGCTGGGCCATGCCACCCGCGCCGTGCTGCCCTATGACAACCGCCTCAGCCGTCTGCCCGCCTACCTGCAACAGCTGGAGATGGAGAGCAATGGCAAGGGTGTCGGTATGGACGGCGCCGCTCTGCCCTACGACAGCGGCCCCATCGTCTGGGGAGAGCCGGGCACCAACGGCCAGCACGCCTTCTACCAGCTGATCCATCAGGGCACGTGGGTTGTCCCCTGTGAGTTCCTCGTCGCCGCGCAGGGCCATGAACCCGACCTGCGCCACCACCATGACCTGCTTGTCGCCAATTGCCTTGCCCAGTCAGAGGCGCTGATGCGCGGGCGGTCGCTGGACGAGGCGCGCGCCAGGGTGGCCGGGCAGTTCGAGGGCGACGAGCTAGAGCGGCAGGCCCGACACCGCGTGTTCCCGGGCAACCGGCCCTCGACCACGCTGATCTACCCGCTGCTCGATCCCGAGACGCTTGGCAAGATCGTGGCGCTGTACGAGCACCGCGTCTTTGTCGAGGGCGTGATCCTCGGGATCAACCCCTACGACCAGTGGGGGGTGGAGCTTGGGAAGGAACTGGCGACCGCGCTGGGGCCGCTGGTTCGGGGCGAGGCGGGGGCCGGAGACAAGGACGGCTCGACCGCCGCGCTGCTGCGGTTCGCCCATACGCACAAGGCAACGTGAAGTTCCGTGACTGATGAAAAATAAACCCGGGAACGGAGAGCGTTTTGTCGGTGTTTCATCGGCATCACACGATCCAATACTGGGAGACTGACAATGAAACGCTTTCTGATGACCACCGCCGTGGCCGCCCTTGTGCCGATGTACGCGATTGCACAGGAAGAGCCCGCCGACGGCACCGTCCTGCCGACAGACGATCCGGCAGCGACCGCGCAGGCGGACACCGACGCAGCCGTCGATCCGGCGGCCGAGACTGACGCCGACGTTGCAGACGCAGACGCTGCCGACCCGATGGCGGAAGACGGTGAAGAGGCGGACGTGGCCGACGCCGATGCCGCTGACCCGATGGCAGAAGACGCCGATGCCGATGTTGCTGACGCCGAAGCCGCCGATCCGATGGCCGAAGGTGCGGAAGACCCCGCCATGGCCGATGCCGCCGACCCGATGGCAGAAGACTCTGACATGGCAGCAGCCGACGATGGCATGGGCGGTGCGCTCGGCATTCAGGGCATGGTCCCGGTGAGCGCGATCTCGGGCGGCGTGGTCTACACCACCACCGTGGACTCGGTTGACGAGAACTGGGAGGGCACCGCTTCTTACGACGCTGTCGGCGAGGGCTGGGAACGCATCGGCTCGATCCACGACGTCGTGCTGTCCTCGGAAGGCAAGATTGAAGGCATCGTTGCCGAAGTGGGCGGTTTCCTCGGCATTGGCGACAAGTTCGTGATGCTGCCGACCTCCGACTTCAAGCTGGTGCCGATCGACGAAAGCTCCTACGCTGTCGTGACGCCCTATACCACCGACCAGCTGACCGACATGGAAACCTACGACTCGACCATGTAACGGTCCGACAGGACTGAACGACAGGCGCCCGGACTCCGTGTCCGGGCGCTTTGTCGTCTGGGGGTGTCCTCTGCGGTGTCGCCGCCGTGTCAGCCCGTCCCGGCAGGAATGTCGAAACCCGGCTGGGCAAGGGTGAAGCCGTCGAAGCGGAACCCCGGCGAGACGGTGCAGCTGACCAGCGTCCAGCCCTGCGGGCAGGATGCAGCCTGCCAGTGGCCTTCGGGAACGATCAGCTGCGGCCGCGCGCCCGAGGCGAGATCCGGGCCAAGCGTGCTGTCGCGGCGCGGCCCGTCGTCGGTGGCCGAGACCGAAAGGGTCAGGGGTGAACCGGCGTGGAAGTGCCAGATCTCCGTCGCATCGACCCGGTGCCAATGGCTGCGCTCGCCCCCCTTCAGCAGGAAATAGATGCAGGTTCCGGCGGGACGCTCACCCGGCGCGGCCCCGGCGACCCAGGTCTGGCGGTAATGCCCGCCCTCGGGATGCGGTTCGAGATCCAGAAGGGCGATGATCTCGTCTGCGGTCATGGATCGAACGCTCCTCGGAGGATTGTTTAACATCGGGGCCGGATGCTCCGGCGCGTCGCAAATCGGCGAGCAGGAGCACAAGAATGTCGACATTCCAGAACAGGGTCCGGCAGCTGGCCGGGCAGATCGTTGCCCGCGAGGGCGGCTATGTCAACGACCCGGACGATCCCGGCGGCGCCACCAAGCACGGCGTCACGATCCACACCATGCGCAGGCTGGGGCTGGATCTGGACGGCGACGGCGACGTGGATGCCGAGGACGTCAAGCGGCTGGGGCACGAGCAGGCGGTCGAGATCTTCCTGACCCATTATTTCATGCGCCCCCGCATCGCGGAACTGCCCGAGGCGCTGCACGCAACCGTCTTCGACATGTATGTGAACGCGGGCACCAACGCGGTGAAGATCCTCCAGCGCCTGCTGAACCAGATGGCAGAGCGGGTGGCGGTGGACGGTGTCATCGGCCCGCAGACCATCGGCGCGGCGGCGCGGGCCTATGCCAAGGCGCCCGACCACCTTACCGACGCCTACGGGATCGCGCGGCGCAACTACTACTTCGCGCTGGCCGACCAGCGCCCGGCCTCGCGCAAATACGCGCGCAGCCGCGCGGGCGGCAAGGGCGGCTGGATCCGGCGCGCCGAAGAGTTCATCGCGCCGCGTTATCACCTGACGGAGGCGCAGTTTCAGGCGAGGGTCGCGGCATGGGGTTGATCGAGAGAATTCTGGGCGTGGTCTTCGGATCGGGGCGCAACGTGATCGCCGAGACGGCAGAGGTCTTCCGCGTCAACGCCGAGAACGAGGCCGGGCGCGGGCAGGCGATGCAATCCGCCGCGCTGGCGCAGTTCTCCAGTGAGTTCAAGGTGGTGCGCCGGGGCTGTTTCGACCGCCTGATGGACGCGCTGAACCGCATCCCGCGCCCGGCCATGGCGCTGGGTACGCTGGGGCTCTTCGTGGCGGCCATGGTCGACCCGATCTGGTTCGCCGCGCGCATGACCGGCATCGCGCTGGTGCCGGAGCCGCTGTGGTGGCTTCTGGCGGCCATCGTCAGCTTCTACTTCGGCGCCCGGCATCAGGCGAAGGGGCAGGATTTCCAGCGCGATCTGGCCGCCACCATGGCGGCGGTGCCGCAGGTCGTGCAGACGGTCCGCGCGGTCGAGGCCCTGCGGGAGGACGCGCCCGAGGCTGGGGCGCTGCCCGGCCCGGTGGGTGAGATGCCAGCCGACAATCCCGCGCTGCGCGACTGGCAGGCGGCGCGCAACGCGGCCTGACGCATGCCCGTATGAGGTGATCCGGCGCCCTCGCGAAATATCGCGGGGGCGTTTTTCATGGGCGCGACAGGCCGGGCGGCCTGTAGCGAGGGGCCGGAGCGCAGGCCAACAGGTGCCCCGACATGTCGCAACCTCCGCTAGGCTCCCCGCCAAACACCTGCCGGAGTCACAAGGTGCCCCGTCCCGGCAGTCGGTGCCCCGTCAGGGGCGCGGGCTACTGGTCGAGAGCCGTGCGGATACGCTCCGCGATGTCGTCATGGATGCTTGCGCGGGCGGCGGCCTCGGTGTCGCACAGGGTCGTATCGCCCCCGTCTTCCGCCAGAATGAAGGTGCCCTTCGGCGTGCAGGCGGGGAAGGCGTCGTAGGTCGTCGCGGTCCCGATCACCGTCTGCGCCACCCCGGCCTCGGCGATGTGCGGGTGTTCCGGCGCGCCCAGCCAGATCACCCGGATCTTCGTGCCTTGTTCGGTCAGGCTGGGGGCCCGGAAGACATCGGCATACTCCGGGTCGATGGCGATGGCGGTCCCGATCCGGGGGTCGCGATGCGCGTGGTCCAGCATCCCGCGATCGACCTCGGCCAAAGCGACGCCCTGCGCCCTGAACCAGCCGCAATCCGGGCCCTCGGTCTCGGCGGTGCAGGCCGAAACAAAGGCATCGGCGTCGATCCGGCCGCCGCCCAGGGCCAGGGCGGCGGTGCCGCCAAGCGCATGTCCCGCAACGGCGATCCGCGCCGGATCGACCATCGCGTACAGGGCCGGGTCCTGCAGAACCCGGTCCAGCGCGCGCGACACATCCTGCGGGCGCCGCCAGATCTCGTCCACGGCACCGGCGGCGCTGTCGGGGCGCGGGCCGTTCACTTCGACCACGACAAAGCCTTTTTCGGCAAGCCGACCGCTCAGCCAGGCCCCGGAATCCGCCGCCGAGCGCAACCCGCCGTGCGAGATCAGCACAAGGGGGTACTGCCCCGGTGCCATGGCCGCATCGCGATGGGCCGGTTGCCCCATGAAGACCGCATTGCCGCCGACCTCTTCCACGGTCCCGCCGCCCTCGGCAGGATACCAGACCGACAGCGACAGGCGGCGCGGGTCATCGCCGCTGTCGGCGGCAAGTGTCCGCACCCCGACAGGCGAGTCGGCCAGACAGGGCGTGGCAAGGAGAAGGGCCGCCAGAAGGCCGGAGAGGGCATTGGGCATGGGGTCGTTCCTGTTCTGAAGGGCATTCTGCCGGGGTCGCTTATGCCCGGCCTCGGGTCGCGGTGCGAGAGGCGAAGTGCATCAGGCGCTTGAACTTCGGGCACTCCATGTGGCTTTCGGCGGGGCACTCGGCCACGTGGCGCAGGGCGTCGCGCAGCCGCGTCAGGTCGCGGATCTGCTCGTCCAGCGCATCGGCGCGCAGGCGCAGCTCTGCCCGGGGCAATTGCGGCGTTCCATCGGTGGCGAACATGCCCTTGATGTCCCCCAGTGAAAACCCGGCCATCTTGCCCAGCGAAATCAGCGCCAGCTGGGTGAGGGCCTGCGTATCGAACTGCCGCCGCAACCCATGCCGCCCGACCGACCGGATCAGGCCGATTTCCTCGTAGTAGCGCAGCGTCGAGGGGGCGACACCGCTTTGTTGCGACAGGACACCGATATCGAGCAGTTTCATGCTTGACCTCAAGTTGACTTGAAGTGACAGGGTAGCCGCCACCTTTCGTCAACGCAAGAGACCGCATCATGACCGACACCCCCTCACCGCGCGCGCCGCTTCCCGTCCTGATGGCGCTGGCCGCCGCTTCGCTGACCGCCTCGCTGGGGATCAGCATCGCCTCGGTCTTGCTGCCGACGCTGACCCGCAGCTTCGGCGTCACCGTGTCAGAGGCGCAATGGGTCGTGCTGGCCTATCTGATGGCGGTGACGGTCACCATCGTGTCGGCGGGGCGGCTCGGCGATCTGTTCGGTCTTCGCCGGGTGATGATCCTGGGGCTGATCGCCTTCATCGCCGCCTCGGCCCTGAGCGCGATGGCCCCCAGCCTTGGCCTGCTGATCCTCGGGCGTGTGGTGCAGGGCGTGGGCGGGGCGATCCTGATCGCGCTTCCGATGTCGATCGCCCGCGACATGGTGCCGTCCGGGCAGCTGGGCACGGCCATGGGCCTGCTGGGCACCACCTCTGCGGGCGGAACCGCGCTGGGGCCATCGCTGGGCGGTCTCGTGCTGGCCGTCAGCGACTGGCGGATGGCCTTCTGGCTTCTCGCCGGGTTCGCCGTGGCGGCGCTGGGTCTGGCCTTGCTGGCGATCCGGCCAGACGACGCGCGGGGCCGGGTGCCGGTCAGGGCGCTGGACCTGCCCGGAACCGCCGTGCTGATCGTGGTGCTTGTGGCCTATTCCCTTGCCACAAGCGGCGGTGCCACGGGCGTTGCGCTGTCACCCTCGGTGCTTGGGGCGGGCGCGCTGGCGGCGGCGGCGCTGTTCGTGGCCGTCGAGACCCGCGCAAGTGCGCCGCTGGTGCCGATGGCGGTGCTGCTGGACAGGAAGACGGGCGCCGGCTTTGCCATGAACGTGCTGGTCGGCACCGTCATGATGGCGACGCTGGTCGTCGGCCCGTTCTTCCTGACCTTCTCGCTTGGGCTGGGCGAGGCCACGGTCGGTCTGGTTCTGGCGGTCGGGCCGCTTGTCGGGGCGCTTGTGGGGGTGCCCGCGGGGCGGCTGACGGATCGCTACGGCGCGCGGCGGATGATGCTTGTCGGGCTGGCGCAGAGCATGCTGGGCCTGCTTTGCCTTGCGGTGCTGCCGCGCCAGTTCGGCCTTGGCGGCTATGTCGCCGCGCTGATCGTGCTGACCCCTGCTTTCCAGATGTTCCTGGCGGCCAACAATACCGCGGTCATGGCGGGGGCCTCGAAAGAGCAGCGCGGGCGCCTGTCCGGTCTGCTTGGCCTGTCCCGTAACCTTGGCCTGATGACCGGCGCCTCGGCGATGACCACGCTGTTCGTTGCCGTCATGGGAACCGGGGACGCGGCGCAGGCCCGGATCGCGGATGTCTCGCGCGCCTTCTCGGCGACCTTTGCCACCGCCGCAGGTCTGGCCATGATCGCGCTGTGTGTCGCGCTCTGGAGCGGCCAGAGGTCGCGGCAGGCGGCGCGGGGCGCGGCCTGACGGTCAAAGCGCGGCGGGCCTGCCCGGGGAGGAGGGGGGCCGGGCCATGGCCCGGTCGCCGCAGGCCCGCGTGTTGCGACAAAGTGATCGGCGCCGCGACCATTCGGTGATTGGCGCGTTCGTCCGTGCGGCCTATAACCGGGGCATGATCACAGAACTCGGCCATTTCGCGCTTGTCCTCGCCTTTCTCGTCTCCATCGTGCAGATGGTCGTGCCCCTGATCGGCGCGCACAAACGCTGGCCCGGCTGGATGGCCGTGGCCGAACCGGCGGCCACGGCGCAATTCCTGCTGGTCGCGGCCAGCTTCGCGGCGCTGACCTATGCCTTCGTGACCTCGGATTTCTCGCTGCGGCTGGTGGTGCTGAACAGCCATTCCGCCAAGCCGATGATCTACAAGATCTCGGGCGTCTGGGGGAATCACGAGGGCTCGATGCTGCTTTGGGTGCTGATCCTCGCGCTGTTCGGCGCCATGGCGGCCTGGTTCGGGGGCAACCTGCCGCCGACGCTGCGGGCGCGGGTGCTGGCGGTGCAATCCTCGGTCGCGGCGGCCTTCTTCGCCTTTATCCTCTTTACCTCGAACCCCTTCATGCGGCTGGGCGAGCCGCCCTTCGACGGGCAGGACCTGAACCCGCTCTTGCAGGACCCGGGCCTCGCCTTCCATCCGCCCTTCCTCTACCTCGGCTACGTGGGCCTCTCGATCTGCTTCAGCTTTGCGGTCGCCGCGCTGATCGAGGGCCGTGTGGACGCGGCATGGGGCCGCTGGGTCCGGCCCTGGACGCTGGTCTCTTGGGTCTTCCTGACCATCGGCATCGCGCTGGGATCGTGGTGGGCCTACTACGAACTCGGCTGGGGCGGCTTCTGGTTCTGGGACCCGGTGGAGAACGCGTCCTTCATGCCGTGGCTCTTTGCCGCCGCGCTGCTGCATTCCGCCATCGTGGTCGAGAAACGCGAAGCGCTGAAAAGCTGGACCGTGCTGCTGGCGATCCTGGCCTTCGGCTTCTCGCTGATCGGCACCTTCATCGTGCGCTCGGGCGTGCTGACCTCGGTCCATGCCTTCGCCAACGACCCCGAGCGGGGCCTGTTCATCCTGATGATCCTCGTCTTCTTCACCGGCGGCGCGCTGACCCTCTTCGCCGCGCGGGCGCAGACGATGGAAGCCAAGGGCGTCTTCGGCGTCGTCAGCCGCGAAAGCGGGCTGGTCCTGAACAACATCCTGCTGGCGGTCTCGTCGCTGGTGGTCTTCGTCGGCACGATCTGGCCGCTGGTGGCCGAAATGGCCTTCGACCGGAAACTCTCGGTCGGGCCGCCCTTCTTCAACATGGCCTTCACGCCCTTCATGGTGGTGCTTGGCATCGTCCTGCCAGTGGCCGCGATGCTCAGCTGGAAACGGGCAAAGCCGGGCCGCGTGCTGCGGCAGCTTGCACCGGCCTTCGGACTGGCGGTGGCGCTGGCGGGGCTGGTCTGGGCGATGCAGACCGGGCGCTCGCTGATGGGGCCGGTCGGCGTCTTCCTTGGCACCTGGCTGGTGACGGGCGCGGTGACCGACCTGATCGGGCGCACCGGCCAGACGCGCGACCTGTCGCGGCTGTTGCGCCTGCCGCGCGCCGAGTGGGGCAAGGCGGTGGCGCACAGCGGGCTTGGCATCACCATGCTGGGCGTTGCCGGGCTGATGGCCTGGCAGCAAGAGGACATCCGCGTCGCGCAACTGGGCGAATCCTACGACGTGGGCGGCTTCACGCTGCGGCTGGATGACGTGCAGCGGGTGCAGGGGCCGAACTACAACTCGACCATGGCCACCGTCACGCTGATGCAGGCGGGCCGCGAGATCGCGACCCTGCACCCGGAAAAGCGCAACTACCCGGTGGCGCAGATGCCAACCACAGAGGCGGCCATCGACTACCGCTTCCTGCGCGATGTCTACGTGGTGATCGGCGATCCGCAGCAGGACGGCGGCTGGGTCATGCGGACCTATATCAAGCCGCTGGCCAACTGGATCTGGGGCGGCTCCATCCTGATGGCGCTCGGCGGGTTTCTCAGCCTCTCGGACCGCCGCTACCGTGTTGCCGCAGGCGCCCGCAAGAGCGCCCCGGCGCAGGGGGTGCCCGCGGAATGACCCGGCTGCTGCGCCCGTGGCGGGGCACCCCGTCCGCCATCCTTGCCGCGCTTTTCGCGCTGGTCGCCACGGTTGCGCTGGCGGTCCAGCCCGACGAGGTGCTGGACGATCCGGCGCTGGAAGCGCGCGCCCGCGACATCAGCGCGGGCCTGCGCTGCCTCGTCTGCCAGAACGAAAGCATCGACGAAAGCAACGCCTCTCTGGCCCGCGACCTGCGTCTGCTGGTGCGCGAGCGGCTGGTGGCCGGTGACAGCAACGAAGAGGCGGTCGATTTCATCGTGGCCCGCTACGGCGAGTTCGTGCTTCTGCGGCCCACAACCGGCGGCTGGAACTGGCTGCTCTGGGCCGCGGGTCCCTTGCTTTTCCTCGCCGCGCTGATGGTGGCGGTGCTTTACCTGCGCCGCCGGGCCAGCGCGCAGCCCCTCACTGAAGAGGGGCTGAACGAGGCGGAACGCAAACGGCTCGAAGAGCTGCTGAAGGGCTGACAGGGGCCACCGGCCCGTGACGCCGCGTTTCGCTTTGCCATTCCCCCGTGCGCGGTGTTTCATGCCCGCGAGACAACGGGAGGCCGCTTGAATGCAGTACGAGATGATCACCTACGCGGTGGAAAACGACGTCGCCACGGTGACACTGAACCGCCCGGACGTGATGAACGCGCTCAACACCCAGATGCGGGCCGAGATCACCGATGCGGTCACCACCGGCGGGCGCGAAGCGCGGGTCGTGGTGCTGACCGGCGCGGGGCGGGCCTTTTGCTCGGGGCAGGATCTGGGCGATCGGGCCAATGCCGCGAACCTCGATCTGGAGCGCACGCTGCGCGACGAATACGTGCCGATGCTGCGCGCCATCTTCGACTGCCCGGTGCCGACGATCTCGGCGGTCAACGGCGCCGCCGCCGGGGCAGGGGCCAACCTTGCGCTGTCGGCGGATGTGGTGATCGCCACCGAAAGCGCCTTCTTCCTTCAGGCGTTCACCCGCATCGGCCTGATCCCGGACGCGGGCGGCACATGGTTCCTGCCGCGCCAGATGGGGCTGGCCAAGGCCATGGGCGCCGCGCTGTTTGCCGAGAAGATCACCGCCAAGCAGGCGGACGACTGGGGCCTGATCTGGGAAGCGGTCGCGGACGAGGCCTTTGCCGGGCACATCGCGGCGCGGGCGGCGCATCTGGCCAAGGGGCCGACCGCCGCCTATGCCCGGGTGAAACAGGCGATGCGCGCCTCCTTCGACAACGATCTGCAGGCGCAGCTGGCCGTCGAGTCGAAGCTTCAGGGCGAATGCGGCAAGACCCGCGACTTCAAGGAAGGCGTCGTGGCCTTCATGGAGAAGCGCCCGGCGGTCTACGAGGGTCGCTGACCGACCAAGCGCCGGTATCAGGCCCGCACGGGCCCGTGCCGCCGGTCCCGGAACGCTTTGTCCGGGGCAGGTCATTGACCCGCCGCCGCCCCACCCCGTGCCGGAATCGAAACCGCCCGACGCCCCGAAAGGCGCCGGGCGATCCCGCCTGTCCGTCGGGTGACCGGCCTCAGGCCACCATGTCTTCCAGTTCGTCCTCGGCCTCTTCGGCTTCCTGCGCCGCCAGCATCTCGGCCACCTCTTCGGGGGTCATCTGCTGGGTCATGACGTCGTCATAGGTAACGTCGTACTGGCCGCAGGTCGCATCGCCGCTGTCAGAGGGGGTGTAGCACAGGTCGTCCACCGCGCCGGATCCTGCAAGCGTCACCTGCATCTGCGCGACGCCGCTGGCGTTGATGTCGATGTCCTGCGACGCGTTGTTGCCCGCAGCGGGAATGGCGATCGAGTCGATCAGCTCTCCGTCCTGATCGTAGAGGTCGATGCTGCCGCCCTCTTCCTCGACGTCGAGAACGGTCAGGCTGGTCACATCCGACACCGCGTCGAAGTCGAAGGTGATCGTACCGCCGTTGGCGTTGTCGTCCGGATCGTCCGCGTCGTTGTCTTCCGAGATGATGATCGCGTTGCCCTGATCGTGATAGCCCAGATCCCAGTCGCCGCCGGTGGGGTTGGCGGTGTCGAAGATCATCGCGTCGTTCTGGCTGGCCGGGTCGTCGCCGGCGCGCTGCGCGGTGACGCTGAAACCGTCGAACTGAAGCGCGGCCGTGTCACCGGCCTCGGCCTCTTCGAAGTCCTCGCAAACCGCGCCATCGTCGTCCGAGCCCGGCGTGACGCTGGCAATCTCGACATTGTCGACGAACAGCTCTTCGTTGCTGGCGGTGAAATCCGCATCCAGCACAAGTTGCACCGTATTGGCGCCGTCCAGCACGCCGCCGGAGTAGGAAATCTGGCTGCTGTCGGCGGTGATCGTCTGGCCCGTGGTGTCCCCGACAAGGGCGGTGCCCGCGTCATTGACGACGAAGGTGTCCAGCAATGCCCACTCGTTGCCGTCGATCAGCGCCCAGACCTCGAGGCTGTCGCCGTAATAACCGCCAGCCTCGAAATTGTCCGCATTCGGGGTCCGCGCGTCAAAGCTGATCTCGGCATTGCCCTCGATCGCGGTGGTCTGGAACCAGATATTGCCGTCGTCGCAGCCATCCGCCTGCAACTCGCCGTTGCGGATGTCCCAGCCGTCGTTCCAGCGGACGTTTTCGCTTTGCGTGGCGTAATAAATGCCTTGAAAATCCTCTTCCATCTCGACGGTCTTGGTTTCGCCCTCGTCGTCCTCGACCGCCTCGGTCACGGTGATCTCGATATCGTCGACAAACAGCTTCTCGTCGCAGGCCGATATGTCGGACACCAGCCGGAACTGCGCGCTGCCCTCTACCGTGTCCAGCACACCGCCCGAATAGGTCAGCGTGGTCGACTGCCCGGCAAAGGTCTGCCCGGTCTGGTCGCCGGTGAAGGTGTCGGTGCGCTCGTCGATGACGAAGGTGTCCAGCGTTTGCCAGTCGCCGTTGTCCAGCCGCACCTGCACCGACAGTCTGTCGCCATATGTGCCGCCCTCGAAGTTGCGCAGGCCCGCGGCGCGGATGTCGAAAGACAGGGTGACCGGGCCGTCGCTGTCCACCGGCGCCAGGGCCAGCACGCCGTCGCTGGCGCCGTTGGTCATGGCCTCGCCGTGGCGCAGATCCCAGTCGTTGCGCACCACGTCGTCGCCGGTGCGGGTGGCGTCATGCCAGCCCCACCAGGTCCAGCCGCTGCCCGAGCTGTCGAAGCTTTCGCTGATCGCGGTCGAGGTCTCGTAGACGGTGCCGCCCGACCCGTCAGAGCCGTCGCCGATGCCGCCGGTCAGGGCCAGCCCGCTCTGGCCGTCGTCCGAGTTGACGACGGCGGTCATGTTCGACAGGTCGAAGCTCTCGGCGGTCAGCGGCTGCGCGCCGTCGACCCAGAAGGTGAACTTGGCCTCGTCCACGTCGCCGTAAGAGGTATAGGCGATCTCGCCGAACTCCAGCTTTACGTCGTATTGCCCCTGCACCTGCGCGCCGTTGTTCAACTGGTTCAGCGCGCCGGTCTGGATGTCCACGCCGGTGACGTTCTCTCCGTTCGATCCGATGTTTTCGTCGAAGGCGGGGTAGACGTTCAGGTCCCCGGCCATCGAGGGGTCGGTCAGGTTCAGGAACAGGGCGTCGATGTCGGTGTTCGCGGGGTCTTGCGCGTAGACCTCCAGCATCAGGTTGCCGCCGTCCTCGATAATGACGACGCGAACCTGGGGGTCGCAGCCCAGAAAGACTTCGGTGGTATTGGACGTAGACATGGGCGCACTCCGGAACTGGGGCAGGAAAAAGGCATTTTCAGGACTGTCATGCCGTATACCCGCCGGATTTGGGCGAAAATCTGGTGAAACGGATTGTTTCCGTCACGGTGCTGCCCGATTTCACCGATGCTTGGCGCCAAAGAGATAACGAATTCGAATGTCGTAAAGAAATTGTCGTCGAATCGAGGACAGTGCCGAAGGGCGTGCCGTGGATCGTGGGCCATGGAAACGCGAAGGGGCCGGTCGCATCCGGCGACCGGCCCCCTCTTGATTCGCGTAACGCGGGTGTCAGCGGTTCTCGATATCCACGTAATCCCGCTCGGTCTCGCCAAGATACAGCTGGCGCGGACGACCGATCTTGTTCTGCGGATCGTTCAGCATCTCTTTCCACTGGCTGATCCAGCCGACGGTGCGCGACAGCGCGAAGATCGGCGTGAACATCGAGGTCGGGAAGCCCATCGCCTCGAGAATGATGCCGGAATAGAAGTCGACGTTCGGGAACAGCTTCTTCTCGGCGAAGTAGGGGTCGGCGACGGCCTGCTTTTCCAGCTCTTTCGCGGTGGCGAGGATCGGGTTGTTCTCGACACCCAGAAGGTCCAGCACCTCGTCGGCGGACTGCTTCATCACCTTCGCGCGCGGGTCGAAGTTCTTGTAGACCCGGTGGCCGAAGCCCATCAGCCGGAACGGGTCGCTCTTGTCCTTGGCGCGGGCGATGTACTCGGGGATGTTCTCGGGATCGCCGATTTCCTTCAGCATCTCCAGGCAGGCCTGGTTGGCGCCGCCATGGGCGGGACCCCAGAGGCAGGCGATGCCGGCGGCGATGCAGGCGAAGGGGTTGGCGCCCGAGGACGAGGCCAGGCGCACGGTCGAGGTCGAGGCGTTCTGCTCGTGGTCGGCGTGCAGGGTGAAGATCCGGTCCATCGCACGGGCAAGGATCGGGTCGACGGTATATTCCTCGGCCGGCACGCTGAAGCACATGTGCAGGAAGTTCGCCGCGTAATCCAGATCGTTGCGCGGATAGACGAAGGGCTGACCGATGGAATACTTGTAGGCCATGGCCGCGATCGTCGGCATCTTGGCGATCAGGCGGTGCGAGGCGATCTCGCGCTGAAGCGGGTCGGCGATATCGGTCGAATCGTGGTAGAAGGCCGCCATCGCGCCGACCACACCCACCATGACCGCCATCGGATGCGCGTCCCGCCGGAAGCCCCGGAAGAAGTTGTGCATCTGCTCGTGGATCATCGTGTGACGGGTGATCGTGCTTTCGAACTTCTCAAGTTCTTCGGCCTTGGGCAGGTAGCCGTAAAGCAGCAGGAAGCAGACCTCGAGGTAATGCGATTTCGAGGCCAGCTGGTCGATCGGGTAGCCGCGGTGCAGCAGCTCGCCCTTTTCACCGTCGATGAAGGTGATGGTCGAGTCGCAGGACGCGGTCGAGGTGAAGCCGGGGTCGTAGGTGAAGACATTGGCCTGACCGTAGAGCTTGCGGATGTCGATGACGTCCGGTCCGGCGGTCGGCGAGTGGATCGGCAGGTCGTAATTCTTGTTTCCGATGGTGAGTGTCGCGTTCTTTTCAGCCATGCTTTGTCATCCCTCTAGGTATACGAAAAAGCGGGGCCAAGGGCGGCCCTGCCGATTGAATTCACACGGCCGTCGCGCACGGGTATCAGCCCATCCCTGCGGTTGCGGCCCGGTCCAGGCGCCGGATCGTCTCCTCGCGGCCCAGCACCAGCATCATGTCGAAAACCGAGGGCGTGGCACTGCGGCCCGCCAGCGCCGCCCGCATCGGACCTGCAAGCTTGCCGAATTTGGTGCCCTGATCCTCGGCAAAGCGGTTCAGAACCGCCTCCAGGTCGTCACGCGCCCAGCTAGCATTTTGCAGGTGCGGCGTCAACGCAGACAGTATACCACGGGATACCGCATCCAGCGCCTTCGCCGCCTTCTCGTCGGGAACGACGGGGGTTTCGGTCAGAACGAATTGAGCCTTATCAAGGAGTTCCGGGAAGGTCTTGGCCCTTTCCTTCAGGCAGAACATTGCGCTCAGCATTCCCTGTCTTTGCGTCTCCGTCAAAGGGTTTTGTGCGGTTGCGGCAAGGAATTCCTCCAGCTCTCGCAAGAGAGCGGCATCCTCTGCCACCGCGACATGCTGGCCGCAGAGATTTTCCAGTTTCTTCAGGTCGAACCGGGCGGGGGACTTGCCGATTCCGTCCAGACCGAACCACTCTTTTGCCTGCGCGTCGGTAAAGAACTCGTCATCGCCGTGGGACCATCCCAGCCGCGCGAGGTAGTTGCGCATGCCCGCCGCCGGGTAGCCCATCTTCTGGTATTCGTCCGCGCCAAGCGCGCCATGGCGCTTCGACAGCTTCTTGCCGTCGGCGCCGTGGATCAGCGGGATATGCGCGTAGACCGGCAGCGGCCAGCCCATGGCGGTATAGATGCCCATCTGGCGCGCCGCGTTGTTCAGGTGGTCGTCGCCCCGGATCACATGGGTCACGCCCATATCGTGGTCGTCCACGACAACCGCCAGCATGTAGACCGGCGTCCCGTCAGAGCGCAGCAGGACCATGTCGTCAAGCTGGTCGTTGCGGATGGTGACGCTGCCCTGCACCTGATCCTCAATCACGGTCGCGCCGTCCTGCGCGGTCTTCAGGCGGACCACGAAGGGTGCGTCCGGGTGCGTCGTGGGGTCGGCGTCGCGCCAGGGGCTCTGGAACAGGGTGGATTTGCCCTCGGCCCGGGCGGCCTCGCGGAAGGCCTCGATTTCCTCCTGCGTCGAGAAGCACTTGTAGGCCGCGCCCCTGGCGAGCAGATCATGCGCCACCTCGGCGTGGCGGTCGGCGCGGTCGAACTGGCTGATCACCTCGCCGTCATGGTCGAGGCCCAGCCAGTCGAGGCCGCGCAGGATGGCCTCGGTCGCCTCGGGGGTGGAGCGGGCGCGGTCGGTGTCCTCGATCCGCAGCAGGAACTTGCCGCCGCGGCCCCGGGCGTAAAGCCAGTTGAACAGCGCCGTGCGGGCGCCGCCGATGTGCAGATAGCCGGTTGGGGACGGGGCGAAGCGGGTGACGACCTCTGACATGAGCGTGGTTAACCTTTTCCTAACGGTGCGATGGGTAGAGTTGACGCTCTGTAACCAGCCAGATTTTCAGGGGCAAGCATGGGTGGCGCCCTCTCGACGATCCGTCAGGCCCTGCCGGGACAGCGCGGGCACCTGTTTCCATGGGCGCCGGTGGCTATGGCTTGCGGGATCGCGCTGTATTTCGGCCTGCGCGTCGAGCCTCCGGTCTGGTTGCTCTGGGCCGCCGCGGCGGTCTCTCTGGCGGGGTTGGGGCAGCGTCGCGCGGGGCCGTGCCTTGGCCCGCTTCTGGCGGGTGTCGCGCTGGTGTCGCTGGGATTCGCACTGGCGGGGGCGCGCGCGCATCAGGTGGCGGGGCCGGTGCTGGACTTCCGCTATTACGGCGCGGTCGAGGGGCGGATCGTGGCGATCGACCGCTCTGCCTCGGACGCGGTGCGCCTGACGCTGGACCGCGTGGTGCTGGAGCGTATGGCCCCCGCCGAGACGCCTGCCCGCGTCCGCGTGTCGATGCATGGCAGGCAGGATTGGCTGACGCCGGAACCGGGTGCCACGGTGATCCTGACCGGCCATCTTTCGCCCCCCGGCGGCGCGGTCGAGCCGGGCGGTTTCGACTTTCGACGGCATTCGTGGTTCCTCGGGCTGGGGGCGGTGGGATACACGCGCAACCCGGTCCTTCTGCTGGAGCCGCCGGGCGCGGGGCTGAGGGTCGCCAAGATCCGCATGTGGCTGTCGACCCGGGTGCAGGCGGCGCTGCCGGGGGAAACCGGCGCCTTCGCCGCCGCCATCATGACCGGCGACCGCGCGGGCATGGGGCAGGACACGCTTCAGGCGCTGCGCGACTCGAACCTTGCGCATCTGCTGGCGATCTCGGGCCTGCACATGGGGCTGCTGGCGGGCTTCGTCTTTGCCGCCCTGCGGCTGGGTCTGCTGGTGCACCCGGTCAGCCGCCACCGCTGGCCGGTCAAGAAGCTGGCGGCGGCGGGCGCGCTGCTGGCGGCGGCGGGCTATCTTGCGCTCTCGGGCGGCAACGTGGCGACCGAACGCGCCTTCATCATGGCCGCCGCCGCGCTCTGCGCGACGATGCTGGACCGGCGCGCCATCAGCCTGCGCAGCGTGGCCATCGCCGCGCTGGTGGTGCTGGCGCTGCGGCCCGAGGCCCTGCTGGGTCCCGGCTTTCAGATGTCCTTTGCGGCGACCACGGCGCTGGTCGCGGTCTTCGAGCGCTTCAGCCAGATGCAGCGCCGCCGCCGCATGCCGAAATGGCTGGCGCCGGTGGTCTCGGTCGTCGTGTCGTCTGCGGTGGCGGGCGCCGCGACCGGGCCGGTCGGCATGGCGCACTTCAACCAGATGGCGCAATACGGGCTGCTGGCCAACCTGATCTCGGTCCCGGTCATGGGGGTGCTGGTGGTGCCGATGGCGGTGGTCGCGGCGCTGCTCATGCCCTTTGGCCTCGACGGGCTGGCGCTGGCTGTCATGGCGCTGGGGCTGGACTGGATCCTCGGCGTCGCGCACATGGTCGCCGGGTGGCAGGGCGCGACCCGCCCGGTGGTGGCGCCGATGCCCTGGGCCCTGCCGCTGATCGCCCTTGGCGGGCTGGTGCTGTGCCTCTGGCGGGGCCGGGCGCGGATCGCCGGACTGGCGCCGGTGGCCGCCGGAGCCCTGCTTTGGGTGCAAAGCGAACGGCCTGCCGTGCTGATCGCCGACAGCGGGACGCTGGTGGGCGTGATGACCGACGCCGGGCGGGGGCTGTCGCGCGACCGGGGCTCGGGCTTCATCGCCGGGACATGGCTGGAAAACGACGGTCGCGGCGGCACGCAGGACAGCGCGGCGGCGCTGTGGCCCGGTGCGCGCGCCGACCGGCTGGCCGTGGCGCAGGTTGCGGGGCTGACGATCCTGCACGTTCAGGGCAAACGCGCCGCCGCGCAGCTCGATGGTTGCGGCGCGGCGCAGGTGGTGGTGTCTTCCACGGATCTTGCGCTGCGGGGCGGCTGCCGGGTCTTCGACCCGGCCCGCCTGCGCGACAGCGGCTCTGTGGCGATCTGGCCAGGGGCGGAGGGGCCGCGTTTCGTCACCGATGCAGAGCTTTCGGGTCAGCGGC
This sequence comes from Enemella evansiae, assembly GCA_017255395.1. Taxonomy (GTDB): domain Bacteria; phylum Pseudomonadota; class Alphaproteobacteria; order Rhodobacterales; family Rhodobacteraceae; genus Ponticoccus; species Ponticoccus litoralis. The sequence goes on along the minus strand of JAFKDC010000016.1, from coordinate 86,087 downwards.
TGTGGAGCCCGCCGCGCCGCAACAGGATACCCCGGGCAGTGGCCCGCGCCGACACCGGCCCGTGATGGGCGCCTTGGCCGTGGATCGTCCCGGATGCAGAGCGGTCAGGCCAGAGGCAATGAAACCGGGAACGCCGCCCGAAAACACAAGGGACGCCCGCCTGCGCCGTTACCGGGCAGGGGCGGGCGCATTCGGTCGCGGAGCGCTCAGTAGGTGCGGATCAGGCCGACGAGGCGGCCCTGCACACTGACCGCGCCCCGGGGCAGGACGCGCGGCTCATAGGCCGGGTTGGCGGCTTCGAGCACGATCATCTCTCCCTTGCGGCGGAAGCGTTTCAGCGTCGCCTCGTATCCTTCGATCTGCGCGACCACGATGTCGCCCTCCGAGGCCTCAGAGGTTTCGCGGATCACCACCACGTCGCCGTCGTTTATCCCGGCGTCGATCATGGAGTCGCCCCTGACCTCCAGCGCGTAGTGACGGCCCTGGCTGCGCACCATCTGCCCGGGAACGGCGATGCCGGGGGCCGGGTCGTTGATCGCCTCGATCGGCTGACCGGCGGCGATGCGGCCGACGATGGGCAGTTCGCTCACGTCGAGGTTGGCCAGTTCCATGGCCCCCGAGGGCTGGGTATCGGGCCGGTCGCCGTCGATCACGCGGGGGCTGAAGCCCGCCGGCTGACCGCCAAGGCTTTCCGGCAGCTTGACGATCTCGATGGCCCGGGCGCGGTGCGCGAGGCGGCGGATGAAGCCACGCTCTTCCAGCGCGGTGATCAGCCGGTGGATGCCGGATTTGGAGCGCAGGCTAAGCGCATCCTTCATCTCGTCGAAACTGGGCGGAACCCCGTCACGCTGCATGCGCTTGTTGATGAAGTCGAGAAGGTCCAGCTGTTTCTTGGTCAGCATCCGTTTTACCCCATGTCTGTTACTTTTTGTTCTATGGGTGTTCCTGTTTTGTGTCAACAGGGGCGGGCGCCGCACTGAGGGCGGGGAAATGTCTTCGAAGACATTTGAAAAACGCATGGATGCGTTTTCGCGCCGGGCCTCAGCCGAAGGGCAGGTATTCCACCATCTCGCCTGCGGCGCGGGCGGGATCGCGAACCGGGCGCACCAGCAGCGCGTCGGACTGGCCGAGCACGCTCAGCAGGCTGGAATCCTGCCGCCCCTGCGCGGTGATCCCATCGGGCCCCAGGGTCGCGCGCATGTAGTGTTCGCGCGGGCCATTGGCCTCCAGCGGTTCCACCAGGGGCGCGCTGCGCCGTGGGGCGGGCGCGGCACCAAGGCCCAGCAGGGCGCGGATCACCGGGGCCACGAAGACATGGCCGCAGACCATGGCCGAGACCGGGTTGCCGGGCAGGCCGATCATCGTGGCCTTGCCGAAACGGCCGGACATCAGCGGTTTGCCGGGGCGCATGGCCACCTTGTGGAAGGCCTGTTCCATGCCCAGTTCCGCCAGCACCGGCGCCACCAGATCGTGGTCGCCGACCGAGGCGCCGCCAATGGTGATCACCAGGTCGGCGTCGTCGACCAGCCCGAAGACCGAGCGCAGGGCCTCGCGGTTGTCGCGCGCGATGGGCAGCATCCGGGGCAGGGCGCCGAGGTCCTGAAGCAGGGCGGCAAGGCCGAAGGTGTTCGAGACGATGATCTGGTCGGGGCCGGGGTCTTCGCCGGGCATCACCAACTCGTCCCCGGTCGAGATCAGCGCGACGCGGGGCTGCCGGGTCACCGCGACCTCGGCGATGTTCATCGAGGCCAGCAGCGCGATGTCGGAGGGCGACAGGCGGCGCGGCGCCGGGATCGCGGCACCGGCCCGGAAGTCGGACCCGGCGGGCCGGATATGGGTCGGCGCGTCAAGGTTGGCCTGCAGCGTGATGCGGTCGCCGTCGCGGGTCGTATCCTCCTGGATCACCACACGGGTCGCGCCCTCGGGCACCGGGGCGCCGGTGAAGATGCGGACCGCCTGACCCGGACCGACCGGCCCGGCAAAGCCATGGCCCGCGGCGCTTTCGCCGATCACCGTCAGGCTGTCTCCGGCGGCGGCGTTAGCGACCGCGTAGCCGTCCATGGCCGAGGCCGGAAAGGGCGGTTGGTCACGCCGCGCCGTCACCTCGCGCGCCAGCACCCGGCCCGCGGCCTGCGCCAGCGGCACGGTTTCCGGCGCCAGCGGCGTGGCAAGGGCAAAGAGGCGGTCGAGGGCTTCGGTGACGGTGATCATGGGCGTCAGGCCTCGTAGCGGCCCGACTTGCCGCCGTCCTTCAGGGTGACGCGGATGCCGCCGATCTCCATCGCCTTGTCCACCGCCTTGACCATGTCGTAGACGGTCAGCGCGGCGGTGGATACGGCGGTCAGCGCCTCCATCTCGACGCCGGTCTGGCCGGTGGTCTTCACGGTGGCCGCGAGCCGGAGGCCCGGCAGCGCCGGGTCGGCCGTCAGGTCGACCGAGACCTTGGTGACCGGCAGCGGATGGCACAGCGGGATCAGCTCGGACGTCTTCTTGGCGCCCATGATGCCCGCCAGCCGCGCGATGCCGATGACATCGCCCTTCTTGGCGCGCCCCTCGGTGATCATCGCGAAGGTCTCGGGCGCCATGCGCACCCAGCCTTCGGCGGTGGCGATGCGCGCGGTCACCGCCTTGTCCGAAACGTCGACCATATGGGCGTTGCCCTGATCGTCGAAATGCGACAGCCCGCTCATGCCGGCACCGGATCGGCGAGCAGGGTCCGCGTGGCCTGCGCCACGTCGTCCTGCCGCATCAGGCTTTCGCCGATCAGGAAGGCGCGGGCACCGTGACCCGCCATGTCGGCGAGGTCGGCGGGGGTGCGCAACCCGGACTCGCAGACGAGAAAGCGGTCGTCCGGGATGGCCTTGGATAGCTCCCGCGTGGTGTCGAGGGTCAGCTCGAAGGTCTTGAGATTGCGGTTGTTCACCCCGATCAAAGGTGAGCGCAGGGTCAGCGCGCGGTCCAACTCGGCGCGGTCGTGGACCTCGATCAACGCGTCCATGCCCCAGTCGAAGGCACAAGCCTCAAGCTCGGCCGCCTGCGCATCGGACACGCTGGCCATGATGATCAGGATGCAGTCGGCGCCAAGGCTGCGCGCCTCGGCCACCTGATAGGGGTCGTACATGAAATCCTTGCGCAGGGCGGGCAGGCCGGTCGCCAGCCGCGCGGCGGTCAGGTAGCCCTTGGCGCCCTGAAAGCTGGGCGTGTCGGTCAGGACGGACAGGCAGGTCGCGCCGCCGGCCTCATAGGCGCTGGCCAGCGCGGCGGGTTCGAAGTCGGCGCGGATCAGCCCCTTGGAGGGCGAGGCCTTCTTGACCTCGGCGATCAGGCCATAGCCGGTGCGGGCGGCCTCGCGCAGCGCCTGCGCGAAGGGGCGCACCGGGTCGGCGTGGCGCGCGGCCTCTTCGACGGCGTCCATGGGGCGGGTGGCCTTGTCGGCGGCCACTTCCTCCAGCTTGTAGGCCTTGATCTTGTCGAGGATGGTCGCGGTCATGGTCTAGCCTCTCGTCCAGTCGATCGGGGTCTCGCCTCTGGCAATAAGCCAGTCGTTCACCCGCGAAAAGGGGCGCGAGCCGAAAAAGCCGCGCCGGGCGGACAGCGGCGAGGGGTGAGCGGAGTGCAGGATCAGCGCGTCCGGGTGGGTCAGGCGCGGCGCGAAGCCCTGCGCGTGGCGGCCCCAGAGGATATAGGCGCGCGGGGCGTCGTTCAGCGCCTCCAGCACCTCCTGCGTCAGGGTGGTCCAGCCAAGACGCGCGTGGCCCCCGGCCTGTCCGGCGGGCACGGTGAGCGCGGTGTTCAGCAGCAGCACGCCCTGCCGGGCCCAGAACCGCAGGTCGCCGTCGGGCGGGCAAGCGCCGAGATCGTCGGTCATTTCCTTGAAGATGTTGGTCAGCGACCGGGGAAGCGGGCGGACGTCAGGCTCGACCGAGAAGGCAAGTCCATGCGCATGGCCCGGCGTCGGGTATGGGTCCTGCCCGAGGATCACGACGCGGGTTGCATCGGGCGGGCAGGCCTCGAGCGCGGCAAAGACCTGATGCGCGGGCGGCAGTACGTCCGTGACGCCCCGCAACCGCTTGGCGATGGTGGGGTAGGCGCCTGCGAAGAACGGTAGATGCGCCCATGCGGCGGGCGGTGGTGGCAGTGTGGTCACGTCAGGCTCTCCGGCGGTCGGTGGCAAATTCCATGGATGGAATTTGCAAAAGTCTTCGAAGACTTTTGCCCCCCATCAGGCGGAGGTTACCTTTGCCAGCGCCTCTACCCTCGCCAGTGCCGCGCCGCTGTCGATGCTCTCGCGGGCCTTGGCCGTGCCCTCGCGCAGGTCGGTGGCGCGGCCCGCGATCACAAGCGCGGCGGCGGCATTCAGCAGCACCGCGTCGCGGTAGGCGCCCGCCTCGCCGCCCAGCAGGGCGCGGAAGGCGCGGCCGTTTTCCTCGGGCGTGCCGCCGACGATGGCCTCGAAGGGATGCACCGGCAGGCCCGCGTCCTCGGGGTGGATCTCGACCTCGCGGATCATGCCGTCCTCTTCCAGCGCCGCGACCCAGGACACCCCGGTTATCGTCAACTCGTCGGTGCCGTCCGAGCCGTGCACCAGCCAGGCCCGTTCCGACCCAAGCTGCCCCAGCGTTTCCGCCATGGGCCGGATCAGATCGCGCGAGAAGGCGCCGGTCAACTGGCGCTTCACGCCCGCCGGGTTGGTCAGCGGGCCGAGGATGTTGAAGATCGTCCGGGTGCCAAGCTCGGCCCGCACCGGGCCGACATGGGCCATGGCGGGATGGTGCATCGGCGCCATCATGAAGCAGATGCCGACCTCGGCCAGCGCCTTCTCGACCACATCCGGGCCGACCATGACCTGAATGCCCATCTGCCCCAGCGCATCCGCCGCGCCGGACTTGGACGACAGGTTGCGGTTGCCGTGCTTGGCCACCGGCACGCCCGCGCCCGCGACGGCGAAGGCCGTGGCGGTCGAGATGTTCAGCGTGCCCTTGCCGTCGCCGCCGGTGCCGACGATGTCCATCGCGCCCGCCGGTGCCTTCACCGGGTTGCACTTGGAGCGCATGACGTCGGCGGCGGCGGCATATTCGTCCACCGTCTCGCCGCGCGTGCGCATGGCCATCAGCAGGCCGCCGATCTGGGCGGGGGTGGCCTGTCCCTCGAAGAGGATGCCGAAGGCCGCCTCGGCCTCGGCGCGGGACAGCGGGCGGTCTGCGGCCTTGCTGATGAGCGGGCGCAGGTCGTCGCTCATGCCGGCACCTTCAGGGCGTCGAGGAAGTTTTGCAGCATGGCGTGGCCGTGTTCCGAGCGGATGCTCTCGGGGTGGAACTGCACGCCGTGGATCGGCAAATCGCGATGCGCCAGCCCCATGATGGTGCCGTCCGACAGCTCTGCGGTGACCTCCAGCGCATCGGGCAGGTCGCTGCGCCGCACCACCAGAGAGTGGTAGCGCGTCGCCTGCAGCGGCGAGGGCAGGCCGCGAAAGACGCTGTTGCCGCTGTGGTGGATCTCGCCCATTTTGCCGTGCACGATCTCGTCGTGGCGCACCACCGTGCCGCCGAAGGCCTGCCCGACGGTCTGGTGGCCGAGGCAGACGCCCAGAAGCGGCGTGCGCGTCTCTGCCGCCGCCTGCGTCAGCGCAAGGCAGATGCCCGCGCGATCCGGGTCGCAGGGGCCCGGCGACAGGACGATCCCGGCGGGATTCATCGCCATGGCCTGCTGCACGTCCAGCGCGTCGTTCCGCCAGACCTGCACGTCAGCCCCGAGCTCGCCGAGGTAGTGGACGAGGTTATAGGTGAAGCTGTCGTAGTTATCTATCAGCAGAAGCATGGGAATCCGTCTCTCGGGGCTGGCGGGAGGGGTCTTGGTCGCGGTATACATGCGCAGGCAGGCGGCATGGCGTCAAGGCCCCGACACCAGAGGCGGGGCGGGCACGGACCGCCGAAGAGACGAGGCGCGACAAGGGCGGAGACGGGCGGCATGGCCAAGGGTTTTGTGATCGGAGCGATCTGGGGCGGGGTTGTGGCGGTAGGCGCCGCCGCGGGTCTGTCGGTGATGACTGGACCGGTGGCCGAGACCGGGTTTCCCTCCCGGACAAGTCCGGACGCAACGACCGGCCCGGCGATCACGGGGACGGAGGTCGTCGCCGATCCCGGGGGCCGTGCTGACGATGGGGCGGCGGATGGTGCCGCTGTCGGGGATGGGGCGACCGGCCCTGAGACGGGCGTTGCAGATGCGGATGTCGCCGTCGGGGGCCCGGCGGGGGCTGGCGGGGGTGCGGACCCGGTGACCGCCGCCGGGACGGATCTGGCGCCGGAGGCAGGGGAGGCGCCCGTCCCGGATCGCCTTGTCCCGGATGGACCCGCAGGGCGGGGCGCGGAGACAGCCGGACCGGCCCCGGAGGCCGACACCGATGTGCCGGGCAGCCTTGCCGCACCAGAGGCCAGTGCGGCACCCGGTGCTGCCGCCGGGGCCCGGCCCGGAGATCCGCGTCCGGGGGAGGCGGCGGCGCAGCCCCTGGCAGAGACGGCGCCCGATCCGGTGGCTCGGGTCCCGGAACGGATCGAGACCACCGTTCAGGCCGGGGACCGCGGCGTAGACCTGACCCTTGCCCCGGCAGAGCCCGAAGAGGACCCGGCGCCCGCACCCGAGCCGCTGACCGAGGTGGCCCGGTCCGGCACACCGGCGGGGGTCCCGGACCCCGGGGCCGACGATGCGGCGCCGGACGGGACGGGGACGGCACCGCCCGCCGACCCTGCGGTCGGGGACACTCCCGAGGCGCCGCCCGCTGCCGGGGCGGAAGTGGCGCAGACGCTGGACCTTGCCGCGCTGACACCGGTCGAGCCGGTTTCGCCGCTGGGTCAGGGCGCCGCCCCGCAGGCCAGCCCGGGCGCACCGGACCCCGAGGCCGAGCCGCAGGTCTCTGCCGATCCCGGCCTGCCGCCGAAGCCCGTGGAAGAAGGCCCCGGGCTGCGGGCCGAGGCGCCGGGGACTGCGGCGGAAAACCCCGAGGCTCTGACCGGCGCGCCGGAGAGTACGGAGGACGGCCCCGAGGCTTTGACCGACGTGCCGGAGATTGCTGAGGACGGCCCCGACGTCGTCAGAGACGCGCCGGACACTGCCGAGGAAGACCCCGAGACAGCGGAGGAGGCGGAGCAGGGCCGCCTTCAGACCCGCGCCGGGTCGCTGGTGTCGAACCGCGAGCCCGCTGTGCAGCAGAACCGCCTGCCCAGCATCACCGCCGATGCGCCCGAGGCCCCGGAGGCGCAGCCGGATGCGCCCGAAACCGCGCCTTCTGCCCTTGCGGCCCTGCCCGGGGACAGCCCGCTGGTCCGCAACGCCGCCGCCTTCGAGGCTCCCGCCGGGGTGCCGCGCATGGCGGTTGTGCTGATCGACGACGGCTCTGGCCCGCTTGGGCCCGAGGCGCTGGAGAGCTTCCCCTTTCCCGTGACCTTCGCCATCGCGCCGGGCCACCCGGACCCGCAGGGGGCGGCGGCGGGCTATCGCGCGCTTGGCTTCGAGGTCATGGCGGTGGGCGCGGTGCCGGCGGGGGCCTTGCCCTCGGACGTGGAGACCGCCCTTGCCGGTGCCCTGGGCGCCGTGCCGCAGGCGGTGGCGGTGCTGGAGGACAGCTCTGGCAGCCTTCAGGCCGACCGCGACGTGGCGGCGCAGACGACGGACTACCTGCTGGCCTCCGGTCACGGGCTGGTCATGGTGCCGAAGGGGCTGAACACCACGCAGAAACTGGCGCTGAAAGAGGGCGTGCCCTCGGCCTCGCTGTTCCGGGATTTCGACGCAGAGGGCCAGTCGGCCAATGTGATCCGGCGGATCTTCGACCAGGCCGCCTTCCGCGCCCGGCAGGAGGGCGCCGTGGTCATGGTGGGCCGCCTGCGCGCCGATACGGTCTCGGCGCTGGTGCTCTGGGGGCTGCAGGATCGCGGCTCGACCATCACGCTGGTGCCGGTCTCGACGGTGCTGGCGGAATCGCTGCGCGCGGTGGAGTGATCGCGGCAGATTTCTTGCCCGCGCAAGACCGGTTCGGGGCAAGGCCCGCTGCGCGGCCCTGCGAGGGGCGCTGCCTCTCGCGCTCTCCGAGGTATTTCGGGACCAAAGAAGAAGGGGGCCTTGGGGCGGGTCGGGTCTCGGGGCCTGGCTGCCGGGCGGGTCGCTCAGACGGCCCAGGCTTCTATCGCGCGGGCCAGGTCGCCGTAGCCGGTGAAGCGGCGCTCGAAGGCCAGGCCCAGCCGGTCGGCATTGGCGCGGGCCTTTTCGGTGAGGGCCGGGTCGTCGGTCTGGGCGAGGTAGACGAGCCGCTCGTAGTTGCCGAAATACAGGTCGCGCAGTTCGGGGTGACGGTCGAGGCCAAGCGGTACCCAGACGAAGGCATCGAACTGTCGCGCCAGGAAATCGGTGAGGTAGAAGGCGGTGACCTCGTCGCGCGCCTCGAACCGCGCCAACCCGTCGAAGAAGGCATAGCAATGCGGGCCGGCGATCATCTCGACGCCCAGTTCGGCGCAGGCGGCCTGAAGGGCGCCGCCGGTGCCGCAATCGGCGTAGACGATGCAGAGGCGGTCGTAGGCCCCGCGATGCCGGGCCACCACCGTGCGGACCGCATCGGTGATCCGCTCGGGGTGGTTGTGCAGGATCGCGGGCAGGCAGGTCAGATCGAGGTGATCCCAGCCGTTCAGTCGCTTCAGGTCGAGGATTTCGCGCGCCAGCGCGCCGCAGGCGATCAGCAGGACGCGCCCCCGGCCCGAGGGCGCCAGCCCCGCCCGCGTCAGCGCGGCGTCGTCAGGGGTGCGGGTCGTCATAGGGCACATGCGCAAGGCCCCAGCGGGCGAGCAGCGCAAGCGCGAGCAGAACGGGGATCACCGTCAGCAGACCCCACGAGGACAGGGCCCAGACGGTCAGGGCGGCGGCGGCAAGAACCGCGAGGATCAGCAGGGCGAAAAACGTCACAGGCATAACGGTCTCCTCTCTCTGAACAATATGTGGCAAATCCTGGGGAAGAAAAACCCCAATTGCCCCGGCACGCGGTGTTTGGGCGCAGGGTCACGGAAACTTGCCCATGTGCTGAGAAATTAGGCAGCGGACGAAGGCGGTGATTGGCCAGGCCGTGCCGGGTGCCTGCGCGCTGGCAGCGGCTTGGCGCAGGGGCTTCCTGCAAGGCGCTGTGGGCCGCGCCCTCGGGCCTGCTTGCGGAGAGCCGCAGGCCGAGGATGCGGAACAAGGCTGCCCTGCCGCCGCCGTACCCCGGGGGGCCGTGCGGGCCGGAGCGCGGCGGCGTGCCGCCGGTGTGGCGGGCAGGGGCCGCGCGCCCTTGTCGCGCCGGGTGGGGCGGTGCAGGGCGATCACCCCGGGGGCAGCCGGTCTGGCGCGTCCCGCGCCGGTTGCGGCAGAGTGGGGCGGTCAGCCCGCCGACATCTGGTTGTGCCTGCGGCTTATGAAGTCCTTCGCCGTTTCCACCGCCACGGCGGCGTCGCGGCAATAGGCATCGGCGCCGATGGCCTTGCCGAATTCTTCGTTCAGCGGCGCGCCGCCGACCAGCACGATATAGTCGTCGCGGATGCCCTGTTCGACCATCGCGTCGATCACCACCTTCATGTAGGGCATCGTCGTGGTCAGCAGCGCCGACATGCCGAGGATATCCGCCTCTTCGGCGCGGATCGCATCCAGGTATTTCTCGACCGGGTTGTTGATGCCCAGATCGACCACCTCGAAACCCGCGCCCTCCATCATCATCGACACGAGGTTCTTGCCGATGTCGTGGATGTCGCCCTTGACCGTGCCGATGACCATCTTGCCCATGCGCGGGGCGCCGGTTTCGGCCAGAAGCGGCTTGAGGATGGCCATGCCGCCCTTCATCGCATTGGCGGCCAGCAGCACTTCGGGGACAAAGAGGATGCCGTCACGGAAGTCGCGGCCGACGATGGTCATACCGCCCACCAGTGCCTCTGTCAGGACGCGGTAGGGTTCCCATCCGCGTTCGAGCAGGATGTTCACGCCCTCTTCGATCTCTTCCTTGAGACCGTCGTAGAGGTCGTCGAACATCTGCTGCACAAGCTCCTCGTCGTCGAGTTCGCTGAGGATGATGTCGTCTTCTTCGTCGGACATGGCGCGCTTTCCCTGAGCCTGGCCCCGGTGCAGGGGCCGATCTTCCTGCGAGTATGCGTCGTTCCCGCCGCCGGGCAGTTGGCGGATTGCGACACGCGGGAAGGCGGGACCGACCTGTGGCGGCACTCTGCCATGCGGATTGCAAATGTTCTCTTAATGTTCTATTGTGGCGGCATGTCCGCGCCCGCCCGCCCCGTATCGCCCGATCTACGCCCCGGTCGGGGCGCGGCCAGCCGTGACAGCGGCCGCTACGAGGTGCACAGCCGCCACGACGAACACGATGGCTGGGACATCCCCGAAGAGCAGGCCGCCCTGCGCACCATCGTGACCGAGGAACGGCCCCGGTCGGTCATCAACTACGTGCGGTCCCCGGACATTCCCTTCGACCGCACGCTGAACCCCTATCGCGGCTGTGAACACGGCTGCATCTACTGCTTTGCCCGGCCCTCGCATGCCTGGCTGGGCCTGTCGCCGGGGCTGGACTTCGAGACCCGGCTGGTGGCCCGGCCAGAGGCGCCCGTGGTGCTGGATCGCGAGTTGCGGCGCCGGGGCTATGCCGTCGCGCCGCTGGCCATCGGCACCAACACCGACCCCTATCAGCCGATCGAGAAAGAGCGCGGCATCATGCGCGCCTGCCTGAAGGTGCTGTCGGATTTCGGCCACCCGGTCGGGATCGTCACCAAGGGCACTCTGGTCGAGCGTGACGTCGACATCCTTGCGCCCATGGCGGCGCGCGGTCTGGTGCGCGTGGGCCTGTCCGTCACCACACTGGACGCCATGCTCAGCCGCCGGATGGAGCCGCGCGTGCCGGCGCCCCGCAGGCGGCTGGAGACGATCCGCCGCCTGACCGGGGCGGGCATTCCGGTGCGGATCATGGTCTCTCCGGTGGTGCCGGCGCTCACCGACCCCGAGATCGAGGCGATCCTGACGGCGGGCGCCGAGGCCGGGGCGGATGCGGCAAGCTGGATCATGCTGCGCCTGCCGCTGGAGGTGGCCCCGCTCTGGCAGGACTGGCTGGCGGAATATTACCCCGACCGCGCCGCGCGGATCATGAACCACCTGCGCGCCATGCATGGTGGAGAGGTCTATTCCGCCAGGTGGTTCCACCGGATGCGGGGCGAGGGACCCTATGCCGAGATCATCGCCCAGCGGTTCAGGCGCGCCACCCGGGCGCTGGGGCTGGACCGCAGGCAGCCGGACCTGCGCTGCGATCTGTTCCGCCCGCCGCTGGGGACCGCCGAGCAGCCCGCGCTTTTCTGAGCGTCTGCGGTCTTTGGCATGCCCCTTCCGCGACCGGCACGCCTGTCGTCACGGCGCGGTTCCTTCGGACGCCTCGCCGGTTCCCGCGCATCTGCGCACAGAAGCTGTGGAGGCCTGCCCGCCCGGTCTTCGCTTGGCATGGGCGCGGCGATGCATATCTTTTCCCGCAACGTTCAAAACCGAAAGGAGAGCGCCATGTCGACCCTGTTCGACCCCCTCAAGCTGGGCGCCATCGACCTGAAAAATCGCGTGGTCATGGCCCCGCTGACCCGCAATCGTGCCTTCGACGGCGACGCGCCCTCTGACATGCACGTCGATTACTACCGGCAGCGCGCCGGGGCGGGCCTGATCGTCACCGAGGCCAGCCAGATCACCCCCGAGGGCAAGGGCTATGCCTGGACGCCGGGCATCCACAGCGCCGAACAGATCGCGGGCTGGAAGAAGGTCACCGACGCGGTGCACGAGGCCGGTGGCAGGATCGTCATCCAGCTTTGGCACGTGGGCCGCATCAGCCACACATCTTTGCAAGAGGACGGCAAGGCGCCGGTGGCGCCCTCGGCGATCCGGGCCGAAGGGGTGCAGACCTTCGACGGCGCGCAGATGGTCGCGGTCTCTGAACCCCGCGCGCTGGAGGCGGAAGAGCTGCCGCGCATCGTCGAGGCCTTTGCCCAGGCCACCCGCAATGCCCGGGAGGCAGGCTTTGACGGGGTCGAGGTGCATGGCGCGAACGGCTACCTGCTGGACCAGTTCCTGAAGGATGGCGCCAACACCCGCACCGACGCCTATGGCGGTTCCTTCGAGAACCGCGCCCGCCTGCTGGGGCAGGTGCTGGATGCGGTGACCGGGGCATGGGACGCGGCCCATGTGGGGCTGCGGATCTCGCCCTATTCTGGGGCCAATGGCGCCACGGACAGCGACCCCGGGGCACTGGGGGAGTTCCTCGTCGATTTCGTCTCGGGGCGGGGCCTTGCCTATCTGCACCTGATCGAGGGCCAGACCGGGGGCGCGCGCGACCTGCCCGAAGGCGTCGATCTGGATGCGCTGAAGGCGCGTTTCGACGGGGCGTGGATGGTCAACAACGGCTATGACCGGCAGATGGCGCTGGATGCCGTTTCGGGCGGGCATGCCGACCTCGTGGCCTTCGGGCGGCCCTATATCGCCAACCCCGACCTCGCCGCGCGCCTGAAGGCCGGGGCGGCGTTGAAAGAAGGCGATCCGGCGACCTACTACGGCGGTGGCCGCGAGGGCTATACCGATTATCCGACCATGCAGGAAGAACCCGCCTGACGGCCCTGGGATGCGCGCGGGGTGCTGTCCCGCGCGCGACATGGAAGCCGGGGATTTCCGGCGGGCCGGGGCAGGTCAGCGATTGCCCCGGACGCGCGCGGTGTTTATCTTCGGTCGATCACCCCAGGAGAGTCTCCCATGAACTACGGAAAATCCGGCGGCGCCAAGCCCGCCAAGGGCGCCCCGCGCTTCGACGGTAACAAGACCCGCCCCGCAGGCAAGGACGCGCGCGGGGGCAAGGCCGACAAGGCCGACCTGCTGGCGCGCATGAAGGCCGCGCAGGCCAAGGACGACAAGGCCTGAGCCGGGTCCGGGGCGCAGGTGTTCCCGCCGCAGGATGCTGCGAAACCTGCTGTGGATTGTTCCCAATCCGCGCTTGCGCCGCCCCCCGGGCCACGCCAAACTGCCCGGAAGGCCAAGGGGCTTCGGTTGAAAATCCGTTAATAACACCCCACCTTCATTCCTCATGACCGGAGACGGTCCACGGCTGCCGCGACGCGGGGTCCGACCGTCTTGCCAATAACCAGGAAACGCGAGCATGAAACAGCCTCTGAACTCTTCGTACCCGGTGCTGCCGCTGCGCGACATCGTCGTCTTCCCGCATATGATCGTGCCGCTCTTCGTGGGGCGCGATAAATCCGTGCGCGCCCTCGAAGAGGTGATGAACGACGACAAGCAGATCCTGCTTGCCAGCCAGATGGACGCCTCCGAGGACGACCCCGACCCCAAGGGCATCTACAAGGCCGGCGTGCTGGCCAATGTGCTGCAACTGCTCAAACTGCCCGACGGCACCGTTAAGGTTCTGGTCGAGGGGCAGGCGCGCGTGCGCATCACCGAATACCTTGAAAACGAGAATTTCTTCGAGGCCCGGGCCGAGTACCTGACCGAGATGCCCGGCGACACCGCCGCCATCGAGGCGCTGACCCATACCGTGGCCGAAGAGTTCGAGCGTTACGCCAAGGTCAAGAAGAACATCCCCGAAGAGGCGCTGGCCGCCGTCGGTGGCGCGCAGGAGCCTGCGCAACTGGCCGATCTGGTGGCCGGGCACCTTGGCATCGAGGTGCAGCAAAAGCAGGACCTGCTTGAAACGCTGGCGATTTCCGAACGGCTGGAGAAGGTCTATGGCCTGATGCAGGGCGAAATGTCGGTCCTGAATGTCGAGAAGAAGATCAAGACCCGCGTCAAGACGCAGATGGAGAAGACCCAGCGCGAATACTACCTGAATGAGCAGATGAAGGCCATTCAGAAAGAGCTGGGCGATGGTGAGGATGGCGAAGGCGAAGTGGCCGAGCTGGAAGAGAAAATCGCCAACACCAAGCTGTCGAAAGAGGCGCGCGAAAAGGCCGACGCCGAGCTTAAGAAGCTCAAGAACATGAGCCCGATGAGCGCCGAGGCGACGGTGGTGCGCAACTATCTCGACTGGATGCTGTCGATCCCGTGGGGCACCAAGAGCCGCGTTAAGAAGGACCTGAACAAGGCGCAGGAGATCCTCGATGCCGATCACTATTCGCTTGAGAAGGTGAAAGAGCGGATCGTCGAGTATCTGGCCGTGCAGGCGCGGTCGCAGAAGCTGAAGGGCCCGATCCTCTGCCTTGTCGGCCCTCCGGGCGTCGGCAAGACCTCGCTTGGCAAGTCGATGGCCAAGGCCACGGGACGCGAGTTCATCCGCATCTCGCTGGGGGGCGTGCGCGACGAATCCGAGATCCGCGGCCACCGCCGGACCTACATCGGCTCGATGCCCGGCAAGATCATCCAGGCGCTGAAGAAGGCCAAGACCACGAACCCGCTCATCCTGCTCGACGAGATCGACAAGATGGGGCAGGACTTCCGTGGCGATCCGGCCTCGGCCATGCTGGAAGTGCTCGATCCCGAACAGAACTCGACCTTCGTGGACCACTACCTTGAAGTGGAATACGACCTGTCGAACGTGATGTTCGTGACCACCTCGAACAGCTACAACATGCCGGGGCCGCTGCTGGACCGGATGGAGATCATCCCGCTTTCGGGCTACACCGAGGACGAGAAGATCGAGATCGCCAAGCGCCACCTGCTGGACAAGCAGACCAAGGCGCATGGGCTGAAGGCCAAGGAGTTCTCCGTTGGCGGCGACGCGCTGACCGACATCGTGCGGTACTACACCCGCGAGGCCGGCGTGCGGAACCTCGAGCGCGAGATCGCCAAGCTGGCGCGCAAGGCCGTGACCAAGATCGTCAAGAAAGAGACCGATGCGGTCTCGGTGTCCTCGGACAATCTCGACGATTTCCTTGGCGTGCGGAAATACCGCTACGGTCTGGCCGAAGAGGAAAGCCAGGTGGGGGTTGTGACCGGCCTTGCCTATACCTCCGTGGGCGGCGATCTGCTTCAGATCGAGGCGCTGCGCCTGCCGGGCAAGGGCCGGATGAAGACCACCGGCAAGCTGGGCGATGTGATGAAAGAGTCCATCGACGCGGCCTCGTCCTACGTGCGGTCCATCGCGCCCTCGATCGGTGTGAAGCCGCCGCGCTTCGACAAGTGGGACATCCACGTCCACGTGCCGGACGGCGCCACGCCCAAGGACGGGCCCTCTGCGGGTCTGGCCATGGTCACGGCCATCGTGTCCGTGCTGACCGGCCTGCCGGTGCGCAAGGACATCGCCATGACCGGTGAGGTGACGCTGCGCGGCAATGCCTCCGCCATCGGCGGGCTGAAGGAAAAGCTGCTGGCGGCACTGCGCGGGGGAATCACCACGGTCTTCATTCCGGAAGAGAACGAGAAGGATCTGGCCGACATCCCCGACAACGTGAAGGAGGGGCTGAAGATCATCCCCGTCAAGCACGTGTCCGAGGTGCTGGACATGGCCCTGATCGGCAAGCCGGAGCCGGTGGAATGGGACGAGGAGGCCGAAGAGGCCGCCGCGGCCGCCGCCAAGGCAAAGGCCGAGGAGACCGGCGCAGGCGCAACCGCGCACTGAACGCTCTGGTCGGAAATAAAGAAGGCGTCGCAAGGGATTGCGGCGCCTTTTTCATGTGGTGCGTAAGGGGCTGCCCCAAGCCTTTCGAGCGCTTAGTTGGCTGCGGCGGCGCCGAACAGAAGCAGGGTCATGATGCCCAGAACGATGCCCGCGGAATCGGTGCTGGAATTGGCGGCGTCCTCGATGATCACCGGCGGATCGATATAGGGGGGATCGTAGTTGCCGGCGAAGGCGGTCGACGCTGCGAAAAAAAGACTTGTGCCCAGTACGATGGATTTCATGCTTTATGCTCCAGCCCGGAGAGGTGAACCTGAATCCTGCGGCACAGGTCCTTTCCGAGTCAACCTGGTGCTTTGATCGATTCGGTTTTTCTGATACACTGATGCGGCAATAAAACGAGCGGACCCGCGGAAGACGGGCCGCCTCCGGGCAGAAAAAGAGCAGAGACAGGCACATGACAAGCAAGACAGAGACGACGCCCCGTCGACGGACGGCGGGTGCAAACAAGGCGAGTCTGCGGGCCAGACGACGCGCTCAGGCGGCATCCGAGGCGGAAGAGGCGGCCATCGCCGCCGCGCTGGCTGCCGATCAGGCCTGGCTTCAGGCAGAGGCACAGGCCGATCTGGAGGCCGGGATTACCGATCTGCCCAATCAGGCACAGGCCGAGGATCAGCCCCTGCCGGAACAGCCGCAGCGGGCCGCTGAGATGCCTTCGGACGAGGCCGCCGAGACCGGGCCCGACGATGTGCGCGACGTCAGTTTCGTGGCGCCACCCGAGCTGCGCAAACGCGAGCTGATCGCGCTGGCCGTGCAGCGCAGCGGTATGCGCAAGCGCGACGTGAAGCCTGCCATCGAGGCGGCGCTTGCGGTGATGGGCGAGGCGCTGGCCTCGGGCCGCGAACTGAACCTCGTGCCGCTGGGCAAGGTCAAGGTCACACGGCTGAAGAAGGGCGGTCGCGGGCTGGTCGTGCACACCCGTGTGCGCCAACCGGACGATCCGCAAGATTCCCGGACAAACCCCCTTGCACAGGCGGCGGAGTGAGGCTAATACGCCCGGCACCGGGTGATTAGCTCAGTGGTAGAGCGCTTCGTTCACATCGAAGATGTCAGGAGTTCAAATCTCTTATCACCCACCAGAATTCAGGGGCCTCGCATCGCTGCGAGGCCCTTTTTTCATGTCCGGCGCTCGACCGTAGCAGGCTCGGTCCCCGGTCCAGAGGGGCGGGCGTCTTGCAGGGGCGGGGCCGAAGCCTTCGCGAAGGTCCACGCACAGGCCGCACACAGGCCGCACGCGGGTCCCGGCGCGGGCATGCCGCAGTCCGGCCTGACCCGCGTACTGGCGCTTGCTCAAGGGAAAACGGGACCGGCTGCGTGGCTGCGCCTATGGCGCGGGCAGGGCAACTACGGACGGCTGTGGCCCGGGCCTCTTGCGCTGCCGGAGCAGTTTGGCTAAATGCCGTCGGACCGGGTGATTAGCTCAGTTGGTAGAGCGCTTCGTTTACACCGAAGATGTCGGGAGTTCGAGTCTCTCATCACCCACCAATATCTTCAGTGCCTTACGGGAATCCTGCGAAGTGTTCCCTGGTTCTTTGAACCTAACAGGCCGCTGAAATAGCCTTCTGTGAGGGACGATTTCCCTTGAGCAGGACCTCGAAGCAGGCTGGTGTGCGAGGAGGCAGTCCAAGTAGCCACTTTCCGGCTCAGGTGGCGAGCAGTTTCGGAAGCCTCGCCAAGTTACAGTCCGCCATCGCCAAGGTGAAGCGGGCCCGCATGCGCTCGATGCCGCGGTACAGGGTCTGCGCGATGTCGCCGAGGGTTTTGCCCAGCCGAAAGGTTCCTTGATCTTCTTCCGGCGCCGCTGTGACTTGGCGTAGCCGGGGTGCCGGGTGGGTCTGCCGTCCACTGCCCGGCAGTGCATGGCGCGGCAATGTCACAAGAGGGGATGGCGGAGTGTCGGGACTTCTGGGCGACATGCGGCGTGACCACCATCTGGCGCAGCTTGGCGACGAAGTCTACGCTGTCGTAATCGCGGTCTGCGGCCAGGGTCAGGCGCCGGGTCGAACCGGCGCGTGGCTGTGAAGCATGTCGATGGCAGCACGCCGCTCGGCGTGGCCGTCCACCCGTGTCTGGTCGGCTGGCACGATCAGGCCGGAGCGATTCTCCATCAGGCTATGCCCCATGAAGAACAGCATGACACCGGCGCCGGGAGACTTCTTGGACAGCCGTGCCACCGTTCATCGGGCAGTGTCGAAACCTTCCCGGCGCATCTGGCGCCTGACCTTGCGAACAGCACGATCGCGCACCTCCGGGGAATATTTGTTCGTCGTATTGCGCATTATGCTCCATCCTACTCAAGAGTTGGAGCCTCCGGAAAGCCCGGCGCGGTTCACATGCTTTCCGGGCAGATGACCGCCACCCATGTCGCTATGACGGTCGCCGCGAGCAAGATGGCCGGTGGTGTCACGTACACAGTTCGGGCGAGCCATTCGCGCGTGATGGCGCGCTTGGGTCGGGCAGACCTGGCACAGATGGATGCCTCAGGAGATACCGTGCCAAGGCGCAGGAGGTCCGTGCAGAGCGCGTCACGGTGAACCAAGGCGGGCAGGCAATCGTCGGAGGGGTCGTGGGGGGAGGGGGAGGTGACGGGCGAAACTGGCGTGAAGCCCATGAACCCGGCGGGGACTACACTTAAGCTTGAATATACCAGCACTGATCGCCCCGGTGAATAATGCGGGATCAAAGGTAGCACCCGATCAGCAAAGTCTTCGGCTTCCTTCCGTGCATAGTGGTCAGCAAAGAGTGCTTTAAGGGATTTGCACCTCCTAGGGGCGCTAAAGGATCATGTCGCCATCGGCAAAGCGCAGAATTTCAGCGTTCAGGATTACATCGGTGCCGTCGCCTTCCCCGATCCCAGTGTAATCTACAGTGGTTCGGGCACCGTCTCGGGTAACTGTATAGTCCGAATGATCGTAGCTAAAGAGGATCACATCCGTGCCAAAGCCGGCATAGATGAGGTCGTCGCCCGCATTCCCCGCGATCGTATCGTCCCCAAGAGACCCCTCAAGGAAGTTGTCGCCGTGATCACCCGTTAGCCTGTCGTTGCCCGCCCCGCCGCGGAGGTTCTCGATCTCCGACAGGCGCAGGCCCTCCGCGTCACCAGCCCCTCCCCGGCCGCGCAGAAGCGAAACCTCCAGATCGCTGGTAGAGTTGTCATAAGCCAGCGTGTCCACGCTCGCACCGCCCATCAGCACGTCGCCCGCCCCGCCGCCTATGAAGAGATCCTGGCCCGCCGCCCCGTCGAACCGGTCCGTACCCGCTCCCGTGACAAAGATATCCGCCTGAGCGGAGCCCTGGACAACCTCGACATTGGTGAAATGGATAACGGGGTGGCCGCCCTCCTGCGTCGCGGTGCCCGCCGCGCCGTCGATGCGCAAGCCAAGCGATGCCTCGCGGAAATCAAGCCGGTCCGCGCCTGCCAAACCGTCGACCATGGTGATGCCCGCAAGCCAAACCAGATTGTCGGCCCCGGTGGTTCCCAGCAGCGTATCTGTCAGCACATCCCCATCGGCAAAGCGCAGCACCTCGACGAAATCGGCCACGTCGATCCCATCGCCGGGTCCCGCACCAGTGTATTCAACCACCGTGCGAAAGCCCGTGGTCGTCACATTGTACTGGTCGCGGGCATAGCTAAAGACCGCCACGTCAACGCCCGCGCCACCATGCAAGGTATCGTTGCCGCCGTTGCCCATCAGCGTATCATCACCTGCCAGCCCGAGCAGGACATTGGCGCCATGATCACCCGTCAGGGCATCGTCACCCGCGCCTGCGCGCACCTCCTCGATCCCGGTGACCTCAAGCCCCAGCGCCGCACCCGAAAAGCCGCGGCCCGCCAGCAGCGAAAGCGCCGTGTCAGCGGCCGTGCTGCTGAAGCTCAGCTTGTCCCAGCCTGCGCCGCCGTCAAAATCGCTCTCGCCGCCCGAGGGCCGGAAAAAGAAGGTGTCCTCGCCGCCCAGACCGCGCATCGTGCCGTCGGTGACGCGAAAAATATCCCCCGCGCCCGTGCCGGTGACGCCTTCCACGTCGCTCAGGATATCCGCGTGGACCTCGACCCTAACGACACCTGACGCCTGATCGAAGACAATGGGACCCGTGCGATCTGCGTAGCTTGCCGTGTCCCGGCCCGCGCCACCGTCGACCCGGTTCGACCCGCCGACCGTCAGAAGCCAATCGTTACCGCCCAGAGCCTCGAAGTTTTCAGATTCTGTCGTGCCAGTCAGTACATCGCCGTCCTCGGTGCCGGTAACAGCCAATAGTTCACCCGCGCGGCTGATCGCGCTGTCCAGTGCCTCCAGCCAGCCGCCGTTCTGACTGCCCCGTGGCGCGGCATTGTACCAATCGAAGGCCAGAAAGACAATCTGTCCAGCACCGAAGGGCATGGCGGCCACGGTCGTATTGCCTGAGGATTCGTAGAGGTTCAGAGAACCGGTGGGCAGTGAGGCCGTCTGCACAGCATAGGTCCCGTTCCCATTCCTTAAGGTTGGCGGATCATCGGCAAAGGTGGTGGCGGCACGATCGGGTTGGGCGGCCGACTCCCCGAATGTACTGTTGGTGCCTTGCACAAGCGAAAAGCCGAAGACGGCATTCAGAAAGGCTTCGTCGCCTGCGCCTGCATCACCGTTCATTACGAGCGTGCCACCGGCGCCCACAAACCCCCTTATGACATCCTGCGTTGCTGTATCGGGCAAAAAGTCGCCAAGCTCGAATTCAGGGAAAAGCAGCACGTCTGCATCTGCAAGCGCAGCAGTGAAATCCGCAGCCTGCGTCCCGGTGAAGGCTGTGACGACATGGCCGAGCGACGTCAGAGAGGCCTGCACATTGTCCGATTCACTGGTCGTGGCGTTGCGTGTATCGACAAATGCCGCATTGTCGAAGACGGCGACACGAGCGCTCGCAAGTTTTATGGAAACCAGGTTGTTGGGATTGGTCATTTGGTACCTTCAAAATGCGCCATTGACTTAATGTTAGTCAGCCAAGTTTCTTGTTATTTAGGGGGTTTTTCCAAGTGAATAACAGTAAAGTTGATGTTTCATGTGTAGCGAGTCTTTGCCCGACATTCCCCAAGGGCCTGCCGTTTGGACGTGATGATCGCCTGACCCTGCTTGCTGAACAAGCATTTTCTGACCAGGGGGGCGTCTTCGGTTGCGCCAGCGGCTGGAACTGGGTGAATTGGCCCGCGTAGCCGCGGCGTTCTAGGATCGAAAGGCCCGCGCTATGAAATTTGTCACCTACCTTCGCATATCCACCGAACGTCAGGGCCAGAGCGGCTTGGGGCTGGAAGCACAGCGCGCGGCGGTGGCAGCGCGCCTCCCGGGCCGGGGCGGGGTTGTGGCAGAGTTTGTCGAGGTCGAAAGCGGCAACCAGTCAGATCGCCCGGAGCTGGCGTGGGCACTGGCAGCGGCGAAGGCGCGCGGGGGCAAACTGGGCTGGTCTATCCCTGAGCGGGCTTCTGAGCAGCGTCAGGCGGTACGCAAGGGCGCGGCAGTGAACAAGGCACGGGCGCTGGCCCATGCTGAGAAGGTGTTGCCGATGGCCGAGCAGATCAGGGCAGGGGGCGCGTCTCTTCGCCAGATCGCGGCAGAGCTGAACGCGCGCGGCATCAAGACGGCACGGGGCGGCACGTGGCATGCGGCGACCGTATCCAATATGCTGACATTGGGCCGTGTCCCGCATGGTGACGTCAGAGGATGAAATCCCCATCGGCGAACCGCAGCACCTCGGCGTGGCCGATGATGTCGTGCCCGTCTCCGCCGACGTTGTCGATCACATCCGTGCGGATGCCGTCCTGCGTGATCGTGTAATCGGCTCGGTTGCCGGAATAGACGATCACGTCTGTTCCCAGTCCCGCGAGGATGTAGTCGTCCCCGCCGTTGCCGACGATTGTGTCGTCGCCGGTCGAGCCCTCCAGCCGGTTGTCGCGGTGATCGCCCCAGAGGAAATCGTCGTGGTAGCTGCCCACCAGCGTCTCGAACCCCGACAGGCGGTCGCCCGCCGCGTCGCCTGACCAACCCTTGCCGCGCAGCAGGGACGCGGAAACGCCGCTGTCCGAAAACAGGTAATTCACCTCGTCGCGCCCGCCGCCACCGTCCAGCCGGTCCGCGCCCTCGGAGCCGAAAACCGTGTCATTGCCGCCCAAGGCGCGGAGGCGCTCGCCCCCGTCGGCGCCGTAGAGCGTGTCGTTGAAGCTCGACCCGGTGGCGTGCTCGATCCCCTCCATGACCAGCGAGATGTAGCCGGGCATCTGGGCGCGCACGAGGCCGTTGTCGAGGTTCACGAGAACGCCCTCGCGGTCGCGGGTGGCGAAAGAGATCATGTCCTCGCCCGCCCCGCCCGAAATCGCCTCGGGCACGAAGGCATTGTTGTCGGGGACGGTGAGCCAGTCGTTGCCGTCCGTGCCGGTGACGTCGCCGACGGTCTTTAGGGCGATGCCGTAGAGGCCTTGATCCTCGTCGTCGTTGATTGCCTCGAACGTATAGACGCCGCTGACTGCAGCATCGACGCGAAACAAGGTGCTGACGCCGAAACCCTGATCGGCGGATGCCCCGAACCCGACAGGATTGCCCGCGGGGTCGAATATCTGCCCGGCGGTATCGAATGTTCCGTCGTAGCGATACCGGTCACCATCGATCTCGATGACATAGGATTGCCCGGCGTCGAGCGTCATCGAGAACCAGTCGATATCCGGGTCGACCGTGCTGAAATCCGCGCGGTCATCCGCGCCAACCGGTTGACCAAGCTGCAACGGGATCGCGCCGTCGCGCGTGTCTCCGGTCTCGGGCACCATCTGCGACAGCTCCAAGGTGTAGCTGCCGGTCAGGCCCGGAAAGGGCCGCGTATTTCCCTCAACTTCGAAAAAGAAGGTGCCGGATTGTTCAGGGGTATAGCCGAACCCGCCCTCTACAATGTTATCGTTTCCGCGAGTGACAAATGTGCTTTCCAGCAACTGACCATTTTCATCGAAAAGACTGGGACGGGCCCGGTAAATTGTCCCCCCGTACCAGCCGTATCCCAGAAACATGAAATGGTAGGTCTCCCCCGCCACCAGATCGACCGCGAACCAGTCTACGTCGCCAATCTCCTCGATGACACCCCGGGCAGGCTGCCCGACGCTCAAACGGCCAGTGGTGGTGGTATCGTCGGTAAAGTCGTCCATGGTCTTCTCCTATCGGAATATTACCGCCGCCCCTGCATCGGCCATAGCGCGCGGTCCGCCAGTCAGCTCCAGTCGAATACGCCGTATAAATCGTCCGCGTCGAAGACGGTGTTGAAGGTCAGAGTCCCCTGCGCACCGAAATCCAATGTAATCGGGACAGTTCCGCCGCCCGAGGCCGTTGCCAACGCCTGCGCGTCGTTGCCAATTCCGGTGAACCCGTCCAGTCTGACCTCGTTATTGAGTTCATCGAAGTCTCCGATGGTATCATCCCCCATCGAGGTCTGAAACTCGAAGCGGTCGCTCCCGGCACCACCATAAAGTGTATCGTTCGCCTGTCCACCGATCAGCGTGTCGTTGCAGCGCCGCCGCCCGGATAGTCCCCGTTGGCCTGATACGCGCTGCTCACAGCGCCCTGCCCGGATTCGATCCTGTCATTGCCGTCCTGACCGAAAAGGGAAACCCTGTCCGCAGTCGTGTAGTCGTTTTCACCCGTCACCGTGCCCTGTCCCGCGGGGCAGGTGCACGTAGTTGGACCAGTGGGGCATGTTTTTCGTGCCGCCCCCCACATGGATCAGCCCCGGCAGATCGTATCCGTCCGGGAAGGGGCCGGCCTTCGGGAAGCGGTAGTAGGTGTCGTGAATCCTGGCGTCCCGATGAATCAGCGGCCAAAGCATATCCGCAAGGAACGCCTGATCGCCGAACTTGTTGTCGAAGTACTTCGGCGAAGACCGCAGCCAGTCCCGCATATTGGGCAGGATACCGGCCATGCCGCCCCACATCCCGGCAAGGATCAGCTCGTGGTGGTAAATGTGGTCGCGCATGATGTGGAAGCGACAGCCGGAGTTCAGCCAGTCCGTGACCGCCAGCAGTTCTTTTGCATTCACGCGCGAATCGGCGTCGCGGCAGACGAAGACGTTGATATCGGGGTCGTCCGAGGCCAGGAACCGCCACATCGGGCGGATCGCGGCATCGTCTTTGCCGGTCATCAGGACGACCTGCGCGCCATAGGCCTTCAGGGCGTCCCGGGCGTCCTGCGGCACCGAGGTGTCGCAGTAGAAACGCGGCGTCCAGCGGACGTAAAGATGCTGGGCGATCTGCGCGTTCACCAGCGCTCCGGTGATATACTCGGGGCGATCGCCCCAGAGCGAAAACGAAATGATGTTCCGGTTCCGCCGCTCGGGGTCGAAGCCGCGCCCGCCCGGCTTTACGGTCACGTTCTTGCTGGGCGAGGCCTCGAAGGCCTCCTGCGCCAGCCGGTGTTTGAGGATGAGGTTCCTGTGGCCCTCGGTCTGCGCCTCTTCCTTGCGGCCCACGCGCCAGAGCGAGGCGATCAGGGTGTTCCGGGCCGGGGCATCGTCCCGCAGAGCCAGCGCGCGCTGCATGGGGCCGATGGCTTCTTCATAGCGTCCGAGGCGTTTCAACAGCACGCCAAGACCACACCAGCCGTCGAAATCCCGGGGGTTTCTGTCGGCGTAGCTTCGGTAACTCGAAAGGGCCTCTTCGGTCCGCCCGGCGTCGCGCTGGCACATGGCCATGAACAGCCCGGCCTTGGCGTTCGGCAGCATCGCCGCGGCCTCGCCGTAAAGGAGGGCTGCCTGCTCGAAGTCCTGTTCGGCGCGCAGCTTCTTCGCCTGTGCCATCTTGCGGTCGAAGGGGGTGGTGGTGCGCGGCTTCACAGGGGCGTTCATCGGGGCGTCTTTCTTCGGGGCAGGAAACGTCTTCGTTTATCGATACAAGGGAGGGCGGGATTTTTCGAGGTTCGATTTGACGGTGGCGCGGTTGGTCTGTGCAGGGCTTTCGTTTCCGAAGGTCGTGGCGCGAGGGGGCGCACAGCGCAGAAGACGAAAGCGGGGGGCGTTCCCTTGGCGCACAGGCGCCGACCCAAAGCTGTCTCAGGCGGGGCCTTCACGGCATTTGGGTGCCGGAGGGCCGGCGTTTTGGCGGGGCAGGGCGTCCGCAGGGCCGCAGTGCGTTCGGCGGGGGGCGCACCCGGCGCCTGCCGGTCGTTCAGGCGCCGCCCCCGGCGCGGGCCGCGTCAGGCGAGCGCTTCGTCGAGTTCGGATTCCAGCCGCTGCATGGCCTGAACGCGCGGCTTGGAGAAGCCCGCGAGCAACAGGTAGGCCACCGGCGTCAGGTAGAGGGTCGAGAGCGTCGCCAGCCCAAGCCCGCCGACGATGACCCAGCCCAGGGCCTCGCGCGCCTCGGCGCCCGCTCCCGCCGAGAGGATCAGCGGCACGCCACCCAGCACCGTCGAGGTCATGGTCATCATCACCGGACGAAGGCGGATCGTCGAGGCGTCGAGGATCGCGTCCCGGACAGAGGCGCCCTGATCGCGCAGCTGGTCCGCGAATTCGACGATCAGGATGCCGTTCTTGGCCATGATCCCGATCAGCATCACCAGCCCGATCTGACTGTAGACGTTCAGCGACAACCCGGTGAAGACCATGGCGAAGGCGGCGCAGGCCAGCCCGATGGGCACCGTCGCCATGACCACCACCGCCGAGATGAAGCTTTCGAACTGTGCCGACAGCACCAGGAAGACCACGGCGATGGCGAAGCCGAAGACCAGCAGCAACCCCGAAGAGGTCTGGTCCAGCGTGGCCGCCTCTGCCAGCGGCACGATCCGGTTTTCCTCGGAGAGGATCTCGTCGGCCAGCGCCTGCACCTGCGCCATGGCATCCCCCAGCGCCAGTTCCGGCGTCAGCCCCGCCGAGATCTCGACCGAGCGGTTCTGCCCCTCGCGGTCAAGCTCCGGCGCGATGGCACGCTCTTCCAGCGTGACGAAGGTCGACATGGGCACGGTCTGGCCGTCGCCGGTCTGCACGAAGATATTGGCAAGGTCGCCGGGGTCGTTCACCGGGTTCGACGTCGACAGCATCTGGATGTCGAAGCTGCGGTCGTCGATGAAGACAGAACCCACCGTGCGCCCGTCTAGCACCGCGCGCAGGGCCTCGCCCAGCCCCGAGATATCGATCCCGAGGTCCGAGGCGCGCTCGCGGTCGATTTCGATGAACAGCTGCGGCTGGGTGGTTTCGTACTCCAGCTGGACCTGCCCCATGGCGGGGTTTTCCTGCATCCGCGCGACCAGCCGTTCGGAGACCTCGGCCAGTTGCGCGTAGTTGTCGCCGGTGATGGCGAAGGACAGCCCGCGTCCGGCGCCCCGGATGCCCAGAGAATTGGGCTGGATCGCGAAGGCGCGCACGCCGATCACGCCGCGCAGCTTGCCGTTGATCTCGCCCACGATTTCGTCCTGGCTGCGGGCGCGATCCTCCCACGGGGCCAGCGAGAAGACCATGAACCCCCGGTTGTCCGACCCGAAGCCGGTGATCGAAAAGACGTTCGTGACCTCTCCGCTCGCGCGCAGCGGGTCGATCAGGGCCTCGATCTCGGCCATCTTCGCGGTGGTGTATTGCAGCGACACCCCCTGCGGCGCCGAGACCGACAGCAGCGCCACGGCGCGGTCCTCGCGCGGGGTCAGCTCCTGCCGGATGCCGCCGCCGACGAAAACCGCCGTGGCCGAGAACAGCACCGCCACCAGCAGCACCACGAAGGGCAGGTCCAGCGCCAGCCCCAGCGTCCAGCGGTACAGCCGGAACAGCCGGTTGCCCAGCCAGACCAGCGGGCCGCGCGGATCGGCGTCGGGCGCGCGCGACAGCAGGCGACTGGCCAGCACCGGGCAGAGCGTCAGCGCCACCAGCGAGGACAGCATGACCGCGATGGCCAGCGTAAAGCCGAACTCGCGGAACAGCCCGCCCGCCTGCCCCGGCAGGAAGGACAGCGGCACGAAGACGGCCGCCAGCGTTGCCGTGGTGGTGACCACCGCGAAAAAGACCTGCCGCGTGCCCAGCACGGCGGCGGCGCGGGGGCCCATGCCCTCGGACCGGCGGCGAACGATGTTTTCCAGCACCACGATGGCGTCGTCGACGACCATGCCGGTGGCCAGCACCAGCGCCAGCAGCGTCAGGATATTGACCGAGAAGCCCACGAGGTAGATCGCCGCGAGCGTGCCGATCAGCGCCACCGGCAGGGTCAGCGCCGGGATCAGCGTGGCGCGGGCGTCGCGCAGGAACAGGAAGATCACCGCGACCACGATGGCGGTGGCCATGGCCAGCGTCTTCAGCACTTCCTCGATGGACCCGCGAATAAAGATCGCGTCGTCCGAGGTGACGAAGATCGACACGTCCCCGGGCAGGGTCCGGTCCAGTTCGGCGACCACCGCCCGCACGGCTGCCGAGATCTCCAGCGTGTTCGAGGTGGCCTGCCGGATGATGCCAAGGCCGATCCCGGTCTGGCCGTTGGCGCGCAGCACCGTCTCGTTCGGGGCAGGGCCCAGCGTCACGGTCGCCACGTCGCGGATGAAGACATCCGGGGCCAGCTCCAGATCCTCGAAGCCGCGCTTGGTGGCAATGGTGGCGGTGGTGCGCACCGCGATGCTCTGGCTGTTGCCGGTCAGGTCGCCGGCGGGGGCGTCGAAGGCCACGTCGGAAAGCGCCGCGCGCATGTCCGCCAGCGTCAGCCCGCGCGCCGCCAGTTTCGACTGGTCTATGTCGATGCGGAAGATCGGCAGGCGGTCGCCGTAGATCTGCAGGTCCGCCACACCCGCGACGGACAGCAGGCGGTCCTCGACCCGGTCCTCGACGATCTGCGTCAGTTCCTGCGGCGAGCGCCCGGCAGAGGTCACGGCGACGCGGATCACCGCCTGCGCATTGGCGTCCGCCTTGACGATCTCGGGCTGCTCGGCATCGTCGGGAAGCTGCGCGGCGATGCGGGCCACCGCGTCCCGCGCATCGGTGGCGGCCACGTCCAGATCGACGCTTTCCTCGAATTCCAGCGTCACCCGGGACCGCCCGAAACGCGAGTTCGACGAGATCGAGCGCACGCCCGACACCCGTCCCGCCGCGCCCTCGATGCGGCCCGTCACCTCCTGGTCGACGCTTTCGGGCGAGGCGCCGGGGTATCTTGTGGTGATCGTGACGACCGGGCGGTCGACGTTGGGCAGCTCGCGGATCTCGACGCCCGAAAGGCCTGCCAGCCCCGCCAGAACGATCAGCGCCGACAGCACGAAGGCCAGGATCGGGCGTTTCACGAACAGCGCCGTGCCCGAGGCAAGCGCGGACTGCGAGCGGTCGGTCATGTGGCGCGTCCCCCTGTCAAAGCGCGCTGCGCGAGGGCGGTTCTGCCGCAAGCCCCGCCTCGGGCGGGTTGGCCACCGCCACCTCGGCGCCCGGTCGCAGGGACTGCACGCCCTCGGTCACCACCGCGTCGCCGGGGGCCAGATCGGCCTCGACCAGCACCCGGTCGGCGTCGCGCTGGCGGATCGTCACGCCGACCCGCGCGGCCTTGCCGTCGCGCACCGCCCAGACGTAGGAGCCGTCGCTGGCCCATTGCACCGCCAGCGGATCGACGGCCACCAGCCTGTCGCCGGGAAAGCGCAGGGTGACGGCAAAGGACATGCCCGCGCGCAGGCGGTCGCCCTCGTTGGGCAGCTTGCCCTGCACGCGCAGGGTGCGGCTGCGGGGGTCGACGATATTGTCGACCGCGTGGATTTCCCCGGTCAGGGGCGCGGCACGGCCACCGCCCAGAAAACGGGCCTCGATCGTCATGCCGGGGGCAATGCGGCTGGCGATGCGTTCCGGCGCGCGGAAATCGATCAGCACCTCGGAGCGGTCGGTCAGGGTGGCGATGGTGTCGCTGGGCGACAGGCGCTCGCCCACCGAGGCATCGAGCAGCCCGAGCCAGCCCGCGAATGGCGCGCGGACCGTGCGCTGGGATAGCCGGAACTCGGCTTCGGTGACCGCAAGCTCGGCGGTGCGCTGCGCCAGCTGCGCCTCGCGCAGGCGAACCTCGGTTACCGCGCCGGTGCCCTGAAGCTGGCCCAGCCGGGCCACGTCGCCGCGCGCGTCTTCCAGCATCAGCTGCGCGCGTTCCAGCGCGATGCGCTCCGCCTCGTCGTCCAGCCGCAGGATCACCGTGCCCGCCTCGACGAAGCCGCCGGTCTCCAGCGCGACCTCGACCACCTCGCCGCTGACCTCGGTGCGCAGGGTGGCGCCGCGCAGGGCGCGCAGGTCGCCGATGGCGTCGATGCGATCGTTGGCGGTGGCCTCGGTGACCTCGGCCACGACCACCTGCGCCGGACCGCGCGGCCCGAAGCCGCCGCCCCCGCTTTCCGAGGCTTCGGCGGCGGCCACCTGAATGCCCAGCAGATCGGTCACGCCGGTGCGCTCCAGAAAGGCGGCGGCGCCGGGGACATAGGTCAGCCAGAGGTAGCCGGTCCCGGCCAGGACGGCGATGCAGAGGATGATTTGCTTCAGGACGCGCATGGTCTTCCGTTCAATGGCCCCGGGCCGGGTCGGTTTCGGCGCCCCGGCACGCCCTGTTTCGCTGCACGGGCCGGATCGCCGTGCGAGAGTGTATTGCCCCCCGCGAGCGGGCCGCGGAGGCCCGGGAACCTGTCGGGACGCCCGCGCGGGGTTGCGGCGCGGACGATGGCACCAACTCTGGTCCCGCGCAACGCTTTCCGGTCAGCCTGCACCGGCGCGCGGCATCCGCCAAGACAAGATCTGTTTACTGCCGGTTAGGTGCTTCGCCGCGCCCGTTGCTTGGGCGGCTTGCGGTTCAGCACCATCGCTGTGCCGCTTTCCGGTCCCGTCTCGCCTGCGGTTCCGTCGAGACCCACGTCCAGCCCCGTTTACCCCCACCGCCCTCGGACAGTGCGCGCCGCGCCCTCCTTCTTTGGTGTGAAAAATACCTCGGAGAGCGCGAGAGGCAGCGCCTCTCGCCCGTTGCCCGGGCAACGGCCCTGCCAGAACAGCGTTCACACCCCCTGTCCTGTCCCCCCTCTTTGGCCTATGGTAGCGCAAACGAGGATAGCGCAAACAGGAACGGGAGGGACCATGGACCTGATCGCCAAGGCGACCGCGCTGGTCGGAGGAGTCATTGCAGCCACGCGCCGGGCGGGATCGCCCGCGACCCAGGCCTTCGGCAGCGAACCGCAGATCCCCGAGGCCCGCGCGCAGGGGATCATGACGCTGAAGATGCCCGCCGCCGAGGGCTTCAAGGACGGGCGTCTGCCGATCTGCGCGCCGGGCCTGTCGGTCAAGGCCTTCGCCGAGGGGCTGGATCATCCGCGCTGGATCGAGGTGCTGCCCAACGGCGACGTGCTGGTGGCAGAATCCAAGGAACAGCCCGCCGCGCCGAAGACCCTGATGGACCATGCCGCGCAGGCGACCATGCGCCGGGTCAAGGCGATCGGCGACAGCGCCAACCGGGTGACGCTCTGGCGCGATGCGGATGGCGACGGCGTCGCCGAACACCGCGAGGTCTTTGTCGAGAACCAGCGCCAGCCCTTCGGCATGGCGCTGGTCGGATCGACCTTCTACCTGGGCAATACCGACGGTCTGAAGGTCTTCGACTACACGCCGGGGCAGCCCCTGTCCGGCAGCGGAAAGCAGATCGTCGACTTCAAGCCGCACGGCCACTGGACCCGCAGCCTGCTGGTTTCGCCCGACCAGACGAAAATCTACGTCGGCGTGGGCTCGCTGTCCAACATCGGCGATGCGGGCATGGAGGCCGAAGAGGGCCGCGCCGCGATCTGGGAGGTCGACGTGGCCACCGGCGCCGCGCGCATCTTTGCCGGCGGGCTGCGCAATGCCGTCGGCATGGCGTGGGAGCCCGAGACAGGCGCGCTCTGGACCGTGGTGAACGAACGCGACGGGCTGGGGGACGAGACGCCGCCCGACTACCTGACCTCGGTGCGGGACGGCGGCTTCTATGGCTGGCCCTATTGCTACTGGGGCAAGGTGGTGGACGACCGCGTTCCTCAGGATGCCGCCAAGGTTGCCAGCGCGATTACCCCCGATTACGCGCTTGGCGGCCACACCGCCTCGCTGGGCCTGTGCTGGCTGCCCGAGGGCGTGCTGCCGGGCTTCGGCCCCGGCATGGTGATCGGTCAGCACGGCTCTTGGAACCGCTCGATCCTAAGCGGCTACCGGGTGATCTTCGTGCCCTTCGAGGGCGGCAGGCCCTCGGGTCCGGCGCGCGACATCCTGACCGGCTTCCTGTCCGAGGACGAAAGGCTGGCCTACGGGCGCCCGGTGGGTGTGGCGGTCGGACCGGACGGCAAATCGCTGCTGGTGGCTGACGATGTCGGCGACGCGATCTGGCGCGTCAGCGCGGCCTGACGCGCGGGGCGTATCGGGGGGCAGGGGCGCCGTCGCGATCTTTCGGCGCGCGGCCCCTTTCCTGCGGCGCAACGGCTGGCCCCGGGCGGGCCGCTGTCGCGCCGGGTCTCCCGGATCAGGGGCCGCGCGGGCCCGCCCGTGCGGCGCGCCTACAGCCCGATCCCCACAAGCAGCGCCATCAGCGACATCACCAGCGGCAGCGTGACCAGCGCCAGAACCGTCTGCGCCGCCGTGATCCCGGCCATCAGCGGCGCATCGCCGCCCAGCTGGCGGGCGAGGATATAGGCCGAAGAGGCGGTCGGCAGCGCCTGGAACAGCAGCACCGTGGTCAGGGCGCGCCCCTCCAGCCCCAGAAGCAGCGCCACGGCCAGCGTGACCGCCGGGAGCATCGCGAATTTCACCGCCGAGGAAACCACGATGGGCCGTAGCCAGGTCCGCGCCGCGCCGAAGTCCAGCGCCGCACCGACACAAAGCAGCCCAAGGGGCAGCGAGGCGGCGCCCAGCGTCCGCAGGGCGGGCTCCACGCCCGCCGGGATCGGCAGCGCGGCCAGCTGAAAGCCGATCCCGGCCAGCGAGGACAGCAGCAGCGGATTCGTCGCCAGCTGCACCGCCACCTGCCGTGGTCCCAGCCGCGCCGTGGCGAAGCGCGAGAAGACCAGTACGCTGAGGATGTTCACCGTTGGCACCAGAGAGGCATTGGACAGCGCCGCGAGCGCCAGCCCCGTCGAACCGAACAGCCCGGTGACCAGCGTCACGCCCACGTAGTTGTTGAAACGGATGCTGGCCTGAAAGACCGAGGTGAAGGCCGGGCCGTCGATCCTGAGTGTCGGGCGGATCATCAGCACGAACCCGGCTACCGCGAGGGTCGACAGGATCAGCGTCGCCGCCAGCCGTCCGACCGGGATCGCCCCGAGATCCGCCGTGGCGAGGCTGTTGAAGAACAGGCAGGGCAGCAGGATGTAATAACTCAGCCGCTCCGCCTGCGGCCAGAAGCCCTCGGCAAGGAAGGCGCGGCGCTTCAGCAGGTGGCCAAGCGCGATGATCAGCACGATCGGCGCGAGGGCGAGAAGAATGGCGGAGGTCATGGTCGCGGTCCCGGCGGTGTCAAAGGCGGCCGTGTCAGGCCATCATGCAGCCATAGCAGGCCTGTGGGCAGGGAAAAGGGCGGGCAGGGCCCCGGTCGCGGTCGCAGACCGGAACAGCCCCGCCTCGTTTCGCCCCCGGCGCCGATCCGGCGGGTCCCCCGATCAGGAGAGGGCAGGCGCAGGCTCTTGCACGTTTTTCTCTCCGGTTGCCCGGGTTGCCGGTCTTCTCTCGTGTCCGAAGACATCGGGGCAGGGCATGGGCCGGGTGGGCGGCCTCTCCCCTTGCCGCCGGCCAGCCCGATTCCCTGCGCCCGCGCGCCAGACCTCGCGCCGGGGCAGGGTGACCGCGGCGCCCCGGCGGAAATCTTCGCCGGGAGGTGACGGAATGCGACCCTCTGCGCGGGCGCGGCGACCTTCCGCCAGCCGCCCGCGATCCGACACCTTGTCCGTCCGGACCGCCTGTCGCAGAGTGCGCCGACCCGAACCAGCCCGCTGCAACACCCAGGGAAAGGCCACGCATGTTTCTCTCCGTCTTCGACGTCTTCAAGATCGGCATCGGACCTTCGTCCTCGCATACCATGGGGCCGATGGTGGCCGCCGCGCGCTTCCTCGACGACCTGCGCGGCGGGGCCGAGAAGATCCCCGGTGCCGGAGAGCTGGCCCGGCTGGGCGCCTCGCTGCACGGCTCGCTGGCCTTCACCGGCAAGGGTCATGCCACCGACCGTGCGGTGATCCTCGGGCTCTGCGGGCTGGTGCCCGAAACGCTGGACCCGGACCGCGCCGAGGCCCTCGAAGAGGCCGTGCGCACAGAGGGTGTTGTGCGCCCCGAGGGCCTGCCGGCCCTGCGCTTCGATCCCGCCACGGACCTCGTCTTCGACTATGGCCCCTCGCTGCCCGGCCACGCCAACGGGTTGATCCTGAAGGCTTTCGACCGCTCCGGCGCGACCTACATGCAGCAGACCTACTACTCGGTCGGCGGCGGCTTCGTGCTGACCGCGGCAGAGCTGGAGGCGCAGAAGGCGGGCGGCCACGATCTGAAGTCGGAAAAGACCGCCCATGCCTTCCCCTATCCCTTCGGCACCGCCGCCGAGATGCTCGAGATGGGCGCGCGCTCGGGCCTTACCATCGCGCAGATGAAGCGCGCTAACGAAGCTGTCCTGCACGGCGCCGATCTCGACGCAAGGATCGACCGTATCCTCGACACCATGGACGGCTGCGTGGCGCGCGGGCTGGAGCAGGAGGGCATCCTGCCCGGCGGCCTCAAGGTGAAACGCCGCGCCAAGAACATCCACGACCAGTTGCAGGCGGAAAAGGGTATGAACCTCGCCCAGCCGCATCAGGCCAACGACTGGCTCTCGGTCTACGCCATGGCGGTGAACGAGGAAAACGCCGCCGGGGGGCGGGTCGTGACCTCACCCACCAATGGCGCGGCGGGGGTGGTGCCTGCGGTGCTGCGCTACTACCGCGACCACTGCGTGGGGGCCACGCGCAGGGGCTGCCGCGACCTCTTGCTGGTCGCCGCCGCCATCGGCGGGCTGATCAAGCACAACGCGTCGATTTCCGGCGCCGAGGCCGGCTGTCAGGCCGAGGTGGGCTCTGCCGCCGCCATGGGGGCCGCCGGTCTCTGCGCGGTGCTGGGCGGCACCAACGCGCAGATCGAGAACGCCGCCGAGATTGCGCTGGAACACCACCTCGGCATGACCTGCGACCCGGCGGCGGGTCTGGTGCAGGTACCCTGCATCGAACGCAACGCGCTGGGGGCGATCAAGGCGGTCTCCGCCGCTTCGCTGGCCCTGCGCGGCGACGGCACACATTTCATGCCGCTCGACAATTGCATCCGCGTGATGCTGGAAACCGGGCGCGACATGGATCTGAAGTACAAGGAAACCTCGACTGGCGGCATCGCGGTCAACCTGCCGGAGTGCTGAGCGTCCCCGACGCCTTCCCCTCCGTCGCCGAACAGAATCGGCAATGTGTCAAGGACCGCGTCCCGTCCAAAGCCGGCAAACCACCGCGCGCCCGGACGCGCCGCATGCAGAGACAGCCCTGACCCGCAACCGAAGCAGCCGCGCTTTGCCCCGCCCTGACCGCCTCGGCCCCCGGAAAGGGTGCAGTCCGGCCCCCCCGTGCCCCGAGGCACCTCGCCGCGCACCAAACCAATCCTCTGCGCTTCTTCTTGGCCCAAATACCGCTGCGTCCGGTCACAGCCAAAGCGACGCAGAGGAAAGGCGTTGCTCATCCACGGGCAACCCGCCTCTCGGCGAGGCGGCCCCCGGGCTTCTTCTCTGCAGAAATACTCGAAAGCGACACCGCTCCCGGGGGCTCAGGCCAACAGCTTCACGCCCCGGTCGATGCCCTCCAGCGTCATCGGCACCATGCGGTCCGCGAAGATCTCGCGGATCATTTCGATCGACTGGGTGTAGGGCCAGTGCGTCTCGGGCACCGGGTTGATCCAGAGGTGATCGTGCCACTGGTCCCGCGCGCGTTGCAGCCAGACCTGCCCGGCCTCGGCGTTCCAGTGCTCGTTGGCGCCGCCGGGATAGGCGATCTCGTAGGGCGACATCGAGGCATCGCCGACGAAGATGCATTTATAGTCCGGCCCGTAGGTGTTCAGCACCTCCCAGGTCGGCACCTGCCGGTCCCAGCGGCGGCGGTTGTCGCGCCAGACGCCCTCGTAGAGACAATTGTGGAAGTAGAAATGTTCCATGTGCTTGAACTCGGCGCGCGCCGCCGAGAACAGCTCTTCGACCACCTTCACGAAGGGGTCCATCGACCCGCCGGCGTCGAGAAACAGCAGCACCTTCACCGCGTTGCGCCGCTGGGGCCGGGTCTGCACGTCGAGGTAGCCGTGTTCGGCAGTGGCGCGGATCGTGCCGTCGAGGTCCAACTCGTCCTCGGCGCCCTGCCGGACCCAGCGCCGCAGCCGCTTCAGCGCGACCTTGATGTTGCGCGTGCCCAGCTCGACCGTATCGTCGAGATTGCGGAACTCGCGCTTGTCCCAGACCTTCACCGCGCGCCTGTGGCGGCTCTCGTCCTGCCCGATGCGCACGCCTTCGGGGTTGTAGCCGTAGGCGCCGAAGGGCGAGGTGCCGCCGGTGCCGATCCACTTCGAGCCGCCCTGATGACGGCCCTTCTGCTCGGCCAGCCGCTCTTTCAGCGTCTCCATCAGCTTGTCGAAGCCGCCCAGGGCCTCGATCTGCGCCTTCTCTTCCTCGGTCAGCAGCTTCTCGGCCTGCCTGCGCAGCCAGTCTGCGGGCAGGTCGACGGCGTTCAGCACGTCGTCGACGCCGATCTGCTCCAGCCCCCTGAAGGCCTCGGCGAAGGCGCGGTCGAAGCGGTCGAGATGGCGCTCGTCCTTCACCATCGACACACGGGCGAGGTAATAGAAGGCCTCGACATCATAGGTCGCCAGCCCCGCGGCCATGCCGTCGAGGAAGGACAGGTACTCGCGCAGAGTGACCGGCACACCGGCCTTGCGCAGGGTCTCGAAGAAGGGCACGAACATGGCCACAGGTCTAGGATGCCGGGCGCGCCCTGTCCACCGGCGCGAAGGCCCTTCGAAGGGCCTTTCGAAAGCGGCTTCGAAGCCGCTTTCCCCGCCTCAGACGATCAGTTTCTCGATGGCGATGGTCAGGACCAGCCCGGCAAGGGCGAGGGCGATGCCGTAGACCACCGCGTATTGCGCGATATCGGCCTTGTTGCCCTTGCGGCGGGCCGCGACGATGCCGCCGAGGATGGCGCCAAGGATGGCTCCTGCAATCACGATCATAAGGCGCCCTGTCTCCGTCTGGCGGGGTTCAGCAGGCCGACCTCGCGCAGCTTGGCGCGCACGGCCCAGTCAGAGCCGAAGCCGTATCGTGCCCATCCAAGGGAGTCCACCCGGACCTTGCGTCCCTCGGTGACATGGCCCGCCAGTTCCAGCGCCTCGGCGCGCAGCATCATCAGCGTCGCCAGAAGCGCCGCGTTTTCGTGCCGTGCCGCCGTGTCCAGATGCGGGGTCAGAAGATACAGCGCATCCTCGGCCCGGCCTGCGCTGATCGCATAGGCGGCCAATTGCGAGGCGACATAGGCGCGGTGCAGCGCGGTGTCCGGGCCGGGGCCGAAGAACCGCTGCGCCAGCACAAAGTTGTCCTGTGCAGAGGCCGGATCGGTTGCCTGCAAGAGCCGCCCCATGGCGTAGTGCGAAAAGGCGCGGCGATGGTCTGTCCAGCCCATGGCGGTGGCGATCTGAAGCCCCTTGGTTGCCGCCGCGCGGCGTTCGGCGGCATTGGCGCCGGGCCCAAGCGCGGTCTGCACCGCCTCGATCCAGGCCCGGGGTGTCCTGGCCAGCCGCCGGGGCGCGATCCCCTGACCCGCCGGGTTGAGCCGGGCGAGGATCGAGGGCAGGCGCTCGGCCACCTCGGCGCGGGTCATGCCCGTGCGGAGCGCCGGATCGTAATAGGTGCGCAGCACCAGCATGTCGAACCCGGTCAGCACCGTGTGCACATTGTCGTCGTTGAAGACGCTGTCGGGCAGGCGGTAGAGGTCGTTGAGCGGACCGATCGCCTGCGCCAGTTCCTCGTGCAGGCAGTCGCGCACCTCTTGCGGGCTGGCGTCGTTGGGCAGGAAGATCGCCAGCGTCTCGCGGCTGCGCAGCTGCGACCAGCTGACCTGTTTGGTGCGGCGCAGGCTGCGGTATTCGGCCAGGGAGGTGACGTTGGGCACCACGAAACAGGCGGCGCTTGGCAGGGCGCGGCGGATCTCTTCGCGGGTCACGGCCTGAAGGGTGATATTGGCCCGCGCCGCACCGGTCAGCGCGATGTCGATGCCCGCCTCGGTGCGCAGGCGGTGCAGAAGCCGTGTCAGGTCCGGCCCCAGCGAGGCCGGCGGCGCACCGGTCACCCGGACCGAGATCGGCCCCTCGAAGCGGGTGAAGACCGGCAGGGCGCGCCCGGATTCCAGCATGAAGGTGAGGTCGAGGAAATCCCGCGCGATATCGGCGTTCGAGGCCACCGCCGGTGCGGGGCGCGGCACCGCGAAACTCTTCATCGGGGGCAGGGTGCTGGCCGCCTGCACCGGCACGGCGGCGGCGCGGGTTGCGGTTTCCGTGTTCTGGACCGGCATGCAGGCGCCCAGCATCATGTAGAACGGCAGAAGAAGTCGTCTTGCGGTGCGCATCATGCCCTCTGGTACTTGATGAAGGGCGTCAGCACGCCAATGCGGTCGTACAGTTTGCGGGCGGTCTCGTTGAAATGCTGGGTGTTCCAGTAGACATTGCCCGCGCCATGGGCATCGGCGGCGGCATAGACGCCCTCGATCAGGGCGCGCCCGACGCCGGTTCCCCGGGTTTCGGGTGTGGCATAGAGGTCCTGCAGATAGCAGACGTCCTCGATCTTCCAGCCGTGGCGGTGGAACAGGTAATGGGCCAGTCCGACGAGGGTCCCGTCCTTCTCGGCGACCAGCGCGTTGTGGTCACGGGGGTCGTCGCCCAGAAGGCGTGCGAAGGTGGAGGCATAGACCTCCTCTGGCACGGTGCTTTCGTAAAAGGCGAGATACGCCGTCCACATTTCACGCCATGCCGGTTCATCCTCGGCACGCAGGGCGCGCACCGTCAGAGCCGTATCCTGGGACAATTTGAAACCTGCCTGCTTATTGGTTCACTCGGATGTTCTTGGTATCCGATGATTTTCTGTCCACTGTGCGGAAACTATAGGGCAAAAAAGCGTTAACTGCGCAAGACATGCATCCCCGGTGTGCAATTTATTCCCGAATTCGGGAGGTCGCGGGTTAACCCTTTGATAACCATTGAGACACGCGATGCAGGCTTGCAACAATCTGGGTGAATACAGCCTATTGTTGTACCGCAGACCGTGGCGTGAATGCGGCGCCCGGCCCCGTCCGGGGGGGGCGCACAGCCCCCGCGCCGCCGCGTCAGGCCAGCCAGGACAGCGAGATCAGCGACAGGACAGAGGTCCAGACGATCACCGGCGCGATCGCATCCGTGCGGACGCCGTAGAGCATGGCCAGCGCGAAGGCCATGGCCCCGGACGGTCCGGCGGCGGTCAGGGTGAAGAGTGTCTGCCATGTCCCGGGCGCGATGGTCAGCGACAGCGCCAGCCAGACCAGCGCGGGAAAGACCGCCAGCTTGATCGCGGTGACGGTCGAGACGACCCGACCCGGCAACAGCGCATGACCCGAGAGGATGACACCGAGCGCAAAGAGCGTCAGCGGTGCTGCGGCGGCCCCGGAAAAGGCGAAGGCGGTCAGAAAAGGGGCGGGGATCGCCAGCCCGGCGATGTTCACCGTCAGCCCCAGCGCGATGGCGATCAGCACCGGGTTCCGTGCCAGCCGCCGCACCGCCGCGCCCGGGCCCGCGCCGCGCCCCGACATCAGGTCTGTCGAGATGATGAAGAAGGCGAAGGCGACGGCGGAATCCCAGGCCACGAGGGCGGTGACGGGCAGGGCGGCGGCCTCTCCGTAGATCAGGAAGGAGATGGGCCAGATATAGAGCAATGTGTTGACGAAGACCGTGGCCATGGACAGAAGCCAGGCTTCCATCGCCTCGCGCCGGAAGACCCGGCGCAGCAGCTGGTAGGTCAGGGTGAAGACCAGCACCTCCATCGCGGCATAGATCGCCAGCGCATCGACGCGAAAGCTGGACCAGTCGAGCCGGGCGATCAGCGGGAAGATCAGCGCCGGTTGCAGGATCAGGAAGGCGACCCGGTTCAGCGTCGCGGCCTCGGCTGCGCTGACCACCTTGCCGCGCCCCAGTGCAAGGCCGAGCGCCAGCATGAAGAAGACGGGCAGGATGTCGTGGGTCAGGACGTGCAGCATCTGGGGGGCTTTCGGGGTCTCGGGCCTGACAAAGCACGCGCGGGCAGGGGGCGCAAGCAGTGGCGAAGGGCTGGGCCTGCATGCGGCGGCACTGCTGCGGGCGGGCATGGGCGAACTCTTTGAAGGCCGGTGTCCGGCTGGAGGCTGCGGCCCGGCGGCGCGACCGGTGAACCGGCGAGGTCCGGCGCCGTCCCGGAACTCTGGCGCCATGGCGGTGTTGGGCCAGCGCATCGAACCCGAGCGGAGGCGCGAATGATCGACTGGCTGCAAGACCACAGCGGTGGGCTGAACGTGGTGCTGAACGGGGCCATGCTTTTGGTCTGGCTGGCCTACCTGCACCTGTTTCTGACCAGCTTCCGGCGCGCCAACCGCGCCGTCGTCCATATCGCAAGCGCCACGGACACCGATGGCGAGGCGCGCTGCCTTGTGACCAACATGGGGTCCGACATGGTCTATATCCTTGGCATCAAGGTGGACGTGCGTGCGGGAGAAGAGCGCTTTGCGACGCTGGTCACCGACCGGGTCCACGAAGACGATCCGCTGGGCGGCGAGATGCGCGACCGTACCAATCAGGGGCCGCTGTCCGGGGGCGAGGTGCTGGACATCGGCGCGTTTCGCCGGATCTGCGAGCGGGCGATGGAGGATGCCGCTGGACGCGTGCCCGACAGTGTCGAGATCACGGTGATCGTGGCCGCGCAGCAGGCCAAGCGGCTGATGGGCGGCTACAAGCGGTTCGAAGTCCGGGAGCAGGGCGGGACGGTCAGCTATCGGTCGGAGGACGTGCTGACGCGGCAGATCACATCGGCGCGCCGTCGCCGCGATCTGGAGCAGGAACTGATCGCCTAGAGGGCCGGGCCTGCCGGGCGCCCCGACCGGACCCCGGGCGGGGTCCGGCGGCCCACCCGCCAGTCCACGCCCGGCATGGCTCAAGGGGGCCGCCGCGCGAGCGGGTCAGGCGCGCTGCGTGTCCGGGATCAGCGCTCACGCCGCGCCATGAAGGCGAGACGTTCGAAGAGATGCACGTCCTGCTCGTTCTTCAGCAAGGCGCCGTGCAGCTTGGGCAGCGCGCTTCCGGTGTCGCGTTTCAGGTCCTCGGCGGTCAGGTCTTCGGCCAGCAGCAGCTTCAGCCAGTCCAGCACCTCGGAGGTCGAGGGTTTCTTTTTCAGCCCCGGCTGCTCGCGCAGCTCGTAGAATTGCGTCAGCGCGACGGTCAGAAGCTGCTCCTTGATGCCGGGGTGGTGGACCTCGACGATGCGGCGCAGCGTGTCGGGATCGGGAAAGCGGATGTAGTGGAAAAAGCAGCGGCGCAGGAAGGCGTCGGGCAGCTCTTTCTCGTTGTTCGAGGTGATGATGACGATCGGGCGGTTGGCGGCGCGCACCGTCTTGCCGGTCTCGTAGACGTGGAACTCCATCCGGTCGAGTTCCTGCAACAGGTCGTTGGGAAACTCGATGTCGGCCTTGTCGATCTCGTCGATCAGCAGGACCACCTTGCCCTCGGCCTCGAAGGCCTGCCAGAGCTTGCCCTTGCGAATGTAATTGGCCACGTCGTTCACCCGCGCGTCGCCCAGCTGGCTGTCCCGCAACCGGCTGACCGCGTCGTATTCGTAAAGCCCCTGCTGCGCCTTCGTGGTGGATTTGATCGACCATTCGATCATCGGCAGGCCAAGTGCCTCGGCCACCTGCCGGGCCAGTTCGGTCTTGCCGGTTCCGGGTTCGCCCTTCACCAGAAGCGGGCGCTCCAGCGTCACCGCCGCATTCACGGCCATGGTCAGGTCATCGGTCGCGATATAGCGGTCGGTTCCGTCAAAGCGCATTCGTCAGGCATCCTTCACAAAAGGTTTCATCGGCGGGCCTAAACCGGCCCCGGGCCGCGCTATTGTGTAGTGACAAGACAGCGACCTTCGGTTAAGTCCACCCCGTAGGGGTGCCAGATATCTAGGGAATTTTCCATGGGTCAAATTGGCGTAGATGAGGGAGCAACCATGAAACCAGAAAGCTTTCTGCCGGACGATTACCGGCCGGCTGAAGATGAACCTTTCATGAACGAAAAGCAGACGGAGTATTTCCGACGCAAGCTCATCGCATGGAAGAACGACCTGCTGGCGGACAGCCGTGACACCATCGAAACCCTGCAGGCCGGAACCCGCAACATTCCCGACGTGAACGACCGTGCCAGCGAGGAAACCGACCGCGCGCTGGAACTGCGGACCCGCGACCGCCAGCGCAAGCTGGTCAACAAGATCGACGCCGCGCTGCGCCGTCTGGAAGAAGGCGAATACGGCTACTGCGAAGTGACCGGAGAGCCGATCTCGCTGAAGCGGCTGGACGCGCGCCCCATCGCCACCATGAGCCTCGAGGCGCAGGAGCGCCACGAGCGCCGCGAGAAGGTGCACCGGGACGACTGAGCCCCGCGCGGGGACAAGACCGTGCAGCCAGAGCCGGGAGGAGCGCGGTTCGGGCGGCAGGACGGGACACAGGGACGCCGGGGCTCGCCTCGGCGTTCTTTGCATTTGGGGGTGACATGCTGAAGGGAATGGAGGTCACGGTCGTCGGCGGCGGCATCGGCGGGCTGGCGGCGGCGCTGGCGCTGCGCCAGCGCGGCGCAGAGGTGCGCGTGCTGGAACAGGCCGAGGCGATCCGTGAGGTCGGTGCGGGCATACAGGTCAGCCCCAACGGCCTGCGCGTCCTTGAGGCGCTGGGACTGGGCGCCGCCTTTCGCGCGGCCACGGTCCGCGGGCAAGCGGTCTCGCTGCGCGACTTCCGGCGGGGGCGCGAGGTGGTCTCGCTGGACCTCTCAGGCCTGCCCGAGGCGCAAAGCTACCGTTTCGTGCATCGCGCCGACCTGATCGACCTGTTGGCGGCGGCGGCGCGCGAGGCCGGGGTGCGGGTGCGCCTGCTTCAGGCTGTGCGCGCGATCGTGCCGGGCGATCCGCCCCGTGTGGTCTGCCGGACCGGCGACGAGGGCCGCGCCGATCTGGTGATCGGGGCCGAGGGGCTGCATTCCGTCCTGCGTCCGGCCCTGAACGGGGCGGCGGCGCCGTTCTTCACCGGGCAGGTGGCGTGGCGCGCCGTGGTGCCGAACACGGTCGGGCACCCGGCAGAGGCGCGGGTCCACATGGGGCCGGGCCGCCACCTTGTCAGCTACCCGCTGCGCGGCGGCAGATCCGTCAATATCGTCGCGGCGGAAGAGCGGCGGGACTGGGTGGCCGAGGGCTGGTCGCACAGCGACGATCCCGCCAACCTGCGCCGCGCCTTTGCGGGTTTCGGCGGTAACGTGCCCGCGCTTCTGGAACAGGTCGAGGCGCCGGGCCTCTGGGGGCTGTTCCGGCACCCGGTGGCGCGGGTCTGGCACGGTGCGGGCGTGGCGCTTCTGGGGGATGCGGCGCATCCGACGCTGCCCTTCATGGCGCAGGGCGCCAATATGGCGCTGGAAGACGCCTGGGTGCTGGGCGACGCCCTGGAACGGGCGCCCGACATCCAGACCGGGCTTGCCGCCTACCAGCAGCGGCGCGAGGCGCGGGTGCGCCGCGTGGTGCAGGCGGCCGAGGGCAATGCGTGGAAATACCACCTGCGCAATCCGCTGGTCCGGGGCGTCGCGCATCTTGGACTGGGTGCTGTCGGGCGGCTGGCACCGGGGCGGCTGGTCGGGCAGTTCGACTGGATCTACCGCCACGACGTGACCGCGCCGGGGCAGGGGGCCTGACCGTCCCGCTCGCCCCGACCCCGACAGCGCCTTGCAACCGGCGCGGGGGCGGCCTTTAGTCGGGGGCGACAGCGGCGCGCGGCGTGATAGACCGTGGCAAGGCAGAGGACGAACGGCATGGACAGCTTCGACGACATCCCGGAACAGGCGCTGGCCTGGCATCGCGACGGCACCGGTGCGGTGCTGGCCACCGTGACCCAGACTTGGGGCTCGGCGCCTCGGCGCGTCGGCTCGATGCTGGCGATTTCCGGCGGCGGAGAGATCGCCGGGTCGGTCTCGGGCGGCTGCGTCGAAGGCGCGGTGATCGTCGAGGCGCTGGAGGCGCTGGAGGACGGCAAGACCCGCGAGCTGGAGTTCGGCGTCTCGGACGACGACGCCTTTGCCGTGGGCCTTGCCTGTGGCGGCACCATCCGGGTGATGGTCGACCCGGTGGGCGGCGCCCTGACAGAGGCGCTGCTGGCAGAGCTTGTCGCGGCCCGGGCAGCCCGGCAGCCGGTTGCCCTTGTGGCCGATCTCGACACCGGCGCGCGGCAGCTGGACCGGGCGGGGCACGCGGCGCGCTTTCGCATGGACCGCTCCGGCTTCGAAGAGGAGGCACCACGCCGCTTCGTCGCCATCCACAACCCGCCGCTTCGGCTGATCGTCGTGGGGGCGGTGCATATCGCGCAGGCCCTGGTGCCGATGGCGCGTCTGGCGGGCTACGATCCGGTGGTGATCGACCCGCGCGAAACCTTCGCCTCGCCCGCACGCTTTCCCGACACCCGCCTCCTGCACGACTGGCCCGACGAGGCGGTCGGGCAGGTGGGGCCGGACAGCCGCACGGCGCTGGTGCTGCTGACCCACGACCCCAAGCTGGACGATCCGGCGCTGGAGGCGGCCCTGCGCAGGGGATGCTTCTACATCGGCGCCCTGGGCTCCACGCGGACCCATGCCAAGCGGGTCGAACGTCTGACACAGGCCGGGTTCACCGAGGCCGAGATCGCGCAGATCCACGGGCCCGTCGGGCTGGACATCGGCGCCGCCTCGCCGGCGGAGATCGCGGTTTCGGTCATGGCGGAAATGACCCGGGTGCTGAGGCGGGGCGCATGAAATTCGGCCCGGTCCCCCTTGCCGAGGCCGAAGGCGCGGTGCTGGCCCATTCCCTGCGTCTGCCGGACGGCAGGCTGAAAAAGGGCACCGTGCTGGCCGAGGCCGAGATCGGACGCCTGCGCAGCGCCGGAGAGACCGCCGTCATCGCGGCCCGGCTGGAGCCCGGCGACCTGGGCGAGGACGCGGCGGCGCAGCGCCTTGCGCAGGCCATCGTCCCGGACCCGGACCGCGCCGGGCTGCGGCTGGGCCGGGCGGCAACGGGCCGGGTGAACATCCATGCCACCGCGCCGGGGGTGATCGAGGTGCTGGCCGACCGCATCCACGCCCTGAACGCCCTGCATCCGATGATCACGGTCGCCACCGTGCCGCCGTGGCAGCGCGTGGCCGACCGGACCATGGTGGCGACGGTCAAGATCATCTCTTACGCCGTGCCCGGGGCCGCGCTGGAGGCCGCCTGCCTTGCCGGTCAGTCGGCCCTGCGGCTCTGCCGCGTGCAGGCCGGGCGCGCCGACCTGATCCAGACCGACACCGACGGCAGCGAGACCGGCGAGAAGGGGCAGGCGGTGACCGCAGAGCGGCTGGACCGGCTGGGCGTGGCGCTTGGCCCGGTCCGGGTTGTGCCGCACCGGATGGAGCCTCTTTCCGATGCCATCCGCGCCAGCACCGCCGATGCCATCCTGATCCTGACCGGCTCTGCCACCTCGGACCTGCACGATGTCGCGCCCGCCGCGCTGCGCGCCGCCGGGGGAACGATCGCCCATTTCGGTATGCCGGTCGACCCGGGCAACCTGCTGTTCTACGGCACGCTGGACGCGCGCCCGGTGATCGGCCTGCCGGGCTGCGCCCGCTCTCCGGCGCTCAACGGGGCCGACTGGGTGCTGGAACGGCTGCTGTGCGGGGTGAGGGTGACACCCGCCGACATCGCCGCCATGGGGGTGGGTGGTCTGCTGAAAGAGATCCCGGTGCGGGGCCGCCTGCGCGAGGCGTGACGCCGGTCCGCCCGCGCCATGCGACCCGGGCGCATCGACCCCGCGCCGCAGGCAGACCGAAGGCGCATCGCGTGGTGTGCGGGGACGAAAAGGGGGGCGTCGGGCGCGGAATGCTGTTGTCCGTGGCCGGGCCGCTACCCTCGGT
This sequence comes from Enemella evansiae, assembly GCA_017255395.1. Taxonomy (GTDB): domain Bacteria; phylum Pseudomonadota; class Alphaproteobacteria; order Rhodobacterales; family Rhodobacteraceae; genus Ponticoccus; species Ponticoccus litoralis. The sequence continues at coordinate 41,275 of JAFKDC010000016.1, read as the reverse complement.
CCTTGCCTTTGCTCGCAACGGGGCAGGGACGCGTTCAGACCCTCCCGGGCCGCGCGGCCCGTCCATTTATCCGGGCAGGCCGCAGGGGGCAAAGAAGCCACTGTCGGCGCCGGGGCCAGTCTGCCGGGCGCCGGACGGGCAGGCGCTGCTGCCCCAAGGCAAAGAAAAAGCCCGCCGGAAGGCGGGCCGTATGGATCACAAGGCGGTCATTTGGCCGTCGGGCCGATCATCATGACCATCTGGCGCCCTTCCATCTTCGGCATGTTTTCAACCTTGCCGATTTCCTTGACGTCTTCGGCGACGCGTTGCAGCAGGTCGCGGCCCAGATCCTGGTGTGCCATCTCGCGGCCCCGGAAACGCAGGGTGACCTTCACCTTGTCTCCGTGCTCGAGGAACTTGAAGACATTGCGCATCTTGACGTCGTAGTCGTGGCTGTCCGTGCCGGGACGGAACTTCACTTCCTTGACCTCGATGATCTTCTGCTTCTTGCGCGCTTCGGCTTCACGCTTCTGGGTCTCGTACTTGAACTTGCCGAAATCCATGATCTTGCAGACCGGCGGGTTCGCGTTCGGCGAGATCTCCACCAGGTCAAGACCGGCCTGTTCGGCCATCTCCATGGCGCGCGAGGGGCTTACGACCCCGACGTTCTCGCCTTCGGCGCCGATGAGACGGATTTCGGGTGCCCGGATGCGATCATTGACGCGGGGTCCAGTGTCGCGCGTGGGCGGCGCATTGTGCGGTCGGCGGGCTATCGGAAATCTCCTTGTCGCGGTTGCTCGTCAGGGCGCCAAGGTAAACTTGCACAGGGGCCGTTTCAAGCGGCAATTCCGCGCCCATGCGGTGAAGCCGGGCGCTTTCGGCTTGCGGTCGGCGCAGGGGGGGCACATTCTTGGCCGGAGCGCGCGGGGGTCCGCGTATCCTTTTGGAAAGACAGGCAGGGGGAGTCCGGTATGCGGAACCTGGTCATGGCGGCGGTGGCCGCGGTTGTCGCCGTCGGCGGTTATCTTTGGTACACGGGCAACACACCGGAAGAGCCGGTGCAGGGCGCAAGCGGGCTGGCGGAGGATGTCGCCCGTGAGGCGGACGAGGCCGTCGCCGCCGCCGAGGACCCTGCGAAGGAGATTGCCGAAGAGGCCGCAGAGGTGGTCGAGGCGGTAGACGAGGCCGCGGCAGCAGCCGCAGCGGATGTGGAGCGCGAGGTGCAGGAGGTCGCCGAAGCCGTCGAGGACGCGGTCGAGGCGCTTGAGGCTACGGCCGCCGATGCTGCCGACGCAGCTGCCGATGCCGCGGATGCGGTTGTGGCGGAAGGCGCCGAAGCGGTCGAGCAGGCGGCGCGCACTGCCGAAGAGCGCGCGCAAGCAGCCCTGGCGGCTGCGGCCGGGGCCGTTTCGGGCGCGGTGGACGCCGCGCAGTCGGACGATGACGACGCGCCGGCAGAGGCGGCTGACGCACCCGAGGACGCCGCCGAGGCTGCCGACGCGGCTGAGGCCCCCGCCGCTGCGCCCGAGGACAGTGCCGAGGCTGCCGACGCGGCTGACGCCCCCGCCGATGCGCCCGAGGACGCCGCCGAGGCTGCCGACGCGGCTGAGGCCCCCGCCGCTGCGCCCGAGGACGCCGCCGAGGCTGCTGACGCGGCTGAGGCCCCCGCCGCCGCACCCGAGGACGCCGCCGAGGCTGCCGACGCGACTGACGCCCCCGCCGCCGCGCCCGACGCCGCCGCCGAGGCTGCCGACGCGACTGACGCCCCCGCCGATGCGCCCGAGGACGCCGCCGAGGTGGCAGAAGCCGCCGACGCACCCGCTGACGCAGCGGATGGGGCCGAGATCGACGTTGCCTCTCTCGATATCGAGGCGCTGTTGACGGAAGAGGGCTTCGACGCCGAGAAGCTGACCGCATGGATCGATGCGTCGGACCTGGGTACCATCGAACAGACCGCCGCGCGGACCCTCTTGGTTCAGGCCGAAGAGAATCCGGACAGCCTTGGTGCGGTGCTGGAACAGCTGTCCGGGATGCTGATGCCCGAAGAGTAAGGCCCGGACCCCGGCCCCGAATACAGGAACGCCCCCGCCGGACGGTCGGGGGCGTTTTCTTTTTGTGGAGCGCGGCGCCGGGCCGTTGCGCCCCGGTTCAGTCGAGGAAGGCCTTCTCGACCACGTAGTGCTTGGGGTCGGAGTTGGCGCCTTCTTCGAGCCCGTAACCCTCCAGCATCTCCTTCAGTTCGAGGTTGAAGGCGAGGTTACCGCAGATCATCGCGCGGTCGGTCGCGGGGGTCAGCGGCTCGACGCCCAGTTCGGCGAAGGCCTCGCCCGAGCGCATCAGGTCGGTGATCCGGCCCATGCGGGCGCTTTCTTCGCGGGTCGTGGTCGGGTAATACTTGATCTTCTTCCAGAAGCCCTCGCCGATCACCTCGTTCAGCAGCTCGTCGGTCTTCAGCCCCTCGATCAGCTCGCGGCCATAGGTCAGCTCTCCGGCCTCGCGGCAGGTGTGGGTGATGATGATCTCGTCGTAATCCTCGAAGGTCTGCGGTTCGCGCAGCAGCGAGGCGAAGGGCGCAAAGCCGGTGCCGGTGGCGAAGAACCACAGCCGCTTGCCGGGCAGAAGGGCGTCATGGACCAGCGTGCCCACGGGCTTGGGGCGAAGGATGATCTCGTCCCCGACCTTGATGTGCTGGAGCTTCGAGGTCAGCGGCCCGTCCGGCACCTTGATCGAGTAGAACTCCAGCTCTTCGTCCCAGGAGGGCGAGGCGATGGAATAGGCGCGCAGCAGGGGCTTTTCCTTGCCGGTCTTCTCGTTCATCGCCATCAAGCCGATCATCACGAACTCGCCCGAGCGGAAACGCATCGAGGCGGGGCGCGTGCAGCGGAAAGAAAACAGCCGGTCGGTGTAGTGTCTGACCTCGGTCACGGTCTGGGCATCGGGAACGGCAGGCTTCTTCGCGGCCGGGGCGGCGGAGGCGGTGGTGTCGGTCACGGGCGTCATCTCTGTCATGGTCTCACGGTCCGGTCTGGGTAAACCGGCCTCTCATCTGTAGCTTTGATCTGGGTCAGGGGAAAGGGAGCGGGTCGCCTGCGACCGGTCGGGGGCAATTCCATGGATGGAATTGGCAAAAATCTTCGAAGATTTTTGCCGCCGCCCGGAGATCAGGCGCCGCGCAGGCGGGACTGGTAGTCGTGGGCCTGCCAGTCGGCGCGGGCGAGCCACTGGTCCTCGGGCTGGCGGGCGGCCAGCGCCTCGTCGATCTCGACCTCGTCGAAACCCGCCCGGCGCGCCATGGCGTATTGGTCGGCGATGACATGGCCCCTGGCGCGCAAGCGACCGGTGAAACCGCGCAGCCGCAGGAGGCGCGCCAGCGTGAAGCCGCGCCCGTCGGCGAAGCTGGGGAAGTCGATGCGGATCATGTCGTCGCTGCTGGCGTCGAGCGTCTCGGGCGCCGTGTCGGACGGCAGGTCGCGGATCGGGCCGTTGTGGGTGTCCTGGGCAAAGCCGGTGTCGGTGACGATGGGCATGGTCGGTGTCCTTTCTCGGGTCGCCTGGGCGCCGGGCCCTGTCTGGCGGGTCTTGCGGGGCCGGTCGTGCCGGTCGGATGGGGCGGCCCCCGGGGCTGTGGTGCCCCGGGGGCTTGCGGGATGGCTGGGCTCAGGCCGATTGGCGCACGGCACGGCCGTTCACGAAGTGAATGCCGCATTCTTCCTTCTGCTGGCCGCGCCAGCGTCCGGCGCGCGGGTCCTCTCCGGGTGCGACCTTCGAGGTGCAGGGCGCGCAGCCGATGGACGGGTAGCCCTGCGCCACCAGCGGGTGCCGGGGCAGGCGGTTTTCGTCCATATAGGCGCGCACGTCCTCGGGACCCCAGTGGGCCAGCGGGTTGACCTTGATCCGGCCCGTCGCCTCTTCGAGCTCGAAGAACTCCAGCGCCGCGCGGGTGCCGGACTGGTAGCGCTTGCGCCCCGTGATCCAGCCGTCATAGCCCGCCAGCGCCTGTTCCAGCGGCAGCGTCTTGCGCAGCGCGCAGCAGGCGTCGGTGTCGCCCATGCGCAGCGCGCCGTAGGGGTCGCGCTTTTGGAGGGTCTCTTCGTCGGTGCGCAGCACCTGCACGTTTTCCAGCCGCAGCCGTTCCGCCACCTCCTGCTGGTAGGCCAGCGTTTCGGCAAAGAGCAGCCGCGTGTCGATGAAGAGCACCGGCACCTTTCGGTCGACCATGGCCACGAGGTGCAGCAGCGCCACCGATTCCGCCCCGAAGGAGGAGACCATGGCGATGCGCCCCGCCTCGGGGTCGTTCAGCGCGCCTTCGAGCACCGCGGTCGCGCCGTGGTGGCGGTAGCGCGCGTTCAGCGTGGCCACCCGGGCGCGCAGGGCCTCGAGATTTTTATCCGGGGCGGTGTCGGAGCCTCCGGCGGAGGTGTTTTCGCCAAGAAGAAACATGAGGGGTTCACTCCGCGGCGACGCGGGCCTCCTGATCGTAGAGCGCGGTCTTGAAGGGACCCATGCCGAGCCGGTTGAAGGCCTGAAGGAAGGTTTCCTCCCGGCTCTCGCGATGATCGAGGTAGGCCTCGACGATGCGCTCGATGGCGGGCACGATCTCTTCGGCGGAAAAGCCAGGCCCGGTGCGCTGCCCCAGCGCGGCGTTCTCGCGGTGGTCGCCGCCGAGCGTGATCTGGTAGTTCTCCACACCCGCGCGGTCCAGCCCGAGGATGCCGATGTGGCCCACGTGGTGGTGGCCGCAGGCATTGATGCAGCCCGAGATCTTGATCTTCAGTTCGCCGATTTCATGTTCGAGCTTCAACTCGTCGAAGCGGGTGGCGATCTGCTGGGCGATGGGGATCGATCGGGCCGTGGCCAACGCGCAGTAGTCCATGCCGGGGCAGGCGATGATGTCGGACACGAGGTCGATATTGGCGGTGGCGAGGCCATGCGCCTTCAGTTTCGCGTGGACCGCAGGCAGGTCCGACTTGTGCACATGCGGCAGGATCACGTTCTGCTCGTGGCTGATGCGCAGTTCGTCGTGGCCGTAGGCATAGGCGAGGTCGGCCATGACGCGCATCTGTTCGGCGCTTGCGTCGCCCGGGGTCTCGCCGTGCTTCTTCAGGCTGATCTGCACGATGGCATAGCCCGGCGCGCGGTGCCGGGCGAGGTTCGTGTCGGCCCAGGACCGGAAGACCGGGTCGGCCTTGTAGGCGGCGTCATAGGCCTCTTCCGTCACGTTGCGGAAGTTCGGGTGCCGGAAGTGGGCCTTGATCTCGTCGAAGAGCGCGAGGTCGGCGCCGTTGAAGGCGGCCCGGGTCTCGGCAAAGCGCTTTTCGACCAGCGCGCGGATCTCGTCGATGCCATGCTCGTGGACGGTGATCTTGATGCGCGCCTTGTATTTGTTGTCGCGGCGGCCCAGCAGGTTCCAGACCGAGACGACGGCCTCGACATAGGGCAGCAGGTCTTCCTGCGGCACGAAGTCGTTGATCACCTTGCCGATCATCGGCGTGCGGCCCAGCCCGCCGCCGACCAGCACCGCGTAGCCGATCCGGCCGTCGCGCTGGGTGATGCGCAGGGCGAGGTCATGGGCGGCGGTCACCGCACGGTCGTTGGGCGAACCGGTGACGGCGATCTTGAACTTGCGCGGCAGGAACTGGAATTCCGGGTGATCGGTGGACCATTGCCGGAGCAGTTCCGCCACCGGGCGCGGGTCGGCGATCTCGTCGGCGGCGGCACCGGCGAAGTGATCGGCGGTCACGTTGCGGATGGTGTTGCCCGATGTCTGGATCGCGTGCATCTGCACCTCGGCCAGCGCGTCCAGCATGTCGGGGATATCGCGCAGGGCGGGCCAGTTGTACTGGATGTTCTGGCGCGTGGTGAAATGGCCGTAGCCCTTGTCCCACTTCTCGGCCAGCAGGGCCAGTTGCCGCATCTGCGCCGAGTTCAGCGTGCCGTAGGGGATCGCGACCCGCAGCATGTAGGCATGCAGTTGCAGGTAGAGGCCGTTCATCAGGCGCAGCGGCTTGAACTCGTCCTCGGTCAGCGAGCCGTCGATGCGGCGCTCGACCTGAGCGCGGAACTGGCGGTTGCGCTCGGCGACGAAGGCCGCGTCGAAGTCGTTGTAGTGGTACATCTGTCTTTACTCCCGGCAAGATCCTTCGAAGGATCTTTCAAATCCCGTGGACGGGATTGTCTGGTGGCTTTCAGAGGTCGGCTTGCTTGCCGTGACGATGGTTCGAGGGGCCGGTGCGGCGGAATTCCTCGCGGAAATGCGTGGGTTCCGGGCCGTTGTCGCCCGGGATCATGTCAGCGAGGTAAACCCCCACGACCTCGGCGTGGCGCGTGCTGGCCTCGACCAGACGCAGCTGGGCATGCGCCTCGTCGGTCAAGAGTTCGGCATGGCGCAGGTCCGGCGACCAGGCGTCGTCGGCGGTCAGGTAGACCACGTCGCCTGCCAGAAGCGCATTGGCGGTGACGACCTTGGGGGAGAATGCCTTGGGCATCAGGAGACCTCCTGTTGCAGGGAGTTGAGGGCAGCCGCGGCGCGGGGCGCGAGACCGTAGAGCATGAGGGCGGGGCCCGTAAGGCGGGCGTTGGACAGGTCGGGTTCCAGCTGGCCCAGCGTGGTGCCGATGGTGCGCTGGTCGGGGCGCGAGATGTTCTCGACGATGGTCACCGGCGTTTCCGGCGCGGCGCCGTGCATCAGCAGGCGGCCCTGGATGAAGCGCGCGGCCTTCTTGCCCATGTAGATCGCGGCGACCTCGCCGGGGCGCGACAGCGTCTTCCACTCGTGATCGGCGAAGCCCTTCATGTCGTGGCCGGTCAGGATGCGGGCCGAGGTGTTGCGGCCCCGGCGGGTGAAGCTTTGCCCGATGCCCGCCAGCGCGGCGGAGGCGGCGGTGATGCCCGGCACGATGGCGAAGGACAGACCGGCGGCCTCGACCGCCTCCATTTCTTCGTCGAGGCGTCCGAAGACGGTCGGATCGCCGCCCTTCAGGCGCACGACACGGGCACCGCCCCGCACGTGCTCGACGATCAGGCCGTTGATCTCTTCCTGCGTCATCGAGGCGCCGAAGCCCTCCTTTCCGGCGTCGATCAGCAGGGCCTCGCGGCGGGCGAGTTCGAGGATCTCGCCGGTCACCAGCCGGTCGTGGATCACCACGTCGGCGCGGTCCAGCGCGCGGCGCGCCTTCAGCGTCAGAAGCTCGGGGTCGCCGGGGCCGCTGCCGACGAAATCGACGTGGCCGGGGGCGTCCTCACGGGCGAGGTGGCGGGTCAGAAGCCGGTCGAGCGCCTCATGCGTGGCCTCTTCGCCCCCGGCGAAGGCGCGGGGTCCGGCGTCGAAGTAGTAGTCGGCCCAGAAGTCGCGGCGCGGGCGCCCATGGGGCAGGGCCTCCGCCATGCGGCGGAAGGCCTTGCCGATCCGTGCCAGCGGGCCAAGCGTGACCGGCAGGCGGGCTTCGAGATCGGCCTTGATGGCGCGCGCCAGCACCGGGGCCGCGCCCTCGGTGCCGATGGCGACGGTGACCGGGTCGCGGTCGACGATGGCGGGGGTGATGAAGGCGCTGTCGGCGAGGTTGTCCACGACATTGACCAGCGCGCCTTCGACGGCGGCGATCCCGGCGGTGCGGGCGTCCTCGGCGACATCCTCGTCGGCGGCGTAGAACAGCACCGCACCCGTCACGTCGCCCGCGCGCAGCGTGCGGCGGTGCAGGGTCAGGCGCCCCTCGGCGGCCCATGTCGCGATCTCGGCGGAGGGGGCGGGCGCGTAGACATCCAGCGCGGCCTCGGTCTTCATCAGCAGGCGCAGCTTGGCCAGCGCGGCCTCGCCGCCGCCCGACAGCACCACGCGGGCGCCTGCCGTGTTCACGAAAATCGGGAAATGCTGCATCGCGTCGTCTCCGCCGTTCCTTGCTGTCTATATAGGAAATTTTCCCGCTTCGGCGCCATGCTCTTGCGGGAATAAGGAAGATCGTTCTACGATGCGAAGAGAGGGAGGCGGATGTTCCGTTTTCGCGGTCAAACCGGAACGGCGTATGAAAATCGACGACACCGACAGGAAAATCCTCGTGGAACTGCAACGCGATGCGGGGCAATCGCTGGACGAGATCGCCTCTGCCGTGGGGTCGTCGAAGACGCCGGTGTGGAATCGCATCCGCAAGATGCGCGAGGCCGGGATCATCGGCGCGCAGACCGTCCGGCTGGATGCCGAGGCGCTGGGGTTCGAGGCGACCTTCTTCGTGCTGATCCGCACCTCGGAGCACGAGGCCGACTGGCAGGCGCGCTTCCTCAGGGCCCTGCGCGAGCGCCCCGAGGTGCAGGAGGCGCACCGCCTTGCGGGTGACATCGATTACATCCTCAAGGTCCGCGTGAAGAACGCCCGCGCCTATGACGCCTTCTATCAGGCGCTGATTTCAGAGGTGAAGGTGCACAATGTGACCGCGCTTCTGTCGATGGAAGAGATCAAGGCCACGACGGCGCTGCCCCTTTGAACAACCGCCTTCTTCGGTGTGAGACCTCTCTCGGCGCGCGCGGGTGGTGAGACGCGGCAGAACGTGCGGAGCTTTCTTGGCATGCGCCGGTGTTCCCGGTGGCCGGGCCTGTCGCAGGGTCACTTGCAACGCCCCCCGCCCGTGGAAGTGGTAGAGGTCGCCATAGCGCGGGGCGGGGTGAAGGCCCGCAGCACATGGCCGCGCAGGCGGGTGTGGCGGGGCGGTTCCAGTTCCAGCATGGAATGCGATTCGACCGCGTGGAAGGGCGCAAGATGCGGCGGATGCGGCTGCGTCCTGTCGGCGGGGATCTCGCGGCCGAAGCGGCGGTCGCGCAGCAGCGCCTGCACCGCGCGGTGTCACACCGCGCAGGGCATGGCGTAATCCTCCCAGAAGCACAGGTCGCCGCCCGCGCGCAGGCGATCGTAGAAGGGGTAGGGGGCCTGCACGACGGCGGGCTCTGTCGGGTCATGGGCGAGATGCAAGATGCGTCCCGGTTTGCCCGGCCTTGCCGGTTCTGGCAAGGGCAGGGTATCACCGCGACATGACGCATTCCCGCTTTCCCCGCAGCAAGGCGCTAGCGCTCTTCCTTGGCGCCGTGCTGGGGCTGGGCTGGATCGTCTGGCAGCATGGCTACGGGCAGGCGCTGGGACAGGTCGCGGCCCGCGGGCAATCGGACCTTGCGCTGGCCTCGGACCGGCTGGTGACCGGGTTGCAGCGCTTCCGCTCTGCCGCCGTCCTGCTGGTGGATCACCCGGACCTGCGCGCGCTGCACGCGGGCGGCGACCGCGCGCGGGCCGAGGCGCGCCTGCTGGAAAGCGCCGACCTGATCAGCGCGCACCGGGCCTTTTACGCCGACAGCGATGGGCGCGTGCTGGCCAGCGCCTTCGGAGGGGCGCCGCAGGATCTGGCGGCGCGGCCCTGGTACAGCCGCGCCATGACCGGCGCGCTTGGCTTCGGCCACGAGGTGACGGCGGCGGGCGCCCGGAGCTATGTCCACGCGGCGCCGTCCTTCGCGGCAGACGGCGAAGTGCAGGGGGCGCTGGTGCTGATGGTCGACCTCGACATCCTCGAACGGGAATGGCGGGGGACAAGGCCCTCGGTCTTCTTCACCGATGATAGCGGGCAGATCCTTGTCACCAACCGCTCCGAGATCCTGTTCTGGCGCCGCGACGGCGCGCGGATGGTCGGCCCCGGGGGCGAGGCAAAGCCACTGGAGGTCTCGCGCGCGGGCGGGCACGCGATCTGGCGCCAGACCCTCAGCCCCTATGTCCCGCCCGCCAGCTTGCACCTGACGCGCGCGCTGCCGGTCATTGACCTGACCGCCGAGGCGCTTGTCGATATTGCCCCGGCGCGGCGGCTGGCCGCGCTTCAGGTGGCGGCGGTGGTCACGCTCTGCCTGTTCTTCGGCTCGCTGCTGTTCATCGCCACCGAGCGGCGCCGCGCGCTGGCCGAGGCCAATGTCCTGCTGGAGGGCCGGGTCCGCGCGCGCACCCGCGCCTGGGAAGAGGCCAACAGCAGGCTGCGGGCCGAGGTGCGCGAGCGCGAGGATGCCGAGGCGGCGCTGCGCCGGGCGCAGGCCGACCTTGTGCAGGCGGGCAAGCTGAGCGCGCTGGGGCAGATGTCGGCGGGCATCAGCCACGAGCTGAACCAGCCGCTGACGGCGATCCGGCAATATGCCGAGAACGGCACCGCCTTCCTGGACAAGGGGCGGCCCGAGCGCGCCGCCGACAACCTTGCGCGCATCGCCGCCATGGCGGCGCGCGCCGCGCGGATCATCCGCAACCTGCGCGCCTTTGCCCGCAACGAAAGCGAGCCGATGGGCAAGGTCGATCTGGTCGCGGTCATCGACACCGCCGTCGAACTGACCGAGGCGCGGCTGAAGGCGGACGGGGTCACGCTGGTCTGGGAGGGCGGGCCGCCGGCCTATGCCCTGGGCGGCGAGGTCCGGCTGGGGCAGGTCTTCGTCAACCTGATCAACAACGCCGCCGACGCCATGGCCGGGGAGGCCGACAAGCGCATCGCCATCACGCTGGAGCGCGGGCCGCGCCTGCGCATCGGGGTTTCGGACACCGGTCCCGGCATCGCCGATCCCGACCGCATGTTCGAGCCTTTTTATTCCACCAAGGAGGTCGGCGGGGGCATGGGGCTGGGGCTGTCGATCTCTTACGGGCTGGTGCAGAGCTTCGGCGGGGAAATCCGGGGCAGCAACACCGGGGCGGGTGCGGTTTTCACGGTCGAGCTGGAGCCCTGGCTGGACGAGGCGGTGGCATGATGCGCCGCCGGGACGCCGCTCCCGTGCTGCGCACGGATCGCCCCGCCCGCCGTCCCATGGTCGCGGGCTGCGCCCGGTTCGAGTATTTGGTCAGAGAAGAAGCTGGGGGTGGCGCATGATTTCAACGGTGCTGCTGGTCGACGACGATGCCGCGGTGCGCGAGGCGCTGGGGCAGACGCTGGAGCTGGCGGATCACGCGGTGATCACCGCCGGGTCCTTTGTCGAGGCCAAGGACCGCATCACCGAGGGCTTCGAGGGGGTGATCCTGTCGGACGTGCGGATGCCCGGCCGGGACGGCTTTCACCTGCTGGCCTATGCGCAGCAGCAGGACAGGGATCTGCCGGTGATCCTGCTGACCGGCGAGGGCGATATTCCCATGGCGGTCCGGGCCATGGGCGCGGGCGCCTTCGGCTTTCTGGAAAAACCCTGTTCGGCGGCAGAGTTGACGGCGATCGTGGCGCGGGCGCTGGCGGCCCGCAGGCTGGTGATGGAGCATCGCGCGCTGCGGGCGGTGCGCGAGAAAGGCGACCCGGCCTCGCGGATGATCTTCGGCGCCTCGAAAGCGGCGGAAGAGATGCGCGGGCGGGTGCGTGTCGCCGCCCGCGCGGGCGCCGACGTGCTGATCTCGGGCGGGCCGGGATCGGGCATGCCCAAGGTCGCCGAGGTCATCCACCTGAGCGGCGCCCGCGCCAAGGCGCCCTTCGAGAAACGCGCGGCCTCTGGCCTGAGCCGCGAGGGGCTGGCGCGGGTCTGGGAGGCAAGCCGGGACGGCACGCTGTTCCTTGACGAGATCGGCGCGGCCTCGGGCGATGTGCAGCTGGCACTGCTGGACCTGATGGAGCAGGGCGGGCCGGTGCTGATCGGCGGCTCGACCGAGGATCTGGCGGGCCGGGTCGCCGAGGGGGGCTTCAGCGCCGACCTCTATTACCGGCTGGAGGTCTGCCGCGTGCGCATCCCCACGGTCGACGAGCGGCCCGAGGATATCCCGGTGCTGTTCTCGCATTACGTGGCGCAGGCGGCGGAACAGGCCGGCGTGCCCGTCCCTGTGGTCAGCCCGGACCATATGGCCGGGCTGATGGCGCAGCGCTGGCCGGGCAATGCGCGGTCGCTGATGTCGGCGGCCATGCGCTTTGTGCTGGGGATGCCCGAGGATCTGGCCAAGACGCAGGACCTTGGCCTTGCCGAACAGATGGCACAGGTGGAAAAGATGCTGCTGGCCGCGGCGCTGGGGCGCCACAACGGCAAGGCGGTCGATGCGGCGAAGGCGCTGAAGCTGCCGCGCAAGACCTTCTATGACAAGCTGGCCAAGCACGGGCTGAAGCCCGAAGCCTTCAAGCGCGGGTAGGGACGGGCCATGAAGATCCGGTGCGCATGCGGGTCGTCGATCCACGATGGGGCAGATGCCCTGCCGAACAAGGCACATGTGGTCGCGGACAGGGACTTGTTCCCCTACCTTGATCGGGTCGACGCTGCGATCGAGGCGCAGGGTGACCCGGAGCGCGCCGTTCAAGCGGCCCGCCGTGCATGGCCCGGACGTATGGCGTGGGAATGCGGGACCTGTGGGCGGATTTACCTGACCGGCGCTGGCGGGGCGCTTGTTGAGTATCTGCCTGCAAACGGTCGGGTGAACCGGGTCTTTTTCGGGTGAGACGGCTCCGGCCCCGGCGCGTGCGGCGAGCGGGGAATCGGTTTCTGACATTGTGCGGATTTCCGCACACGGGGCGCAAACAGATGTGCGGGTTTTCGCACAGTCCTTCGGCGAGGGCGCCCCCGGCGTCTCGGGATTTGATTGCAAGTATCTGATGTTAAATGCGCTTTACCGTCGTCACCCCCGATTCTCGAATCATCCTCTTGATCGGGTGCCCGGCAGGGCGTTTCCTCGACGATATCGGGCACCCGAGGAGGGGCGCCCCGAGATGGTAACATTCGTATCTGGGAGGATACCCATGAAGAAGTTCCTGATGTCCGCCGCCGCGGCAGCCCTTGCCGTGTCCGGTGCAACCGGGGCGCAGGCCGCCTGCGACGATGGCGAAATGGTTATCAAGTTCAGCCACGTCACCAACACCGACCGCCATCCCAAGGGCATCGCCGCCAGCCTGCTGCAAGAGCGCGTCAACGAGGAAATGAACGGCACCGCCTGCATGGAGGTCTTCCCGAACTCCACGCTTTACAACGACGACCAGGTGCTCGAGGCGATGCTGAACGGCGACGTCCAGATGGCCGCGCCCTCGCTGTCGAAGTTCGAGCAGTTCACCAAGGTCTTTCGCATCTACGACCTGCCCTTCATGTTCAAGAACATCGACGCGGTCGACGCCTTCCAGGCCTCGGAAACCGGTCAGGCGATGAAGGAATCCATGGTGCGCCGCGGCCTTCTGGGCCTGCAGTTCTGGCACAACGGCCTGACCCAGATCTCGGCCAACAAGCCGCTGATCGCGCCCGAGGATGCCAAGGGCCTGAAGTTCCGCGTGCAGCCGTCGGAAGTGCTGAAGGCCAATATGGAAGCGCTGGGTGCAAGCCCGCAGCCGATGGCCTTCTCGGAAGTCTATGGCGCGCTGCAGTCCGGCGTTGTCGACGGGCAGGAAAACACCTGGTCCAACATCTATGGCCAGAAGTTCTTCGAGGTGCAGGACGGCATCACCGAAACCAACCACGGTGTGCTCGACTACCTCGTGGTAACCAATGTCGACTGGTGGGAAGGTCTGGACCCGGAGGTCCGCGACCAGCTGGCGACGATCCTCGAAGAGGTCACCAACGACCGCAACGCCGCCGTGGGCGAGGTCGATGCCGAGGCCCGTCAGGCCGTTCTGGACGCCGGTGGCGAGATCCGCGAACTGACGGCAGAGCAGCGCCAGGCCTGGGTCGACGTGATGAAGCCGGTCTGGGAGCAGTTCGCCGACGACGTGGGCCAGGAAAACATCGACGCCGCTCAGGCGATCAACAGCTCGATGTAAGATCAGGGCCCCGCGCTGGCAACGACCGGCGCGGGGCCAAACGCCGGGGGCAGTCTGACGATGCGCGGGGAGGGGGCCGAGCGGCCCGTTCCAGCGCATGCGCAGGCCCCCGGACCGCCGCCGCACCGGCGCCGCTTTCGGGACAGTCCTGTCATCCTCCCGGCCCGCAGCGCCTTGCCCGTCCTGCCATCCCCGGAGGGAGCCATGTCCCACAACACCCCGCCCGACACCGTCCTCGGGCGCATCGTCGACGAGATCGAAGAGACCTTCATCGCGATCATCCTCGGCGCCATGACGCTGATCACCTTCGTCAACGTCGTCATGCGCTACGGCTTCAACAGCGGGCTCATCTGGGGCCTGGAAATGACGCTGATCCTGTTTGCCTGGCTCGTGCTTTTCGGCGTCAGCTACGCGGTCAAGAAGACCGCCAACCTTGGCGTCGACGCGGTGCTGAACATCGTGCCCGCCGGGCCGCGCCGGATCATGACGCTGATCGCCGCCGCCGTCTGCGTGCTTTATGCGCTGCTGCTGATGAAGGGCGCCTGGGACTACTGGGCCAACTTCGCCAACCTGCCGCAGACCACCGGACGCTGGTTCCCCACGGGCTTCGAAGAGATGTCCCGCACCTCGTACCGGTCCTGGTACGAGATGGTCGACACGCCCATGCCCGAGTGGCTGCGCTGGATTGAGCCGCTGATCAACGAGGGCGAGAGCTACGAGAAGATCCCGCGCTTCCTGCCCTATTTCATCCTGCCCTTCGGCGTGGCGCTGCTGTTGTTCCGCTTTATCCAGGCGGCCCTGCGGATCGTCCGGGGCGAGGCCGACAGCCTGATCGTCAGCCACGAAGCCGAAGACGACGTCCGCGACGTCGCCCACATGAACAAGGTAGACTAACCCATGGACGTCGCTCTTCTTTTTGCCATGATCGTCGGGCTGATGCTGATCGGCGTGCCGATCGCCGTCTCGCTTGGCTTCTCGTCGATCATCTTCCTGCTGGTCCTGTCGGACACCTCGCTGGCCTCGATCGCGCAAAGCTTCTACCAGGCCATGGCGGGGCATTACACGCTGCTGGCGATCCCCTTCTTCATCCTCGCTTCGTCCTTCATGTCCACGGGCGGCGTGGCCAAGCGGATCATCCGCTTCTCCATCGCCTGCGTGGGGCACCTGCGCGGCGGTCTGGCCATCGCGGGCGTCTTTGCCTGCATGATCTTCGCCGCCCTGTCGGGATCTTCGCCCGCGACCGTGGTCGCCATCGGCTCGATTGTCATCGCGGCGATGCGGCAGGCGGGCTACACCCGGGACTTCGCGGCGGGCGTCATCGCCAATGCGGGAACCCTCGGCATCCTGATCCCGCCCTCCATCGTCATGGTCGTCTATGCCTCGGCCACCGATGTCTCGGTGGGCCGGATGTTCCTTGCGGGGATCATTCCGGGCCTCATGGCCGGGTCGATGCTGATGATCACGATCTACGTCATGGCGCGCATCCGCAACATGCCCAAGGGTGAGTGGCTGGGCTGGGGCGAGGTCTGGGCCAGCTTCCGCGAGGCCTTCTGGGGCCTGATGCTGATCGCGATCATCATGATCGGGATCTACGGCTGGCCCGCGCCCATCGTTTCTGTCGTGAATTTCCTTGGCGGGGCAATGGATTCCGGGGCGATCTTCACCCCGACCGAAGCGGCGGCGGCGGCTTCCGTCTATGCCTTCATCGTGGCGGTCTTCGTCTATCGCGACATGGGGCCTCTGGCGGGCAAGGACGGGGCGCCCAACATCTCGTTCTGGCGCAAGCCCATCGCTCTGGTCACCGCCTTCGTGCACCCGGACACCAAGAAGACCCTGTTCGAGGCGGGCAAGCTGACGATCACGCTGATGTTCATTATCGCCAACGCGCTGATCCTCAAGCATGTGCTGACCGAAGAGCAGATCCCCCAGCAGGTCGCCAATGCCATGCTCGGTGCGGGTTTCGGGCCGGTGATGTTCCTGGTGATCGTGAACATCATCCTGCTGATCGGCGGCCAGTTCATGGAGCCCTCGGGCCTTCTGGTGATCGTCGCGCCACTGGTCTTCCCCATCGCGCTGGAGCTGGGCATCGACCCGATCCACCTGGGCATCATCATGGTGGTGAACATGGAAATCGGGATGATCACGCCACCGGTGGGCCTGAACCTCTTCGTGACCTCTGGCGTCGCGGGCATGCCGATGATGCGGGTGGTGAAGGCGGCTCTGCCCTTCCTCGCGGTGCTTTTCGCCTTCCTGATCATGGTGACCTACATCCCGCAGATCTCGACCACGATCCCGGACCGGGTGATGGGGCCGCAGATCCGGTGCAACGGGCAAACCCTGCCATCGGAACCGCTGGAACGCGCCTTCTGCGAGGCCCGGATCGAGCAGGGCAAGGTGCTGCCGCCGATGGAGCTTGCGCCCGAGGCCGCGCCTGCCGAGGGCGCCGAGGATGCGGCCCCCGCAGAGGGCGCAGAACCCGCGCAGAACTGATCCCGCAGAGGGATCATCTGGACCACGAATAAGGGCGCCCTCGCGGCGCCCTTTGCCTTTTCGGTGGCTGTGCTGCGCCTCAGCGGCAGACGGTGACCAGCTTGCCGTGGCGCCAGACCTTCACCGGGTTGTAGCAGACGTTCTGGTGCCGGGGCTGCTGGTAGTAACGCGGCTGCTGCTGGTAGCTGCGCTGGTAATTGCGCTTGCTGTGCTGGTAGGCCATCGTGCCGAGCACGCCAAGGGCGATGCCGCCGACGATGTTGCGCTGGTCCTGGTTCAGGGCGTCCGCCGGCGTGGCGACAGAGAGCGAGGCCGCCATGGCGGCGGCGGCGACGAGGGAGGTAATGATCTTGGCAGTCATGGTGACTTCCTTCCTGGAATAGGGGCCTTTTCAGGTGGTCCACGGGTCGTGGCAGACAGTTGGCCCAGACCCCTGTCCCTTCCACCCGAGGCGTTGGTTAAGGCAATATCAGGCAATGGCTATTGGATAACATCGGCGGGCAGAGGCGGGATATTCCGGAAAACCCCACCTGCGGGCGCCACCTGTGATCCGGGGCGCCAAAGCCAGTTCGAACCGGCTTGAGAAAGGGCCTTCGAAGGCCCTTTCCCGCTTTGAACGGGACCCTTGTGCCCTAGGGGGCTGCGTTCAGCGCCTCGATGATCGGCACGAAGTCGGCGGCCTTCAGGCTTGCACCGCCGACCAGCGCGCCGTCCACGTTGGACACCGCGAAGATCTCTGACGCATTGGAGGCCTTGACCGATCCGCCGTAGAGCAGCCGCACCGACCGGCCCACCCCCGCGCCAAAGCGGCGTTCCAGCCGGGCGCGCATGAAGTCGTGGACATCCCCGATCTGATCCGTTGTCGGCACCTTGCCGGTCCCGATGGCCCAGACCGGTTCGTAGGCCACCACAAGGTTCAGCCCCGTCGCGCCGTCCGGGATCGAGCCCGCCAGCTGCCCGCCGATGATGTCGAGCGTGTTCTGCGCCTCGCGCTGCTCCAGCGTCTCGCCGACGCAGACCACCGCCACCAGACCCGCCTCCCAGGCGGCCCTGCATTTGGCCCGCACGTGTTCGTTGTGCTCGTCATGATCGGCGCGGCGCTCGGAATGGCCGAGAATCACGTGGCTGGCCCCGGCGTCGGCCAGCATCGCCGCCGACAGGTCGCCGGTGTGGGCACCCGAGGCCTCGGCGTGGCAGTCCTGTCCGCCGATCGACACGCCCTTGGCCGCCGAGGCGGCCTCGCGGATCAGCGTGGCGGGCGGGCAGATCAGCACATCCGTCGCGTCCCCGGCGATCCCCTCCATCGCGGCCATCTCGGACAGGGAGGCCCGCGTTCCGTTCATCTTCCAGTTCCCGGCTGCCAGTTTCCTGCGCATCCATTTCTCCTCTCGTGGGTTTGGCCTCATCATTGCGGGGGCAGGGGCGGCGTCAAGGCCGGTCGGCTTTGGCGCGGCACTCTGACCGCGAAAGACGGCGAAGGCTCCAGCCGTTTTCCGTCAGGGGTCTCTGCGACTGTGCGGGCAGGTCAACCATTTGCCGCGAAAGGACACAAGACCATGCTGACCCTTTACCATGCCCCCTTTTCCCGCTCGACCCGGATCGTGCAGCTGATCGAGCTGATGGGGATTTCCGACCGCATAGACCTGCGGATCGTGCAGATCCGTCGTGGCGACGGCAGCGGTGCCCGCGACGCGGCCAACCCGCACCCCGAGGGCAAGGTGCCGCTGCTGGTGCATGACGGTGTCGCCATCCGCGAGACCTCGGCGATCATGGAGCACCTGATGGCAGTGTTCCCGGAAGAGGCAGCCCGCATGGTGCCACGTCCCGGCACGCCGGACCATGGCGTCATGCTGGCCTGGATGGCCTGGAGCGGGGCGGTGCTGGAGCCGCTGGTGCTGCTGAAGATCGCGGGATTCCAGCATCCCCTGTTGCGCGACACCTATCGCGACATGGATGGGGCGCTGGCGCTACTGGAAGAGGCGCTGACCGGGCGCCCTTTCCTGATGGGGGACCAACTGACCCCCGCAGACATCCTTGCGTCGTCTTCCTTCCCGTTCCTGCCGGGCGGGACAGCGGACCATCCCGCGATCACCGACTGGCTGGCGCGCTGTCAGGCCGCGCCAAGCGCGCGCGCCGCTGCGGAACTTGACGCGGAAAAGGCGAAGGCCGCAGCCTAAGTGATTGATAAAAAGGGGGCTGGTGGGATTCGGACGCGGGATCTTCCGCCGCTCAGGGCAAAAGGGGCGGATCAGCGCCGCCTCTTTTGCCGCGAACTTTCGGCGACACGGTGCCCCGGTGGCTGGCCAGCGTCGCCGATGATGTTTCGGGTGAGCTGCGTCTTGCAGGACGCTGTTTGAAAAGGAAAAACCTATTCCAGATGCCGAAGGGCCTCTTTGGCGAGGGCAGCCGCCTCTTCGGGATCGTCCCGGGCCGAATCCGGCAGCGACCAATAGGGCATGAAGACCTCTTTGCCGCTCGCGCGCCGATGGCGCCACTGGTCGCAGCCCATCATTTCCAGATACTGGATGAAATCGCCCTGACCCTTGATGAGAAGCGCGCCGTCCGAGCGCATCAGGGCGAAGATCTGGCCCCGATGATAGATCCCGAGACCGCCGAACATGCGGCGGGTGGACAGCTCTCCAAGCCCGGAGAAGAGGTCCTGAACATAGGCCCGATCCTCCTCCGACAGGGCCATGGGTCAGCCTTCGCGTTCGGCCTGAAGCTCTGCCACATCCTTGAACTTGATCGACTCGCCGCAGCCGCAGGCATCGGTCACGTTCGGGTTCTGGAAGGTGAAACCGGATTCCAGAAGCGAGGTCTTATAGTCGATTTCCGTGCCGAAAAGGAACATCTGCGCCATCGGCGCAATGGCCACGCGGGCGCCATCCTGTTCGACGATTTCGTCATTGTCGTCAGGGGTTTCCACGAAGTCCATCGTATACTCCATGCCCGCGCAGCCGCCCTTTTTCAGGCCGATGCGCAGGGCGCTTGCGCCGTCCCGCTCCATCAGCTTGCGGATCTGCTGCGACGCCTTGGGCGTCATGGTCACGGCCTGCTTGCCGGGAATGCCGAACATGGGAAACCTCTGTTTGCGCTCACCCTCAAGGTAGGTCCAAGCAGGCACGACCTCAAGGGGGCGCCAGTTGTGGCGGCCTGCGGGTCCGGCGCGCGCCCGCGCCGGGACCGTTTACATGAAGCCAAGCTCCAGCCGGGCCTCGTCGGACATCATGTCCATGCCCCAGGGCGGGTCCCAGACAAGCTCGACGTCCACGCTTTTGACACCGCCGATGGGGTCGATCGCGTCGACGATCCATCCCGGCATCTCTCCGGCCACCGGGCAGCCCGGGGCGGTAAGGGTCATGATGATCTTCACGTCGGATTCGGGGGTGATGTCGATGGTATAGATCAACCCGAGGTCATAGATATTGACCGGGATCTCGGGGTCGTAGACCGACCTGCAGGCCTCCACCACCTGCTCGTACAGGGGATGGTCGGTGCTGGAGGGCGCAATCAGCGGCGCGCCTTCCATCTGCGGGCTCTGTTCGGTCATGGCCGTCCTCGTGGGCTGAAATCCTGACCAATCATATAGGAAAAGAGGCCGGTCGGGTAAAGGGGGCGCTATTCGCTGTCCATGGTCTTGCGCGCCCGCACCGGGGTGGGGCGGACCTTGGCCTCGATGTGCTCGTAGAGCAGGCCTGCGATGTTCTTGTGCGTGGCCGTTTCGATGCCTTCGAGCCCGGGGCTGGAGTTCACCTCCAGCACCTTCGGCCCGGTTTCCGAGCGCAGCAGGTCCACCCCGGCGAGGTTCAGGCGAAAGGCGCGGGCGGCGCGCACGGCGGTCTCGCGTTCTTCCTTGGTGATCCGCGCCACCTGGGCCGAGCCGCCCCGGTGCAGGTTGGACCGAAAGTCGCCATCGGCCCCGGTGCGCTTCATGGCGGCCACGACCCTGCCGCCGACCACGAGACAGCGGATGTCCTCCCCGGCGGCTTCCTTGACGAAATCCTGCACGAGGAAGTTGGCCTTCAGGCCGCGAAAGGCGTCGATGACGGATTCGGCGGCCTTCTTGGTCTCGGCCAGCACCACGCCCTTGCCCTGGGTCGATTCCAGCAGCTTCACGATGAGCGGCGCGGTGCCGACGAGGCGCATCAGCGACTGGGTGTCCTTGGGCGAGGCGGCAAAGGCGGTGTTGGGCATGCCGATCTTGTGGCGTGCCATCATCTGGTGCGCGGCCAGCTTGTCGCGGCTGGAGGTGATGCCGTCAGAGCCATTGACGCAGAAGGTGCCGATGGTCTCGAACTGGCGGATCACGGCGGTGCCGTACGAGGTGATCGAGGCGCCGATGCGCGGAATCACCACGTCGTAACGGGGCAGGCGCTTGCCGTCGTAATGCACCTCGGGCGACAGCGCGTTGATCGCCATGTAGCAGCGCGTGGTGTCGATGACCTCGACCGTATGGCCACGCTCTTCGCCCTCTTCGACCAGACGGCGGGTGGAATAATTGTCCTCGCGCGACAGCACCGCCACCCGCAGGGCGCGGTTCGGGGCGGCATGGCGGACGCGGGCGGTGGAGTAGACGTCGTAGGACAGCTTTGGCTGCTGAAAGCGGTCGGTGGCGACGATGGTGATGTGGTCCTTCAGCGCCTCGCGCCCCAGCAGCATCCGCGAGTTCATGCCGGACCGGTCGGTCAGCGTCAGTTCGATCCGCCAGCTTTCCTCGCCGACCCGCAGGGTCGAGGCGATGACGTAGCGGCTTTCGGATTCGCCGTTCGACGAGGTGACGGTGCGCCGGTCGACGATCCGGGCCGAGCAGGGAATCACCAGGTCGTCGCGGCCCGGGACCGGATGCACGGTGAACCGCACCTTGGGCGCCGAGGCGGGGCCGAAGGTTTCGATGTCGAAGGCATGCAGCGCCGAGGTGCGGGCGCCGGTGTCGACCTTGGCGCGCAGCGCGGGCAGGCCGAGGTCGGGCAGGGCGACCCATTCCTCCCAGCCAAAACGGATCATACCGGCGGCGGGTTCAGAGGTGTCGGACATGCACAAGCTCCTGTCTGTCGGGGCCGAGGGGTAGCAAGAGAGGCCTCCCGCGACAAGAGTGCTTCAGGGCGGGGCCGTTGCGCAGCGGCGGCTCAGGCGTGGCGTTCCAGCCAGTCGCGGACCTCGTCTACCCGGGTGCGCGCGACCGGAATTCGGGTGCCGTCCTGTAGGTGCAGGACATGCTTCGGGCCGTCCTTTTCCAGACGCCCGCCGGCCTGTGCCGCAACCCACCAAGAGCGATGCGGCTGAAAGCCGTCCTCCGGCGCGGTTTGGGCGACGATGTCGCCCAGTCGCGCGCGCTGTGTCAGGCTTTCGCCGTCGAGCGTTACGTGGACGTGGTGTTCGCGCGCCTCGATGTGCCGCAGACGCGACAGCGGCACCGGTGCCGCGCCGATGACGATGTGGCGGTCGGTCTCTTGGGTCTTGGCCTCGATCGCCGGGCGGACGAATTTCAGGAAGAGGATGCCAAAGACCTCGGCCGTAATGAAATAGAAGATCACCTGAGGGAAAAGCTGCGGCTGGTTTATACCCCCGGTCAGGGCCGCCATGATGTGCTCTCCGACAAAGGTACCGGGCAGAATCGCCAGCGCCGTGATCAGCGGGGCAGGCGTTTGCCACGGGCCAAAGCGTTTCTGGGCGGCGGCCAGCGCGAACAAGATGCACCAGAATGCCCCGAGGAACAGCGTCAGCATGAGAAGCCAGAGCGCCAGGAGGACGGGCATGGCCACCTGTCCGTACAGCCCCGGCGCATCGGTCACGACCAGCAGTGCATAGACGCAGAGCAGGTAGAGGCGAGAGGCATTGTGCCGGAGCAGGAACAGCAGTTCTCCGGGCCCGAGCGCATACTCCAAACCACCGATGTCAATGAGTCGAACGGTGCGATCACGAATGCTGCTCAAGGGGGGGCTGGACCTCGTGCTGCGGGCTCTTGAAAAAAAACGTAGTCCTGCGAAATATAGCAGCCCCCTGTCAAAAACGACAGGTTTTTCGTCAAATGCGGCCCCTGCGTCACCCTGGGCTGACGCCCTGGCGCCTCAGCCCTGCGTGCTGACCCTGCGGAAGTGGCGGTCTTGCCAGAGCGGCCAGCCCATCATCTGGCTGACGGTGCCGAATTTCAGCCCGCGCTCTGTCAGTCCGTCCAGCGTGGCGGGCATCGCCTTGACTGTGCCGCTCTGGATGTCGTGGCTGAGGATGATTGCGCC
This sequence comes from Enemella evansiae, assembly GCA_017255395.1. Lineage (GTDB taxonomy): Bacteria > Pseudomonadota > Alphaproteobacteria > Rhodobacterales > Rhodobacteraceae > Ponticoccus > Ponticoccus litoralis. The sequence continues at coordinate 18,873 of JAFKDC010000016.1, read as the reverse complement.
GGGGCGAGAGCCTTTGAGGATGCGGCTGGACACGACGCTGGCACCGGGGCGGCGCCAGTCCTGCGGATCGACCGACCACAGGATCGTCGGCAGGTTGCGCGCCTTGTACAGCATCATGCGCTGGCGGCGGGTAAAGGCGCCGTAGGGCGGGCGGAAGGTGACCGGCGGGCGGCCGGTGATCTTGAAGATTGTATCCGTAGTGCGGTCGATCTCGTCCATGGCGGCTTCGTCCGGGCGGCGCGACAGGTCCGGGTGCGACCACGAATGGTTGCCGATCTCGTGGCCCTCCGCCGCGATGCGACGGACGATGTCCGGCCATGTCACGCAGCGGTTGCCGATCAGGTAGAAGGTGGCGCGCAGCCCTCGGGCCTTCAGGATGTCCAGCAGAACGGGGGTCAGCCGCGGGTGCGGACCGTCGTCGAAGGTCATTGCCACGACCGGCGCGCTGGTGCGCACCGCCATCACGGTGGCGGCGTCGCGTTGCGCCACGTCCGGGGGCAAAGTGATGACCGGACGGGCAAGGGCGAGGGAGGGCCTGGACAGCGCGCAGGCCGCTAGGCCGCCGGTCAGCAGCGTCCGTCGTGCAAGTTCAGTCATGGCAGGTCGTCCAGGGGATGGTTGGCAGAAGCAGACAGTCCGAGAAAACTTCCCGATTAGTGAAAACTCAAGCTTTCTGGGCCGAGGCGGTTTGACCGTGAGAATGACCGTTGCAGGGCGGCCACGCCTGAATACACGTGCCGCGAAACTTTCGCCGAATTCCGGTCGGGAAAGCGCTTGACGGGGCCGGGGGCTGCGCATAGAAGGCCTCTCACGCCACGACCGAGGTCGGGCGGCAGCGATGCGGTTGTAGCTCAGTTGGTTAGAGTACCGGCCTGTCACGCCGGGGGTCGCGGGTTCGAGCCCCGTCAACCGCGCCATCGCTGTCTCCCTCTGGTCCCGTGGCTAAAGCGCGGTTGTAGCTCAGTTGGTTAGAGTACCGGCCTGTCACGCCGGGGGTCGCGGGTTCGAGCCCCGTCAACCGCGCCACTTTCCCTTCCTCCAGATCCGAAATTTTTCTGCGGTGCCGGGAACGGTGACGCTTTCCGCGCGTTTACCTATCAGTCAGGTATTCACGACTGCCGCCAATGCTGCTGCCATGGCAAAAAGGGCGGGGGTGAACCAGAAGGAGACAAAGGAGAACCGGAAGGACGCAAGGAAAAAGGCGCCACAGGGGCGCCTTGGGACATGTTCGGAGGGGGATTCGGAGGGGCGCAGGCTGCTTCAGGAGCCCCAGGTGCGGACAGGGCCGCAATCCATGTGTACGAAGTTAGAGCCAGAGTAGCGACCAACGCCGCCAGCGTGGCAGGCTGCCGCCGCGCGCGCCATCTGGCTGACGGAGCGCGAGGACAGACGCAGGTCAGCGGCTTCGCCGCGCAGGTGACGTGAGTTCTTCGCAACACCGGAAGACTTCGACCGAAGCATCGCGTTGGTGCGGGGGCTGCGATAGCCGGAGATCAGCATGTAGGGTTCGGAGCAGTCGAGAAGGTTGTGCGAGGCACACATCAGGTCGATGGTCCGCGCATCGATGTTCTTGACGTCGTTGGTCCGCCAATCGCGCATGAAGAAATTGATTTCTTTGATCGCGTCGGCAAGGTAATTCCCTTCGATCCAATAGATCATGTCGATCCGCTCGCCCGTGCGGCCCGAATACATCCGAAGCCGTCGGATATCGCCCGCGCCGCGCAGAAAACCTGCGGCATTGGCGAAGGTCGGTGCTGCGGTGACGGTGGTCGCTGCAAATGCGCCAAGAAGCGCGCGCCGCGAAATGCTGCCTGAGTTCATGTCTGCCATGTGAGCGCCTGTCCCGTGGTCGCTGGTTACCTGTTCGATTGCGCGCATCGTTGTGCGCCGTCTGCCATCTATCCCCAGATGCCGTGACTCTGTATGGCACGAATCGCCGGGTCTAAAAAGGACGTTTTGTAACGCATTCTAGAGATCAAGGGGCAACTGGCGGGTTCCTGCGCATGGGTGCGACACCTGTGACACCTTTGCCGCCTGCGCGGGTTTCGCGGGCTCCGCTTTGAACCTGTCTGATTTGTGAGTAGACACCGGGAATTGGCGCTCTAATCATTGCCTTAAGGGGCGGAACAGAAAAGACGGGACGGTTCGATGACAGTTTTCAGGATCAGGACGGCGCTGCGGACAACGGTCGCGGCCCTGGCTTTCGGCCTCGCCGGGGCCACGGCGGGATTGGCGCAGGATGACGGGATCTCGGTCAAGATCACCGCCTATGCGCAGGCCGTGGCCGAGACCATCGGCGAGGACGAGGGCGTTGCAGCCTTCTACCGCGCCCGTGGATTCGAGCCGATCTGGACCGGGTCTTCGGATGCGGACCGTGCCCGCAGGCTGGCCCTGATCGAGGCCTTCGCGCTGGCCGACGATCACGGTCTTCCGCGCGGGCGCTACGATCCCGACCGGCTGATGGAGCGCCTTGCCGGGGTCTCGGGCGGCCGCGATCGCGGCCTGCTGGAAATCGAGCTGACCCGCACCTTCCTGCAATTCGCCCACGACCTGCAATCCGGCGTCCTGGAGCCGGGCAAGGCCTCGTCGCTGATCAAGCGCAAGGCGCCCCGGCGGTCCTCGGAAGAGCTTCTGACCCTCCTTTCCACCCAGCCGCCGGAATCCGTCTTCCGGATGCTCGTGCCCTCTAGCCCCGAGTACACGCGCCTGATGCAGGCCAAGCTGCGGCTGGAGCACCGGCTACAGCATGGCGGTTGGGGGCCTGTCGTCCCGACGGCGAGCCTGCGTCCGGGCGAGTCCGGCAATACGGTGGTCGCGCTGCGCAACCGGCTTGTGGCGATGGGCTATCTCCAGCCCTCTCTGAGCGCGACCTACGATGGACGAATCGAGGCCGCAGTCCGCGAATTCCAGGTCGATCACGGGCTGGAGCCGGACGGCGTCGCCGGCAACACCACCATGCGCGAGATCAATACCGCCCCCGAAGAGCGGCTGCGGTCGATCATGGTCGCGATGGAGCGCGAGCGCTGGCTGAACCTGCCCGAGGGCAAGGGCCAGCGGCACATCCTCGTGAACCTCGTCGACTATCACGCGCAGATCATCGACGACGACAAGCTGACCTTCGAGACCAAGTCGGTGATCGGCCACCAGGCCGCCGACCGGCAGACGCCGGAATTCTCGGACGTCATGGATCACATGGTCATCAATCCGTCGTGGTACGTGCCGCGCTCGATCGTTGTCGGGGAATACCTGCCGCTGCTGCGCTCGAATCCCTATTCGGTCGGGCATATCGAAGTGGTCACCGCCTCGGGGCAGGTTGTGAACCGGGGGCATGGCTTCTCGCAGTATTCCTCGCGCACCTTCCCGTTCAACATGCGGCAGCCGCCGGGGCCGAACAACGCGCTGGGATCGGTCAAGTTCATGTTCCCGAACCGTTACAACATCTACCTGCACGACACGCCCTCGCAGCACCTGTTCTCGCAGCCGGTGCGAACCTACAGCCATGGCTGTATCCGCCTCGACGATCCGCATGACTTTGCCTACGCGCTGCTCGCCAAGCAGGTCGACAACCCCGAGAGCTATTTCCACGGCATCCTGAACACCCGGCGCGAAACCCGGGTCAACCTGGAGCAGCCCGTGCCTGTGCACCTGATCTACCGCACCGCCTTCACGCAGGCGAAGGGGCAGGTGAACTACCGTCCCGACGTCTACAACCGGGACGCGGCGATCTGGCGCGCGCTGGCCAACGAGGGGGTGGTCCTGCGGGCCGGTCAAAGCTAAGCCTCCGCCGGTAAAGCCGACGGAGGTGCCATGCCCTACACAATCCAGCAGATCGCCGAGGCGCTTGGCCTGACCGCCGAGGGCGACGGCGCGTTGACCGTGACCGGTGTGGCAGAGCCGCAATCGGCCCGCGCCGACGAGCTTGCCATGGCGTCCACGCCGAAATACGCCGAGGCGCTGACGGACGGCGCCGCGCGGGCCGGGTTCCTCTGGGCCGGTGCAGACTGGCGCGCGCTGGGGCTGGAGGCGGCGATCCTGCCGCCGCGCCCGCGGTTTTCCATGTCGGCCCTGACGGCGATGATGGATCGCGGGCCGGGCTATGCCGCGGGCGTGCATCCCTCTGCGGTGATCGACCCGGGCGCGGAACTGGGCGCTGACGTCAGCGTCGGACCGCTTGCGGTGATCGGGCGCGGCGCCCGCATCGGTGCGGGCTCGGTGATCGGGCCGCAGGTCTTCGTCGGAGAGGGGGCAACGCTTGGCGAGAGCGCGCTGCTGCATGCGGGCGTGCGGATCATGGCCCGCGTCCGCATCGGCGCGCGGTTCATCGCGCAGCCCGGCGTCGTGATCGGCGGCGACGGCTTTTCCTTCGTCACGCCGGAACTGTCGGGCGTCGAGAAGGCGCGCCAAAGCCTGGGTGAGGAAGGCACCGACAGCGCCCAGTCCTGGGCGCGGATCGCCAGCCTTGGCGCCGTGACGATCGGCGACGACGTCGAGATCGGCGCCAACAGCACCGTCGACCGGGGCACCGTGCGCGATACGATGATCGGCAGCGGTACCAAGCTCGACAACCTCGTGACCGTTGGCCACAACGTGGTGATCGGGCGCGATTGCCTGCTTTGCGGCCAGGTCGGGGTGGCCGGGTCCTCGGTGATCGGCGACAACGTGGTGATGGCCGGTCAGGTCGGCATCAGCGACAATCTGCGCGTCGGCGACCGGGCCATTCTGGGTGGCGCGACGGTGGTGCTGTCGAACGTGCCCGCGGGGCGTGTCATGCTGGGCTATCCGGCCATGAAGATGGAAAGCCATGTCGAGGCCTACAAGGGCCTGCGCCGCCTGCCTCGGCTGTTCCGCGAGGTGGCCGACCTCAAGAAAGCGGTTTCAAAAGCGCCGGGGAATGACTAAATCAGCCTCAAATTCCTTAACAGGCGAGGCGCGCGCATGGATGTCAAAGGCAAGGTGATCGAGATCATCGCCGAACAGGCGATGCTGGAGCCGTCCGACGTCACGATGGAAAGCACGCCCGAGGATCTCGGGATCGATTCGCTGGGCCTCGTGGAGTCGATCTTCGCCATCGAGGAGAGCTTTGACATCTCGGTGCCCTTCAACGCCAACGATCCCACCGAGTCGGATTTCGACATCTCTTCGGTCGGGCATATCGTGGCCGGGATCGAGAAGCTGATCGCCGAGCAACGCGCGTGAAGCGAGTCGTCATCACCGGCGCGGGCACGATCAATGCCCTTGGGCAGGATGTGCCCGCGACCTATGAGGCCATGAAGGAAGGCCGGTGCGGAATCTCGGAACTGGAATTCCGCGACGTCGAGCGCCTGGCCATCCGCATCGGCGGGCAGGTGAAGGGATTCGAGCCGGATTCCGTCTTCAACCGCCAGCAGCTGGCGCTTTACGACCGCTTCACCCAGTTCACGCTGATCGCGGCGCGGCAGGCGGTGGCGCAGTCGGGGCTGGAGTTCAAGGGCGACCTCTCGACCGGCGCCGGTGTGGTGCTGGGCACCTCGGGCGGCGGTTTGACCACGCAGGACGAGAATTACCGGGCGGTCTACGAAGAGGGCAAGAACCGGGTTCACCCCTTCGTCGTGCCGAAGCTGATGAACAATGCCGCGACCAGCCATGTCAGCATGGAGTTCAACCTGCGCGGCCCGTCCTTCACCGTGGCCACCGCCTGCGCCTCGTCCAATCACGCGATGGGGCAGGCCTTCCAGATGGTGCGGTCGGGCATGTGCACGGCGATGATCACCGGCGGCTCGGAATCGATGCTGTGCTTTGGCGGGATCAAGGCATGGGAAGGTCTGCGGGTCATGTCCAAGGATGCCTGCCGCCCGTTTTCCGCCACCCGCAACGGCATGGTGCAGGGCGAGGGCGCCGGGATCTTCGTCTTCGAGGAATACGAACACGCCCGCGCCCGGGGCGCCACGATCCTCGGCGAGGTGCTGGGCTTTGCCATGACCTCGGATGCCGCCGATATCGTCATGCCCTCGAAGCAGGGCGCGTCGCGGGCCATCGAACTGGCGCTGCAGGACGGTCGCATCGCGAAAGAGCGGGTGGGCTACGTGAACGCCCATGGCACCGGGACGGCGGCCAATGACAAGACCGAATGCGCGGCGGTGGCGGATGTCTTCGGCACCCATGCGGACGACCTGCTGATCTCCTCGACCAAGTCGATGCATGGCCATTGCATCGGCGGCACAGGGGCGGTGGAGCTTCTGGCCTGCCTCATGGCGCTGAACGAGGGCGTGATCGCGCCCACGATCAACTACGAAGAGCCTGACCCGGAATGCGCGCTGGACGTGGTGCCCAACGTGGCGCGCGAGGCGAAGGTCGACGTGGTGCTGTCCAATGCCTTTGCCTTCGGCGGCCTGAACGCGGTGCTGGCGCTCGGCCGGGTCTGACCCGCCCGCCTGTCTTTGACCCGCCCGCAGGTGACCTGACGGAGCGCGCAGGCGCGCGCAGGATGTCTCGTCCGGCGGCCTGCGGCCTTGTCCTCGGGTGGGCGTTTGCGGCGCCGGCGCGTTTTGTCTCCGGCCGTGACGGCGGAGGCGGGGGCGGTGCCTTCGGCGAGGATATTTGGGGACAGAAGAAGCGGGGGCCTGAAGAAGCGGGGCCTATCGCGCCTGCACGGTGGCGCGGATGATGTCCTCGACCCTCGCGAGGCCTTTGGCATTGTCGAATTTCGCCTCTGCGGTGGCGCGGGCGGCGCGGGCCATGGCACCGCGATCCGGGTCGTCGAGGATCCGCGTGATGGCGGCGGCAAAGCCGGTTTCGTCCCATTCCTCGGTCAGCAGGCCGTTGATGCCGTGTTCCACCGCTTCGGGGATGCCCGCGTGGCGGGTCGAAAGCGTGATGCAGCCGCAGGCCAGCGCCTCCTGGATGGCGGTGGGCAGACCTTCGGTGTTGCCGTTCCTGGCGGTGACCGAGTGCTGGAGGAAGGTTTCCGTGGTTTCAAGCTGTTCGCGGACGCGGTCGTGGGGCAGGGCGCCGGTGAATGTGACCCGACCGGCGATGCCGAGGTCCCGGGCGAGCGCCTTGTTCGGCTCCAGCAGGGGGCCGTCGCCGATGAAAGTCAGATGCGCGTCGCGGCCCTTTGCGGCGCGGGCAAAGGCGCGGAGCGTCACCTGGGGCGCCTTCTTCTCGACCATGCGGCCAACGGCGAGGAAGCTGCCCGGGCGTTTCCGGCCGGGTGTGAAGCGGGTGATGTCGACGCCCGAGGGCACGACATGGGCGTTGGGATGCGTCACGCCATGGGCGGCAAGGTTGTCGAGCAGGAACCGGCTGACCGAGAACATGCCGGCGAGGCGCGGCATCATCAGCCGGTAGGACCGGACCCGCTGCCCCGAGCGCAGCGCGGCGGAGGCATCGGTGCCGCGCCAGTAGGTGAAGACCGGCAGGCCCATCTCGTTGCCGAGCTCTGCCACCACCAGCGCCTGCGTGCCGAACTCGGCGAGGATCGCATCGGCCTTCTGGTCGCGCAGGAACCGGGCGAGCGCCTTGCGGCCCGCGCCGAAGGGCAGCCGCGAGGTGCCGTGCAGGGCGGCGCCGCGCAGGGCGGCGAAGGGCATCACCAGGCGGTCGGGCAGCGACAGCGGCGCCCGGCGCACGAAGAGCGGCTTGCCCAGCGGGTCCTGACCGTTGTGGCGGCCGCAGATCACGCAGGTGTTGCCGCCGAACATCTCCGCGATGTGGCGGTTGATGAAGGTTTCGCCGGGCACGAAGTAGTCGGAGGTGGCTATGGCGATCTTCATGCGGGCTCCTGTCGGGGTGCCTGCCGGGTCTAGCGCGGGGGCGGGCGGCTGCCAAGGGTGGCATGTGCCTGCCCGTCGCTCTGGGCTGCCGGGCGGCACTGCCGGAGAGGCGCATATCCGTCGTGGCTCTTTTGCTGCCGCCGGAACGGGCAGGGGGCACCCGCAGGCGCCCCCCTTTCGTTGTCCCGGACCCGATGTCCCGGGCCCGATGTCCCGGGTCCGATGTGCTGGGCGGGTCAGTCCATGGCCTTGAAGTTGAACTCGCCGCCTTCCTTGATCCCCGAGAACCAGCGCGCCGTGACGGTCTTGGTCTTGGTGTAGAAGCGGAAGGCGTCGGGGCCGTACTGGTTGAGGTCGCCGAAGGCCGATTTCTTCCAGCCGCCGAAGGTGTGGTAGGACAGCGGCACCGGGATGGGGAAGTTGATGCCGACCATGCCGACATTGACCCGGTGGGCAAAGTCGCGGGCGGTGTCGCCGTCGGCGGTGTAGATCGCCGTGCCGTTGCCATAGGGATTGTCGATCACCAGGTTCAGCGCGTCCTCGTAGCTTTCGGCGCGGACGGTCGACAGGACCGGGCCGAAGATCTCTTCTTTGTAGATGTCCATGTCCGGCGTCACGTCGTCGAACAGCGACGGCCCGCAGAAGAAGCCGTTCTCGTAGCCCTGCAGTTCCATCCCGCGACCGTCGATCACCAGCTTGGCGCCCTGATCCACACCCGAGGCGATGAGCTTCTCGATGCGCTCCTTGGCCTGCGCGGTGATGACAGGGCCGTAGTCCACCTCTTGGTCCGAGGTATAGGGACCGACGCGCAGCTTCTCGACGCGCGGCACCAGCGCCTCGATCAGCTTGTCGCCGGTTTCCTTGCCGACCGGGACGGCGACCGAGATCGCCATGCAGCGCTCGCCCGCGGCCCCGTAGCCCGCGCCCACCAGCGCGTCGGCGGCCTTGTCGATATCGGCGTCGGGCATGATGATCATGTGGTTCTTGGCGCCGCCGAAGCATTGCGCGCGCTTGCCGTTGGCAGCCGCGCGGCCATAGATGTACTGCGCGATCGGCGTCGAGCCGACAAAGCCCACGGCAGCGATGTCCTCGTTGTCGAGGATCGCGTCGACCACTTCCTTGTCGCCGTTCACGACTTGCAGGACGCCGTCGGGCAGGCCCGCTTCCTTGATCAGTTCCGCAAGGCGCAGCGCGGTCGAGGGTACGCGCTCGGAGGGCTTGAGGATCATGGCGTTGCCGCAGGCCAGTGCCGGGGCCATCTTCCACAGCGGGATCATGGCGGGGAAGTTGAAGGGCGTGATGCCCGCAACAACGCCCAGCGGCTGGCGCATGGAATAGAGGTCGATGCCCGGCCCGCCATCGTCGGTGAACTCGCCCTTCAGCATGTTCGGCGCACCCATGCAGACCTCGACCACCTCAAGACCGCGCTGCACGTCGCCCCTGGCGTCGGGCAGGGTCTTGCCGTGTTCGCGGCTGACCAGTTCCGCCAGTTCGTCCATGTGCTCGTTGATGAGCTGGCCGAACTTCATCATCACGCGGGCGCGGCGCTGCGGGTTGGTGGCGCCCCATCCCTTCTGCGCCTCGGCGGCGCGGGCCACCGCGTCATTCAGCTCCTCGACGGTGGACAGAGGGGTCCTGGCCTGAACCTCGCCGGTCGCGGGGTTGTAGACATCGCTGAAACGGCCAGAGGCCGAGTCCTTGCGGGCGCCGTCGATCCAGTTGGTGAGTTCGGTCATGGGGGTCCTCCTTGGTGGTCGCGCAAACCGTAGCCTTGCAGGAATGCCGGAAAAAGCGGAGAAATGGCAAAGAGGTTTTGCATTTCTGCAAAGGGAGCGGCATGGCGGAAAGTTGGGACGACCTGCGGATCTTCCTCGCGGTCTCTCGTGGAGAGACGCTGTCGGCGGCGGGCCGGACCCTGCGCATGGACCCGGCGACGGTGGGCCGCCGGGTGGCGCGGCTGGAACAGGACATGGGCCTGCCGCTGTTCGTGAAGTCGCCGCAGGGCTACGCGCTGACAGAGGGGGGGGCGCGGCTGGTGCCCCATGCCGAGGCGGCGGAGCAGGCGCTTTCCCTGGCCTCCGAAGCGGTACGCGGACGCTCCGAGGGTCTTTCGGGGCAGATCCGCATCGGTGCGCCGGACGGCTGTGCCAATTTCCTGCTGCCAAAGGTCTGCGCAGAGATCGCGGCCCAGAACCCCGAGCTCGAGGTGCAGATTCTCGCGCTGCCCCGGGTGGTGAACCTGTCGCGGCGCGAGGCGGACATGGCCATCGCCGTCTCTGCCCCCACCGCCGGGCGGCTGGTGGTGCAGAAGATCACCGATTACCGCCTGCACCTCGCGGCAAGCGAGGCCTATCTGGCCCGAAACGCGCCGCTGCACGGCGTCGGGGATCTGCGGGGGCACCGCATGGTGGGCTATATCCCCGACATGATCTTCGACAAGGAACTGGATTACCTCGATGCGCTGGGGCTGCGCCGCGTCGCCTTCGCCTCGAACTCCGTTTCGGTGCAGTTCCAGTGGCTGCGGCAGGGGGCCGGGCTGGGAATCGTGCATGATTTCGCCTTGCCCTCGGCGCCGGGGTTGCGCCCGGTGCTGCGCGACGCGGTCAGCCTGACCCGGTCCTTCTACCTCGTCCGGCACGAGGACGACCGGCGGCTCGACCGGATGAATCGCTTTGCCACCGCCCTGCTGGAGGGGCTGCGCCGCGAACTGGCCCGGCTCGAGGCGGCGGTGGATGCCGCCGCAACGGGCGGCGTGGCGGAGGCCGGGTCCCAAGGCGGCGTTCCTCGGCAGAATGCAGGACTTTCGGACACTTGACAGGATCGGGGGCGCGGGCAACGCTTGTCCCATGGGCATCGAGCGCAAGGAGGTCCCGACATGCAGGTGCAGCAAATCCTGAAGAGCAAGGGTACGGATGGCGTCCATACCGTGAAGCCGGGGACCCTGGTGGCCGATGCGGCGCAGATTCTTGCGGAGAAACGGATCGGCACGGTGGTGGTCTCCAGCGACGGCAGCGCCGCCGAAGGCATCCTGTCGGAACGCGACATTGTCCGGGTCCTCGCCAAGGTCGGGGCAGGGTGCCTGTCCGACAAGGTCGACGACTACATGACCCGCGAGTTGGTGACCTGCACGCGGGCCGACATGGCCGACGCGATCCTTGCCAAGATGACCGAGGGCCGCTTTCGCCACATGCCGGTGGTCGAAGACGGCAGGATGATCGGCCTGATCACCCTGGGCGACGTGGTCAAGGCGCGTCTGTCGGAACTGGCGATGGAAAAGGATGCCCTCGAAGGCATGATCATGGGGCACTGAAACCCCGAACCGACCGGCGCAGGGAACCGGGGCTGTCGTTTCCGCCTTGCATTGGCGCGCGCAATATAGTTGCGTGCGATGAAATGCGACCACTGCCTAGGAGGGGCGCCCGACCATGCGCATCGGCCTGTATCCCGGAACCTTCGATCCGATCACGCTTGGGCACCTCGATATCATCCGGCGGGGGGCGTCTCTGGTCGACCGGCTGGTGATCGGCGCCGCGATCAACCGCGACAAGGGGCCGTTGTTCTCTCTCGAAGAGCGTGTCGCCATGATCGAGCGGGAAACCCGCGTGGTCGCGGAAGAGACCGGGACAGAGATCCTTGTCCACCCCTTCGAGAACCTGCTGATCGACTGCGCCCGCGACGTGGGCGCCACGATCATCATCCGAGGCCTGCGCGCGGTGGCGGATTTCGAATACGAATACCAGATGGTCGGGATGAACCGTGCGCTGGACGACAGCGTCGAGACGGTCTTCCTGATGGCCGAGGCCCGGCATCAGGCCATCGCGTCCAAGCTGGTGAAAGAGATCTCGCGCCTCGGCGGGGATGTGTCGAAATTCGTCAGTCCCGCCGTGCGCGACGCCCTCGCGGAAAAGAACGCCGGCCGGACGCGCTGAGGCCTCAGCCGTAGACGGCGTGCCGGGCGATGCGGTAGATATCCTCCGGCGCGATGTTCAGATCGCGCTGGACGTCGGCACCCATCGCTTCGAGTTCGTGAACGGTACGGCGATAGCGGGCGCGGCGTTCCATGCGGCTGCGGAGCGTGTCAAACAGGGTCATCGGTCTTTCCTTTCAGCATCTCTTTGCTCTGTTTCCGCTAACATGGCTCTTGCTGCGCTGCGGCACAATCGCTGCATCTGCAAAGTCGGCTTGTCCTCCCCGCAACCCTGATTGTCCGCCATGCGCAGCGGTCATGACGCCAGGGCCAGCCCTTCTTTGGTCCGCAAATACCTCGGGGGTCCGGGGGCGGAGCCCCCGGCTGGTCGACGCGCAAGGCGCGGCGAAACGAAAAGGGGCCCCGCCGCAGCGAAGCCCCCTTGGTTCCGTCGGAACGCGATCGTCAGATCAGCTTGCCCATCGCCACGGCGGTATCGCTCATGCGGTTCGAGAAGCCCCATTCGTTGTCGTACCAGGACAGGATGCGGCACATCGTGCCCTCCATCACCTTCGTCTGGTCCATATGGAAGACCGAGGAATGCGGATCGTGGTTGAAGTCGACCGAGACCAGCTTCTTGTCCGTGTAGCCAAGGATACCCTTCAGCGGGCCCTCCGCCGCTGCGCGAATCGCCTCGTTGATCTCTTCCACCGAGGTCGCGCGCGCGGCGTTGAAGGTCAGGTCGACGACCGAGACATTGGGCGTCGGCACCCGGATCGCCACGCCGTCGAGCCTGCCATTCAGTTCGGGCAGCACAAGGCCCACCGCCTTGGCCGCGCCGGTCGAGGTCGGGATCATCGACAGGGCTGCCGCGCGGGCGCGGTAGAGATCCTTGTGCATCGTGTCCAGCGTCGGCTGGTCGCCGGTGTAGCTGTGGATCGTGGTCATGAAGCCCTTCTCGATGCCGATGGCGTCGTTCAGGACCTTGGCCACCGGCGACAGGCAGTTCGTGGTGCAGGAGGCGTTCGAGACAATAAGGTCCTCCGCAGTCAGGGTGTCGTGGTTCACGCCGTAGACGATGGTCTTGTCCGCATCTGTCCCGGGCGCCGAGATCAGCACGCGGCTCGACCCGTTTTCCAGATGCGCCTGGCATTTTTCTTTCGAGGTGAAGATGCCGGTGCATTCCATGACCACGTCGACATCCGACCACGGCAGCTCTGCCGGGTTGCGGATGGCCGTCACGCGGATCGGGCCGCGGCCCACGTCGATGGTGTCCTCGGTGTGGGTGACCGCGACCGGAAAGCGACCGTGAACGGAGTCGTACTGCAGAAGGTGGGCGTTGGTCTCGACCGGGCCAAGATCGTTGATCGCGATGACCTCGATATCGGTGCGACCGGATTCGATGATGGCGCGCAGCACGTTGCGGCCGATACGGCCGAAACCGTTGATGGCGACTTTGACTGTCATGGAAGGCTCCCTTCTTGCAGCTCAGATGGCGCTTGGCGCGCCTTCAGCCTTGTCGAAGTGCGCGCCAAAGACGACCGGAAATTCCGTTATCGCTAACATGCATCCGCAAGCCGCGAAGTCAACCGGGAAACCGGGTCAGCGCCAGAAGGCGAGCCAGTCGATCAGCCAGTAAAGCTTGCGGGCGAGGAACAGCAGGTTGGTGCCATCAAAGAGCAGGAGATCCGCGGTCACGAAGGCGGCAATGGCAAGCCCGAGAGCGATGGCAAGGCTGTTGGTCATGGGCGCGGGTCCGGCAGATATCCTCTGGCACCCGTAGTGCCAGAGGGGCCCCGCGCTGTCACGCCGCTTGTTCCACGCGGGCAGGGCCCCGGGCGCGGCGGGTCAGCCGCGCAGCCGGTTGGCGGCCGCGACAAAGCACAAAAGGATGACCGTCGAGGCGAGGACGTTCCAGCTTGCCATCGACAGGCCCGCCAGTTCCCAGGCGATGTCGTCGCAGCGCACCATGGGGGCCGCCATGATGTCGTTCAGCAGGTCGTCGACGGATTTCCCCGCGACCGGGCCGGACGTGCAGGTCGAAGGCCCTTCCCACCAGCCACGCTCTACCCCGGTGTGATAGATCCCGACCGCCGCGCTGGACCCGGCCCCCAGCGCTGCCAGCCACAGCAGGATGCGCTGCGGCACAACAAGCGCCAGAAGGCCGAGGACCACGGCGGCGAGATGGCCGTAACGCTGCCAGTAACAGAGTTTGCAGGGCGGCAGCCCGCCGATGTACTGAAAGGCCAGCGCCCCCAGCAGCAGGCCGGCGGAGCCGGCGATGCCGAGCAGGGTCAGAAGGGTGCGGGGCTGGGTCATCACGGGGCCTCAGAGGTATTTCAACAGAACAAATCCACCGACCAGAAGCACCATGAAAGCGGTGAAGACAAGACCGAGGTAGCGCTCGATGAATTCACGAATGGGTGCGCCGAAGGTGCGCAGCAGGCCCGCGACGACAAAGAAGCGAAAGGCGCGCGCCACGATCGAGGTCACGATGAAGGTGCCCAGCGGCATCGCCGTCCAGCCCGACATGATGGTGATGACCTTGTAGGGGAAGGGCGTGATGCCCGCGATCAGCACCGCCCAGAAACCCACGCCATTGAACTTGTCGTTGAAGGCCGCCATCGACTCCGCCTTGCCGAGGCTTTCGAGGATGGGCTGGCCGATGCCCTCGTAGAAGAAGTAGCCGATGCCGTAGCCCAGAATCCCGCCCAGCACCGAGGCCAGCGTGGCAACCCCGGCGATCAGCCAGGCCCGGCGCGGCTGCGCGAGGATCATCGGGATCATCAGCACGTCCGGCGGGATCGGAAAGACCGAGCTTTCGATGAAGGCGACGACGGCCAGAACCCAGAGGGCGTTGCGGCCCCGGGCTTGGGCCATCGTCCAGTCGTAAAGGCGGCGCAGCATCGCGGGTCTCCGTTTGGTCCCCGGCGTCAGAGCATGGGCCGCAAGGGCGGTCAAGCGACGGACCCCCTTTACCTGTCCGGGGCAGGGCGATACATGTCGCTGCGTTGCCCAAGTGGCGGAATGGTAGACGCAGGGGATTCAAAATCCCCCGGCCTAACGGTCATGTCGGTTCGAGTCCGACCTTGGGTACCAGCAACATCCGCCTATGGGCGCTCATGGTAACGTTTTATGGACATTTCCGGCGAATGAAGGCCACATCAGGGCATTTCGTCTTGCCCTGGGCTCAGGCCTCATAGCCAATAGATGACAGTTGCGGCGAGAGCGATGGCGGAGAAGAAGGCCTTTGGGCATCTGTCCTATCTGGTCGTGACACGGCGCCAGTCCTTGAGCCTGCCGAACATGATTTCGCATCGCTCCCGGCAGGGCATTGCGCAGCAATGTCCCGAGAGGGGTATTTCACGGTTTTCTTGCGTTATTTCCGGCCCGGGATGCAGGCGCGTATCCCTTTGTCTTGCAACGCTTCTCGGAACCAATCGGCGTCGTAGCCCCGATCCCCGAGCAGCCAGTCGACATCGGGCAGGCTGCTGAGCAACGCTCGCGCCCCGATGTAATCACTGACCTGGCCAGCGGAGACGAAGAAACTGATCGGGCGGTCGTTGCTGTCGCAGATGGCATGCAGCTTGGTGTTCATGCCACCCTTTGTGCGACCCCTCTCGGGACATTGCTGCGCAATGCCCTGCCGGGCAGGGGACGCGAGGCTTGCCGTGGGACTTCGGGAAATAGGGCTCAAGACGCGCCATCTGCGCGTCGCTCAGCCAGAAGAGATCAGACATGTCACCGCTCGTTTTCCGAACGCTGAATCACGGGGCTCAGGGGAAATCAATGGGTCCTGAGCCTAAACGTTAACCGGCCCCAAACTGAGGCTTCAAGGCGTGGTGGAGGCTCTGTTGCGCGGCGGGGCTGGCCCGGATATATTCCACTTCGAGGCGGGTGGCGGCCACGATACCATCGTTGATTTCTATGGGCCGAGCGACTCGCTTGTCGTGGCAATGAATGCCAACACAACGGTTACGAAACCGTCCATCCATGTTCATGTTGATTTGAATGGGGACGGTGTCGATATTCTTATCATCAACAACGCAAAATTATGTGAAATCGAGCGGGAACTTGGTCTGTGAATGCGTGAACCGAGACGCTGAATTGACTGCAAATGTCAAATGGAGAGGATTCCAGTGATGCTACCTGATCTGAAAATCGGCGAACTCAACGGGCGCAACGGAGTTTTGTTGAGAGGGTCTCAGCTTGAAGATCGGTTCGGGCGTTCTGTCAGCTCGGGCGATTTCAACGGAGATGGGCTTGGGGATATTCTGGTTGGTGCAGTCGGTACCAATCCAACAGGCGCAGGATACCTGTTCTATGGGCCCAATGACGGATTTCCGGCGGTGATCGACCTGAACGGAAACGCATCATTTTATGGCATTAAACTGACAAGCGGAACCGAAGCGCGCGCAATAGCCTGGGAATCAACTTTCATTGGTGACGTGAACGGAGATGGATTTGACGACATCTTGGTTTCTGGATTTCCATTGGACAGCGAAATTCGGTTTGCGGGCCGAGCGTTTGTCGTGTTTGGGAGCGACAGCGCTCCTTTCGAAATTGATGTTGACATGTTGGATGGCACCAACGGGTTCACGCTTGCAACAGAAATTCTTGGTGGGCGGTTTGGCTCTAGGCCCGCCAAGCTTGGCGACATCAATGGAGATGGCGTTGACGACTTCTCGGTGTCACGGCAGAATGAAGATTTCATCTTCTTTGGCAGCCAATCGGGTCGCCCTGCCAGTATTGATGTTGACACGCTTGCGCCTGAAGACGGAGTAAAGATTGACGCAAGCTTGGCATCAAATTGGATCAAACCGGTTGGCGATCTTGACGGCGACGGCATCGGCGACTTCATGCTGTCGGCTCAACTGACTGAGGTGGAGGGTGTAGAAGACGCCGGTGTGGTGTATGTCATCTATAGCCAGCCTGAGACCTTTCCCCGGGTGATCACAGAGGAAAACATCGGCTCCGTGGACGGTTTCGCCATCCGTGGAACCCTGCAGGGCCAAAAGCTCGGACGATCTCTGGGGGACGCCGGTGACTTCAATGGCGATGGGTTCCTCGATATCGCTGTCGGGTATTTTGACAATCCGCAAATACTCGATCCTGGCGACAGCGCAATTCAGATCATTTTTGGTGACGGGAACCGGATCTCGACAGATATCGATCTGCCATCAGCCAGCGGCGGTCTTGGTCTTCTCATCGAAGGTCTCGAAAGCAGTATCAACAGGATTGAAAGCTCAGGGGATGTGAACGGTGACGGTTTGGATGATCTGATCATCGGTGCATTCGAGACAAAGACCTTGGGCGTTGCGAGCGGCGGTGCTGTTTACGTGGTGTATGGCACGACAGACACTTCGACAATATCAGTCGATGATCTGGATGGCACCAATGGGTACACGCTGTCCGGAGCCAACCTGTGGGGGTTCGAGCTTGGATGGACCGTCTCTGCTGGGGGTGATCTGAACGGCGACGGCTATGACGATATCGTCGTCGGCCAGCGATACGAATATGAGAGTTTCATGCCCTCGCCGGGCACCAGCCCGCAGATTGGCGAAGCCTTTGTAATCTACGGGGCGGAAACGGGTTTCCATTATGACACGGTCAGCGGATCGGGCGTTTTTGCGGGTACGACCAATCAGGAGTTGATTACGGGCAGCGCGGGGAATGACTGGATCCTGACCCTGGGCGGTTCAGACCTTGTCGATGGCCAGGGCGGCAAAGACATGGTGTCATTCGTCTGGAGCGACGGGCAGATCGGCGTTTTTCAGACCGAAGACGAGATCGAGGTCTTCCCGCCTGATTATGCCGAGCTGTTGCTCAGAAACGTTGAAGGCGTCACCGGGACCGGCGGCGATGATCTGTTCCAGGTCAGCGATGGCCGGTTCCGGACCCTTGGCGGTGATGACACGATCATCGTCACGGGTCAGGGGACGGCGTCTTATGATGGCGGCGCGGGTCAGGATGTCCTGAGCTATGCAGCCAGCACCACGGGCATTTCGGCCTCGCTCCTGAAAGGGCGCGGCTGGGGCGGTGATGCGGCGGGTGATAGCTACATCGCGATCGAACGTCTGATTGGCAGCAATTCCGACGATTTCCTCTGGGGCGATCACGCGGCGAACCGGCTGGAGGGTGGCCTCGGCGATGACACGCTGGTGGGCAATGGCGGGGACGACTACATCCTCGCGGGGTTCGGCACGGATGTGATTGTCTATGCCGGCAATCGCAGCGATTACACCATCATCCAAGACGGCATCCGGACCGAGGTGATCAGTGGCGGCTGGGAAGGCCACGACGTGATTGGCCACGCCGAGGTGCTTCGCTTTGCGGATGGGGATGTGATCCTCTAAGGGCAGGGGAAGCAATGCGCGCCTTGATGGTCATCTTCTGTCTCGCGCTGCCGGTCAAAGCCGTCGCGTAGTCCTTCCATGTTCGGGACGCCGACACTATCGTCGTGGACGGAACCCCGGTGCGACTGAATGGCGTGGGCGCGCCAGAACTCAAGACCCGTGCGGGCCGCGATGCAAAGCGCTGGATGGTCAACTACCTCCGGGGCCGCTCGATCACCTGTGATCTGAACGGGGAGCGAACCTATGACCGTTGGGTCGGCGTTTGCTTTGCGGACGGGCAGAGGACATTGGCGCGGCGGTCGTTGCTGCGGGCCATGCGCTGGACTGCGCGCGGCATTCTGGAGGGCGATATCGTCGCCTTGAAACGCCCGCCGCCAAGTCGCGGATCAAGCGGGCGCGCTACTGAGGTTGACCCGAAGCAGCGCGACATTCCTCATAATTTACGCAATTTTCCCATAACCCATTGCTCTATAGGTAGCCAAGTGTCCGATCTTGGGGGTGCCAACTCTCCGCAGATCCTCATCCACGTCGAACCGCCCACAGCTCTGTGGGCCGGGTTTCGTCCGTCTGAACCCGTCCTTCTGACGCATTATATATAGGGGCCCCTGCGCGGCCCCTTTTCCACTGCGGCTTTCCTCGGCCTCTCCCAGGGCTGCCATGCCTTGAAAATGGGGCCGCTGAGGCCGGGGCAGGGGGAGCGATTCACCGGAGGATGCCGGGAAGAAGGCGCGCATGTCTCTGGTGATTCACGCGAAACGACGCCGGTGACTCGCTGATGTGCGGGTGATTTGTGTGTAAGTCTGTGGATAAGTGTGTTTGGCGCTCAAGAAGGCGGGTGTGTGTTGGGTTTCTGGGGTGG
>JAFKDC010000015.1 GCA_017255395.1 Enemella evansiae | reverse complement strand
GCTCGTCGGCTCAAAACACTCAGCGGACTCACGCCCTACGAATACATCTGCAAAATCTGGACTTCAGAGCCGAACAGCTTCATCGTCGATCCGATCCACCAGATGCCGGGACTGAACACCTAGGCTGCACCGCCGAAAGCCCGAAGCCCCCTGCGACGCCGATGATCCGAGAGCCCGGAAGGCGCGGCGGGGGATCGGTGACACAAAACACAGGCAGAACGCTACAACCCGCGCCCCCCTCTGAACGGAACACAGCGAACAGAGCACAAAGCACAAAGCACAAAGCACAGAGCTCGCGTCACCCCCGGAGCATTTTCCACAATCGGACCGGCATAGGCGCACCCGCCACCTTGACGCCGCCGCAAAGGATGCCAACCTCGGCCCCATGTTTCCGATCCGTGACCACAACCCCTCGGGGCGCGTGCCCTTCGTCACCTACGCCCTGATGCTGACCAATTTCGCGGTCTTCGTCGCCACATGGGATCTTGCCCAGTCGCCCCGTGCTCTCTACGCCTTCTATGCCGAATACGCGCTGGTCCCCGCCTTCCTTATGGAAGGCTACGGATGGCAGGGACTGGTGACCTCGATGTTTCTGCACGGCGGCCTGATGCACATCGCCGGCAACATGCTGTTCCTGTTCATCTTCGGCGACAACCTCGAAGACGAAATGGGGCACCTCGGTTTTACCCTCTTCTACCTCGCCTGCGGGATCGGGGCGGGCCTGATCCACGTGATCTCGGGGCCCTACTCCACCGTGCCGACCGTGGGTGCCTCGGGGGCCATCGCAGGCGTCATGGGGGGCTACCTGCTGCTCTTTCCCAGGGCGCGGGTCGATATCCTGCTGATCCTCATCGTGATCTTCAAGATCATCCCGGTTCCGGCCTGGCTGATGCTGGCGCTCTGGTTCGGGATGCAGCTTCTGGGCGGCTGGAGCACCGCGCCCGACGAGGGCGGCGTTGCCTATTGGGCCCATATCGGGGGTTTCGTGGCAGGCCTGATCCTGACCGTCCCGGTCTGGCTGAAACGTGGCGGCCCGGCCTTCTGGAGCCGCACCCGCGGCCAGCCACCGCACCCGGTGGCGCGCTACGACCGCTCGCACATCCCGCGCGTCCGCAAGGCGCGCACGACAACACAGGTCCCGAGGATACGCCGCCGATGAACCCCTACAAAGCCACCTGCCACTGCGGCGCCGTCGAGCTGCGCGTGACGCTGAGCGACGGGCTGAACTCCGCGCGCCGCTGCGACTGTTCTTTCTGCCGCCGCCGATCCGTCCCAGTGGTCTCGGCCCCGCTCGACGGGATCGAGGTGGTCCGCGGCGCCGACAACCTCACGCTCTACACGTGGGGCACACACACGGCGCAGCACCACTTCTGCAAGACCTGCGGGATCTACATGTATCACCGCCGCCGCTCGAACCCTAACGAGTACGGCGTGAACCTCTACGCGATCGAGGGGATGGAGCCGAAGGACATCGAACCGGTCGGCTGGCACGACGGGGTCAATCACCCCTCGGACCGCGCTCCCGGCTGACCGCAGCGCGGGCAGCGACCGGCCTTTCGAGTATTTTTTCAGAGAAGAAGCCAGGGCGCGGTGCCACTGCATTTCTTCTCTGTCCAAATACTCAAAGCGACGCCGGACAGGGACGCGCCGCGCTGTTTCTTCTTGGCGAAAATACCGCCGCCGGAGGCATCCGTCAGGGGCCGCGCGCGGCGCGGCCCGATCCGTCAGGCCGCCCGCAGCAGCTTGGAGAGCGGTGTGAAGATCTCGCCGTTCGCGCAGAGGATGGAGCCACTTTCGAGGAAATCCTGCCCCTCGCGCACGCCCTCGACCAGCGCGCCGGCCTCCTTGGCGATCAGGCTGCCTGCGGCGATGTCCCAGATCTTCAGCTCGCGTTCCCAGTAGCCCTCGAAGCGGCCCGCCGCCACATAGGCGAGGTCGAGCGCGGCAGAGCCCGAGGGCCGCAGCCCGGCGACCTCGGGCATGACGCGGGCGAGGTCTTTCAGCGTCGCGGGCAGCGTGTGTTTTCCGGCGAAGGGAATGCCGGTGGCGACCAGCGCCTCGTTCATCGCGCGGCGGCCCGAGACCCGCAGGCGGCGCGAATCGTTCAGCCATGCCCCGGCGCCGCGCTCGGCGTAGAACATCTCGTCCTTGGCGGCGTCGTAGACCACGCCGGACACGATCTGGCCCTTGTGTTCCAGCGCGATCGACACCGCCCAGTGCGGCATCCCGTGCAGGAAGTTCGTCGTCCCGTCCAGCGCATCGACGATCCAGCGCCGGGTCGGGTCCTCGCCCTCGGCCTCGCCGCTTTCCTCGCCGACCCAGCCATAGGTCGGACGCGCGCCCATCAGCTCCTCGCGCAGGATGCGGTCGGCCTCGATATCGGCCCGGGTCACGAAGTCCGAGGTCCCCTTGCGCGAGACCTGCAGGTTCTCGACCTCGCGGAAATCCTTGACCAGAGACCGCCCCGCCTTGCGCGCCGCCTTCATCATGATGTTGAGATTCGCGCTGCCCTGCATGGTCGGGCCCTTTCCGGATGGCCAAAAGAAATCAGGCCGCGGCTATACGCGGCCTGACCGGTCTTGCCAAGAGGCGGCGCGCCTCAGCGGTACACCACGCCCTTTTCGCCGGCAGGCGCATAGGCCCGCGGCGCGGGCTTGTGCCGGGCTTTGTAATATTTCTTCTGACCGCCCGGGCGGTCGATGTAGTAGCCCGCGTTCGGGTTGCCGCAGCAGATCACGCCGCCCACGGTGACGGGCTGAAGCCCGGCCGGGCAGAGGTTCGGCGCCTTGTAGGCATGCACCAGCATGTTGGAATTCGGGTTGTTGGTCCCGTCGCCCATGTACATGTCGCCCCAGGCGAGCGCGGCGGATCCGGAAACAGCAAAGGCCAGCGTGGCCGCAACAAGCGAAAATCGCATTATAGTCCCCCATGGAAGCAGAATATCTGCCGGGTACGCTACCATCCCATGTGGGCAAGTCAATTTTTTCGTGTCTTTGCAGGTGGTTTTCCGATCCGGTCGCGAGCCGGGCACCGGTACCGCGACCGACACGCGCCTTCACGTCCGCGTGGACGCTCTTTGCCGAAGGCGCCAGCGGGTGCAGATTGAGGGCAATCGTCCCGAGGAAACCCGCCATGCCGCACCTGTCCCGCCGCCACCTTGTGCTCACCGGCCTCGCCGCCCCGGCGCTGGCCCTGCCCGCTGCTGCCCGTGATCGCGCGCCCGAGATCTATGCCGAGCTTGGCGTCGCGATCGACGGCTCCGACCCCGTGGCCTATTTCGACGGCACGGGCCCCGTGATGGGCGCGGACCACGGCCTGATGTGGCGCGGCGCCACATGGTACTTCGCATCGCATGCCAATGCAGCGCGCTTCGAGGCCGACCCGAAGGCCTATGCCCCGCAGTTCGGCGGCTATTGCGCCTATGCCGCCGCGCGCGGCTATCTCGCGCCGACGGTTCCAGAAGCCTGGACGCTGCACGAGGGACGGCTCTACCTGAACGCCAGCCTGCGCGCCCGCGCCCTGTGGCTCTCCGACATCGAGGGGAACATCGCCAGGGGCCGCGCCAACTGGCCTGCGATCCTTGGCTGAGGTCTCCCGATCAGCCGGTCCGCTTGCCGCTCCGGCGCCCGCAGGGCGCGCAGGTCATCGGGGGCCAGTGGAACCAGCGACGGGGCGTCGGGGCCGCAGTACCGCGCGCTTTCCAGCGGTTTGAAGAGGTTCCCTGCCATGGCAGGAGCCCCTGGAAGGCCTCGCCTTGCGAACAATCCGGCCCCCGCGCCCCGGACTTGCACCCAAACCGCATCGCCCTGCCCGATTTTCCGGCAGGTCAGCCCTTCATCACCCGGTCCGCCTTCTTGCGCACCAGCACCGTGCGCAGATCGTGCATCGCCATCAAGAGCGCATCCGTGACCTCTTCCAGCTGCGCGTCCGAGGCCCGGGACTGCGCCCATTGGGTTGTCGTGTTCAGGGTATCCACCGCGCGGTGGATATCGTCGATATCGCGCAGGGCCAGCAGCGCCTTGCGCTTGCGCATCCAGGTCTCGATCTCGGCCCGCTCGCCCGCGGTCAGGACATGGTCGCCCTGCGGCTTGACCTCACCCTTGTTGAGGTTGATCACGGCGATCTGGTCCATCTCTATCCGCCGCTGCCGGTTCCCGGTGTCGACGCGAAAGACCACGGCGCCGTTGTCGCGCACGCGAAAATAGAACTCCGGCAGGTCTGTGCTCACCCCTGTCTCCTCGCTTCAAGCCGCCCGACTGTCACCCAATGCAGCCGCGCAGTCCACCACCCCATGGCAAAACACCCGCATCTGCTGCTTTGGTTTCACAAAGACCCCGGAAGGGTCTGGAGGGGCCTGTCCAAGACGTGCCTCCGGCATGATGCCGCCCCATCCGACCGGCGCGCGCTCCCGTTTCTTCTGTCCGGAAATATCCCGGGGGTCCGGGGGCTGGCCCCCGGCTGGTCGCCCGGACCGAAGGGCCGGGCGAAACCCCTCAGGTCAACCCCTCGCAGAACCGTTTGATCCGGGCGCAGGCCTCTTCCAGCACCGCGTCCGAAGTCGCGTAGCTGACGCGGAAGTTCGGGGACAGTCCGAAAGCCGCGCCGAAGACCACGGCCACGCCCTCTTCCTCCAGCAGCGCGGTGCAGAAGGCCTCGTCGTCCACGATTGCCACGCCGCCCTTCGAGGTCTTGCCGATGCAGCCCTCGATCGAGGGGTAGACGTAGAAGGCCCCCTCGGGCACCGCGCAGGCGATCCCCGGGCAGGCGTTCAGCCCCGCCACCACCAGGTCGCGCCGCCGCAGGAAATGCGCCGCCCGTTCGGCAAGGAAGTCCTGCGGCCCGTTCAGCGCCTCGACGCTGGCCCATTGCGAGATCGAGCAGGGGTTGGTCGTGGACTGCGACTGCACCTTCAGCATGGCCTTGATCAGCGCCTCGGGCCCCGCCGCGTAGCCGATCCGCCAACCGGTCATGGCATAGGCCTTCGAGACGCCGTTGCAGGTCAGCGTGCGGTCATAGAGCCCCGGCTCGACCTGCGCGGGGGTGACGAATTCGAACCCATCGTAGGCAAGGTGTTCGTACATGTCGTCGGTCATCACCCAGACGTGGGGATGGCGCATCAGCACATCGGTCAGCGCTTTCAGCTCGTCCCGGGTGTAGCCCGCGCCGGTCGGGTTGGAGGGCGAGTTGAAGATGAACCATTTGGTGGCGGGCGTGATCGCCGCCTCCAGCGCCTCGGGGGTAATCTTGTAGCCCCGGGCGCGCTCACCCTTGACGATGACCGGGGTGCCCTGCCCCAGCCGCACCATATCCGGGTAGCTGACCCAGTAGGGCGCCGGGATCACCACCTCGTCGCCGGGGTTCAGCGTCGCCATCAGCGCGTTGTACAGCACCTGCTTGCCGCCGGTGCAGACGATGACCTGAGACGGGTCATAGCGCAGCCCGTTCTCGCGGGCGAACTTGGCGCAGATCGCCTCTTTCAGCTCGGCGATGCCGTCCGGCGGGGTGTATTTCGTTTTTCCCGCCTCGATTGCCGCAATCGCGGCAGCCTTGATATTATCCGGCGTGTCAAAGTCGGGCTCACCGGCGCCCAGCCCGATCACGTCGCGCCCCGCTGCCTTCAGCTCACGCGCAAGCTGCGTGACGGCGACCGTGGGCGAAGGCTTTACCGCGGTCAGGGTGTCGGAGAGAAAAGGCATCGGGGCCACCCGTTTGTCTTGTTGCGCCCCATGTCTTAGGGTGCGCCCAACGCGCGCACAAGCCGCCGAGAGGAGAGATTTCCCGATGCAGGACATCACCGATTACTACGGCCCCGAGGTTGCGACCTTCGGCGATCGCGTCGCCGCCGCGCGCGAGGCGGCGGGCATGACGCCGGAAGTGCTGGCAAAGCGGCTGGGCATCAAGCTCGTCACCCTGCAACGCTGGGAAGACGACGTCTCGGAACCCCGCGCCAACAAGCTGTCGACCCTGTCGGGCGTGCTGAACGTCTCGATGGTCTGGCTGATCACCGGCGAGGGCGACGGCGTCGAGGCCCCGGCGGAAACCCTGCCTGTCGACCTGCGCGAGATCCTCGACGAGATGCGCAGCCTGCGCGCCCAGATCAAAAGCCGGGCCGACACGCTGGGCCGTCTGGAAAAGCGCCTGCGCGAATTGCTGAAGGAACAGGCCTGATGGCGGTCGAGGATCACGAGACGCGGCTGAAACGCCTGCGCATGCGCTCGATGCGGCGCGGCATCAAGGAAATGGACATCCTGCTGGTGCGCTACGCCGACGCCCGCCTGTCGGCGCTGGATGCCGGGGAACTGGACGCCTACGAGGCGCTTCTCGACGAGAACGACCAGGATCTCTACCAGTGGATCTCGGGCCAGCAGCCCGCCCCGCAGACCCATGCGCCGATGGTGGCCGACATCACCCGCGTCGCGGCGCGGGGCTGAGCGGCGCCGGGCCTTGCGGGCTGTCCGTCACCCCGGAGCCTGACGCCCGCCGCACCGCCAGAGGGCAGTCAGGCCCCAAGCTTTGAGACCGACCGTCAACCTGCGGTTAATCGGTGCCCGGATGTGTCCGCGCCCGCCGCGCACCATCGGCCCCGGCCCTCCGGGGCACGGTGTCGGCCCTTGCCTCGTCACCCCCTTCGTCCGATGTTAACCAACCCACAGAGAATACCGCGCATTTTCGCGCTCTTCGCCGCAGTTTAACGCGATATTCGTGTTTTCGCCCGAAATATCCCCAAGGACAAAACAGGCGGAGACCACCATGAGCATTCATGCGTCCATGAACAGCGGCCAAAAGCAGGGCTTCATGGCGAGCTACCTCGATGCGTTGAGCCTTGTGGAGCGGTTGCACCGTCTCCTGCTCGACGTCATCAAGGACGAGTTCGAAAGACTGGGCATCATCGACGTAAACGCGGTGCAGGCCCTTTTACT
This sequence comes from Enemella evansiae, assembly GCA_017255395.1. GTDB lineage: Bacteria > Pseudomonadota > Alphaproteobacteria > Rhodobacterales > Rhodobacteraceae > Ponticoccus > Ponticoccus litoralis. Next base: position 126,668 of record JAFKDC010000015.1, on the reverse strand, counting down.
CTTCAACATCGGCGAGAACGAGGTCACGGCGGGCGAGCTGAAATCGCGCGGCTACTATCAGGGTTCGAATGTCAGCTACAACCTCAAGAAGCTGGTCGAGATGGGCTACATGCACCATCAGCGCTGCGAGATCGACCGCCGGTCGGTCCGGGTCCGGCTGACCCAGCGCGGCCGCGAAATCCGAAGCATCGTGGCCGAACTGTTCCTGCGCCACGCCGACGGGTTGCAGGGCAAGGGCGTGATCAGCCTGGAAGGGATGGACAACATCACCACCTCCCTGCGCCGGGTCGAACGCTACTGGACCGACCAGATCCGCTATATCTACTGACCCCTTACCATGTCGCACCCGGTCCGTAGCACCGGCGGCACCGGTGGCAGAACGCCACAAGGGCCAGCGGACCGCCCGGGCCAGAGGCCCGAAGACCCGCCCTTTCCCACATGCGCCCCCTCTGGGATCGTCCGGACGCCCCCCTCATGGATTGCGCCCTGCGCCGGCTACCGCGCCGAGACCACCAGCACCTGAAGCTCTTTCTTCAGCTTGCGCACCATCGCCTCCTGAAAATCCGCGAAGCCGCTGGCCGTCTCGATGAAGGCCTCCGGGCCCTGCACCACGTAGGCCTTGTAATAGGCCCAGAGCGACCCCAACACGCCCGTGTCCCCCTCGGCGCCAATCACCAGACCGTTGATCACGATGCCGTCCGGGCGCACCGCGCGCGGGTGCGGGCCGGTGTTCGACAGACCGTCGCCCGAAATGTCCAGCACCCGCCGCCAACAGTCCGCCTGCGACGCCAGAAGCCCCTCCCCGAACCGCTTTGCCGCGCCAAGCGCGGTCGAGGGATCGCTTTCCAGCCGCTCGACCCGCCGCAGCCGCGCCGCCACCGCGGCTACATCCGCGGCGCCGGAGATCATGACCCAGTCCACCAGCAGCCGCTGCGCCTGCGGCCCGGACCATTCGTAGACGGCCAGGGCCACCGGCGCCTCCGGCAGCGCGGCAAAGGCCGCCACGACGCCCGGGTCCTCCAGCGCGCCCGCAAGCCCGTCCAGTTGCAGCCGGTATTCCACCGCGTCGACCGAGCCCGAGACATCCAGTCCAAGCGCCAGCGCCTGTCGGCAAGCCGCCCCGGCGCCCCCGGCCCAGAGCATCAGCAGGAAAACAAGCGCCCTCACCCCGGGCCGTGGACCGGCGCGCGCCGGACCTCGCCGACGATCCGGTCCTGGATCTCGCGGTACAGCTTGCGGGTCATCGCCTCGCGGAACCCCTCGTAGCCCGGGGCAACCTCCAGAAAGGCGCCGGGGCCGCGCAGCACCTCCATCTCGAAATGGTCGTAGACATCCGGGTCGGCGCCCAGAACCGCGAGACCGTTGACCACGATCTCTTCGAAAGGGAAGTGCCGGTAGGCCAGTTGCGGCCAGAACCCGTCATTGGTGATGCCGTCGCCCGACACGTCGATCACCTGCCGGTCGCAGGCGGGCGCATCGCGCATCAGCGTCGCCCCGTAGCCCAGGGCATAGCCAAGGGCGGTTGGATAGCGCCGGTAGGACCGCTGCACGCCGCGCAGCCGCGCCGACACCCCGGCGATGTCCTCGGCGCTGCGCAGCACCACCCAGTCCTGGATCAGCACCGACTGGCGCCGCCCGCTCCATTCGTAGATTGCCAGCGCCACCGCGCCGGGGTTGCCGAGGATCGCCCCCTGCACCTCTTCGGCCTGCAAGGCGGCGGCGATCCCGTCGCGTTGCAGCACATATTCCGCGTCATCGACAGAGGACGACACGTCCAGAGCCAGCACAAGCGCCAGCCGACAGTCCTGTGCCAGCGCCGCGAGGGGCGCCAGCATCAGGCCGAGGGCAAGCGCCGCCGGCCTTACCAATGGCCCGTGTTTTCCATGCTGGCCCAGGGTTCCGCCGGGGCTTTGGCCTCGCCTTCCTGAAGCAGCTCGATGGACACGTTGTCCGGCGAGCGCACGAAGGCCATGTGGCCGTCGCGCGGCGGGCGGTTGATGGTGACGCCGTTGTCCATCAGGTTCTGGCACATCTCGTAGATGTCCGGCACCGTGTAGGCGAGGTGGCCGAAGTGCCGCGAATCCGAAGGCAGCCCCTCGTCGCCGTCCCAGTTGTAGGTCAGTTCCACGTCCGCGTGGCCATCCGCCTGCTCCGGCGGGCAGAGGAAGACCAGCGTGAACCGGCCCTTGTCGTTTTCGATCCGGCGCCGTTCCGTCAGGCCCAGCATTTCGTAGAATGCGATGGACGCGTCGAGGTCCTTCACCCGCACCATGGTGTGCAAGTACTTGATTCCCATAAGGTCTCCCTTCGCGGCCCCGTCAGGCCGCTGTCGTTCCTAGAATACCGATCTCAGGCCAAGGCGCAGGTCCGTACCCTGAGTCTCGTAGATGGTATAATTGGACTGTCTGTCGCGGAAGGAAACCCCGACCTCGGGAGCAAAGCCGTAGTAATCCAGATCCGGCAGCGTCACGTCCAGGCTCAGCACCCACTGGCGGTCCTCGCGCGGGTCGGTCCAGAAGCTCGACGGCCCCTGATCGTAATCCACCGTCTCATAGGACACCGAGAGGCGCGGCAGCATGCCCTTGACCGGCGCCGCCATGCCATAGCTCAGCATCGCCCGGCGGGTCTGCCGCGCGATAGAACTGGCCTCGCTGTCGGTATCGGCAAACGCAAGGTCGAGGCGCAGCGCGCCGTGGTCGAAGCGCCGGGTCAGGTTGGCGCCGATCTCGGCCGTGCGGTTGTCGCGCGCAGGCAGATCCCAGCGGCGTTCGCTTTCCAGCCCGATCCGTCCGCCCAGCACCAGCCCCGGCGCCACCGCCCGCCCATAGCTGAAATCAAGCCTCGCGGCGTCGGACAGGGTCTCTCCGGCCAGCCAGTGCCGTTGCAGAGACAGCGCCGCGGAACCCAGCCAGCGCCCCTGTTCGCCCTGCATCTCGTGGCCCAGCGACAGACGCAGCACGTCCTGCCGGTAGTCGCCGTCGCGGATGCCCGGCACCTTGTCGCGCGCGCTCTTGGAAAAGCGCACCCGCTCCATGTCCAGCGAGACGCCAAGGTTCAGACGCTGCCGCGCGCCGGTCGGGATGCGGTAGACGTAGTCGACGCCGGCCCCGTAGCGCAGGCCCGACAGCGGCACGGCAGAGGGATTGACGAAGGGCAGCCCGGCGAAGGTGAAGGTATTGGTCTTCGGCGCGCCGTTCAGGTTGTCCGAGGGTTCCATCGTCAGATCGATGGACAGCCGCCAAGGCGTCATGCGGCGGACCTGGCGGAAGTCGCGGATGGCGGCGTTGCGCAGGTCCTCTTCCGGGGCGATCTGGGCCGCGTGACGCAGCCAGTATTGCGCGATGCCGGTATTCCCGGCGCTTGACCGGGTCTGTGCCATGGTCATCGCCGCGAAGAAGCGCTCGCGCGGGTCCGTGGCGCCCGACCAGGCGGATTTCGCCGCGCCCAGGGCCTCGGCGGAGCGGCCGAGGTCACGCAGCGCCCGGGCCTTCAGCATCAGCGCGGCGGGGTCCCCCGGCGCGCCCATCAGCACGCCGTTGGCCATCACCAGCGCCTCTTCGGCGCGGCCCTCGCCCAGAAGCCGGGCAGATACCACACGCGCCTCCGCAAGGGTCAGGCGCAGTTCTTCGGCATCGGCCATCGGGACGCAGACCCCGGCCCCCAGCGCCAGCCCGACCGCCATCGAAAGCCAGCCTTCAGGCCGGCGCGACCGGACCATGGTGGAACGCAGGAGGCCAAGCAGCCTCCTGACAAGGGGGCGCGACCGGACCAAGGATCAGGGCCGGGTCGCGATGAAGGTGCCGGTTTCGCGGACGCTGACCTCGATATACTCGCCGGTGGCCGGGTCGATGCCGATCGGGCCAGAACCCTCGACGACGACGATGCCCGCGACTTCCTCGCCATTGGGTCCGGCAAAGAGGCCCTGCCAGTTGCCTGACGCCTTGGCGCCGCCCGCCTGGAAGACGGTCGCGTCGGACGAGACGATCGACCAGTCGTCGAAGTTGATCTGTCCCGTGGCCAACGAGATATAGTCAGCGTTGTCCAGATCGGTGATCTGCACGCCGTTGGCGTCGAAGAAGGTGCGGTCGACGATCAGCCCCTCGACGGCTCCGATATCGTCGAAGTCCTCGATGTCGACATCGATGACCGAGGTGCCCGCGACATACTGCACACGGTTGCCGCTGCTGGCGTCCACGACCGTCCGCACCGCAGCGTATTCCCCGGTGAAGACGTAGCTCTGGTCGGAATTGGGCAGCGCGCCCGACCCTTCCAGCCGCTGCGCCCCGACCCCGCCGAAGCCGAAGCTGACGTAGCGGTCGGTCGCTAGCGCCCCGGCCTGCGTGAAACCCGAAGCCGAGCGACGGAAGACCGCATAGAAGTCCGAGGTCCCCGCCACGTTGCGGTAGACGTCGTAGCCGGTGCCCGATGCCGCCCGGACCGCATCGCTGACCGTGGCGTCGCGGGTGTAGAGGTTGTCGTCGCCGTCGAAGGGCACGCCGTTCAGGACCAGCTCTCCGGTGGCCGGGTCGAATGTCATCTCGTTGACAGTCAGATCCTCGTTGAACTCGGTGCCGAACTGGTTGTTCGGGTTGCCCGGGTCCGCCGGATCGGGATCGACCGGGTCGTCGGCTTCCGGGACAAGCGGCTGTGTGCCGGTGCCGATGCCCGAAGGGCTATCGTCGTCCGAAAGCGACGAGCCCTCACACCCGACAAGCACGCTCGCGACGACGAGCGCTCCGATAATGCGATACATGTGACTGCCTCAGGTCTTGTTTTATTATTTTGTCAAAAGGGTGCGGGGCAGGCGGTAAAAAGTCAATTCTGCCTGCCTTTTGCGCGCCACATGTGAGGCATATTGGCCCCACATCCGCCAGGCCTTCGGCTTTACGGGGTGACGCCGCCACTGTATCTTGTGGGAAGTGTTTTCTCCACCCCTTCCACTAGAGGCCACCGATGCTGCTGATTTCTCTCTTCTCCGCCTCTTTCGCGCCGTCCCGGCAGGAGGGCTGATCATGCGGCACCCCGAGTATCAGTATCTCGACCTCATGGAGCGCGTGTTGGAGCAGGGCGATGCGCGAGTCGACCGGACCGGCGTCGGCACCCGGTCCCTGTTCGGCGCCATGCTGCGGTTCGATCTCTCGCAGGGCACCGCGCCGATCCTGACGACCAAGCGGGTCTACTGGAAAACCGCCGTAAAAGAGATGCTCTGGTTCCTCACCGGCGGCACCAACCTTCAGCCGCTTTTGCGCGAGAACGTGCGGATCTGGACCGACTGGCCGCTGGACAGCTACCGCCGCGAAACCGGCGAGGCGATCTCTCAGGAGGCCTTTGAGCAGCGTATCGTCGAGGACGATGCCTTTGCCGCGCGCTGGGGCGAGCTGGGGCCGGTCTACGGCAAGCAGTGGCGCCGCTGGCTGGGCGCGGACGGGCGCGAATACGACCAGATCGGAACGCTGGTGCAGACCCTGCGCGAGAACCCATCCAGCCGCCGGATGCTGTTCCACGGCTGGAACGTGCCGGAACTGGGCCAGATGGCGCTGCCGCCCTGCCACATGGTCTACCAGTACCACGTCACCTCGACCGGGCGGCTGAACTGCCTGCTCTACCAGCGTTCGGTCGACCTGTTGCTGGGCGCGCCCTTCAACTTCGTCGGCGCCACGGCGCTGCACCTGATGCTGGCGGATCAGGCGGGCCTGACCCCCGGCGAGCTGGTCTGGGTCGGCGGCGACGTGCACCTGTACCAGAACCACCTCGATCAGGCGCGCGAACAGCTGACCCGCGAACCGCGCCCCCTGCCCCGCATCGCGCTCACCCGCCGCGGGCAGGGCATCGACGACTACCGGATCGAGGATTTCACGGTAGAGGGCTACGACCCCCACGCCGCCATCAAGGCAGAGGTCGCGGTCTGACGGCCTGCGGATTCAGCCCGGTCAGACCCCTTGAGCAACCGCAGGCGGGGTAGGCCCGCCCGGCCCGCTTCGCCATACAGCGAACCGAAGCACGGGGCGGCATCGGAAAGATCGGCGCCGCTCCGGTATCCTGACACCGGCCAGGACGGCGACAGGCGCCTCCGCCCCTGCCGATCAGGGTGCGCGCCCTAGGATGCAGGCACCACGGCGCAGTCGCGGGACACCCCGTGCCGCTCCAGTATGTCGCCAACCAGCCCCGAGCGCGCCGCCTCATCGACAAAGGCCCGCAACGCCGCCGCCGCCTTCGGGCGGCCCTGCGGCACACCCATGGCCTGACGGATCGACATGAAGGCCGGGGCCAGCACGCGGGCGCCGGGACGCGCCTCTGCCTCTCGCGCCATGACCGCGCCGATGCCCGCCACCGCCGCGACCGCCCCGTCGTCCAGCGCCGCAAGCATGGCGTGGATATCCGGGAAATGGACAAGCCGCTCCGCGCCCTCCTGCCGCTCCAGCGTCAGGCTGTAGGCACTGCCGACCACGGTGCCCACCGCCGCCCCCGAGGCCACAAGCGCCCCCGCATCCGCCGCACCGCAGCCCGGGCCGGCCAGGTAACAACCGTCGATCTGCACGTAGGGCTCTGAAAAGGCGATGGTTTCCGCCCGCTTCGGATCGACCGCCAGAAAACACAGGTCCCAGACGCCGGAGCGGGCCGTGTCGGAAACATCCACCGCGCGCGCCATTTCGACGAAATCCACCGCCAGGCCCAGCCGCGCGGCCAGCGCCTGTGCCAGATCCACCGTGATGCCCCGGGGCTGCCCCGCCTCATCGCGCCCGATCAGCACCCCGTTGCCAAAGTTCAGCGCGGCGCGCAGCCGCCCTTCGGGACAGAACTCGCGGATCGTCTCGCCATCCATCAACATGGCATCCCCCTTCTGGTGCCGCCGGGCGCAGGGCCCGGCTTTCGGTGCCAGCCAGGCGGCCTCAGGCCGCCAGCCCACGCCCCTTCAACAGCGCCTCGACCCCCGGCATCCGGCCCCGAAAGCGGGTGTACAGCACCTCTGCCTCGACAGAGCCACCGCGCGAGAGGATATAGTCTTCCAGCCGCTGCGCCACCTCGGGATCGAAGGCGCCACCGGCCTCTTCGAAGGCCGCGAAGGCATCGGCATCCATGACTTCCGACCACATGTAGCTGTAGTAGCCGCTGGAATAGCCATCGCCCGAAAACACATGCGCGAAATGCGGCGTCGCATGGCGCATGGCGATGGCATGGGGCATGCCCATCTCTTCCAGCACCTCGGCCTGCTTCTGCATCACATCGGCGGGCGGCTGGCCCTGGTGGAACTCCAGGTCCACCAGCGCCGAGGCCACGTATTCCACCGTCTGGAACCCCATGTCGAAGGTCGCGGCCTTCAGCACCTTCTCCAGCAGGGCGGGCGGCATCGGCGCGCCGGTCTCGGCATGGGTGGCGAACTCGCCCAGCACCTCGGGCACCTCCAGCCAGTGCTCGTAAAGCTGGCTTGGCAGCTCGACGAAATCCCGCGCCACCGAGGTGCCGGAGACAGAGCCGAACTCCACATCCGACAACATCTGGTGCAGCGCATGACCGAACTCGTGGAACAGCGTGCGCGCATCGTCATAGGACAGCAGCGCGGGCTTGCCCTTGGGCGGCTTGGCGAAATTGCAGACGTTGACCACGATGGGCGTCTTGGCGACGGGCCGCTTCGCCTGCTCGCGGAAGGTCGAACACCAGGCGCCCGACCGCTTGGAGGCCCGCGCGAAATAGTCGCCGACGAAGACCGCAAGATGCTGGCCATTGCGCGTCACCGCCCAGGCCCGGCAGTCGGGATGATAGAGCGGCACGTCAAGCGCCTGAAACTCCAGCCCGAACAGGCGGCTGGAACAGGCAAAGGCAGCCTCGATCATCCGGTCCAGTTGCAGGTAGGGCTTCAGTTCCGCCTCATCGAGATCGTGCAGCGCGCGGCGCCGCTTCTCGGCGTAGTAACGCCAGTCCCAGGGCTCCAGCGGCCCGCTCAGACCGTCGGCGCGCAACATCTCTTCCATCTCGGCGGCATCCGACAGGGCGGCGGCCCGCGCCGGTTCCCAGACCGCCATCAGCAGCTCGCGCACCCGAGCGGGCGTGCCCGCCATCTCGGTCTCCAGCTTGTAGGCGGCGAAATCCTCGTATCCCAGCAGCGCCGCCCGCTCCTTGCGCAGCGCCAGCGTCTCGGCGGCGATGCCGCGATTGTCAGTCTCACCGCCGTTCTCACCGCGCATCACCCAGGCCCGCCAGGCCTTCTCGCGCAGCGCACGCCGGGGCGAGAATTGCAGGAAAGGTGTGATCAGCGACCGCGACAACGTTACCAGCGGCGTCTCGACGCCCGCCGCCTCGCCGGCAGAGCGCGCGGCATCGACGACGAACTCCGGCAACCCCTCCAGATCCGCCTCGGACAGGGGCATGGACCACGCCGCCTCGTCCTGCAGCAGGTTCTGCGTGAACTGCGTGCCCAGCACAGCCAGCCGCGACTTCACCGCCGTCATGCGCTCTGCCGCATCGCCCTCCAGCGCCGCCCCGGCCCGCACGAAGCCACGATGCGTCAGGTAAAGCACCCGCTCTTCCTCGGGCTCCAGCGCCAGCGCCTCGCGCCCGTCCCACAGCGCCTCGATCCGGACAAACAGCGCCTTGTTCGAATAGATCGCCGAGGAATGCGCCGCCAGCTTCGGCGAGAACTCCCGCTGCAAGGCCTGCCGCGCCGCGTTGCTGTCGGCGCCCGCAAGGTTGAAGAACACCCCCAGAACCTTGTCCAGCGCCGCGCCCGCCCCCTCCATCGCCTCGACGGTATTGGCGAAACTCGGCGGCTCGGGGTTGTCGGCGATCGCCTCGATCTCGGTCAGGTGCTCCGCCAGCGCCGCCTCGAAGGCCGGCGCGAAATGCGCATCCTCGATGGCGTCGAAGGGGGCGATCCCGTAGGGCGTCTCCCATGGCATCAACAGCGGGTTGGTCATCACGTCTCTCCTGTGGTCACGTCAAAGCTAGGCGACAGACGCCGCCGCTTCAATCGCGCCCCTCTGCTTCTTCTCTGTCCAAATACTCACAGCCCCGGCCCGCCCCAGGCGCCCCAGCCGCGCAGGAACGCCGCCCGCGGCACCGCACCCCACGTCACCATGAGGCGCGCCCTTCAGGCTTCTTCTTGGTTAAAGTACCTCTGCGCTCCGCCTGCCCCGTGCGGCCCGGTCAGGGATGGGCACCCCCGCAGACCGGACAATCCACGCGCCGTTTCAGCGCGATCTTGCGGGTCTCGCCCCAGAGCGCGTCGTAGATCAGCATCTCTGCGCGCAGGCCCTGCCCGGCGCCGGTGATGCGCTTGATCGCCTCGACCGCCATCATCGTCCCGACGACACCCGGCAAGGGCCCCAGCACCCCCGCCTCGGCGCAGGACGGCGCCAGCCCGGCGGCGGGCGCTGTGGGGAAAATGCATTCGTAGCAGGGCCCGCCCGAGGCCGGATCGAACAGGCTGACCTGCCCCTCCCACTGGCTGAGCGCGCCCGAGATCAGCGGCTTGCCCGCCGCCACGGCGGCGCGGTTCACAAGATAGCGGGTGTCGAAATTGTCGGTGCCGTCCAGCACCAGATCGTAGTCTGCCATCAGCGCGGCGGCGCTGTCCGGGTCCAGCCGCCGGTTGTAGGGGCGGACGGCGATATAGGGGTTCAGCGCCTCCATGGCGGCCTGCGCGGAAAACACCTTGGCCATGCCGATGCGCTGGTCGGTATGGATCACCTGCCGTTGCAGGTTGCCGCTGTCGACCACGTCGTCGTCGATCACGCCGATGGTGCCGACGCCGCCCGCCGCCAGGTACAGCAGCACCGGAGAGCCCAGCCCCCCCGCGCCCACCACCAGAACCTTCGCCTCTTTCAGCGCCTTCTGGCCCGGGCCACCCAACTCGCGCAGCACGATGTGGCGGGCGTAGCGCTCCAGCTCACCCTCGCGGAACAGGCCGGGACGCGGCGGCGGCGCCTCGGCGGCCTCTTTCCGCACCGCGCGCGCCTTCAGGCCGCGGACAAGGCGCGCATACCCCAGCGCCAGCGCGCCGAGGCCGCCGAGGATCAGCCAGGGCGCCGCGCTGCCGCCGGTCGCCGCGCGCAGGGCATGACCCTCCGGCAGGGCCACCTGCGCGATCAGCACGGCGACGTAGAGGATCGCGATCGTGTAAAGCCGTACCGCGCGGGGCGTCTTCATCACATGGCCAAGTCCCCAGAGCCCCGCCGCCAGCGCCAGCACCAGCAGCATCAGCCGCGCCCCGTCGAGCCAAAGCCGCCCTCGCCACGCACCGTGTCCGGCAGGCTGTCCGCCTGCGCGAAGGTGGCGCGGACCACCGGCGCCACGATCATCTGCGCGATGCGGTCGCCATGGGCGATGGTAAAGGGCTCTGTCCCGGCATTCATCACGATCACCCCCAGCGCACCGCGATAGTCGCTGTCGATGGTCCCGGGCGAATTCGGCAGGGTGATCCCGTGTTTCAGCGCAAGGCCCGAACGCGGGCGGATCTGCACCTCGTAGCTCTCGGGGATCGCCAGCCGCAGCCCGGTCGGCACCAGCGCCCGCCCGCCCGGGGTCAGCACCACGGTGCCCCGGTCCGGCAGGTTGGCGCGCAGGTCGGCGCCCGCCGCACCCTCCGTCGCATAGGCCGGCAGGCCCAGCGACCGGTCCGCCTCCTCAAGCCATTGAAAGGTGATTGCGACGCTCATGCCCGGCCCTCTCCGCCTCTGGGTGACGGCCCTGCGCCGCCGGTTTGGTATAGATCGAAGGCAGTCATGACGTGCCCCCGTCCCGGGGGCCGGGTTTGCGGGCGCTGCCCAGTGCCCCGGCGATCCGCTCGGCCAGCCTGCGGGCCACCTCGGCCTTCGAGGCGCGGGGCCATGCCTCGGCCCCCTCGGCGGTGATCAGGGTCACCGCGTTTTCCGTCCCGCCCATGATGCCCGTCGACGGCGAGACGTCGTTTGCAACGATCCAGTCACAGCCCTTGCGGGCGCGCTTGGCGGTGGCATTGGCCACCACGTCGTCGGTTTCCGCCGCAAAGCCCACGACCAGCGGCGGGCGCCCCTTGGTCAGGCCCGAGACCCCGGCAAGGATGTCCGGGTTCTCGGCGAAGTCCAGCACCGGCAGGGCACCGTTCCGCTTCTTGATCTTGCTGTCAGAGGCGCTGGCCACGCGCCAGTCCGCCACGGCGGCGGCAAAGACGCCCGCGTCCACCGGCAGGGCGGCCATGACCGCATCGCGCATCTGTTGCGCGGTTTCCACCTCGACGACCTGCGCGCCCTCTGGCCGCGCCGCGTCGGCGGGGCCGGTGACAAAGACCACCTCTGCCCCCAGCCGCAGCAGGGCCTGCGCGATGGCGGTGCCCTGCGCGCCGGAAGAGCGGTTGGCGATGTAGCGCACCGGGTCGATGGGTTCATGCGTGGGGCCAGAGGTCACAAGCACGCGGCGTCCCGTCAGCGGGCCGTCGCCCAGCCGTGCCTCTATGGCGGCGACGATTTCCAGCGGTTCGGACATGCGGCCCGGGCCATGCTCACCGCAGGCCATGTCGCCCGCGTTCGGACCGACAACCGCCACGCCGTCGCCCTGAAGCACCGACAGGTTGCGCTGCGTGGCCGGATGCTCCCACATGCGCACGTTCATCGCGGGGGCGATCAGCACCGGCGTGTCGGTGGCCATCAGCAGCGTCGAGGCCAGATCGTCCGCCCGGCCCGTCGCCATCTTGCCCATCAGGTCCGCCGTCGCCGGGGCCACCACCAGCAGGTCCGCGACGCGGGACAGCTGGATATGGCCCATCTCGGCCTCCTTGGTCAGGTCGAAGAGATCGCGGTGAACCTCTTCCCCGGCAAGCGCCGAAACGGACAGGGGTGTCACGAAGTGCTCTGCCGCGCCGGTCATGACCGGGGTCACGGCGGCGCCGCGTTCGCGCAGGCGCCGGATCAGGTCAAGCGCCTTGTAGGCGGCGATGCCGCCGCCGATGATCAGCAAAATGCGTTTGCCCCGCAGCATGGCGCGCCCTTTCTTCAGCCCGGGCCGGACCTTAGCCGCCTTGGCGGAAAGGGCAAGGGCAGCCCGGCGGCCCGAGGCCCGCGTACGGCCGCAACCCTCAGCCGCCGACCTGCGGCGCATAGGTGCCGAAACACCAGACGTTGCCCTCGAAATCGCGGCAGCGGAATTCGCGGCTGCCATAATCCCGGTCGGTCAGGCCTTCGAGGATCTCGACGCCCGAAGCCTGAACCCGCTTGTACAGATCGTCGGGGTTCTCGACCGCAAGATACAGCGACTTGCCGCCGTTCGCATCCGGCCCCGGTGTGCCCACCTCGGCGCCATAGGCATCGTCGCGGGCCCGCCCCAGCATCAGGATCGACCCGCCCAGCGCCAGTTCCGCATGAGCAATGGTCTCTCCCTCGCGGTGGGTGTTGACCTCGGCAAAGCCAACGACCTCGGTCAGCCATGTGAGCATTCGGTCAGGGTCACGGTAACGGAAGGTGGGATAAAGCTTCTGTCGCGGCGCCATCAGAGCCTCCTGTTCGTGCGGCATGCACTGCGAACCGGCGCCCCTTCGGCTTTCGACCCGGCGCTGGTCACTTCTGGAAAGCGTCGCAGGGGTCGCCGCGATCAACCGCCGGTTCAGAGCGCACAAGATCGAAGATGCCGTCCGGGATCGGGGCACCCTCCTCGCCCTGCGCCACGGCGAAGACGGTGGCGCCGGTGCCCTCCAGCGCGGCGACGGCCAGGGCCCCCGCGCCCCAGTCCAGCCGGGCGTGGCCGTTGCCGGTGATCACCGCCACCGGGCCGCCGGTTTCCTCCAGCGCCCGTATCGCGGCCTCGGCCAGCAGGGTGTCGCGCACCCGCTGCACATCGACCATCTGGGGCAGCATCTCGGGTGGCAGCGCGCCGCAATGGGCCGCCTGCTGAAGCACAAGGCGCTCTTCCGCCTCTTCCGGGGGCAGGTCGGTGGCCAGCAGAGCCTCGAGGTCCTCATTGGCCAGCTCGACCGAGGTGCGCCCCTCCTGCATGACCGCGCGGGCGCGCTCTCTCGGCAGTTCCGCGCCATAATGGGCGGCCTCGGGTTCCGCAGTGAAGATCGGGTGATACATGGCAAAGTCCGGCCAGCCGGTGCCGGACCATCCCAGCGCCTCGTCCAGCGCCGCCCGGTCGTCAAGGATCTCGGGCGTGATGGCCGAAACCTCTGCGCTGTCGAGCATTTCCCAGACGATGGCCTTGGGGTTCAGGGCATCGACCGCCTCTGCCTGCCAAGCGTGATGGGCGGGGTTGTCGTGGACTTCCCCCAGGAAAACGATGTCCGCCCGGGGAAACTCCTCGGCCGGACAGGCCGTCGCCGTGACGGCGACAAGAAATGCAAAGGCTCTCATGCGAGGAAGTTCTTAACCTCGCCGGACTGCGTTTCAAGCGACTTGCGCATCTTGGCGAAGGCCGCGGCCTCCAGCTGGCGCACGCGCTCTTTCGACAGGCCGAGTTCGGTGCCAAGGCTTTCCAGCGTGCGGCTTTCCTCGCGCAACTTGCGCTCGCGCACGATGAACCGCTCGCGTTCGTTCAGCGCGCCCATGGCATGCACCAGCCAGCCGCGCAGCTGCTCGTTGTCGTGGTTGGCCTCGACGATCTGGGCGGCCTGCTCGGCATCGTCCTGCAGCGTGTCGATCCACTCGCGCCCCTCGTCCTCGACGGACTGGGTGGCATTAAGTGAGTAGTCAGAGCCCGACAGGCGGCCTTCCATCATCTCGACGTCGCGCAGCGGCACACCGATCTCGGTTGCGATCATGTGGCGCAACTGGTGCCCGTCGAGGTTTTCGCCCTGCGCGGCGGCCTCGCGTTCGATCTTGGCCTGCACGCGGCGCATGTTGAAGAACAGCGACTTCTGCGAAGAGGTGGAGCCGGTGCGCACCATCGACCAGTTGCGCATCACGTAGTCCTGGATAGAGGCCTTGATCCACCAGACCGCGTAGGTCGAAAACCGCACGCCGCGATCCGGGTCAAACTTGTCGGCGGCCTTCATCAGGCCAAGGCCGGCCTCCTGGATCAGGTCGTTCATGGGGGCGCCGTAGCGCTTGAACTTCGCGGCCATCGAGATCGCCAGCCGCATGTAGGCATTGATCAGCCGGTGCAGGGCCTGCACGTCGCGCTCATCGCGCCAGGCATAGGCCAGCTGCAATTCCGTCTCGGCGTCCAGAAGTTCTGCCTTCATGGCCCGGCGGGACAGTGTTTGATCGTTGAAACCATCGAGTGCCATGCACTTCCCCCTGTACCTGCCGCTTGTCAGCGGGTTTGATCGTACTACGCACGAAGCCGCCGGTTGGTTCACTTTGGATGGAACTTTTTTGCGCGAAGGCCATTCATTCCGGTTTGTGATGCCCTCGAAAACCAAAGATCATTGGGAGCGGCGCGGAAAGTCAGGCTAAGAAAACACGCATGTTTTCAGGAGCCTCACAATGACCGACACGCTTTACATCGGCGATTACACCTATTCCAGCTGGTCCCTGCGCGGCTGGGTGCTGTTCCGGCGCTTCGGGTTGCAGGCGAAGACCGTCCTCGTGGACTTCACCGCCGGGTCCGTGGCCGAACAGGTGGCGGAAATCGCCCCCGCGCGCACCGTGCCCTGCGCGCGGCTGGCCGACGGCGCGCTGGTCTGGGACAGTCTGGCGCTGGCCGAGGAGCTGGCAAGCCGCCATCCCGGTGCCGGTCTCTGGCCCGCCGATCCGGCCCTGCGTGCCACCGCCCGCAGCCTCGCCGCCGAGATGCACGCCTCTTTCGACGCGCTGCGGGGCGACTGCCCGATGAACCTGCGCGCCGCCTATACCGGGTTTCAGCCGTCAGAGGCGGTGCGCGCCGACCTCGCGCGGGTGGACGCGCTCTGGTCCTGGGCGCTGGCGCAGTCGGGCGGGCCGTGGCTGTGCGGGGACTACTCGGCGGCGGATGCCTTCTATGCGCCGGTCGCCGCGCGGATCGCGGGCTATGGGCTGACGGTCGGCCCGCAGGCGCAGGCCTATGTGGCGGCCCATCTGACCGACCCGGCCTTCCGCCGCTGGCGGGCCATGGGGCTGGTGCGCGGCGCGGAGCTGCCGTGGTACGCCAGAGACCTCGACCGCACCGACTGGCCCGGCCCCGCGGCGCTGGCGGCACAGCCGGTGGACACTGGCCCCGCCGTCAACGCCGCCTGCCCCTATTCCGGCGATCCGGTGACGCATTTCCTGTCCTTCGACGGATCGGTCTACGGCTTCTGCAACGCCTTTTGCCGCGACAAGACCGCCGCCGACCCCGAGGCATGGCCCGCCTTCATGGCGCTGGTGCAGGGCGCGCGTTAACCATTATGTAACCAAGGTGAAGGCAGGATGGCGGGGCCGCAGCGGAGTCACCCAGCCATCACCGCCCTGACCCACACCGTCGCCTTCGAGGGCATAGAGGCCCGCCCGGTCGAGGTGCAATGCGCGGTCTCTGCCGGGATGCCGGGCTTTGCCATCGTGGGCCTTCCGGACAAGGCCGTGTCAGAGGCGAAAGAGCGGGTGCGCGCAGCGCTTGACGCCATGTCCATCGCGCTGCCGTCGAAACGGATCTCGGTGAACCTGTCGCCCGCCGACATGCCCAAGGAGGGCTCTCACTTCGACCTGCCCATCGCGCTGGCCCTGCTGGCGGCGCTGGAAATCCTGCCGCAAGATCTGGTGGCGCAGACCATGGCGCTGGGAGAGCTGTCGCTGGACGGGGCCCTCGTGGCCGTCGCAGGCGCGCTGCCCGCCGCCATGACCGCAGCCGAACACGACCGCGCCCTGATCTGCCCCCGCGCCTCTGCCCCCGAAGCGGCCTGGGTCGAGGCCTGCGCGGTGCTTGGCGCGGGCAGCCTTCTCGAGATCGTCCAGCACTTCGGCGGGCAGGCCCCCATCGCCCCGGCCCAGGCCGGGGAAGTGACCCGCGAAACCGCCCTGCGCGACCTGCGCGACGTCAAGGGGCAGGAGCGAGCGAAACGGGCGCTGGAAATCGCGGCCGCCGGGCGCCATCACATGATCCTGATCGGGCCGCCCGGCGCCGGCAAGTCGATGCTGGCCGCCCGCCTGCCCGGCATCCTGCCCCCGCTGACCGCGCGCGAGGCGCTGGAGACCTCGATGATCCACTCGGTCGCGGGCCTGCTGCGCGATGGCGGCGTCTCTCGGGTGCGCCCCTTCCAGGAGCCGCATCACACCGCCTCGCGCGCCGCCATCGTTGGCGGCGGCCGCAATGCCAAACCCGGAGAGGCCAGCCTCGCTCACAACGGCGTGCTCTTCATGGACGAGTTTCCCGAATTCACCCGCGACGTGCTGGAAACCCTGCGTCAGCCGGTCGAGACCGGCGAGGTCGTGGTATCCCGGGCCAATGCCCATATCCGCTATCCCTGCCGCTTCCTGCTGGTGGCCGCCGCGAACCCCTGCAAATGCGGGCATCTGGCAGAGGCCGCCCGCGCCTGTTCCCGCGCGCCCACATGCGGCGAGGAATACATGGGCCGCATCTCCGGTCCGCTGATGGATCGCTTCGACCTGCGGATCGAGGTGCCGCCGGTGGCCTTCACCGATCTCGACCTGCCCGCCACCGGGGACACGTCCCAGGTCGTGGCGGCGCGCGTCGCCCGGGCGCGCGCGGTGCAGGCGGCGCGGTTCTCCGGCTGCGAGGGCCTGCGCACCAACGCCGATGCCGAGGGCCGCATGCTGGAGAAGATCGCCGCCCCCGACGAAGACGGCCGCGCGCTGCTGCTGAAGGCTGCCGACCGCATGGCGCTGAGCGCGCGCGGCTATCACCGCATCCTGCGGGTCGCGCGCACCATCGCCGACCTCGACGACGCCGACACGGTCGGGCGGGCCCATGTGGCCGAGGCGCTCAGCTACCGGCTTCTGGGCGCGAAAGAGACCTGAGCCACTGCGCCAGCGCGCGCAGGGTGGCGCGGCCCTCGGGCAGCATCCCGTGAAACAGCGGCCAGACATGCGGCAGGTCGCGCTCGACGGTCAGGCTCACGGCGGCGCCCTGCCCGCGCAACCGCTCCGCCATGCGCAGGGTGTCGTCGCGCAGGATCTCGGTCCCGCTGACGGTCAGCCAGACCGGCGGCGCCCCGCCGAAATCGGCGAAGAGCGGCGAGGCCCGCGGATCGTCGGGCGCCGTGACCCCAAGGTAGAGCGCCGCGCAGTCGCGGGCGCGGGTGACCGGCAGCATGACATCGCGGGCGGCGTTCTCGGCGCAGCTGTCGCCCGAGAGCGTCAGGTCCGTCCAGGGCGAAAAGGCGAACAACCCCAGCGGCTTGGGCAGGTCGGCGCGCAGGATGGCCGACAGCAGGCTCAGCGCAAGACCGCCCCCGGCGCTGTCGCCGCCAAGGATCACGCCGCGCGGATGATCCGCCACCGCGCGGTAGACGGCCAGCGCGTCCGTCAGCGCGGCGGGACAGGGATGCTCCGGCGCCAGACGGTAGTCCGGCAGGCACAGCGGCAACCCCGCCTCGCGCGACAGCCGCGCCGCCAAGGCGCGATGGGTGACCGGGCCGCCCATAACATAGGCGCCCCCGTGCAGGTACAGAAGCAGCGGGCCGGGGCTGTCGGGATTGACCCAGAGCGTCGCACAGCCGCCGGTGCTGCGGCTGTCGAAGGCGGTGCCGAAAGGCGGATGCAGCCAGAGCCGGGCCTTCATCTCGGTCAGGCGGCGCAGAGCCCGGATGTCCTGCGCCCGCCCGAGGTGGCGCTTTTCGGTCAACGGCAGCCAGAAGTTCAGCAGCCGCGCCGGAAGGCTCATCCCAGCTTTGCCTCGATCGCCTGCCAGATCTTCCCGGCCACATTGGTGCCGTCGAACCGCTCCATCTCCTGGATGCCGGTGGGCGAGGTCACGTTGATCTCGGTCAGCCAGTCGCCGATCACATCGATGCCGACGAAGACCTGCCCCTTCTCGCGCAGGACCGGGCCGATCCGGGCGCAGATCTCGCGGTCGCGCTCGGTCAGAGCGATTTTCTCGGGGCGGCCGCCGACATGCATGTTCGACCGCACCTCGCCCGCTGCCGGAACGCGGTTGATCGCCCCCACCGCCTCGCCGTCGACGAGGATCACGCGCTTGTCGCCTTTAGTGACGGCGGGCAGGTATT
Organism: Enemella evansiae; assembly: GCA_017255395.1. Lineage (GTDB taxonomy): Bacteria > Pseudomonadota > Alphaproteobacteria > Rhodobacterales > Rhodobacteraceae > Ponticoccus > Ponticoccus litoralis. The sequence continues at coordinate 108,625 of JAFKDC010000015.1, read as the reverse complement.
TCTGCACGATCAGAGGCTCGCGCGAGAAGCCGGTGAACAGCTCGTAAAGAGACGAGAGGTTGCGGTCGTTCTCATCCAGCCGGAAGACCCCGGCCCCGCCATTGCCGTAAAGCGGCTTGAGGATGATATCGCCATGACGGGCCTTGAAGGCGCGGATCGTGTCCAGATCGCGGGCGATGGCCGTCGGCGGTGTCAGGTCCGGGAAGTTCAGGACCAGCAGCTTCTCGGGCGAATTGCGGACCCAGAAGGGGTCGTTGACCACAAGCACGTCGTCCTTCAGCCGGTCCAGAAGATGGGTCGTGGTGATGTAATGCATGTCGAAGGGCGGATCCTGCCGCAGCCAGATCACGTCCATCTCGGACAGGTGGACCTGCACCCGCTCTCCCAGAACGGCGGGCTGCGCCGCGACCCGCTGCACGGTCATCCAGTGCCCGCGCGCGGTGATCCGACCCTCTTCATAGGCAAGCTGGTCCGGCCCGTAGTAGAACAGCTGATGTCCGCGCGCCTGCGCCTCTTCGGCCAGACGGAACGTGCTGTCGGCGTTGATGTCGACCCCGGTAATCGGGTCCATCTGAAAGGCGATCTTCATGGGCGCTCCTCGTCTGTCGCCGCCCATAGATGGCGCAACCAGCAGGAAGGCGCAATGCCACGCGCCCTGTCAGTAAAACAGGGCGTTCTCGATCACGCGCATGTCACCCCAACGGTTCAGCAGAACCACGTCGAACCGGACGTCGGTGCGGCTGCCGCGCGGCTGGGTTCCAAGGAATTCCTCGGCCGCAGCCTGCAAACGCCGCATCTGGCGCGGTGTCAGCCGCTCGATGGCGCGGTCGAAACTGCGGCTTTTCTTCACCTCGATGAAGACGAGCCCCGCGCCATCGCGAGCGATCAGGTCAATCTCGCCCCCCTTGCCGCGCCAGCGGCGACGGGCAATCGGAAAGCCCCGCCGTTCATAATCCTGTGCCACGCGATGTTCGGCAGCCAGCCCCTCGTGGTAGCCGCGCGCGCCACGCAGTTGCCGGTCGGTCGGACGCGACCCGGCGGTGGCGGGCACCGGTTCCGAGGAAATTCTGTCGAAATCGAAACAGAGCTGTGTCATTCATCCGTCCCCGCCGAAAGCCGCATGGCCAATTGGTAGACCGGGCGCCGTTTCACCCCGAAACGGGCAGAGACGTAATCCGCCGCATCCCGCACCGACATTGCTTCCAGCGCCTTGTTCACCTCTCGTTCTAAGTCAAAGTCATTACCGGAAGATGAATCGCCCTTGGCGATCAGCACGACGATCTCGCCCTTGGGGGGCGTTTCGGCGTAATGCGCCGCGAGCTCGGACAGGGCACCCCGCCGCGCCTCCTCGAACCGTTTCGTCAGCTCGCGGCAGACCGCCGCCTCGCGGTCTCCCAGCATCTCGGCGGCGTTGCGCAGCATCGCCTCCAGCCGCCGGGGCGATTCGTAGAAGACAAGCGTCGCCTCGACCCCCGCCAGCGCCTGCAGGGCGGTCTTCCGCGCCCCCGCCGCGTTTGGCAGGAACCCGGCGAAGAAGAAGCGGTCTGTCGGCAGGCCGCCCAACGTCAGCGCCGTCACCACCGCCGAGGCCCCCGGGGCGCTGGTGACCGCATGCCCCGCCTCCCGCGCCGCCCGGGCGAGATCGAAGCCGGGGTCCGAGATCATCGGCGTCCCCGCCTCGGAGGCATAGAGCACCGCCCGGCCCGCCGCCATCTCACCCAGCAGCCGCGGGCGCATCCGCGCGCCGTTGTGTTCGTGATAGGCCAGCAGCGGCCGGTCCCCCACGGCGATCCCGTGCAGGTCCATCAGGTGGCGCAGGCTGCGGGTGTCCTCGGCGGCCAGCACATCGGCAGCCTTCAGCAGGTCCAGCGCGCGCAGGGTGATGTCCCGCGCGTTGCCGATCGGCGTTGCGATCAGGTACAGGCCCGGCGACAAACCTCCGCCGATTTTCCCCTTGTCGGCATTCGTCACTTGGACCCCCCTGACCGCAGCACTATGATCCCGAGCAAATCGCGGGCGCTCGCCCCGCCTCCGGAAAACGAGGGAGTAACTCCAACCATGTTTGCCTTTCTGTCCCCGCTGCGCAAGGCGTTGCGGCCAGCCGTTCTGGGACTTGCCGCCCTGGGCCTTTCTGCCTGCGATGTCAACCTGGCGCCGAATCGTGGCGGGGGTCCGGCCATCGATCCCTCGCAGCCGATTCCGGTCGCGCTTCTGGTGCCGAAGTCCGATGCCGGCGCCGCGCCGGTGGCCGCCGCGCTGGAAAACGCCGCCCGGCTTGCCATCGCCGAGCAGGGCGCGCGGATCGACCTGCGCGTCTATGACACCGCCGGGCGGCCCGAGCTCGGCTCCGCTCAGGCGCAGAAGGCCGTGGACGACGGCGCACGCATCATCCTCGGCCCGCTCTTCGGCGAGGTCGCGAACGCCGCTGGCCTTGCGGTCGCGGACGAGGGCGTGAACGTGCTGGGCTTTTCCAACAACGCCTCGATCGCGGGCGGCAACGTCTTCATCCTTGGCCCGACCTTCGCCAATACCGCGCAACGGCTGATGGCCCATGCCAAGCGGCAGGGCAAGTCGCGCATCCTGATCGTGCATTCCAACGACGTGCCCGGCCAGTTCGGCAAGTCCGCCATCGAGCAGGCCGCGCGCACGCATGGCCTGCAGGTTGTAGGCGCCCAGCCCTATGCCCTTTCGGTCGAGGGCGTCTCGGCCGCCGCGCAGGCCGCCGGACAGGTGGTCCGGTCCGGTGCCGCGGACACCGTCTTCATCACCACCGACGCGACCAATGCCGCGATGCCAATGCTGCTGCGGCAACTGCCGGAAAACGGCGTCACGCCCGCCCAGATACAGTTCGTCGGCCTGACCCGCTGGGACGTGCGGCCCGATCTCTTTGAGCTTCCCGGCGCCGAGGGCGCATGGTTCGCCCTGCCTGAAAAAGCCCGGCAGGACAGCTTCAACCAGCGCTACGCCGCCGCTTACGGCACCGCGCCGCACCCGCTTGCGGGTCTTGCCTACGACGGCATCGCGGCAATCGCCGCGCTGGCCAAGCAGGGTCGCGGGGACGCCCTGTCCACGCGGGGGCTGACCTCTTCTAGCTTTACCGGCACGGGCGGTGTATTCCGTCTGATGAACGACGGCACGAACCGGCGCGCGCTGGCGGTGGCCACGGTCCGTAACAAGCAGATGGTGATCCTTGACCCTGCCCCAAGCAGTCTCTCCTCGGCAGGCTTCTGACCGCGACACAAAGCCGGTGCCGGACGACCTGATCGCCCCGGCATCGGATATCTTCGACCTCGACGCGGTGCGCACCACCCTCTTCGCCCGCCTGAAACCCGGCATGGCCGAGGGCACTGTGCGCAAGACCGTGGTCGAGGCCCTCTCCGAAACCACCGAGCAGGGTCGCGACGTCATCGCCGCGGCCTTTGCGAGGGAACCCTTCGGGTCTCGCCGCACCACCCGGTCCTACACCTGGATCACCGATTGCGTGGTGCGGCTGACCTTCGAGATCGCGACGCAGATCCTGCATCCCAGGGCCAACCCCACGCAGGGGGAACGCCTGTCGGTCCTCTCGGTCGGCGGCTACGGGCGTGGCGAGATGGCGCCCTTTTCCGACGTCGACCTGCTGTTCCTGACGCCCTACAAGATCACCCCCTGGGCCGAGAGCGTCATCGAGTCGATGCTCTACGTCTTCTGGGACCTGAAACTGAAGGTCGGTCATTCCTCGCGCACGGTGAAGGACTGCATCCGGCTGGGCGGCGAGGATTTCACCATCCGCACCGCCATGCTGGAACACCGCTACATCACCGGCGACCCCGCGCTTGCGGACAAGCTGACCAAGGCCCTGTGGACCGACCTCTTCAATGGCTCGGAACGCGATTTCGTCGCCGCCAAGCTGGAAGAGCGCGGCGCGCGGCACCGCAAGCAGGGCCTGCGCTACATGGTCGAGCCCAACGTCAAGGAGGGCAAGGGCGGGCTGCGCGACCTGCAATCTCTGTTCTGGATCATCAAGTACGTGCACCACACCGACGACGTGTCCGAACTGGTGCGGCGCGGGGTCTTCCGCCCCGACGAATACGAGGAATTCGTGCAGGCCGAGCGGTTTCTCTGGGCCGTGCGCTGCCACCTGCACCTGCTGGCGGGCCGGGCTGTCGAGCAGCTGACCTTCGACATGCAGGTCGAGGTGGCGCAGCGCATGGGCTACAACGACCGGCGCGGGCGCCGCGCGGTCGAGATCTTCATGCAGGATTACTTTCGCCACGCCACCACCGTCGGCGACCTGACCCGCATCCTGCTGACCGCGCTGGAAGCCGACCACACCAAGGACGCGCCGCTGATCCTGCGCATCCTCAAGCGCCAGCCGCAGGTCAAGGACGGCTATGCCGTCGTCAACAACCGCCTTGCGATCTCGGACGACAGGCGCTTCCTGGAAGACCGGCTGAACCTCTTGCGGCTGTTCGAAGAGGGGCTGCGCACCGGCCTGCTGATCCACCCGGACGCGATGCGGCTGGTGAAGGCGAACCTGCACCTGATCGACGCCGGCTTCCGCGAGGACAAGGAAGCGCGGCGGCTGTTCATGGACCTGCTGCTGAAGCACGGCAACCCGGAGCGCGCGCTGCGGCGGATGAACGAGCTGGGCGTGCTGGCGGCCTTCATCCCCGAATTCGCGCCCATCGTGGCGATGATGCAGTTCAACATGTACCACCATTACACGGTGGACGAACACACCATCCAGTGCATCCGGCACCTGTCCGAGATCGAGCACGGCGACCTGAAAGAGGCGCTGCCCGTCGCCTCGACGATCCTTGACGAAGGGGTCAACCGCAAGGTGCTGTATGTGGCGCTGCTGCTGCACGACATCGGCAAGGGCCGGGACGAGGATCATTCCGCGCTTGGCGCCCGGATCGCGCGCAAGGTGGCGCCGCGGCTGGGGCTGAACAAGGCCGAATGCGCAACGGTCGAATGGCTGGTGCGCTACCACCTGCTGATGTCCGACATGGCGCAGAAGCGCGACATCGCCGACCCGCGCACCGTGCGCGACTTCGCCAAGGCGGTGCAGACGCGCGAGCGGCTGGACCTTCTGTGTGTGCTGACGGTCTGCGACATCCGGGGCGTCGGCCCGGGAACCTGGAACAACTGGAAGGCGGCGCTGATCCGCGCGCTCTACCGCCAGACCCGCCGCGCGCTGGAAGGCGGGATGGAGGATCTCAACCGCGAGAACCGCGGCACCGAGGCCCGCAAGCTTCTGCGCGAGACGCTCTCGGACTGGGAAACCGGCGCCCTGCGCACCGAGACGCAGCGCCATTACCCGCCCTACTGGCAGGGGCTGCACATCACCGCGCATGTGGTCTTTGCGAAGCTCCTGAAGGACATCAAGGACGACGAGATCAAGATCGACGTCCACCCCGACGAGGACCGCGACGCCACGCGGGTCTGTTTCGCGCTGCAGGATCATCCGGGCATCTTCTCGCGGCTGACCGGCGCGCTGGCGCTGGCCGGGGCCAATGTCGTGGACGCGCGCACCTTCACCACCAAGGACGGCTACGCCACCGCCGCCTTCTGGGTGCAGGACGCCGAGGGCTCCCCCTACGAGGACCTGCGCATCCCGCGCCTGCGCGAGACCATCCGCAAGACCCTTGCCGGAGAGGTGGTGACCCGCGAGGCGATGAAGCCGCGCGACAAGCTGAAGAAGCGCGAAGAGGCCTTCCGCGTGCCGACCTCGATCACCTTCGACAACGAAGGGTCCGAGATCTTCACGATCATCGAGGTGGACACCCGCGACCGCGCGGGGCTTCTGCACGATCTCGCCCGGACGCTGGCGGCGCAACATGTCTACATCGCCTCGGCCATCATCGCGACCTACGGCGAGCAGGCGGTCGATACCTTCTACGTGAAGGACATGTTTGGGCTGAAGCTGCACAGCCGCGTGAAACGCGAGCTGATCGAGAAGAAGCTGCGGCAGGCGATCGAGGAAGGCGCGGCGCGGGCGCGCGGCTAATGCCCGGGCCCGGGGGATTTCGCCCGGCTGACGCCGCGCGACCGGCCGGGGGCTTTGCCCCCGGACCCCCAGGATACTTCCTGACAGAAGAAACACGCCGCGCGCCCTGTAATGGAGCCGTGAGCATACGACCTGGGCGGCTCGGTGCGGCCCAGGGGCTTCTTGTGCCCAAACTGCGGTTGCCGGGAACCCTTGACGCCCCTGCCCCGTTGCATGTCCGACGCACGCCATGTCGCACGCGCGATGTAGCGCCCCTTCCGGGCAACCCGGCTTTCGGATAGGGCTTCGCCAAACGACGGACCGAGGACAGAATGAAACCAATCCGCCTGATCGCCGGGATCATGACCGTTGGGTTCTGGACCTTGCTGAGCCGCGTCCTCGGGGTTGTCCGGGAAATCATGATCCTCGCGCTGATCGGGCCGGGGCCGGTGATGGATGCCTTCGTCGCGGCCTTCCGCCTGCCCAACATGTTCCGCCGCTTCTTTGCCGAGGGGGCCTTCAACGCCGCCTTCGTGCCGATCTTCTCGAAGAAGCTGGAGGCCGACGAGAACCCGATCCGCTTTGCCACCAACGCCCTGAACGGGCTGGCCTTCGTGCTGTTGATTCTGACCGCGCTGGCGCTGATCTTCATGCCCGCGCTGGTCTGGCTGACCGCCGGGGGGTTTGCCGGGGACGGGCGCTTTGGCATGACGGTGGACTATGGCCGCGTGGTCTTTCCCTATATCCTGCTGATCTCGCTGGCGGCGCTCTTCTCCGGCGCGCTGAACGCCAGCGGACGCTTCGCCGCCGCCGCTGCCGCGCCGGTCTTTCTGAATATTATCGTCTGCTCCGCTTTGGGACTTGCCACGCTTCTGGGCGGCTCTGCCGTCGAATGGCTGATCTGGTCCGTGCCGCTGGCCGGGGTCGCACAGCTGGCGCTGGTCTGGGTCGCCGCCGACCGGGCGGGGCTGCGGTTGCGCCCTGCGATGCCGCGCTGGACGCCCGACATGAAGCGCCTCGTCGCCGTGGCCGTGCCCGCCGCCCTCGCCGGGGGTGTGATGCAGGTCAACCTGTTGGTCGGCCAGCAGGTCGCCTCGCATTTCGACAAGGCGGTGGGCTGGCTCTACGCCGCCGACCGGCTGTACCAGCTGCCGCTGGGGGTCGTGGGCATCGCCGTGGGCATCGTGCTGCTGCCCGACCTCTCGCGCCGCCTGAAGGCCGGGGACGAGAGCGGCTCGCGCCACGCCTTCTCGCGCGCCGGAGAACTGTCGCTCGCGCTGACCGTGCCCTGCGCCGTGGCGCTGATCGTGATCCCCGTGCCGCTGGTCTCTGTGCTGTTCGAGCGCGGCGCGACCGAACGCGCCGACACGCTGGCCATTGCGCTGGCGGTGGCGATCTATGGCCTCGGCCTGCCCGCCTTCGTCTTGCAGAAGGTGCTTCAGCCCCTGTATTTCGCGCGGGAGGACACCCGCAGCCCCTTCCGCTTCGCCGTCTGGGCCATGGTGATCAACGCCATCCTCGCCATCGGGCTGTCGCCCCTGCTGGGCTGGATCGCCCCGGCCATCGCCACCACCACCGCAGGCTGGACCATGGTCTGGCAACTGGCACGCGGCGCGCGGAACATGGGCGACGTCGCCTCTTTCGACGCGCGGTTCCGCAAGAGCATCCTGCGCATCACCGCCGCCTCGGCCATCATGGGGGCCGCGCTTTACGGCGCTGCCCTGCTGATGATGCCCTGGCTTGAACTGCCGTGGATCCGCGCCGCCGCGCTGTTCCTGCTGATCCTCACAGGCATCCTCGTCTACGCCGTGGCCGGGCAAACGCTCGGCGCCTTCAGCTTCTCGGAAATCCGCGCCATCACCCGCCGCAGAAAGGCCTCGTCATGACGCCCCAAGCCCTGATCACCGCCGCCGAAGGCTTTCCCGCGCTGGAGCGGCTGGTCGCCTCGGCCACCGAAGATCTGGTGATGTCGTTTCGCATCCTCGACCCCCGTACCCGCCTGCGCGATCCCGACCTGCGCGAGCGCGGGCTTGAGACATGGTCGGACCTGATCTCGTGGACCGCGCGGCGCGGCGTGTCGATCCGGCTGCTGATCGCGGACTTCGACCCGATCTTCACCTCTGGCCTGCACCGCAACGCCTGGGCCTGTGCCTCTGGCTTCGCCGACGTGGCCGGGCCGAACACGCAGATCCTCTGCGCCACCCACGGCCAGCAGGCCGGAGCGCTGTGGCGCATCGCGATGATGCGCAAGATCAACGAAACCATGGCCAGGCTGCGCGGCGAGGACCCCACGCGCCTGACCCCGGTGCAGCGCAAGATGCTGGAGCGCGGCCCCGTGCTGCGCCCCGTCACCCTGCACCAGAAATTCGCCATCGCCGACGGCGAACGCTGCATCATCGGCGGGCTGGACATCAACGAACGGCGCTATGACACGCCGGACCACGACCGCGCCGCCGAAGAGACCTGGCACGATATCTCCGTCGAACTGGCGGACAGGGATTTTGCCGGCGCGCTCTTTGGCCATTTCGTCGATTGCTGGAACGCCGCGCTGCGGTGCGGATCGCCGTCGCTCGCCACACGGGCCGTCCCGATAGAGCTGCCCCGGCGGGCGCAGTCGCGCCCCGAGGTCAAGCTGCTGCGGACCTTTTCGAACCCCTGCCCCGGCCCGGCCCGCATCAGCCCGCGCCCCAAGGCGATGGACCACGAGACCGCGCATCACAAGCTCTTCGCAGAGGCCGAGCGGTTCATCTACATCGAGACGCAATTCCTGCGCCATGCGCCCATCGCCGACGCGCTTTGCGAAGCGGCCCGGCGGGCGCCGGATCTGCAACTTCTGACAATCATGCCCGCCGCCCCGGACCGCGTGCTCTTCGAGGGCGACCGAAGCATCAACGCGCGCCATGCCCACGGGCTGCAGGTCGCGCAGATGGACAAGCTGCGGACCGCCTTCGGCGAGCGCTACACGGCACTGTGCCCGGCGCAACCGCGCTCGAGGAACGTGGACGAGCCTGAACTCGACGAGGCGGCGCTGGTCTACCTGCACTCCAAGGTGACGATGGTGGACAACAAGGCCGTGGTGATCGGCTCTGCCAACCTCAACGGGCGGTCTCTGCGCTGGGACAGCGAGGCTTCGGTGCTGCTGCGCGATCAGGCCTTCTGCGAAACCTTTTTCGAGCGCCTGACTGGGAAATGGCTGCGCGGCAAGGCGGAGGGCGCCGACCTGACCCGCGCGAAGACATGGGCCGAGATCGCCGAGGCCGAACAGGCGAAGAAACCCGACCAGCGCGAGACCTTCCTTCTGCCCTTCCCGATGCAGAAGGCGCGGCGTTTCGCGCGGCGGATCAACCTGCTGCCGGACGACATGTTCTGAGGCGCCCGGCCCCGCAGCCGGGGCGGCTTCGATCCTGAACGGCCTGCGCGCCCGGGGCCGGACCGCCTTGTCGCGCCTTGGCCGCAAGGGTGGCGTGGCACAAGCCAAGCCGGTCGCTTGCGGCCTGCGCCTCAGCGGTTGCGAACCGCCGCGATCAGCCGGGCCAGCCCGCCCGGCACCAGCGCCATGGTCAGTGCAAAGCCCGTGACAAAGCCCGCCAGGTCGGCAATCCAGTCCTGTCCCGCCCCAAACAAAAGCCCGAACACCAGCTGAATCCCCATCAGGAAGCCGATCAGCTGAAAGGCGCGGAACTGGCCGCCGCCCTCGCGCCCCAGCCGGACCCAAAGCAGGTAGGTGAAGCCCCCGATCAGGCCATAGACCGGCGGGTAGGCCCCCAGCAGCCAGGGGTCGGACCCCAGAAGGCCGAAGGCCAGCGCCCCCGTGATCGAACAGGTGGCGAACAGCAGGCAGACCCGCAGGCTGCCGATGACCTCTCCGACCACCTTCCCCATGGCCAGAAGGATCACCACCGCAAAGAGCGCATGGGTAAAGCTGGCGTGGAAGAAGGGATAGGTAACGAAGCGGATCAGGTGCTCGGACGGGAAGCTTCCGTTCTCCAGCATCCAGTCGAAGGCCCGCCCGGAATAGCCGAAACGTTCCACCAGCGTATTGCGCCAGCCGACCGCGTTCGGCCCGCCCAGCAGCCCCCGCGCGCCAAGGTTGAAGGCCAGTTCGAACCCGGCCATGACCAGAGCAAGGGCCGCCACGACCGGCGGCAGCGGGTTGACCGGGGTCTGGTTCACGGGGTGGGTCATGCTCGGGCCTTTCTTGACGCTCTCGCGGCGCATGGGTAAGCCAGCCCGGACCCGATTTCCACCACGGAGTACACAGATGTCCGAGGACACGACCCAAACCGCTTTCACGCCGCGCGTCTTCTCGGGCATCCAGCCTTCGGGCAACCTGCACCTTGGCAACTACCTTGGCGCGCTCAAGCGCTTTGCCGACAGCCAGACCGCCGGGATCCAGTCGATCTTCTGCATGGTCGACATGCATGCCATCACCGTCTGGCAGGACCCCGCCGCGCTGCGCCGCCAGACGCGCGAGCTGACGGCGGGTTTCATCGCCTCGGGCGTCGACCCGAACAAGTCGGTCCTGTTCAACCAGAGCCAGGTTTCGGCCCATGCGGAACTGGCGTGGATCTTCAACTGCGTGGCGCGCATGGGCTGGATGAAGCGCATGACCCAGTGGAAGGACAAGGCCGGCAAGAACCAGGAGAACGCCTCGCTGGGGCTGTTTGCCTATCCCGCGCTGATGGCCGCCGACATCCTTGCCTATCACGCGACCCATGTGCCGGTGGGAGAGGACCAGAAGCAGCACCTGGAACTGACCCGCGACATCGCGATCAAGTTCAACAACGACTTCGGCGTCGATTTCTTCCCGATCACCGAACCGGTCATCGAGGGCACCGCGACGCGCGTGATGTCCCTGCGCGACGGCTCGAAGAAGATGTCCAAGAGCGATCCCTCGGACATGAGCCGGATCAACATGACCGACGACGCGGATGCCATCGCCAGCAAGATCCGCAAGGCCCGCACCGACCCGGACGCCCTGCCCTCCGAGGCCGAAGGGCTGGAAGCCCGCCCCGAGGCGCGCAATCTGGTGAACATCTACGCGGCGCTGGCGGATCTGTCCGTGGACGCTGTGCTGCGGGATGTCGGCGGCAAGCAGTTCTCGGAGTTCAAGCCGATGCTGGCCGATCTCGCCGTCACGCGGCTTTCGCCGATCTCGACAGAAATGGCGCGGCTGATGCAGCAGCCCGACGAGATCGACGCGATCCTGCGCCACGGCGCCGAACAGGCCCGCGCCATCGCGAACCCGATCCTCGAAAAGACCTACGAAATCGTCGGCATGGTGCGCTAGGCGCGATCCAAGCGTACCGCCGGACCTGCGTTCGGCGGCACGCTTGCCGACAGCATCCATGCGCGCGCGCTGTCTAGATCCGCAAGGGCAAAGCTGCGCAGGGCAAAGCCCCGCGACAGCGAGACCGAGAGGACCGGACAGAACCAGCCGATGTCGGACACGATCGCGACATGGGTGACGGCCGCAAGCAAGGCCTTTGCCCGGGGCCGGGCGCAGGCGGTTTCGATCCGGCAACCCAGCCCGTCCTCGAAACCCGCGAAACTCTCGATCACCTCGATGACCTTCAGGGTGCCGCAGCGGTCGCGCAGCGCCATCATGGGCGCACAGAGGGCCGCGTAATCCGCCCATCCCAGCGGGCCGCGCAGGGTCAGGATCGCGGTGCCAGAGGTCGCGTCTTCGGCATAGTGAATCGGCATGTGTCGGTTCTCCCGGCCCCCACATGCCCCGGCAGCCCCCGTGCTGCCTTGATATGCATCACATTCGTTTTTCCCGATCCGAAAGCCGCGCCGCCAGCCGCAGCGCATGGACCGGGTCGCGGGCCACGGCGGGCAGAACCGGGTCGTAGGCGGCGCGCAGCACGCCGGCGATCTCGGGCCGCAGGATAACCGCGCCCTCTGCGGTGCGCGCCAGCGGCGAGCGCTCCGCGAAGGCGGTGTCGGACCACAGCAGGAAGGCCTGCACCGCCTGAGACAGGGCCAGCGTCTCTGCGGGCTGGGCCGCAAGGGCATCGTCCATCCGCAGGAAGGTGAAACAGGCCCGGATCGCGCCTTCGGCGTCGAAGCGGAAAACCCGGTACTGGTTCGCCCCACCCGCGTCCAGCCGCGCCACCAGCGCCTCCAGCCCCTCGATCATCTGGCCAAGGGAAGGCACGTCCAGAAGCTCTGACCAGTCGCGGAAGAAAAACAGCATCAGGTTGGCGCCAAGCTCCGGGTCGGTCTCTGTCAGGGGATGCCCGGACAGGGCCGCGACGGCCTCCAGCGCGCCCTTCACCACGGTCAGGGTCTCCTCTTCGACCCCGAAGACGATAGGCGCCACGGGCCGCCCCCAGCGCGCGCAGAGAAAGCTGCCGTCAGAGCGGGTGAACAGGGGCTGGATCTCTTCGGGGGTCATGGCGTCTCCTCTGCGGTCCTAGGGTCAGGGCAGATACGCCAGCGCGGAACTGCGGGCAAGGTTCCCGTGTCAGCCATGCAAAGATGCGTCAGCGGCTATGCCCTATCTGGCCTAGTCCAATGCCGCAATGCAGCATAACTGTTGCCGCAAGGGAGGATAGCTTGTTCAAAGAATGAGGCATCCTATGGCAATGACCAACACAGCATACGCACCGCGCACCAATATTTTCGCCCGGATCGGCAGCCGCATCATGAACGGCCTTGTCGCGATGGCAGAGGCCAACGGTCGCGTGAAGCAGGTCGAGCGCCTGCAGGCGATGAGCGACGCAGAGCTCGCCCGCCGCGGCATCAAGCGCGACGAGATCGTTTACCACGTCTTCCGCGACCTCTCCCACGTCTGAGGCGCTCCGCGTTTCACATCCCTCGTGAAAACGGCAAAGCCGCGTCCCACAATGGGGCGCGGTTTTTCGTTCTACGCCGGTGGGTGCGCCGACAGGCCCCTTGTCGCGAAAGCGCCACGCGGCGGCACCGCCCCGTCAGGACGCCCTCCCTGGCGGGATCGAGGCTTACGAGGCCCGGCCCATTGATCGACTGGGCATCGAACCGGTCCGTTCCTTCGAGACATCGCGTTCCGAGCCCCGGACAACGAAAAAGGCCGCCCGATGGGGGCGGCCTCTGGTCTTTCGGGAAGCGCGGAACGATCAGTTCTGCGCGTAGAATTCGATGACGAGATTCGGTTCCATGACGACCGGGTAGGGCACGTCCGACAGACCGGGCGTGCGAACGAAGGTCGCGGTCATCTTGGAGTGGTCGGCCTCGATGTAGTCGGGCACGTCACGCTCGGGCAGCTGGGTGGCTTCCAGCAGGGCCGCCATCTGGCGCGACTTCTCGCGAACCTCGACGACATCACCCTCTTTGACGCGGTAGGACGGGATGTTGACGCGCTTGCCGTTCACCAGCACGTGGCCGTGGTTGACGAACTGGCGGGCGGCGAAGACGGTCGCCACGAACTTGGCGCGATAGACCACGGCGTCGAGGCGGCGCTCGAGCAGACCGATCAGGTTCTCACCGGTGTCGCCCTTGACCCGCTCGGCCTCGGCGAAGATGCGGCGGAACTGCTTTTCGGTCAGGTCGCCGTAGTAGCCCTTGAGCTTCTGCTTGGCGCGCAGCTGAAGGCCGAAGTCCGACAGCTTCTGCTTGCGGCGCTGGCCGTGCTGGCCGGGGCCGTATTCGCGGCGGTTGACCGGGGACTTCGGGCGGCCCCAGATGTTTTCGCCCATGCGGCGGTCGATCTTGTACTTGGCAGAGGTGCGTTTGGTCACCGTCTGATCTCCTTTTTATTGGCATTTCGGCCTGATCCGAAAACCGGTTCCCACGTTTCGGGCCGACATCGCGTGTGCGTCTCGACCGTTGCGTGGACCGGGCCCGGGCCGGCCTCTTGCCGTGTCAAAGGGCGTTGTCCTCTCCCCGGACCGGTTTCCCGGCGACCCGGGTTGACAGGAATCCCCTTGCGGGGCCCACCAACACCAGTGAAGCGGCGCTTATACGGGCATTCGGCCCGGAGTCAAGCACGACACCGGAACCGCCGCGATTTGAAGCAAATACGGACATTTACGGCCTTTTAACGCCTGTGGCGTCAACTGGGCCGCAGGGATCGTGACGGAGAGCAGGGATCGTGACGGAAAAGAGTTTGGCCCGGGATCTGGACACATACGACGGGGCGCCCCGCAACGCGCTGGATCACGCGGTGACGGCGCGCGATGCCACCACGCTCGACATGGTCCGCCGCGCGATCAGCCACCGCGAGGTGATGCTGGCGTTTCAGCCGGTCATGCAGGCCCGCGTGCCCGGGCGGATCGCCTTTTACGAGGGGCTGATCCGCGTGCTGGACGAAACCGGGCGGGTGATCCCCGCCGGGCAGTTCATCGACACGGTCGAGGATACGGAATACGGGCGGATGCTGGATTGCATCGCTCTGGAAAAGGGACTGGCGGAACTGTCGCGCGTGCCGGATGTGCGGCTGGCGATCAACATGTCGGCCCGGTCGATCGGCTACAAGAAATGGATGCGCACGCTGTCCCGCGGCCTGCAGGGCGACCCCACCGTGGCGGAGCGCTTGATCCTGGAGATAACCGAACAATCCGCCATCACCCTGCCTGAACTGGTGAAATCCTTCATGGGCGATCTGCAGGGCAAGGGAATCGCCTTCGCCATGGACGATTTCGGCGCGGGCTTCACCGCCTTGAAGCATTTCAAGGATTTCAGTTTCGACGTCCTGAAGATCGACGGCCAGTTCTGCCGCGACATCGCCCGCGACCCGGACAACCAGGTGCTGGTCTCGGCGATGATCCTCATTGCCGAACAATTCGACATGTTTACCGTCGCCGAACGGGTCGAGACGCGAGCCGATGCCGACTGCCTGACCGATCTCGGTGTCGATTGCCTGCAGGGCTACTACTTCGCCGCCCCCACCGTGCGCCCGGCCTGGCGCGATCCGGCCCCCGCGGCCAAGCGCTCTGCGACCGGCTGACAGGACCGCCCGAACAGCGCTACGGCGGGCCTGCCGCGCCTGCGCACCCGGTCCGCACCCGACTGGTCACCGGCTTCGCCCGCCACAGCGCCCCCTGATTCTCCGCATCGGGGCAAGCCAAACCTCTACCGTAAGGTTAAGCTGAGACACCCTGTCCTGTTCCCGGCTTCCCGCGCCCTTGCTATTGCAGCATCGCATCACGTCACGGTGGTTTCGCCGCGCGTGGAAACACGGTATGCCCGATCACACACGATTGGCTGGAGGACATCACATGACCAACGTCGTTATCGCCAGTGCCGCCCGGACCGGGGTCGGCAGCTTTGGCGGATCTTTCGCAAACACGCCCGCACATGACCTTGGCGCCGCCGTGCTCGAGGCGCTGGTGGCGCGCGCCGGGATCGACAAGTCGGAGGTCTCCGAGACCATCCTCGGCCAGGTCCTGACCGCCGCGCAGGGCCAGAACCCCGCGCGTCAGGCCCATATCAACGCCGGCCTTCCGCAGGAAGCCGCCGCCTGGGGCATCAACCAGGTCTGCGGCTCGGGCCTGCGCGCCGTGGCGCTTGGCGCCCAGCACATCATGCTTGGCGACGCCTCTGTCGTCTGCGCGGGCGGGCAGGAAAACATGACCCTCAGCCCCCACGCCCAGTGCCTGCGCGCCGGGCAGAAGATGGGTGACATGCAGTTCATCGACACGATGATCCGCGACGGCCTGTGGGACGCCTTCAACGGCTACCACATGGGCCAGACCGCCGAGAACGTCGCCCAGCAGTGGCAGATCAGCCGCGAGATGCAGGACGAATTCGCCGTCGCCAGCCAGAACAAGGCCGAGGCCGCGCAAAAGGCCGGCAAGTTCGCCGACGAGATCGTGCCCTTCACCATCAAGACCCGCAAGGGCGACATCGTGATGGACAAGGACGAGTACATCCGCCACGGCGCCACCATGGAAGCCATGCAGAAGCTGCGCCCGGCCTTCACCAAGGACGGCTCTGTCACCGCGGCCAATGCCTCGGGCCTGAATGACGGCGCCGCCGGTGTCCTGCTGATGTCCGCCGACGCGGCCGAGAAGCGCGGGATCGAACCGCTGGCCCGCATCGCCTCTTACGCCACCGCCGGTCTCGACCCCTCGGTGATGGGTGTCGGCCCGATCTACGCGTCGCGCAAGGCGCTGGACAAGGCAGGCTGGTCGGTCGACGATCTCGACCTGATCGAGGCCAACGAGGCCTTCGCCGCGCAGGCCTGCGCCGTGAACAAGGACATGGGCTGGGACCCGGCCAAGGTGAACGTGAACGGCGGCGCCATCGCCATCGGCCACCCCATCGGCGCCTCGGGTGCGCGCGTCCTGAACACCCTGCTCTTCGAAATGAAGCGCCGGGACGCCAAGAAAGGCCTCGCCACGCTGTGCATCGGCGGCGGCATGGGTGTCGCGCTCTGCGTCGAACGCCCCTGACATCAGGACGCGGTGGACCAGCAATGGGCTGCATTTCAGCACTGGCCCCGGTCCGTCATCCGGTTGGCGCGCAGACGCGCGCCAACCCTCCCAGACTTATTTCCCTTCGGGCAAAGACGATTCGCATTTCAAGGCCGGACGGCTCGGCCGGACCCATCCCCCAAGCCCTTGCCGACCCCTGTCGCCCGGCGCACATCGGGCCCCTGTCGCCCCCCCTGCGCGGACACCGGTTTCAATGACCGGTGACGGTCCGCTGCGCGCCAGACCGGCGCCTCGCTAGAGCAATGGAACGGAGGCCTCCTGCCATGACGATCGGTTTCGACGATCAGCAGAGCCTCCGGGGGTCAGGTCCCCGCGAAACCGTGACGCAGCCCACACCCGAAAAATATCGGCGCAATAAAGTTGCGCCGGAAGGCCCCAGCATATAACGATTCGAACTGACGCCAGAACTGGAGGATACCATGGCAAGAGTTGCACTCGTCACCGGCGGAAGCCGCGGCATCGGAGAGGCGATTTCCAAGGCGCTGAAGGCGGAGGGCTACGAAGTGGCCGCCACCTATGCCGGAAACGACGAGAAGGCGAAGGCCTTCACCGAGGCGACCGGCATCAAGACCTACAAGTGGAACGTGGCGGATTACGACTCTTCCAAGGCCGGTATCGCGCAGGTCGAAGCCGACCTTGGCCCGATCGACGTGGTCGTGGCCAACGCGGGCATCACCCGCGATGCGCCTTTCCACAAGATGACGCCCGAGCAGTGGAACGAGGTGGTGGACACCAACCTGACCGGCGTCTTCAACACCGTCCACCCGGTCTGGCCGGGCATGCGCGAGCGCAAGTTCGGGCGGGTCATCGTGATCTCCTCGATCAACGGCCAGAAGGGCCAGTTCGCGCAGGTGAACTATGCCGCGACCAAGGCGGGCGACCTGGGCATCGTGAAGTCCCTGGCGCAGGAAGGCGCCCGCGCGGGCATCACCGCCAACGCCATCTGCCCGGGCTACATCGCGACCGAGATGGTCATGGCGATCCCCGAGAAGGTGCGCGACAGCATCGTCGCCCAGATTCCCGCAGGCCGCCTTGGCGAGCCCTCCGAGATCGCGCGCTGCGTCTGCTTCCTCGCCTCGGACGACGCGGGTTTCATCAACGGCTCGACCATCTCGGCCAACGGCGCGCAGTTCTTCGTGTAGCCCCCTCATGCCCCGCATGAAGGGGCAGCCGGAGACAGTGTTCTTCGACGCAGCCGAAAACACGGTCCGGTCGCTTCGGATAGGCCCCGCCCCTCCCGGTCGGGGCCTTTTTTGTGCGCCTGCGCACCAACAGGCCGCTCATGTGCGTCTTTTCCCAGTCTCAGGCGCGCTATATCCGTAGATCAAAGAGGAGAAGCGCCATGCTGAAACAGATCAACGGATTGCACCATGTGACCTCGCTGGCCAGCGGGGCGCGGACCAACAACCAGTTCTTCACCGACACGCTTGGCCTGCGCCGGGTGAAGAAGACCGTGAACTTCGACGCGCCGGACGTCTATCACCTGTATTACGGCGACGAGATGGGCACGCCGGGCACCGTCATGACCTACTTCCCCTTCCCCGGCGCGCGGCGCGGCCACCCCGGGACCGGTGAGGTCGGGACCACCGCCTTTGCCGTGCCCAAGGATGCCCTGCCCTGGTGGGAAGAGCGCCTGTCCGGCCGCGGCATCGAGGGGCTGGCCCGCAGCGAGCGGCTGGGCGAAGAGCGCCTGCTGTTCAAGGGCCCGGACGGCGACGGCTTTGCGCTGGTGGCGCGCGACGACGACCGCGCCCCATGGGCCGCCGAGGATGTGCCCGCAGACGTGGCGATCCGGGGCTTTCACTCGGTCGACATGCGGCTGGACCCGCGCGGGGCCGCCGCCAGCGCCGAACTGCTGGGCTTCATGGGGTATCAGAAGGACGACAGCGCCGACAACGTGACCCGCTACCGCATCGCGGGGGGCAATGACGCGCAGGTGCTGGACATCACCGAGGTCGACGCCGCCCCCGCCGGACAGGGCGCGGGCAGCGTGCACCACATCGCCTTTTCCGTGGACGACCGCGCGGCCCAGCTGGAAGTGCGCAAGGCGCTGATGGACACGGGCTACGACGTGACCCCGGTGATCGACCGCGATTATTTCTGGGCGATCTACTTCCGCTCGCCTGGCGGGGTGCTGTTCGAGGTGGCGACCAACGAGCCGGGCTTCGACCGCGACGAGGACGCCGCGCATCTGGGCGAGGCCCTGAAGCTGCCGCAGCAGCATGCGCACCTGCGCGCCAAGCTGGAGAAGGTTCTGGAACCGATCCCGGATTGAGGGCCGAGGGGGCTCTGCCCCCGCTTCGCTCCCCCGAGGTATTTGGAAGACCGAAGAAGAGCGCGGGGTCTGAACGGGAAATCAGGGTGCTGCGCGCGGGACCGCGCGGGCAGGACGCTGGTTTCCGTAACGGACCTGCCCTGAGGCGGACAGGTCCGGGGATGGGCCGCCTAGGCGGGCACCCCAGAGGAGAGGCGCGTGATCTCTTCCTTGATCCGCAGCTTCTGCTTCTTAAGATCCGCGATGTGCAGGTCGTCGATCCCGGGGGCGCGCTGCGCCTGTTCAACGGCTGTCGACAACGACTGATGCTTCTTCTTCAGTTCCTGCAGGTGCGAACTCAAGCTCATGGGATCCTCCTTACGAGTGGGGTGAGGCCTTCAGTCCAGCACATCAAAAGACACAAGTCACGCTGCGAGTGCAGCATGTTTTCACACAACTGTAACAAAACGCGTTTTCTCAGCGCAATTTTGCCGGGAAAATAAGCGGCTCTCCTCGCCTGAAGACGCCTTCGAAGCGGTCCGTGTATCGATTGCCGCAGCTTTCGTGGCTGTCGAAGGCATGGATCACCGCCGGAGCGTGGAAGCGGAATTCTGCCCGGCCCTCCTTGCGGGCGCGGGCGAGAATCAGCCGGGGCGCCCTGCCCTCGCGCGGCAGCAAGGGCCACAGTTCCAGGGCGCCCAGGTGCCGGTCCAGCGCCGCCAGCAGTTCGGGCAGCCGCTCGGCGCGCTGGATGAAGGTAGCGAAACCGCGTGGCTTCAGCCGCCGAGAGGCCGTGGCGACCCATGTCTCCAGCGAGGTTTCCCCGGCGCGGGCGACCTCGCGCGCCGTATCGCTGGCGGGCACGCGGCGGCGGGCCTCGAAATAGGGCGGGTTGGCGATCACCGCGTCGAACCGTTCGGCCCGCATGGCGGCGGGCGGCGCGGCCAGATCGCCTTCCCAGATGTCGCCGGCCAGCCCGTTCTCGGACAGGTTCCGGCGGGCCAGCGAGGCATAGCCCGGCTGAAGCTCGAGCCCCGCCAGCCGCAGCCCCGGCACCCGCACGCCCAGACAACAGAGCGCCGGCGCCGCCCCGCAGCCCAGTTCCAGCACCGCCTGACCGGGTGTCACCGCGACAGCCGCCGCCAGCAGCACCGGATCGGTGCCCGCGCGATACCCTTCGCGTGGCTGGAAGACATGCACCCGCCGCCCCAGCATGGCGTCGCGGGTCAGGTCCGCCTCGGCGAAGGGGTCAGTCCTCAAACCGCACCCCGGCCTCGCGCAGGATGCGACGGGCGGCCTCGGCCTGATCGCTGCGCACCATCAGGCGGCGCGGCAATATGCCAATGGAGCCTTCGAGGACGCTCATGTTTACGTCCAATTCAAAGCTGTCTATATCCTCACCGTCCAGAATGGACCGGACGAGCGGGATCAGGGTGATGTCGTTGGTGCGCAAGAGCTCTTCCATGAGCGCGATGTAAGGACAGGGCCCGGGCCTTGTCGAGCCTTGCAGGGGAGAATGATGAGCTTGGACACGAGCCTGTCGAAACCGCACGAACGGCTGGCAACGCTGCTGGCCGATGACATGGCGCAGGTCAACGCGCTGATCCGCGAGCGGATGGCCTCGAAGCACGCGCCGCGCATCCCCGAGGTGACCGCGCATCTGGTCGAGGCCGGGGGCAAGCGGCTGCGGCCGCTGCTGACCCTCGCCTCGGCGCGTCTGTGCGGCTATGGCGGGCCCTACCACACCCACCTCGCCGCGACGGTGGAGTTCATCCACACCGCGACGCTGCTGCATGACGACGTGGTCGACGAAAGCGCCAAGCGGCGCGGGCGTCCGACGGCCAACCTGTTGTGGGACAACAAGTCGTCGGTGCTGGTGGGCGACTATCTCTTTGCGCGGTCGTTCCAGTTGATGACCGAGACCGGCAACCTGCGGGTGCTGCGCATCCTGTCCGACGCGGCAGCGACCATCGCCGAGGGCGAGGTGCTGCAACTGACGGCGGCGCAGGATCTTTCGACCACCGAAGCGATCTACCTGCAGGTGGTGCGCGGCAAGACGGCGGCGCTGTTCTCGGCGGCGACCGAGGTGGGCGGCGTGATCGCCGCACGGCCCGAGGACGAGGTGCAGGCGCTGTTCGATTACGGCGACGCGCTGGGGATCGCCTTCCAGATCGTCGACGACCTGCTGGATTACTGGGGCGGCGATGCCACCGGCAAGAACGTCGGCGACGACTTCCGCGAGCGCAAGCTGACGCTGCCGCTGATCAAGGCCTTCGCCGCGGCGGACGAGGAAGAGCGCGCCTTCTGGAAGCGGGTGATCGAAAAGGGCGACCAGCGCGACGGCGATCTGCAGCACGCGCTGGACCTGCTGAACCGGCACGGTGCGCTGGAAGCCACCCGGCAAGAGGCGCTGGCCTGGGCCGAGAAGGCGCGCGAGGCCATGG
Source organism: Enemella evansiae (assembly GCA_017255395.1). Classification (GTDB taxonomy): domain Bacteria; phylum Pseudomonadota; class Alphaproteobacteria; order Rhodobacterales; family Rhodobacteraceae; genus Ponticoccus; species Ponticoccus litoralis. The sequence goes on along the minus strand of JAFKDC010000015.1, from coordinate 87,538 downwards.
GGCGCCTGCCCTCTGGCGAGATGCGTGACCTGCTGATCGACCTCAGCGACTACGTGGTCAGCCGCGTCAACTGAGCCTTGCGGGTGTGACCCACCAGTCGGGGTGCTTCAGGCGCAGGGCCGCTGCGGCGGTCTCTGCCGTGGCGCGGTCGTCGTAGAGCGCGAAGCAGGTGGCGCCCGATCCGGACATACGGGCAAGGCGCGCGCCGGGGGTCGCCGTGAGCGCGGCAAGCACCTCGGCAATGACCGGCTGCACGGCGATGGCGGGGGCCTGAAGGTCGTTACGCTGCGTTTTCAGCCAAGCGATCGCGGCGGGCGTTCCACCGCCCTCCGGCATCGCGTCCATCGGCGGATTGTCCTTGCAGGTCAGCGCCTTGAAGACCTGTGGCGTGGATACGTCCACGCCCGGGTTCACCAGCACCGCCTGCATCGGCGCCATGGTCAGCGGCAGAACCCCTTCGCCGATCCCGGTCATCCGCGCGGCGTGGCCCACGGTACAGACCGGCACATCGGCGCCCAGACGCTCCAGCCCGTCAGAGGGAAAGGGCCTGCCGTAGAGGTCCTGCATCGCGCGCAGAACGGCGGCGGCGTCGGACGATCCCCCGCCGATCCCGGCGGCGGCGGGCAGGTGCTTGTCCAGAGAAATCGCGACGGCGCAGCCGAACCACTCCGCCGCCTTCCAGCACAGGTTCCGCGCATCCTCTGGCACACCGGCGGCGCGGGGGCCGGTCACGGTCAGGTGCATCTCGGGCGCATCGGCAACGGTGACGCGGTCGCCCACATCGGCAAACATCACGAGGCTGTCCAGCAGGTGGAAGCCATCGGCCCGCAGGCCGGTCACATGCAGCGTCAGGTTGACCTTGGCCGGCGCGAAGGCGCTACTCGGAGGCATCGGCCCTCAGCAGCGGCGGTTCTCCATCCTCGGACAGGACCGCGTCCAGTCCCAGCTCGATCTTGCGGCGAATGCGGTCGACGTCCGCCTCTTCGGCGGAATCGCTCATATCCGCGAAGGACAGCGCGCGTTTCCACATGAATTCGGCCTCGCGCTGGCGCCCGACCGCCCAGTAGACGTCGCCAAGGTGGTCGTTCACGATGGGGTCGATGGGCATCAGTTCCGCCGCGCGCTCCATGTGCGGCACCGCCTCTTCGTAGCGGCCGAGGCGGTAGAGCACCCAGCCGAGGCTATCGACGATATAGCCCGAATCGGGGCGCGCCGCGACAGCGCGTTCGATCATGTCCAGCGCCTCGTCGAGCTTCAGCTCTTTCTGGACCAGCGAATAGCCAAGGTAGTTCAGCACCTGCGGCTGCTCGGGGTTCAGCTCCAGCGCCTTGCGGAAATCGGCCTCTGCCTCGGGCCATTTGTCCTGCCGCTCATAGGTGATGGCGCGGGCGTAATAGAGGAACCACTGGCGCGCGGTTTCCTCCTGAAAGGCGTCGATGGCCCTGGAATAGGCTTCTGTCGCGTCGGGCAGCCGCTCTTCCTGCCGGTAGAGGTCGCCCAGCGTGCTATAAAGCGAGGGCAGATCGGCATGATCCTCGGCCATGCCTTCCAGCAGGGCAATCGCCTCTTCCGGCTTGTCCTGCGCGCGCAGGGCATCGGCCTGTCCGAGAACCGCGGCGTGCCAGGCGCTGTCGTCCTGCGGAACGCGCTTGTAGGTGGCGACGGCCAGATCGTACTGGCCCATGTCGGCGAGAATCTCGGCGGTCAGCAGCAGCGCGTCGATATGGTCTTCCCGAAGGTAGGTGGCCATCTGCACGTACAGCAGGGTCAGGTCGTCGCTGCCCTCGTTCGAGAGCGCGCCGCCGAGGGTATAGAACACCTCTGCCATGCCGTCGCGCGGCGAGCCGACCTGCGTGAAGGCCAGCTTGTCCCCGGCGGCCAGGCTGTCGCGGATCTGTTCCAGACCCGGGTCCAGATTACGCCCGAAGGCGGTGTCCAGAAGGCTCAGCGCCTCCTTGTTCTGGTCGAGCTGGCTGAGGATCTGAAGCCGGGCGATGACGCCGCGCCGGGTCGAGGCCATGCCGGATGTCCCGTCCCCGGAAAACAGGGCGTTGGCGCTGTCGAAATCGCCGACCGAGGCCAGCGCCAGTGCCTTGTGATAGGTCGAGAAAGAGGCCAGCCCCGGCACCTTGGCGACCTCGTCGAAGGCGAGGATCGCGGCGCTCATGTCGCCCTGACCCAGCTGCGCCCATGCCTTGATCAGCCCATCGGCCAGCGGACCGGCGCCACGCTTGTCCTCGATGGCCTTCAGGATCGGGCCGTAGTTCTCGGCCCGCGCATCCCGCGCGATGATCGCCATCTGCGCGATCTGGCTGGCGTAGCCGTCCTGCTGCATGCGGTCGGCCAGCGTCGAGGCGCGGTCGATCTCGCCCAGCGAGAGGTTCGCGAGAATGCCGAGTTCCAGCAGTTCGGGACGCCCCGGATCGAAGGCCAGCGCGCGGCTGTAGTAATGCGCCGCCGACTTGAAGTCGCCTTGGAAACTGGCCTGCCGCGCGGCAAGGTAGTCCCCCGCGATACCGTTGGCCGCCACCGGCAGGGGGGCCGCAAGGAACAGGGCCGCAAGGCCCGCGCGAAGTCCGTTTGCCATAGCTGCCACGATGATTGCCTCCGTTGGTCTGCGCCCGTTGCGCGAAAGCCTAGCGGCCCCGGGGCCATGGTGCAATCGCGACAATCCCTACCCCGGCGGCCAAGGCCTGCCCCCGGGCCCGCACGTTTGCGTGAGCCCTGCCCCCAGCGCCCCATGCAGGCGGTTCCGGGCCGGGCTGCACCCGCCCGCCAAGCGTCGACCATGCCGCGCCCGCCAAAGCGGGACCGGAGCACGCGGCAGCCTTTCCACATCTTCACCCTGCCTGCCAGGGCCGGGGCGCCTGCCGCGCCCCGAACCCCTGTGCAGACACTGCGCCCGATTGCTTAAGAAAAGGTCAAACCTCTTACATATTGGGGTAGTTCGGCCCGTCCCCACCCTGCGGCACGGTCCAGTGGATGTTCTGGCTGGGGTCCTTGATGTCGCAGGTCTTGCAGTGCACGCAGTTCTGGAAGTTGATGACGAAGCGCGGCTCCTTGCCCTCTTCGCGCACCACCTCGTAGACGCCTGCGGGGCAATAGCGCTGCGCCGGTTCGTCGTACTTGGGCAGGTTCTCGGCAATCGGAACCTCTGCGTTCTTCAGCGTCAGATGCGCGGGCTGGCTTTCCTCGTGGTTGGTGAAGCTGAACGAGACGTTCGTCAGCCGGTCGAAGGACAGCGTGCCGTCGGGCTTGGGGTAGTCGATGGGCTTGTGGGCAAAGACCTTGTCGGTCGCCTCGGCATCGGTCTTGCCGTGCTTCTGCGTCCCGAACAGCGACAGGCCCAGCAGCTCGTTCGTCCACATGTCGAAACCGCCCAGCGTCAGCGAGGCGGTCAGGCCGTATTTCGACCACAGCGGCTTGACGTTGCGCACCTTCTTCAGGTCCTTGCCGATGGCGCCCTCGCGCACATCGGTCTCGTAGGCGGTCAGCTCGTCCGAGGCGCGGCCCGCCTGGATCGCCGCATGCGCCGCCTCTGCCGCCGCCTTGCCGGACAACATGGCGTTGTGGTTGCCCTTGATGCGCGGCACGTTGACCATGCCGACCGAACAGCCCAGCAGCGCCACGCCGGGCGCGACCATCTTGGGCATCGACTGGTAGCCGCCCTCGCTGATCGCCCGCGCGCCATAAGCCACGCGCTTTCCGCCCTTCAGAAGCTCGGCCACCATCGGATGGTGCTTGAAGCGCTGGAATTCCATGTAGGGATAGAGGTAGGGGTTCTTGTAGTTCAGGTGGACGACGAAGCCCACGTAGACCTGATTGTTCTCAAGGTGATAGATGAAAGACCCGCCCCCGGCGTTCGCGCCCAGCGGCCAGCCCATCGTATGGGTGACGGTGCCCTCGCGGTGCTTGGCCGGGTCGATCTCCCAGATCTCCTTCATGCCAAGCCCGTATTTCTGCGGCTCGTGCCCCTCGGACAGGTTGAACGTGCCGATCACTTCCTTGGACAGCGATCCGCGCACGCCCTCGCCGAGGAAGACGTATTTGCCCAGAAGCTCCATCCCCGGCTCATAGCCGTCGCCCTTGCTGCCGTCGGGGTTCTTGCCGAACTCGCCCGCGACGACGCCACGCACTTCGCCGTTCTCGCCGTAGACGATTTCCGAGCAGGCCATGCCCGGGAAGATCTCGACACCCAGCGCCTCGGCCTGTTCGGCCATCCAGCGGCAGACATTGCCCATCGAGACGATGTAGTTGCCGTGGTTGTTCATTAGCTTGGGCATCGGCCAGTTCGGCACGCGCACCTGCCCCGCCTCGCCCAGCATGTAGAAGTTGTCCTCGCGCACCGGCACGGTGATCGGCGCGCCCTTCTCCTTCCAGTCGGGGATCAGCGCGTCCAGCCCGCAGGGATCGAGGACGGCACCCGACAGGATATGCGCGCCGACCTCGGAGCCCTTCTCCAGCAGGACGACCTGCAAATCGGCGTCGAGTTGCTTCAGGCGGATCGCGGCCGAGAGGCCCGCGGGGCCGCCCCCCACGATCACGACGTCATATTCCATCGACTCCCGCTGCATGTCCGTCATGTGGCCTCTCCCTTCCGATGGGTTTGCGAAACAAAATTTCAAAGGGAGTTAGCGCGGCAGCGCGGCACGGGTCAATCGGAACACGGCGTCGCGTCGCCCGTTAGCGCCCAAAGCGGTCCCGACGCGCCGATTTTTGCACGCCCTGCGCCGCTGTCTTGGTCGGCGCAGGGGCAAAGCGCGGGCCGCGCAAGGGTCGCGCGGCCCGCCCCGTTCACTGCACGGCGGTTTCGAGCCAGCGCGTCATGCGGTCGATCTCGGCGGTCTGGGCCTCGATGATCTCCGTCGCAAGGCCGCGCATCTCCGGGTCTTCCCCGTGCTCGAGCAGCACCTCGGCCATGTCTATGGCCGCCTGATGGTGGGCGATCATCCCGCAGGCAAAGGCGATGTCCGCATCTTCCTGCACCATGCCCATGTGCATGGCCTCCATGGTGACCGCCATCTTTTCGAGATTGGTCTGGACATGCTCCGGCATCGCGGCGGCATCGTCCCCGGCAGGGCTGTCGCCATGGCCCATGGGCGCATCGCCGGGCGCCATGGCGCCGTGGTCGCCGTGCATCGCGGCGCCCTGCGTATCCGGGGCTGTATCCTGCACCGGGGTCAGGCAGCGCTCGGGCAGGGTGAAATGCGGCTCTTGCTGCGCCATGGCAGGCGCGGACAGCGCGAGGAATGCGCCGGCGCCCAGCGCCAGCGTCAGTCGAATGGTCATCTTGGTGTCTCCTGTAAAAGTCAGATAATAGAGGTCAGCACCGGCGCGCCCTGAGGCGGCGGGACCAGCACCTCTGACTCTACACCGGCCCACCTGCACAGGATCGCGGACCGCCCCCGCGACGGCCGGGAGTCGGCGGCAGCCATCAGGTCCGGAGGCAGCGCCTCTTGCAGGCAATCGCTCATCGGGCAGGCGGCCATGCCGCAGTCTTCGCAGTCCATGGCGACGCCCGGATCGGCCTCTGCCACGGGGTGGAAAACGGCGCACTGGGGATGGGCATGTCCGGCATCGGGCGCGGCATGGCCCGGGCCGGGAAAGAGGGCCGCCAGCGCGGCGATCGCCGTCGCGACCAGAACCACAAGAAACCGGTGCAAAAAGACCTCCATGCGTCTCCGGGGATCCGCAACCGCGGGCCGCCCCCTGCGACTGCCGACAAGACATAAGCGCGCCGTCAAAAACTGCCAGCCCGCCCCGGTCGTTTTCCCGCGCCCCGCGCCCTCGGCTCTCCGGTCGCGCGGATATCCGCGCAGCCGCGCGGCCTTGCACACAGGCCTCCCCTGGCCCCGGGGCCACGCGGCCGGGCAGTCCTTTGCAGGTTGCAAAAATCCTTCTGGCAGGTTAGGCCACGTGGCTTTACATCCGCCTCACGGGCGGCAAAACTCCCGAAACTCTGGTTTCCAAGGCGACAGGCACCCCATGGAAAAGATCCTGATCACCCGCGCGGGTTTCACCGCGCTCGAGCGCGAATTGAAGCAGCTCAAGTCCGTCGAGCGGCCGTCGGTCATCCAGGCGATCGCCGAGGCGCGCGAACTGGGCGACCTGAAGGAGAACGCCGAATACCATTCGGCGCGCGAGAAGCAGGGCTTTATCGAGGGACGCATCAAAGAGCTTGAAGGCGTCATCGGTCTGGCCGAGGTGATCGACCCGACAACCCTGTCCGGCGCGGTCAAGTTCGGCGCCACGGTCACCCTGGTGGACGAGGACACCGACGAGGAAAAGACCTGGCAGATCGTCGGCGAGCACGAAGCCTCGATCGAGAAGGGCCTGCTGAACGTCAAATCGCCCATCGCCCGCGCCCTGATCGGCAAGGAAGAAGGCGACAGCGTCGAGGTGCGCACGCCGGGCGGCGAAAAGTCCTACGAAATCCTTTCGGTCTCATTCAAATAGGGGCAGCGGGGGCGCCATGGCCGAGACAAGGGAAGCCCGCCCGACGATGCCGGGGCTCTACACCCGCAGTGTCGAGGGGGTGACGCCGATCGAGATCGCGGCGACGGCGGCGACGGTGCTCTGGCTGGCCCTGTCGGGGGGCTTCTTCCTGCTTGGCGATGCCGGGGCCGCGACCGGCGGCATGCATTTCCTGCTGGTCCTGATGATCGTCGTGCTGCCGGTCTGCCTGATCTGGGTGGCGGCGCTCGCGGCCCGATCGGCACGGATCATGCGGGACGAAAGCGCGCGGCTACAGGCCTCCATCGACGCGCTCCGGCAGGCCTATATCGCCCAGTCGCAGGGCGGCAAGGGCGAACCGCCCCACCCCGCTATCATGAAGCGGCTGGACGAGATCGCAGGCGCCCAGCGCAATTTCGAGGCGACGCTGGCCATGGTCGGCGGCGTCCGCACCGCCGAACAGGCTTCAGTCTCCGCCCCGCCAGCGCCGCGCGGTGCCGATGACCAGCAGATGCTGTCGCTCGGCACACCCGCCGAGGCCATGCAGCCGCCCCTGTCGAAGGCCGATTTCATTTCCGCCCTGCACTTCCCGGAAACCGCAGAGGACAAGGCCGGCTTTGCCGCCCTGCGCCGCGCGCTCAAGGACCGCAACGCCGCCAAGCTGATCCAAGCCTCGCAGGACGTGCTGACGCTTCTGTCCGAGAACAGCGTCTACATGGACGACCTGCGGCCCGACATGGCCCGACCGGAGACCTGGCGCAGCTTCGCAGAGGGTGCCCGCGGACGCGCCATCGCCGGGCTGGGCGGCATCCACGACCGCTCTGCCATCGCCCTGACGGCGGGACGGATGAAGGAAGACCCGATCTTCCGCGACGCCGCGCACCACTTCCTGCGCCGCTTCGACCAGCAATTCACCAGTTTCGCAGAGCAGGCGACGGACGAAGAGATCACCGCCTTCTCGGCCACCCGCACCGCGCGCGCCTTCATGCTGCTGGGCCGGGTCGCGGGCACCTTCGACTGAACGCAGCCCCCGGCGGCCAGCCGCAAACCCCCGATCCGTGACCGGGCCTCAAAACCCGAAGCCTCCAGCCGATCCCGCTGCCCCACAGGGCGACGCGCCCCGCGCAAGCCGCCGCAGCCCCCCGGCTCAAACGCACCGCCCCCCTTCTTCGGTCTTGCAAATACCTCTGGGGTCGCCATCGTGGCGCCATCGGTCCGGGCGACGATGGCGACGGGCAGAGCCCCCGGCCGGTCGCCGGGCATCGGCCCGGCGAAACCGGGCGCATCCCCTACAGCCCGAAGGACCCGAAGGGAATGTAGCGCACCGGCACACCCGGCTCGACGATCATGGCGCCGTCGGGCAGTTCCACCAGTCCCTCGGCCCAGCTCAGCCCGGAAACGCGACCCGACCCTTCCGACCGGAAGACCTCGGCCCGCCCGTCGCGAATGCGCGCGCGCAGGTACTCGCGCCGCCCCGGTTTCTTGCGCTTCGAGAACCCCGCAGGCACGTCGAAGCCCTGCGGCTCGGACCAGTCGGCGCCCGCCAGCAATGCCAGCGCGGGCCGCGCGAAGATCAGCGTGCAGACGAAGGCCGCCACCGGGTTGCCCGGCAGGCCGAAGACCGGGGTCTTCCGGTTCCACAACCCCAGGGCCAGCGGCCGTCCCGGCTTCAGCGCGATCCGCCAGTCGTTCAGCGCCCCCGCCTCGCGCAACAGCGCCGAGACATGGTCCTCGTCCCCGGCAGAGGCCCCGCCAGAGGTCAGCACCGCGTCCACGCCCGCCCCGTCCAGCCGCGCCCGCAGCGACGCGCGGTCATCGCCGACATGGCCAAGGTCCACCGCCTCGTGACCGAAGCGCGCCAGCAGCGCCAGCAGCATGGGCCGGTTGGCGTCATAGGTCTGCGAGACCCGGGCCGCCGTGCCCGGCGCCACGATCTCGTCCCCGGTCGACAGCACACCGACCCGCAGCGTCGCCCGCACCGGCAGCGCCCCGTGCCCGGTGGCGGCGGCAAGCGCGAGGTCGGCGGGGGTCAGCAGTCGGCCCGCCTGCAGGCAGGGCGCCCCCTCATCCATGTCCTCGCCCGCGCGGCGGGTATTGGCCCCCGGCTTCACCGGCAGGCGGAAGGCCAGCCGCGCCCCGTCAGTGCGGGTGTCTTCCTCCAACACCACCGTATCGACGCCCTCGGGCAGCAAGGCCCCGGTCAGGACGCGCACCGCATGGCCCGCCGGCACGGCGCCCGCAAAGGGCGCACCCGCAGCAGCCCGCCCCGGCACCAGCGGCAGGACGACCTCTTCCGTCCCGGGCAGGGACGCCACCGCGAAACCGTAGCCATCGACGGCGGTGTTGGGATGCGGCGGGTTGGCGCGCCGGGCCGCGATATCCTGCGCCAGCACGCGCCCGCTGGCGGCGGACAGCGGCACCGTCTCGACCGCCGTGACCGGGTGCAGTCCCGCGCGCAGATGCGCCAGCGCCTCGTCCACCGGGGTCCAGGACACCCCTCGCGGCAGGGCAAAGCAATCGTTTGTCAGGGGCGGCGGCTTCAGCCCGCCGGACTCGTCCGGCGCCTGCCGGGCCTCTGGCTCTTCGTCCAACCCCAGATCGCGGGCGATGAAATCGGCGATCGAAGCGGTATCGTTCAGGCCGAAGACCGGGCGGTCGATCTCCAGCGGTACATCGCTGGCCACCGCGCGGACCGTCGGATCGCCCGGCGCGATCAGCGGATTGCCGGGGGCGGCGCGAAAGGCCTCTATCTTGGGGTGGCTGTCGCGTTTGTAGCCCTCGACCAGCACAAGGTCGCAGGGCCCCAGACCCGCCAGCAGCGCTGCCAGCGAAGGCTCCTCTCCCTCCGCCAGTTCGGTCATCCGCGCCGCCCGGCGGGCCGAGGCCAGCACCACCTCGGAGGCCCCCGCCACGCGGTGGCGGTAGCTGTCGGTGCCGGGGTGGTCGACGTCGAAGGTGTGATGTGCGTGCTTGACCGTGCTGACCCGCAGCCCCCGGGCGACGAAATGCGACACCAGCCGCTCCATCAGGCCGGTCTTGCCGCCGTTCTTCCAGCCGGTGACTCCGTAGACATTCACAACATGGCCTCCGCCCGCGAGAGATCCTCGGGGGTGTTGATGTTGAAGAAGGGGTCGAAGCCCGCCGCGGGGAAGACCGTCTCTCGCCCGCCGTGGCGTTCGGTCCAGAGCACGACCTTGCGCAGCCCGTCCCGCAGGGCCGCGCGCAGGTCGTCGCGCAGCGCCACCGGCCAGAGGCCGAAGGTCGGGTGCCGGATCAGGCCCGAGCGGGCGCGGCTGCGGGTCTCTGCCTCGCCCTCGGTCGCGGCCAGCACCAGCGGATGGACCTGCCCCTCGGCGGCCAGCAACAGGCGCGGCACGAGGTCTTCGGGGAAGAACGGCGTGTCGGCGGCGACGCTGACCACCGCCTCGGCGCCCTGTTCGGCGGCCCAGTCCAGCCCCGCCAGAACCCCCGCCAGCGGCCCGGGGAAATCCGGCAGCGGATCGGGGCGCACCGGCAGGCCCGAGGCGGCAAAGCGCGCCGCATCGCCATTGGCGTTCAGAAGCACCGCACCGACCTGCGGCGCCAGCCGTTCCGTCACGCGGTCCAGAAGGCTCCGCCCGCCAAGGCTCAGCAGCGCCTTGTCGCCGCCGCCCATGCGCGTGGCCAGCCCGCCCGCGAGTATGACGCCAAGTGGTTGTTTCACGGCTTGCGCTTCCCGTCCTTGTAAGCGGTGGGTATCAGGTCCGAGAGCGGGCGAAAGGCCATGTCCTCGCCGTCGGGCACCGCCACCAGCGCGCCCGCCGCGTAATCCAGCATCAGCTCGCGGCAGGATCCGCAGGGCGGGATGACCTCTCCGCGCCGGTTGACCGCGCCGCAGAAGATCACGACATCGTCCGGGTCGGCGGCCTTGGCCATGCCGATGGCCACCGGTTCGGCGCAGATGCTGGCGCGCGGCAGGGTGCTGTCGAGGTTCATGCCGATGTAGCGCCTGCCCGAGGCGGTCAGCACCACGGAGGCGACCGAGTGCCAGTCGCCGCGCTGGCGGTCGCGGATGAAGTCGCGGGCGGCGGCGATGGCCTCCCCCAGTCTTGTGTCGCTGTCCATGTCGTCCTTCATGCCCCTGCCTCCGCTATTCCGGCGCGCACCCCCGCCCTGCCGGGACGCTGGCCGCCGCCAGCCGGACAGACAGTGTGAAGACCCGGGGCCTCCGCCGTCAAGGGCGGTGCCGGGCGCGGGACGGGGCCTGGCCCGCGGACAGCACCCGCCCCGGTCATTCCGCGCTCTTGCGACGGGTCTTGCGGTCTTCTTCCGGCACCGCATCCGGGTCGATGTCGCGGATCAGCCGCTCTTCGCCCGCGAGGCAGACAAAGCGCTTGCCGCGCATCCGCCCGATGCAGGTCAGCCCGACCTGCCGCGCGATCTCTACCCCCCAGGCGGTAAAGCCCGACCGCGAGGCCAGCACCGGAATGCCCATCAGCGCGGTCTTGATCACCATCTCGGAGGTCAGCCGCCCGGTGGTGTAGAGGATCTTGTCGTCGGGCGAGACGCCTTCGCGGAACATCCATCCGGCGATCTTGTCCACCGCGTTGTGGCGGCCCACATCCTCCATGTAGACCAGCGGGCGGTCGCCCTGACACAGCACCGTGCCATGGATCGCCCCGGCCTCCAGATACAGCGAGGGCGTGGTGTTGATCTTCGCCGCCAGCGCATAGAGCCACGAGGTCCGCACCGGCGCGGGCGGCAGGGTCACCGCCTCCAGCCCCTCCATCATGTCGCCGAAGACCGTGCCCACGGCGCAGCCCGAGGTGCGGGTCTTCTTTTGCAGCTTTTCCTCGTAGGTGGTCTCGGAGGCGGTACGGACGACCACAGTTTCCAGCTCTTCGTCGTAGTCCACGCCGGTCACGGTTTCGTCGTCGCCCAGCATCCCCTGATTGCGCAGGAACCCCAGCGCCAGATACTCGGGGTAATCGCCGATGGTCATGGCGGTCACGATCTCCTGCCGGTTCAGGTAGATCGTCAGCGGGCGCTCCTCGACCACCGCTGTCTCGATCGCGGCGCCGGTATGGTCGGTGCCCGAGACGCTGCGCGTCAGGCGGCGGTCCCCGGCAAGCGGTGCGATGAGGTAGTCGGAGGCGGGCGATTGCATCTGGTCGGGGCCTTGGATAGGGCAAGAGGGCAACAGGATCGGGGGTCAGTCATGGCAAATGACGGGGTGAAGTCAAGCTACTGGCGCGGCGTTCGCGACGGGCTGCCCTTCCTGATGGTGGTCGGCCCCTTTGCCGTGCTCTTCGGCGTTCTGGCGACAGAGGCCGGGCTGACGGTACTGGAATCGCTGGGCTTTTCCATCGTCGTGATCGCGGGCGCCGCGCAGTTCACCGCGCTGCAACTGATGTCCGAACAGGCGCCGACGCTGATCGTGATTGCCTCGGCCCTGGCGGTGAACCTGCGGATGGCGATGTATTCCGCCTCTATCACGCCCTACCTCGGCGGGCTGAGCCTGAAGAAGCGGATCTTCGCGGCCTATTTCCTTGTAGACCAGACCTATGCCGCCGCGGCCATCGAATACGAGAAGCGGCCAGAGATGACACGGGCCGAGCGCTACGCCTATTTCATGGGGGTCGCGACGCCGATCTGCCCCCCGTGGTACGCCTTCACCGTCGTCGGCGCACTGGTCGGAGAGACCTTTCCGCCGGGCCTCGGGCTTGATTTCGTGCTGCCGCTGGCCTTCCTTGCGATGCTTGGCCCGGCCCTGCGCACCGGCGCGCATCGGGTGGCCGCGCTGGTCGCGGCGCTGGCGGCGCTGGCCCTGGCCGGGCTACCCTACAACCTTGGCCTGATGGTTGCGGCGGTGCTGGGCATGCTGGCGGGGGCCGAGGTCGAACGCCGTGTCGAGATGCGGGAGGCGGCCCGTGGATAAGTCAGCACTCTGGATCGTCATCGCCGCGCTGGGGGTCGGATCCTTCGCGTTGCGCTTCGTGTTTCTGGGGCTGGTGGGCAACCGGGCCATGCCGCCCTGGCTGCTGCGCCACCTGCGCTACACCGCCGTCGCGGTCATGCCCGCGCTGGTCGCGCCGCTGGTGCTCTGGCCCAAGGCGACGGAGGGCGAAACCGACCCGCTGCGCCTGTCGGCGGCCTTCCTGACGCTGGCCGTGGGCTACGTGACAAAGAACCTCTACGCGGCCATGGGCATCGGGGCGGCCGTCATGCTGGGCGGGGCCTGGCTGGGGGGCTGAGGGTCTTTCCCGCGCCACGAACGGACCTGCGCCGACACGGCGCCGCGCCCGCCGGGACACAGCGTGTTTCGACCTGAGGACCGTGGGTTCGGGCTGGCTACAGCGTATCGCCGAAAACTCGGGGCATCCAGTGACACCAATGCCCCGAGAGCGCGGCAGGCTCTCGGCTCCACCGGAGAGAGGCGGAACGCTTTGACGTCTTTCGGCCTGCGGGACGCCTCGACGGAAGGGCACGCTGCTGTCGGACGGGGGCCTTTCGGGGCGGTTTGCCGGGGCCCACGGGATGGGCCCAGCACCGGCACGCGGCCCGCCGGGACACAGCCTTCAACCGGATGTTCACCGAATCGCCTGAATGTAGAGGGCGGTCGGGAGGGGGAACCCGTTAGCCTTTCATGAAGGCAGCGGACGGGTCCGCCGTACCCTCACCCCTCTGCGGCAAGGGCCAGCCGCGCGTTCCGCTTGCGCTCTTCATAGGCCTTCACCGCAAGGCTCTTGTCGTCGTCGTCCATTTCGCGGCGCACCCGTTCCGTGACGCCGGGCAGACGGGCGAAGTCATCGGCAAGGTTGTTGGGATACCATTGCGACCCGATGCTCTGGAAGCCCGGCAGTTGCCGCAGGATGGCCGAGGTCGCCTTGCTGCACTGTGCGGCAGGCACGGCGCCGTGGCCCTGAACCAGTTGAAGGGCGCGTTCCGCCACCTCGGGCGCCACGGTCGTCTTCTGGATGCGCACGCGATAGGTCTCGCGCGCATGGGCGCTTTCGAAGACCTCCTCGACCTCGGGTGTGATGCCGTAGAGGACGTCGTCGATCTCTGGCACGCTCTGGAAGCGCACGGACCCGGCGGGGTCGAAGACCACCCGCTGCGAGGGCGCGTTGATCATCATCGCCGTATGGGCGCCCGCGTCGCTGCGGTTGTTGATCATCGTGTAAAGCGTGATCTCGGGCGGGCCGTCGTGGCGATAGGCGGCGCGCGCCGCCTCTTCCGCGGTGGCGTTCGGCCCCGACACATTGCCGGCGCAGCCCGACACCAGAACGGCGCAGGCAAGGGCCGCGAAGAGCGCGCGGATCGTCATAGGTCCACCCCTGTTATGTCTAGAATCCCCGGGCAGGGTCGCGCGGCACAGCGCCGGACCCAAGGCACGAATGTGTCATCCCGGGAAGAAGCGCGCGGCCTGTGGCAATCCTGCCCCGCCGCGCGCGCGTGGCGTCAGGCGTTGAAGACCGCCATGAAGATCACCAGGCACAGGATCACGATCATCGCGCGGATGGTGAAACTGATGAAGCCCTCGAAGGTCTTTTCCTGGACGGTGATGTCCATCGAGCCGTGCTTGTGTTCTGCCATGGTCCCAAGTCCCGTGATTTGCGTTTGCCCGGTGACCTAGCGCAGATTCGCGCCCCTGTCACTGCGCCATTCTGCGCCCTTTCCGCCCAACCGGCACGTCAGGGGCCGCAGCCCCGCCCCCTAGGGCTCACGGAAGGCCTCGCGCGATTTGTACAGCGGTTTAAGCAGGTATTGCAGCACCGTCTTCTCACCGGTGTGCAGTTCCGCCTGTGCCTGCATGCCGGGGCGGATCTCCATCGCGGCCTGCCGGTCGCTCAGGTCGTTCAGGTCGACGCGGACCGTCACCTTGTAGTGCGGCTCGCTCTCGGGGCGGCGCTCGTCCTTGAAGGTATCCGCCGAGATCACGTCCACCCGACCCTTGAGCGTGCCGTAGATGGTGTAGTCGTAGGCCGACAGTTTCACCGTCGCCTCCTGCCCCGGGCGGATATTGGCAATATCCTCGGGGCGGACCCGCGCCTCGACGAACAACTCGTCGTCCATGGGGATGATCTGCATGATCTCTTCGCCCGGACGCACGACGCCGCCGATGGTCGTCACCGACAGCGCGTTCACCACCCCGTGCATCGGCGAGGTCAGCACCGTGCGATTCAGCTGATCCTGCGAGGCCTTCAGGTTCTGCCGCAGCGTCGCCAGTTCCCTGAGCGTCTCGGAATACTCCTCGGCCCGGCCCAGTTCCGTCTGCGTCACGATCTCGTCAAAGGCTTTCTCGGCGTCGGCATGAGCCTTGCGGGCGCGAGTCACCTCGATCAGCGCCACCACCTTCTTGTCCAGCAGGTTCTCCATCAGGCTGCGCTCGGACGCGGCCTGTTCCAGCACCCGTTTCGCGCCCGCGCGCCGGGACAGGTAGTCCGACTGCCGTGCCGCCAGAAGCGCCTGTTCAGAGGCCACCAGGTCGCGCGACCGCTCAGCCAAAGACGCGGGGACTTCGACAACCGAAGCCCCCGCCAGTTCGGCCTCGAGCCGCAGGCGGCGGATCTCGAGGGCGGTGATCTGGTCTTGCAGGTCGTCCACCGACGACCGGAACTGCGTGCCGTGCAGGCGGGCAAGGATGTCGCCGCGCAGCACTTCGTCGCCCTCCTTCACCAGAAGCTCGGAGAGGATACCGCCTTCGAGGTTCTGGATGATCTGGGGGCGCGAACTGCTGATGATCTCTCCGTCGCCGCGCACGATCTCGTCCAGCCATGCCATCGAGGCCCAGACGAGGAAGGCCAGCACGGTCGCGGCGCAAAGCCAGACGGTCAGCGACGGCCCGCGCATCCGGGCGCCCAACTGGGCGGTCAGGTCGGTGGTGCTCAGGGTCATCTGGAAGGCCTCCGCGACGGCTTTGGGCGCAGCACTTGCCCCGCGCCCGGCACCGGGACGATCCCGACGCCCCGGCAACGGACCATGGCGCGAGCCAGCGGCGCGCCGTGCAGGTCAGACAGCAGGCCCCGGACCGGACCGAGGTCTGGCGTGCCTAGCCCCGCGCGCATCTCAGGCGGCCCCCTGCGTGCTGCGCAGGTGGTCGAGCACCTGATCGCGCGGCCCGTCCACCGCCAGCCGCCCGTTTGCAAGGATCAGCGTGCGCGAGGCCAGTTGCAGGATCGGCACGCGGTGCGTGGCGATCACCGCCGTGCGTCCGGCCAGCCAGCCTTCGAGCCGCGAGATCAGCGTCTTTTCCAGCGTCTGGTCCAGCGCGGCGGTGGGTTCGTCCAGCAGGCAGATTTCCGGGTCCTGCAACCACAGACGCGCCCAGCCGATGCTCTGGCGCTGCCCCACCGACATCCCTTCGCCGCCGTCGCGGATATCCAGATCCAGCCCCTTGGGATGGGCCTTCACGAATGGCCCCAACCCGGCGAAATCCAGCGCCTGATAAAGCCGCCCGTCGTCGCGCTCCAGCATCGACAGGTTCAGGTTGTCGCGCAGGGTGCCCTGAAACAGCCGCACCTCCTGCCCCAGATAGCCGATCGACCGTCGCAGGTCGCGCGGCTCGATCTGGCTCATCTCGGTGCCGTCCACCAGCACCTTGCCCGAGGCGGGCGCATAGAGCCCCGTCAGCATCTTCAGAAGCGTCGACTTGCCGGAGCCGTTGGCGCCCAGCACCGCCAGCACCTGCCCCGGCTGGATCACGAGGTTCTGCAGGTCCACCGCCGCCGCGCCCTCGGGGTCGTAGCGGAAGGCGGCGCCCTGCACCTCGAAGCGGCCCTCCAGCCTTTCGCGCCGCAGGTAGCTGCGCGCGGGCGCCCGGTCCTGCGCCACGCCCGCCAGCCCGTCGAGACCGTCGAGCGCCGCCTTGACGTTGCCCCAGCGCGCGAGGATGCCGGACAGCTGCGTCAGCGGGGCCAGCGTGCGCGAGGACAGGATGCCGACGGCGATGATGCTGCCCACGGTGAACTCTCCGGCGAAGACCAGATAGGTCCCGGTGATCACGGCACAGACATAGGTCGCCTGTTGCAGGCCCTGGCTCCAGAAGGTCAGCGAGGCCGCCAGCCGCCGCTGGTCCGAGCTTTTCAGCGCCTGCACGGCGGTCAGTTCTTCCCAGATCCGCGCGAACCGAGCCTCGGCACGCTGCGTCTTGATGGTGTCGAGATCGCCCACCGCCTCCATCAGCAGGCGCGCCTGCCGGGTCGAGGCACCCTGCATTTCCTTGGTCAGCCGGATCATGCGGCGCTGCATCAGGAAACCCGGCACGACCATCAGGATGCCGCCCGCGATCAGCACCCAGACCACCGATCCGGCAATCGACCAGACAAGGGCAAGGAAGACGAAGATGAAGGGGATGTCGGCCATCGCCCCCACGGTCGAGGCGGTGAAGAACTCGCGCACCGAACCGAAGTCGCGCATCGCCGAGAACAATTGCGAGGGTGAGCGTCCGGCCAGATCCGACCGCATGCCCAGCAGCCGCCCCATCAGCAGACGCTGCGCGCCCATCTCGATCTGCCGCCCGGCCCCGTCCAGCAGCCGCGAGCGCGCGACCTTCAGGAAACCTTCCATCAGCAGCGCCAGCGCGGCGCCCGCCGCCAGCACCCAAAGCGTCGCCTCGGACTGGTGCGGGATCACCCGGTCGTAGACCTGCAGGCTGAACAGCGCCACCGAGACCGCCAGAAGGTTCGCCACCAGCGACCCCAGAGCCACCTCGCCAAAGGCCCGGCGGAAAGGCGCGAACTGGCCCCAGAACCAATGCTGTTCCGCCTCGGCGCTGGCGTGGATTTCGGCCAGCATCTGCACCGGAGCCTCGGCCCGGACCACCTGCCCCGCGAAGGGGCCGCAGAACTCCGCAAGCCCGACCTCGGCCTGCCGCGAGGCGGTGGTCTCGTCGTAGATCGTCAGCCAGTCGCCGTCGCGCGCCAGAACCAGCACCGCCTGCCCGTTCGTCATCAGCGCCAGCGCGGGCCAGTCGGCGGCCTCGAGCGACGGCACATCCTGCACCCGCGCCAGAAGCCCGGCTGCCTCGGCCCCGGCCTTCAGCGCATCGCCGTCGAAACTGTCGTTCGGTCCGGCGTTGCGGGTCAGCGCCTCCAGCACGTCGGGGCTGCGTGCCTCGACCCCCAGACGCCCGGCCAGCACCCGGATCAGCGCGGCCCGGGACCGCGCCCGGTCGGAATGGCGCGGCGCCTGCGCCACACCCTTGGCAGGCACCGGCACCATGCGCAGCGCCGCCCCCACGCGACCGGCCCTGCCCCCGTCGCCCTGCGTCACAGGCTTGTCCCTTCGGCCAGCGCGCCTTGCAGGCGGGCCAGCTCCAGCGCCGCGCGGGCGGCCTTGTAACGCAGGTCTATCTCGGCCTCCAGGGCCGTGGCGTAGATCTCGTATACGCCAACCACGTCCATGACCTGCCGCTGACCGCCTTCGTACTGCGCCCGGAAAAGATCGAGGTTCGTCCTGGCCTGAGCGGTCAGGACAGCCGCCTCCTGCCCTTGCCGCCGGTAGGCGTCGCGCTGGATACGCTGCGACTGGATCTGGCGCGCGGCCACCTCGCGGGCCTCGCCCACCCTGCGGTCAGCACTGACCCGTGTCGCCTCGATGGCTTCGAACTCCGCCATGGTCCCCAGCGAAAACAGCGAATCCGTGGTCAGTTCCAGCCCGCCGGTGACCCGCCCGTCACGGCCAAGCGCGCCGGTCGCCGCAAGGCCCGGCAGGTGGCCCGCGCGGGCGATTTTCGCCTCGGCGATGGTGCGTTCGCGTTCGGCCCGGGCCCGCAGCACGCCCAGCGCCTCTCCGGCGCCCGGCTCGCGCAGGCCGCCGAGGCCGGACAACTCTGCCAGCGGGCGCGCCGACATGGCGTTCAGTTCCGCAAGCGCCACCGCCGCGGCCTCTTGCGCCTCGCCGGACCGGGCCCGCATCGAGGCCAGCTTTTGCCGCACAACGTTGAGGTCGGACATGTCCGAGACACCGCCCTTCACGCGCTCGAGGATGACCCATTCGAAGTGGCCCATCTCTTGCAGCGCGCCCCGCAGATGCGCCGCAAGGTCACGGTTCTGCTGCGCGGTCAGATACAGAGACAGCGCGTCACCCACCCGCCTGTTGCCGTCCTCGACAAGGGCCACGGCGGCGATCTCGACATTGGCCTTGGCCAGATCGCGCTCCGCCACCTTGCGCCCGTTGTCGAAGAGCACCTGGTTGATGACCAGTTCCGCCACAAAGGCCCCCAGCGAATCCAGCGAGACACGCGGCCCGAAACGCGGCATCCAGTTCTTCGCCGCCGCCTCTGCGCGCAGTTGCGCGACGCGCAGCTCCGCCTCTGCCACGCGGGCGTCCGAGGCGATCACGGCATCGGCGACCCGCGCATAGGGCGTGCCCGGCTCTATGGCGGAGGAGCGCAGTTGCAGGGTGTAAATGATCTCGGAGGCCTGCGAGGGCCGGACCACGGCGCGCTCAACCGCTGGCGCGCTGGCCACGGGTGCCGGGTCGCCCCCCCTGAACCGGCTGACCGTGCCCTCGGCCATATCCTTCATGCATCCGGGCAGCATCGCCAAAGTGACGATCAAGCCCAGGCTCCGCCTGCGTCTGCTCATGTCGTGCCCCCGTTACAGCGCGTTTTATGGTTATCGGGATCCGGGGCCCGGTTCAGCCGGGCCTCCGGACGCTATGCCTGTCAGACCACGCCGGTCACAGCGGTGATCTCGTCTTCGATCAGCAGCGTCGCATCGCCCAGCGAGAAGACGTTGAACGTGGTGCCGTCCACCTCCTTCGTGCCCTGCGCCTCGGCGCCGGTGATCGTGACGCTGTCGTCGGACCCGCCACGCACCGTCACGGTGTCGGTGGTGGAAGACAGCGCCATGATCTGCGCCTCCGTGATGGTCAGCTGGCTGTCTTCGGCGAAATGCAGGTCGATGGTGTCGACCTGATAGCCGGACAGCGCCTCGGCAATGTCGTCGGACATCAGGACCTTGTTCGTCTTGGGATCGTCGGTCACGAGGTAGCTGCCGTTGGTGTTGCCCGCCGCATCGGTGGCCGCCAGCACAAGGTGCGTACCGTCGGCCACATGGCCGTTTAGGTTGATGTAGGTCTGGCCGAGCCCCGGGAGGTCGTTGCTGCTGCTGACATCCACCGCCGTCACCAGCGGCGTACCCGCCGCGTCGGTCAACTGTCCCAGAAAGACCGTGTCCTCCGAGATTTCAGTGCGGATCAGGTCCACCCCGGCGCCGTCGCGGCCATAGCCGGTCCAGCCCAGCGCCTCCGGCGCATCCGTGTCGATGCCGATGCTGTCGGTGAGCGTGCGGGTGTTGCCCGCCGCATCCGTCGCCTCGACCAGCAGCGGCGCGTCCAGTGTGCCCTCGGGGATGGAACCGGCGGGGATGTCCACCGTCCAGTTGCCTGCGGCATCGACCGTGGCCACATGCGCCACCCCGCCCAGCGTGACCGACACGGTCGATCCCGCTTCGACCACCCCGGTCAGGGCAAAGCCCGCCTGCGCCTCGAGCGCGTTGATCACGCCATCGCCGGTAACCGGGGTCTCGGACAAGGCGAGGCGGTTGACCTCTGTGTCCACGGCGAAGCTGATCGCGGTTTCGGCCGTGTTGCCCGCCGCATCGGTCGTGGCGATCACCGCACCCGAGGCGTATTCGCCGCCCGGCAGATCCGCCGCCGCGAACGCAACGGTCCAGTTGCCGTCCGCCGCCACCATGGCCGTATGGGTCACGCCCTCGACGGTAACCGTGACCGTGCCGCCCGGTTCTGTGGTGCCGGTCAGGATGAAGCCGTCAGAGGCCTCTGCCGCGTTGATGACGTTGTCGCCTTCGACAGGCTCGCCCGAGCCGGTGAAGTTCAGCACCTCGGTGTCAACGTTGACGCTGTCGGTGCGGGTCAGGGTGTTGCCCGCGCTGTCGGTGATGGTGGCGGTGATCTCCGCCACATAGGTGCCGGGCGCTATCTCTGCCGCCGCGAAGGGCGCCGTCCATGTCCCGTCCGCATCGGTGCGTACGCTGTGCGTCACGCCGTTCAGGGTCACCTCGACCATCTGGCCGGGCGTGGAGGTGCCGGTCAGGATCACCCCGTCCGAGGCTTCGGCATGGTTCACCACGTCGTCGCCTTCGATCGGGTCGGGGTCGATGGTCAGGATGCCCGCGTCGGTATCCACCGTGACCGTCTTGGTCAGGGTCGCGGTGTTGCCCGCCGCGTCGGTCGAGACCGCCGTCAGCACCAGCGATTGCTCGCCCACCGGCAGTTGCGAGGCCGCGAAGCTGGCCGTCCAGTTGCCTGCAGCGTCCACCGTGGCGGCCACTGTCTCGGCGCCAAGCGTCAGCAGGACGGCGCCTCCGGGTTCGGTCGTGCCGGTCATGGTCAGACCCGCCGAGGCTTCTTCGGCGTTGATCACGCCATCGGCGCCGCCCGGCGTGCCACCCAGCGTGAAGTTCCGCACCAGCGTGTCCACGTCGACGGTGCCCGAGGCGCTCTCGACGTTGCCCGCCGGGTCGGTGGCGGTGGCGGTCACGGTCAGGCTGCGTTCGCCGGTCGGGATCTCGGCAACCGAGAAATCCGCGGTCCAGGACCCGTCCGGCGCGACCGTGGCGGCGTGGGTCACGCTGCCCAGTGCAACGGTGACGGTGCTGCCGGGTTCCGCCGTGCCGGTCAGGGTCACGCCGTCCGACCGCTCGGCGGCATTGACGACACCCTCACCCTCGACCGTCTCGGTCATCACCGCGACATTGGTTTCGGTGTCGATGGCAATGCTGCCGGTGACCGTCGCCACGTTGCCGGCGGCGTCGGTGGCGGTGGCGGCAACCTCCATCACCGTCTCGCCCTCGGGGACATCATCGGCGGGCAGGGTCACGGACCATGCGCCGTCCTCGGCCACCGTGGCCTCGTACTGCACGCCGTTCGCGGTGACCGTGACGGCAGAGCCCGGCTCTGCCTGCCCGGTCAGCACCACGCCATCGGCGCGCTCTGCCGCGTTCACCACGCCATCGCCCTCGACGGTTGCCGTGTAGGCCTCGACCTGCGTGGTCACATCGATCTGGAAGGCGCCCGAAGCGGTGGCGATGTTACCCGCCGCGTCGGTTGCCGTGACCGTGGCCGTCGCCACGATCGGCGCGGCACCGGCGTTCACCGGCAGGACCGAGCCCGGGAAGGGCATCGACCAGGCCCCATCGGCCCCCACGGTAGAGGTCGCCGTTTCGCCGTACAGCTCCATGGTGACCACGGCACCGGGTTCGCCGCTGCCGGAGAAAACCACGGTTCCGGCGTGTTCGGCACTGTTGACGATGCCGTCCACGGCCAGCGTCGAGGTTTCGACCGTCAACGCCAGTTCGGTATCGACCCCGACCGTGCCGGTGGCGGTGGTGGTGTTGCCGACCGCATCGGTGGCGGTGGCGGTGATTTCCATGTCACCGGTGCCAGAGGGCAGATCGGCGGCGGGCATATCGACCGCCCATGCGCCGTCGCTGTCCGTCGTGGCGCTGTAGCTGTGACCGTTCGCGGTGACGGTGACGGCGGCACCCGGCTCTGCGGTGCCGGTCAGGGTCACACCCTCGGCCGCCTCCGCAGCGTTCACCACGCCGTCGCCCCCCACACTTGCCGTATCGACAGACAGCGCGATCTCGGTATCGACGCTGAAGCTGTGGTCCACCGTCGTGACGTTGCCCGCCGGATCGGTGGAGGTGACGGTCACGACCGTGTCGTAGGTGCCTTCGGGCAGGGCGTCCAGAACGACGCTCCATGCACCGTCCGCGCCGACCGTGGTGGTGTAGTCCTGCCCCTCTGCGGCAACCACGATGGCGGCGCCGGTCTGGCCGGTGCCGGTCAGCGTCACGCCGCCTGCCTGCTCGACCGCCGAAATCAGGTCGTCCCCGGTCAAGGGCAGCTCTGTCAACTCCAGCGTGTTGACGGTATCGATCTGCACGGCGTCGGTAACGGTGGTCGTATTGCCATGGGCGTCACTGCTGGCGATCGTCACATCGGCGGTGTATTCGCCCTGCGGGAAAACGGTATCGTCGAAACTGACGCTCCATGCGCCGTCGTCGGAAACCGTGACGGTCTGCGTCGTCTCGCCCACGGTGACGGCCAGCGAGGCGCCGGGCTCTCCGGTGCCGGACAGGTCGACGCCACCCGCGTGGCCGTCCGCATTGAAGAGATCGCCGGTCGAGACAAAGCCCTGTTCCAGGTCCAGCGCCGGAGGCGTGGTGTCGATGAGGAAGGACGGCCCGTCAAGCTCGGTCACCGTGCCGTCGGGATCGGTCACCACCACGTCGACATCATCGTAGTCGCCATCGGGCGGGAAATCGTCGCCGTCAAAGACCGCTTCCCATGTGCGATCCGTGTCAGCCACGACGGTCACGGTCTCGCCGCCGATGGTGACGTCGACGGCAGAGCCCGGATTGCCGGTACCCGAGATCACGATCACCGGGTCGTCGTCGCCGGCGATCACATGGCTGCCATCCGGATCGTCGACGGTCGGAGCAATCCAGGGCGTGTTGTCGCCGCCGCCTACGGTGTCATCGCCGCCACCCACGGTATCGTCGCCGCCGCCCACAGTGTCATCGCCACCGCCCACGGTGTCGTCGCCGCCGCCCACGGTGTCGTCGCCGCCGCCCACGGTGTCGTCGCCGCCGCCCACGGTGTCGTCGCCGCCGCCCACGGTGTCATCGCCGCCGCCCACGGTGTCGTCGCCGCCGCCCACGGTATCGTCGCCGCCGCCCACGGTATCGTCGCCGCCGCCCACGGTGTCATCGCCGCCGCCCACGGTGTCATCGCCGCCGCCCACGGTGTCATCGCCGCCGCCCACGGTGTCGTCACCGCCGCCCACGGTGTCGTCACCGCCAGCCACGGTGTCGTCGCCGCCAGCCACGGTGTCGTTTCCACCGCCGCCGTCACCGTCATCGCCACCACCCGCCAGCAGCAGGGCGCCGCCGACGGCGGCAGCCGCGCCAGCACCCAGGCCACCAGCCCCAAGCCCCGCCGCGCCCAGAAGTCCCGGCGCCAGCATGCTGACCTCTTCCTCCTCGCCGATGTAGGCCATGTCAGCGGCCACCATCGGATCGTCGACGAAGATCAGGTCGTCCGAGGGGCTCCATTTGCCCCATGTCTCGCTCGGCCCGTATTGCGCGAACAGCGCCCCGCCCTCGGCCTCGATGAAGCCGACTTCGTTCAGGACACCGTTGGAGCTGATGAAAAAGCGGTTGGCCGCGGCGGTGCCGGCTTCGTCGAAATACCCCTCCAGCACGATGACACGGCCATCGGCAAGGGTGATCAACAGGTCATTGGCCGACCGATCGTAGCCGCGCAGATCGGACTGCGCCACGTTCAGGGAAATGTCGTTCCCGGACCCGGCTTCGATCAGAAATGTCTGATCGTCTCCACCCACAGAACCATGGTTGACCGTACCCCCACGGGTACGGATCACGAAATTGATCGCGTTCATAATAATACCGCTCTGCCTCTGCGCCCATAATTTTTATTGGGCTGTTTTGCTCGGGGTCGAGGTTACCCCAATTTCAACACATTCTCTAGATGGAAACTGTCACGCTGAGCCGGAAACAGGGATATTCCCCCTCTCTCAGCCACATCTGGGGTATTCTGTGGCATATTTGCGGCAAAGACAGCGCAAACATTCCTCAAAGGATGTGCGCGACCTGCCCCGCCTCTACCGCACGTTGTGCCGCAAGACCCATGCGCGCAGCCCATGCGCCATCGCTCAGGGACACCGACCACGGGCCACGCCCCCGCAGGGCCTCGGCAAAGGCGCGGTGCTGGTGAAAGGTCGCGCCGTTGTGGTCGCCCGCCGCCTGAAGCGCCGGGTCCAGCGGCAGCCGGGTAACCTGCGGTCCGGGTGGCTGGCGCGGGCTTTCCTCGACCTCGGCCAGCGGCGAAGGCCCCAGCGCCGGGGGCCAGAACCGCGCCGGGCCGGGGACGCGCGCCTCGATCCGGCCTGCCGGGCCGCAGGCCGACAGGTCCTCCTGAAAGCGGCTGCCCTCGGCGTACATGCACAGTTCCAGCATGGCGCGGGCGCCGCTGGCGAAGTCGACGATGACATAGGCGCTGTCCCAGATGTCGGGCACCGCGTCGCCGTAGCGTTCGGCGCGATGGTTCACCATCTGGCCGCCGCTGGCCATGATCCGCACCGGGTCGGACTTCAGCGCCAGCCGCATGAGGTCGAAGAAATGGCAGCATTTCTCGACCAGCGTGCCGCCGGTGTAGCGGTTGAAGCGGTTCCAGCCGCCCACCTTGGGCAGGAAGGGAAAGCGGTGCTCGCGGATCGTCAGCATCGTCGCGCCGCCGGTGACCGCATCGATCCGGTCCAGAAAGCGCGCGATGGCGGGCATGTAGCGGTACTCCATGGCCACCCAGACCGGCAGGTCCAGCGCAGCGACCCGCGCCGCCTCTGCCTCGGAGATATACAGCGGCTTTTCCACCATCACCGGCAGCGGACGGCGGCGCGCGATCTCTTCCAACTGCGCGACGTGGCAGTGGTTGGGGCTGGCGATCAGCAGGCAGTCAAGGCCCTCTATATCAAGAAGCGCGGCAAGGTTCGGGCACAGCACGGCGCCGGGGGCCAAGGTGGCCGCGATGGCCGCCATATGCGCATCGGGTTCGAAGATCGCGGCGACCCGCGCGCCGGGCAACAGGGCGATATTGCGCAGGTGCTCCTGCCCCATCATGCCGCAGCCGATGACGCCGTAGCGCAGCGCCCCCGCTGTCATTTCAGCCGCGCCACATAGGTCGCCACCTCGGTGTCGATCCAGCCGCGGGACACCTCGGCCCGCGCGCCGTCCCGCGCAAAGCTTACCCGCGTCGCACAAAGGCAGGGCGCGCCGGGGCGCGGTCCGAAGGCATCGGGCGCCCAGTCGGGGACGGGCAGCAGGCTCATGCGGTCCTCGGCGCGGGTGACCCACAGGTCAAGCCGCTCGCGGTAGAAGCGGTAGAGCGATTCCGACAGATCGCGCCGTTCGATCCGGTCCGTATAAGCCCCATCCAGCCAGATCTCTTCCAGAATGGCGGGCCTGCCGTTCAGCCGCCTCAGGCGGCGGATGCGGTGAGCCTCGGCGCTGGAGCCGAAGGACGGCAGGCCCTCGGGCTTCGCCACCCGGTCGATGGACAGAAGCTCGGCGGTCGGCAGCCCCCCGCCCTCCAGCAGTTCGACGCGGAAAAAGGCATAAACCGACTGCACGTCGGCCTGCGCCCTGATATAGTTGCCCGATCCGTGGACACGCTCCAGCAGGCCCTTCTCGGTCAGGTCCTCCAGCGCCTTGCGCAGCGTGCCGACGGAAATGCCCAGACGCTCTGCATAGACCCGTTCGGGCGGCAGGCGCTCTCCGTCCTGCAACCGCCCGGCATTGATTTCGCGGATCAGCATTTCGCTGATTTGCAGGTAGATGGGCAGCGCGTGACGGTCCCTCATGCCGGCTCCTTGAAAATTGATACAGTATTGATCTACATAAACGCGCCTGCTACGCAAGAGGAAATCAAGCCCGGAGGCGTCATGACCGTCGTGCCCATCACCTCTGCCGATCTGGACGCCGTCGAGGTCAGCTGGTTCGCGGCCCTGTGTTCGGACGATTACGAATTCCTTGGCGTGCCGGACGGGCGGCTGCGGTCGTCCTTCGCGCATTGTTCGGCCATCGTGCAAGAGGCCGAACGGCAGGGCTTTGGCAATATCCTGTGCCCCTCGTCCTACCAGGTCGGGCAGGACACGCTGAGCTTTGTCGCGGGCTGCGCGCCGATCACCGACCGGATCGCCATGCTGGCCGCCGTGCGCTGCGGAGAGATGCAGCCCATCATGCTGGCGCGCACCTTGGCGACGCTCGACCACATGCTGGAAGGCCGCCTGACGGTGAACGTGATCAGCAGCGACTTCCCGGGCGAGACCGCCGAAAGCGCCCTGCGCTACCAGCGCTCGCGCGAGGTGGTGGAGATCCTCAAACAGGCCTGGACCCGCGACACCATCGACTACGCGGGTGACCACTACCGCTTCAGCGGGCTGCCCACCGATCCGGCCCGGCCATGGCAGAGCGGCGGCCCGCTGCTGTATTTCGGCGGCTATTCCCCCGACGCGCTGGAACTGTGTGGCCAGCATTGCGACGTCTACCTGATGTGGCCCGAACCCAAGGCGCAGATCGCCGAGCGCATGAAGGCGGTGAACGCGGCGGCCCGGCGCCACGGGCGAACGCTGGACTACGGGCTGCGCGTGCATGTCATCGTCCGCGACACAGAGGCCGAGGCCCGCGAATGGGCCGAACACATCACCTCGCGGCTTGATGACGAGATGGGCCGCCTGATCCGCGAGCGGGCGCTGGACAGCGGCTCTCTGGGTGTTGCGCATCAGGCCCGCGCGCGCGAACTTGCGGACCAGTACGGCTATGTCGAGCGCCACCTCTGGACCGGCATCGGGCGGGCGCGATCAGGGTGTGGGGCGGCCATCGTCGGCTCGACCGACCAGGTGCTGTCGGAACTGGAAGAGTACCGCCGCATGGGCATCCGGGCCTTCATCCTCTCGGGCTATCCACACCTGGACGAATGTCGCCACTTCGGGACGCGCGTGCTGCCGCAAATGGCGACCTGCTCGCTGCCGCAGGCCTACGGACGCCTGCCGGATGGCCCGCCCGCGACACCGCTGGCGGCGGGGAAACGGCTGTGACGGCAAGCCCCCCTGTGATGGTTCAGCCCCATCCAGCCACCGGCGACACCGCCGCATTGCCAACGGCGCGCGGCGCGGCCCCGCGACACATGGCGGCTCCGCGCGCGCGGTGCACGGCGGCCAGCCGCGTGACGGTGCGACCCACGCAACAACCGCAGGCCCTTGCGCCGCAGCACCGGACGCCGCATAAAGCGGCGCCGGTTCCGGGTGCCCCCACTGTGACCCGGATGCCCCGACGGTTGCGATTGCCTGGCTCTTGGCGCATCGTTGCCGCATTCTACCTGTAGTCGGAAAGCAACGATCCGGCCCGGATCGCCCGTGCGGCACGCGCGCCCATGGACAGGGAGACAAGGTTTGAACGACACATCAACGCCCTCGGCCACCCGCCGCCCCGAGGCCCGGACATGACCGCAATGCCCCATACCTTCGACCCGGCAGAAGCGGACCCCCGCAGCTTTCGAGACGCGCTGGGACGCTTCGCAACCGGTGTGACCGTGATCACCTGCGCGACCGCCGAGGGACCGCTGGGCATCACCGCCAACAGCTTTTCCAGCGTCTCCCTGGACCCGCCGCTGGTGCTCTGGTCCCCGGCGAAACGGTCGACGCGGTATCCGTTCTATGTTCAGGCGGAGTTTTTCGCGATCCATGTGCTGGGCGCCGAACAGGTCGACCTGTGCTTCGACTTCGCCCGCGACGGGGTGGCCTTCGGACGCTACGACTGGACGTACAACCAGCATGGCGTGCCAATGCTGGACGGCTGCCTGTCACGGTTCGAGTGCCGACAGGTGGCGGTCCACGACGCCGGGGACCACTCGGTGGTGATCGGGCAGGTCTCGCGGGTGACAACGCGCGACGGCAGCCCGCTGGTGTTCAGCGCGGGCGATTACGGACGGTTTCAGAAGGCCTGAGCGCCTGCCCGGCCCTGCGCAGCTCTGAATGCACGCTGCCCGGATTGAATATCACGGCTCCGCGCAACCAGCGCGGAGCCCAAGAATGACGGGAAAAGGCTAAGCCCGAGGCCGCCGCCGCACACACCCGCCCGGGTGACAGCCCCGCTTCCACGCGATCAATTCAGCAAAGCACCCAGATCGGCGGCCCGATGACCGCGCCGCCCTACCGGTAGCTCTTCAGCAATTCGCGGATTACCGGCTGTTTCTGCGGCCGGTCGTGGATGGACAGCAAAAGCGCCGCCAGTTCCGGCTCGGCCACCCGCTTCGACGCGGCCTTGGGCGAGAACCACTTGCGCTTGCGCTCGCCGCGTTCCTTCCAGTTGCGCAGCAGGGTTTCGACGAACAGCGGATAGACCCGGACGAGGCAGGGCACGACACTGCCATCCGGCATGACCTTGCCATAGCGGTACTGGCCCAGCTCCTCGCTGCCGATATGCCCGCGCGCCCCGGCCTCTTCCAGCGCCTCGATGGCGGCGGCGTCCCAGGGCTTCTCGCCGTCCATCGTCCAGCCCTTGGGCATGACCCAGCGCCCGGAATCGCGCGAGGTCACCATCAGCACCCTGACCGTGTCGCGTGCGTCCCAACGCATCGGCAAAGCCGCTATCTGATTGCCGACATCGAGCAAAACGCCGCCCCTGAAAACCATTTCGGCTCTATACCGCCGCAATGCGACAACCGTGCGACAATCGCCGCATGACACCGGGACAATAAAAGAAAACCGCGCCGGACAGGCCGACGCGGTCTTGGGATCGTGGTGCTTGTCTCTTGCCCCCCGGCCTATCCGGATCGAGTGAGAGCCCTGTCGCTTTCCCGAGGTGTTTGGGTCGACCGCGCTCCTCGTAAGATAGCGAGGGGTCAGTCCCGTATCGCGGCTGTCACGATGATTTCGACCTTCAGCACATCGCGCGCCAGCTTTGCCTCGCCACAGGCCCGCGCGGGGGCGTGGCCTTCGGGCACCCAGGCGTCCCAGACCGCGTTCATCTCGTCGAAATCGGCCATGTCGGAAAGCCAGACAATCGCCTGCAGGATATGCTCGCGCGACGATCCGGCCTTCTCCAGCAGGGCGTCGACGCGCGACAGACAGTCCCGGGTTTGTTCGGCCACGGTGTCGCCCGCGCCGACCTGCCCACAAAGGTAGGCCACGCCGTTGTGCTTGACGATCTTGCTCATGCGCTGGCCGGTTTCGATCCGTTCGATCATGGTCTTTTCCTTTTCTTACACTGCGCCGATCTTGGTAAGCGCATCCTTGAGTTGGTCGATTTCGGCGGCGTCCAGAGAGCGCTGCGGCGGCAATGGATCGCCGCAGTCGAACCCCTGAAGCCGCAGGCCCGCCTTGATCGCCGCCGCCAGGTTGAAGCGGGCGAAACTTTCGTTCAGGGACCACAGGCGGCGCTGGAGATCCATGGCGGCGTCCCATTTCCCCGCCTTGCACAGCGCGTAAAGCTCCACGCTCTGACGCGGCGCGACGCAGGACGGTCCGGCCATCCACCCCAGCCCGCCGATCAGCATCACCGCGGTCGTGATATGCGCGGAGGCGGCAAAGACGCCAAGCCGCCCCTCGGTGCGGTTAAGAATGCTCAACAGGCGCCCCGTATTCGTCGAGGCGTCCTTGATGTAGCGGATATTTGGGTGATGCGACAGCCGCGAGATCACCGGTAGACTCAGGTCGCTGCGCTGGAAATTCGGGTTGGTGTAAAGCGTCACGGGCGCGTCCGTCGCATCCGCGATGGCGGTGAAATAGGCTTCGACGCCCGCGTCCGTGAGGGGAAAATAGGCCTCGAGAATGGCAAGGATGCCGTCGGCGCCCAGGGCCCGCCACCGCTGCGCCTGTGCCACCGCGTCGCGCGTGGTGGTCGAGGCGACCCCCGCGATCACCGGCACCCGCCCGTCCACGGCCTCGACCACCGTGCGCACCACGGTCTCTTTCTGCGCGGCATCCAGATAGGCGAACTCGCCGGTCGAGCCCAAGGGCGCAAAGCCGTGCACCCCCTGCCCGATCAGATGCTCGACAAGCCGCGACAGGGCCACGCAGTCGATCTCTCCGTCCGGGGTCACCGGTGTCGGAAGATAGGGGATGACGCCGTGAAGAGAGAGGTCGGACATGGTCTTTTCCCGTGGTTCAGCCGATCAGCTCACGGGTCAGCCCCGTGATTTCCTTGAGCTTATCAAGGGCGACGAGCTTTTCGAAGATCGTTCTGGCGCGGGCCTCGCCAAGGATGCCCGTGACGTTGCCGTAGAACTTCGCGGCCACCTCGTCGTCGCTCAGCGGCAGATCGGGGTTGCCCCGGTTGATCGGCACACGCTTCTCGATCACCTGCCCGTCGGTCAGGGTCACGACCAGATGGCCCGGGAAATACTTGGGAAAGCCGGTGGTGCCCTTCTCGGCATCCTCGTAGGTGACCTTGCGCGCCACATCCAGAAGCTC
This sequence comes from Enemella evansiae, assembly GCA_017255395.1. Lineage (GTDB taxonomy): Bacteria > Pseudomonadota > Alphaproteobacteria > Rhodobacterales > Rhodobacteraceae > Ponticoccus > Ponticoccus litoralis. The sequence continues at coordinate 57,084 of JAFKDC010000015.1, read as the reverse complement.
CTTGCGGGCGATGGCGGTGTCACTGAACGAGGACAGGTCCGCCCCACCGTCGATCAGCCCCAGACCGACCAGATAGGGCAGGCTGAACTTCGCGCCATAGGCGTTGCTGGGCACGTATTTGCTTTCGATCGGCTTGCAGACAAAGCCCGCCGCGACCTCGTCGATGATCGCGTGCACGCGCTCGATCCGGTCCGGCGTGATGCCGTCCTCTTTCAGGGCGATGGCACAATCAAGGGCGCCATGGGCGAAGTGGCAGCAGGGATAGGGCTTGATCGAGACATTCTCGGTCTCCCAGCGCGTCCCGAACTCTTCCACAAGCGCCTCGGGGCGGCACAGCTCGGGCAGGCCGTGGGTCGAGAACAGCCCGTTCGCCCCCTCGAAGACCGTGGCAGGGCCGGTTGCCCCGGCGCGGGCGAGATAGGCGATTTCCATCGCCGTGCGCGCCGCCCAGCCGACGTGGTAGCCCTTGGATGAAGAGTTGTTGCTCAGGAACTCGGTGATGCCCGCGGCCTGACTGCCGCACAGGCCCAGTGCGTTGGTCATCTGGCAGGCGGTCAGGCCCAGCAGCTTGCCCGCCGCGACCGTCGCACCGAATATGCCCGCGATGGCGGTGGAATGGAAACCGCGGTTGTGGAAACTGTTGCCCGAGGCGATGCCCACGCGCGCCGCGACCTCCCAGCCTGCGACGAAGGCGGTCAGCACCTCCGGCCCGCTGGCATGGACCTCTTCACCCAAGGCAAGCACCAGAGGCGTCAGGATGGCACTGCCATGCACGATAGAGGCGGTATGGGTGTCGTCGAAGTCGAGCACATGGCAGGCGACGCCGTTGACCAGCGCGGCATAGGGCGCCGTCAGGCGGCGGTCGGTGCCGATCACCGGATGATCGCCACCCGTCCCGGGGATGGCGGCCACACCCTTGAGCGCAGCCGCGAAATTGGGATGGCGGGTGCCCGCCAGACCTACCCCCAGCGTATCGGTCATCAGTTGTCGCGCACGCACCGTGGTGCGCTCCGGTATGGTGTCGAACCGAAGGGCGCAAATGAAATCGGAAATCTGCCGGGAATAGGTCATTGTCTTCGCCTTTCAGTTAGATACGGCCACCGGCCCTGGTCTTGGCCACCGCCTGATCGACAAGATCGGGGGCGCTGCCGACATAGGTGGTCGGGTCCAGAAGGGCGTCGAGCTCTGCCTCGGAAATCGCCTCGCGGATCTCCGTGTTGGCCAGAAGCGCCTCGCGGAAGGGGATGTCGCTTTCGATCCCGTGCATGGCGGCGCTGTAGACCTCTTCATGCGCCGTCTGCTTGCCCATCTTGTCGGACAGCGCGAACATCACACGCTCGGCCAGCGCATAGCCACGCAGCAGGTTGAGGTTCTTGAGCATGCTGTCCTTCTTGACCTCGATATCCGCGAAGACGAATTTCAGGTTGTCGAGCACGACAGAGAGCATCAGGCAGATCTCGGGCAGGACCTTCCATTCCATCTTCCAGACGGCCCCGTCGCGCTCATGCTCGTGCTTGGTGATGTCCGAAAGAATGTTGATGTTGGATTTCAGCGTGTTGCTGACGGTGACAGAGTTCTCCGTCACGGCCGGGTTGCGCTTGTGCGGCATGGTGGAAGAGCCGACCTGACCCTTGCCGAAGGGTTCCGCGATCTCGTCGAATTCGTTGTGCGCAAGCAACAGAAGCTGGTTGCCGATCTTGTTGAGCGTCGCGTTGATGCCCCCCAAGGTCGAGCCCAGTTCGAAAAAGCCGTCACGGGCGGCCTGCCAGGAAATCGTCGGCGTGCCGAGGCCCAGACGGTCGTTCACGGCCTTTTCCATCTCGTCGGCCTTGGCCCCGAAAGAGGCCTTGGTGCCCACGGCACCGACGATGGAGCCGACGAAGACGCGCTTTTCCATTTCGTCGAGACGTTCGAGATGGCGGTCGATTTCCGACAGCCAGATCGCGGTCTTGAAGCCGAAGGTGACCGGCAGCGCCTGCAGCGACAGCGTGCGGCCCATCATCGGCGTGTTGCGGTGCTCTTCGCTCAGGCGCATCAGGTCCTTGGCGAGGATCTTCAGGTCGCGGCGGATGATCTCGGTCGCCTTGCGCAGTTGCAGCACGAGACCGGTGTCCATGACGTCCTGCGTGGTCACCCCGTAGTGCACGTACTCGCCGGCATCGCCCTCGCAGGCGGCTTCCAGCGCGCGCACGGTCGGCACCAGCGGGTGCTTCGTGATCTTCAGGTGATGCAGCACCAGGTCCTTGTCGATGGCCTCGTAGTTGGATTTCGCCGCGATTTCCGTCGCCGCCTCTTGCGGAATCATGCCAAGATCGGCCTGCACCAGCGCGAGTGCGGCCTCGACATCCAGCCATGCCTGCATGCGGGCGCGGTCGTTGAAAACGCCACGCATTTCTTCGGTCGACCAAGCATTCATCAAAAGCTCGGAGTCAAAAACACTCGTTCCCATTTCCGTGGGTCTCCTTGGTTAAGCGTGTATTGTGCGAAGGGGGGCGGGCCGTTCTCTGCGTTTAACGCCCGCGCGCCGTGTCGAAGGAGGCAGCCAGATCCGCCACCAGATCGTCGATATGTTCCAGACCGGCGTGAAAGCGGATCATCGCGCCGGCCCGGTCTTCGGGGAACAGGCGCCCCGCATCCGGCGAGGACGGCATGGCGAGGCTTTCGAAACCGCCCCAGGAGCTTCCGATGGAAAAGAGCGCAAGCCGGTCGACAAACCCCTCGGCGTCGAAGCCCGCCTTGAATTCCACGGTCAAAAGCCCGTTCGAGCCGCTGGCATCACGCTGCCAGACCGCATGACCCGGATGGCCGGGAAGCCCCGGGTGGTGGACCTTCGCCACCTCCGGCTGATCCAGGAACCACTGCGCCAGCGCCAGCCCGTTCTCGCCGTGCCGTTCCAGACGCAGCCCCAGGGTGCGCAGCCCGCGCAGGCAGGCATAGGCCTCGTCGGGGCCGAGTGTCTGGCCGCTCATCGCGGTATGGGCGCGCAGCGGGCCGACGGCGCGGCCCTTGGCGATCACCGCGCCCATCATCGCATCCGCATGGCCGCCGATGTATTTCGTGCCCGCGACAACCGACAGGTCGCAGCCCAGCTCCAGCGGGCGATACAGCCAGCCCGAGCCATAGGTGTTGTCCGCCGCGACCAGAAGGTCGTGCGCACGGGCCGAGGCGCAAAGCGCGGGCAGGTCCATGACCTCATAGGTCTGCGAGGCGGGGCTTTCGACCATCACGAGCTTTGTCTCGGATTTGACGTAGGGGGTCAGGTCGGTGGTGTCCCACGGGATGTAATCGACGGTGACGCCGTTGCGCTTCAGGCTCTTCTCGCAATAGCTGCGCGTCGCGGGAAAGATCGTATCGACGACCAGCAGGTGATCGCCCGCGCCCAGATAGGGCGTCAGCGCACCGGCCACCGCGGCCACCCCCGTCGGAAAGAGGAAACAGGCCTCTCCGCCTTCGAGATCGGCAAGCGCCGCGGCCAGCTGATGCGCGGTGGTCGTGCCGCGCCGCCCATAGGACAGCACAGCGTCGTCGGTCTCCCGCGCGGCCTTGGTGGCTTTGTAGGATGCCACCGTGTCGTGCAGGATCGTCGAGGCCTTCACGATGGGCGGGTTGGCCGGACCCGGCGTCGCCATGCGGCCGTAATGGGCGAGTTTCGTTTCGCGCTTCATGTCTGTTGGTCCTCTTTCTTGGCGCGACCGCGCTCTCGCAGCCCGAGAAGGGCGGGCAGGATCCACAGGAGGGCGGAGGCGAACATCATTCCCGCGCTGATCGGGTGTTCCGCGACGTCGAAGAAAACGCCCCAGTTCCCCTGCGAGATCGTCAACGAATTGTGCAGCGAGGTTTCAAGCTGCGGCCCAAGCACCAGCCCCAGGATGGCCGGTCCCAGCGGGATGTTGGCAAGGCGCATGACATAGGCCACAAGCCCTGCCCCCACGGCGACCCACATGTTGAACAGGTTGCCGCCGTCCGAATAGGCCCCCATCAGGCACAGCAGCGCGATGACGCCGACCATGGCCTCCTTGCGGATCGAAAAGACGTATTGTGACACCGTGCGCAGCACCACCCAGGCCACCGGCCAGAGCACGATATTGGCGGCCAGGAAGGCGACGATGATCATCCAGGCGATATTGCCGTGCTGGGTGAACAGAAGCGGCCCCGGAACCATGCCGTGCAGCGCCAGCGCACCGATGAAAAGCGCCGAGGTCGAGTTGCCGGGAATGCCCAGCGACAGAAGCGGCACCATGGAACTGGCGGTGACGGCGTTGTTGGCGGCCTCCGGCGCGGCGATGCCTTCGGGTGCGCCCTCGCCCCATTCGGGTTCGCCGGGTTTGCCCGCAAAGAGCCTGCGGAAGCGTCCCGCCGCCTGGTTGTAGGCCAGGAAGATCGCCATCAGCATGCCCGCGCCGGGCAGCATCCCGATCAGGTTGCCGATCGCCGCGCTTGTCCCCCAGACCGGGGCCAGCCGCCGGACCAGCCCGCCCGGCAGTTTGAGAGAACCGATCGTCGGCAGAGCGTCGGGCGCGGCATTCTCGGCACGCGACTTCAGCAGTTCCGCCTTGAGATCCAGCATCGCCGCGATGCCGAAAAGCCCCACCAGCAGCGGCACGAAGGGAATGCCCTCGATCAGGTTGACGCTGTCAAAGGTGTACCGGGCCGCACCGGTCATCGGGCTGAAACCGATCGTGGCGACCAGCAGGCCGATCAGGGCGGCAATCGCGCCCTTGATGATATTGCCGCGCAACAGGCCGACCACGCTGGACAGGCCCAGAATGGCGAGGGCGAAATTCTCGACGTAGCCGAATTTCAGCGCCACCTTGGCCAGCGAGGGCGCAAAGAGCAGCAGCACGATAGAGCTCAGCACGCCGCCGACCACCGAAGAGGTGATGGCAATGGAAAGCGCCCGACCCGCCAGACCCTTGCGGGCCATGGCATTGCCGTCCTCTGCGGTCAGAAGCGAAGAGGCGGTTCCGGGCACCTTGATCACGATGGCGGGGATCGCGCCCCCCGTCGCCGCCGCGCAATAAACCCCGACCATCAGCGCCAACGCCTGTTCGGGCGGCATAGAGAAGGAAAAGGGGATGAAGACCGCGAAGGCGATGTTGTCGTTGATGCCGGGGATAGAGCCCACGACCATGCCCGCGAAGACGCCCAGCAGGAGCATCATCAGGACCATCGGGCTGGCCAGCGTCTGAAAGCCTAGAAGGATGAGATCCATGTTTCTGCTCTCACAAAAGCCAGGGCGCGATGCTCTCGGGCAGGCGCACGCTGAGAAGGAAGACGAAAATGAAATATCCGGCGGCTGTGATCAGGACGGAAAACAACACCGCCTTGCCCGCCGGGCGCAGACCGCAGATCCACAGAAAGGCGAATTGCATCACCAGCGTCGGACCGATGAACCCAAGCCCGAACCCCAGCGCGGCAATCCACAGCACAAGCACAAGAGCACAGAGTGCGGCGACCCGTGTCGCCAGCCCGAAGTTCACCGAAGGCGTCTGCGTCAGCAGCGTCTTCAGGATCAACAGCCCCCCCATGGCCGCAAGCAGCAGGGACAGGGCCAGCGGATAGCTTCGCGACATCGCATCGAAGGACCACGCCATGGCGGCAGCTGCGCCGCCAAAGACGGTCAGGGAAAGACCGATCCAGAAATCGCTATGGGTAAAAAGACCTCTGGGGTCCGCTTGGCTGGACATGGCATCATCTTTCTAGGTCGAAGGGTCGCACGAAGGGAGGCACTGCCCCCGAAAAGGGCAGTGCTCCGTGAACTTCGGATACAGGCGATGGTGTTATTGGCCGAGCCCGGCTTCTTCGATGATCACCGAAGTCTGCTCGGCATAGCTGTCCACGACGAAAGAGAACCCTTCCGCGTCACGGTAGACCGCGCCATAGCCCGAGGCATCCATCTTCTCGATGTATTCGGGCGTATCATAAACCGATTTCATCAGGTCCGAGAGGGTCTTCACCACCTCGTCCGGCGTGTCTTTCGGAACCGCCCAGCCCCGGAAGGTGGCCCAGATCGGAATGTCGATGCCAACTTCTTCGAAGGTGGGGACATCGGGGAAATCCTCGTTGCGCTCTTCGCTGGCGATCGCAAGGATGCGCACGCCGCCGCCGTTGCCGGCCTGGCCCGCGGCTTCACCAAGCGGCCAGAGCGCGGCGTCGGCATGACCACCGGCGATGGCCTGAACCTGGGCACCGAAGCCCTTGGTCGGGATGTAGTTGAAGGTGATGTCCGTCACGCGCTCGATGGCGAGACCGGACATGTGGTGCGAGGTCGCAATACCCGCCACGACGACGTTCATCGTCTCGTCCTTGGCCGCCGCGAGGAAGTCTTCGGCCGTCTCGAAGGGAGAGTCGGCGGGCACGGCGATCACTTCGGGATCGAGGTTGTACAGCGCCACGGGGCGGAAGTCCGTCACCTCGTAGGGCGCGCCCTTCATCTGCGGATTGGTCACGACCGAGCTGGTCATGGCGAGGATGGTATAGCCGTCGGGCTTGGCCTTGGACACGAAGGTCTGGCCGACAACGCCACCGCCACCGGCGCGGTTGACGACGTTGATCTCGACACCGTCGAGCAGCGTGTTCGCCGTTTCCGCAATGATCCGCGAGGTCACATCGCCCGAGCCGCCGGCATCGAATGGGACGACGAGGTCGATGTCTTTTTCAGGATAGGTCTGCGCGAAAAGCGGAGCGGTCATCACCGCTGCAAGGGTTGCGGCAAGCGTAAGCGTCTTCATGGATCATCTCCTAGCTGGTGTGCATGTCCCCAGTTTTTGAGGATCTTTGGTTCTCGGGGAGGGATAGCCATGCCCGTCTGTTTTTAAAAATTAATAATTTTTGCAAATCCATCGAGAATACTGAATTATTGGGATCTCACGGGGAAACACTGAAAGCGACAGGATGCGTCCGGATATCCAGCTTGCCCATCTCAAGACCCTCATAGCCATCGACACTCATGGCAGTTTTTCCGCTGCGGCGGAGATCCTGGGGCGGTCGCAATCCGCCGTCACGCAACAGATGCAGGGCCTTGAACTGTCGGTCGGGCGGCCGATCTTCGAGAATGTCGGGCGCGGCCGCCAACTGACCGTCGCCGGACAGGAGTTATTGCGCCACGCCCATGAAATCGTGCGTATGTGCAGCACGGCGGTGATCTCGGCGGAGAAGCGCTACGATTCCCGCACGATCCGGGTCGGGGCGCCTCTCGAGCTTGCGAATGCGATCCTGCCGGATGTGATGCGGGATTTCGCAAAGCTCTACCCCCACAGCCGCATCCAGCTCAATATCGACCGCAGCCGCGCCCTTATGGAGACGCTGGAGGCGGGGGGCCTCGACATCGCCATCAGCACCTGGCGCCGGGGTGTCCGGGACGGGCGGCTGCTCAAGCTGTTGCGGGTGCAATGGGTCGCGGCGCAGGGCTGGGCCATGCCCGAAGACGGCCCGCTGCCCCTTGTCCTCACCGACGAACCCAGCATGTTTCGCCGGATCTGCCTGAATGCGCTCGAGCTGGTGGGCATGCCCTATTACGAGCGGCTGACCACCCACAGCCCCGCCGGGGTGCGTTTCGCGGTGGAGGCCGGTCTTGGCGTCACCGCCCGCACGCTGAGCGCCTTCCGGTCCGACATCCAGGTGCTCGGACCCGAGTTCGGCCTGCCACCGCTGCCGCGCGTGTCTTACTATCTTCACCAATCGAACTACCAGACGAGCGAAGAGACCGAAGCGCTCCGCAAGCTTCTGGAAAGTCACGAGATGGACGGCAGCGCGGTTGAATGAGCGGCGCCCCTGCCCCGCCTCCCCGGCCCTGCGATTTGTGACGGCTTTTCCGTGTCACGTTCGGCCATGTGTCGGGGCGCGGCACCTCTCAGAAACCGAAAGCCGGACGCACCGGACACACCTGTGATCGAGGGGACTTTCCACGGCACGCCACGCGGCACAGGTAAAGCCCCCTGCGGGATCAGGCCCCCGACGTGAACGTCCGTTTTGCCTGACAGTCCCGGGGGCCCAAAAGAAAACCGCGCCGGCAGCGCCGACGCGGTTTTCAGGAAATTCTGGCGGACCGAGGAGGATTCGAACCCCCGACCCCTTGATTCGTAGTCAAGTACTCTATCCAGCTGAGCTATCGGTCCGTGAGGGCTGCATCTACAGACGGGGCCGGGGCAATGCAAGGGGCCATGCGGACTTTTTTCGGATCAAGCAATATTTTCCGGCACGACACGGCCCCCTTGCCCCTGTGCCAATGCCGCTACCCGGGCGGCATCCCATGCCGCGCCCGGCGCCCGGCAAATGCCCTGCTCCCGGCGGCAGGCCCGCATCCGCCAGCCGGGGCCTTCGGGCCTCTGCTGTATCCGGAACCTGCCCGGCGGCGCGTGCCGCGGGCTTGCTCCGACACCGAAAGACAGGGGACCTGCGCGCGCCCTAGCCCGCCGGGGCCATCGGCAGGCGAATCTCGAAACAGGTGCCCGCGTCGTCGGTCCGCGCCAGCCGCACCGTGCCGCCATGGCCGCGCATCAGCTCGGCGACGATGGCCAGCCCAAGACCGGAACCGCCCTTGCGCGCCCCGCCGGTGAAGGCCTGGAACAGGTGGTCGCGCGCCTTGGGGGGCAGCCCGGGGCCGGTATCCTCGACCGTGATCACCCAGTCGTGATCGTCAGACCGCGCGGCCACCCTGATCTCGCCGGGCTGGCCCGTCGCCACGATGGCCTGTCGTGCATTGCGGACAAGGTTGGACACCGCCCGGTAGATCTGTTCCGGGTCGCCGCGCACCATCAGCCCTGCCGGAATATCCTCGGAGAGGCTGACATCGTGCTCGCCGATCGCCAACCGCTCGGCTTCCAGCACCTCACTGGTGAGGGCGGCGAGGTTGAACAGCGTCAGCGTCGGAGAGGGCTCCTCGGCCCGCCCGAAGGCCAGCGTGCTTTCGCAGAGCGACACGGCCCGGGTGATCGAGTTCACCAGCTTGGGCGCCAGACGCCGCACCGCCGGGTCCTCGGACAGCTCGATCCGGTCGGTAAACAGCTGCGCCGAGGTCAGGATATTGCGCAGGTCGTGGCTGACGCGGGCCACCGCCCCGCCAAGCTGCGCCAGCCGCTCTTTCTGCTTCAGCGCCTGCGTCAGCTGGGTCTGAAGCGAATACAGGGCATCCTCGGCCTCGCGCAGCTCGCGCACCCTGGCCTGTGGCGCGATGATGCGGTGGGCGTCCTCGGGCGCCTCGGCATAGCGCCGCATGTGGCCCACAACGCCCTTGATGGGCTTCACCAGCAGCACCCGCACGGCCATGAACAACAGAAGCGCCGTGATGATCGAGATCACCGCCGAGAGGATCAGGATGCGCAGCCCGTATTCGATCATCGCCGCCCGCAACGGCGCCGAATCCATCGTCACCTCGATCAGCTGCCCCGCCTCGCGCGAGGGGCTGCCGATCACCCGGATCACCTCTGGCCCGCGTTTGACCAGCCGCATCATGGCGTCGCGCATCAGCGTCCAGCCGGTTGTCTCGCGCAGGTCGAAATCGGCGGCGACCATCCCCGGCAGTTCCGACGACAGCACCAGTTCGCGCACGTCGTCGCGCCGCAGCACCACGTTGTAGACGTCGGCATTGTCCAGCAGCTCTGCCTCCAGCTCGGCGCTGAGCATGTCGTCCGCCAGAAGCGCCAGCGAGGCGATCTGCGCCCGCTCCAGACGCGCTAGCAGGTAATCCTCGCGGAAGCGCGCGACCGAGGGCACGAAGATCAGCACCTCGGCCAGCATCACGAAGAGCACCGTCAGGATCAGCAATCGGCCGGAAAGCGAGTTCATCATAGGGGTTTGATCTATTCCGTCCGGTCAGGGAAGCCAGTTCTGCACAAGGCGCACCACCCGCTTCACAAGGTCGCTTTCAAAGAGTTTCGGCGAGAAATAGGCACCGGCGGCGCGCTTGTTAACCTCTGCGATGGTGGGATAGGGCGCGACCATGGCGGAAATCGCGCTCATCTTCAGGCCGTTGGCGATGGCCAGGGACCACAGCGCGATCAGCTCTCCGGCCTGCGTGCCGACGATGGTGGCGCCGACGGGCCTGCCGCGCACCACCATGACCTTGATGAAACCCGCCCTTCGGCGCTCGGCAATGGCGCGGTCGTTTTCCCCGATGTCGAATCGGGCGACGGTCAGGCGGTTGCCGTGCTTTGCGCGCGCCTCGGCCTCTGTCAGGCCGACCTGCGCCAGTTCCGGCGCGGTGTAGGTGGTGCGCGGGATATGGGCGGTCTTTGCCCTGGCCGGCAGGCCCAGCACCGCAGAGCGCACGACGATGCCCGCGTGATAGCCCGCGAGATGGGTGAACTGCATGCCCCCCGCCGCATCGCCGATGGCATAGACCCGGCGATTCGTGGTCTTCAGGCTGTCGTCGACCCTTATGCCCGTCCGGGTGGTTTCGATCCCCGCCTTGTCGAGGTCGAGGCCATCCGTGTTCACGCGCCGCCCCACCGCGACCAGCAGGTGGGAACCCGTGAAGCACTGGCCGCCCTCCACAGTGACCCTGACGCCGCCCTCGGCAGAGACGCGCTCGACCCTGGCCCCCTCGACGATCTCGACCCCTTCGGTGCGCAGCTGCGCCAGCACCACGGCGGCGGCCTCCGGGTCGTCCCTGCCCAGGGCGCGCGCGCCTTCCAGCACAGTCACGCGAGACCCCAGCCGCCGGTGCGCCTGCGCCATCTCGATCCCGATGGGCCCGCCGCCGATGATCAGCAGGTGATCGGGCCGCGCGCGCAGGTCCCAGAGCGATTCGTTGGTCAGGTAGGGCACGCTCTCCAGCCCCGGGATCGGCGGCACCGCCGGGGAAGAGCCGGTCGCGATGACGATCCGCCGCGCGGTGATCCGGAAGGGTCCGGCCTCCACCGCGCGGTCCGAGACAAAGCGCCCGTAGTGGCGGATCACCCGCACGCCCAGCCCTTCGAAGCGGTCCTGACTGTCAACCGGCGCGATGGTCTCGATCACGCCCCGCACGTGGCCCATGGCGGCGGCGTAATCCACCTGCGGCTCGGCATTCGCAATGCCGAACGCCGCCGCATGTCTCATGCCATGCGCCGCCTTGCCCGCCGCGATCAGCGCCTTGGAGGGGACGCAGCCGTGGTTCAGGCAGTCGCCGCCCATCTCTGCGCCCTCCAGCAGGACGACCCGTGCGCCCATCTGCACGGCCCCCGCCGCAACCGACAGCCCGCCGGACCCGGCGCCGAGGACCAGAATATCCGTGTCGATCCGTTCCATCAGACGCCCCCCTTGCCCCGCACTGCCTTCACCACGATCGGCAACGCCGCCAGCGCCGCCAGTCCGAGAATCGGGCCGATCACATGCGGCGCCCAGAGCAGCGACAGATCCGGGCTTTCGCCCCGGTCGAAGACCTCGCCCAGCCCGACACCGATAGAGGTAAAGACCAGCGCGCCGGGGATGATTCCCACCGCCGTCGTCCACAGGAAGTTGCGGAAGGACACGCCGACCAGCGCGGGCAGCAGGTTGGCGACGAAGAAGGGCACCACCGGCACCAGCCGCAGGACCAGCAGCACATTGACCTCATTGTCGCGCAACCCGTCCTTGACCCGCTTCAGCGTGCCCTCCGAGGTCTCCAGCCGTTGCGCCACTGTCCGGCCCAGCCCGGCGCGGGCGGCGAGGAAGATCAGGACGGCGCCGACGGTGGCGGCGGCAACGTTCAGCGCCGTGCCCGCCCAGAGCCCGAAGAGAAAGCCGCCGGTGACCGAAGCAACGGCGGCGCCGGGCAGCGAAAAGGCCACGATGGCCACGTAGGCCAGCGCAAAACCCAGCCCCATCAGCAGGAAATGCGCGTCGCGGAAGGCCGTCAGCGCCTCGCGGTTGGCGCGCAGCGTCTCGAAGGTCAGGGTATCGCGCAGAAGGAAGAACCCCAGGCCCGCCACCAGCAGGATCGCCGCCAGCGGCAGGTGCCGCGTCCATCGGCGGGTCGGTGTATCGGGCGCGCTCATGCTGCTCATCTCTGCCTCTTGTCCATGGGGTTGTGCCATGAAACATGACCCGCGCCCCATGGCGGAAACAGGCTCTTCACGGGCGCTTGAACGCATCGCCGCAATCGGTGAGGATTCGCGGCGCCGCCGCCGGTTTCCTGTAACATTCCGGCTGTGTGACACGGGCGCCTGAAACACGCCCGCGGGGCGAAACAGGTATTTGACAAGCGCATGACGCTTCCCTATAGGCAGGGCTTCGAATGACCCTGGCAGGCGAGTCACCCTCGTGATCCTTGCCGCCAATGTATCGGAGTAGCCGCGATGAAACGCACTTTTCAGCCGTCGAACCTCGTTCGCAAGCGTCGCCACGGGTTCCGTGCGCGCATGGCAACCAAGGCAGGCCGCAAGATCCTGAACGCACGCCGCGCGCGTGGCCGCAAGGCTCTCAGCGCCTGAACCGATTCCCCTTGGGGACGGAGCCTGACATGACGAAAGAAGCCGCCCGGACCGATGTCGTGGCGGCTCTTTTGCCGTTGGAGCGGCTGCGCAAGCGGCCGGACTTCCTGCGCGCCGCCCGGGCGCGTCGGGTGCCCTGCCCGGCCTTCCTGCTGCAAGCCCGTGAACGCGCACCCGACGAGGCCGCGCAGGCGATTCGCGTGGGCTTTACCTGTTCCAAGAAGGTCGGCAACGCCGTCGCCCGCAACCGGGCCAAGCGGCGCCTGCGCGAGATCGCGCGGCTGACCCTGCCTAACCATGGCCGCGCGGGCTGGGACTATGTGCTGATCGGCCGCCCCGGCGAGACCGGCCAGCGCGACTTCGCCGCCATGCTGGACGACCTGCAACGCGCGTTGCGCAAGCTGCACGGCGCATGAGCCCGCTGGCGCATATCGTCGCCCTGCCCGTCCGGGCCTACCGCCTTCTCCTCAGCCCATGGGTCGGCCACGGCTGCCGGTTCCACCCCACCTGCTCTGCCTATTCCCTTGAGGCACTGGAAAAGCACGGCGCCTTTCGCGGCGGCTGGCTGACCCTTCGGCGCCTGGCACGCTGCCACCCATGGGGCGGCTCGGGCATCGACAACGTGCCCGATTGAACACGCCGGCGGGTCGATTTCCGCCTGTCACGGCATTGTCGCAAGAAAAATATCGCTTTTTCGTGCATGCCCGGCTAAGCAATTCCCGGACCCACGCAGCACACAAGGGAGGTCTTATTATGATGATTCGACAACTCCCCGCAGCAGCGGCGTCCTTCGAAGCGACCTGGGGCAACGGCTTCCGCCGAACCGTCCAGGGCTAAACCGCTTCGCGCCCGGTCCGTGAGCCTCACGGACCATTTTCCAACCTGAACCGTCGATCCGTCCGCCCGGGGAAGCCCTGCGTCCGGCCGATTCCCATCCGATCCACAACAGGAGTCCGGCTGCCCTCGCGCGCCGGGACATATATGTTCAACGATAACCTTCTGCCCCGTCCGCTGCCGGACACCAGCATCGAATCCACCATCGCGCAGCACGGCGCGCTGCGGGTGCTCACCGCCTCCTTTGTCGCGCTGTTCCACATGCCGACGTTGCGGCCCCCGCCCACCGATGTCGACGCGCTGGACGATCATATCCGGCGTGACGTCGGGCTGCCGCCGCGACGGGCCGCCGACCCGCGCCTGCCGCTTTCGCCCTTCCGTTACTGAAGGCGCGTTAGCACTTGCTCAGACTGTGGCGGGGCCGTATCCCCGCCACATGCTGGACGATGCCGACGAGATACACCCGCTCTTTCACGGGGCGCCCAAGACCACCGAGTTCAAGAAGCTCCGCAAGCGGCTTGTGCAGAACGTGCGCGAGGCGGTGGACCAGTATGGCATGGTCGAACCCGGCGAGACGCCGCCCAGGTGGCTTGTCTGCCTGTCGGGGGGCAAGGACAGTTACACGCTGCTTGCAATCCTGCACGAGTTGCAGTGGCGCGGTCTGCTGCCGGTAGAGATCCTTGCCTGCAACCTCGACCAGGGGCAGCCCGGCTTTCCGGCGACCGTCCTGCCCGATTTCCTCGAACGCATGAAGGTGCCGCACCGGATCGAGTATCAGGACACCTATTCCATCGTGATGGACAAGGTCCCACAGGGCCGGACCTTCTGCGCGCTGTGTTCGCGGCTGCGCCGCGGCAATCTTTACCGCATCGCCCGGGAAGAGGGCTGTTCGGCGGTCGTGCTGGGCCATCACCGCGACGACATCCTCGAAACCTTCTTCATGAACCTGTTTCACGGGGGGCGGCTTGCCACCATGCCGCCCAAGCTGGTTAACGAAGAAGGCGATCTATTCGTCTACCGCCCCCTCGCCCACGTGGCCGAGGCGGATTGCGAGAAATTCGCGACGGCGATGAATTACCCGATCATTCCCTGCGACCTCTGCGGCAGCCAGGACGGGCTGCAACGCCAGCAGGTCAAACAGATTCTCGACGGGTGGGAGAAGAACAGCCCCGGTCGGCGGCAGGTCATGTTCAAGGCCCTGATGAACATTCGCCCCTCGCACATGCTGGACCCCAAGCTGTTCGATTTCGCAGGGCTGATGCGCGACAGCGGTTAACCATAGAGCCGAGAATGCGGCGCCGCCGTTAATCAACGGGTTACCGCTTGGGCCTACTGTCCTGACCTGCAAGGGAAAGGACGCATCATGACGGTTCGGCAATGGTCCAGGTTTTCCGCGCTTCGGGCGCAGGTCCAGCGCGCGCTGCATGGCCCGCATGTCCTCGCCTTCATTCCCGCCATCGCCCTCGCTGCCTTCTGGATCGGTGGCGAGGCGCTGCTTGTCGCCGCCGCGCTGGGGGCGCCGCTGCTCTACATGATCGCCGGGGGCGGCCCACCCGCGCAGGCCGGCATGGCCGCAGGGCCGGGCGATATCGTCAACACGATCACCGCCACCAACCTTGCGCAGGCCGCGGTGGAACGCGCCCGCGACGCGACGCTGTCCACCGCCTGTTTGCTGATCGAGGTCGACGGCCTCACCGAAATCGGACAGCGCGCCGGGGAAAATGCCGCCGACGCCTTCCGCGACCTGACCCTGTCGCGGCTGCGCAACGCCCTGCGCCGCGACGACACGGCCGTGCGCATGGGCGACACACGCTATATGGTCCTGCTTGCGCCCTCGCTGCGGCTGGACCTCGAGGCGCTGCTTCATCTGTCGACCCGCATCCAGAACGCGCTTGAAGAACCGGCCCCGATCAACAACGCAATGCGTTACCTCACTGCCTCCATCGGCTTTTGCGGCACCTCCCGGCTGAAGGACGAGGCGACCGGCAAGCAAATGCTGGAGGCCGCCCAGATCGCCCTGACCGAGGCCATCGCCAATGGCCCCTCTGCCATCCGGTCCTGGTCCGAGAACATGCGCAGCGCCCACAAACAGCAGAAAAGCCTTCAGTCCGATGTCGAGCGCGCCCTGGCCAATGGCCAGATCCAGCCCTGGTTCCAGCCGCAGATCTGCACCTCGACCGGCCGCATCAGCGGGGTCGAGGCACTGGCCCGCTGGATTCATCCGGAGCGCGGCATCGTGCCACCCGCGCAGTTCCTTCGCGTGCTGGAAGAGTCCGGCAAGATGGAACAGCTGAGCGAGGTGATCCTTCAACACGCCCTGACCGCCCTGCGCAGCTGGGACCAGGCGGGTCTGGACGTACCCCGCGTCAGCGTCAATTTCGCCGATGCCGAGCTACGCGACCCCAAGCTGGTGCAGCGCATCCAGTGGGAGCTTGACCGCTTCGGCCTGACGGCGCAGCGCCTCGGGATCGAGGTGCTGGAAACCGTGATCGCGGCCTCGCCAGAGGGCATCGTGGCCCGCAACATCGTCGAACTGGGCAAGATCGGCTGCCAGATCGACCTCGACGACTTTGGCACCGGTCATGCCTCGATCACCTCGCTGCGCCGCTTCACCGTGCACCGGCTGAAGATCGACCGCAGCTTTGTCACCCGCGTCGACCGCGACGAGGATCAGCAAAGGATGCTGGCCGCTGTGCTGGGCATGGCCGACCGGCTGGGGCTGGAAACGCTGGCCGAAGGCGTCGAAAGCGTGGGCGAACATGCCTTGCTGGCGCAACTGGGCTGCGACCACGTGCAGGGGTTCGGCATTGCCAGACCGATGCCCGCCGACCAAATGGTCGACTGGGCGCAGGATCATGCCGCCCGCATTGCCGGGGCGCGGAAACTGGGCCGCAGCACCGGCTAGACACAGCCCATCGGCCCGCCCTCGCCCCGCACTTGCGCTTCGCAGGCCCATCGCCCAGCCCGCCCCGGACCTGCGCCCGACTGGCATGTCATCCGGCACCACGCCAGAAAAAGCATCGCGCCGGTCGCGAAAGCGAGCACCCCGGCGAACCGCCCCCCTGAAAACGCGGCTTTGCGGCATCACAATTGCCGGAAACCCTCCGCAACCAAGCGCCGCACCCCCGTCGGCAGCGGGGTTTTCCCTTGACCTTTCGGGCCGGGACCGTTTGAACCCAGCGGTGACTTTCGAACAGGTATGAACGGGAAAAGGCGACCGCCCACATGGACGAACAGAACAAGAATCTGCTGCTCGCAACAGGTCTGAGCGCCCTGGTGATCCTCGTCTGGTTCCTCCTCTTCCCGCCACCCGAGCCGGTGGAGGACCCCAACGCCCCCGTCGCCACGGAAACCGACAGCCCCGCCGCCATCGACGGCGTCGCCCAGGCCCCCACCGTGGCGCCCGGTGCCGAAGGCACGCAGGCCCCGGCCCAGCAATCCGTCGATACGGTCGAAGCGCCGCGCCTGCCGCTGGACACGCCGCGCGTCGAAGGCTCCATCTCGCTGACCGGCGGGCGCATCGACGACCTGCGCCTGAAGGACTACCGCGTCACCAACGACGACAACTCGCCGATCGTTCAGATGCTGGACCCGCTGGGCGACCCGAACCCCTATTACGCGCTTTACGGCTGGGCCCCCGGCGCGGGCCTGACGCCCGCAGACGTGCCCGGTGCCAACACCGAATGGACCGTGGAAAGCGGCGAGACCCTGACCGTGGACAGCCCGGTCACGCTGGTCTGGCAAAGCCCCGCCGGCCTGACCTTCCGCCGCACCCTGGCCATCGACGAGAACTTCATGTTCACCGTCACGCAGGCGGTCGAGAACACCGGCGGCGAGAGCGTGTCGCTGGCGCCCTATGGCATCATCGCCCGCCATGGCGAACCCGACGACATGAAGAACTTCTTCATCCTGCACGAAGGCGCGATGCAGATGTCGGACGGCATTCTTGAGCTGACCAAGTACAAGAACATGCCCGACCTCGACATGGTACAGTCCGAAGGCGCGCAGGCCGTGGTCGAACGGGTCGAAGAGACCGGCTGGGTCGGCTTCACCGATCACTACTGGATGACCACGCTGATCCCCGCCAGCGGCACACCCTTCAAGTCGGTGGCCAAATACGACGCCCGCCGCGACATCTACCAGGCCGAGGCCGTGCTGCCCACGATGCAGCTGGCGGCAGGCGAACAGCAATCCGTCACCACCCAGCTTTTCGCGGGCGCGAAAGAATGGGAGACCATCCGCGAGTACCAGAAGGCCGGGATCGACCGCTTCCTCGATTCCATCGACTGGGGCTGGTTCTTCTTCCTGACCAAGCCGATCTTCGCGGTCCTGCACTGGCTGAACGCCGCCATCGGCAACATGGGCCTTGCGATCATCGCGCTGACCCTGCTGCTGAAGGCGATCCTCTTCCCGCTGGCCTACAAGTCCTACGCCTCCATGGCGAAGATGAAGGAACTCCAGCCGGAGATGGAGAAGATCAAGGAGCGCACCGGCGGCGATCGTGAGAAGCTGCAGCGCGAGATGATGGGCCTCTATAAGAAGGAAAAGGTGAACCCCGCCGCGGGCTGTCTGCCGATCCTTCTGCAAATCCCGATCTTTTTCAGCCTCTACAAGGTGATCTTCGTCACGCTGGAACTGCGGCACGCGCCCTTCTTCGGACCGTTCCAGGACCTCAGCGCGCCGGATCCGACCTCTATCTTCAACCTCTTCGGCCTGCTGCCCTGGGCCTCGCCGGATCCGCAAAGCTTCATGGCGCTGATCTTCATCGGCATCCTGCCGCTGCTCTTGGGCATCTCGATGTGGCTGCAACAGAAACTGAACCCGGCGCCCACCGATCCGACGCAACAGATGATCTTTGCATGGATGCCCTGGGTCTTCATGTTCATGCTGGGCAGCTTCGCATCGGGTCTTGTGGTCTACTGGATCGCGAACAACCTGATCACCTTCACCCAGCAGTACCTGATCATGCGCCAGCACGGCTACAAGCCGGACCTCCTGGGCAACATCAAGTCCAGCTTCAGGAAGAAGGCGAAGGACGACGGCAAGGCCGCCAATTCGACCTCCAAGCCGGGAAGCAAATGACCGGCAGGCTTGACCAGATCTGGCGTTTCCCCATCAAGAGCCACGGACGCGAGTCCGTGGCTTCTGCCTTGCTGGAACCGGGCCAGACGCTACCCTGGGACCGGCTGTGGGCGGTGGCCCACGACGCGACGGATGCCGACGGCTCGCACTGGGTCGGCTGCCAGAACTTCTCGCGCGGGTCCAAGGCACCGGGGCTGGCCGCCATCACCGCCCGCACCGACGAAGCTATGGGCACCGTCACCCTGTCGCATCCCGACCGCGAGGACCTGACCCTGAACCCCGACACCGAGGGGCAAAGGCTGATAGACTGGGCCGGCGGCTTCATCCCGGCCAACCGCGCGCAATCCGTGCGGGTGGTGCGCGGCGCGCAGCGCGGCTTCACCGACAGCGATTTCGCCTCGATCACGCTGGGCAACCTGTCCTCGCACCGCGCGGTGGAGCAGCGGATCGGGCATGCGCTGTCGATCCACCGCTGGCGCTGCAACCTGTGGGTCGAGAACCTTGCCCCCTGGGAAGAATTCGACTGGCTGGACCGCGAGATCCGCGTCGGCCCGACCGTCCTGAAAATCCGCGAGCGCACCGACCGCTGCCTTGCCACTCATAACAACCCCGAAACCGGGGCGCGCGATGCCAATGTGCTGTCCGCGCTCGACACCTCGGGGCACCGCGACTTCACCGTCCGGGCCGAGGTGATCGAGGGCGGGCGCATCGCCCCCGGCGACCCCGTGGAGCGCCTGTAGCATGCAACTGCCCTTCCCCCTTGCCGAAGAACCCGAAGAGGCCGAGCGCGAAGCCGCCCGCAAGCTCTTTGCCGGAGAGGTCGATTTCCTCAAGGGCGTCGTCGCCATGGACGGCCTGCCCCCCGACGACCGGGCCGAGGTCTGCTTTGCCGGCCGCTCGAACGTCGGGAAATCCAGCCTGATCAATGCGCTGACCGGGCGAAAGGGGATCGCGCGCGCGTCCAACACGCCGGGCCGCACGCAGGAAATCAACTACTTCACCCTCGGTGACGAGCGCTTTCTGGTCGACCTGCCGGGCTATGGTTTTGCCAATGCGCCGGTCGCCGTGGTGGCCAAGTGGCAGGCGCTGCTGAAGGCCTATCTGGCGGGCCGGGTCGGCCTGCGCCGCGCCTTCGTGCTGATCGACATGCGCCACGGCATCAAGGCGGTGGACGAGGAAATCCTGACCCTGCTCGACAAGTCCGCCGTGACCTTCCAGGTGGTGCTGACCAAGGCCGACAAGGTCCATCCAAGGGACCGCGAGAAGATCCTCACGCAGGTCCGCGAGAAGCTGGCCAAACACCCGGCCGCCTACCCGGAACTGGTGCTGACGAGTTCGGAGAAGGGCGAAGGGCTTGCGACCCTGCGGGCCATCATTGCCGGGCTGACCTGACCGGCCCCTCTAGAAATCCCGGACGGCGCGGGGCATTGTCCCCGCAACCGAACGGGGAACGACCGGATGAGACCGCGCAATATGAACAAAGACTGGAAAGCCACCGCGAGGACGCTGTCAGAGGCCCTGCCCTACCTGCAACGCTACTCGGGTGCCGTGGTGGTGGTGAAATTCGGCGGCAACGCCATGGGAGACGCCGATGCCATGGCCGAATTCGCCCGCGACATCGTGCTGATGCGGCAGGTCGGCGTGAACCCGGTGGTGGTGCACGGCGGCGGGCCGATGATCAACGAGATGCTGGGCAAGCTGGGCATCGAATCGGAATTCGTGCGCGGCAAGCGCGTGACCGATCAGGCCACCGTCGAGGTGGTCGAGATGGTGCTGACCGGCCTCGTGAACAAGCGCATCGTGCAGGCGATCATGGACGAGGGCGGGCGCGCCGTAGGCCTGTCCGGCAAGGACGACGACCTGATGGTCTGCGAGGCGGACGACCCGGAACTGGGCTTCGTCGGGCGCCCCATCGAGATGAACGTGCAGGTGCTGCGTGACCTCTTCGCCGCGGGAATCATCCCGGTGGTGGCCCCGGTGGCCACTGGCATGGACCCGCTGGAAACCTTCAACGTCAACGGCGACACTGCGGCGGGCGCCATCGCGGGCGCGCTCAAGGCGGACCGGCTTCTGCTGCTGACCGACGTGGCGGGCGTGAAGGACGGCAGCGGCGAGGTGGTGACCGAACTGGTGCCCGACGACATCCGCAAGCTGACCGCCGAGGGCGTGATCGCGGGCGGCATGATCCCCAAGACCGAAACCGCCCTGAAGGCGCTGGAGGAAGGCGTGCGGGCCGTGGTCATCGTCGATGGCCGCGTGTCGAACGCCTGCCTGCTGGAACTCTTCACGGAACATGGCTCTGGTTCGATGATTCGGCAGCCGGACCTGCCCTCGCTGACCGCGCGGCGTGACGCTGAGTGATCTGGCCGGGGCCGCGCGCGGGCGCGGCCTTGCCCTGCGCGGCGCCTTTCACCCCAAGGCGGCGGACAGGGCGCCCGAGGGTACCGGCACCATCGTCATGATCGGCCCGGACGAGCCTCGCTTCTGGCCGATCTTCACCGCCGCGCCGGAATACCGCGACGGCGCGCCGGACCCGCTGGACCGCTGGTCGCGGCGGGTGATCGACGCGCTGGCGCAAGAGGTCGGCGCCACCGCGCTCTACCCCTCTGACGGGCCGCCCTATGCGCCCTTCATCCGCTGGGCCGAACGCACCGGCACGGCCTGGCCCTCGCCGGTCGGCCCGCTTGTGCAGGCCGAGGCAGGGCTGTTCATCAGCTACCGCGCGGCACTGGCCCTGCCCGCCCGCCTGCCCCTGTCCGACACCCCGACACAGCCCTGCCCCCGCTGTGCGCGCCCCTGCGAGACCGCCTGCCCGGTGGGCGCCCTGTCGCCCGATCACCCCTACGACGTGCCGCGCTGCAAGGCCCATATCGCCAGCGACGCGGGCGAGGCCTGCCGCGCGGGCTGCCTCGTGCGGCGCGCCTGCCCCGTGGCCGTGGATTTCGCCCGGCTGCCCGAGCAGTCGGCTTTCCACCAATCCGCCTTCATGCGAAACTGGCGCCCATGAAACGCCTGATCCTGATGCGCCATGCCAAGTCCGACTGGAAGACCGGACAAGAGGACCACGACCGCCCGCTGAACGCGCGGGGCCGTCGCGCCGCCACCGTGCTTGGCGACTGGCTGCGCCAGAACGGCCAACTGCCCGACGCGGTGCTGTCGTCCTCGGCCATGCGCACGCGGGAAACGCTGGACCGGCTGCAGATCAAAGCGCAGGCCACCTTCGACCCGACGTTGTATCTGGCCGACTCCTCGGTTCTGGAATCCGTGCTGAAACGCGCAACCGGCGAGCGCGTGCTGATGCTTGGCCACAACCCCGGCATCGGGGATTTCGCCGCCGAACTGATGGAACGCCCGGTCGATCACCCACGCTTTCAGGTCTATCCGACCGGCGCCACGCTGATCGCGGATTTCGATATCGACCACTGGCAAGATCTGCATCTGGGCACCGGGCGGCTTGTCGATTTCATCGTGCCCCGCGACCTGACGGACTAAGCCACGCCGCGCAGCCAGAGGCGCCCGCGCACCTTGATCGGTGCGCGAGCAGAAGCATTCCCCCTGTCGGGTCCATGCCGCAAGCAAACCGCTCTTCGACTGTAAGCCCGGTGTAAGCCCGGCGCCTCAGCGGAACGGCGGGGAATACAGCAGCCCGCCTTCCGTCCATTGCAGGTTCAGCCCGCGCGACAAGCCGATCGGGGTCTTCTCGCCGATATGCTTGGCGAACAGCTCGCCGTAGTTGCCGCCCGCCTTGATCGCCCGCGCGGCCCAGTCGGCATCCAGCCCCAGCATGTCGCCCAGCCGCCCGGTGGTGCCCAGCAGGCGGTCGATCTCGGGGTTGTTGGTGCCCTGCATCAGCTCGTCGATATTGGCCGAGGTCACGCCCAGCTCTTCGGCCGAGATCAGCGCGTTCAAAACCCAGCGCACGATATCGGACCAGCGGTCGTCGCCGTGGCGGACCACCGGCCCCAGCGGCTCTTTCGAGATGATATCCTGCAACAGCACGTGGTCGCCGGGTGTCTCGAAGGTGGCGCGAATCGCGGCCAGTTGCGAGGCGTCCGAGGTATAGACGTCGCATTCGCCGCTCAGGTACTTGGCCTGCGCCTCTGCGGCAGTCTCCACCGCGACCGGCTCCACGCTCATGTCGAGGCGGGTGAAATACTCGCGCATGTTCAGGGCCGAGGTGGTCTCGGAATGCACGCAAACCGACTTGCCCGCCAGTTCGGTGGCAGAGCTGACGCCCAGCGACTTCGGCACCATGAAGCCCTGCCCGTCATAGTAGACGATCCCGGCGAAATTCACCTGAAACTCGACGTCGGTGGCAAAGCTCCAAGTGGTGTTGCGCGACAAGACGTCGACGTCGCCGCCGTTCAGCAGCGTGAAGCGCGACCGCGGGGTGGTTTCCACGAAGGTCACCGCCTGCGGATCGCCCAGCACCGCCGCCGCGACGGCACGGCAGAAACCGACGTCGAAGCCGGTCCAGTTGCCCGCATCGTCCCGAGAGGCGAAGCCGGCCAGGCCGGCATTCACGCCACAGTTCAGCGTCTCGCGGGACTTGACTTCGTCAAGGGTCGCGGCTCCTGCCGCCTGGGCGGCCAGGAAGAGGGCGAGGAAAGCAGGGGTCTTCAGCATCAACCTTCTCTATTCCGGCGTTCTTACGGCTCTGGGCGGCCCCGGGGCCTGGGGTAACCGGACATTAAACGGGGCATCCTCCCCCGCTTGGTCGCCGCCTCCCGACGTGCGGGCAGTGTGGGCGGATTCCTGCTGAGGCGTCAAGCGCAGAGCCCGCCCGGGCAGTCATTTATCCGTATCGAATACGGCAGTTCAAGCCGTTGAGAGCGCGTGAAAATGCGCCGCATGCAGAAATTCGGCACGCTTGAGAGCGGCAACCTCGGCGGCCTCTTCATCCACGCCCCACTGCTCTTCCTGCCAGCTCTCGTCAAGGCGCGAGAGATCCCAGGCCTCGGCCGGGCTGCGGGCGCCGTGGATCACCGCCAGTGCCAGCACCAAGGACCCCGAGATCGCCACGAGGTCGTGGAAGGCCGCAAGGGCAAAGGGCGGCTGGGCATGCACCTCGTGCGCAAGCCGGTCCAGCGCGGCGGCGTCCTGCGCCGCGTGCATGACCCCGGCCCGGGGGGCAAGGCGGGCGCCGAACATCTCGTCGGCCCAGACAAGCAGCGGATCCCAGCGCTCGGCCTGTCGGGCCACCAGTTCGTCCGGCGCCTCGGCCCGGTAGCACAGCAGATCGCTGTCGCCGTAGGCCGCCAGCATCTCGGCCACGGCAGCGCGCTGCGGAAGCACCTTGTCGAGCGCCGAATTGGCCATGCGCGTGAAGGGCATGGTGCCCGGGTCGATCTTTTCCTCCTGCGCCTGCCATTCCTCGGCAATGGCGCGGGCCAGCGCCTCTGTCGGGACCGCAAGCGCGACCTTCGCCGGGGTCTTGATGCCGCGACCGTCCAGCGTGACGGTCCAGCCCGCGCCCTCGGGTTTCACGTCTGCCTCTTTCCAGAAGCGTTTCGGGGCCCATTCGCTCATACCGTGGCTCCTGCAAAGGCGTCGATGGCGCGGCCCAGGGCCTCGGAGTCGGCGACGAGGGCGCTTGCCGCCGTCAGCGCCTCGGGCCGGTGATAGCCCCAGGTCACGCCGATGGCGCGGACCCCGGCGGCGCGCGCCATGTCCATGTCGTAGCTGGTGTCGCCGATCATGACGGCATCGGTGGCCTCGACCCCCGCCTCCATCAGCGCGGTGAAGATCATCGACGGGTGGGGCTTGGACGGATGATCGTCCGCTACCTGCGTCGTCACGAAGCGTTTTGCCAACCCGTGCCCGTCCAGAAGCGCCGTCAGCCCGCGCCGCGACTTGCCCGTCGCGATGCCCAGAAGCAGGTCCTCGCGCTGCGACAGCCGGTCCAGCAGCGCCGGGATACCGGGAAACAGCGGAGAGGCCTCGGGGCCGCCCGCGACCCGCAGGCCAAGGTAGGCGTCCTTGTAGGCCTCGACCATGCGGGCGGTTTCCGCCGGGTCTGCATCGTCGGGCCGCAAGCGGGCGATGGCCACGGGCAGCGACAGCCCGACGATGCCAAGCACCGCCTCGCGCGAGGGCCGTGCCAGCCCTTCAGAGGCGAAGGCCGCCCCCATCGAGGCCAGGATATCCGCCTGGCTGTCGACCAGCGTGCCGTCGACGTCGAAGATCACCAGTTTCAGCGTCATCTCAGCTTCTCGAAAGGATCTTCGTCGGCATAATCCTCTTCCCATCCCAGCGTCTGCCAGCTGTCGGCCATGTGCTGTGGCAAGGGCGCGTGGATCGTCACCGGCTTGCGGGTCACAGGATGCAGGAAGGCCATGGTGCGGGCGTGCAGGTGCAGCTTGCGCGAGATCACCCCGCCCAGCTGCGCGCCCCAGCCGTCGCCAAGGTTTTCCTGCCCCGAGCCGCCGTACTTGCCGTCACCGATGATCGGATGGCCGATCTCTGCCATATGCGCGCGCAGCTGGTGGGTGCGACCGGTCACCGGCTCCATTGCCACCCATGCGGCGCGGCTGGCGACGCGGTAGAGCGTGGCATAAAGCGTATGGGCGCGCTTGGCCCCGGGGGTGGTTTCGATCTCGGCGGGATGGATGGCGCGCATCTTCTCGCCCTCGCCGCCCCTGCCGTGACCCGGCGCCTTGACCAGCCCGTACTTGATTTCGCCAAGGTAGGGGGTGGGCACACCGGCGACGAGCGCCCAGTAGATCTTGCGCGTCTCGCGGTGGCGGATCGCCTCTGTCAGGCCCTTGGCCACTTCGCGGCTGCGCGCCAGCAGCAGCACGCCGGAGGTATCCTTGTCCAGCCGGTGCACGAGGCGCGGTTTCTCGTCCATGCCGAAGGTCAGCGCCTCGGATAGCCCGTCGACGTGGCGGGTCTGGCCGCTGCCGCCCTGCGTGGCAAGACCCGGGGGCTTGTTCAGCGCGATGACGTGGTCGTCCTTCCACAGGACGGCGGCGCGCATCATCTCGGCATCGGCGTCGGTCACCGCGACCGAGGACTTGGGCTTGGCCTGCGCGACCACCTGCCCCGGTTCAGGCAGCGGCGGGATGCGCACCTGCTGGCCGATCTCCAGCCGGGTCGAGGCCTTGGCCCGGGCGCCGTCGACGCGGATCTCGCCCTTGCGGCACATCTTTTCGATGCGCCCCTGCGCAAGCTGCGGAAAGAGGCGTTTGAGCCAGCGGTCGAGGCGCTGGTCGCCGTCTCCGGGCCCGACGGTCACGGTCTGCACGCGGCTCATGTCATTCCCCTTGCAAGGCTCATGCCTGCGAAAAGCGCGGTGATGGACGCCACCACCGAAACCGCGACGTATCCGGCCGCCACGCCAGTCTGGCCGCGCTCGTAAAGCGTGACCGCATCCAGCGAGAAGGCCGAGAAGGTGGTGAAGCCGCCCAGCACGCCGGTCATCAACAGAGGCGCCCAGCGGTTGCCGCCGAGATGCGCCAGAAGCACGACGAGCGCGCCCATGGCGAAGGACCCGACGACGTTCACCGTCAGCGTACCCCATGGAAAGCCCTTGCCCAGCAGGCGCGCCATCGCGATCCCGGTCATATACCGGGCCGAGGCGCCAAGCGCGCCTCCGATTGCGACTTGCAGGACGGGTGTCATGGCGCGCGTGTCGCTTGTGGCGGGGAGGATGTCAAGATTGGGCGGGTCGTGCAGCGGGTGCCGGGCCTGCGGATGGTGGTGGCGGCGGGCCGGGGCGGAGGACACGAGGCACGGGGCGGCGGCGGCAGGGGGCGCTGCCCCCCGGCCTGCGGCCTCCCCCCGGGATATTTTGGGACAGAAGAAGCCGGGGTTTCAGGTCTTTTGTCGCTGGGCGCGGAGTTTGGCGAAGTAGTCGACGCGTTTGCGCATGTCGCGTTCGAAGCCGCGATCGACTGGGTCGTAGAGGGTCTCGCGCCGCATCTCCTCGGGGAAGTAGTCCTGCCCGGAGAAGCCGTCTTCGGCGTCGTGGTCGTAGGCGTAGCCCGCGCCGTAGCCCTGATCCTTCATCAGCCGGGTTGGCGCATTCAGGATGTGTTTCGGCGGGCGCAGGGAGCCGGTCTTCTTCGCCGCCGCGCGGGCGGCCTTGTAGGCGACGTAGACGGCGTTCGATTTCGGCGCCAGCGCGATGTAGACCAGCGCCTGCGCCAGCGCCAGTTCGCCCTCGGGCGAGCCGAGGCGTTCGTAGGTGTTCCAGGCATCCAGGCAATGGGTCTGGGCCTGCGGATCGGCGAGGCCGATGTCCTCGACCGCCATGCGGGTGATGCGGCGGGCGAGGAAGCGCGGATCCTCGCCCGCCTCCAGCATGCGGGCAAACCAGTAGAGCGCCGCGTCCGGGTCGGAACCGCGCACCGATTTGTGCAGCGCCGAGATCAGGTTGTAGTGCCCGTCGCCGGACTTGTCGTATTGCGCCGCGCGCTTCATCAGCCGGGTGCGCAGGGCGGCGGTGTCGAGCGGGTCGGCGACCCGCCACGACATCACCTGCTCCACGAGGTTCAGAAGCGCGCGCCCGTCGCCATCGGCCATTTCCAGCAGCGCCGCGCGGGCGCCCTCGTCCAGCGGCAGCGGGCGCTCCAGCTCCTGCTCGGCGCGTTGGACCAGGCGTTCGAGGTCGGGCTCGGAGAGGCGTTCCAGAACCAGCACCTGCGCGCGCGAGAGCACGGCGGCGTTCAGCTCGAACGAGGGGTTTTCCGTGGTGGCGCCCACCAGCAGGATCGTCCCGTCCTCCATATGCGGCAGGAAGCTGTCCTGCTGCGCCTTGTTGAAGCGGTGGATCTCGTCGACGAAGAGCAGCGTCCCCTGCCCGTTCGCGCGGCGCATCCTGGCCGCCTCGAAGACCTTGCGCAGTTCCGGCACGCCCGAGAAGATCGCGCTGATCTGGACGAAATGCAGGTCGGTGGCATCCGCCAGCAGGCGTGCGATGGTGGTCTTGCCGACGCCGGGCGGTCCCCAGAAGACGATGGAGCCCAGCGAGCCTGAGGCCAGCATCACCCCCAGCGGCGCATCGGGGCCCAGCACCTGTTGCTGGCCGATGACCTCGGCCAGCGCCTGCGGGCGCAGACGGTCCGCCAGCGGGCGGGGGGCGGATTTCGCGGGCGGCGGCGCAGGCGCGCCGGTGTCGAAGAGATCGGCCAAGGCTCAGACCCGGAAGCGCAGCAGCAGGCGCCGGCGGCCGCGCTCTGCCTCTATGGCGATACGGGGGCCGGCCCGGCGCAGGGCGCGGTCGACATCGGCGGGCGCCTCGATCGCGATGCCATTGATGCTGCGCAGGATGTCCCCTTCGCGCAGGCCCGCGCGGGCGCCCCAGGGGCCGGGATCGGTGACCAGCACGCCCTCGGCATCCATCGGCAGGCCGTAGTCCACCGCCACCGCCGGGTTTACCCGGGACAGTGCCAGCCCCGGCAGCACCGCATCCTCGCCAAGGCTGACGGCGGCGCGGGGGGGCACCTCTGGCGGGGCGATCATGGCGACCTCGGCCTCGTGTTCCTCGCCGCCCGAGGCATAGGTGACGCGCGCCATGTGGCCCACCCCGCGGATCGACATGCGAAACAGCATCTCTGGCGGCGTGTTCACCGGCTGGCCGTCCACCGCCAGCACCACGTCGCCCACCCGCAGACCGGCCTTGGCGAAGGGGCTTTCCGGGTGCAGATCGGCGATGACCACGCCGCCAGGCAGGCGCAGGCCAAGGCTGCCCGACAGGTCCGCGTCCACCGGCTGGCCGGTCAGCCCGGCCCAGGGGCGCTGAAAGCGGGTCTCTCCGGCCTTGGCCTGATCGACGAACTGCGCGACCAGCGCCGAGGGGATGGCGAAGCCGATGCCGTTGGAGCCGCCCGAGCGGGTCAGGATCGAGGTATTCACCCCCACGAGGTGCCCCGTCACGTCCAGCAGCGCACCGCCCGAGTTGCCGGGGTTGATCGCCGCGTCGGTCTGGATAAAGTAGCCGCGCGCATTGCCCGTCGCCGTGCCCGAGCGCGCCAGCCCCGACACGATCCCCGAGGTCACGGTCTGCCCGACGCCGAAGGGGTTGCCGATGGCAAGCACCAGCTCACCCACCTCGACGGTATCGCTGTCGCGCAGCGGCAGGAAGGGCATGTCAGTGGCGTCCTCGAGCTTCAGGATCGCAAGGTCCGATTCCTCGTCGCCCAGCAGCACCTCTGCCGCGTATTCGCGCCGGTCGTTCAGCACCACGCGGATCTCGGTCGCCTGACCGACCACGTGGTAATTCGACACCACGATCCCGTCGGCGGACAGGATCACCCCGGACCCCAGCGAGTTCTGCACCCGGGGCCGGGACTGGAACTCGTTGAAAAAGTTGTTGAAAAAGGGATCGTCCGCAAAGGGGCTGCGGGTCTGCACCACCCGGCTGGCGTAGATGTTGACGACGGCGGGCGCCGCCTCTTTCACCAGCGGCACGAAGCTCAATTGCACCTCGGCCTGCGATTGCGGCACGCGGGTCTCTGCCGCGGCGGGCAGGGCAAGCAGGACAAGCAGGCAGGCCGTCAGAATGCGCATGGGGTCCCCCTTGGTGACATGCGTCCTGATATGCCCGCCGGGGCCGCGCCTTTCAAGCCGCAGGGGGAACGGCCAGGGACCTCGCGCGTTGATCCTGACAGAAACGAACGCACAACGTCAGGAGGCATCAGATGGCAGAGCGCCACAGATCGCAGGACGGTCGCCAAGAGACAAAGGCCTATACCGACCCCGAAAAGACACCCCCGCAACAGGGCCGCGCCGATGGCGGCGTGGAACGGCAGGTCGGAACGCGCGACCTGAAGAAACGCGCGGAACAGGACCGGCCCGGCGTGACCCGGGTTCGAAAATCCGAAGAAAAATCAGGATCGTAAGGAGGATCAGGCTATGGTGGAACTGAAGCAGGGAACCTGGGTGGTGGTGACGGACAGCGAAAAGGCGCTGTTCCTGCGCAACCTGACCGATCACGACGATCCCAACCTCGACGTTTTCGACGAAGAGGAGCAGGAGAACCCCTCGGACCGCGAGCAATCGGCGAACCGGCCCGGGCGCATGAACGACACCGGCGTGCAGCAGCGCTCTGCCCTTGACGACACCGACTGGCATGAGCTGGCGAAAGAGCGCTTTGCGGCGGATCTTGCCGACCACCTCTATGCCGAGGCGCACAAGGGGGCCTTCGACCGGCTGGTGCTGGTGGCCTCGCCCAAGGTTCTGGGCGACCTGCGCGAGGCGCTGCACAAGGAGGTCTCTGACAAGATCATCGCCGAGGTGCCGAAGACGCTGACCAACCACCCGGTCGCCAAGATCGAGAGCCTTGTGAAAAAGGAGCTGGATGCGGCGTGACGGCCCTTCGCCGGGCATCAGGGGCGATTGTGGGCCGGGCGCGACCAAGGGCGTGCCTGTTGCCCGCCCTCGCCTGCGCCACCGCGCTGACCACCGGCCCGGCAATGTCTGACGATGGCCTGTTTCGGCAACTGGATGCGGAAGGCGGCGCATTGGACGCTTTGAAATGGCGGTCGCGCCCGGTGCTGGTCTTTGCAGACGACCCGGCGGGCGCCGCCTACCGCGCACAGCTTGCCCTGCTTCAAAAGGCCCGCGCCGGGGTGGAAGAGCGAGACATCATCGTATTCAGCGATACGGCCCCCGGCTCTGGCGGGGCACTGCGCGCGCGGCTGAAGGTCGAAGGCTTCACCCTTGTCCTGATCGGCAAGGACGGTGGTGTGAAGCTGCGCGCCGACAGCCCGGTCGCGCCCGAGGATCTTTTCCGCACCATCGACCAGATGCCGATGC
This sequence comes from Enemella evansiae, assembly GCA_017255395.1. Classification (GTDB taxonomy): domain Bacteria; phylum Pseudomonadota; class Alphaproteobacteria; order Rhodobacterales; family Rhodobacteraceae; genus Ponticoccus; species Ponticoccus litoralis. The sequence continues at coordinate 27,016 of JAFKDC010000015.1, read as the reverse complement.
GGCAGCGAGAAATGTCCGGCGAATAGGACGGCAGCCGCGAAACGAAAAAGGCCCCCGACCGGATGGCGGGGGCCTTTCTGCTGGGGCGATGGCCCCGAAGTCTTATTCGTCGGCGTCTTCGTAGGCGGCCAGGCGGGCCTTGTCGGCAGCGCCCTTGGCGTCGGTGTCGCGGTCGACCAGTTCGATGATCGCCATGGGCGCCATGTCACCGTAGCGGAAGCCGGCCTTCAGGACGCGGCAGTAGCCACCCTGACGCTCGGCGTAGCGCGGGCCGAGGATTTCGAACAGCTTGGCGACGTGCATGTCCTGCTTCAGCTGCGACGCGGCCTGACGGCGTGCGTGCAGGTCGCCGCGCTTGCCCAGCGTGATCAGCTTGTCGATGACGCGCTTGAGTTCCTTGGCCTTCGGCAGCGTGGTCTTGATCTGCTCGTGCTCGATCAGCGAACCCGCCATGTTCGCCCACAGCGCCTTGCGGTGCTCGTGGGTGCGGTTCAGGCGGCGATAGCCTTTTGCGTGACGCATGTGTCTTTCTCCAATGGGTGCCCTCTACGGGCGGTTTTGCTTTGTCAGTCCGGCGATGCGTGTCACCGGCTCTCCTTGGGGCGGATGCCCGGGACGAGGCGTTGCCGCCTCGCCGTGGGGTGGGTTTTCAACCCACCTTTCTCAGAACGAGTCTTCCAGCTTCTTGGCCAGGTCCTCGATGTTGTCCGGCGGCCAGTCCTCGACGTCCATGCCAAGGTGCAGACCCATGCCCGACAGCACTTCCTTGATCTCGTTCAAGGACTTGCGGCCGAAGTTCGGGGTGCGCAGCATCTCTGCCTCGGTCTTCTGGATCAGGTCGCCGATGTAGACGATGTTGTCGTTCTTCAGGCAGTTTGCCGAACGGACCGAGAGCTCCAGCTCGTCGACCTTCTTCAGCAGCAGCGGGTTGAACTCCAGACCGTCGTCGTCGTCGTGACGCTGAGCCGATTCCGGCTCGTCGAAGTTGACGAAGATCGACAGCTGATCCTGCAGGATGCGCGCGGCGAAGGCCACGGCGTCCTCGGGCGTGATCGAGCCGTCGGTGTCGATCTTCATGGTCAGCTTGTCGTAGTCCAGCACCTGGCCCTCGCGGGTGGGCTGCACGTCGTAGGCGACCTTCTTCACCGGCGAGTAGATCGCGTCGATCGGGATCAGGCCGATCGGGGCGTCCTCGGGCTTGTTCTTGTCAGCCGAGACATAGCCCTTGCCGAGGTTCACGGTGAATTCCATGTAGACCTCTGCGCCCTCGTCCACGTGACAGATCACGTGATCGCGGTTCAGAACCTCGATGCCGTTGGTTTCCGAAATGTCACCGGCGGTGACGACGCCCGGGCCCTTGGCGGAAACCGACAGGCGCTTGGGCCCTTCGACCTCCATCCGCAGGGCGACCTGCTTCAGGTTCAGGATGATGTCGGTCACATCCTCGCGGACACCGTCCACCGAGGAGAACTCGTGCAGCACGTTGTCGATCTGCACAGAGGTGATGGCCGCCCCCTGAAGCGAGGACAGCAGCACGCGGCGCAGCGCGTTGCCGAGCGTCAGACCGAAGCCGCGCTCCAGCGGTTCGGCGATGACAGTGGCCTGCCGGGACGGGTCGGCGCCGGGCTTGATCTCCAGCTGTGTCGGCTTGATCAATTCGGCCCAGTTCTTGTGGATCATGCAATTCCCTCCATACCAGCCCGTCCCCCATGTCCAGTAGGGACAGACGCCCGAGGTTTCGAAACGACAGAACGAGGCAGGGCAACTGGGCCCCGCCTCGTCCGGTAATCAGGTGCGATCAGACGCGGCGGCGCTTCGGCGGGCGGCAGCCGTTGTGTGCGATCGGCGTCACGTCGCGGATGGACGTGATGTTGAAGCCGACGGCAGCCAGCGCGCGCAGCGCCGATTCGCGGCCCGAACCGGGGCCCTGCACTTCGACTTCCAGCGTCTTCACGCCGTGATCCTGGGCCTTCTTGCCCGCGTCTTCTGCGGCCAGCTGGGCGGCGTAGGGCGTCGACTTGCGCGAGCCCTTGAAGCCCATGGTGCCGGCGGACGACCACGAGATCGCGTTGCCCTGCACGTCCGAGATCAGGATCTTGGTGTTGTTGAAGGTCGAGTTCACGTGAGCAACGCCAGCGGCGATGTTCTTGGAGACCTTTTTCTTGCCGCCAGCGCGGCGAGTATCGCGTGCCATAGGTCGAACCCTCCCTTACTTCTTCTTGCCGGCAATGGCCTTCGCGGGGCCTTTGCGCGTGCGAGCGTTGGTGTGCGTGCGCTGACCGCGCACGGGCAGGTTGCGACGATGACGCAGGCCGCGGTAGCAGCCAAGGTCCATCAGGCGCTTGATGTTCATCTGGGTGTCGCGGCGCAGGTCGCCTTCGACGGTCAGGTTGGCGTCGATGTATTCACGCACCTGCAGGACTTCGCTGTCCGACAGTTCGTTGACGCGACGCGCGGCGTCGATCTTGGTGGCTTCGCAGATTTCCTTTGCGATGGCCGGACCGATGCCGTGAATGTAGGTAAGCGCAATCACGACGCGCTTGTTGGTCGGGATGTTGACGCCGGCAATACGTGCCAAGTCTCTGTTCCTTTCGTTGCGAGCCCGTCACTCCAGGCCCTTTTTTCACAACCGAAGGCCCGAGGCGTCTGCCTGCGGGCCCAAGCTTGTCAGGTGATCTGCGCGGCGGGGGCGACCCGCCACACGGAATGATTCTCCGGTGGAGATGGGGGTGGGTACGGGTTTTGCGACGGGGCGTCAACCCCTGCCGCCCCCGGCCCCGGGCGGGCGCCGTCAGGCGTCCAGTTTTGCCGCGATCTGGGCCTTGACCTCGTCCATTTCGGCCATGCCGTCGACGCGGGAATACAGGCCCTTGGCGTAGTAATAGCCGACCAGCGGCGAGGTCATCTTGTAGTAGGCCGCAAGGCGGGTGCGCAGCGATTCCTCGTTGTCGTCCGCGCGTACCGGCTGGCCCGCGGCGCGGGCCTCTTCGGCGCGGTTGACGATGCGGTGAACCAGTGCCTCGTCCTCGACCCGCAGCTCGATGACGTGATCCAGCGTCTGCCCGACCTCTGCCAGCAGCTCCCCCAGCGCATCCGCCTGCTTCAGCGTGCGCGGGAACCCGTCGAAGATGAAGCCGGGCGTCCCGCCCGCTTCCAGCTTTTCGCGAATCAGTCCGATGACGATCTCATCGGTGACAAGCTCGCCGCGGTCCATGACCTCGGCCACGCGCTTGCCCATTTCCGTCCCGCTGGTCTTGGCGGCGCGCAGCATGTCCCCGGTGGACAGCTGCACCATGCCGCGTTCTTCGACCAGTTTTGCGGCCTGCGTACCCTTGCCCGCCCCCGGCGGTCCCAAAAGAATGATGTTCATCGACGCGACGGGGCCCCTCTTTTCTTCCGTGCCTTGCCACCCTTACCACGCAGCTGCGATTTCTGGATGAGACCTTCGTATTGATGCGCCAGCAGATGGCTTTGAACCTGCTGAATGGTGTCCATGGTGACGCTCACCACGATCAGCACCGAGGTGCCGCCGAAGTAGAACGGAATGGCGAACTGGTTCCGCACGATCTCTGGCAGCAGGCAGACCGCCGTCAGGTAGAGCGAGCCAAGAACCAGCACGCGGTTCACCACGTATTCAAGGTATTCCGCCGTCCGCTTGCCGGGCCGGATGCCGGGCACAAAGCCGTTCTGGTTCTTCAGGTTGTCCGCCACGTCGTCCGGTTTGAACGAGACGTTGAAGGTGTAGAAATAGGCGAAGAAGACGATCATCACCGCGAAGAACAGCAGGTAGAGCGGCTGGCCCGGCCCGAAGTAGGCGAGGATCGTCGACATGATCGGACCCGCGTCGGAACCCGAGAAGGTCGAGATCGTGATCGGCAGCAGCAGCAGCGACGAGGCGAAGATCGCCGGGATGACGCCCGCCGGGTTGACCTTGACCGGCAGGTGCGAGGACTGCGCCTCGGTCATCTTCATGCCGACCTGGCGGCGCGGGTACTGGATGGTGATCTTTCGCAGCGCCCTCTCCATGAAGACGACGAAGGCGATGGTGGCCACCACCATCACGATCACGCCGACGATCACGGCGGGGCTGATGGCGCCCGAGCGACCCGAGGCGAAGAACTGCGCCAGAGCGGCGGGAACCTCGGCGATGATGCCGACGAAGATGATCAGCGAGATACCGTTGCCGACGCCGCGGGCGGTGATCTGCTCGCCCAGCCACATCAGGAACATCGTGCCGCCGACCAGCGTGATCATGCAGGACGCGCGGAAGTACCAGCCCGGATCGGTCACGAGGTCGCCCGCTTCAAGCGAGGCGGCGAGGCCGTAGGACTGGATCAGCGCCAGCACCACGGTGCCGTAGCGCGTGTACTGGTTGATCTTCTTGCGCCCCTGCTCACCCTCTTTCTTGAGCTGCTCGAGCTGTGGCACCATGGCCGTCAGAAGCTGCACCATGATCGAGGCAGAGATGTAGGGCATGATGCCGAGGGCAAAGATCCCCATCCGCCCAAGCGCGCCGCCCGTGAACATCGAGGCGATGCCCGCGATGCCGCTGGAGGCCTGGTCGACGAATTCCTTCAGCGCGGCGCCGTCGATGCCGGGAACGGGGATGAAGGTCCCCAGCCGGTAGACGATCAGCAGGCCGAGCGTGAACAGGATTCGGTTGCGCAGGTCGGTTGCCTTGCCAAGCGCCGCCCAGCTTGTGTTGGCGGCCATTTGCTCTGCTGCGGATACCATGCGGATCTCTCTGTTATGACAAACGCCGCCTCGACGCGTTTTCCAGCATCGGGCGGCGTTCGGGGAAAACTAGGGGCACATGTAAGCGGCGCGGACGCCGCTCACAACCCGGTATTGCGCCGTGGTGAGGGCGCAAGCGGGACTCACTCCGCCGCCGCAGCCACCTTGAGCGAGCCGCCGGCCTTCTCGACCGCCTCGACAGCGGACTTCGATGCGCCGGTGACGTCGATGGTCAGCGCGCCGGTGATCTCGCCCTTGGCGAGGACGCGGATGCCATCCAGCTTGCGGCGCACGAGGCCCGAAGCCACCAGCGAATCCTCGGTGATCGAACCGGCTTCCAGCTTGCCCGCGTCGACGAACTTCTGGATCAGGCCCAGGTTGACGACAGCGTATTCCTTGCGGTTCGGCTTGTTGAAACCGCGCTTGGGCAGACGCTGGTACAGCGGCATCTGGCCGCCTTCGTAGCCATTGATGGCCACACCCGAACGGGACTTCTGACCCTTGATACCACGGCCACCCATCTTACCACGACCCGAACCCGGGCCACGGCCGATGCGCTGCTTGCGCTTGGTTGCGCCGGGATTGTCGCGCAGTTCATGCAGTTTCATATCGCTTCTCCATTGCCGGATGTGACCCTCGAAGCGAGACGGGCCAACCACGGCTTTTCTTGATTGTGAACGTGACCCCGCCCCGTTGTCCGAGTCGGGCCACCGGGCGCGTATACAGAAGGCCCGGCCCGCGATCAAGCCCGCCGCCTTGCACAGCCTTGACATTCTGCGGCGCGGCGCGCATATGCTCCCCTGTGCCGCACCCGCCGCGTGAGCGGGGCAGCAGGGCCACCGGTCCGCACGGCACGACATCTCCGAACATGGCTCCCACATCACGCATGGGTTCCGACCCGCGACAGGCTTTCCGGCATCCGGCCGCGTCGGCCCGCGCTCGCGGTCACCCAATCGTGCGCCTCACGCCCCATCCCGGGGCGCGGGCCGTCGTTCGTTCGCGGGCCCTGCCCGCCACAAAGGAAGAACACTTGGATTTCGACATGCTGGGGCTGCCGCCCCGCCTTCAGGCCAACCTGGCCGCCCTTAACATCACCGCCCCCACCCCGATCCAGACGCAGGCGATCCCGCATGCGATGAACGGGCGCGACGTGCTGGGCCTTGCCCAGACCGGCACCGGCAAGACCGCCGCCTTCGGCCTGCCCCTGCTCTCCGCCCTGATGCGGATGGAAGGCCGGGCCGCGCCCAAGACCGCCCGCGCGCTGATCCTTGCGCCGACCCGCGAACTGGCCAAGCAGATCCTCGAGAACCTGCGCGCCTATGCCGAGGGCACCCACATCAAGACCGCGCTTGTGGTCGGCGGTCAGTCCATCAACGCGCAGGCGCAGAAGCTGACGAAGGGCACCGATGTGCTCGTCGCCACGCCGGGCCGCCTGATCGACCTTCTGGACCGCAAGGCCGTGCGTCTGGACGAGGCGAAGTTCCTCGTACTGGACGAGGCCGACCAGATGCTGGACCTCGGTTTCATCCACGCGCTGCGCCAGATCGCCAAGGTCCTGCCCGCCGAGCGTCAGACCATGCTGTTCTCGGCCACCATGCCCAAGCAGATGGCCGAGATCGCCGGCGCCTACCTGACCGACGCCGTCCGGATCGAGGTCACGCCTCCGGGCAAGCCGGTCGAGCGCATCGAGCAAAGCGTCCACTTCGTCGAGCAGGCGCACAAGACCGGGCTGCTGATCACGCATCTGGACAAGCACCGCACCGACGCGGCGCTGGTCTTTGCCCGCACCAAGCACGGCGCCGAAAAGCTCAAGCGCCAGCTTGAGGACAAGGGCTTTGCCGCCGCCTCGATCCACGGCAACAAAAGCCAGGGCCAGCGCGACCGCGCGCTGAAGTCCTTCAAGGAAGGCGAGCTGACCGTGCTCGTCGCCACCGACGTGGCGGCGCGCGGCATCGACATCCCCTCGGTGCGCTATGTCTACAATTACGACCTGCCCAACGTGCCGGACAACTACGTCCACCGCATCGGGCGGACCGCGCGGGCGGGCCGGGACGGCACCGCCATCGCCTATTGCGCGCCGACCGAGATGGACGAATTCCGCGCCATCCAGAAGGTCATGGGCCGCAAGATCGAGGTCGCCAGCGGCGAAGAGTGGGAAGGCGAGAAGAAGCCCGCCCGTGGGGGCGGTGGCCGTCGTCGCGGTGGCGGCGGCGGCGGTAATGGTGGCGGGCATAAGCCCGGCACCACCCAGCCGCGCCGGTCGCGCGCGCGTCGCGGTGGCGGCGGTGGTCGCCGCTCGCAGGCCGCGTAAGCCTCTCCGCAGAGAACACAAAGGGCGCCCCGCAACGAGCGCCCTTTTCGTTTGGACCGCTGGCCGGGGGTACGGCCCCATCCACCTAGCGCAGCCTCCCCCGGCCTTTCCGCAAACCCCGTGCTTCGCCCTGCCCCCTAACGCACCGAAATCGGCAGGCTGGCATAGCCCCGGAATCGCGCCAGCGGCACCCGGCTGCGCTGTCCGGTCTGCGCAAGCTTCGGAAAGCGCTGCACGAAGCGCCCGAGAGCGATCCGCCCCTCCACCCGTGCCAGCGTCGCGCCAAGGCAGACGTGAATGCCGGTGATGAAGGCGATATGCCGGTTCGGCTTGCGCGTGATGTCCATGCGGTCGGGATCGGGGAAGACCTCGGGGTCGCGGTTCGCCGCCGCAATCGAGGTGTGGATATAGGTGCCCTTCGGGATCACCCCCGAGGCCAGCGCGATATCCTCGCCCGCCAGCCGGTTGCCGATCTGAAGCGGGCTTTCCACCCGCAGGAATTCCTCGACCGCCGTGTCGATATGGCCCGGTTCCTCCAGCAACAGCCGATGCTGGTCGGGCCAGTCCAGCAGCAGGCCGATGGCATTGCCCACAAGGCTGGTCGTCGTCTCGTGACCGGCGTTCAGCAGGAAGATACAGTTCTGCACCAGCTCCTCCTGCGTCAGGCGCCGCCCCTCATGCTCGCCGAAGATCAGGCTTTCCAGCACCTCGCCCTGATGCGCGCCCTCTGGATTGCGGCGGCGAAAGTCGATCAGGTCGGACAGGATCGCGCCGAACTCCTCGACCGCGCGATTGCCCTCGGCCAGCCGCTCGGGCGGGACGACAGGGTCCAGCGCGCCAAGGATCGCCAGAGAATAGCCCCGCAGCTGCGCGCGATGCTCCTCGGGGATGCCCAGCATGAAAGAGATGATCTCGGTCGGCAGCACCTTGGCGAAATCCTCGATCACGTCCAGCGTCCCCAGATCCTCGACCCGGTCGAGCAGCCGGTCGACGATGCCCGCGATCAGCGGCTCGAACTCCGCCAGCTTGCGCGGCGTGAAGGCGCCCGAGATCAGCCGCCGCACCACCGTGTGATAGGGCGGATCGTTGAAGATCAGCGAGGTCGTGTGGTGGGTGTGCAGCGGGCAGCGCCCGAACTTCTCGCCGAAGGCCTCGGTCTTGTCCGACAGCATGTCGCGGCTCTGGTAGACCTTCAGGCAATCGGCATGGCGCGTCAGGTAAACCGACCCGTCGGCATTGCGAAAGATCGGCTTCTCGGCCCGCAAGCGGTGCAAGAGCGGATGCGGGTTCTCGATGAAGCCCGCGTCGATCCTGTTCAGATCGAAGCGCGACAGATCCAGCGGCATGGTGATGGTCCTCCCGCCGCCAGAGTGGCCCGCGCGCCGGGCGCGGGCAAGAGGCAGGATGGTCGGACCACCCTGCCCGCGCGGTCAGCCCAGTTCGCCCGGCTTGTACCAGTCGCCCATCTGCACCTGCGAGGCATCCCCGACCAGATCGGCAAAGGCCGCCGGGTCCTGCGTGCCGCCGTCGCGGCCCCGGTAATGGTAGGGGTAGACGTAGGTGGGCGCGAATTCCCGGACCGCGTCCGCCGCGGCCTCTGCCGTCATGGTGAAGGGCAGGTTCATGCTGACGAAGGCGAGGTCGATATCCTCCAGCGCCCGCATCTCCGGGATGTCCTCGGTGTCGCCAGAGACGTAGATCCGGAAACGGCCCATCGTCAGCACATAACCGTTGTCGCGCCCCTCGGGGTGGAAATTCTTGCGCTCTTCAGTCGTGTTGTAGGCCGGGATCGCGTCGATCTGAAGGTCCGTCAGGCTGGCGCTCGCGCCGTTCTCCATCGCCTGCGCGTTGGTCTTCAGTTCTTCGGGCAGCATGTCGAAGACCGCCGGGTTGGTGATCAGCTGCGTGTTCTCGCCCTTCACGGCGGCCAGCACATCGGCGTTGTAGTGGTCGCCGTGCTCATGCGTGATCAGGATCAGGTCGGCGGCAGGCATGCCCTCGTACTCCGAAACCTCGCCGACCGGGTCGACGTAGATCACGCCCACCGGCGTCTCCAGAACGATCGAGGCATGGTGGACCGGATGCACCGTCACCGGCCCGGCGTCGGTCTCGAACATCTCGCCGCCATGGGCAGCGGCACGGGCACGGAAGGGCAGCACGGTGATCGTGCCGGCGGCAGCGGCAGTGGCCAGAAAGGCCCGGCGGGTCTGTGTCATGACGTCTCTCCCTGTGGTGTGATCTGGGCGAGAGCTAGGACAATGCGCCGCCCCGTCCATGCCGGGTGACGCGAATGTCAGCGCCTGAAACGACAAAGGCGCCCGCAAAGGGGCGCCCGCATCGACTGTCGTCAGGGGTTGGCGGCTCAGCCGCGGAACCCGCCCTGGCTGCGCAGGTAGTCCGACCAGCAAGGGACCGGCTCTGCCTTGAGACGCGCGGCGATGGCAAGAAAGATCGCTTTCATGGCTCTGCTCCGTTGGCGATAAACACTGTGCCGCCCGGATACGCTGCGCCGCAGCAAAGCACAAAGGCCGTTTCCGCAGTCCCGCCATGCACCCGCCGCATGGATTTTGTGCAGATTTGGGACCAGCGCGCCCGGACGCCCCGGCGCCTGCTCCCCACTCTTCTCTGGTCTTACAAATACCCTCCGGGGAAAAGCCGAAGACCCGGGGGCAAAGCCCCCGCCCCCCTCGGACCGGCACAGGGCCGGTCCGGCAGCGGTCGGGCCCGAACGCAAAAAGGCCCCGGAGCATCGTCCGGGGCCTTTCCAAAGCTCTTAGAAGATCCAGCCTCAGCCGCGCTCCTCGACGATCTCGACGAGGTGCGGGATCTTGCGAATCATGCCGCGCACGGAGGGGGTGTCTTCCAGCTCGCGCACGCGGTGCATCTTGTTCAGGCCCAACCCGATCAGCGTCTTGCGCTGGATTTCGGGGCGGCGGATCGGCGAGCCGATCTGTTTGACGACGATGGTTGCCATGTGGATCAAGCCTCCTCAGCGACCTGGGTGGACTCTGCCGGGGCGTCTTCACGCTTGGGCAGGATATCCGCGACCTTCTTGCCACGACGCTGGGCGACGTTGCGCGGGGACTGCTCTTTCGAGAGACCTTCCAGCGTGGCACGGATCATGTTGTAGGGGTTCTGCGAGCCGGTCGACTTGGCGACGACGTCGTGCACACCCAGCATCTCGAAGACGGCACGCATCGGACCACCGGCGATGATACCGGTACCCTGAGGCGCGGTCCGCATCACGACGCGGCCGGCACCGTGACGGCCGGTGATGTCGTGGTGCAGGGTGCGGCCCTCTTTCAGCGGCACGCGCATCATCTTGCGCTTGGCCTGCTCGGTCGCCTTGCGGATGGCCTCGGGGACCTCCTTGGCCTTACCCTTGCCAAAGCCGACGCGGCCTTTCTGATCGCCGACCACGACGAGCGCGGCGAAACCGAAGCGCTTACCGCCCTTGACGGTCTTGGACACACGGTTGATCGCGACAAGGCGATCTGCGAATTCCGGCGTTTCGTCGCGGTCGCGACGGTTGCCCCGGCGGTTATCACGTTCTGCCATTCAGGCTTTCCTTTTCCTTGGGTCCAAGAACCCGTTTTTCCCAATCCTGGTGATGCGCGGGGCGCGTCCCGGATCATCGAGGCCCGAGGGCCTGCAGGGGTGGTGGGTCTAGGACCCACCCTGTCCCGGGATCGAAACCCCGAAACAAAGCGGCAGGGTGGGCCTTGCGACCCACCCCGACCGTCAGATCTTCAGGCCTGCTTCGCGGGCCGCGTCGGCCAGAGCCTTGACGCGACCGTGGAAGAGGAAACCGCCGCGGTCGAAGTAAGCTTCTTCCACACCGGCTGCCTTGGCACGCTCGGCAATCGCCGCGCCGACCTTGGAGGCCGCCTCGACGTTGTTTTTGCCGACCACGCCCAGCGACGGCTCGAGCGACGAAGCCGAAGCCAGCGTCTTGCCGGCGACGTCGTCGATGAGCTGAACCGAGATGTTCTTGTTCGAACGGTGAACGGAAAGGCGCACGCGACCCGCGTTGACTTCCCGCAGCTTGTTCCGGACGCGCAGGCGGCGCTTCTGGAACAGTTGGAGTTTACTGTTTGCCATATCCCTGCGTCCTTACTTCTTCTTGCCTTCCTTCTGGAAGATGTACTCGCCCTTGTAGCGGATACCCTTCCCCTTGTACGGCTCGGGACGGCGCCAGTCGCGGATGTTCGCCGCAACCTGACCGACCTGCTGGGCGTCGTGACCCTCGACGACGATTTCCGTCGGCTTCGGGCACGTAACGGTGATGCCCTGCGGGATCGCGAAGTCCACGTCGTGCGAGTAACCCAGGTTCAGCTTCAGGGTGTTGCCCTGAACCGCGGCGCGGTAACCCACACCCTGGATTTCCAGCTCTTTCTTGAAGGTGTTCTGCACGCCATGCACCAGGTTGGCGACGACGGTGCGGGACATCCCCCACTGCTGACGGGCACGCTTGGAATTGCCGCGCGGCGTCACGGAGACAGCGTTGTCGTTGACCGCAAGGGTCACGTCATCGGTCGCTGTGAAGGTCTGGGTGCCTTTCGGACCCTTCACTTCGATGGTCTGGCCCTTCACCTCTGCCGAGACGCCCGAGGGCAGTTCGACGGGCTTCTTACCAATACGAGACATTGTCAGGCCTCCTTAGAATACGGTGCAAAGCACTTCGCCGCCGACGTTGGCTGCGCGTGCGTTTGCGTCCGACATCACACCCTTGGGGGTGGAGACAATCGACACGCCCAGGCCGTTGCGGACCGAGGGAATGTCACTGACGCCCATGTAGACGCGGCGGCCGGGTTTGGAGACCCGCTTGAGCTCGCGAATGACGGGGGCGCCGTCGAAGTACTTCAGGCTGATCTCGAAGGCCGGGTGGCCGTTCTCGTCCGTGGTGGATTCGTAGCCACGGATGTAGCCTTCGTCCGCCAGCACGTCGAGAACCCAGCCACGCAGCTTGGAGGCCGGCGTGTTGGTGACCGACTTGCCGCGCATGCCTGCGTTGCGGATACGGGTGAGCATATCGCCGATAGGATCGTTCATATCTTACCCTCCCTTACCAGCTGGATTTCACGACGCCGGGGAGCTTGCCGTTCGAGCCAAGCTCGCGCAGCATGATCCGGCTGATCTTCAGCTTGCGGTAGTACGCATGCGGACGACCCGTCAGCTGGCAGCGGTTGTGCAGCCGCGACGGAGCGGAGTTACGGGGCAGTTTCGCCAGCTTCAGACGCGCCTTGAAGCGCTCTTCCATCGGCTTGGATTCGTCGTTTGCGATTTCTTTCAGCTCGGCCCGCTTGGCGGCGTATTTCTCCACCAGGCGCTCCCGCTTCTTCTCGCGTTCGATCATGGATTTCTTGGCCATGTCTTGTCCTCTTACGCCTTGATGAACGGCATGTTGAAGTGCTTCAACAGCGCCTTGGCCTGGTCGTCGGCGGAATGCTCGCCGAACTGCTGGGCCGTGGTGGTCACGATGATGTCCATGCCCCAGACCTCGTCGACCTTGTCGAACTCGATCTCGGGGAACACGATGTGCTCTTTCAGGCCCATGGCAAAGTTGCCACGACCGTCGAAAGAGGGCTTCACACCGCGGAAGTCACGGATGCGGGGCATCGCGATGGTCACCAGGCGGTCGAGGAATTCGTACATGCGCACGTCACGAAGGGTGACCTTCGCGCCGATGATCATGCCCTCGCGCAGACGGAAGGGCGCGTGCGATTTCTTCGCCTTGGTGCCCACGGCCTGCTGGCCGGCGATCTTGGTCAGGTCCTCGACGGCCGACTTGGCCTTCTTGGAGTCGCGCACCGCCTCTGCACCGCAGCCGATGTTCAGGACAATCTTGTCCAGACGCGGGATCTGCATGTCGTTGGTGTAGCCGAATTCCTCCTTCATCGCGGCCTTGATGGTCTCGCGATAGGTGGTCTTCAGGCGGGGGGTGTAATTTGCAGCGTCAAGCATCAGATCACGTCTCCCGTGGTCTTGGCGAAGCGAACCTTCTTGCCGTCTTCCTCGCGGAAGCCAACGCGGGTCGCCTTGCCGTTGCCATCGACGATGGCGAGGTTCGACAGGTCGATCGGCAGGGCCTTGGGCACTCGGCCGCCCTGGGCGGTCTGGCTTTGGCGGGTGTGGCGGATGGCGACATTCACGCCGTCGACGACGGCCTTGCCGGCCTTGGGGTCGACAGAGGTGATCTCACCGGTCTTGCCCTTGTCCTTGCCGGTCAGCACGACGACCTTGTCACCCTTGCGGAGTTTCGCAGCCATTACAGCACCTCCGGAGCAAGCGAAATGATCTTCATGAAGTTCTTCGCGCGCAGTTCACGAACCACCGGCCCGAAGATACGGGTGCCGACAGGCTCGCCCGCGTTGTTCAGGATGACGGCGGCGTTGCGGTCAAAGCGGATGGACGTACCGTCTTCGCGGCGGACTTCCTTGGCGGTGCGCACGACGACGGCCTTGCGGACGTCACCCTTCTTCACGCGACCACGCGGAATGGCCTCCTTCACCGACACCACGATGATGTCGCCGACAGAGGCATAACGGCGGTGCGAACCGCCCAGAACCTTGATGCACTGAACCTTCCGGGCTCCGGAATTGTCAGCAACATCCAGATTTGTCTGCATCTGGATCATGGATTTTCTCCCGACGTCCCGGACCGCTCTGCAGAGAACATTGATCCGGGGGTTTCGAATAGGTTCGGGGCCGCGTGAACGGCCCCGACACTGCCCTTAGTGGGCGGCTTCTGCTTCGTGTGCGGCTTCTTCGATCTTCTGGGCTTCGGCGGCAGCCTCGGCGCGCAGGGTCTCGTGTTCTGCCTTCATCTCTTCGGTCATGACTTCCCAGCGCTTGGTCTTCGACTTCGGCGCACACTCACGGATGAGGACGTTGTCGCCGACGTTGAAGATTTCGCCTTCGTCATGGGCGCGGTACTTCTTGGACTTCTTGATCGTCTTCTGAAGAACCGGGTGCTTGAAGCGGCGGACAACCTGGACCGTGACGGTCTGGGCGTTGGCGGTGGAGGTCACGGTGCCTGCAAGGATACGCTTGGGCATTGCTTATGCCTCCGTCTTGGCCGCGTCGGCGGCTTTCTGGTTCAGGACGGTCTTCACCCGCGCGACGTCGCGGCGGACCTGGCGCATGCGCGCGGTGTTTTCCAGCTGGCTCGTGGCCGCCTGGAAGCGGAGGTTGAAAGCCTCCTTCTTGAGCTCGACAAGCTGGTCCCGGAGCTGGTCCGGGGTCTTGTCACGGAGTTCCTGGGCGTTCATGCGCCTCTCCTTTGTTGCAACATCACCGGAAGGCCCCCGCCTGCCTGGGCGTGCAGGGTCACCCTGATTCCGGTGGAGTCCGTGGATGAAGCGCCCCTATAGGCGCTTATCGCCAACAGGGCAAGGGAAACTTGACGTGTCGCCGGGCGCCTAGGCGTCGAAGCGCGAGCGCCGCAGCCGGGCAAGATGGCCATCGCGGATGGCAAGCGGATGCACAACCCCCAATTGCGCCGGGATCTCAGGCAGTTCGAGGATCCGCGCGATGGCGAAGCGGTGGTTGCCGCCGCCGCTGCGCAGGCAGGTGCCGTCGCGGGCCAGGTGCACGAAGGTCGCGCCGTGTTCGCGCCGGTAATAGGCATCGGGCAACTCGTGCATCCGCAACAGACGCCCGCGCTGCCTGGTTTCGGCAAAGATGCGGTCAAGGCGGCTGTAGCGCTCCTTGACCTCCTCGACGCTGCGGCAGCCGTCCGGCGCCTCGCCGCGCTCCAGTTTCGCCATGAGGTCGCGGAAGACCGGGGTTTCCTCCCAGTCGGCGCCCTCGACCCAGTGCATGTGGCAACTGGTGAACTTGAAACCTTCCTGCACCGGGCTTCTGTTGAGGTCCCAGTCACCCTCCAGAACCAGACCGCTGGAATGCCGCCGCAGCTTCGGCCCGCCCGGCCAGAAGAACCCCTCGGTGCCCCGCACCGGGTCGGGAAAGACCGCCATGTCCGACAAGGGCCCCTCGGCCCCGAACCGCAGGCGGTTCAGCAGGTCGCGCAGGAACTTGCGCGGCCTCTGCGCCTCGATGGCGCGGACCAGATCCTGAAACATGCCTCCCGGCAAGGCGCCATGGGTTATCGCGGCCACTGTCACACATCCTTCGCTGAAGCGACATGAAACAGTTACATCAGTTTCCGCGCCGGGCAAATCAAGAGAAGAAGTGCCAACCAGCCGGAAAATTGCCCTGCCGGGCGCCGCCTACTCCCACTTGTAGTTGAAGCTGACCGAGATACGCTCTTCCCCGGACATGTTCATCGGCACCTCGTGGCGCAGCCACGACTCCCACAGCAGCACATCCCCCACCGCCGGCTTTTCGTAGATGAAGCTCCGCAGTTCCTCGCGCGCGCCCTTGCGCCGCGCAGGCGCGCCCATCATGAAGCCCAGCCGCGGGTCTTCCAGCTTCAGCGCCGAGGCGCCCTCGGGCATGGCGACATAGGTCGTCCCCGAGATCACCGAATGCGGATGCAGGTGCAGCCCGTGGCTGCCGCCCTCGGGCAGGATGTTGATCCAGAGGTCTTCCAGTTGCAGGGCCTTGTCGCCCAGGTCGAACTCCAGGTCCTCGGCAAAGGCGGCGACATGGGCATCCAGCGCCGTCTTCAGATCGGCGAAGATCGGAAAGCGCCAGGGCAGGTCCGCCAGCGAGGCATAGGAGGTGTAGCCCGGAAAGCCCTCGGTCTCACACCAGTCCTGCCCGGCCTCGTCGTCCTCGGCGATGGACAGGCAGGCGGCCTCCAGCTCGGCGGCATCGACGGCGGGCGCGTGCTCGGACAGGGCGGCGCGGTAGAGACGGGTGGCAAAAAGCGAGCGGATCGCGGGCATGACGGAACTCCGTGGATCAATCTGGTCCGAGGCAATGGAATCCTAACCTCTCGCCGTCAAGGTCGCGGCACAGAATGAGAGGCCAGAGCAGAATGTTCTCCAGACCGCCCCCCGGCCCCGCCGCCGGACCCTCCGCCATGGCCATGGCGGTCCCAGCCATCCTGAGCGCCCTGCTCGCGGCCCCGCCCGCATTTGCGCAATCGCTCTTCCCCGGTAACGCCGACAGCCAGCGCGCGGCGATCCTGCCCGCGCCCGCCGGGGACGGGGTCCAGAGCCGCACCGCCAGCCTCTTTACCGGCATCTCGGAACGCAGCCTCTTTGCCCCCCTGCCCGCCCCCGCCATCACCGCCCGCCCCACCGATCCGGCAATCCTGCCGGGCACAGGCGCGGCGAACCGCCTGCGCCACCTGATCGCCGAGGCAGAGGCCGGGCGCGCGGGCTACGACGCGGTGAACCACGGCGCCCGGATCAAGCCGCCGCGCCGCCCCTCGACCATGACCATCGCCGAGATCTACGACTGGATCGCCGCCACCCCGGGCCAACCCCATGCCATCGGGCGTTATCAGTTCATCCCCTCGACGCTGCGCCGCCTGGTCCGGGCACAGGGCGTCGACCGGGGCGCGGTCTTCTCCCCCGCCCTGCAGGACCGCCTCGCCGATCAGCTCCTCGCCGAGGCGGGCCTCGGGACATTCCAGCGCGGAGAGATAACGCGCCGCACCTTCATGTACCGCCTCGCCCGGATCTGGGCCGGCCTGCCCCTGCCCTCGGGCAAATCCTATTATCAGGGTGTCGCGGGCAACAAGGCAACCATGAGCTGGGCGCGCTTCGAAGCAGGCATGATGCAGATCTTCCCGGGCTGACCCGTTCCCAACGAACCCGCCCGACAAACCACCCCATGCTTCTTCCTGGTCCAAATACCTGAAACCCGGGCGCCACGAGCACTCCGGTCTGCCTGGACCCACAACCCTGGCCTTCTTCTCTGCTCAAATACTCCAATCCGACGTCTGCCCGGCACGCCCGGTCCCGGCGCACGGCACCGGACAAAGCAAAACCCCCGGGCCATCGCTGCCCCGGGGGTTTCCTGTTCCGTAGGGTGGGCGCTCGACCCACCGTCCGCTTACCAGTCCTCGCGGAGGACGACGCGGGTCTTGATCGGCAGCTTCATGGCGGCCAGACGCAGCGCCTCGCGGGCCACCTCTTCGCCGACACCGTCGATCTCGAACATCACGCGACCCGGCTTGACCTTGCAGGCCCAACGGTCGACCGAACCCTTACCCTTACCCATACGAACCTCGATGGGCTTCGCGGTGACGGGGGTGTCCGGGAAGATGCGGATCCAGACGCGACCCTGACGCTTCATGTGACGCGTCATGGCACGACGGGCTGCCTCGATCTGGCGGGCGGTGACCCGCTCGGGCTCGAGCGCCTTCAGACCGTAGGTGCCGAAGTTCAGGTCAGAGCCGCCCTTGGCCTCGCCCTTGATCCGGCCCTTGAACATCTTGCGGAATTTTGTGCGCTTAGGTTGAAGCACGACGCTTACCTCCGATCATCGCGACGGCCACCACCGGCGCCACGCGGGGCCGGGCCGTCCTGGATTTCCTGCGACTTGCGGTCACGCGCCTGCGGGTCGTGGTCCATGATCTCGCCTTTGAAGATCCAGACCTTGATCCCGATGATGCCGTAGGGCGTGGTCGCCTCGACATTCGCGTAATCGATGTCGGCACGCAGGGTGTGCAGCGGCACGCGGCCTTCACGATACCATTCGGTCCGGGCGATCTCGGCACCGCCGAGGCGGCCAGCGACGTTCACCCGGATACCCAGGGCACCCATGCGCATGGCGTTCTGAACGGACCGCTTCATCGCACGACGGAAGGACACGCGGCGCTCCAGCTGCTGGGCGATGCTTTCGCCGACCAGCTGCGCGTCGAGTTCCGGCTTCCGCACTTCGACGATGTTCAGGTGCAGTTCGCTGTCGGTCATGCGAGCCAGCTTCTTGCGAAGCACCTCGATGTCCGCACCCTTCTTGCCGATGATCACGCCCGGACGCGCGGTGTGAATGGTCACACGGCACTTCTTGTGGGGGCGCTCGATGATCACGCGGGCGATGCCGGCCTGCTTGCACTCTTCATGGATGAAGTCGCGGATCTTGAGATCCTCAAGCAGCAGGTTGCCGTAGTCCTTGGTGTCTGCGTACCAGCGCGAGTCCCAGGTGCGGTTCACCTGAAGACGCATGCCGATCGGATTGGTCTTGTTACCCATCAGGCCTGCTCCTCGACTTGACGCACTTTGATCGTGATTTCCGAGAACGGCTTGTTGATGCGGCCAAAGCGGCCACGAGCCCGGGGACGCCCGCGCTTCATCACAAGGTTCTTGCCCACGTAGGCCTCGGCGACGACCAGTTCATCGACGTCCAGACCGTGGTTGTTCTCGGCGTTCGCGATGGCGGACTGCAGGCACTTCTTGACGTCGACGGCGATCCGCTTCTTCGAGAAGGTCAGGTCCGTGAGGGCCTTTTCCACCTTCTTGCCACGGATCAGCGCAGCGACGAGGTTCAGTTTCTGCGGGCTGGTGCGCAGCATGCGCAGCTTTGCCATCGCCTCGTTGTCCGCCACGCGGCGGGGATTCTTATCCTTGCCCATGGCTTACTTCCTCTTGGCTTTCTTGTCGGCTGCGTGACCGTAATAGGTGCGCGTCGGCGAGTATTCACCGAACTTCTGGCCGATCATGTCCTCGGTCACGTTGACCGGGACGTGCTTCTGGCCGTTGTAGACGCCAAACGTCAGGCCCACGAACTGGGGCAGGATCGTCGAGCGGCGCGACCAGATCTTGATGACTTCGTTCTTGCCCGACTCGCGCGACTTCTCGGCCTTCTTCAGGACGTAAGCGTCGACGAACGGACCTTTCCAAACAGAGCGTGACATAGATCAGCGACCCTTCTTCTTGGCATGGCGCGAACGGACGATAAGCCGCGAGGACGCCTTGTTGGGGTTGCGGGTGCGCTTGCCCTTGGTCGGCTTGCCCCAGGGCGTCACCGGGTGACGACCACCGGAGGTCCGGCCTTCACCACCACCGTGCGGGTGGTCGATCGGGTTCATGACGACGCCGCGGACGGAGGGACGCTTGCCCATGTGGCGGACGCGACCGGCCTTGCCGAGGTTCTGGTTCGAGTTGTCGGGGTTCGAGACCGCGCCAACCGTGGCCAGGCACTCCTGGCGAACCATGCGCAGCTCGCCCGAGGACAGGCGGATCTGGGCGTAACCGCCGTCACGGCCGACGAACTGGGCATAGGTGCCCGCGGCGCGTGCGATCTGGCCACCCTTGCCGGGCTTCAGCTCGATGTTGTGGACGATCGTACCGATGGGCATCCGCGAGAACGGCTTGGTGTTGCCCGGCTTGATGTCCGCGCTCTCGGACGAGACGATCTTGTCGCCGACGCCAAGACGCTGGGGTGCGAGGATATAGGCCTGCTCGCCGTCGTCATACTGGATGAGGGCGATGAAGGCGGTGCGGTTGGGGTCGTATTCGATCCGAACGACGATGCCGTTCACGTCGAACTTGTTCCGCTTGAAATCGACGATGCGATACAGACGCTTTGCGCCACCACCGCGGCGGCGTGCCGTGATACGTCCGGTGTTGTTCCGGCCACCCTTCTTCGTCAGACCCTCTGTGAGGGCCTTGACGGGGCGTCCTTTGTACAGCTCCGAACGGTCGATCAGCACCAGCCCGCGCTGGCCCGGCGTCGTCGGCTTGTACGACTTGAGTGCCATGCTTTCTGTCTTCCGTAAGCTTCCGGCGGGTTGCCCCGCCTGTGTGTGGGGCCATGCGGCCCGGGGTATAGGCCCCCGAAGGTGCCCGGTTAGATCGTCCGCAGACAAAAGCGAAGCCCCGGACGAATCCGGGGCTGCTGCGGATGGGGTCTGTTACGGGAGGTTGGGCAAAGGGTCAAGGGAACAAATCTCAAGCCAGCCCGGTGCCGCTTGCGGCGCGCGCGGCCTGGCCCTTTAACAGGCCGCCGAAAAACCGGCTGCGGGGCTCGGCTTCGCGGGGCGGCGCGCTTTACGTGTTCGGGCGCGTGGGCAAACGGGCCTGATCGAGCCCCCCCCCCCCCTGACACTGAACAGGGCCACGGTCGGTTCGCCTGTCAGAGGACTGGCCGCCGCTCGGACCGCACTCAAAAACCGACCGCGCCGCACGAAAAGGGCGTCCCGGTCTCCCGGAACGCCCCCAAAAGTCCTTCCACCGGCCCGCCGATGCGAACCGAAAAGCGGAATTACTTGAGCTCGACTTCGGCGCCAGCCTCTTCGAGCTTCTTCTTGATTTCCTCGGCTTCGTCCTTGGAAACGCCTTCCTTGACAGCCTTGCCGCCGGCCTCGACCAGCTCTTTGGCTTCTTTCAAGCCCAGGCCGGTGATGCCGCGGACTTCCTTGATGACGTTGATCTTCTTGTCGCCAGCGGACTTCAGGATCACGTCGAACTCGGTCTTCTCTTCCTCGGCTGCGGCGTCGCCGCCACCTGCGGGGCCAGCCATCATGACGGCGCCACCGGCTGCGGGCTCGATGCCGTACTCGTCCTTGAGGATGGTTTTCAGTTCCTGGGCTTCCAGGAGGGTCAGGCCAACGATTTGTTCAGCCAGTGCTTTGAGATCAGCCATTTTGATGCTCTTTCCGGTTTGGTTATGGGTTCCAACGTCAGGGAAATTTCCCCACGCGGATCAAAAGGTTGCTTACGCCGCCTCTGCCTTTTCCTCGATCGTGGAAAGGATGGAAGCGATGTTCGAAGCAGGCGCGCCAATGGCACCGGCGATGTTGGAGGCGGGTGCGCCGATGCAGCCGACGATGGAAGCAATAAGCTCATCGCGCGACGGCATTTTCGACACGGCCTCGACACCGGCACGGTCCAGAGTGGTGCCGCCCATTGCGCCACCAAGGATTTCCAACTTCTTGTTGTCCTTGGCGAAGTCTTCGATGACCTTGGCCGCTGCGACCGGGTCTTCGGAGAAGGTCAGCACCGTCATGCCGTCCAGATACTGCGAGATCCCCTCGGCGGGGGTCCCTTGGACGGCAATCTTGGCGAGCTTGTTCTTGGCGACACGGACCACGGCTTCGCCCGAACGGGCACGGCCGCGAAGGTCCGTCATTTCTGCAACCGTGAGACCCTCGTAGCGGGCAACCACCACGACGCCAGAGCTTTCGAAGATCTGGCCGAGTTCCTCGACCACTTTCTCTTTCTGGGCTCTATCCACAGTTTCACTCCAAGTAGTGGAGGGCGGACCCTCCGGCTCGTTTTGGTCAAGGCGTATGCCCCGACCGCAATAAGTCCGAATGAAGGGTCGACGCATCCTGTGGCACCCATGCGCGTGGCCGGGGTGACTGAAGATGTCTCTTCCCGTCTCGGGCAGGACTTAGTGCCATGCGGCAGCCCACCGTCTCGGACGAATGCAGGGGACGACGAATCGCCCGGTTCCTGCGAGAGGCTTCTTTAACAGGATTCGCAGGGATGTGAAGGGGTGACTGCGGGCGCCATGCGTGGGTGCCCCGGGCGCGGGCCTGCCCCCTGCCCCGGACGTCACGACCGGGACCGAGGCGGGCCGGGATCAGCGGGCGGCCAGTCGCTCCCGCAGGGCGCGCGAGAAGGCGACCGGATCGGCTATGCCGTAAAGCTCGCGGATCAGCGGCGAGATCAGCGCGCCCTCCTCGACCTCGGCAAAGGGGCGGTCGGTCGGAATGAAGCCCTGTTCGTAGAGGAAGGTATCCGAGAAACCGGGCAGCACCCAGGCCTTGTCGAGGGGCACCGCTTTCGGGTCGATCCGGTTGACCGTCCGCGCCAGCACGTTGGTGCAGTTCGAGAAGAGCGTATTGTACCAGCGCGGCTCTGCCTGCACCTCCGCCGTCTCGTCGAGCATGGCGCGCAGCACGGCCTTCTGATGCTCCAGCGGGATGGTGAGCGGATAGAGGTACAGGCGGTCGTCGGCCATGAACTCGGAATTGCCGTACATGTCGCGTTCGGTGGTCCAGACGAACATGTATTCGAAGATCGGCAGGACGGCGGCCTTGGGGGCGGAATAGGCCTCTCCGACCTCGCGGCGCGCCTCGATCGAGGCGACATAGGCGGAGCCGTCCTCGAAGGCGAAGGTCAGCATGGTGTGGGCAATGGCCTCCACCGCTCCGAAGGGCTCGACGAGGAAATAGGCCTGCGTGAGGCTGTCGGGATCGATGTCGCGGGTGATCCAGGCCTCGCGGGTGGGGGTGCCGTCCTCTGCATAGTCCCAGTCGCGGATATTGCTCAGGGTATAAAGGCCGTGCTGCTGCGCGACCTCGGGCAAATGGCTATGGTCGGCGCGCCAGTCGCGGTCGTGCGAGGGTGTGTGCAGCTGCCAGTTGACCCAAAGCCCGGCGGGCACGAGAACGATCAGCGCGAGGAGGAAAAGGAGACTACGTTTCATGCTGGTGGATTAGCGCCTGATGGCCGCGAGGGGAAGGAGCTCCGGCGCCGCGTTGCGCGGCGGCGCTGCAGTTGAGTATTTGAACAGAGAAGAAGCACAGGCGCGGTGTTCGAGGCTGGTGTTGGATTTCGGTATTTTTGCCAAGAAGAAGCAGGTGGCGGCGTGGGGTGCCGTGAGGAGAGGGCGCGGCGCGCGTAGCCTGCCGGTCAGGCGAAGACCCGGCGGACGTGATCGGCGTCGATGGCGAAGCGGGCGCGGAACAGCGCCTCTCCGGCGCGGTCGAGGCGCGGCAGGGTCACCGGCTTGACGTGTTTTTTCTGGCGCGAGTCGTTGTGGTCGTTGTGGCCGCGCACGTACATGGTGGTGTCGGTGAAGGTCACGGTGGGCATGAACCGGTTTATCTTGGCGTGGCCGAAGTTCATGATCGACTGCCGGGCGCCGGGCTGCACGGCCATGGCCTGCGCCACACCCCAGTAGGGGGTCACGCACTCCTCTGCACGGATGCCCTGCGCATCGGGGCGGCCGATGTAACCGCGGTTCCAGTCGAAGCCGACGAGGCGGTGTCTGGCGGTCAGCGCGGCGCAGTCGCGGGCGGCCTCGCGCAGCGTGGCCACGAAATCCACCGCCACGGCATCGTCGTCGTCATGGCGGAATTGCAAACAGGGCCGGCCCATGTCGCGGGCGGCATTGATGACCTCCTGACAGATCTGACGGTGCGGGCCGGGCGCGCGAGGCACCACGACGGCCTGCGGGACATCCTCGGTCAGCGCCAGCAGGCGCTGCATCCAGCGGTCGGGCATGGCCTCTCCGACGAGGATGAGAAAGGTAAAGTCGCCGTCCGTCTGGGCGCGCAAACCCGGCAGGCAGATGGTTTCGAAGTGACGGAAACGTTCCTCCATCCGCTCGGGCGCATAGAGGTAGGCCATGCGGGCCTCGACAGAGCTGTGTTCCACCTGAAAGCCGCCCTCGGCCGGGTAGGAGAAGCGGCAGAAGCCGATGACGTGCATGGATGCCCTCTGGTCATGTCCGGGGCGAGAGTGGCAGCCGCCCGGGACCCTGTCCAGTGTCCAGGGCGCGCCGGTGGGGGTGTTGTTGACAAGACGGGCGACTCTGCGTATACGCCGCTCCAATCCGTCGCGCCCGGCATAGCTGGGCGTGTGTGGTATTTGCAGATATGGACTGCCGCAAGGTCCGGGCATCTAAGCCCCGATCCTCTGGTACGCCCCCGCGTCGACGCCTTCGGTACAGGGTCGGATGCGGACCTATTGTCGTTTGCGCGCCTCGCGCGCGGACGTACGCGAACCGGCCCGTCAGGGTGCCAGATGGCATCCGGGTCAGACCTGAACCGCCGGGCTTCATCCCCGGCAACACCGCAAGAAGCACGGGGATACCCATTTCATGCCCACGATCCAGCAGCTGATCCGCAAGCCGCGGCAGCCCAAAGTCAAGCGCTCGAAGTCCCAGCACCTCGAGCAGTGCCCGCAGAAGCGCGGCGTCTGCACCCGCGTCTATACCACGACCCCGAAGAAGCCGAACTCGGCCATGCGGAAAGTCGCCAAGGTGCGTCTGACCAACGGCTACGAGGTGATCAGCTACATCCCGGGTGAAAGCCACAACCTTCAGGAGCACTCGGTGGTCCTGATCCGCGGCGGCCGGGTGAAAGACCTTCCCGGTGTGCGTTACCACATCCTCCGCGGTGTTCTGGATACCCAGGGCGTCAAGGACCGCAAGCAGCGCCGTTCGAAGTACGGCGCCAAGCGTCCCAAGTGATCACCCGGGTGCGTGTTTGCCGCGCACCCGTCCCGGATACCGTTAGGGTGCGGGCCCGTCCCGCACCGCCGTTGAGAAGAGAGACAGTCCTATGTCCCGTCGTCACGCCGCAGAGAAGCGCGAAGTCCTGCCCGACGCCAAGTATGGCGATATCGTGCTGACCAAATTCATGAACAACCTGATGTACCACGGCAAGAAATCCGCCGCGGAGCGCATCGTCTACAACGCGCTTGACCGCGTCGAAGCCAAGGTCAAGCGCGCGCCCGTGGAGATCTTCCACGAGGCCCTGGACAACATCAAGCCGTCGGTCGAGGTCCGCTCGCGCCGCGTCGGTGGTGCCACCTACCAGGTGCCCGTCGAAGTCCGCCCCGAGCGCCGCGAGGCGCTGGCGATCCGCTGGCTGATCACCGCGTCCCGCGCACGCAACGAAAACACCATGGAAGAGCGTCTGGCCGGTGAGCTGATCGACGCCGTTCAGTCCCGTGGTGCCGCCGTGAAGAAGCGCGAAGACACCCACAAGATGGCCGACGCCAACAAGGCGTTCAGCCACTACCGCTGGTAACAGGAGCCCACCCCACATGGCACGCGAATATCCGCTGCAGCGCTACCGCAACTTCGGGATCATGGCGCATATCGACGCCGGCAAGACCACGATGACCGAGCGCATCCTGTTCTACACCGGCAAGAACCACAAGATCGGTGAAACCCACGACGGCGCCTCCACCATGGACTGGATGGAGCAGGAAGCCGAGCGCGGGATCACCATCACCTCCGCCGCGACGACGACCTTCTGGCAGCGCCAGATCGACCCGACCGCCGACGGCACCTCGGACACCAAGACCCGCTTCAACATCATCGACACCCCCGGACACGTCGACTTCACCATCGAGGTCGAACGGTCCCTGGCGGTTCTCGACGGTGCCGTTGCGCTGCTCGACGGCAACGCCGGCGTGGAGCCGCAGACCGAGACGGTCTGGCGTCAGGCCGACCGTTACAAGGTGCCGCGTCTGGTCTTCGTCAACAAGATGGACAAGATCGGCGCCGACTTCTTCAACTGCGTGCGCATGGTCAAAGAGCGCACCGGCGGCACCCCGCTGCCGATCGCGCTGCCGATCGGGGCCGAGGACAAGCTGGAAGGCATCGTCGACCTGATCACCATGGAAGAATGGGTCTGGATCGGTGAAGATCTGGGCGCCTCCTGGGAGCGCCGCCCGATCCGCGACGACCTTCAGGATCTCGCCAACGAATGGCGCGACAACATGATCGAGCTTGCCGTCGAGCAGGACGACGATGCCATGGAAGCCTACCTGGAAGGCGAGATGCCGGACGAGGCGACCCTGCGCAAGCTGATCCGCAAGGGTACGCTGTCGCTGTCCTTCTTCCCGATGCTGGCCGGTTCGGCGTTCAAGAACAAGGGTGTGCAGCCCCTGCTCAACGCCGTTGTCGACTTCCTGCCCGGTCCGCTGGACGTGCCGACGCTGATGGGCTTCTCGCCCGACGACGAAAGCGAAGAGCGCAACATTGCCCGCCCGGCGAGCGATGAAGAGCCCTTCTCGGCGCTGGCGTTCAAGATCATGAACGACCCGTTTGTCGGCTCGCTGACCTTCACCCGGATCTATTCCGGCACGCTGTCCAAGGGTGATGGCATGCTGAACTCGACCAAGGGCAAGCGTGAGCGCGTCGGTCGGATGATGCTCATGCACGCCGTGGATCGCGAAGAGATCGAAGAAGCCTTCGCGGGCGACATCATCGCGCTGGCGGGTCTGAAGGACACCACCACCGGTGACACGCTCTGCGATCCCAAGGCGACGGTTGTGCTTGAAACCATGACCTTCCCGGATCCGGTGATCGAGATCGCGGTCGAGCCCAAGACCAAGGGCGACCAGGAGAAGATGTCCCAGGGTCTGGCCCGTCTGGCCGCCGAAGACCCGTCCTTCCGCGTGGAAACCGACCTGGAATCGGGTCAGACCATCATGAAGGGCATGGGCGAACTCCACCTCGACATCCTCGTCGACCGCCTGAAGCGCGAGTTCAAGGTCGAGGCGAACATCGGTGCCCCGCAGGTGGCCTATCGCGAGACCATCGGTCACGAGATCGAGCACACCTACACCCACAAGAAGCAGTCGGGTGGTTCGGGTCAGTTCGCCGAGGTCAAGCTGGTCATCACCCCGACCGAGCCGGGCGAAGGCTATTCGTTCGAATCGAAGATCGTCGGCGGCTCGGTGCCGAAGGAATACATCCCGGGTGTCGAAAAAGGCATCAAGTCGGTCATGGACTCCGGTCCGCTGGCAGGCTTCCCGGTGATCGACTTCAAGGTCGCCCTGATCGACGGTAAGTTCCACGACGTGGACTCCTCGGTTCTGGCCTTCGAAATCGCATCCCGCATGTGCATGCGCGAAGGTCTCCGCAAGGCCGGCGCCAAGCTGCTGGAACCGATGATGAAGGTCGAGGTCGTGACGCCGGAAGAATACACCGGCGGCATCATCGGCGACCTGACCTCGCGTCGGGGTCAGGTGTCGGGGCAGGAACCGCGCGGCGTCGCCGTGGCGATCAACGCCTTCGTGCCGCTGGCCAACATGTTCGGCTACATCAACACCCTGCGGTCCATGTCCTCGGGCCGTGCGAACTTCACCATGCAGTTCGCACATTACGACCCCGTGCCGCAGAACATCTCGGACGAGATCCAGTCGAAGTACGCATAACCGGGGCGGCGGGGTGAACCCCGCCCTACCCACCACCGTAGGCCGGGCTTCAGCCCGGCACCCGAAACAAAAAAGGGAGCCTATACAATGGCAAAGGCAAAGTTTGAACGCGGCAAGCCGCACTGCAACATCGGCACGATCGGTCACGTCGACCACGGCAAGACGACGCTGACGGCGGCGATCACGAAGTACTTCGGCGACTTCCG
>JAFKDC010000014.1 GCA_017255395.1 Enemella evansiae | reverse complement strand
TGACTATGCGCGGTCCCTGACCACCGCAATCGCCCGCCCCGCTGCGCGAGATGAAAACTCCGCGCGTCGGGCGATTGCTCACCCTGCGCCGATCGGCGTAAACGCAAACCGGACTCCGGTCGCGGCTGGATGAAAGGTCCGTGGCAGGTCAGTGCCAGTCGATGTACTGTTCCAGTTGTGTAGTGAAGTAGGCCTGCACCTTCTCGCGTATCTTGTCTTGTCTCAGTCCTGCCAAGGTGTTGGTCTCACGTATCAATCGACCACAAGATGCAAGATAGCGGGCCAGATCGCCAGCCCGATCCGGGCAACGGGTCCGCAAGGACAACCGGACGGTTCTCCTAGGTTGGCTATCTGAGGCGGGAAGGGGCCAGCGGAAGTAGTAAACCCCGTGGCGTGAGGGGCTTAGATAGGATGACAGCATCATAGGGCGTGTGTCCCACTTTGTGTCACACCCGACCGTTCAGCCGCTAAACCTATGATTTAGAATGAAATGGAGGCGAGTACCGGAATCGAACCGGTGTACACGGATTTGCAATCCGCTGCGTCACCACTCCGCCAACTCGCCTAAGCCGCTGTGGTGCATGGCTTCTAGCGCTGGTTCGCCGGAAGCGCAAGGCCCCCGGCAAACATCGCGGCAAACATTCACGGTTTGGTTTTGTTCGGTTCCGTGGCGGTGTAAGTGGCCAGTCTGTTTCGCATCCATTGTCACCGCCTGGCCGGGTCTCGCGGTGCGTTTTCGTCATTATCGTAAGCCAAGTCCTGCGCGAGCGAGGGGTCAACGTTGAACGCATCCGCAAGGCGGTCATATAGCCCTTCGCCGTCCCATTGATGCAGATAGCGAAGTGCGGACGCCTGCTCCGTCTCAGTGGCGACGGTAGTTAAAGGCACATGCAGCCGCCGTCACCGACGCCAAAGACGCCTTCGGTAAATAGTCCCCTGTATCGCGGGCGTCACCACCACGCCGACCGCAACCACCGGCGACGTGCGCGGCCCCTGCGCGTCCAACTTCAACCCGGACGAGTTTCTTGTCTCCGAGGTTCTGCTGGCCGTCCGCTCGGTCTTCTACAAGGACGCTGCTCAGTACGCGGGCTGAGTCCTGACGATCTGAGGGGACGTGGTGCACACCGCGTCTCTGATGTTCGCCCATACGCGCACCCGCGCGGCACCGTCCGGGCGCAGGCAAGAGGGCTCGAAACATGCCGTGGAGCAGCGTTTAGGATATGGCCCTTCGTCTACCAGTTCACAGCTGGGCAGAACCACGGCCATCACCAGGGGCGATTTCCCCAACGCGATGTACAACAACTCGGGCGCGCTGGTCGAAAGCGAAATCGCGATCGACCTCGACGGGGCGGCGGGGCTCAGTGAGCGGCACCGGATCATTCCGGGCCACACCTGCGGGGGCGGCGTGAACACCCGTCGGGCGGCATCGCTTCCAAAGTGGCAAAGTTTGACCGTCTCCGCCGTTGCCGCGTCGGCGGAACTGTGGCAGAACCGAAATGCAGCATCTGAACGGAAGAGTTTAGACAATGAGCGACTTCGCCACCCGCCGCCGGATGATGGTCGACACGCAGGTTCGGCCTTCCGACGTGACAGAATTTCCGATCATCGACGCGATGCTGAGCGTCCCGCGCGAGGCCTTCGTGCCCCGTGATCGCATCGAGGCGGCCTATGCCGGCGGCGATGTGGAGCTGGGCGGCGATCGTGTGCTGCTCGATCCGCGCGTCTTTGCGAAGATGCTCGACGCGCTCGACCTGACGAATCGTGACCTCGTGCTCGACCTTGGGTGCGGCTACGGCTACTCTTCCGCGGTCATCGCCCGTATCGCCGAGGCGGTGGTGGCCGTCGAGGACGACGAGGAACGCCTGTCGGAGGCGCAGGGCCTGCTGACCGAGCATCACGCCGACAACGTCATCCTGCACGAGGGGCCGCTGACCGCCGGTGCGGCCGAGCATGGCCCTTACGACGCGATCATCGTCGAGGGCGGTGTCGAGCATCTGCCGGAAGGGCTGGTGGCGCAGCTGAAGGACGGCGGTCGCATGATTGTGATCTTCATGGAAAAGGCCCTTGGCACCGTGCGTGTCGGGCATAAACTGGATGGCGCCGTGACCTGGCGCTATGCCTTCAACGGCACCGCTCCGGTGCTGTCTGGATTCGAGAAAACCGTGGACTTCGCGCTGTAAGAAAGCGGAGCCGACGAGCAAACGGGGGCCGATGTGCTGAGCAGGATTCGCAATACCTTACTGGCAGGGGCCGCCACGGCGCTGGTTTCGGTGACATGGACGGCGCCCGCCTGGGCCGAAACGCTGGCCGAGGCCCTGACCCACGCCTACATGCACTCTGGCCTGCTGGACCAGAACCGCGCGACCCTGCGCGCCGCGGACGAAGACGTGGCGCAGGCGCTGGCGGAACTGCGCCCGGTACTCAGCTGGGCCGGGGGTGTGCAGCGCAGCTACGGCATCAGCCGCACCGCGCTGACAACAAGCTACACCGGCAACATCAGCAACACCGCCAATATCTCGATCAGCCTTCAACAGGTGCTCTACGCCGGGGGCCGCAACCGCATGGCCATCGAGGTGGCGAAAGAGGCGGTGCTGTCGACCCGCGCGACGCTGGTGTCGGTGGAGCAGCAGGTGCTTTACAACGCCGTTTCCGCCTTCATGGAGATCCGCCGCTCTGCCGAGACCGTGGCGCTGCGGCAGAACAACATCCGCGTGATCCGGCAGGAGTTGCGCGCCGCGCGCGACCGCTTCGAAGTGGGCGAGGTGACGCGCACCGACGTGGCACTGGCCGAGGCCCGGCTGGCCGAGGCCGAGGCCGCCTTTGCCGCCGCGCAGGGCAACCTGATCATCGCCGGAGAGTCCTACCTTGCCGCCGTCGGCAAGAAGCCGGGCAACCTCGTCAGCCCGCAGGGCTCTCCGCGCATTCCGGCCCGGGTCGAAGAGGCGAAGGCGCTGGCGCTGCGCCAGCACCCGGACCTGATCGCCGCCCAGCATACCGTGACCGCCCGTGAAATCGGGATCGAGATCGCCAAGGGCGCCCGGAAACCCACGGTCAGCGCCAGCGCGGGCTACGAGATTTCCGAAAACTTCGACAATCGCGCATCCACCCGTGGCGGCTCGCTTCGGATCGGCGCCTCGGGGCCGATCTACTCGGGCGGGGCGCTCGATTCCGCCGTGCGGCAGTCCGTGGCGCAGCGGGATGCCAGCCGTGCCAACCTGCACGTCGTGTCCCATACGGTCGAGCAGAACGTCGGCAACGCCTACGCGCAGCTGCGGGTCGCCCGGGCCACGGTCGAGTCCTTCGAAGAGCAGGTCCGTGCCGCGCAGGTCGCCTTCCGCGGGGTGCGGGAAGAGGCGGCGCTTGGCGCCCGGACGACGCTGGACGTGCTGGATGCCGAGCAAGAGCTTCTGGACGCCCGCGCCAGCCTGATCTCTGCGCAGGTCGACGAGACAATCGCCGAATACCTCGTGCTTGGCACCATCGGCCTGCTGACGGCAGAGGCGCTGCGGCTTGACGTACCCTCTTTCGACCCGGCGGCCTATTACAACATGGTGAAGACCGCGCCGGTGTCGCGCAGCAAGCAGGGGCAGGAACTGGACCGTGTCCTGCGCGCCCTCGGAAAAGATTAGTTTTTTCAGCGTCTGTTGTCTGAGGGCCGGGCAGGGGGTATCCTGATGCCCGAGGCGAAAGTGGTATAGCAATGTCTGATCCCGTGACAAACGTGGAAATAGAGGACGTTCTGTCCTCGATCCGGCGACTCGTGACCGAAGAGACACGTCCGCCAAGGTCAGCGCCGGAAGCCGCAAAAGCGGCCCCGGGCCGTCTTGTGTTGACGCCCTCTCTGCGGGTTCACGATGCCGAGCCGCCCGCTTCGCGCGCTGCCTCTGACACGGTAACTGACCCGGTTCTGTTGACGAACCCCACCACCGCGACGCCCGAGGTGGCGATTCGGCAGGGGCTGGACAAGGACACCCCGCAAGCATCGCGCGAGGTATCGCCACAGGTCGAACCCACCCGGATGCCCGAGGCATGGCGCAGCAGGGCCGAAGAGAAAGACGCGCCCGGCGAACGGACTGCCGAGGCTCAGGCCCAGCCGGACAAGACGGCAGAAAGTTTCTGGCAGCAGGAGGACCCGGGCGCCGACGCTTCCGTGACGGAAGAGCAGGTGGACAGTCTCGGGTCGCAGGCACAGGCGATGGACGAGGTGGGGCAGGGGGAAGCGGACCCGGCCTTGGCGTCCGACGCGCCGGAGGCAGAGCCCCTGGAGGCTCCTGCCCGCCCGGACGACGGGGACCGCAACGGCACGCTGGCCC
Organism: Enemella evansiae; assembly: GCA_017255395.1. Classification (GTDB taxonomy): domain Bacteria; phylum Pseudomonadota; class Alphaproteobacteria; order Rhodobacterales; family Rhodobacteraceae; genus Ponticoccus; species Ponticoccus litoralis. The sequence continues at coordinate 141,650 of JAFKDC010000014.1, read as the reverse complement.
GCATGGTGGGCGAAGAGGTTGCGCGCAGCTGTGCCGGGGACTGCGCGCAAGCGCCCCTGTCCGACACCTCGGCGCAGGTCGAGTCCGATCGCAGTGGCTCAGGGACCGACCGGACCGGAGCGGTGGCCCCTGACGCGGGCGATGCCGGGTCTCCTGCCGAACCGTTGTCGGCCTCCACCGGGGCAGACCTTGCCACCGTGTCGCAGGGTGAGGGCGGTGCGACCGCCCCCCATGCCGAGAACCTGAGCACGTTCGACGGCAAGATCGCGGCGCTGCAAAAGCTGCTGGATCGTGCCAAGCCTGTCGCCGAACAGGATGCGGCAGCGGAAGACATGCAGGAGCGTCCGACCTTCGTCCGAAGCTCCACCGAGGCCACGCTTGAGTGGGAAGACCACAGCCCCGAAGCCGAAGCCGTGCCCACCGTACCGGCGCCCGCATTCGCCGGGTCCGAGGACGATGGTGCGGAAGACGCCGGGGGCTTCGATCCGGTCCAGGCGCGCCGCGACATCGACGCGGAGGGCGACGAGGCATCGCCGCGCGACGGGGCACTGTCGGCTGCGACGGCGGAGAGCATCGATGCCCATGACGGGGTCGGTGGTGCTGTGGCCGAGCACGCGGTGATCGACGAAGAGGTGCTGCGCCAGATGGTCTCGGACATCGTTCGGCAAGAGCTTCAGGGCGTGCTGGGAGAGCGGATCACCCGCAACGTCCGCAAGCTTGTCCGGCGCGAGATCCACCGCGTCGTGATGAGCCAGGAGTTCGACTGAGGCCCCGGGCGGGCATTGGCATCGCTCCGGCCTTGATCCCCAAAGCTCTGTCGTAAAAAAGAAAAACCCGCCCTTTCGGGCGGGATTTTTCTGATCGTGGCGACCCGGTTCAGAGGGTCAGGCAGCCTCGGCCTGCTGTGCGGCGTGACGGCGCTCGCTCTCTTCGCGCGACAGCGCAACAGAGGTACGCACACCTTTCGACACGAATTCCATCAGGCCAGAGACAACCCGCTCGTTCGGGTCGATCCCGGCGCAGGACAGAACCTCGCGCCCATCGCGCGAGCGTGCCCACCGGGCGATCTGCTCGGGGCCGTTGCCGTACTTCTTGTCATCGGCAATCGCATCATCGAGGGCGGCCAGCACCACGGCAGCAAACAGCTTCCGGGCGCGGTTACCCTGCTCGGCGTTGAATGCGGTGCTGTCAACGAAATCCTTCATAGTTCGACCTTTGATTATTGCTCTTGTGTTTTCGGGCGTATCGCGGTGTATGACCTATTCGACACGATTCGGATACCCCGTTTTAGCATAGCACCGTTGCGCTAAGTGCATATCTAGCTGCACATGCAAAACCAGATATCGTTGCCTTGTCAGGCGCGGATGCGCCAGATATAGGAGCGGTCAACGTATCATCAACCTTTTGCCACGGTTTCGCCACATGCCCAAGATCAACGGTAACGAGATCCGCCCCGGTAACGTCCTGGAGCACAACGACGGCCTCTGGGCCGCTGTGAAAGTCGATCACGTCAAACCCGGCAAGGGCGGCGCTTTTGCGCAGGTCGAGCTCCGCAACCTCCGTAACGGGTCGAAACTTAACGAACGCTTCAGAAGCGCCGACAAGGTCGAACGCGTCCGGCTGGAACAGAAGGACATGCAGTTCCTCTTCGAGACCGACGGCATGCTGACCTTCATGGACGCCGAAACCTTCGATCAGGTGGAACTGCCAGCCGAGCTTCTCGGCGACCGGCGCCCCTTCCTGCAGGACGGCATGACCATCGTTGTCGAATTCCACGAGGCCGAGGCGCTGAACGCGACCGTTCCCCAGAAAGTCATCTGCGAGATCGTCGAGACGGAACCGGTGGTGAAGGGCCAGACCGCGGCCAACAGCTTCAAGCCCGCCTTGCTGGACAATGGCGTGCGCGTCTCTGTCCCGCCCTTCGTCGGGCAGGGCGAGAAGATCGTCGTGAACACCGAAACCATGGAGTATTCCGAACGCGCATAACGCGTGCGGCCAACTTCGTTCCCCGTGCAACTGCCGGGGGCGAAACAGGACAGACAAGGCCTCCGGCATCACAGCCAGGAGGCCTTTTTCATGATAGAACCCTGCGATGACCGCGATATTCCCACGCTGGTGGAGATGCTGCGCCAGCTGAACGGGCTGCATGCGTCCCATGTGCCCGCGCGCTTTCACGAGGACGGCGCGGATGCCGCCCTGCGCGGTGTCTTCGACCGCGCGCTGGCGCAGGGCGACCGGGTGCTGGTCTACCGCACCGAGGGCCTTGCGCGGGGCTACCTCTTGTGGCGCCCCTTGCCCGAAGGTCTGGCCGCGCTGGAACGGTCCCGCCGGATCGCGGTGCTGGACCAGCTGTTTGTCGATCCGGTCTGGCGGCGGCGCGGGCTGGCGGGGCGGCTGGTGGCGCGCTTCGAACGCGATATCGGGGCCGAGGGCTTCTCGGGCTGGATATCGCGGGTACACGCCTTCAACCGGGCGTCGGGGGCACTGATGCGCAAGACCGGGGCCGAGGTCGGCGTGCAGGTCTTCGAGAAGGCGCTTTAGCGCTGACGGCGGCAGGGGCCGGGGCCTGTGTGCGGTCCCGGTCTGCGGTCACGCTGTCGTGCCGCTGCGCTGATCCCAGTCGACCGTGGCGCCGCCGGCCTCCATGCCCGGCCCGGCGCGGTCGAAGCGCAGGTAGGCAAGGCCCTGACCCCCGGCCTGCGTAAACAGCGTGCCGACGCTCTTGCCGCCTGCGGTGATCTCGGTGCCGACAGGGGCGGCCCCCGCGACGCGGACCCGGGCAAGGCCCTTGCGCAGCTCGGTCTTGTGCTTCATCCGGGCGGTGACCTCCTGACCGACATAGCAGCCCTTCTTGAAGTCGACGCCGTTCAGCCGGTCGAACCCGGCCTCCAGGATGAAGGTATCGGGGGTCAGCTCCACGCCGCTTTCCGGCACCCCCGCCGCGACGCGCAGCGCGTCCCAGTCGGCCTGTTCCGAGGGGCGCCCGTCGTAGGCGCGCCAGCCAAGGGCGGGATCGCGGGGGTCGGCAAAGGCGCCTTCGGGCGCCGGGCCGCGCCCCCGGGCAACGGAAAGCTCTGTCTGCTCGATGGTGACGTCAGAGCGCAGCTTGTACATCGACAGCGCCTGCACGAGGCCAGGCGCAAGACCCGTGGCGACATCCAGCAGCACGTCCTGCCCGTCGGGGACAAGGAAGAAATCGGCGCGGTACTTGCCCTGCGCGGTCAGCAGGGCGGCGTAGATGATCCCCTCCTGCAATTTCTCGACATCATTGGTGACAAGGCCCTGAAGAAAGGGCCGGGTGTCCGCGCCGCTGATCCTCAGGACGCTGCGCTCATGGTCGGACATCTGGATTTCCTTTTTCCTGCATGTGCCTTATAGCGCCAGCGTCTTTGCGGGAACAGGCCCCATGCGCGCTCCGATCTCTATCGTCATCCCCACGCTGAACGCCCAGGCTGGCCTGCCGCAGTGCCTTGCCGCGCTGACCGAAGGCCTGCACGAAGGCCTGATCCGCGAATTGATCGTCACCGACGGCGGGTCCGGGGATGCGACGCGGACGGTGGCAGAGGCCGCCGGGGCGGTGATCGTGACGGGCGCGCCCTCGCGCGGGGGGCAGCTGCGGCGCGGGGTTGAGGCCGCGCGGGGCGAATGGCTGCTGGTGATCCACGCCGACACGGTGCTGGCGCCGGGCTGGACGCAGGCCGTGCATGCGGCGCTCGACACGGGTGGCGCCTGGGCCTTCCGCCTGCGGTTCGACGCCAAAGGCCCTTGGCCGACGCTGGTGGCGGGCTGGGCCAACCTGCGCACAAGGGCCTTCGGCCTGCCATACGGCGATCAGGGGCTTCTGCTGCCCATGGCGGATTACGCCGCGGCGGGGGGCTACCCGGACATTCCGCTGATGGAGGATGTGGCGCTGGTGCGCGCGCTAAGCCGGGTGCGCGTGCTGGCCGCGGTCGCGGTCACCTCGGCAGCGCGCTACCGGCGGCAGGGCTGGCTGCGGCGCGGGGCGCGCAACCTGCTGACGCTGGCACGCTACCTTGCGGGGGTGGACCCCGAGCGGCTGGCGCAGGGCTACCGGCGCTAGGCGCCCGGGCCATGCCCCTGCGGGGCGGGCCGCTGTGTCAGACCGGGGGTCGGAGGCGGGGGGAGCCCCGGCCTAGCGCATGCTCTCGGCGCCCTCGAACTGTAGCCTGTAGAGGTCGGCATAGGGGCCGGGGCGGGCGATCAGGCTGTCGTGCGTGCCCTCGTCGACCACTTTCCCCGCGTCCATCACCACGATCTTGTCGGCGTTGCGCACGGTCGACAGGCGATGCGCGATCACCAGCGTGGTGCGGCCCTTCGACAGCCGCTCCAGCGCCGCCTGAACCACCTGTTCCGACTGGGCGTCCAGCGCGCTTGTGGCCTCGTCCAGCAGCAGGATCGGGGCGTCGCGCAGGATTGCCCGGGCAATCGCCACCCGCTGCCGCTGGCCGCCCGACAGGCCCGAGCCGCGCGGCCCCACTGGCGTGTCGAGGCCTCGGTCCAGCCGGGGCAGGAAATCCGCCACATGGGCGGCCTCAAGCGCGCGGTGCAGATCGCCGTCAGAGACCTCGCGGTCCAGCACGATGTTCTCGCGCAGGCTTTCATCGAACAGCAGCGCCTCTTGCGCGACGACGGAGATCATGGCGCGCAGGTCGCTCAGCCTCATGGCCGCGACCGGCACGCCGCCGATCTCGACCGCGCCGGACGAGGGGTCCACCAGCCGGGTCAGCATGTTGAAGACCGTCGACTTGCCCGCGCCCGAGGCGCCGACCAGCGCCGTGGTCTTGCCCGCCTCCGCCGTCAGGGTCAGGCCCTTCAGGATCGCCGCTTCGCCGTAGGACAGGTGAACGTCGCGCAGGTTGATATCCGGCACACCTTTCGGCGCGGCGACGGGCTGCGCCGGATTGGCCAGCGCGGGCCGCGTTTGCAACAGTTGCTGGATGCGCTCGATGCTGGCGGCTGCCACCTGCCAGACGCCGCTGATGGCGCCCAGACGGCGCAGCGGTTCGAAGGCAAGGCCGATGGCGGTGAAGAAGGCCATGAAATCGCCGACGGACTTCTCGCCGGACAGAATCTCTCCGCCGCCGTAATAGAGCACGCCGACAAAGCCGATGCCCGACATCACGTCGATCAGCCCGGGCAGAGAGGCCTGCCCGGCGGCAGAGCGCGTCTCGACCCGGATGCGTTCGCGGGTGAGGGCGCGGTACTTCTTCGCCTGCCAGCGTTCGAGGCGGTTCAGTTTCACCGGCAGGATGCCGAGGAAGATCTCGTTCATGCGGGTCGAGAGCCCGGCGGCCACGTCGCGGGACCGCCGCGCGTTGCGGCGCACGTAGCGTTGCAGCAGCACCGAGGGCCCGATCAGCAGCGGCGCGCCGACCAGCGCCACCAGCGTCCAGCGCCAGTCGATCGCCAGCGCCACGCCGAACAACGAGAAAAGCGCGATCACGTCGCGCCCGGCGCCGGTGATCAGCGTGCTCCAGACCTTGGAAATCGCGCCGACGTCGCCTTCGACCCGCTGGATCAGGTAGCCGGGGCCGTATTTCTGGTGAAACGCCGGGTCCAGCCGCATCACGTGTTCCAGCAGGTCCTGCCGGATGTCGGCCACCGACATCTGCGAGACCCGCACCAGCAGCACCTTCTGCGCCACGCTGGCCACGGCGCGGGTCATGAAGATCGCCATGACGATCAGCCCGACGGTCGCCAGCGCGCTTTGGTTGCCGCCGACGAAGACATCGTCGAACATCGGCTTCATCATGTAGCTGAGCAGCCCGAACATCGACCCCTCGATGGCCATGAAGACCATGGCCAGCAGCATCAGCCCCTTATAGCGATGCAGGTAGGTCCGCCAGATCCACCAGAGCAGGCGGCGCGGGCGCGGCTCTTCGGTCAGGCCGGGGTCGCTGGGGTCGGGGGCGGCGGTCAAGCCTGCGGCTCCATCAGCAGGCGCGCGGTGTCCAGCGGCGTGCGGCGGGCGTCAAAGCCTTCCTGGATCGGCCGCGCGACGTATTCCGTGCGAATCCAGTCCTCGAAGCCGATCTCGCCCAGCGTCAGGCGCGCGCCGTAGGTGTCGAGCACATAGCCCTGCACGCCGGTCTTGGTGAAGGTCAGATGCGCGTATTTCAGGCCCAGCTGCTTCTTGGCGACCGCCAGAGGGGCGTTCTCGAAGATCAGCAGGTACATGGCAGAGACCATGCCGGCCCGGTCGGCGCCGGATTTGCAGTGGAACACCAGCGGCTTCTCGGCGCTGCGCAGGGCGTCGATCACGGCGACGATGCGGCGGCGCGGGGCGGCCTCGCGGGCCCAGAGCTTGGTGTCCACAAGGGTCAGCCCCAGCGCCTCGCAGCTTTCGCGTTCAAAGAGGTAATGGGCGTATTTGTCTTCGCCGCGCAGGTTGATCACGGTCTTGATGCCCATGGCCTTGTATTTCTCGAAGCGGCGGTGGGTCGGCTGGTTGGACCGCCAGACCCCGGGCGCGACGGGCCAGAAGTTGGTCCAGAACCCGCGCAGGAAGGCATGGTCGAAGAGGTTGTAGTGCAGCTTCGACCAGCGCCGGGCGGACGGGGACGAGATATCCTTGCCAAAGGAATGCCGCACGCGCCGTTCGGCGCTGTCGAGTCGCTTCCAGATGCGTGACAACATAACCTGCGTTCCCGTGCTTCAGGGGCGCGGTGTACGCGGCAAAGCCGGGGCTGTCCAGCAAGCGGGTCGGCATCTGCGCGCCTGCGCAGGCGATGCCGCACAATTGCGGGGCTTGCCGGGGCCGGGTCTTTGTCGAAGGGGCCTTGGACGATGTCGACCCTGGCGGCCCCTGTAGCCATGGAGAGGGGCCGCCATGGGACGGGGCACCGGGTCAGGGATCGGGCTTCGGGGCGGTCCAGTCGATGCTGCGGTTGCGGCGCGCCACCGCGACCCGGGTGATCAGGTGATTGAGCACCGCGGCAAGGATCAGCACCGGCCCAAGCCCCCAAAAGGACCACAAGGCGATGAAGATCCACAGCAGGTTGACGAAGATCAGGATCATGTTGGCAGTCATGTAATCCTCGACCGGTTGCGGGGTACGTTTTTCCATGTGTCAGAGCCCAGCCAGCAGCAATCTCGCTACTGCAAAGGGTAGCGCGGCCGCGCGCCTTGTCAGGTCACACTGTCGTGGAAAGCTGAATTTTCGGTGAACACCCGCGAGGACAGGCCCCGGGACGCCGCGATCTCCCGGTCAGGAGGCGGCGGCGCGCAGGGCCTCTGGCAGACATTCGGCCAGCACGTCCAGATCCGCCGGAAAGCCCGTGCTGATGCGGATGCAACGATCCTGCGGGGCAACGAAGGGCATGCGCACGAAAACGCCCCGTTCGATAAGACCTGTCAGAACCTTTCGGGCAAAATCGCCGTCCCGCCCGCAATCCACGGTCACGAAATTGGTGGCGGAGGGCAGCGCTTTCAAACCGTTGTCCGCGGCGATGGCCGCGAGACGGGCCTTGGCGTCATTGACCTGCGCGATGACCTCGGCAAGCCAGGTCTGGTCGTGCAGCGCCGCAAGGGCTCCGGCCACCGCGAAGCGGTTCATGCCGAAGTGATTGCGGATCTTGTCGAAGGCGCGGATCGTCTCTTCGGCCCCGTAGGCATAGCCGATGCGCGCGCCCGCCATGCCGTAGCCCTTGGAAAAGGTGCGGAAACGGATCACGCGCGGGTCATCGATGGCGATCCGGGGGATGGCCTCGGCGGGGGCGAACTCGGCATAGGCCTCGTCCAGCGCCAGCACCGTGCCCTCGGGGATGGAGTCCAGCGCCGCCTCGATCCGGGCACCGGTCAGCCAGGTGCCCATGGGGTTGTCGGGGTTCGACAGGTAGACCAGCTTCGCCCCGGTTTCCCGCGCCTTGTCCAGCAGGGCGGGCAGATCCTCGTGGTCGTCGCGATAGGGCACCTTGTGCAAGGTGCCGCCGAAGCCCGAGACATGGTAGTTGAAGGTCGGGTAGGCGCCGTCCGATGTGACGACCGCATCCCCTGGCGCGACCAGCAGGCGGACGATATAGCCCAAGAGCCCGTCGATGCCTTCGCCCAGCACGATATTGGCAGGGGTGCAGTCCAGATGGGCGGCCAGCGCGGCCCGCAGGTCGAAGAAGGTGGGATCGGCGTATTTCCAGATCTCCGCCGCCTCGTCCTGCATCGCCGCGACGGCAAAGGGCGAGGGGCCGAAACAGCTTTCGTTGGCACCCAGCCGCGCGCGGAAGGGCGCGCCGCGCTGCCGCTCCTGCACCTCGGGGCCGACGAAGGGCACGGTGGCGGGAAGGGATTCGATGAGATCAGGGTAACGGGGTCCGGTCATGGGCGCGGACTATGGCAAGGCTGACGGTTTGCGCAAGGGGGCGTGAGCCGGGGGCGCGGTGAAGGGGGAGGGGGGCGCCCGGAAACCTCAGCGCGGGAGGCTGGCGGGGAAGGGGCTCTGCCCCGGCCCGTAGCCTCCCGCCGAAGTCTTTTCGAAACCAAAGAAGGGAGGAGGCGGAGAGGGGCGGAGCCTTGGCGCGGCGGCCGGTCGTCTGCGCGGGGCTCAGCGGGCAAGGACGGGGGCTGTGCCGATGGTCGTGTCGTCCCCGAGCGCGCGCAGGATGTAATCGGCCACATCGGCGCGGCTGATCACGCCCATGCGCCAATCCCCGGGGTCGGTCAACACCCGGTAGCGGTGCGAGGCGCGGTTGTGCGTCAGGATCGTCGGGCGGATCAGAGTCCAGTCGAGCGTCGAGGCGCGGATGATCTCTTCCTGCCGGGTCTTGTCGCGGTAGGGCTGCGAGAAGATCACCCGGTGGCCGAGCCGTTCGGGGCCGGAGAGCGCGGCGGCGCTGTCGCCCGCGCCGATGCCGGTGACGGCGATCAGGCGGCGCGGGCCCTGCGCCTCCATCAGGGGTACAAGTGCCTGCGTGGCCTCGGAAAACAACGTTACCGGGCGCCAGAGCATGGCGAGGCTTTCCTTGATGCCGAGCGCCATGACCACCGCGTCCTGATCCGCGAGCGCGCGCCCGAGATCGGCGGTGTCGGTGGCGTCGCCGGGCCATGGCTCCAGTCCCTCGGCGGGGGGCAGGTCGGCGGCGCTGCGGGCGAAGGCCCGGACGCGGTGGCCCTGCGCCAGAGCCGTTGTCATGACCGCGCGGCCGATGCCGCGGGTCGCGCCGATCACGAGGATGTTCATGGGATCTCCGCTGGTTGTCGCCATTCCGTCCCGGCACAACTTGACCCGGTCGCGGCAAAAGGCCAGTTTCCGCCGCGAGCAGACCCTTGATCCGAAAGCCCCCCATGACGCGCACGCCCCCGCCCTTCGCGACCTTCGAATGGATGATCGCCTGGCGCTACCTGCGCGCCAAGCGCGCCGAAGGGGGCGTGTCGGTGATGACCTGGATCAGCCTGATCGGCATCACGCTGGCGGTTTTTGCCCTGATCGCCACCCTGGCCGTCAGGTCCGGGTTTCGCGCGGAATTCGTGGACACGATCCTTGGCTCGAACGCGCATCTGACGGTCTACCATGTCCAGCACCAGAACGAGACTGGGCAGATGGTGCGGACCCTGCCGGACTATCACACCATGGCCGAGCGGGTGCGCGCGGTCGAGGGTGTCGTGCGCGTGGCGCCGCTGGTCAAGGGGCAGGTCATGGCCAATGCCAATGGCAACAATGCCGGCATCGAGGTGCATGGCATCGCGCTGGACGATTTGCGCCAGATCCCGCGCATCGCCGATCCCGCAACCGGCGTCGGATCGCTGGACGACTTCGGCGCGGGCATCGCCATCGGCTCTGGCGTCGCGCAGATCCTTGGCGTGGGACTGGGCGACACCGTCAAGGTGATCTCGCCCAACGGGGTGAAGACGGCCTTCGGGGTCAGCCCCCGCGTGAAATCCTACGATGTCACCTACATCTTCTCGGCCGGGCGCTACGACATCGACCGGGTGCGGGTCTACATGCCCTTCGAGGAGGCGCAGCTGTATTTCAACCGCGAGGACGTGGCCGACGAGTTGGAGGTCATCGTCGACGACCCGGAAGCGGCAGAGCGCTATGCCTCTGCCGTGGGGCAGGCGGCGGGGCCGGGGGCGATCATCTGGACATGGCAGGACGCATCGGGCGGCTTCCTCAGGGCGCTGGAAATCGAGGACAACGTGATGTTCGTGATCCTCTCGGTGCTGGTGCTGATCGCCACGATGAACATCGTCTCGGGGCTGATCATGCTGGTCAAGAACAAGGGCCGCGATATCGGCATCCTGCGCACCATGGGGCTGACCGAAGGTTCTGTCCTGCGGGTCTTCTTCATCTGCGGCTCTTTCACGGGCCTGTTCGGGACGCTGTTCGGGGTGATCCTGGGATGCCTCTTCGCCATCTACATCGACCCGATCTTCGCGGCGGTGAACTACCTGTCGGGCGGCGGCGTCTGGGATCCGTCGATCCGTGGCATCTACGCGCTGCCCGCCAAGCTGCAACTGGGCGATGTGCTGTCCGCCGTGGGCCTGTCGTTGGGGCTGTCCTTCATCGTCACGATCTTTCCGGCGCGCCGCGCGGCCCGGATGAACCCGGTAGAGGCGCTGCGCTATGAGTGATCCCGTCCTGCGCCTGTCCGGCGTCGAAAAATTCTACAAACGCGGCACACCCGGGGAAATCCATGTCCTGAAGGGCGCCGCGCTGGAGGTCTCGCGCGGCGAGGTGGTGGCGCTGGTGGCGCCCTCTGGGGCGGGCAAGTCGACGCTGCTGCACATCGCCGGGCTGCTGGATGTGCCCGATGCCGGGACGGTGGCCATCGGCGGCGAAGAGATGCAGGGCAAGCCAGACCGCAGGCGCACCGCCGTGCGCCGGGCCGAGCTGGGCTTTGTCTACCAGTTCCACCACCTGCTGCCGGAGTTCACGGCGCTGGAAAACATCGTGCTGCCGCAGCTCGCCAACGGCGTGGCGCGGGGCGCGGCAGAGAAGCGGGCGCGGGCGCTGCTTGACACGGTAGGCATTGCGCACCGGGAAGACCACCGGCCCGCGGCCCTGTCCGGCGGGGAACAGCAGCGTGTCGCCTTCTGTCGGGCCATGGCGAACGAGCCTCGGCTTCTGCTGGCGGACGAGCCGACAGGGAACCTCGACCCCGAAACCTCGGCCCGGGTCTTCGGGGCGCTGATGACGCTGGTCCGCGAAACCGGACTGTCCGCCGTGATCGCGACCCACAACCTTGAGCTTGCGGCGCAGATGGACCGGACGCTGAAGCTGGATGCGGGGCACCTGACCCCAGTCTGATTGCTGGCTCGCGGGGCTGCAATCAAGCGCTTTGACGTGCAGGCCGCAGGGACCTGTGCCCGTCGGGTCTGTGACGGGCGGTGCGCGGTGTGACGACTACGGCAGGCGATGTCTGTACCTGGCCGGCTATCCCGATCCAGCCGGGGGGGGCCGCACATCCCCTCTGTCCGGCATGAAACGGGGCCCGCGGATGATCCGCAGGCCCCGAACGTCATGGCGTTTATCCGGCGCGGGCCGCGAGGGCCTGCACCGCCCTCGGCTTAGCGCAGGATGGCGCGCAGCTTGCTCTGGGCTTCACCCTTGGAGTCGCTCGATGCGATGATGTTCAGCGCGGTCTGGGCCTCGGCATAGGTCAGCGAGGAGGCGTCGACGCCGGGCATGAAGTTCTCGATCTGCTGCATTTCGGCGGTCGAGACCGAGCCCTGAGCCTGTGCGGCGCCGGTCAGGGTTGCAAGGGCGAGGGCGGTGGTTGCGATCAGCGTTTTCATGTCGGTTTCCTTTTCGAATGGTCCGGTGCCGGTGGCATCCGGTGACAGGGAGGCCGCGCGAGGCGGCGGTGCGGAGCGGCGCGAAACGGTCCGCGCCGCCATTGGGGTCAGCGCAGGATGCTGCGCAGCTTGGTCTGGACTTCGCCCAGGTTGTCGCTGGAGTGGATGATGTTCAGCGCGGTCTGGGCCTGTGCGAAGGACAACGTGTCTGCGTCGACGAAGGGCGCGGCGCGTTCGATCTCGGCCCGTTCCACCGCCGAGACGGTGCCTGCCGCATGGGCTGCGCCGGTCAGGGCTGCGAGGGCGAGGGCGGTGGAAGCGATGAGCGTTTTCATGTGTCTTTTCCTTTATGAGCGGTCCCGCTGCATGTCTGCCTCGGGTCTTTCCGGAGCCGCTCTGTGCGGCGGTGAAGAAGATTTAGGGATGCGCTTCAGGGATTTGAAATCACGAGGTAATCTCGGATTGGTCACGCGAATGTGGGCTTGAATGCCGAATTTCTCTAACGCTGTCTGTGCGATTTCGCGCAGAAAAAGTGCGCGTCAACCCGGCTGTGATCTGAGATCAAATCCGGGCGGTCACGCCGCCGTGATCTTGCGTGAGGCGGGTTGTTGGCGGTGGTCCGGTCACGTCTTTGTGGCCCTGATTGTGCGAAAATGCACAGGCGACAATTCAGCTTTCCCGTCAGGATCGCTGTACTAATTCTGCCGCATGACCACGCTTGTTCCCCACCCCGAGGGCCTGCTTGCCTGTGCCCATATCCTCGACGGTCCAACCGCCGGGGCCGCGCTGCCGCCCGCCGAGGCGCCGGCCGTGCTGCAATCCGACACGCTGGGCTGGGTGCATCTGCGCGCCCAGCATCCCGACGCCGCGTCGTGGATCGTGCAGACGTTATCCTATCTCGACCCGAACGCCGTCGAGGGGCTGCTGGCGGAAGAGACACGCCCGCGCGCCACCCGCTTCGGCGAGGGGCTGGTGCTGATCCTGCGGGGGCTGAACACGATCGAAGGGGAGGACCCCGAGGACATGGTCTCGGTTCGGCTCTGGATCGATCCGCACCGGATCGTCAGCCTGTCGATGCGCCGGGTGCGCGCCATCGAGGAGATCTCGGAGGAACTGACGCAGGGCCGGGGGCCGCGCGATCCGGCTGCTTTCCTCGTGCGCCTTGCCGAGCTGCTCAACCTTCGGATCGAAGGCTTCTGGCGCCAGCTGGAAGAAGCGGCCGACCGCATCGAGGAAGAGATCCTCTTCGACAGCATTCCCGACGACCTGCGGACGCGGCTTGTCGAACTGCGCCGCCGCTCTGTCATCCTGCGCCGCCACCTCGCGCCGCAGCGCGATGTCTTGCGGGTGTTGCAGGGCGGGCCGGTGCCATGGCTGCAACAGGAAGCGCGGCGCGAGCTGGCCGAAGAGCAGGACGCGCTGGAGCGGATGGTCGAAGACGCCGACGCGATGCGCGACCGCATGGCGCTTGTGCGGGACGAATTGCAGGGCGTCCGGGACGAGCGCCTGAACCGCAATATGTACCTCCTGTCGATCCTGTCCGCGATCTTCCTGCCGCTGGGCTTCCTGACCGGGCTTTTCGGCATCAACACCGGCGGCATGCCGGGCGCACACACGTCATGGGCCTTCTGGGGGTTCTGCGCGGCGCTGCTGGCGATCGGGCTGGCGCAGCTATGGCTGCTGCGAAAGATGCGCTGGATCTGAGGCGCGTTTTCCCGCTTGCAAAGCGCCGGGCGCTTTCGTAAACGGGGCACCGGCCTTAGGGGTATAGCTCAGCTGGTAGAGCGACGGTCTCCAAAACCGTAGGTCGCGGGTTCGAACCCTGCTGCCCCTGCCACTTCCCAAAATTCAGACCCGGCGCGCGCCCCGCAGTTCCGCCTGTGTCCGCACGTGAAAAGGGCCGCCCGAAGGCAGCCCTTTCCGTCGTTCGTCGCGCGCAGCCGATCAGAAGCTGTCGGTGACGCGCATGATTTCCTCGCTGTCGCCGGTGGCCAGAGCGGCCTGCAGTTCGGCGCGCTGCTCGACGCTCAGCGTCATCGGGTCGAGATCCGGCGCCGCAGCCGCGATCTGGCTCAGCTCGGCTTCGGTGAAAGGCGCGGCCGAGGGGGCCTCGCTGACCGAGTTGGTCGAGTAGTTGCGCAACTGGGCGAGCGCTTCGCCCTTGCTGTCGGCGCTGTCGATCAGGTTCAGCGCCTGCTCGAGCTCGGAGGCGGTGATCCCGGTGAAATCCAGCTCTGGCGCATACTGTTGCAGGCGCGCCAGCTGGCCCGAGGACACTTCGGAGACCACGGTGTTGTCACCGGCTTCGCCCACGAGGGCCAAGATCTTGGCGCTCTTCTCACCTTCGCTGTCGCTGCCGTGGATGACATTCATGACGGCGTCGATCTGCTGTTCGGACATCGTCGATACATCGACATTGGGTGCATATTCCTGGATTGCCGTCATCTCTTCTTCGGTGGCGGCGAAGGCCCCGGTTGCAAGGACGGCTGCGAGGGCGGTACCGGCAAACAAGCGTTTCATTGTTACTCTCCTGTTCCTGTCTCTTGGCGGGGCAAGCTGCCCGCCTGTCTGGTGCACAAACACCTCCCGTGGCTAAAGCGTTCCGAGCGTTCTGCGGAAAGGCTCTCACGGCGGCGTGATCGCGCGGCGCCGGGATGCGGTCAGGGAAAGGGCGCGGGGCCGGGCGTCAAACCTTGTCAAACGGCGCCCGCGGGCGTAGGTAAGCCCGAACCGCGATCCCGAAACGAGGACAACAGAGCAATGGCCACCAATCCGGTCCAGTTCATCCAGCAGACCCGCGCCGAGGTGGCCAAGATCGTATGGCCGACGCGGCGCGAAGTGATCCTGACCACCATCATGGTGTTCATCATGGCGACCCTGACGGCGATTTTCTTTGCCGTGGTCGACATCCTGATCCGCACCGGCCTTCAGGGCCTCTTCGATCTTCTCGGCTGAGCTCGGGGCTCCGGCTCGGGCTTTTGGGGGCTTACGGCCCTTCTTGATCTACCTTGGAGCTTGATCTACCTTGGAGCGGGCCGGGGTTGGCCCCCTTCAGACTTGCCGTGTGAAAAGGCAGGGCGGGGGCTTTCGGGTGCGGGACGGCTGTCCATGGTCCGCCGCGACGGCCTGACGGTTGCCGTCGCGAACATCTGAAGCGCTGCCCGTGGCGCCCCCCTTGTCGCGGCGAATCGCCCCTGGGTCCTCGATCAGGACCGGCCCGGCGCTATTCGCGGGCAGGGTATCACCCGCGCCAGGCACATCGCGCTGGCGCCACGCAGGGCGCTTCGGACCGGACCCGAGGCACCTGTGCATACGAGACGGTCTTGCAATGGCTCGGCACAGCCTTTATGCAGCCTCAAACGTCAGGCGCGCACGAGAGTTGCGCGCCGATTTTCTTTTTGGCGGGCCCCGCAGTGGGCATCTGGAAGCGAAGGCATCAACACATGGCAAAGCGGTGGTACTCGGTCAGCGTCCTCTCGAACTTCGAGAAGAAGATCGCAGAACAGATCCGGACAGCGGTGGAAGAGCAGAACCTTCACGATCAGATCGACGAGGTTCTGGTGCCCACCGAAGAGGTGATCGAGGTCCGGCGCGGCAAGAAGGTCACGACCGAGCGGCGCTTCATGCCCGGTTACGTGCTGGTGCACATGGAAATGTCCGATCAGGGCTATCACCTCGTGAACTCGATCAACCGCGTGACCGGTTTCCTTGGTCCGCAGGGGCGCCCGATGCCGATGCGCGACGCCGAGGTCGAGGCGATCCTCGGCCGCGTGCAGGAAAACGAAGAGACGCCGAAGATCCTCATCCACTTCGAGATCGGCGAGAAGGTCAAGGTCAACGACGGCCCCTTCGAAGGCTTCGACGGCATGGTCGAGGGTGTCGACGAGGACAACGCCCGCCTGCGCGTCGCGGTGTCGATCTTCGGCCGCGAGACCCCGGTGGAGCTGGAATTCACGCAGGTCAGCAAGCAGGTCTGAGCCGGGGGGTGACCCGCCGAACCTGACAGGGGGCCTTCGGGCCCCTTTTCCATGGCCGGGGGCCCGGGGACGCGGACCTTCGGCGCAACGGCGCTTGCCTTTTCACCGCATCCGGTGTATCGCGCGCCCCTGTCGCATCCGTGCGGCATCACCGTGGGAGGCGAGGGCTTCGCGAAGCCCGGACCACGACCACGCCACAAGATGCCCCCCGACGCGTCGCGGGGGCGATGGAAAAGGAGACAGCCGATGGCCAAGAAGCTCGCCGGCAAGATGAAGCTGCAGATCCCTGCAGGCAAAGCCAACCCCTCCCCGCCGGTCGGTCCGGCGCTGGGTCAGCGCGGCATCAACATCATGGAATTCTGCAAGGCGTTCAACGCCAAGACGCAGGAGATGGAGCCCGGCGCGCCGTGCCCGACCGTGATCACCTACTATCAGGACAAGTCCTTCACCATGGACATCAAGACGCCGCCCGCGTCTTACTATCTGAAGAAGGCTGCCGGTCTGAAGCCCGTTGGCAAGCGCAACCGTCCCAAGGGTGCCGTCACTCCGGGCCGCGAGACCGTCGCCACCGTGACGATCAAGCAGGTCCGCGAGATTGCCGAAGCCAAGATGAAGGACCTCTCGGCCAATGACGTCGAGCAGGCCATGAAGATCATCGTCGGCTCCGCCAATTCGATGGGTATCGAGGTGAAGGGGTAATCACGATGGCAAAACTCGGAAAACGCACCCGCGCCGCCCGCGAAGCCTTTGCAGGCAAGGACGAGATCTCTGTCGAAGAGGCCGTCACGCTGATCAAGTCGAACGCCAAGACGAAGTTCGACGAGACCGTCGAGATCGCGATGAATCTCGGCGTCGATCCGCGCCACGCCGACCAGATGGTCCGTGGTGTCGTCTCGCTGCCCAATGGCACCGGCAAGACCACCCGCGTCGCCGTCTTCGCCCGTGGCCCCAAGGCCGACGAAGCGACGGCTGCCGGCGCTGACGTGGTCGGCGCAGAAGATCTGATGGAGCAGGTTCAGGCCGGCAACATCAACTTCGACCGCTGCATCGCGACCCCGGACATGATGCCGATCGTCGGCCGTCTGGGCAAGATCCTCGGCCCGCGCAACCTGATGCCGAACCCCAAGGTCGGAACCGTGACCATGGACGTCAAGGAGGCCGTCGAGGCCGCCAAGGGCGGACAGGTCCAGTTCAAGGCCGAGAAGGGTGGAGTGGTGCACGCCGGCGTCGGCAAGGCCTCCTTCGACGAGGCCAAGCTGGCCGAGAACATCCGCGCCTTCGTGAACGCGGTTTCGGCGGCCAAGCCGACCGGCGCCAAGGGCACCTACATGAAGAAGATCGCGCTGTCCTCGACGATGGGCCCGGGCGTGACCGTCGACGTGTCGAACGCCACCGGCAACTAAGCCGAAGCGGATATGGAATTGCAGGGGGCGGGCCGCTTGGTCCGCCCCTTTGCTTTTGCCGCCCCGAAACTCCGCGCCCGGGCGAAGATCGCCAGAATCGCAGGCCAAGCAGCTCTGCGCCGCCCGTGCACCATCGCGGGTCAGGCGCCGCGGCCCCCTTCTTTAGTCTGGACAATACCCAGCGGGTCCGGGGGCAGAGCCACCGGCATGTTGTCTCCGGGCGCCGCAACAAGGCCCGTGGATCATGCCTTCTGCGTGATCCAGACGCCCAGCATCATCACCGCGATGCCGGTCGCCCGAGTCACTGTCAGGGGCGAGAGGCGTGCTCCGAACAGGCCGAAATGGTCGATGGCCGCGGCGCTCAGCAATTGTCCCACGAGGACGAAGAAGATGGCATTCCCGACGCCGAAGCGCGGCGCGATGATCGTCACCGACAGGACATAGAAGGCGACCAGCAGCCCGCCGAGGAACAGGTGCCTGGGCGGCTCTGACAGGATCGCCAGCGCAGGAGCGCCGCGCAGGGCCCAGATTGCCGTGGTCGTCAGGACCGCGACCCAGAACAGAACCATGGCCGCCGCCACCGGCGACCCCAGCGCCTGTCCCAGCGCGGCATTCAGCGCGGCAAGAAGCGGAATGCCGATCCCGGCCAGAAGCATGATGAGGGCGTATTGCGTCATGGCGGGGTCTCTTCCGGGGCTGCAAGGGGGTGGTGTTCGGGTCGGCGCTTTGATGACGCAGGGTCGGTTCGGGTGCAACAGCGCAATCCGGCCGAAGGTGGCCCCGGGGCGCGCGTGGTGAAGGGGGAGCGCAAGGCTCTGGCCGTGCCGCCTGTTCCGGGCGCCGCGCCCGACGGCAACCGGATCCTTGCGCCGAAGGGGCGGATCGCCCGCGCCGCCTGTGTCGGCAGGCTTCCGCTGCAACAGCCCCCTTGCAGGCCTGGGGCAAAGTCGGCAAGTCGGAGGGGAGCAATAGCGAGGGCAACAATGAAACGGATCGCTCTGGGTTTGGCCGCACTGGCGGCCCTGTGGGGATGTGTCGAGGCAGAGATGCCGGTGGCGCAGGACGGCAAGGCGCTGTTCATGGAGAATTGCGCGGTGTGCCATGGCGCGGACGGGCGCGGCAACGGCGCGATGGCGCGCGCCATGACGAAGGCTCCGAAGGACCTGACGCTGATTTCCGTGCGCCACGGCGACAGCTTTCCGCGTGCCAAGGTGATGTCCACCGTCGACGGCTACGCGCGGTCCGACCTGTCTGGCCCGGGCATGCCCGAGTTCGGCGAGCTGCTGAAAGGCGATCTGATTCCCTTCGACAGCGGTGATGGCATCCAGACGCCGACACCGCGAAAGCTGGTGGCGCTGGTGGAATACCTCGAATCGATCCAGACCAGCCGGTAGGGCATCGCCCCGACCGGTCGCGTGGCACCCCGGCGGTATGTCTCGCCGGGGCTGGGGCCGGATACAGGGCAGGCCCCTCCGGGTTCCAGCCGCGTCCGCTTCATCGCTGGTCCGAGACGACTGTGCAGCGGGCCGATGCGGCGCGCGAACGGGACCAAGGGCGCCCTTCGCCGGAAGTGTAGCCGTGATCCGCGCCCGGGGCTTCAGGCGGTGACCATCTGCCGGGTCAGTTCCCAGTAGCGGTCCTGGACCGCCTCCAGCGGCAGGCGACCGCCGGGCCGGTACCAGGTCGTCACGCCGGTCAACATGGCGATGATGGCAAGGGTGGCCAGCTTGCTGTCGGGCACCGAGAAGGCGCCCGTCGCCATGCCCGCCCGCAGGATCTCTTCCAACCCGGTCTCGTAGTCGCGGCGCTGCGCCTCGATCACCGCGAAATTCCCGGGCGTCAGGTTGCGCAGTTCCATGTAGGCGATGAAGACCGCCTGCGGGCGTTCCAGGTGAAAGGCGATGTGGAAATGGACGAAGGTCCGCAGCCGCTCCATCGGGTCGGCGGCGCGGGGCAGGGCCGAAAGCGCCTCGGCGAGATCGTCCATATGCCCCTTGAGCAGCGAGAACAGCAGCGCCTGCTTGTCCGGCGTGTAGTTGTAAAGCGCCCCGGCCTGCACGCCGACCGCGCGGGCGATCTCGCGCATGGACACGGCCGCATAGCCGCTTTCCGCGAAAAGCCGCAGCGCCTCGGCGCGGATCCTGGGGCCGGTTATGCCGGCGTGAGAGCCCTGTGTGCGTGCCATGGCGGGCAGCTTTATATGAACGCATGTTCAGATCAAGCCGGAAGGCTTGCCGGGGGCCGGGGGATGGGGCAAGACTGACCGCATGAAAAAGAGTTTCGGATATGGGTCTGCGGTGGCGTTTTCGGCGCTGCTGGCGGGCTGCGCGCAGTTCCCCGAACTGGATCAGACGCAGACCCCGGGGGTGGCCACGGCGCCCTATCCGCGGCTCCTGCCGATCGAGGAGCTGCTGGACGGGCGGCAACCCACGGCAACGCCCGGGATGATCGACGGGGTGCTGGGCCGTGCCGATGCGCTGCGCGGGCGTGCGGGCACCGTGCAGGCGGCCCCGGTCGGGCAGGGCGCGGGTGTGCAGGACCGGCTGGCCCGGCTGCGCCGGAAAGCCGAGACCCTGCGCGAGGCCGAGCTCTGATCCTCTGCCGCGCCCGCAGGGTCCGGGCGCCGTATCCTCCCTGAAGGCAGGGCTCGATCCCGGGGCCACGGCAGCCCCGCTTCGCACAGGTACATCCGCGCAGTCCGGATTTTGGGAGGGCGGCGCAGACCGGCCCCTGCCGTTCCGATGGATCGATCCTGGGGGGCCACGGCGGGTGCCCGGCCTGCGCCCGCGTCAGGCTGGTCCTGCCTCTTGCGTGTCCGCCCGGTGTATCGATCGCGGCGCAGCCAGTGGGGCAGGCCCCGCATCCCATTGCACCCGGGCCGACTTGGCGCTAACCGGAGGCCCGCAACACTGTCCCTGAAGGAGCCCTCTATGTCCGACCCCCTGCGTCTTGGTATCGCCGGCCTCGGAACCGTTGGCGCGGGCGTGGTCAAGATCGTCCGCCAGAAAGCGACGCTTCTGGCCGAACGCGCCGGGCGTCCGGTGGTGGTCTCTGCGGTCTCCGCGCGCACGCGGGACAAGGACCGTGGCGTGCCGCTGTCCGCCTACGCCTGGGAGGACGACCCGGTGGCGCTGGCGACGCGCGACGATGTCGATGTCTTCGTCGAACTCATGGGCGGCAGCGACGGCCCGGCCAAGGCCGCTGTCGAGGCGGCGCTGGCGGCGGGCAAGGACGTGGTGACGGCGAACAAGGCGATGCTGGCCCACCACGGACAGGCGCTGGCCGAGCTGGCCGAGACCAATGGCGCGGTGCTGCGCTTCGAGGCTGCGGTGGCGGGGGGCATCCCGGTCATCAAGGCGCTGACCGAAAGCCTTGCCGGCAACGATATCCAGCGCGTGGTCGGCGTGATGAACGGCACCTGCAACTATATCCTGACCCGGATGGAAGACGGCGGGCTGACCTACGAGGCGGCCTTCGCCGAGGCCGACGCCCTGGGCTACCTCGAAGCCGATCCGACCCTCGACGTCGGCGGCATCGACGCGGGCCACAAGCTGTCGCTGCTGGCCGCTATCGCCTTCGGCACGCAGGTCGATTTCGACGCGGTGGAACTGGAAGGCATCGGCAAGGTCACCATCGACGATATCCGGCAGGCCGCCGACATGGGCTTCCGCATCAAGCTTCTGGGGGTCAGCCGCATGACCGGGCGCGGGCTGGAACAGTCCATGGCGCCCTGCCTCGTGCCCGCGGCCTCGCCGCTGGGGCAACTGGCGGGCGGCACCAATATGGTGGTGATCGAAGGCGATCAGGTCGGCCAGATCGTCATGCGCGGCGCCGGTGCGGGCGAGGGCCCGACCGCCAGCGCCGTTATGGGCGACGTCATGGATATCGCGCGCGGCCTGCGCGTCTCGACCTTCGGGCGGCCCGCCGGCACGCTGGCCAGGGCGACCCCGGCAAAGGCGACGGCGGCGGCGCCCTACTACCTGCGCATGGCGCTGGTCGACCGCCCCGGTGCGCTGGCCAAGGCGGCGCAGGCACTGGGCGAGGCGGGGGTCTCCATCCACCGCATGCGCCAGTACGATCACGTCGACGACGCCGCTCCGGTGCTGATCGTCACCCACAAGACGACGCGCCCCTCTCTTGATCGGGCGCTCGCCGCGATGATGGCCACGGGCGTCGTCACGCACGAGCCGGTGGCCCTGCGCATCGAAGAGGTCTGAACCCGCGCGGCCCGCGCCGCCGGGGGGCGTCCCAAGCCCCTTCTTCTTGGTCCAAATACCCTCGGGGGGAGGCCGCAGGCCGGGGGCAGCGCCCCCTGAAACGCCCGGGTCTCCCATGGACAACGCGTCGGGGCAGAGCCTGTCCCGGTCACGCCGTTAGCGTCAGCGGGCTTTCTCTTGGCCGGGGCATGGGCTAGAGCGGAGGCAAAGGATTTCGCAAAGAGGACGACCCCATGCCCAGCCCGCAGGATTTCAGTGACCGGATGCTGTCTCTCGGCCTCGCACGGGTGGCCGAACAGGCCGCCATTGCCAGTGCCGACTGGATCGGCCGGGGCGACGAGAAGGCCGCCGATCAGGCCGCTGTCAACGCCATGCGCGAGCAGCTCAACAAGCTGGAAATCTCGGGTGTCGTGGTCATCGGCGAGGGGGAGCGCGACGAGGCGCCGATGCTTTACATCGGCGAAGAGGTCGGCAGCGGTGGCCCGGGCGTGGATATCGCGCTGGACCCGCTGGAAGGCACGACCCTGACCGCCAAGGACATGCCCAACGCGCTGACGGTGATCGCCATGGGGCCGCGCGGCTCGATGCTGCATGCGCCGGACGTCTACATGGACAAGCTGGCCATCGGGCCGGGCTATGACGCCGACGTCGTCTCTCTGGACATGTCGCCGTCGGAACGGGTTTCGGCGCTGGCGAAGGCCAAGGGCTGCCAGCCGCGCGACATCACCGTCTGCATGCTGGAGCGCCCGCGTCACGAGGACATGCTGGCCGAGGTGCGTGAAACCGGTGCGGGCATCCGGCTGATCACCGACGGCGACGTGGCGGGCGTCATGCATTGCGCCGAGACCGTCAAGACCGGCATCGACATGTACATGGGCTCCGGCGGCGCGCCCGAGGGGGTGCTGGCCGCGGCGGCTCTGAAGTGCATGGGCGGGCAGATGTGGGGCCGCCTGATGTTCCGCAACGACGACGAGAAGGGCCGCGCGGCGAAGGCCGGCATCGCCGAGCTCGACCGCATCTACGCGCGCGACGACCTGGTGACCGATCACGTGATCTTTGCCGCGACGGGCGTGACGCAGGGCTCGCTGGTGCAGGGCATCCGGCGCGAGCCGGGCTGGATCGAGACCGAGACCCTGCTGATGCGCTCCAAGACCGGCTCGGTGCGGCGTATGCACTACCGCAACCCGTTCCGGCACACGGTCTGAGGTCTGCCGCCCCGGGCTGGCCGGGGCAGCTGAGTATTTGGACAGAGAAGAAGGGCAGGGCGGTGATCCTGTCCGGGCGCTGTGGCCGATGGGGGGCGTTCCTCTGCGCCCCGGGACGAGGGGCGCTTCAATTGCGGCACCGGGTCCGGCGGCGCTGTCGCTTTGAGGTATTTGGGCCAAGAAGAAGCACCGGGGGCGGTTCTGTATCGGCGGCGTGGGTCGCCCTTCGTCATTCGACACCGGGCGGGTGGCGCGCTATGAGACCGCGGGTTCAGGCGGAAGGGGCAAGCGTGGCTTACTTGGGTGTCGAAGGCAGTCTGACGGGGCGGCGCTGGGTCGGTCCCGGCGTCGAGGCGGAACGGCAGGCCGAGGCCATGCAGCAGGCGACCGGCCTCGCGGCGCCGCTTTGTGCGGTGCTGGCACGGCTGGGGGTGCCGGTGGCGGAGGTCACCGCCTATCTTGCGCCGACCCTGCGCGAGCTGTTGCCGGACCCGCGCTCACTGAAGGACATGGAGGTGGCGGCAGAGCGCTTTCTGACCGCCGTCCGGCGGCGCGAGCGGATCGCGGTCTTTGCGGATTACGACGTGGACGGCGGCACCTCTGCGGCGCTGCTGATCGACTGGCTGCGGCAGATGGGGCGCCCGGCGACGCTGTATGTGCCGGATCGCATCGACGAGGGCTATGGCCCGAACGCCCCGGCCATGGCGGCGCTGGCGCGCGACCACGACCTGATTGTCTGCGTCGATTGCGGGACCCTCTCGCTGGAGCCGATCGCGGCGGCCAGGGGCGCGGATGTGGTGGTTCTGGATCACCACCTTGGCGGCGAGGTGCTGCCCGATTGCGTGGCGGTGGTGAACCCCAACCGGCAGGACGAGGACGGGTCGCTGGCGCATCTCTGCGCGGCGGCCGTGGTCTTCCTGATGCTGGTGGAGGCCGGGCGGCAGCTGCGTGTGGCGGGGGCTTCCGGGCCGGACCTGATGGGCATGCTCGACCTCGTCGCCCTTGCGACGGTTGCGGATGTGGCGCCGCTGAAGGGGGTCAACCGGGCGCTGGTGCAGCAGGGGCTGAAGGTCATGGCCCGGCGCGACCGCCCGGGCCTTGTGGCGCTGTCGGATGTTGCCCGGCTGGAACAGGCGCCGTCCTCCTACCACCTGGGTTTCGTGCTGGGGCCGCGGGTGAACGCGGGCGGTCGGATCGGGCAGGCGGATCTGGGTGCGCGGCTCTTGTCCTGCGAATCCGAGCACGAGGCGCAGGCGCTGGCCGAGCGGCTGGAGGCGCTGAACGCCGAGCGCCGCGAGGTCGAGGCGGCAGTGCGCGCCGCCGCCCTTGCGCAGGCCGAGGAGCGCGGGCTGGACGCGCCGCTGGTCTGGGCTGCCGGCGAAGGCTGGCACCCCGGCGTCGTGGGGATCGTCGCCTCGCGCCTTAAGGAACTGACCGGGCGGCCTGCGGTCGTGATCGGGCTGGAGGGCGAAGAGGGCAAGGGCTCTGGCCGTTCCGTGGCGGGGGTGGACCTTGGCGCCTCGGTCCAGAGACTGGCTGCAGAGGGGCTTTTGATCAAGGGCGGCGGGCACCGGATGGCCGCGGGGCTGACGGTGGCCCGCGACCGGCTGGACGAGGCCATGGCGCGCCTCTCTGCGCTGCTGGAGCGGCAGGGCGCGGGGCAGGGCGGCGCCGCCGACCTGCGGATTGACGGGCTGCTGATGCCCGGCGCGGCGACGGTGGCGCTGATCGAGGATCTGGAACGGGCGGGACCCTTCGGACAGGGCGCCCCGGGGCCGCGTTTCGTGGTGCCGGACGTGGGGATCTCTTTCGCGAAGCAGGTCGGGTCGGGCCATCTGAAACTGAGCTGCACCGACGGGCTTGGCGCGCGACTGGACGGCATCTGTTTCGGGGCCTTCGACGGTCCGTTGGGGGCGGCCCTGACCGAGCACGGGGGCCGGCGATTCCATCTGGCGGGGCGGCTGGAAATCAACGAGTGGAACGGGAGACGGACCGCGCAACTGCGGCTGGAGGATGCCAGCCCCGCGTGATCTTTCCGGTAAGCTGTTGCTGGGGATGGGGAAAATCTTAAGGCGCGGGCTGTTTCCGAAGTTCTCGGGCGCCGTTTTTGAAAAAGTCTCTGACCTGAAAATTTGTGCTTGCAAGCGGCGCGGGGTTTCCATAGAACCCGCCTCACGCCGCAGGGTTGGCCAGTCAGGCAGACACGCGGCGCACAAGAGTGGCCCGTTCGTCTATCGGTTAGGACGCCAGGTTTTCAACCTGGAAAGAGGGGTTCGATTCCCCTACGGGCTGCCACTTCCTTTTCTAAAACATTGTTAGTCATGGGGCTTTTCGTCCTTTCTGTGCAACTTGTCGGAAAGGTTGGACACGCTGCCCGCGTTGAGCTTGGCGAAACCGCTGTCGGCAAGGCGTCCCAGTCGCCCAGGTCCTTGAATGGGTGTCCATACCACTCCGCAATGTCAAACAGCTCTTCTGCCAATGGGTTGCCTCCGCGCCTTGCGGTGCATTGGGCCACTTCCACAACATGTCGTCGATGATCCACGCGCGCCGGGGTAACATCCGGGTAACGCTGGGTTGTCCCGCGGCCGGTCCTGTGAGTGATTGTTTTTTGTAGGGTAAGTGGTGCTGCTGGAGAGAATTGAACTCTCGACCTCTCCCTTACCAAGGGAGTGCTCTACCTCTGAGCTACAGCAGCGCCGTGGCGGGGCTGATAGACCCAATTTACGGACCGCGCAAGAGGGCGGAGCAAAAAATCTGAATGGCTTTGCCGGGGAATGGCGGGGCGCAGGCTGGACCCGGTTTCGGCCCTGCGATACAGGGAAAGGTATGGACGGCAAGCAGGGCAACGGCAAGCAGGGCAAGAGCGGGCGGAAAGCGCCGACGTCGCGGGATGAGCGGCTGAAGGCGGCGCTGAAGGCGAACCTGGCCCGCCGCAAGGCGCAGAGCCGTGCGCGGCAGGCCTCCGACGCGGCAGACCAGAGCAAAGACGACAACGAGAACTGAGAGGCAGGCATGGATTCCATTCTGGTGACGGGCAATGGCCCGCTGAACGGCGAGATTCCCATCGCGGGCGCGAAAAACGCCTGCCTGACGCTGATGCCGGCGACGCTGCTGAGCGAAGAGCCGCTGACGCTGACCAATGCGCCGCGGCTATCGGACATCCGCACCATGACCCGGCTGCTCGAGTCGCTGGGCGCCGAGGTGACGGCGCTGAACGAGGGCCGCGTGCTGGCGATGTCCTCGCATGGCGCGATCTCGACCCGGGCCGATTACGACATCGTGCGCAAGATGCGGGCCTCGATCCTCGTGCTGGGGCCGCTGCTGGCGCGTTTCGGCCATGCCGAGGTCTCGCTGCCCGGCGGCTGTTCCATCGGCGCGCGGCCCGTGGACCTGCACCTGAAGGCAATGGAGGCGCTTGGCGCCGAAATGGACCTGCGCGACGGCTATGTCTATGCCAAGGCACCGGCGGGCGGGCTGAAGGGCGGCATCGTCGATTTCCCGCTGGTCTCGGTGGGCGCGACAGAAAACGCCCTGCTGGCGGCGGTGCTGGCCAAGGGCACGACGGTTCTTAAGAACGCCGCGCGCGAGCCCGAGATCGTCGATCTGGTGCAGTGCCTGCGCAAGATGGGCGCGCAGATCGAGGGCGAGGGTTCTTCTGAGATCACCATTCAGGGCGTCGACCGGCTGCACGGCGCCACGCATGGCGTTGTCACCGACCGGATCGAACTGGGCACCTACATGCTGGCGCCGGCGATCTGCGGCGGCGAGGTGACCTGCCTTGGCGGGCGGATCGAGCTGCTCTCGGCCTTCTGCGAAAAGCTGGACGCGGCGGGGATTTCCGTCACCGAGGGGCCGCGCGGGCTGACGGTGGCGCGCAAGAACGGGCGCGTGAAGGCGGTGGACGTGGTGACCGAGCCTTTCCCCGGCTTCCCGACCGACCTTCAGGCGCAGATGATGGCGCTGATGTGCACCGCCGAAGGGACATCGGTGCTGGAAGAGAAGATCTTCGAGAATCGCTTCATGCATGCGCCGGAACTGATGCGCATGGGCGCCCGGATCGAGGTGCAGGGCGGCCATGCCACGGTGACCGGGGTCGAGCGGCTGCGCGGCGCGCCGGTCATGGCGACCGACCTGCGGGCCAGCGTGTCGCTGATCCTTGCCGGGCTCGCGGCAGAGGGCGAGACACTGGTGAGCCGGGTTTACCACCTCGACCGGGGCTATGAGAACGTGGAACAGAAGCTGTCGGCGCTGGGGGCGCGGATCGAACGGGTGAAAGAGGCATGACAGAGGATGCACGGTTCGAGGATGCCGGCGGGCGGGCGCTGAACCTTGGGGCGCTGGATGTCGATGATCTGGACGTGATCTCGGCGCTGGCGCAGGACGCGGTTCTGCCGGTGACCGAAATCCGCTGGCAGAAGCGGGCAAGGCGGCTGGGCCTGCTGGTGAACCGGCTGCGGCGCGAGGATACGCCGCGCGGCGCGGTCGAGCGGGTGCAGGCGCTGCTGGTGATCGACAACGTGCTGGGCGTCTCGAGCCAGGGCATCGACCGGGAAGACCGCGACCTGGTGCTGTCGGTGCTTTCCGTGAGCTTCGAGCCGGGCGAGGCCCCGGCGGGTGCGGTTGTCCTGACGCTGGCGGGCGACGGCGCCCTGCGCGCCGAGGTCGAGGCGTTGGAAGTGACCCTGAAGGATGTCACCCGGCCCTATGTGGCGCCCTCCGGCAAGCTGCCCGACCACGGCGCCTGAGCCGCTATCGCCGGTTCGGTCCGCGGTTCGGGCCAGGGAGGGGGCGGTCCTCCGGGCGCGCCCCGACCGCGCGGCCCTGCGGCCCCGCAGCGGCCCACCCTCCAGCCACGCCCGGGAGTCCATCGGGGACGAGGGTGTTTGGGGCGGCCGTGCAGTCAGGTATTTGGGCCAAGAAGAAGCCCGGGGCGCTTGAGGGTTTGCGGCCTGCGCGGTACATCGCCCCGGATCTTGCCGCGAAGGAGGCCCGTCATGCCCGTTTTCCTCGATACGACCGATGCCGGTTTCGAGCATGGCTTCGCCACGCTTCTGTCGGCCAAGCGCGAGGACAGCCCCGATGTGGACGACGTGGTGGCCGGGATCATCGCGGAGGTGCGCGCGCGCGGGGATGCAGCCGTCTGCGACCTGACCGGGCGCTTCGACCGGCTGTCTCTGACGCCTTCGGAGCTGCGGTTTTCGCCGGAAGAGATTGCCGCGCATGCGGCGCGGGTGCCGGAGGCGGAGCGTGTGGCGCTGGAACAGGCGGCGCAGCGCATCCGGGCCTATCACGTGCGCCAGATGCCCGAGGATGCCTGGTGGACCGATCCCGAGGGCGCCGGTCTGGGCTGGCGCTGGACGCCGGTGTCCGCCGCCGGGCTTTACGTGCCCGGGGGCCTGGCCTCTTACCCCTCGTCGGTGCTGATGAACGCGGTGCCGGCAAAGGTCGCCGGGGTGGAGCGGCTGGCGATCTGCGTGCCGACCCCGGACGGGGTGGTGAACTCCGCCGTCATGCTGGCGGCACAGATCGCCGGGGTGGACGAGGTCTACCGGGTCGGCGGCGCGCAGGCCATCGCGGCGCTGGCTTATGGCACGGAAAGCATCGCGCCGGTCGACAAGATCACCGGGCCGGGCAATGCCTTCGTGGCGGCGGCCAAGCGCCGGGTCTTCGGCAAGGTGGGGATCGACATGATTGCCGGGCCGTCGGAGATCCTGGTGATCGCCGACAGCGACAACGACCCGGACTGGCTGGCGCTGGACCTGCTGAGCCAAGCCGAGCATGACGAGAGCGCCCAGTCAATCCTGATCTGCGACGACGCGGAGTTCGGGCGGCGGGTGGTCGAAGCTGTCGAGGCGCGGCTGGAGACGCTGGAGCGGCGCGCCATCGCGGGGGCCTCGTGGCGCGACTTCGGCGCGGTGATCGTGGTGCGCGACCTGGAGGAGGCCGCGGCGCTGTCGAACCGGATCGCGCCGGAGCACCTGGAGCTCTGCGTGGCCGAGCCGGAGGCGCTGGCCGCGCAATGCGTTCACGCCGGGGCGATCTTCCTGGGCGCCTGGACGCCCGAGGCCATCGGCGACTACGTCGGCGGGCCGAATCACGTGCTGCCCACGGCGCGCTCTGCCCGGTTCTCTTCCGGCCTGTCGGTTCTGGATTTCCTCAAGCGCACGACCCTGGCCCGGATGTCACCCGAAGCCCTGGGCGCCATCGGCCCGGCGGCGGAGGTGCTGGCGCGGTCCGAAAGCCTCGAGGCGCACGGGCTGAGCGTCACGGCACGACTGCAAAGGCTGAACCGCGGGACCAAGGGCTGAAGGCCGCCGGACCACCACCGGCCCGCAGCTTCCCTGCTGTCCTGAATGCCGGGGCAGGTCCCGGACGAGACCCCGAAATCGACCTTCGTATGACGTGACAGGGCGGAAAAAACTGCATAACGCAGTCATCATATTGTCATCGCCTTCCGTGGCACTGTACGATTGCTGCACCTGCGAAAGGCTCGCCCATGTCACATATCGCCCATATTCAGCTGGACGACGCGAATCTGCCGCCTCCGACACCGGAGATCGAGCAGGAGCGCCGGGTCGCCATGTTCGACCTGATGGAGGAAAACCGTTTCGCGCTTCCGGCACGTGACGACCGCCTTGTGCCGCCCGGCCCGTACAACCTCGGCCTGTCGATCCGCGACAAGCGGCTGGTCTTCGACGTCATGACCGGGCAGGGTGAGAAGGCGGCGGAGTTCCACCTTTCGCTGTCGCCGTTCCGGCAGGTCGTGAAGGATTACTTCCAGATCTGCAAAAGCTACTTCGACGCGGTCAAGACCGCCGCGCCCAGCCAGATAGAGACCATCGACATGGCCCGCCGAGGCATCCACAACGAAGGCGCGCGCATCCTGCAAGAGCGGCTCGACGGCAAGGCCGAGGTGGACGACGCCACCGCGCGGCGGCTGTTCACGCTGGTCTGCGTGCTGCACTTCGGGGGCTGAGTTGGGCGGACTGCCGCAATCCGTGCTCTTCGCCTGCGACCACAACGCCGTGCGGTCGCCCATGGCCGAGGGCATCATGAAGAAGCTGTTCGGGACAGAGGCCTACGTGCAGTCGGTGGGGGTGCTGAACGATCTCGAGATCGACGGTTTCGCCATTGCCGCCTGCGAGGAGATCGGCGTGCAGCTTGCCCGCCACCGGTCGCGATCCTTCGAAGAGATGGAGGAGATGGGCGAGGCGCTGTCGGGCTTCGACGTGATCGTGACCCTGTCCCCGGCGGCGCAGCGCCGCGCGCTGGAACTGACGCGCTACTACCACCTGTCGGTGCAATACTGGCCGGTCATGGACCCGACCGGCATCGGCGAGACGCGCGAGCAGAAGCTGAACGCCTACCGACAGACCCGCGACCAGTTGTTGCAGCGGATGAAGGGCAGCTGGTCCGCCTGAGCCGCCCGCCACCCCCTTCGCAGGCCGGGTGGAAGCCGCTTGCAAGCGGCTTTGGCGCCCGTCGCAGCCGTACCCGGCAAAATCGGCAATTGCCCCTTTCGGCTGCCTTGCGCCGCCCCCGGGCCGAAGGCATGGTCGCGCGCGGCTGGCCAGGCAGCCGCCCGTGCAGACAGGAGAGACCATGACCGCCAAAGACACCATCCGGCGCTACTTCGACGCCTTCAACGCGGGCGACACCGCAGAGATGCTGGCCTGCCTCGACCCGGAGATCGAGCACCACGTCAACGAAGGACAGATCCGCAGGGGCACCGGGAAATTCGCCGAATTCTGCGACCACATGAGCCGCTGCTACCGCGAGACCCTCACCGACATCGTGATCTTCGCCAACGGGGACGGCACCCGCGCCGCCGCCGAATTCATCGTGAACGGCACCTACCTTGAAACCGACGCCGGGCTGCCCGAGGCCAGGGGTCAGACCTACCGCCTTCCCGCTGGCTCCTTCTTTTCGCTGAAGGACGGAAAGATTTCTCGCGTGGTGACCTACTACAACCTCGCGGACTGGGTGCGTCAGGTTTCGTGATGCGGGTCGAGGTCCTGACCGGCGCGACGCTCGACGCCGCGCTCGACGATGTGGCGCGGCTGCGAATCGCGGTGTTCCGCGCCTTCCCCTATCTCTACGATGGCTCGCTCGACTACGAACGCACCTACCTGGAAACCTACCGCAGCAGCCCCGGCGCGGTGCTGGTCGGCGCTTTCGACGGCGAAAGGCTGGTGGGTGCCTCCACCGGCACGCCGATGGAGGATCACGCCGAGGATTTCGCCAGGGCCTTCGCCGGTCAGGACCTCGACCTGACGACGCTCTTCTACTGCGCCGAATCGGTCTTGCTGCCCGAATATCGCGGCCACGGCATTGGCCACCGCTTCTTCGACCTGCGCGAAGAACACGCCCGCGCGCTGGGTCGGACCCATGCCGCCTTCTGCAGCGTCATGCGCCCCGCCGACCACCCGCAGCGCCCCGAGGCCTACGCTCCGCTCGACCCGTTCTGGCGCAGGCGCGCCTATGCCCCGTTGCCCGGCGCGGTGGCACAGTTCCGCTGGAAGGACATCGACCAGACCACCGAGACGGACCACCCGCTACAATTCTGGCTCCGCCGCCTGTGACGCGCGCGAACCCGGTTGCAACCCGGCGTCCCACCCCGCCAAGGCCGCGCGCCCTGCGTTTCCTCTTGGCCCAAATACCGTTGGCAGCGCCCGCCTCATGCACCCCGGCAGCAAAGGCTCACCCGGGCGTCCCGCCTTACCGAAGAGGCACAACCCTGTCCTTCTTCTCTGCAAAAATACTCACCTCCGCCCTCGCCACGGGAGACCCGGCATGAAGATCGCCACCGCCGCCTACCAGACCTCCTACCTCGCCTCGTGGCAGGACTATGCCGACAAGATCACCGACTGGGTCTCCGAGGCGGCGGGGCAGGGGGCGGAACTGCTGGTCTTTCCCGAATACGGCGCGATGGAACTGGCCACGCTCTCGGGCCGCGAGGCGGCGCTGGATCTCGAGGCCTGCATCCACGCCACCGCCGAGCGGATCGCGGATGCGGACGGTCTGCACGCCGACCTCGCAAGCCGCTTCGGGGTCCACATCCTCGCCGCCTCGGCCCCGGTCATCGACGAAAGCGTGGCGCCGCGCCCGGTCAACCGCGCGCGTCTCTTTACCCCCGGCGGCGCGGTGGGTGTGCAGGACAAGCAGATCATGACCCGCTTCGAACGCGAGGACTGGGACATCCATCCCGGCGGGCCGCTGCGCCTTTTCGACACGGCCCTGGGCCGGATCGGCATCCTGATCTGCTACGACAGCGAGTTTCCCCTGCTGGGCCGCGCGCTGGCCGGGGCCGATATACTGCTGGTGCCCTCGGTGACCGAGGCGTTGGCGGGCCATACCCGGGTGCGCGTCGGTGCCCGCGCCCGGGCGCTCGAAAACCAGTGCCTTGCGGTCATGTCCTCGGTGGTGGGCAAGGCCGACTGGTCCGAGGTCATCGACGTCTCGGTCGGGCGCGGCGCGGTCTTCGGTCCGCCCGATACCGGCTTTCCCCCCGATGGCATTCTCGCGCAGGGGGAACTGGATCGTCCCGGATGGTGTTACGCAGAGGCAGACCCCGGGCTGATCGCCCGCGTGCGCTCTGATGGCGTGGTACTGAACCGTGCCCATTGGAAGGACCAGACGGGCCGGGATACGCCCCCCGCCGTCACGGCTTTGAGATAGGGCGAGTTGGGGCTTGAATTTAAGGTTCTGTGGGCGCATATAGGCCCGCGCCCCGCGACAGAGTGTGGGGAGCAGATTCAGGAGAGACCATGGCCAAGGAAGACACGCTCGAATTCCCCGGTGTCGTCAAGGAACTCCTGCCGAATGCGACGTTCCGGGTCGAGCTTGACAACGGCCATGAGATCATCGCGCACACGGCAGGCAAGATGCGCAAGAACCGCATCCGCGTTCTTGCAGGCGACCGGGTTCAGGTCGAGATGACCCCCTACGACCTCACCAAGGGCCGGATCAACTACCGGTTCAAGTAAGCTGCCTTCAAGGCAGGACGGACGGCGGTCGGGCCTTCGGGCCGGGCCGCTTTTTCGTTTCGGGCCGCAGGGGACCGCTATCCGAGACTGGAGGCCGCGCCGCGCGTCGTCGGGCCGTGGATTTTCGCGAAGCGCTGTGTGTTCTCCCGGCGGTGGACGCTGGCCAAGCCGTGGGTAGTCTCCGGGCGGTTCACAGGGCGCTCCGGAATACCCGCACGATCCGTCATCCGGGCCAGGTCCCGGGCGGCGGCGCGATCCTGCCCTCGCGTGCAGGGATTTTGGGGCGGCGGCACGACCGGGCGCAAGGCGAGGCCCCATTCATCCACTCACTGCCCCCGGATCGCGCCCCGCATTGCCCCGCCCCGGCCGACAGGCTATCCCGAGCCCCATGACACAGCGCCCCCGACTCATCCTTGGCTCCGGCAGCCCCCGGCGGCGCGAGTTGCTCGCGCAGCTTGGCATAACTGCCGACGACATCCGCCCGCCCGACATCGACGAGGACCCCGCGAAGGCAGAGCTTCCGCGCCCCTATTGCGTCCGCCTCGCACGTGAAAAGGCACTGGCGATTCCCTCTGACGCGGGTGAGATCGTGCTGTCGGCCGACACCACCGTCGCTCTGGGGCGCCGCATCCTCGGCAAGCCCGAAGACGCCGACGAGGCGCGGCGCTTCCTCGACATGCTCTCGGGGCGTCGTCACCGCGTGATCACCGCCGTCGCGGTCCGCCGGGGCGACCGGATCTGGGAACGCGACGTGGTCACGCAGGTCAGGATGAAGCGCCTCTCCGAAGCGGAGCGCGAGAGCTATATCGCCACCGAAGACTGGCGCGGCAAGGCGGGCGGCTACGGCATTCAGGGGCCAGCGGGCGCGCTGATCCCGTGGATTTCGGGCTCTTTCACCGCCGTCGTGGGTCTGCCGCTGGCAGAGACCGCAAACCTGCTGAGGGCCGCAGGCTATCCCATGGGAGAACAGGCATGAAGGGCAGCACCATCGCTCTGGATCAGTGGCAGGGCCGCGAGGCCGCGGCGCTGATCACCGACGGGCAATTGCAGGATTTTCTGATCGAAGCGGACCTGCCGCGCCCCGGCGCCATCTACCGCGCCGTGGCCGAACGCCCGATGAAGGGGCAGGGCGGCATGTTCCTGAAGACCCCGGACGGCAACGCCTTCCTGCGGCAGGTCAAGGGCCTCTCTCCCGGTGAGCCGTTGCTGGTCATGGTCACCGGCTACGCCGAGCCGGGCAAGGCGATCCCGGTCACGCAACGCCTGCTCTTCAAGTCGCGCTATGCCATCGTCACGCCGGGCGCCCCGGGCATCAACATCTCGCGCGCGATCAAGGACGACGACATCCGCGATGCGCTGCAAGAGGTGGCGCACGACACGCTTCAGGAACGCCCGCTGCCCGAGGGGGCTGGGTTAATCCTGCGCTCCTCCTGCGCCGAGGCCGAGGAAGACGCGATCATGGACGACATCCTCGCCATGGTCTCGCTGGCGGCGCAGGTGCTGGCGGATGCCAGCGGCGCGGCAGAGCTTCTGGTCGAGGGCGACGGCCCGCACGCGCTGGCATGGCGTGAATGGCCGGTGGCGGATGTGGACGAGGGCGCAGGCGCGTTCGACCGCCATGGCGTCGCCGAGAGGGTCGAGGCGCTGAAGGACCCGCGCGTCGACCTGCCCGGCGGCGGCCACATGATGGTCGAACCCACCTCGGCGCTGGTGGCGGTGGATGTGAACACCGGTGGTGACACCTCTCCGGCGGCGGGGCTCAAGGCCAACATGGCCGCCTTCCGCGACCTGCCGCGCCAGCTGCGGCTGCGCGGTCTTGGCGGGCAGGTGCTGATCGACCCGGCGCCCTGTCCCAAGAAGGACCGGCGCCAGCTGGAACAGGCGCTGAAGGCGGCGCTGAAACGCGACACGGTGGAAACCATCGTGGCGGGCTGGACCACGCTGGGCCTTGTCGAACTGCAACGCAAGCGCGACCGTGTCGCCGTCAGGGGGCTGCTGTGAGCTGCCCGATCTGCCAGCGCAAGGCCGTGACCGAATTCCGCCCCTTCTGCTCCAAACGCTGCGCGGATGTCGATCTCGCACGCTGGATGACGGGCAGCTATGCCATCCCCTCGGACGATCCCGAAGACATGGAAGAGGCGGCAGAGGCCGTCCTTCGCGAAGAACAAAGGAAACCGCATTGACCTTCTCCCCCGAGCTGCTGTCCGAGATCCGTTCACGCTTTGCCCACGTCGGCACATGCCCCTTCACCGGCCCGCGCGTCTTCTTCGAGAACGCCGGCGGCGCGCTGACGCTGAACGCGGTGGTCGAGACCTCGGCGCTTTTTGCCGCGATCCCCGACAACCAGGGCCGTGACAATCCCGCTGCCAAGGCCCTGCAAGAGGTCATCGACGGCGCCCGCGCCGATGTGGCCGAGTTCTTCAACGCCGAGGGCGGCAAGGTGCTGTTTGGCGAGAGCGGCACGGAACTGCTGTTCCGCCTGATCCGCGACGCCTGCCTCGGCGCGCGCCCCGGCCCGGTGCTGGGCTCGACGCTGGAACATCCCGCCTCGCGCAGCGCCGCCGCGCGCTGGTCGGCGCAGGCGGGCCGCGAACACGTGCTGATCAAGCACGACGACGCCACCGGCACCGTCTCGGCAGAGGCCTATGCGGCCAAGGTCACCAAGGACACCGCCGTGGCGACCATCCTGCATACCTCGCCGGTGACCGGCATGGGCATGGACCTGGCCGCCATCGCGGGGGCGATCCGCGCCACGGCGCCGGACGCG
This sequence comes from Enemella evansiae, assembly GCA_017255395.1. Classification (GTDB taxonomy): domain Bacteria; phylum Pseudomonadota; class Alphaproteobacteria; order Rhodobacterales; family Rhodobacteraceae; genus Ponticoccus; species Ponticoccus litoralis. Next base: position 106,347 of record JAFKDC010000014.1, on the reverse strand, counting down.
CTGATCATCGTGGACGGCATCCAGCACGCCTGCCACGGCGGCATCGACCTTCAGGCGGCGGATGTCGACGGCTACGTGATCTCGCCCTACAAGGTCTTCTCGCGCCACGGCTACGGCATCGCATGGGCCTCGGATAGGCTGACCGCGCTGGCCCATGACGCGCTGATCGGCGCGCCCGAGGGCCAGTGGGAACTGGGCACCCGCGACACCGGCGCCTATGCCACCTTCCGCGAGGTGGTTTCCTACTTCGACTGGCTGGGCGGAGAGGTCTCGGACGAGACCGACCGCCGCGCCCGGATCGAGGCGGCGGGTCGCGCGATCCACGACCACGAGGCGGCGCTGGCGCAGATGATGGTGCATGGGGTGGACAACCTCGCCGGTCTCGCCAGTCTGCCCGGCGTCCAGATCGTCGGCGGCGCCGACAATGCGGCGCGCGAAGGCCTCGTGAGCTTCTGGAAAGAGGGCGTGCCCTCGCCGCAGATCGTTACCGCCCTGAACGAGGCGGGCATCCGCACCCATACCCGCAAGGCCGACCACTATTCGGGCAACGTGCTGGAACCGCTGGGGCAGGCCGATTGCATCCGCGTCTCGATGGCGCATTACAACAGCGCCGACGAGGTCCGCGCCTTCCTGACGGCGATGCAGCAGATCGCCGCCTGATCACGGGCCCGGGCGCGCCGCGCAACAGGCGGAGCCCGGGCGGGGCCAGGCTTCACCGCCTGCTCCCGCGCCCGGCCCGCGACTCGCGCGGCCAGAGGCAAAACACGCCACGAACCCCTCCGCGAGGACATCCGGTGCGCCGCACCCCGGCAAGGCGCCATTCCCGTCTTCTTGGGCTTTGAAAATACCTCGGGGGGTCGCAGGCCGGGGGCAGGGGCCCCTCAACTCTGCGGCCTGCACTGCCAGCCGTCACACTTGGGCCGATCTCTCGACAGGCTGCCGAGCCCGTGCGGGCAACCCCGAAATCAACACCCCGACCAGTGTCCCGATGCGCCGCTCCAACCCACAGGCCCTGCCGCCCCAACCCGGCCCCTTGCCCTGCCGTTCCTGAACTCCCGACCCGGACCCGCCCTCTGGACAGCCCCGCCGCGCTGTGATCCCCATGACCGTATGACTGCCGCCGACACATTCCCGCGCATCGATCCCCTCGGCCTCGACGGGGTGCTCGTGCGGTTTGCCGATACCCTGACCGAGCCGGCCAACCGCGCAGCGCTGGCCTTCCGCGCGGCGCTGGAAAGCGATCCGCCGGAGGCCGTCGAAGAGGTCTCGACCGCGCTGGTCTCCACCCAGTTGCGCTTCGATCCGCTGCACCTGCCGCTGGAGCGGCTGACGGCAGAGCTGCGCCAGCGGCTCGCCGCGCAGGACTGGTACGCCGCGCCGCTGCCAGAGGGGCGGCGGCTCCTGCACATCCCCACGCTCTACGGCACCGACCGCGCCCCGCAACTGGCCGAGGCCGCCGCGCTTGCGGGCCTGTCACAGGCCGAGGCCATCGACCAGTTGTCGCAGGCGCCGCTGCGGGTGACGACCATCGGCTTCGCGCCGGGCCAGCCCTATCTCGGCACATTGCCCGAGGCCTGGGACATCCCGCGCCAGACCGGCCTGACCCCGCAGGTGCCGGTGGGCGCGCTGGTGGTGGCGATCCGGCAGATGGTGCTGTTCTCGGTCTCCACCCCCACCGGCTGGCGCCATGTCGGGCAGACCCATGCGCGCCTCTTCCGGCCCGGGACGGCAGAGCCCTTCCTGCTGCGCCCCGGCGACGCGGTGCGTTTTCCGGCCATCGACCGCGCCGCCTTCGAGGCCATGGGGGCGGCCAAAGAGGACGGCATCACAGCCGAGCCGCTGACATGACCGCGCCGGGCACAGCCCCGCCACGCCACCGGAAGGGTGGGGCATGAGCGTGCTGGAGATCCTTTCGGCCGGGCCGGGCGTCACCCTGCAGGATGCGGGCCGCCCGGGCTACCTTGCGCAGGGCCTGTCGCGCGGTGGCGCGCTGGACCGTCTGGCGCTTGCCGAGGGCGCGGCGCTGCTGCGCCAGCCGCCGGGCGCGGCGCTGGAGATGATCGGCATGGGCGGGCGCTTTCGGGCCGGGGTGCCGCTGCGCATCGCCCTGACCGGCGCGCCGATGCGGGCCTCGGTGGATGGCGCGCCGCTCGCGTGGAACGCCTCGCATGCGCTGCCCGCCGGGGCGGTGCTGCGCATCGACGGCGGCAGCACGGGCACCTGCGGCATGCTGACCCTCGGCGGCGGCTTCGACCTGCCCCCGATGCTGGGGGCGGTCTCGGCCCATCTGGCGGCGGGGCTGGGGCGGGCGCTCGAGGCCGGAGACCGCCTGCCGCTCGCCCCCGACCGGGGCGGGCCGACGGGGCTGTGCCTGCCGCCCGACGACCGCTTCGGCGGTGGCACGCTGCGCGTCCTGCCCGGCCTGCAGACCGAACTCTTTCCCGAAGCCGAGCGCGCCCGCTTCGAGGCCGAAACCTTCACCCGCGACGCTCGCGGCAACCGCATGGGGGTGCGCCTGACACCGGGGGGCGGCGGCTTTGGCCTGTCCTCGGGTCAAAGCATCCTCTCCGAGGCCATCACCCCAGGCGACCTCCAGATCCCCGGCGACGGCGCGCCCTACCTCTTGCTGGCGGAATGCCAGACCACCGGGGGCTACCCGCGCATCGGCACGGTGATCCCCGCCGACCTGCCGCGCGCGGCGCAGGCCGGGCCCGGCGCCCGGCTGCGCTTCCGCTTCGTCAGTCGCCCCGAGGCACTGGAGGCCGAGGCGCGCCTGCGCCGCCATCTGGCCGCGCTGCCGGGGCTGGCAACGCCGCTGGTCCGCCATCCGCGCGATGTGCCGGACCTCCTGACCCATACCCTGATCAGCGGCGTCACCGCCGGAGAGGAGCTGTCATGAAGACCGTCGACCTGAACGCCGACATGGGCGAAAGCTTTGGTCCCTGGGTGATGGGGCAGGACGCGGCCCTGCTGGAGGTTGTGACCTCCGCCAATGTCGCCTGCGGGCTGCACGCGGGCGATCCGGACGTCATGGCCGCGACCATGTCCGGGGCCGTGGCCCGGGGCGTGGGCATCGGCGCGCACCCCGGCTTTGCCGACCTGCAGGGCTTTGGCCGCCGCCGCATGCACCTGCCAGAGGCCACGCTGCGCCATCTCGTGCAGTACCAGTTGGGCGCCGCGCAGGCCATGGCGCGGGCCTCGGGCGGCAGGGTGCGCCACCTGAAACTGCACGGCGCGCTGTCCAACATGGCCTCCGAGGACGAGGGGCTGGCGCGCGCCTGCTACGGTGCCGCCCAGGAGGTCGCGCCGGAGGTCATTGTCATGGTTCTGGCGGCGACGGCGCAACAGCGCGCGGCCGAGGCTTTGGGCTGCCCCTGGGCGGGCGAGATCTTTGCCGACCGGGCCTACAACGCTGACGCCACGCTGGTAGACCGCAGCCGCCCGGGCGCGGTGATCCACGACCCTGAAGAGGCGGCGGACCGGGTCGCCCGCATGGTCCGCGCGGGCGCGATCCTGCCAGACGAGGGCGCGCCGATCCCCGCCCCGGTGGACACCGTCTGCCTGCACGGCGACGGCGCCACGGCGCTGGCCATGGCCCGCGCGGTCCGGGCGCGGCTCGAAGCAGAGGGCATCACGCTTGCCGCCTTCTGTGGTCGCCGGGGGCGCTTCGCCTGAGGCCCGCCCCGCCCCGGGGCTTCTCTGGTCCCGCAAATACCTCTGGACGCCGTCGCAACGGGGGCATCGTGTGACGCAAGCCCCGCCCGCGGCGCGGGGCGGCAACGGGGGTTTGGGGGCCTCGCCCCCAAGAGGGGATGCGCGCCGCAGGCGCACCGCGGGATCGGGCCCGGCCTTGTCGGCGCCCCTGTAAAGCGGTTATGGTGTTATACTGTATCGCAAGGGAAGGGGTCGCCATGCTTCAGGGATTCGAGCAGCACGATCACGGGACCTGCATCGCCGACGCGATGCGTGCCGCCGAGGACACCTGCTCCGAAAAGGGCCTGCAATTCACCCCCGTGCGGCGCCGTGCGCTCGAGGTGCTGCTGGAAGAGCACCGCGCGCTGGGGGCCTACGAGGTGCTGGACCGGCTGCGCGAGGGCGGTTTTGGCTCGCAGCCGCCGGTGGCCTACCGGGCGCTGGATTTCCTCGTGGCGAACGGGCTGGCGCATCGGGTCGAACGGCTGAATGCCTTCATCGCCTGCGGTCGCCCCGGAGAGCGCCACGCCCCCTGTTTCCTGATCTGCACCGCCTGCGACACGGTGGTCGAGGCGCCGGGCCGCGCCGCCACGGCGGCGGTGCGCGAGGCCGGGGCAGAGGTCGGTTTCGCGGTCGAGCGGGTGGCGGTCGAGGCTCTGGGCCTTTGCCGCGCCTGCCGCGAAGCCGCCGCCTGACCGCGTATCCCGCCGCGTCTGCCCGGGGCGCTGCGCGGCCAGCCTGCGCGCGTCCCGGAACCGGGGCCTTCACCCAGTTGCACCTGTCGGGGTTGGCAGTGGCCCTCTCGTGATCCGGGATTGAGACCGCCCGACCCCGGCATTGTCCGACTGACCGGCTTGCAGTCTGCCTCTGAAAAGGGGAGCACGGCTCCCATGGGCAGGAGGCAAGGATGACACGCGCGCGGTCTACCCGGCGCGGTTTCATCACGATTTCAATGCTATATCTGTAAGAATGGTGGGCGACCCTGGAATCGAACCAGGCGTGAGTCGCCTCGAGGGAGTTACAGTCCCCTGCCACACCTTGCGGCCTGTCGCCCACCGGGCGCCGGGAATTGTCCGGCGTGGGGGGTCATTACAGGGGGCCAAAATCCCCGTCAACCGGAAATTCTCTTGGCAAAGCGCCTCTTTCGGTGCGAAGGCATGGGTCCGGCGGAAAGGGTCTGATCATGGCGAAGAAACCGAAATGGGTGGTCGAGAAGGAACAGGCGAAAAAGGCCTCGGCGGCAGAGACCGTCTGGCTGTTCGGCCTGCATGCGGTGCGCGATGCGCTGATGAACCCCCGGCGTGAGAAGCTGCACCTGATTCTGACCCCGAATGCCGCCGACAAGCTGGCCGAGGCCGTCACCGCCGCTGGCATCGAGCCCGAGATACAGGACCCGCGCCGCTTCAAGGCGCCGCTGGACCCGAACTCGGTCCATCAAGGCGCCGCGCTGGAGGTCAGGCCGCTCGACTGGGGGCGGCTGGAGGATGTGGCCATCGCCAGCGAGGGTGCCCTGCGGCTGGTGCTTCTGGACCGCGTCACCGACCCGCATAACGTCGGCGCCATCCTGCGCTCGGCCGAGGTCTTCGGCGCGCAGGCGGTGATCGGCACGCGCCACCACGCCGCGCCGGAAACCGGCGCGCTGGCCAAGACCGCAAGCGGCGCGCTGGAGCGTCAGCCCTACCTGCGCGAACGCAACCTTGCCGATACCATCGTGGCCCTGCAGGGCATGGGCTATCTGGTGCTGGGTCTCGACGGCGAGGCCGAGGTGACCATCGAAGAGGCGCTGGAAGGCCGCCGCGCCGATCCGGTCGCGCTGGTGCTGGGGGCCGAGGGGCCGGGCCTGCGTCCGAAGACCAGGGAAACCGTGGATCGCCTTGTGCGCATCGATTTCGCCGGTGGCTTCGGCTCGCTGAATGTCTCGAATGCCGCTGCCGTTGCGCTCTACGCCGCGCGCGCCTAGATCGGGGTGATGCAGACCCGGATTGCAACCTGCTGTTACTGCGGCACCCGCGCCGCGCTGGTGCTGGAAGGCGCGGTGCAGCACGAACTGGCCTGCGCCTCCTGCGGGGCACCGCTGAGCCGGATGAAGAACCTCAAGACCGGCGCGGACAAAACGCGCCGGGGCAGGGCACCCCTGGCAAAGGCCGCGAAACGCCCGAAGTCTCCCGCCGACGAGATCCTGCGCGCGCTGGAGGGGCGGGGGAAGAAGAAATCCCGCAAGAAAAAATCGAAGAAGGGGCTGGCGCAGCGGTTCTTCAATGAAGCCTTCGACGTGATCGAGGATATCTTCGACTGATCCCCACACCGGGACCGCCCCGCTTTTTTGCCCGATGCACAGTGTCTGTGCCGGTCGCTGACCGCTGTTGCCTCTGGCCTTCGTGCGCCGGGTGGCGTATCTGCGCTGCCAAACCTAGCGGAGGCCCCATGGCAGAGTACGAGACCCCCGGCCAAGTCGAAGAAAGCTGGAGCGACGCGATCTCTTCGGTGGAGGAGATCATCGAGGACGCGCGCAACGGGCGCATGTTCATCCTTGTCGACCACGAGGACCGCGAGAACGAGGGCGACCTCGTGATCCCCGCGCAATGGGCGACGCCGGACACGATCAACTTCATGGCGCTCTACGGGCGCGGGCTGATCTGCCTGTCGATGACCGAAGAGCGCATCGGCGAACTGGGCCTGCAACTGATGTCGACGAACAACTCGTCGCGGCATGAAACCGCCTTCACCACCTCGATCGAGGCGCGCGAGGGTATTTCGACCGGCATTTCCGCCGCCGACCGGGCGCGCACCGTCGCCACCGCAATCGATGCCAGCAAGGGGGCGCAGGATATCGCGACCCCGGGCCATGTCTTTCCGCTGCGCGCCCGTAAGGGCGGCGTGCTGGTCCGCGCCGGTCACACAGAGGCCGCCGTCGACGTCGCGCGCCTTGCCGGTCTGAACCCGGCGGGCGTGATCTGCGAGATCATGAACGACGACGGGTCGATGGCGCGGCTGCCGGAACTGGTGGCCTTCTCGCAGAAGCACGGGCTGAAGATCGGCACGATCAGCGACCTGATCGCCTACCGCCGCCGCAACGACAACCTCGTGCGGGTGCGCAGCGAAGAGACGGTTCAATCCGAGTTCGGCGGCGAGTGGCAGATGAAGATCTACACCGACGAAAGCCACGGCGACGAGCATATCGTCCTGATCAAGGGCGACCTTTCGGGCGATGCGCCGGTGCTGGTGCGGATGCACGCGCTGGACCCGATGCTGGATGTCGTGGGCACCGGGCCCAAGGGCCGCTCTGCCGAATTCGGCTCGGCGATGCAGGCCGTGGCGGCCGAAGGCCGTGGCGTCGTGGTCCTGCTGCGCGACACCTCGATGAAGCTGGACGCGAACGAGGGTGTATCGCCCAAGACACTGCGGCAATACGGGCTTGGCGCGCAGATCCTGTCGTCGCTGGGCCTGTCGAAGCTGGTGCTGCTGACCAACTCGCCCTCGCCCAAGATCGTCGGGCTCGAGGCCTACGGGCTGGAGATCACCGGCACCCGCAAGATCTCGGAGCTGGGCTGATGGCGTCGAACGAAGAGCACTACACGCTGCCGCGCGCGGCATTCGACAAGCCCGTGAAGGTGCTGATCGTCGTGGCGCCCTATTACAAGGCCATCGCCGATGAGATGGTGAAGGGCGCGCAGGCGGAAATCGAGGCTTCGGGCGGCTGGCACGAGACCATCGAGGTGCCCGGCGCGCTGGAAATCCCCAGCGCCATCGGCATCGCCGAGCGGCTGTCGAATTTCGACGCCTATGTGGCCTTGGGCTGCGTGATCCGGGGCGAGACGACCCATTACGACACGGTCTGCAACGATTCCTCGCGGGCGATCACGCTGCTGGGGCTTCAGGGGCTGTGCATCGGCAACGGAATCCTCACGGTCGAGACCTACGAACAGGCCCGGGTCCGGGCCGAATCGCAGGGCCAGAACAAGGGTGGCGGGGCCGCTGCGGCTGCGCTGCACCTGCTGGCGATCACGCGGCAATTCGGCGCGGCCCGCAAGGGTGTCGGTTTTCGCGCAACACCCGACGAGGTGCAGATCGCGGGCGAGGGGAAAGGGCCGGCCACCGCATGAGCCAGATTTCGGGCAACCAGAGGCGCAAGATGAAGTCCGCCTCGCGGCTTTATGCCGTGCAGGCGCTGTTCCAGATGGAGCATTCCAGCCAGACCGCCGACAAGGTGCGGGGCGAGTTCCTCGAACATCGCTTCGGCGCGGTGACGCCCGAGGGCGACGAGATGCTGGACGGCGATATTCCCCTGTTCACCAAGATCCTGAACGAGGTCGTGAACTGGCAGGCGAAGATCGACCAGATGACCGACCGCGCCATCGTGGCGAAGTGGAAGATCGACCGGATCGACCCGACCCTGCGGGCGCTGTTCCGTGCGGCGGGGGCAGAGCTGGTGGCCACCGACACGCCGCCGAAGGTGGTGATCGTGGAATATGTCGAGGTCGCCGCCGCCTTCTTCCCCGAGGGTCGCGAGCCGAAGTTCGTGAACGCCGTGCTTGACCACATGGCCCGCGAGGCAAAACCCGAAGCGTTCTGACGCGGCCCCGCCCGGTGCGCCTGCCACGCAGGACGGACCGCGGGCGGGACACCGCGCTCCCGCGCCCTGCCGGGCCGGGTGGAACCCGGGGCGGTTTGTCGCGTTCACCCGGGGATGGATGAAATCGACGCGCTGCTGCCGGGCGATGTAACCGGCACCCTGACCGATCAGCTGACCTTCTGGATCGAAGGGGCGGTCGCCGCCGGGCCCCGGCTGGGCGTGGCGATCCTTGTCCTGCTGGTCACGGCGCTGGTCGCCTGGATCTTTCGCGGTCTGCTGGACCGGGTCGGGCGCCGGGCGCGGTTCCGGCGCAATCTGGTCGATGTGCTCAAGCTGATGTCGAACACGACGATCTGGCTGCTGGGCATCCTGATGGCGCTGACGGTGGTCTTTCCGACGATCACCCCGGGCAAGGCCCTGACCACGCTGGGCTTGGGATCGGTGGCCATCGGTTTCGCCTTCAAGGACACCTTCGAGAACTTCCTTGCGGGTATCCTGATCCTGCTGCGCGAACCCTTCCAGATGGGCGATTTCATCGAATGCGAGGGCGCCGAGGGCAAGATCGAGCGCATCACGATCCGCGACACCCACATCCGCCAGACCGACGGGCAGCTTGTCGTCGTGCCGAATGCGCAGCTGTTCCACAACCCGGTGACAGTGCGCACCAACCAGGAGGTGCGGCGCACCTCGATTGTCTGCGGCGTGGCCTATGGCGAGGACATCGACCGCGCCCGCGCCGTGATCTACAAGGCGGTCCGGGAGGTGGACCTTGTGCGCGACGACGTGCGCGACGTGCAGGTCTTCGCCATGGCCTTCGGCGCCAGTTCCATCGACTTCGAGATCGCCTGGTGGACCGGCTCGCTGCCGGTGGACATCCGCCGCTCTCGCGACAAGGTGGTGGCGGCGATCAAGCGGGCGCTCGACGAGGAGGGGATCGAGATCCCCTTTCCCTACCGCACGCTCACCTTCAAGGAGCCGCTGGCGCTGCACCGGCGCGAGGAGGCTGACGATGCCTGAGGCGGCTGTCTGCCACCGGCACGGGGTAGGCGCGCCAGGGCTGTTCCCGCGCCACCATATGCCACACCCCACCGCGCTTGCATTTGACCGGGGTTGTCATATTCTGACTATGGAATGATAAAGCGGTTCGGGCGCAACCCGGGACAGGCGGACTTGTCCCGCCCTCGGCGTTCACGGGGCATTCGTGCCAAGTGACGGCCCCGGTAAGACCCGAAACGCAGTGGGAGCCTCGCCATGCCGCGCCTGATCCGGTTGTACATTGTGCAAACACTCGCGGGCTTTGCCCTGTCGGCGGTCTTTGTCGGCATATTGCTGTGGTTCAACGTGGCGAACCTGCGCGACCTGATCGGCGGCAGCGACGTCGGGCTTCTGGCCCTCTTCCTGCTGTGGCTGTTCAACGGGATCGTCTTTGGCGGCGTGCAGTTCGGCATTGCGATCATGCGCATGGCCCGAAGCGACAGCGGCGGTGGCGGACGGCGCCAGCCGCTGTCACAGCCGGTGCGGGCCGAAAGTCGGGCGCGCCCGCGCCGTCGCGACCTGCTGCGCCGTCTCTGACCCGGTATGCGAAAGGACCCCCGCGCCGGGTGGCACGGGGGTCCTTTATCGCAGCGGCGGGAACCGCAGCGACCGTATGGGTGACGCATTCCCGAGGACCTGTATATACAGGTGGGCGCCGGGTAACTGGACCACGGCCCAATCAGAGCCAGCTCCCTCGGATTTGCTTAAGGCCACCGGAATGTACCCGTGTAACGAGAAGAGCAGAACCCGCCGCTGACGGAGGTATGGCGGCAGGCAGGTTTTGACAAGGGGGCCGGTGGAATTGTCGGGGCAGGGCGCGATCCCCTGCCGCCGGCTGGGTCGGCAGCGCCCCTTCCGTTGCCCGCATCCGCTCTCGATGCCCGACCGCCCGGGGCGCCCGGGCCGGGCATGCGACGGGTCGGCCGCGTAGATGCGGGATGCCCCCGCCGGATGGACGCTGCCGGTGCGGCCTGACGACGGCACCGGCGCTGTCAGGCTTCAGTCCTGACCGAAGCCGCGATCCTCGGCGTCGGCCTCGGCGGCGATGGCGGCATCGGTGCGCAGCTCCAGCCACATGGCGTTCATGACGGCGAAGAGGGCGGCAAGCGGAAGGCCGAGAAGCCAGGCGAAATACCACATGGCCTGTCCTTTCAGTAAAGCGTTTCGGAATTGCCGGTGACGTCGTCCTCGGTCACCTTGCCCCAGAGGACGCGGTAGACCCAGGCCGTGTACATCAGGATCAGCGGCAGGAAGATCGCCGTGCAGACCAGCATGATGAACAGCGTCAGGTGCGAGGAGGAGGCGTCCCAGACGGTCAGCGAACTGTTCGGGTCGACGGTCGAGGGCAGGATGAAGGGGAACATCGTCAGCCCGACCGAGGAGATCACGCCAAGGATGCCCAGCTTGGAAAACAGCAGGGTCGAAACCTCGCGCCCGGCCTTTAGCCCCATGATCGCCAGCGCCATCCCGGCAAAGCCCATGATCGGCGCCACCACGATCCATGGACGCGTGCCATAGGCATCCAGCCACGAACCGCCGCGCACAACCTCGGACAGCAGCGGGTTGGACGGCCCGTCGGTCACGATGTCGCCCGCGAAGGCGAAGCCCTCGACGCCCATGGCCAGCCACAGACCGGCCAGCGCGTAGCCGCCCGCCGCGATCAGGCCCGCCTTGACGCCGATGGCGCGGGCGCGGTCCTTGACCGGACCCTCGGCCTTGACCGAGAGCCACGCGGCGCCGTGCATCAGCAGCATCGAGATCGACACCACCCCGCAGAGCAGCGCGAAGGGCCGCAGGAGGCCGATGAACTTGCCAAGGAAGGAGCCGTCGTAGCGGGCCATCAGGTCCGGCGTCAGGTGGAAGGGCACGCCTAGAAGCACGTTGCCCACCGCCACGCCGAAGAGCGTCGCGGGCACCGCGCCGCCCGCAAACAGCGCCCAGTCCCAGCGCTCGCGCCAGACCGGGTCCTCGCGCTTGGACCGGTACTTGAAGGCCACCGGGCGCACGATCAGCGCCGCGAGGATCACGAACATCGCAAGGTAGAAGCCACTGAAGGACACCGCGTAAAGCGGCGGCCATGCGGCGAAGATCGCCCCGCCGCCAAGGATGAACCAGACCTGATTGCCTTCCCAGACCGGGCCGACGGTGTTGATCGCCACGCGGCGCTCGACATCCGTCCTGGCCACGAAGGGCAGCAGCGCGCCGACCCCCATGTCGAAGCCGTCGGTCAGCGCGAAGCCGATCAGCAGCAGGCCCACGAGGACCCACCAGAGCACCCGCAGCGTGTCGAAGTCGATAAGCTCAGAGAGGATCATGGCCGGTCACTCCGCAGGGTTGGCGATGGGGGTCACGGTGCCCGCGCTGCGCAGGCGCGCCTCGTGGCGGCGCTGCCAGTCGTCGGTCTCGTCGATGTCCTGAAACGGGCCCTTGCGGATGTATTTCACCATCAGCCGGACCTCGATCACGAAGAGCACGGTGTAGAAGGCGGTGAAGCCCGCAAGCGTGAACAGAAGGTCCGCGATGGTCAGGTGCGAGGCCGACATGGCCGTGGGCAACAGCCCCGAGACCGTCCAGGGCTGGCGCCCGAATTCTGCGACGAACCAGCCCATCTCGGCGGCGATCCAGGGCATGGGGATCCATGCGACGGCGCCCCAGAGCAGCCAGCGCGGATAATGCCCGCCCCGGAAGGAGGTCAGCCAGAAGAAGGCCGCCGTCAGCGCGATGAAGCTGATGCCGAGGCCCACCATGATGCGGAAGGCCCAGAACAGCGGCGGCACGTAGGGCACCGTGTCCCATGCGGCCTGTGCGATCTGCTCTTCGCTGGCCTCGCGCGGGTCGTCGACGTAGCGCTTCAGCAGGAAGGCATAACCGAGGTCCATTGAGTTCTGCTCGAAGCGGAAGCGCGCCTCGGACGGCGCGGCGTCGCGCTCTTCGCGGATGGTCATCAGCGCGTCATAGGCGATGATACCGCGCCGCACGCGGCCCTCGTTCTCGGCCACCAGATCCTTGATGCCGGTGATCTCTTCGGTCAGGCTGCGGGTGCCGATCAGGCCCATGACCCAAGGGATTTCGACCGCGTAATGGGTCTCTCGTGCCGCTTGGTCCGGGAAGCCCACCAGCGTGAAGGGGGCCGGGGCCTCGTGGGTTTCCCACATCGCCTCGATGGCGGCGAGCTTCATCTTCTGCACCTGCCCGGTGGCATAGCCGCTTTCGTCGCCCAGCACGACGACGGACAGCGCCGAGGCGAGGCCGAAGGCCGAGGCCACCGCGATGGACCGCCGCGCGAGGTCGGTGAAGCGCCCCTGCAACAGGTAAAGCGACGAGACCCCCAGCACGAAGATCGAGGCGGTGACATAGCCCGCCGAGACGGTGTGCACGAATTTCGACTGCGCGACCTCGTTGAAGAGGACCTCGAAGAAATCGGTCATCTCCATGCGCATTGTGTCGGGGTTGAATTCCGCGCCGACGGGGTTGTTCATCCAGCCGTTGGCGATCAGGATCCAGAGCGCCGAAAAGTTCGAGCCGATGGCCACCAGCCATGCCACGACGCAATGCGCGACCTTCGACAGCTTGTCCCAGCCGAAGAAGAAGAGGCCGACGAAGGTGGCCTCGAGGAAGAAGGCCATCAGCCCCTCGATCGCAAGCGGTGCCCCGAAGACGTCGCCCACGTAGTGGCTGTAGTAGGACCAGTTCATGCCGAACTGGAACTCCATCGTGATGCCGGTCGCGACGCCGAGGACGAAGTTGATGCCGAAGAGGGTGCCCCAGAACTTGGTCATCTGCCGCCAGATCGGGCGGTTCGTCATGACGTAGACGGTTTCCATGATAGCCACGAGGATCGACAGACCCAGTGTCAGCGGCACGAAGAGAAAGTGGTACATGGCTGTCATCGCGAACTGCAGGCGCGACAACTCAACAAGGCCGATCTCCATCACGAGGACTCCTTTTTCAGGCTGTGACGGTTTTTGTCTTGGCTGCGGTATATTCTGACTCGCAGATACCGCTTTGATATAGCTCAATCAGCCGGGCCGCCGCGCGCGATTTGTCACGGCAGGGTTGTGCCCGGTGCAGGGCGCGGTTCCGGGAGGGGCTGTTGCGCAGAGGGGCTCTGCCCCCGGCCCTGACGGGCCTCCCCCGAGGTATTTGCGGGACCAAAGAAGCAGGGGGTAGGGGGGGCAGTCTCGGTGAGACTGCGCTTCGTGCCAGCAAGCGCAGGGTGCAGCGCAGTGCGGGCGCGGCACCGGGTCTGTACATGTCATGCACGGGGCCGCGCGCAGGGCTGCGGGCAGGCGGAGCACTGGGCCTGGCGAGGCGCGGCACAGGCCTGGGGCAGCCGCGGCGCGGCGCTTTGGCAACCGGGTCGGATGTGTGGCGGGTCAGGGGAGCGGTGGCGCGCTTCGGGTCAAAGAGGGTGCCCGAAGCGCGCGGGTTTGCCTGTCAGTCGCGGGGCTTGCCGCGCCGGGGCGTCTCGAAGCCGCCTTCGCGGCGGGGGCCGGGCTTGCCGGTGCCGGACGGGCTGTGCTTGCCCTTGAAGGGCTTCGCGCCGCCGGGCTTGGGCTTCTTGCGCAGCGAGACACTGGGGTCGGTGCTGCCGGGTCGACCCTTCGGCTTGTCGCCTTCGGTCTTGCGGACCGGGCGGTTGCCATCGGCGCGCGGCTTGCGCGGGCGGTCGTCGCCGTCCTTGCCGAAAGGCTTGCCGCCGGGTCGGTCCCCGGACTTGCGGAAGGGCCGGTCGCCGTCGTCCCGTTTGCCAAAGGGCTTGCCGTCGCGCTTGCCGAAGGGGCGGTCGCCGTCGTCACGCTTGCCGAAGGGCTTGCCATCGCGCTTGCCAGCAGGCCGGTCGCCATCCTTCCGGAAGGGTTTGTCACCGTCTTTGCGGAACGGTTTGTCACCATCTTTGCGGTAGGGCTTGTCGCCGCCCTTGTGGTCGTAGGACCGGTCGCCGTCATCGCGTTTGGCGTAGGGTTTCTTCGCCGGCCTGTCGGCGCTGTCGTCGCGGCGCGCGGCGGGGCGGTCGTTGCGGCCCGAGGGGCGGCTGTCGTCGGAGCCGGACCAGACAGGCTTGGTGGCGGCGCTCTCCGGTGCTCCGGCGCCGTCCTCGCGCGCCTCGCGGCGCGGGCGGGCGGGGCGATCCTCGCGCGGCGCACGTTCGGAACGCGGGCCACGATCCGGGCGCGGACCGCGATCCGGACGCTGGCCACGGGGGCCACCGTCGCGCGGGCCACTGTCGCGGGGCTTGCGCTGCGGCAGGTCGGGCACGCCGTCGAACAGCCGGGCCGAGACCTCGTCCTCCAGTGCGCCATCGGGGCCGAGGCTGGCCATGAAGCTGTCGACCACCGGCTCGGACAGCTCCACGTAGGTCTCCTTGTCGGTCACGCGGATCGCGCCGATGGCATTCTTGTCGAGGTTGCCCGCGCGGCACAGCAGCGGCAGCAGCCAGCGCGCCTCGGCGCGGTTGTCGCGGCCCACCGACAGGGCGATCCAGCGGCTGGGGCCGAAATCGCGCGGCTCTTTCCTGGGCGCCCGCTCGCCGGGCGCGCGCAGCTCTTCCGGCGCGGCGTGGTTCTGTTCGTGCAGGCGCAGGAAGGCCGTGGCCACGGCGGCGGGGCCGAAGGCTTCGAGCAGGCGCTCGCCAAGGGCCGCCTGTTCCTCGGTCGCGCCGTGGTTCCAGGCCGGGTCGGCCATCAGGCGCGCCTCGTCGGCCTCGCGGATCGCGGCGGGAGAGGGGGCCTCGACCCAGTCGGCGGTGATCTTGGCCCACTTCAGCAGGCGCGTGGCCTTGCCCATGGCCTTGGGGGTGACCATCAGGATCGAGATGCCCTTGCGCCCCGCGCGCCCGGTCCGGCCCGAGCGGTGCAGCAGGCTTTCGGTATTCATCGGCAGGTCGGCGTGGATCACCAGAGACAGGTTCGGCAGGTCGATGCCGCGCGCCGCCACGTCGGTGGCGACGCAGACCCGCGCGCGCCCGTCGCGCATCGCCTGAAGCGCGTGGGTGCGTTCCGCCTGGCTGAGCTCGCCCGACAGGCTGACGGCGGCAAGGCCGCGGTTCGCCAGCCGCGCGGCGAGGTGGTTCACCTGCGCGCGGGTGTTGGCGAAGACGATGGCATTGCCGTCGTGGTGAAAGCGCAAAAGGTTGAAGATCGCCGGTTCGACGTCCTGCTGGGCCACGCGCATCGCCTGGTAGGTGATATCGCTGTGCTGCTCGCGGGTGTCGATGGTGCTGATGCGCTGCGCGTCGCGCTGGAAGGTCTGGGCCAGCTTCAGGATGGTCGGCGGCACGGTGGCCGAGAACAGCAGGGTGCGGCGCGTCTCGGGCGCTTCGCCGAGGATGAACTCGAGGTCCTCGCGGAAGCCCAGGTCGAGCATCTCGTCCGCCTCGTCCAGCACCACGGCGCGCAGGCCTGAGAGGTCGAGCGCGCCGCGCTCGATATGGTCGCGCAGGCGGCCCGGGGTGCCCACGACGATATGGGCGCCGCGCTCCAGCGCGCGGCGCTCGGTGCGGGCGTCCATGCCGCCGATGCAGGAAGTGACCAGCGCGCGGGTCTGGCCGTAGAGCCACATCAACTCCTGCCGCACCTGAACGGCGAGTTCGCGGGTGGGAGCGATGATCAGCGCCAGCGGTTCGGCGGCGGGGCCGAAGTGGCTGGCCTCTTCCAGCAGCGTCGGCGCGATGGCAAGGCCGAAGCCCACGGTCTTGCCCGACCCGGTCTGGGCCGAGACCAGCAGGTCGGCCTGTGCCAGTTCGGGGGCGATCACGGCCTCCTGCACGGGGGTGAGGGTTTCGTAACCGCGCTCGGACAGCGCTGCGGAAAGGGGAGGAAGCATCGGGAGGGGGGTATCCATGGCAGAGGGCGGCGAACCCGGCGCGCGGCGCGCGCGGGCGCAAGCCATGGCTCTTACGCCAAGGCGGCGCCGGAGTATACAGCGAATTCGCGACGGATTGCCACGGGGCTGGCGGGTGTCCCTGCGCGGCGGGTGTGGCGGAGGGAAGCCCGTTCGAACGGGCTTTGGCAAAGGCGCTTCGAAGCGCCTTTGACCTCAGGCCCCGGCGGGGGCGTCCAGAAGCGACCGGCGCAGGGCCGCTTCGTCCAGCGGCAGACCGGCGAAATGCGCCCAGGCGTGCACACCCTGGTAGAAGAACAGCTCGTAGCCCGAAATGACGGTTAGACCGGCCCGCGCCGCATCGCCCAGGAAGGGCGTGTCGACCGGCGTATAGACCGCGTCGAAGCACCATGTGGCGCCGGTCAGGGCCTGCGCCTCGATGGGGGTGCCTTCGTAGCCGACCATGCCGACCGGCGTGCAGTTGATGATACCGTCCGCGCCGCGCGCCGCCTCTTCGGCGGTTGCCGCCACTGTCACGCGCAGGCCGGGGCTTGCGGCCTGAAGCTCTGCCGCCATGGTCTGGGCCTTGGCCGGGTCGCGGTCCACCAGCCGGATCTCTGCCGCGCCCATCGACGCCAGCGCGAAGGCCACGGCGCGGCCCACGCCGCCGGTGCCGATCAGGCAGACCGTGCCAGGGGCGGTGTCGCCGCGCAGGCCCCGGTAGGCTGCGGTGAAGCCGCTGTGATCGGTGTTGAAGCCCCGGGGCCCCTCGGGGCCGAAGAGCACCGTGTTCACCGCGCCGATGGCACGGACCAGCGGGTCCTCCACCGTGACCTTCTTCGCCGCACGTTCCTTGTAGGGATAGGTCACGTTGATGCCGCGATAGCCGCGCGCCGTGCAGGCGTCGAAGACGCTGTCGAACGCCTCTCCCATGTCCTTGGGGACCAGCCTGTCGTAACGCACGGTCTTGCCGTTCTGCGCCCCCGCGAGGCGGTGCAGCAGCGGTGTGCGCGAGCGGGCGATATTGTCGCCGATCAGGCCAAGCAGCAGGTCGGGCGCGTCGGTCATGGTCTGGGTCCTTCCGTCTGGCCGAAGAGCCGGGCCTTGCCCCAGTGCCACACCGGCGTCTGCGACACGAAGATCAGGATCACCGAGAGCAGCAGCGCCAGCGAGAGCGGGCTGCCGAGGATGCCCTCGAAGAAGCGGCCCAGGTCCTCGCGTTCCGAGATGATCGCCCGGCGCCAGTTGTCGTCCAGAAGGCGCGAGAGGATCACGCCAAGGATCACCGGCCCCAGCGGGTAACCGTAGTGCCGCATGAAATAGCCGAAGACGCCGAAGCCCAGCATCCAGTAGACATCCGCCACCGCGTTGTTCACCGCGTAGGCGCCGACGATGGACAGCAGCATGATCAGCGGGATCAGGGCGCTGCGCGGCATTTCGACGATTCTGGTGAACAGCTTGATCCCGGTCAGGCCGAAGAGCAGCATGAAGCAGTTCGCCATGATCAGGCAGCCGACGATGAACCAGAACATGTCGGGCTGGTCGATCATCAGCATCGGGCCGGGGTTCAGCCCGTGGATGAAGAGCGCGCCGATCATGATGGCGGTCACCGCGTCGCCGGGAATGCCCAGCGTCATCATCGGGATGAAGGCCCCGCCCACGGCCGAGTTGTTGGCGGTTTCGGGGGCCACCAGCCCCTCTATCGCGCCCTCGCCGAAGGGACGTTCGGGGTCTTTCGTCACGCGCTTGGCGTGGTCGTAGGCCATCAGCGCCGCGATGTCGCCGCCGGTGCCGGGCAGGGCGCCGATGACCACGCCGATGGTCGAGGTCTGGAGGCTGAGCGGCAGGTGCTTCCGGACCGTGGCCAGTGAGGGCAGGATGCGGCTGATCTTCTGCCGGACGGCGGATTTGTCGACGTGGTGCAGCTGCAACAGAGCCTCGGAGACGCCGAACATGCCGATCATGACCGCGATGAAGGAGATCCCGCCCTCCATCAGTTGCAGGTCGAAGGTGAAGCGTTCGGTGAAGGTCAGCGGGTCGCGCCCGACGCAGCCGATGCCGATCCCCAGCGCGCCCGCGAAGATGCCCTTGGTCAGCGAGCCCTGCGACAGCGAGCCCACCAGCAGGATGCCGAGCACCGCCAGCAGCATATAGTCGCGCGGCTGGAACCTGAGCGCGAAGTCCGAGACCATGGGCGCGGCCAGCGCCAGCACGCCGATGCCCACGAAGCCGCCGATGAAGCTCATGACCGTGGTGACGCCGATGGCGGTCCCCGCCTCGCCGCGCTGCGCCATGGGGTAGCCGTCGAGCGCGGTGGCGATGGCCGAGGGTGCGCCGGGGATGTTCAGCAGGATCGCCGTGCGCGAGCCGCCGTAGACGCCACCCATGTAGATGCCGATCATCAGCGAGATCGCCGGATAGACATCCCAGGAGAAGGTGAAGGAGATCAGGATCGATACGGCCATGGTCACCGACAGGCCGGGGATCGCGCCGATGTAGATGCCCGCGAAGGTGCCCAGCCCCACCAGCAGCAACAGCTGCGGCTGGGTGAAGACCGTGAGGATGTTCATCAGCGCGTCCATCAGGCGTCTCCCCCGGCGATCAGGCCGCGGAAGACTTGCAGCAGTTCCGCTTCGGGCAGGATGCCGGTGGGCATGAGCACGGAAAAGACGATGCGGAAGACCAGCCAGATCAGCAGCAGGCTGCCCAGCGAGACCGCCAGCGTCCAGCCCCAGCCGCGTCGGCCCAGGATCTTGATCGCGGTGATCAGGAACAGCGCCGAGGTTGGCAGGAAGCCGAGCGGGCGCAGCAAGAGGCCGTAGGCGATCAGCAGCGCGGCGAAGAGCATGACCACCGGCGGCAGGATATCCTTCAGCACCGTTTCGGCCCGGTCCTTCGGCAGGCGCGCGGTCTGGACCAGCACCAGCCCGGCGCTGAGCAGCATGACGAAGGTCGCGGCGACAGGGATGGCACGTGGCGAGGACAGGCCGTTGGGGCCGAAGCTGTTCTCGATCCCCCATGCATCGAACAGCAGGAAGGCGCTGGCGCCGGTCAGGACGGCGGCAAAGAGCAGCTCTCCGGGGCGGCGCTTTCCGGGCTCTCCGCCCGGCGTGGCATCGGAGGTGCCGTCGTGGTGGTCGGGGTCGAGGTGCTGCATGGATGCCTCCCTGTGCATCTGCAAGTGCGGCCTTCGGGGAAATCCGGGCGGGGCTTGCCGGAAGGTCGCTGCCATGGGCTGGCGGGTGTCGGAAAGCATGCGGTCCGGGTCTGGCGAGAGCGGCGCCGGGCGGGGACGGCGGTGCCGGGTTTGCGACACCTGCTTTCGGGGCGGGCTTCGGTGGCGAGGGGCGCTGCCCCTCCCTCTCCCCGGGATATTTCCGGACAGAAGAAGGGGCCGGTGCCGCGTTCCCTGCGGCGCCGCGCCCTTCAGGTCATTCGCCAGGGCGGGCGATGCCGAAGTCTTCGGGCGAGTTCTTTGCCAGACCGGCATCCTGCAGCAGCCAGGCGGTGCCCTGCTGCCACTTGGTCAGGAAGGCCTCTGCCTCGTCGCCGGAGATGCCCATCAGCGTGAAGCCGCGGCCCTGCATCATCTCGACGAACTCTGCGTTCTGCGCGCCCTCGGCATAGGCGGCCGAAAGCTTGGCGACCACATCCTCGGGCGTGTCCTTGGGGGTGAAGACGCCGAAGAAGGGACCCCAGGGCAGGTAGGTGTTGAAGCCCTCGCTGGTCTCGGTCACCGGGGCCACCTCGGGCAGCTGGTCGACGCCCTGCGTGTCGACGACGGCCAGCGCCTTCACGTTGCCCGCGCGGATCGGGTCCAGGGCAAGGCCCAGCACGACGGGCATGACGTCGATGGCGCCGCCCTGCAGGCCGGTCAGCGCCGGGCCGTCGCCGTCATAGGGCACCTCGATCACGTCCAGGTCACCCTCGACGGCCTTGACCATCGCGGTCACGACCGAGGGCAGGCCGCCCGGCCCGGTGGAGCCGAAGCGGACCTCGCCGGGGTTTGCCTTCACGTAGTCGATCATCTCGGCATAGGTGTCGAAGGGCGCGTCGCTGCCCGCCACGAGGATCGGCGTGCCGCGGGCGAGGATCGAGACCGGGGTGAATTCCGAGTAGTCCTTGTCGCCAAGGCCCATGATCTTGTAGAGCATCGGGTTTTCCGCGCCCATCAGCAGCGTGTAGCCGTCGGCGGCCGAGCCCGCGACATGGTTCAGCGCGATGGCGCCCACGGCGCCGGTCATGTTCTGCATGACGACCGTGCCGCCCAGGGCCTCTTCGGCATGGGGCGTGACAGAGCGCATCACGGTGTCGGTGGACCCGCCGGCGCCCCACTGGATGATGCCCTGGATTTCCTTTTCGGGGTAGTCCGCAAGGGCCGCGGTTGCGCCAAGCGACAGCGCACCGATTGTGCCGAGAATGAATGTCTTCATGATGTCCTCCCTATGGGTCCGAGTCGGGCCTGCCGACGGTCTGGCAATACCCTGATGAGCGTGGGTCGTAACGTCAAACATCGGTTTTGGCCATGCGTTAACATCTTGTTACGAATCCCCGTAGTAGCTGTCGCGGTCGGCGCAGGCCCGGGCCAGTTCGCGGCGGAATTGCTGGATCGTGAATTCGGCAAAGCCCGACAGCACGCGGCCCTTCTTGCGCACGATATAGGTGCCGATGGGCACCGTCTCTGCCAGCGGGCGCCGGATGACGCCGGGCATGTAGACCTCGGCAACCGAGAACTCGTCGATGACCGCGACACCCAGCCCGTGCCGGACGAGGCTGACCAGCGTCTGGGCAAAGCGTCCGCGCATCGCGTGGTTCAGCGGCAGGCCGGCGCGGCGGAAGGGTTCCGCGATCAGCCGGCCATAGGGGTCCTCGGGGTCGAGGCCGACCAGCGCCTCGCCGGTCAGGTCGTGGACAGAGACCTTTCGCTGGGCGGCCAGCCGGTGGCCCTCGGGGAGGATCACCACAAGCTGGCCCTCGGCGATCTTCTCGTTCTCGATGGCGGCATTGTCGACGGCATAGCTCATGACCACGAATTCGCCGCGTTCGAGCAGCAGGTAATCCACCGTTTCCTCGATCTTCAGGATATTGAGGTCGATGAAGAGATCGGCATAGCGCGCCCGGACACGGCGCAGCGCGCGGGCCGCCACGAACTGCGCGATCGAGGGCGCAGAGGCGAAGGCCAGCGTCACGTCCTCGCCCTTTTGCAGGGATCCCAGCGCCCGTTGCAGGTTGGCGACGCCGGTATAGACCTCGCGGATCTGGTCGAAGACCGGCCCGGCCTCGACCGAGGGGGTGAACAGCCCGGCCTTGCGCTCGAACAGGCGGATGCCCAGCGATTCCTCGGCGTGTTTCACAAGGCGGCTGATGCCGGGAGCCGAGACGTTCAGCAGCTTCGCGGCACCGTTGATGGTGCCGGCCATCATCACGGCGCGGATCACCTCGATCTGGCGCAGGGTCATTTCCGGCATGGCCCGTCCTCCCGTGTTCAGCGTAACACGATGTTACGCAGGCGGAAATGTCGTAATTTGAGGTTAAGTTGTGGCGGGAGCGCGCCCTGCGCCGGGCGGCTCCGCAGACATGGCGGGCCGAGCGCCGTTGTCGATGGGCCCGGGCGCGATGGTCGGGGAACCGCGAGGCGCCCTTGCCAAACCAGCTAGGGGAGGGGACGCGGGCAGGCCCCCGGTATCGGCCCGGTGCCCAGCGCGGGCGGTCCTGACACGACACCGCCTTGACGCGGCCAAGCGCCTGCGAAAAAGATCGCCGGGCCTGCCCCGGGGCGATACTTGCGGCAGAGGCTTTCCTTTCCTGTGTGTTTCCGGGCAAAATCCGCAGGGGTGTGCGTGGCTGTCAGCGCAGGAGACACCTGTCTGCAAGGGGGCGAAGGCCTGAAGGAGTGTGTGAATGACCGATCTGCGTCTGGCCGACCCGGGCCACGAGGGGTCCTGGCTGAACGACCCGGTGCACCGCCGCTACCTGCGCGCGGACGCAGAGCGGCAGGTGCGCTTCTTCGCGCTCAGCCTGCGGGGCGATGGCGGCTTTGACGCGCTGGACCATGACGCCCAGCCGCTTCTGCGGCAGGGGCAGGAACTGCATACCACGACGCGGCTGGTGCATTCCTTCGCGCTGGCCTCTGCGGCGGGTTTCGGCGGCACCGAAGAGATCGTCGACGCCGGGATGCGCTATCTGTGGACCGTCCACCGCGACCCGATGCATGGCGGCTATCTCTGGTCGGTGGACGAGAACGGCGTGCACGACGGCAGCAAGCTGGCCTACGGGCATGTCTTCGTCCTGCTGGCGGCGTCCAGCGCCGCGCTGATCGGCCACCCGCTTGCACCGGCCTTGATGGAGGACATCCTGTCGGTGCTCGACACGCGCTTTTCCGACGGCGGGCGGGCGCTGTTTCAGGACGAGTTCACCCGCGACTGGCAGGTGTTTTCGGACTATCGGGGCATGAACGCCAATATGCACGGGACAGAGGCGCTGCTGGCCGCCTACGAGGCGACGGGCGACCGCAGGCACCTTGATCGAGCGGGC
Organism: Enemella evansiae; assembly: GCA_017255395.1. Taxonomy (GTDB): domain Bacteria; phylum Pseudomonadota; class Alphaproteobacteria; order Rhodobacterales; family Rhodobacteraceae; genus Ponticoccus; species Ponticoccus litoralis. Next base: position 83,690 of record JAFKDC010000014.1, on the reverse strand, counting down.
GACATCCTCGATTTCTTCACCCGATCCATGGCGGGCGAATACGGGAACCGCATCCCCGAACATTACACCTCGGACTGGGAGGTGGACCCGGACTACAGCGGCAACCCGATGTTCCGTCCCGCCGGGACCACGCCGGGCCATTCGCTGGAATTCGCGCGGCTTGTGCTGCATCACTGGGATCTCGCCGGGCGGCCCGCGGGGGACACGGTTGCCCGCGCACGGGCGCTGGTGACACAGGCGCTGTCGGACGCGTGGCGCGAGGACGGTGGCCTTGTCTACACGCTGAACGCCGCCGGAGGGGTGGCGATCCCGGACCGCTACTGGTGGCCGGTGACTGAGGGCATCGGCGCGCTTGCCAGCCTGCTCAAGATCGGCGCCGACGCGAAACTGGAAGCCTGGTACAGGCGGCTCTGGAAATTTGCCCATGGCGCGCTGATCGACCGCGAGAGGGGCGGGTGGTATCCGGAACTGGGCGAGGATAGTCGCCCGGTGTCGCGCCAGTTCATCGGCAAGCCGGACATCTACCACGCGCTTCAGGCCGATCTTCTGCCGCTGGCGCCGGGCCTGTCCCGCAGCATCGAGGGGCTCAGGGATAGACGCGGCGCCTGAGGCGCAACGGGCGGGGTGGCGTTTCCGGGGTCCGCCGCGCGTCCGGCCCGGCACCGCGCAAGGCGCGCGAGGGCAGGGCGCGGCGCAAGTGGTTTCCGCAGGCCTTGGCCCTGCGCAATGCCGCCGCATCGGGTGTTGTCCGATCCCGGTCGGCGTATCGGTTTTCGGCCCTGAAAACCGACCCCGCTACGCCCGCATGGACCAAGCAAAAAGGCCCCCGCGCCGGAACGCGGGGACCCTTGATAAAGTGCTGTGCGGCGCCCCGGGCAGGCCGGGGCGCATAGCGGCTTACGCCAGTTCGAAGCGGTCCGCGTCCATCACCTTGGCCCAGGCCTTGGCGAAATCGCGCACGAACTTCTGCTTGCTGTCTTCCTGCGCATAGACCTCGGAGACCGCCCGCAGCTGCGAGTTCGAGCCGAAGATCAGGTCGCAGCGCGTGCCCGTCCACTTGACCGCGCCGGTCTTGCGGTCCTTGGCCTCGAAGAGCTGCTCGCTGTCGTCGGTCTTGGCCCAGTTCACGCCCATGTCCAGCAGGTTGACGAAGAAGTCGTTCGTCAGCTGGCCCTTGCGGGTGGTCAGCACGCCGTGATCGGTGCCGCCGTGGTTGGCGCCCAGCACGCGCAAGCCGCCGATCAGCACCGTCATCTCGGGTGCGGAAAGCTCCAGCAGCTGCGCGCGGTCGACCAGCATCGCCTCGGCCGGAACCGACAGCGCCTCGGGCATGTAGTTGCGGAAGCCGTCGACCTGCGGTTCCAGCGGCTCGAAGCTTTCTGCGTCGGTCTGTTCGGCGCTGGCATCGGTGCGGCCCGGGGTGAAGGGTACGTCGACCGGGTTGCCCGCGTCCGCCGCAGCCTTCTCGATCGCGGCATTGCCGCCCAGCACGATCAGGTCGGCCAGCGAGACCTTCTTGCCGCCCGAGGCAGAGCCGTTGAAGTCCGACTGGATGCCTTCCAGCACGCCCAGAACCTTCGCCAGCTGCTCGGGCTGGTTCACGTCCCAGTCCTTCTGCGGAGCAAGGCGGATGCGGGCACCGTTGGCGCCACCACGCTTGTCCGAGCCGCGATAGGTCGAGGCGGAGGACCACGCCGTGTAGACCAGTTCCGAAACCGTGAGGCCGGAGCCGAGGATCTTGTCCTTCAGCGCCTTGAGGTCGGCGTCATCGGCCAGCGGATGATCGACGGCGGGGATCGGGTCCTGCCAGATCAGCTCTTCGGCGGGCACTTCGTCGCCGAGGTACAGCACCTTCGGGCCCATGTCGCGGTGCGTCAGCTTGAACCAGGCACGGGCGAAGGCATCGGCGAACTTCTCGGGGTTGGCGTGGAAGTCGCGCGAGATGCGGGCGTATTCCGGGTCTTCGCGCATCGCCATGTCGGCGGTGGTCATCATGGTGGTGACCTTCGCGCCCGAGCCGTCGACCTGCGGCGCCTTGTCCTCTTCCTTGGGGTTCTTCGGGTGCCACTGGTTCGCGCCCGCGGGCGATTTGACCAGCTCCCACTCGTAGCCGAAGAGCAGGTCGAAATAGCTCATGTCCCACTTGGTCGGCGTCGGGGTCCACGGGCCTTCGATGCCGGATGTGATGGCGTGCACGCCGTGGCCGGATTCATGCGTGGACAGCCAGCCGAGGCCCATGGCCTCCATCGGGGCGGCCTCGGGCTCGGGGCCGACGAGACCCGCGTCACCGGCGCCATGCGCCTTGCCAAAGGTGTGGCCACCGGCGGTCAGCGCGACGGTTTCCTCGTCGTTCATCGCCATCCGGCCAAAGGTCTCGCGGATGTCGCGCGCCGAGGCCAGCGGATCGGGGTTGCCGTCCGGGCCCTCGGGGTTGACGTAGATCAGGCCCATCTGCACGGCGGCCAGCGGGTTTTCCAGAGCGCGGTCGCCCGAGTAGCGGCTGCCTTCCTTGTCCGAGGTGGCCAGCCACTCGGTCTCTGCGCCCCAGTAGATGTCTTCCTCGGGCGCCCAGACGTCGGGACGGCCGCCGCCGAAGCCGAAGGTCTTGAAGCCCATGGATTCCAGCGCGACGTTGCCGGTCAGGATCATCAGGTCGGCCCAGCTGATCTGGTTGCCGTACTTCTGCTTGATCGGCCACAGCAGGCGGCGGGCCTTGTCGAGGTTGCCGTTGTCCGGCCAAGAGTTCAGCGGCGCGAAACGCTGCGTGCCCGAGGTGGCGCCACCGCGCCCGTCGGCGGTGCGGTAGGTGCCCGCCGAGTGCCAGGCCATGCGGATGAAGAACGGGCCGTAATGGCCGTAGTCCGCGGGCCACCAGTCCTGGCTGTCGGTCATCAGCGCGGTCAGGTCGGCCTTCAGCGCCTTCAGGTCAAGCTTCTTGAAGTCCTCGGCGTAGGAATAGCTCTCGCCCATCGGGTCGAGGCGCGGGTGCTTCTGATGCAGGATGTTCAGGTTCAGCTGGTTCGGCCACCACTCGCGATTGCTGCGGGTGCGGTTGGTGCTGGCGATCATCGTGGCATGGGCCTTCATCGGGCATCCGCCGATATCATTTCCGTCCATGTCGGGTCTCCTGTCGGGCGCTGGCTGGGGTCGACACTTGGTCAACCCATTGAATACGTGTGGAAAAGCAGGAAATTCGGCGCGCGTAAACGCCGCCCTTCGGGCGATCGTTCAGGCTTCCTTCCCTGAGTTTCTAGAACCTTTCTAACAAGGGCTGGTGATATGTTTAAGTTGAAATTTCAGATTGAGCCGATAATTTTTTGCTATGACAAACATCACCCTGAAACAACTGCGCTATTTCGAGGCCGTCGCCCGGCATGGCCACTTCGGGCGCGCCGCCTCGGCCTGTGCGATCTCGCAACCGGCGCTGTCGGTGCAGATTCGCGATCTCGAAGAGGACCTCGGCGCGCAGCTGTTCGAGCGCAGCGCGCGGCAGATCCGCCTGACCCAGTTCGGAGAGGACATCCTGTCGCGCGTGCGCGGCATCCTGAGCGGGGTCGAGGAGTTGCAGGACTATGCCCGGGCCGCGCGCGAAAGCCCGCTGTCGCGGCTGCGGCTTGGGATCATCCCGACCATTGCCCCCTACCTGCTGCCGCGCATCATCGGCCATCTGTCCGCCCGGCACGCGGCCATCGACCTTCAGGTGCGCGAGACGCTGACCTCGCGGCTGATCGAGGAGTTGCAGGCGCGCCGGATCGATGCGGCCATCGTGGCGCTGCCGATTTCAGAGCCGGAGCTGGCCGAGGTGCCGCTGTTCGACGAGGATTTCGTGCTGGTCCGCCCGCTGGCGGACGCCGGCAAGCCGGTCCCGGACGGCGATACCCTGTCGCGGATGCGCCTGTTGTTGCTGGAAGAGGGGCATTGCTTCCGCGATCAGGCGCTGTCGTTTTGCAGCCTGCAACCGGGGGTGCCGCGCGACGGGCTGGACGGGTCGTCGCTGACCACGCTGGTGCAGATGGTCGCGGCGGGCATCGGCGTGACGCTGATCCCGGACATGGCGGTCGGTGTCGAGGCGAAGGGCGCGGCGGTGGACCTGGCCCGCTTTGCGCGCCCGGTGCCAAGGCGCAGCGTCGGCATGGTCTGGCGCAAGGCAAGCCCGCTGCAGGAGAGCTTTGCGGAAATCGCCGAAACGGTGCGCGAGGCAGCGGCAACAGAGCGGTAAGGCGGTGCGGGCCCGGGCGTCTTTGGGCAGGGGGCGTCCGGTGTCGTGCTGCCGGTGCTTGTGGGCGTCCGAGGCGGGGCAGGCGCGGTCTGTGCCGGGGCCTGACCCGGGGGCTGCGGTGTCCCGCCGATCTCGGTTATACCGCCAGCCCCCATACCAGACCCGGGCGGGACGTTGCGGAAGGGGGCACCCCCTGTCGCGTCCGGGGTGCCGGGCGGCCGTGGCTACGGCCCCCGTCTTCGGTTCCTCGGCTGTTCTGTGCCGATCCCGGCGCACAGAGCGTGCCGGGCTTGACGCGGCGCCGGGGAAGGAGCATCTCCCCACCCGTGAGGACGACCTCCCCTGATGGACAATTGCCGGGACGGCCCGGCGCCAGATAGAGGTTGCCCCGATGCGCTCCTTTCCCGACCGTCTTCGCCATGCCATCAGCTTCGAGGCGCTGGCCCTGCTGATCGTCACCCCGCTTGGTGCCTGGGTCTTCGACCATGCCCTGTCCGAAATCGGCGTGATTGCCGTGGTCGGGGCCACGCTCGCCACGCTCTGGACGCTGCTTTACAACTGGCTTTTCGACCTTGCCCTGAACCGCCGCACGGGAACCACGCTCAAGACGCCGCGCGTGCGGGTCCTGCATGCCCTGCTGTTCGAGGCCGGCCTGCTGATCCTGCTGGCCCCCTTCATCGCGTGGTTCCTTGCCGTCCCGCTGCTGGAGGCGCTGGTCATGGACGTGGCCTTTGCGGGATTTTACGTGGTCTACGCCTTCGCCTACAACTGGCTCTACGACCGGGTGTTTCCGCTGCCGGAGTGGTCGCAGGGCTGAGGGCCGGTTTTCCCGTCCCCGGGACTGCGCTATTTCCTGACGTGAACCGGTCTTTTTGCTGTTGTGCAGCAAAAAGGGGTTCAAATCCGAACTGACCGGTTTACATCGCGTCAGGATTGCGCGCCGGTGGTGCGGGACAGGGAACGGGACGGATCAGATGACCGACAAGAGCAGCGAAACGGGCGCGACCGCGCTCAGCTTCGAAACCGACAGGGGCGCGTCGCGGTCCTTCTGGATCGCCACGGCGGTGCTTCTGGTCGTCATCGGCTGGATGGCAAGCGGATTTATCCTGCCCTCCGAGGAACCCGAGGCCGTCGCCGACGAAACCGAGGCACGGCTGGCCTCGGTCTCTGTCACCGCCTCCACGGCCAAGCCCGTCACCCTGACCTTCAGCGCAGAGGGGCAGGCACTGCCGGATCGCGACACCATGATCCGTGCGGAATCCTCGGGCGACGTGGGCGAGTTGCTGGTGCGCAAGGGCGAGAACGTGGCGCGTGGCGCGGTGATCGCCACCCTGACCACCGCGCAGCTGGACGCCGATCTGACCCGTGCGCGCGAAGAGCTCGCGGTGGCGCAGCGCGAATTCGACAACGCCTCGGCGCTGTTGCAGCGCGGCGTGGCCACGGCGGACCGTGTCAGTTCCGCCCGCGCCTCGCTGGCCGCCGCAGAGGCACAGGTGACCGCCGCCGAAGAGGCCCTGCGCAATGCGCGGATCGTGGCGCCCTTCGCCGGTCGCATCGAAACGCTCAGCCTTGACGAGGGCGAATACGTCACCTCGGGCGCCGAGGTCGGTCGTATCGTCGACAACAGGCCGCTGACGGTCGAGATACAGGTGCCGCAGCAGGCGCTGAACCGGGTGAAGACCGGCCAGACCGCGCGCGTGACCTTCATCACCGGCGAAACGCTGGAGGGCGAGGTGACCTTTGTCGGCACCGCCGCCGCGTCCTCGACCCGAACCTTCCTTGCGGAGATCACGGTCGAGAACGCCGACGGCAAGATCCCGGCGGGCATCTCGGCGCAGATCGTCATCCCCACCGGCGAGGCCACGGCGCATTTCCTCGCGCCCTCTTCGGTTTCGCTGAGCGAGGACGGCGATCTAGGGGTTAAGATCGTCGAAGACGGCAAGGTCGCCTTCAGGCCCATCGAGATCGTCAAGGCGGACCTGAACGGCGTCTGGGCGACGGGTCTGCCGGATACTGCCGAGGTCATCACCATCGGGCAGGGCTATGTCCGGGACGGCGAAAGCGTTACCGTGCAACCGGCGCCCTCGGACGCGGGAGAGACCGAACCCGAAGGCGCCGTGGCCGCCGCAACGGAACCGGAGCCGGACACTTCTGCCGAGCCGGCGGCGGGCGCAGGCGCGGACGCCGATACCCCTGACGCCGATACCCCGGAGGCCGGAGCCGGTGCAGAACCCGCCGGGACCGCGCCTGACGCCGATACCCCGGAGGCACGGCCCGGTGCGGCGTCGGCGGCCCCTCAGGTCGATCCGCAGGGCGGGGACGCGGCGGATGCTCCGGCGGAGGCGGGGGAATGAACGGCCTCATCGACGCGGCTTTCTCGCGCTCTCGCGTGGTCCTGATCGCGCTGATCATGATCCTCAGCGTCGGCGCCATCGCCTATGTCTCTATCCCCAAGGAAGCCAACCCCGAGGTGCCGCTGCCGCTGGTCTATGTCTCGACCGGCATGGACGGCATCAGCCCCGGCGACGCGGAGCGCCTGCTGCTGGAACCGATGGAGGCCGAGTTCGGCTCTATCGAGGGGCTGGAAAAGATGTCCTCCGAGGCCGCCGAAGGCTTTGCCTCGGTGCAGCTGGAATTCGCGGCGGGCGGCGACATCGACGAGGCGCTCGACAAGGTGCGCGAGGCGGTGGACACGGTCGAGGGCGACCTGCCCGAGGACGCCTATGACGTCAACGTGACCGAGATCAACACGGCGCTCTTCCCGATCATCACCGTCGTGCTGTCCGGCCCGGTGCCGGAACGCACGCTGAACGACCTTGCCGACAAGGCGCAGGAAGAGATCGAAGCGCTGGGCGGCGTGCTCGAAGTCGACATCGGCGGCGCGCGGGACGAGTTCCTCGAGGTGCTGATCGACCCGACGGTCTTCCAGACCTACAACCTGTCCTTCGACGAGATCATCAATCAGATCCAGCGCAACAACCGCCTGATCGCGGCGGGGGCCATCGAAACCGGCGGCGGGCGCATCGTTCTGAAGGTCCCCGGCCTGATCGAGGACCTGTCGGACGTGCTGGCCATGCCGGTCAAGGTCGACGGCAACACCGTCGTGACCTTCGCCGACGTGGCCACCGTGCGCCGCGCCTTCGAGGACCCCACCAGCTTTGCCCGCATCGACGGCCAGCCCGCGCTGGCGCTGGAGGTCAAGAAACGCTCGGGCGCCAATATCATCGACACGGTTGCGGCGGTGCAATCCACCATGGAGGCACTGCGCGCCGACTGGCCGGACTCGCTGCAGGTCACTTACCTTCAGGACCAGTCCGAAGAGGTGAAGACGCTGTTGTCGGACCTCGAGGCCAACGTGCTTGCTGCCGTGATGCTGGTGATGATCGTGATCCTCTACGCGCTGGGTCTGCGGTCCGCGATCCTCGTCGGGCTGGCGATTCCGGGGGCCTTTCTGGCGGGCGTGATCGTGCTGTGGGTCATGGGCTACACCATGAACATCGTGGTGCTGTTCTCGTTGATCCTCGTCGTCGGGATGCTGGTGGACGGGGCCATCGTTACGGTCGAACTGGCGGACCGGCACCTGCAGGAGGGCGACCCGCCCAAGCGCGCCTTTGCCCGCGCCGCGCGGCGCATGGCCTGGCCGATCATCGCCTCGACCGCCACGACGCTCTGCGTCTTCTTCCCGCTGCTGTTCTGGACCGGCGTGGTCGGGCAGTTCATGAAGTTCCTGCCGATCACCGTGATCATCACGCTGGCGGCCTCGCTCTTCATGGCGCTGATCTTCATTCCAGTGGTGGGCGGGGTCATCGGCAAGCGCCAGCCGCAGACCGCCAAGGCCAAGGCCGCGCTGCATGCCGCCGAAACCGGCGACCCGCGCCAGATCGGCGGGCTGACGGGGGCCTATGTGCGCGTGCTGCAATGGGCGATCCTGCGCCCGGGCGCCACGGTGCTGCTGGCGGTCGCCATGCTGCTGGGCGGCTTTGCCGCCTACGGAGAGTTCGGGCGGGGCGTCAGCTTTTTCCCCTCGGTCGAGCCCGAGTTCATGCAGGTCGAGGTGCGCGCCCGCGACAATATCTCGATCTACGAACGCGACACGCTGGTGCGGGTGGTCGAGCGTCGGCTGCTGGGCTTCGAGGGTGTCGAACATGTCTATGCGCGCGTCTCGATGAGCGCGGGGCAGGGCGACGAGGATGTGATCGGGACGATCCAGCTTGACCTGATGGACTGGGACCTGCGCCGCACCGCCGGGGAGATCGGAGAGGATATCCGCGCCGAGATGTCGGACATCGCGGGGATCGATGTGCAGGTACAGACCGAAAGCGGCGGGCCGACCAGCGGCAAGCCTGTCAATCTGGAGGTTTCGGCCTCGAACCCCGAGGATCAGGCCGCCGCGGTCGATCGGGCGCTGGCCCTGATGGAGCGGGTCGGCGGCTTCACCGACATCACCGACACGCGCCCCCTGCCGGGGATCGAGGTCGCGGTGACCGTGGACCGGGCCGAGGCCGCGCGCTTTGGCGCCGACGTCAGCCTGCTGGGGCAGGCGGTGCAGCTGCTGACGCAGGGCATCACGGTGACCGACTACCGGCCCTCGGACGTGGATGGGGAAATGGACGTGCGCGTGCGCTTCCCGTCGGACGCGCGGTCGCTGACGGAACTGGCAAGCCTGCGGGTGCCGACCTCTTCGGGGCTGGTGCCGATCTCGAACTTCGTCAGCTTCTCGCCGGTCGAGCGGGTCGGTGTGATCCGCCGCATCGACGAGCGCCGGGTGACGACGATCGAGGCCAACGTGGCGCCGGGCCTTCTGGTCAACGACCAGATCGTCGCGCTGCGCGGCGCGCTCGACGGGGCGGAGCTGCCGGATACGGTCAGCTACACCTTCACCGGCGAGGCGGAAGACCAGCAGGAGTCGATGATCTTCCTCGGCTCGGCCTTCGTCGCCGCGATCTTCCTGATGTTCGTGATCCTGCTGATCCAGTTCAACAGCTTCTATCAAAGCTTCGTGGTCATGAGCGCCATCGTCTTCTCGGTGGCGGGCGTCCTTCTTGGGCTGATCGTGACCGGGCGGCCCTTCGGCATCGTCATGGGCGGCGTGGGCGTGATCGCGCTGGCCGGGATCGTGGTGAACAACAATATCGTCCTGATCGACACCTACAATGACCTGCGCCGCGACGGGCAGGCCCCGCTGGAGGCCGCCCTGCGCACCGGCGCCCAGCGTCTGCGTCCGGTCTTCCTGACCTCGGTCACCACGGCGCTGGGGCTGATGCCGATGGTGCTGGGGCTGAACATCGACTTCTTCGGCCGCGATATCGTGGTGGGCGCGCCCTCGACGCAATACTGGACCGAACTGTCCTCGGCTATCGCGGGCGGTCTGGCGGTGGCGACGGTGCTGACGCTGGTGGTGACGCCTGCCATGCTGATGCTGGCCGACCGTCCGCGCCGCCCGCGCAAGCGCCGCTGGCGCCGCGCCGAGTCGCCCGACCCGGCCCATGACGCCCCGGGACTGAAGCCCTAGGGGTGCCGAACGGTCCGCTGTCCGGATCGTCAGGCGAACGGCGCAAGGCCTCGCCCGAAACCTGACGGGCAAGGCGGGGTCTATTGCGCCTGTGGCGTCCTTGACGGTGCGGCGCGCGCGGAGTGGTGCCCCTGGGGCGTTTGTGCACGCCATGTTGACGCCGCACCGTTCCTGCGCGGCGGCGGCGATGGCGGAGCGCCTGCCTGCGCCGGAGGGGGGCGTGCCGCCCGGGCAGCAAAAGCGCCTGGAAGAGGGGCCCCGGCGGCGCGTTTCGCCCCGGCCCGTCATGCGCCCGGTCGGCGGCTGCGCCCGCGAGAAGGCCCGGGGGCGCCGGTGTCGCTGCCTTCTCCGTCGCTGGCGCCGGGCGGTAAGGCAGCTTCAGGCGGTCAGGGCGCGGGCGATGACCAGCTTCTGGATGTCGCTTGTGCCCTCGTAGATCTGGCAGACGCGCACGTCGCGGTAGATCCGTTCGACCGGGAAATCGGCGGTGTAGCCGTAGCCCCCGAAGACCTGTATCGCCGCCGAGCAGACCCGTTCCGCCATCTCCGAGGCAAAGAGCTTGGCCATGCTCGCCTCTTTCAGCGCGGGCTGCCTCGCGTCCTTCAGCGCGGCGGCGTGGCGCACGAGGTGGCGCGCCGCCTCGACCTGCGTGGCCATATCCGCCAGCCGGAAGGCCACCGCCTGATGATCCACCAGCGCGCGGCCCATGCTGTGGCGGTCCTGCGCGTAAGCGGTCGCCGCCTCCAGCGCGGCGCGCGCCATGCCGACGGATTGCGAGGCGATGCCGATGCGCCCGCCCTCGAGGTTCGACAGTGCGATGCGATAGCCCTGACCCTCTTCGCCCAGCAGCGCCCCGGCGGGCAGCTCCATGGCGTCAAAGGCGATCTGGGCGGTATCCGACAGACGCTGCCCCATCTTCTTTTCCAGCGAGGCGACCCGGTAGCCCGGGGTATCCGTGGGCACGATGGAGGCAGAGATGCCCTTTTTGCCCGCCTCGGGGTCGGTCACGGCAAAGACGATGGCCACATCGGCGTTCTGGCCCGAGGTGATGAATTGCTTCACCCCGTCGAGGACCCAGCCGCTGTTGGTCCGCCGCGCCCGGGTCTTCAGCGCCGAGGCGTCAGAGCCCGCCTGCGGTTCGGTCAGGCAGAAGGCGCCCAGCCAGTCGCCCGAGGCCATGCGGGTGAGGTACTGCGCCTTCTGCGCGTCAGAGCCAAAGCGCAGGATCGGCACGCAGCCGACCGAGTTGTGGACGCTCATGATCGTCGACACCGCCCCGTCGCCCGCCGCGATCTCTTCCAGCGCGACGGCGTAGGACAGGTGGTCGGTGTAGCTGCCGCCGTGGTCTTCGGGCACCAGCATGCCCATGAACCCCAGCGCGCCCATCTCGGCCAGGGTCTCTGCGGGGAACTCTGCTGTGCGGTCCCTCTCGGCGGCATGCGGTGCCAGCTTTTCGCGGGCAAAGCGGCGGGCCATCTCCTCGATCATGGCCTGATTGTCGTCCAGCAGCATCGCCTGTCCTCCTCCTGTCCCTGTGGGGGAATGAAGGCGCAGCACCGCGACAGATGCAAGGCCTGCTATTCGGCGGCGTGGGCGACGGTGGCGGGGACGGGGAGGACGGCGGGCGCCACCGGGGCGGCGGGAACCGGCGCGGGACGGCGCGGCGCCTTCAGTGCCCGCAGGTGCTGGGCGATATAGGCGGCGGCATACAGCAGGTAGAGGCCCATCGGCGGCAGGATCACCCCCAGCCATGCGGCATCGTTGTGGCCGTCCATCACCGCCTGAAAGCCCATCGACAGGACGGTGCCGATGGCGAAGACCAGCAGCCCGTGCTGACCCATCAGCCGCAGCGGCGCGGCCAGACGCGACCCGCAGGCGCGCAGCACCCAGGGCAGGCAGGACAGCACGTAGACCAGCGCCAGCACGTGCAGCAGGCGGGGCACCGCGAGGTAGGTCTTGTTGTGGGTGACAAAGGTATAAGGCAGCCCAAGGTCGCCCAGCCGCCACATCTGGTAGTTCATGAACTTGCCGAAGGCGGGGATCTCCTTCCACGCCAGCACGAAGAGCAGGAACCCGGCACAGAGCGCAAACAGCGGGCGCGACACCGGCACCAGCCGCTCTCCGTTCCGGTGACGGATGCCAATGGCAAGGCCGAGGACAAAGATCACCTGCCATGTGAAGGGGTTCAGGAACCAGCCACCGTTGCCGGGAAAGTTCGGCATGTTCAGACGCGTCAGCCCGGCGACCAGCCAGAGCGCCGCCGACAGCGCCATCAGCAGGCCGGGCCGCCGCAGCCCCAGCATGATCGCGAAGGGCGCGACCAGCAGCAGGACGACATAGCTGGGCAGGATATTCACATAGCCGATCTGGTGACCGAGGAAGGGCAGGGCGGGCAGCACCGTTTCCGGCGTCTGGAAGATGCCCTTCAGGTTATGCTTGGTCAGCAGGTCCGGCATGGCGTAATGCGCGGCGGCGGCGGCGAAGATCGCGATGGTCGCGACCGTCAGCAGCATCTGCACCATGTACAGCGTCCAGGCCCGCGACCACAGCGGCGCCATGGCGGGCCAGAGCCCGGTCTGGTCGCGCGTCTCGAACCGGGCGGAATAGGCGATGCCCGCCGCCACGCCGGACATGACGAAGAAGGCCTCGGCGGCATCCGAGAAGCCCCAGTTGCGCAGGGTCCAGGCCTCGTAGGGGTTTCCGGGCACGTGGTCGATGAAGATCATCGCCAGCGCCAGCCCGCGAAAGGCGTCGATGCGCGGATCGCGGGGGCGCCGGACGGCGGACAGGGGGTCAGGCCGGGACATGGGCAGCAGAGCCTTCGACGGTCTCGGACCGGTCGCGCGGGGCGCTCCAGCCTTCGAGGATGGCGGTGTAATCGGTGAGGATCGCGGGCGGGTCGGTCTCTTCGGGGGTGCCGAAGACGGCCCGGGTCAGGCGGCGCGAGGACAGGGCAATCAGCCAGGGCGCCACGATCAGCGGCAGCAGGATCGGCAGCATCCAGACGGTCATCGCGGGGGCGAACCAGCCGACGATACCCAGCCCGGCCATGCCAAGCGCGACGATCCAGAGGCTGCCGCGCCAGGCCTGCGCCACGGTCAGGAAGCCTTCGCCGCGCGCATTGGCGGGCCAGCCGCCGTCCTGACCGGACAGCACCTGAAGCACCGCGCGGGTCTGGTACATCAGCATGACCGGCGCCAGCAGCGAACTCAGCAGGATTTCCGTCAGCACCGCCGCCAGCGTAAGGCCTGAGCCGCCGTAGGCCCGGGCGCGGCCGCTCAGCGCGGCCTCGGCCCAGATCGCGAACTTGGGCAGGATCAGCAGGCACACGATGCCAAGGAACAGCGCCGTGATCTCCTTGCTGCGGTCGCTGGGGAAGACCGGGAACAACTGGTGCGGCTCGGGGAAGTAATCCGGCTGCACCGCCCAGATGGAGGCCGCGAGAGAGGCCAGAACGAAGCCCGCCCAAAGCAGGCAGACGAGGTAGGACAGGATGCCCTGAAGAAAGACGAAGCGGCTCCACGGGGCGAGGCCGGGCGCGAAGAGCAGGCGCATGTGTTGCAGGTTGCCCTGACACCAGCGGCGGTCGCGGCGGGCGTAGCTGTAGAGGTTCTCGGGGCCTTCCTCGTAAGACCCGTCGATCTGCGGATCGACCTCGACCCGCCAACCGTTGCGCGCCAGAAGCGCCGCTTCGACGTAGTCGTGGGACAGGATGTGGCCGCCGAAGGGCGCCTTTCCGGGCAGCTCCGGCAGGCCGCAGCTTTCGGCGAAGGCGCGCACGCGGACGATGGCGTTGTGACCCCAGAACGGCCCGGTGGCGCCCTGCATCCGCGCCAGCCCGCGCGAGAAGACGGCGCCGTGGAACGAGGCGGCGAATTGCATGGCGCGGCCGAAGAACGAGCGCGCGAAGACGATGCGCGGCAGGGTCTGAAGCAGGCCCAGCGAGGGGTCCGCCATCATCCGTGCGATCATCTGCCGGATCGCGGCGCCGGTCATCAGGCTGTCGGCGTCGAGGATCACGGCGAACTCGTAGCGCCCGCCCGCGCGGCGGAAGAACTCCTCGACGTTGCCCGCCTTGCGCCCGCGTCCGTCGCTGCGCTGGCGGTAGTAGATCCGCCCCTGACCGGTCGCCTTGGCGCGCAATTGCGCAAAGGCCTCGCGCTCGCGCGCGGCGGCAAAGGGCTCGCGGGTGTCCGACAGCACCACCAGATCCACCGACAGCCCCTCGGCGGCCAGCGAACGGTCGATGGCGGCAAGGCGCGAGAAGGTGGCGACCGGGTCCTCGTTGCAGATCGGCATGAGCAACACGGTCGCGGGCTGCGCGCCGGTGATCTGCGGCGCCGCGCGCGGGCGCGCGGGGGCAAGGCCCGCGAAGGCCAGCGAGGCGCCCCAGGCCAGCCATGCGGTGGTGATCAGGATCAGCACCGCCCGGAACCAGTCCAGCCAGTCCATGCCGTCCTGCAACGAGGCCTCGAACAGCAGGCCGCTTGCCACCAGCGCAAGCGACAGGGACACGCCGATGGCGATGCTGCGCACCACGCGGGTGCGGCTTGAGGCTGGCAGGGGGGCTGGCATCGGGCGGTCAGACAGCGGGGTTGCCGAAGAAGATGCGCAACCAGCCGCTGCGGCGCTCGGTCTCGGCACGGGTCAGGGCCTGCGTCGGCATGGCCAGCGGTGCCTCCGGGGGCAGCCAGGATTCGACGATGGCCTCGGCGCGCAGCGCCTGTTCTGTCAGTTCGGTATCGTGCTTCATTCCAGCATCCATTGGTAGAGCCAAGTCTCGGAGAGCACCCCGCCGTATCCGTCCAGCGAAGCCTTCAGCTCGGTCGTGCTGCCCGGCGCGGCGCGGGCCTCGACCACCAGCCGCCAGGTTCCCTGTGCGTCGTCGAGCCGGGACAGAACGGTTTCCGCGATCTCTCCCTTGGTGATGCTCACGTTCGCTTGAACATCCGCATCGCCCGGAAGTTCCCGCAAAACGCCGCCGGCGAAATCGATGACGAATTTCCGCCGATCGGTCGGCGTATCCACGCCGGAAACGCCGCCTTTTCCGACGCGCGTGCGCACAACCCGGGCATGTTGCGAAGACCCGTCACCCGGAGGCGTCATGCCCCAGCGCAAGCGATAGGCGACCTCAAGCTCGGTTCCGGCGGTCATCTTGGCCTCTGGAATCCAGTAGGCCACGATATTGTCGTTGACCTCCAGATCCGAGGGGATCTCCAGCAGCCGCACGGTGCCCCGGCCCCAGTCGCCGAGCGGTTCGACCATGACAGAGGGGCGGCGTTCGTAATGCGCCTGCGCGTCGAGATACTGGTCGAAGTCGCGCTCGCGCTGGACCAGCCCGAAGGACACCGGGCTCTGCGCGCCGACATAGGAGCTTGCCAGCCGTGGCGGGTTGTTCAGCGGACGGAACAGCGTCTCGCCCGAGGGCAGGTTCACCACTAGCGCCTCGCTGTCGTGGACGGCGGGGCGGAAGTCGTCGAAATTGCCCGGATCGGAGCCGCCGAAGAAATACATCGAGGTCAGCGGCGCGATGCCCAGCTGGGCGATGTCGTTGCGCAGGTACAGCCGTGCCCTGATCTCCATCGTGGTGACGGCGCCGGGGTGGATGACAAAGCGGTAGGCGCCGGTCACCGATTTGCTTTGCAGCGCGGCGTAGAGCGTCAGCGTCTCGTCACCCTCGGCGGGGCGTTGCAGGTACAGTTCCGAGAAGCGGGGGAATTCCTCGCCCTCCGCCACGCCGGTGTTCACCGCCAGCCCGCGCGCGCTGAGCCCGTAGATGCTGTCGCGTCCCAGCGCGCGGAAGTAGCTTGCGCCAAGGAAGGTCACCAGCTCGTCGAACTTGTCGGCGCGGTTGAGCGGTGCCATGATCCGCACCCCCGCCGCGCCCGGAAGCTCGAAATGCTCGGGGATATCGCGCTTCAGCGAGGAATAGTCGAAGTCATCGGTCGAGAAGACCATCGGCCGCGCGGTTTCGTCCACCACCTCGAAGACATGCACCGGCTCGTTGAACAGCCAGCCGGGGTGGAAGGCATTCATCTGGAAGCGGGTATGGTCGGCCCAGCGGTTGCGGTCGCGCGCGAATCGGATGCGCTGGTATTCGTCGTAGCCGAGTTCGGCGGTGAAGCCGGGCAGCTTCTCGGCCACCGCCGGGGGATTGGCCGCCTGGTCCTTCATGCGCGCACTCAGCCAGTCGAAGGAAAAGGGCGTGCCGCCGCTGTCCTGCGGCTCGGCCTCTGCCGCTTCCTGCGCCGCAAGCGGCGCGATCCCGAATGCCGCGGTCGAAGCCAGAAGGGCCGTCATGGCTGTTCTGCGGGTCATCAATTGGCCAGTGCGGGCCGGGTCGTTCTGCATGGGCGCCTCTGAGGATGTTCGTTCGGAGAGATAAGTGCTTGCCGCAGCGCAGAAATCAAATGCCTCGGCGCATTTCTGCGCAACCGGGGGCAGAATCTTGCACGCCCCGGCAATTCCGCGCCGATCTGGGCCGGAAATGCCCTTGAAAACAGCGGCTTCATGCCTGCGGTAAGTCGCGCAGCGCAAAACCTTTGAAGATGCGGGCAGGGTTCGCAGATCGGCACCAAAGGATTCGCGTTCGCACCGCGCGAACGGCGCAGCGACAGACGCGTGCTGCACCGCGTGTTCTTAAGCCTGCCGCGGCGCGGCATCAACGGGATTCTTTTTCTATGCCAGTACCTTGGCTTTGACAGAATGTCGCAGCTGACGCAGCGGCGCCGGTGGCTGTGACAAAACTGTCAGAAAACCGTCACCCAGGTATCACGCCCCCCTCCTAGAGCAGCCCGGAGCGCGGCCCGGCCCCCGGTCAAACGGGGCAGGGCGGCGTGAGACGCAGGGGAAATCCCGATCCATTCGCCGCGCGGGCAAGGCGCCCGGTGGCAACAAGCGCAGGGCCCTTCGTGCGCCCGCGCCCTGACCGGAGAGAGACATGAGAAACTTCATCCAGTTCACCGCCGCAGCGGGTTTCGCGCTGACGGCGACGGCCGCCGTGGCCGAGACCGAAATCACCTGGTGGCACGGTATGGGCGGCCATCTGGGCGACGTCGTGAACCAGATCGCCGCGGGCTTCAACGAATCGCAGGACGACTACACCATCACCCCGGTCTTCAAGGGCTCCTACGAGGAAACCCTGACCGCCGCCATCGCCGCCTTCCGCGCCGGTGAGCAGCCCAACATCGTGCAGGTCTTCGACGCCGGTGCCGCCACCGTGATCGGCGCCAAGGGCGCGACGATCCCGGTTCAGGACCTGCTGACCCAGAACGGCGTCGACTTCGACATCGAGGATTACATCGCCGGCGTGCGCTACTTCTACGCCGACAGCGACGGCAAGATGATCGGCATGCCGTTCAACTCGTCCTCGCCGGTTCTGTACTACAACATCGACGCCCTGGCCGCCGCCGGTGTCGAAGCCCCCGCGACCTACGAGGAGTTCGAGGCCGCCGCCCCCGCGATCAAGGACGCCGGTTACGTGCCGCTGGTGCAGACGCACCTGCCGTGGGAATTCGTCGAGAACTTCCACTCGCGCCACAACCTGCCGTTTGCCACCAACAACAACGGCTACGACGGCGCCGAGGGCACCGCGATCCTGATCAACTCGGAAGAGATGGCCATGCACTTCACCAAGGTGAAGGAATGGCTGGACGCGGGCCTCTTCGGCTTCCACGGCACCTCGTGGGACGATAACCAGGCGCATTTCAACGACGGTTCGGCGGCCATGTACATCGGTTCGTCGGGTGACTTCGGCGGCCTGACCGCGATGGACCTGCCCTTCGAATGGGCCTCGACCTATCTGCCCTATTGGGCCTCGATCACCGAAGAGGGCTACCAGAGCTTCATCGGCGGTGCCTCGCTGTTCGCCATGGCGGGCAAGTCGGACGAAGAGAACGCCGCCTCGGCCGCCTTCTTCCAGTACCTGACCTCGCCCGAGGTGCAGTACATGTGGCACCGCGAAACCGGCTATGTGCCGATCACCGAAGCCGCCTATGAGCTGGCCAAGAAAGACGGCCACTACGAGCGCTTCCCCGCCGCCGAAACCGGCATCAAGCAGCTGATGCTTCAGCCGGGCGACAACACCGCCGGTTACCGCATGGGCTTCTACGTGCAGATCCGCGACGTCCAGAACCGCGAGCTGTCGCGCTTCCTGAACGGCGAGACCTCGATCGAGGACGCGCTGGCCACCATCGAGGCCGAAGGCAACGAGCTGCTGGGCCGCTTCGCCCAGACCGCCAACTGAGCCTGACCCGAGAAACCGGAGGGCCGCGAGCGCGCGGCCCTTCCCCGTTCTGGAAACACCTATGAAACGCGCCGGATTCGACAACCGCTGGCTGCCGATGCTGCTACTGGTGCCGCAGCTTTCGATCATCTGCCTGTTCTTCTACTGGCCCGCGTGGCAGGCGCTGCGCTCGTCCTTCTACCTCGAAGACCCCTTCGGACTGGGGCAGACCTTCGTCGGGCTGAAGAACTACACGCGACTCTGGGACAGCGCCCAGTACATGCGGAACGCCTGGTTCACGGTCTGGTTCTCCGGCGTTGTGACGCTGTTTTCGCTGGGCATCGCGCTGCTGCTGGCGGTCAAGGCCGATACCGTGCTGCGCGGGGCAAAGACCTATCGCACGCTGCTGATGTGGGTCTACGCGGTGGCGCCGCCGGTGGCGGGCTTCATCGCGCTGATCGTCTTCAACCAGCGCTGGGGCCCGCTGACAGAGTTCTTCTCGCAGTTCGGCTGGGACATCCGCATCCGGCTGAATTACCACGACACCGCCTTCGCGATGATCGTGGCAAGCATCTGGAAGCAGGTGCCGGTGAACTTCATCTTCTTCCTCTCGGGGCTTCAGTCGATCCCCCGCGCGGTGCGCGAGGCGGCGCTGATCGACAACCGCTCGGGCTTTTCGCGGTTCTGGACGGTGACCTTCCCGCTGCTGGCGCCGACCGGCTTCTTCCTGCTGATCATCAATATCACCTACGCGCTTTTCGAGACCTTCGGGATGATCGACACGATCCTGCGCAACAACCCGGGCGATATGCCGGTGACGCTGGTCTATCAGGTCTACCTCGATGGCTTCCGGGGGCAGGACATCGGCGGATCCTCGGCGCAGTCGGTGGTGCTGATGGTCCTCGTGCTGGCGCTGACGATCTTCCAGTTCCGGATGGTCGAACGCCGCATCCACTATACCTGAGGCGACCCCATGGCAGATATCACCCAAGCCGCCCCCGTGACCCGTCCCAAGATCCACCGCGCGCCCTTTCGCTGGGGTGCGGTGGTCAACCACGCGGTGCTGATCGCGGGCGCGCTTTTTATGATCGCGCCGCTGCTGATGCTGGTGCAGATGAGCACCATCCCCGACGCGGAGATCCTGCGCTCCGGCCCCTCTCTGGAGATCGGCGACCGCTTCGGTGCCAACGTGGACAAGGCGCTCTTCGGCTCGATGAGCTATTCCGGCGAGACCACCGGCCTGAACATGTTCCGCAACTCGATGATCCTTGGCCTTGGCTTCGCGGTGGGCAAGATCGTCATCGCCATGATGGCCGCCTATGCCATCGTCTACTTCCGCCTGCGTTTCGCCACGCTGGCCTTCTGGCTAATCTTCACCACGCTGCTGCTGCCGCTCGAGGTGCGCATCGTGCCCAGCTACGAGATCACCCAGAAGCTGGGGCTGCTGAACACATGGACCGGGTTGATCGTGCCGCTGATCGCCTCGGCCACGGCGACCTTCTTCTTCCGGCAGTTCTTCATGTCGGTCCCCGAGGAACTGGTCGAGGCCGCGAAGATCGACGGCGCCGGGCCGGTGAAGTTCTTCGTGGATATCCTCGTGCCGCTGTCGCGCACGATGATCGCGGCGATGTTCATCATCATGTTCGTCTACGGCTGGAACCAGTATCTCTGGCCCACCATGGTTTCGACCGAAGAGGGCAAGTTCACCCTTGTGCAGGGGATCAAGCAGATCACGCAAAGCCTTGAGGGTGGGCATATTCCCGAGTTCGGACGGTCCAACATCCTTGCGGTGCTGGCGGTGATCCCGCCGGTCGCGGTGGTGGTCTTCTTCCAGCGCTGGTTCGTGAAGGGCCTGACGGATTCCGACAAGTGACACCCGCGGACCCGCGCGGGTCCGGCGGTCAACGACAAGACGCCCCGCCGCGACGGGCGGGCGCCCGGATCGCGGCCAGCCGCGCGGGCGACAGGAAAGGACAGAAAAGATGGCGACGGTAACGCTGGATCAGCTGCGCAAGGTCTACCCCAACGGATTCGAGGCGGTGAAGCCTTGTTCCTTCCGCATCGAGGACGGCGAGTTCCTTGTGCTGGTCGGGCCTTCGGGCTGCGGCAAGTCCACGCTTCTGCGCATGGTGGCGGGGCTGGAAGAGATCACCGAGGGCGAATTGTCCATAGGCGAGCGCGTCGTCAACACCGTCGACCCGGCGGACCGCGACATCGCCATGGTGTTCCAGAACTACGCTTTGTATCCCCATATGACGGTGCGCAGGAACATCGGCTACGGGCTGAAGAACCGCCGCACACCCGCCGCCGAGATCGCCGAGAAGGTCGAAGAGGCGGCGCGCATGCTGAATCTGACCGACTACCTCGACCGCAAACCCGCGCAGCTGTCGGGCGGCCAGCGCCAGCGGGTTGCCATGGGCCGGGCCATCGTGCGCGACCCCGCGCTGTTCCTCTTCGACGAGCCGCTGTCGAACCTCGATGCCAAGCTGCGCAACCAGATGCGGATCGAGATCAAGGCCCTGCAGCGGCGCCTTGGCGTGACGGCGATCTACGTCACCCACGATCAGGTCGAGGCGATGACCATGGCCGACCGCATCGTGGTGCTGAACGGCGGGCGGATCGAGCAGATCGGCACGCCCTCCGAGATCTACCACCAGCCGGCCTCGACCTTCGTGGCCTCCTTCATGGGGGCGCCGCCGATGAACCTGATCGAGGCCAGCTTTGCCGAGGGTGCGGTCCGGCTGGCGGATGGCACCGCGGTGCTGAGCGCGCCCAGCGGGCGCAGCGGGCCAATCACGCTGGGCATCCGCCCCGAGGACGTGCGCCTCGGCGAGGGGGAGGCGACCTTCGACGTGGCGCTGGTCGAGGAACTGGGCGCGCACCGGCTGCTGCACGGGCAGGTGGCGGGCCAGCCCTTCACCGCGCATGTGCTGAAGGATTCCCCGATCACGCGCGGCCAGCACCGTATGGCGCTGCCGCGCGCGGCGCTGGCGCTCTTCGACCATCAGACGGGGCACCGGCTGTGACCGCGCGTCTGGACAGCCTGCCGCCGGTGACCGGGGCGCAGCGCGCCGCCTTGCTGGCGGGTCCGCGCACCGCCGGGGTCCACCGCGCGCTGATGGCCGAGGTCCCCGCGATGGCCGCCGTCGAAACCGGCGGCACGGCCTCCGCCGAAACCCTGCCCAAGGTGCTGTCGGTGGTGGCCTGGAACCTCGAACGCTGCCTCTTCCCCAAGGACAGCGCCGCGCATCTGCACCGCTGCGCGCCGGACGTGGTGCTGTTGTCCGAGATGGATCACGGCATGGCCCGCACCGGCCAGCGCCACACCACGGCAGAGATGGCCCGGGCCCTTGGTATGACCTATGCCTATGGGGTCGAGTTCTTCGAGATGGGGCTTGGCGGCCCGACCGAGCGGCCCTTCTGCACCGATGACTTCAACAGGCTGGGCTGGCATGGCAACGCAATCCTGTCGCGGGTGCCGATGCGCGCCGTGACGCTGATCCGGCTGGACGATCACGGTCACTGGTACAGCGCGGCGGCGGGCGCCGACCCCGAGCAGCCGCGCCTTGGCGGGCGCATGGCGCTGGCCGCGGTGGTCGAGACGGCGGCGGGGCCGCTCTGCGTTGTCTCCACCCATCTCGAAAGCAATGCCGACGCCGCGCACCGGTCGCGGCAGATGGCGGTTCTGCTGGACGGGGCAGAGGCGTTCGCCCCCGGCCTGCCGGTGTTGATCGGCGGCGACCTGAACACCGGCAACCACCTGCCGCCCGATTTCGACTGGCGCCGCGAGACGCTGTTCGCCGAGGCCGAGGCCCGTGGCTATACGTGGGATTTCACCGCCGAAGGCATGACCACGCGCCCCAGCCTGATCACGCCGCACCCGGACAGGGTGATGAAGCTCGACTGGTTCGCCGGGCGCGGGCTGTCGCCACTGGACAGCGCGGTGGTCTCCTCGCTGGATGCGGCGGGCCGGCCGCTGTCGGATCACGACGCGGTCTGGTGCCGCGCGCGGATGGGGTAGCGGCGGGGCGCAGACGCAGTCTTCGGCGAAGACTGCGTCTGCGGGCAGGGTCTTCGTCGAAGACCTTGCGCCCTCAGTCCGCGCGATGCCGGGCGGCGGCCATGGCCGAGGCCCAGGCCCACTGGAAGTTGTAGCCGCCCAGCCACCCGGTGACGTCCAGCGCCTCGCCAATGGCATAGAGGCCGGGCAGGGTCTTCGACATCATCGTGCGGCTGTCGAAGCCGTCGGTGTCGATGCCGCCCAGCGTGACTTCGGCGGTGCGGTAGCCCTCGCTCGCGGCGGGCTTCAGGCGCCAGCCGGTCAGGCTTTCGGTCAGGGCGGCGATGCGACGGTCCGAGAGGTCGGCGAGATTGCCCGTCAGGTCGAGGCTCTCGCCCAGATGCGCAACAAGGCGCTGCGGCAGGTGCCGGGCCAGTTCGGTGGTCAGCGACCGGCGGCCCTCTGCGGCGCGGGCGGATTTCAGCACCTCCGACAGATCGGCGCCGGGGAAGAGGTTGGCGACGATCTCTTCGCCCTCGCGCCAGTAGCTGGATATCTGCAGGATCGCGGGCCCGGACAGACCCCGGTGGGTGAAGAGCAGCGCCTCGTCGAAGCCCGCCCGGTCGTTCGACAGCCGCGCCGGGGTCGAGACGCCCGAGATCCCGGCGAAGCGGCCCTTTTCGAAGACCAGCGGGACGAGGGCGGGGCGGGTCTCGGTGATGGCATGGCCGAATTGCCGGGCGAGATCGTAGGCAAGGCCGGTGGCGCCCATCTTGGGGATCGACTTGCCCCCGGTCGCAAGGATCAGCGCCCCGGCGGTGACGGTCTCGCGCCGTCCCTCGCGGTCCAGCGCCACGCGAAAGCGCCCGTCCGCATGGGTCACGCCCGCCACCGTGGTCTTCAGCCAGAGTTCGGCCCCGGCCTGCGCCATCTCCTGCCGCAGCATGTCGACGATCTGCGTGGCCTTGCCGTCGCAGAACAGCTGGCCCAGCGTCTTTTCGTGCCAGGCGATGCCGTATCGCCCGACGAGGTCGAGGAAGTCCCACTGGCTGTAGCGCGCCAGCGCGGATTTGTGGAAATGCGCATTGGCGCCGAGGAAGGCCTCTGGCCCGCAGTGCAGATTGGTGAAGTTGCAGCGCCCGCCACCCGAGATGCGGATCTTCTCGCCGGGGCTGGCGGCGTGATCGACGACCAGCGTGCCGGGGCCGGCGTGGGCGGCGGCCATCATGCCGGCGGCGCCGGCGCCAAGGATCAGGGTGCGGACTTGCATGGCCTGCCCTCTATGCCAGCCGCGCGCGCTTGGGAAGGGGCCGAAGGGCCGCGCGGGGCGCCGTTTTCCAGCCCGGAAAACGGGCCGAATTCTTTCAAAGAATTCGCTACCGCCCTGCCAGAGTGGGATTTTTCTGGCTTGACCGGGCGGCTTCGGCTAGACTGGACCACAGACCCGGACAACCGGGCGTATATCGAGGCAGTCGAGCGGTGCTCTCATGACAGAGATGGTTTATGGCACGGTACCCGTGAAGGGTGGCGAGCCGGTCCTCCCCAAGTGGTGGCGGACGGTGGACAAATGGGCCTTGTCCTGCATCCTGATGTTGTTCGGGATGGGGATCCTTCTGGGTCTGGCGGCCTCTCCGCCGCTGGCGGAGCGCAACGGGCTGACCCCCTTCCACTACGTGCAGCGGCAGGCCTTCTTCGGCGGGCTGGCGATGATCGCCATGTTCCTGACTTCGATGATGACGCCGCTGATGGTGCGGCGGCTTGCGGTCATCGGCTTCCTTGTGACCTTCGTGGCGCTGGCCATGCTGCCGTTTTTCGGCACCGATTTCGGCAAGGGCGCGGTGCGCTGGTACAGCCTTGGCTTCGCCTCGCTGCAGCCCTCGGAATTCCTGAAGCCGATGTTCGTCATCGCCGCGGCCTGGATGATGGCCGCGGGGCAGGAGCTTGGCGGCCCGCCGGGGCGGCTGTATTCCTTTGTCCTGTGCTTCGCGATCGTGATGATGCTGGCGGTGCAGCCCGACTTCGGCCAGGCCGCGCTGGTGCTGTTCGGCTGGGGCGTCATGTGGTTCGTGGGCGGTGCGCCGATGGTGCTGCTTGTGGGGCTGGCCGGGCTGGTCGTCATGGGCGGAATGCTGGCCTATAACTCTTCCGAGCACTTTGCCCGCCGCATCGACGGCTTCCTGTCGCCGGATGTCGATCCGACCACGCAACTTGGCTATGCCACCAACGCGATCCGCGAAGGCGGCTTCTTCGGCGTCGGCGTGGGCGAGGGGCAGGTGAAATGGTCGCTGCCCGACGCGCATACGGATTTCATCATCGCCGTCGCCGCCGAGGAATACGGCCTTGTCATGGTTCTGGCGATCCTCGCGCTTTACGCGACCATCGTGGTGCGCAGCTTCATCCGGCTGATGCGCGAGCGCGATCCCTTCATCCGCCTCGCGGGCACCGGCCTTGCGGCCATGTTCGGCGTGCAGGCGATGATCAACATGGGCGTCGCGGTGCGCCTGCTGCCCGCCAAGGGCATGACGCTGCCCTTCGTCAGCTACGGCGGCTCGTCGCTGATCGCGGGCGGCATCGCCGTCGGCATGCTGCTGGCCTTTACCCGGGCCCGTCCGCAGGGCGAGATCGGGGACATCCTGCGCGGGCGGCGGCAGGCCTGAGACTGCGCCGGGGCCCTGCCTGCGGGTACGGATGCGCGGAAAGGTGCCGCTGATCCCGCGATGATGGACCCGGGGCAGGCTGTGGTATAACAGGCCCCGAACGCGGGCACGGGAGATGGTGGAATGGCGGGGCAAAGGCCTCTGTTGGTGATGGCGGCGGGCGGTACGGGCGGGCATATGTTCCCCGCGCAGGCGCTGGCCGAGATCATGCTGCGGCGGGGCTGGCGGGTGAAGCTGTCCACCGACGCGCGCGGGGCGCGCTACACCGGCGGTTTTCCGCATTCGGTCGAGATCGAGCAGGTCTCCAGCGCGACCTTCGCGCGGGGCGGCCCGCTGGCCAGGCTGGGCGTGCCCTTCCGCATCGCCGGCGGCGTGCTTTCCATGGCGCGGCGGATGCGCCGGGACCGGCCCTCGGTGGTCGTGGGCTTCGGCGGCTACCCCTCGATCCCCGCGCTTGGTGCCGCGCGGCTGCTGAAGCTGCCGCGGATGATCCATGAACAGAACGGCGTGCTGGGCAAGGTCAACACCTTCTTCGCCGACAAGGTCGACGCGGTGGCCTGCGGCACATGGCCGACCACGCTGCCCGAGGGCGTCGAGGCTTTCCACACCGGCAATCCGGTCCGCATGGCGGTGCTGGAACGGGCGGCGGCGGGCTATATCGCCCCCGGACCCTACCCGATGTCGGTGCTGGTGATCGGCGGCAGCCAGGGCGCGCGGACGCTGTCGGACGTGGTGCCGCCGGCGCTGGCGGGGCTGCCGCTGGAGATGGTGCAGAACCTGCGTGTCAGCCATCAGGCCCGCGACGAGGACGGCGAACGCGTCGCCACCTATTACGCCGAGAACGGGCTTCAGGCCGATGTGCAGCCGTTCTTTCAGGACGTGCCCGCGCGGATGTCCGAGGCGCAGCTGGTGATCTCGCGCTCGGGCGCATCCTCGGTGGCGGATATCGCGGTGATCGGACGGCCGTCGATCCTGATCCCCTATCCGCATGCCACCGGCGACCACCAGAACGCCAATGCCCGCGCGCTGGTCGAGGCGGGCGCGGCGATCCGCATCCCCGAGACGAAACTGACCATCGAAAGCCTGACCGGCGCGATCCAGTCGATCCTGTCGAACGAAAGCGGCGCGATCCAGATGCAACGGGCGGCGCTGAGCGTCGCCAAACCCGAGGCCGCCGAGGAACTGGCGGCCCTCGTGGAACACTTGGCCGGGACAAGGCCTTACCTACAGGCAGAACAAGAAAACGAGGGCATGGGACATGAAGGACCTGGAGCTTGAGCGGGCGGCGGTCATGACGGGGGCGACCAAGCTGCCCGGAGACGTGGGGGCGATCCACTTCGTCGGCATCGGCGGCATCGGCATGTCCGGCATCGCCGAGGTGCTGCTGAACCACGGCTACGGGGTGCAGGGCTCTGACCTGAAGGCCTCGAAGATCACCAAGCGGCTGGCCGAGATGGGCGCGCGCGTCTTCGAAGGCCAGCGGGCCGAGAACCTCGAAGGCGCCGACGTGGTGGTGATCTCTTCGGCGATCAAGCCGGGCAATCCCGAGCTGGACGAGGCGCGCCGCCGTGGCCTGCCCGTCGTGCGCCGGGCCGAGATGCTGGCCGAGCTGATGCGCCTGAAGTCCAACATCGCCATCGCAGGCACGCATGGCAAGACGACGACAACCACCATGGTCGCCACGCTGCTGGACGCGGGCCAGTTCGACCCGACCGTGGTCAATGGCGGGATCATCCACGCCTATGGCTCGAACGCGCGGATGGGGCAGGGCGAGTGGATGGTGGTCGAGGCCGACGAGAGCGACGGCACCTTCAACCGCCTGCCCGCGACCATCGCCATCGTGACCAACATCGACCCCGAGCATATGGAGCACTGGGGCACGATCGAGAACCTGAGGCAGGGGTTTTACGACTTCGTGTCCAACATCCCCTTCTACGGGCTGGCGGTCTGCTGCACCGATCACCCCGAGGTGCAGGCGCTGGTGGGCCGTGTCACCGACCGCCGCGTGACGACCTACGGCTTCAATGCGCAGGCGGACGTGCGCGCGGTCAACCTGCGCTACGAAAAGGGCGTGGCGCATTTCGACGTGGCCTTTCAGGTCTCGGGCGACGTGATCGAGGGCTGCACCCTGCCGATGCCGGGCGACCACAACGTCTCGAACGCGCTGTCGGCGATTGCCGTGGCGCGCCACCTCGGCATGTCGGCGGATGAGATCCGCGCGGCGCTGGCCGCCTTCGGCGGCGTCAACCGGCGCTTCACCCGGGTGGGTGAGGTGAACGGCGTGACGGTTATCGACGACTACGGCCACCACCCGGTCGAGATCGCCGCCGTGCTCAAGGCCGCCCGTCAGGCGACCGAGGGGCGGGTCATAGCCGTGCACCAGCCGCACCGCTACTCGCGCCTGTCGCACCACTTCGACGAGTTCTGCACCTGCTTCAACGAGGCCGACGTGGTCGCGATTGCCGAGGTCTTTGCCGCCGGTGAGGAGCCGATCCCCGGCGCCACCCGCGACGACCTTGTCGCGGGCCTCGTGCGACACGGCCACCGCCATGCCCGCGCGATCCGCGACGAGGACGATCTGGAGCGGCTGGTGCGCGAGCAGGCCCAGCCGGGCGACATGGTGGTCTGCCTCGGCGCGGGGACGATCAGCGCCTGGGCCAATGGCCTGCCGGAGCGTCTGAAGGGCTGAGACCCCCGGGCTGGCGCTATCGGGGAGGGGCGGTGTCCTGTCCTGCCCGCTTATGCGCCTCTACCTCTGCGATTGCGGGCTGGCATTGCGATGCCGGCCCTTTTTTTCTGGGTGGCGCAGGCGGCGGGATGCCCGCGAGTCGCCGCTCCGCTGTTCGCCGTGGTCCTGAGAGCTGGCGAGACCGCGCCGATCTCGCACGTCGGGCGGATCGTCGGGGGGCGACGGGCCGGGGCGCTCTGGCAGGTCCCCGGCAGCCCGATGTGGCAGCTAGCCCGGGAGACCTGCTCCGGCCCAAACGCAGAAGAGGGCGGCAGGGGCCTTTGGGTGGGGCATTTTTCGCGATAATCCCACCTTTGCGCTCTTGCCCCGGCGTAGCCTGGCGCGCATAGTTGCGGCGCCTGGGGGGCAACAGGAAAGGGACGGCCATGACCATCTCACTCATGTTGGCCTGCCTCTGGGCGGTGGCGGCCAATATCTTGGCAATTCTCCCCTCGAGAGACAATCACTGGACCCGGGCCTATTGGCTGATCGGGATGGGCATCCCGCTGCTGGGCTATGTCACCTACCAGAACGGTCCGTGGATCGGGCTGATCGTGCTATTTGCGGGGATGAGCATCCTGCGCTGGCCCCTGCGCTATCTCGGTGCATGGGTAAAGCGGCGCACGACAGGCTGAGCGGGGTCTGACCTCGGGTCAGGGGGCTTGGCGGGTGATCCGTCCCGCGCGGGCGATCCGCTCTCCGGTGCAGCCGGGCCGCAAAGCGTGGTCTCGGCGGTTTGAAAGCGGCTTCGAAGCCGCTTCCCGCCCGGCGGCCACCGGCATCGCTTCGGGCCTGTGAAGCCCTGTGTCGTGGCGCGCTCGGGCGCCCTGCCGCGCGGCGCTGAAGCGGCTTCGAAGCCGCTTCGGTCCCGGTCGCAACCGCATGCGCATCCCGCCGGGCGCGGGGGTCCGGGATACCGGACTATGGGAACCGGCGCGGCTGACGCAAAGTTATCCCGACATCGAAGGGATTGCCGCCATGCTTCTTTCCGTACCGTTTGCAGCCTTCTTCCTGGCCCTCATCGCGGGACATCAGGCGATGTCCCGGGGGCGGGGCGACGTGCTGGCCGGACTGGCCGCCCTGCTGGTGGCGCTGGGTGGCTGGGCCTTCTGGCGCGAGGCCACCACGCCCGGGCTCGACGTTCTGCTTTACACCCTGCTGATCTGGGGCGCGGTGCTGCCGGGCCTCGTCGCGCTTGGCCTCGGCGCGCTGGCGGGCCGGTTCGACCCGGGCGCCCGGCAGGCGGCGTAGCCCGGCGACCCCGGCATCGCGGCGCCGTGCCCGGACAGGTCTTCCCGCCTCCAGGTGGCCTGCCCGATCCGGTCGCGCGGGTCCCCGCCGCCCGGGCTTGCCCTGCCGCGTCCGGCGGCGTAGCACAAGCGCATGATCCAGATGCCCCAGACCCGTGGCCGGCTGACCCCCGACCGTCCCCTGAACGACCTGACCTGGCTGCGCGTCGGCGGTCCCGCCGACTGGCTGTTCCAGCCCGTCGACCGCGAGGACCTGAAGGCCTTCCTGGCGGCGCTGGACCCCTCGGTGCCGGTCTTTCCGATGGGTGTCGGGTCCAACCTGATCGTGCGGGACGGCGGGCTGCGGGCCGTGGTCATCCGCCTGGGCCGGGGCTTCAACGGGATCGCGGTCGAGGGCAGGCGGGTCACCGTGGGCGCCGCGGCGCTGGACGCCCATGTGGCCAAGCGCGCCGCCGAGGCGGGCGTCGACCTGACCTTCCTGCGCACCATCCCCGGCAGCATCGGCGGCGCCGTGCGCATGAACGCCGGATGCTACGGCACCTATACCGCCGATCACCTCAAGGCGGTGACGGTGGTGCTGCGCGACGGTCGCGAGGCGGTGCTGGACGCCGCCGCGCTGGACCTGCAGTACCGGCAGAGCAGCCTGCCCGAGGGCGCGGTGATCGTCGAGGCGGTCTTCGAGGGTGCGCCGGGCGATCCCGCCGCGCTGGCCACGCGCATGGAGGCGCAGCTGAAGAAGCGCGACGAGACCCAGCCCACCAAGGACCGCACCGCCGGCAGTACCTTTCGCAACCCGGCGGGGTTCTCCTCGACCGGGCGGGCGGATGACGTGCACGATCTGAAGGCCTGGAAGGTCATCGATGAGGCGGGAATGCGCGGTGCCACGCTGGGCGGCGCGCAGATGAGCCCGAAGCATTCGAACTTCCTTGTCAACGCCGGGGGCGCCACGGCGGCGGACCTCGAATCACTTGGCGAGGAAGTGCGAAAAAGGGTTTTCCAACACAGCGGAATAGAGTTACACTGGGAAATCATGCGGGTCGGCGAAGCAGGATAACTGCGCGACCCGCCAAAATTGGGCCGAAACCGGCCCTGACAAGGTCGGACCCCACGCGGTCCGGACGAAAAAATGGGCCGGAAAACGGCCCCGGCAGAAGACAGGCAGCACCATATAAGCTGCATAGAAGTGCGCAGCGACGGAACGGTCGTTGCGCCGGAAGAGGCGGTTTGGGATGTCGAGCAGGACACTCCCGAAGGTGGCGGTATTGAAGGGCGGACCCTCGGCTGAACGCGAGGTCTCGCTGGTTTCCGGTCGGGAATGTGCCGCCGCCCTGAGGGGCGAAGGATATGATGTCACCGAGGTGGATGCCGGGCCGGACCTGGTCGCCCGGTTGCAGGCGCTGAAGCCCGACGTGGTCTTCAACGCGCTGCACGGGCGCTGGGGCGAGGACGGCTGCGTGCAGGGCATGCTGGAGTGGCTGCGGCTGCCCTACACCCATTCCGGCGTGCTGGCCTCGGCGCTGGCCATGGACAAGGAGCGGACCAAGCAGGTCTACCGCGCCGCCGGTCTGCCGGTCTGCAACAGCCTTCTGGCCGACAAGGCCGAGGTCATGGCGCGGCACGTCATGGAACCGCCCTATGTGGTGAAACCCTACAACGAAGGCTCTTCGGTGGGTGTCTACCTTGTCGACAAGGGCACCAACACGCCGCCGCGCCTGTCCGAGGACATGCCCGGGGTGGTCATGGTCGAGGCCTTCGCGCCCGGCCGGGAACTGACCACCACGGTCATGGGCGACCGCGCGCTTGGGGTGACCGATATCGTGACCGATGGCTGGTACGACTACGACGCCAAGTACAAGGCGGGCGGGTCGCGCCACGTCTGCCCCGCCGAGATCCCCGCCGAGATCGCCGAGGCCTGCCTCGACTACGCGCTGCGCGCGCATCGGGCGCTGGGGTGCCGGGGCGTATCGCGCACCGATTTCCGCTGGGACGAGGACAGGGGCCTGGACGGGCTGATCCTGCTGGAGACCAACACCCAGCCGGGCATGACGCCGACCTCGCTTTCGCCCGAGCACGCCGGGCTGGTCGGCCTGAGCTTCGGCCAGTTCTGCGCCTGGATGGTGGAGGATGCCTCATGCGATCGCTGAGCGCTGCGTCCGGGGCCGGCCGGGCCAAGGGAGTATTTGTGCAGAGAAGAAGCACAGGTCTCGCGTCCCGGCTCGAGGCGGTGCTGCGGGGCAGCGGCGGCTTTTCGGTATTTGTCCCAAGAAGAAACGGGACAGGGCGCTCGATCGGCGTGCGGGTGCTGTGCGGGCCGGCCATCCGGCTGCGTGTCGGTCCGGTCGGGCCAGTGAGCGGGGGTGCGGCATGGTCGAGGTGAACCACGACGGGCCGCAGATGGCGCGGCTGGACCCGCGTGTCTCGCGCATGCGCTACCGGATGGAGCGGTTGATGCTGACGCCGCTGTTCCGCTTCACCCTGCGGGTCGGGCTGCCCTTCGCGCTGTGTTTCGGCGGCGCCTCGCTGTGGTTTTCGACCGAGGCCAACCGCGAGGCCTTCAACCTGATGATCAGCGACGTGCAGGCGGCGGTGCACAACCGCCCCGAGTTTCAGGTCAAGCTGATGGCGGTCGACGGCGCCTCTGTGCCGGTGGCCCAGGCGATCCGGGCCGAGATCCCGGTCGACTTCCCGATCAGCTCTTTCGAGCTGGACCTGCCCGAGATGCAGGCCCGGGTGGCGGCGCTGGACGCGGTCCGCTCGGCCGATCTGCGCATCCGGCAGAGCGGTGTCCTGCAGGTGGACGTGGTCGAGCGGCAGCCGGTGGTGTTGTGGCGCGCCGCGGACGGGCTGTTCCTGCTGGACGAGGAGGGGGTCACCGTGGGACCGGCGGGCAGCCGGATGGAGCATGCCGACCTGCCGGTCATCGCGGGCGACATCCTGCGTCCCGAGGATGCGGCGCTTCTGGCGGCGCGCTCGGCGACGCTGTCCGATGCGGACCGGCGGCGCGCCGAGGCGTTGCGGCTAAGCATGCGCGAGGTCGTTTCCGAGGCGCTGGCGCTGTATCGGGCGGCGGAACCCCTGCAGGGGCGGCTGCGCGGCTTCGAGCGCATGGGCGCCCGGCGCTGGGACGCGGTGCTGGACCGGGATCAGCGCATCCTTCTGCCCGAGAACGGTGCCGTGCGGGCGCTGGAGCATGTGACGGCGCTGGCGCTGGCGCCGCATGTCAAACTTCTGTCGCGCGATCTGCTGGCGGTCGATCTTCGGCTGCCGCATCGCCCGACCATCAGATTGAGCGACGACGCCTTGCAGGAACTCTGGCGCGTCAAGGCATCCAAAGCCGGTGGGGACCAATAACAATGATCGAGCTGTACGAATCCCAAAGGGCCATGCGGAACATGCGCCGCGCCGCCATGCAGCGCGGTGTCGTGGCGATCCTCGACGTGGGCTCTTCGAAAATCGCCTGCCTCGTGCTGCGCTTCGACGGGACCGACCCCAGTGACGACGGCATCGGGTCGCTGGCCGGGCAGTCCGGCTTTCGGGTGATCGGCGCGGCGACCACGCGGTCGCGGGGGGTGCGCTTCGGCGAGATCCACTCGATGAGCGAGACCGAGCGCGCGATCCGCACCGCCGTGCAGGCGGCGCAGAAGATGGCGGGCATCCGGGTCGACCATGTCATCGCCGCCTTCTCGGGTGCCGAGCCGCGCAGCTACGGGCTGGCCGGGCAGGTCGAGGTCATGGGCACCACGGTGGACGAGCAGGACGTGGCCCGGGTGCTCTCGGCCTGCGACGCGCCGGATTTCGGCCACGGGCGCGAGGTGCTGCACGCGCAGCCGGTGAACTTCGCGCTGGACCATCGATCCGGCCTGATCGACCCGCGCGGGCAGATCGGCAACGAGCTGTCGTGTGATATGCACATGCTGACCGTCGACGCGCAGGCGATCCAGAACCTCGCCTATTGCGTCAAGCGCTGCGATCTGGAACTGGCCGGTCTGGCCTCTTCCGCCTATGTCTCGGGCATCTCGGCGCTGGTCGAGGACGAACAGGAACTGGGCGCGGCCTGCATCGACATGGGCGGCGGGGCCACGGGCCTGTCGATCTTCATCAAGAAGCACATGATCTATGCCGATACGGTGCGGATGGGCGGCGACCACGTCACTTCGGATATCTCCATGGGGCTTCAGGTGCCGATGGCCACCGCCGAGCGCATCAAGACCTTCTACGGCGGCGTTGTCGCCACCGGGATGGACGACCGCGAGATGATCGAGACCGGCGGCGAGACCGGCGACTGGGAACACGACCGCCGCACCGTCAGCCGCGCCGAGCTGATCGGCATCATGCGTCCGCGTGTCGAGGAGATCCTCGAAGAGGTGCGCGTGCGGCTGGATGCGGCTGGCTTCGACCACCTGCCCAGCCAGCAGATTGTGCTGACCGGCGCGGCCAGCCAGATCCCTGGACTTGATGGCCTCGCCTCCAAGATCCTCGGCCAGCAGGTGCGCCTTGGCCGCCCGCTGCGCGTACATGGCCTGCCGCAGGCGGCCACCGGGCCGGGCTTTGCCAGTGCGGTGGGGCTGTGCCTTTTCGCGGCGCATCCGCAGGACGAATGGTGGGACTTCGAACTGCCGGTCGACCGGCTGCCCGCGCGCAGCCTGAAGCGTGCCGTGCAGTGGTTCCGCGAGAACTGGTAACAAGGTGCTGTTCAGATGAGTTTTCTCAAGAAGCTGCTTGGTAAAAGCGGCAGGACCCCGGATCGGTCCGATCAGGCGGTTTACCTGCATGACTATCCGGGCGGTTACGACGAGTATCGCAAGACGCAGATCCACCACAACAAGCGCAAGCTGGACAAGGTCTGGGCGGATGAAACCGTGCTCGACCGCGTGGTGGCGGACCTGCGGGCGCGCGGGCTGGGCCAGAGCGGCATCTGCCACGGTGCCCGCAACGGCTTTGAGGTCGCGCATCTGCGCAGGGCCCTGGACGGCGACGTGATCGGAACCGACATCTCGGACACCGCGACGCAGTTCGACCACATGGTGACCTGGGATTTCCACGATCCGAACCCCGAGTGGGAGGGGCGGTTCGACTTTGTCTATACCAACTCTCTGGATCAGGCGATGGAGCCGCAAAAGGCGCTGGCCAGCTGGGCCCGGCAAATCCAGCCGAAGGGCTGCATCTACATCGAGCACACCATGGGCCATTCCGCGCAGGAGGCCGGGGCCAAGGACCCCTTCGGCGCGCATCCCATGGTGATGCCCTACCTGATCTTCCAGT
This sequence comes from Enemella evansiae, assembly GCA_017255395.1. Classification (GTDB taxonomy): domain Bacteria; phylum Pseudomonadota; class Alphaproteobacteria; order Rhodobacterales; family Rhodobacteraceae; genus Ponticoccus; species Ponticoccus litoralis. The sequence goes on along the minus strand of JAFKDC010000014.1, from coordinate 49,838 downwards.
GGGGGCGGGGCCGCTACGCGCTGGCCGACATCATCGAGGTCGAGGCCAAGGCCAACAAGAACATCCCGGCATGGCTTTTCGTCCTGCAGAGAACCGACGCGGAGGCTGTGTAAACCTTCCTCCTCGCGGGACCACTGGCGGGCGTATCGTCATCTGCCGAAGGTCGGTCCTCTGCCGATGGGCGTCTTCACGGCACGGGATGGCCCCGCGCTGGCGGGCCGGCTGACGATACGGAAGGCGCGGCAATGGACGTCTTTCCGCATTTTCGGGCGTGACCTTTGGGGGCCTGTGGATTACTATGTGCATAACACCTCCGCAGAGGGGCAATTCGAGGCTGACACGGGTCGGGCAGACCCCCCATTGGACTGACTGGAAAGCACCGCAGGTCTCGCGGCCTCTGTCGGCATGCTTGTGTCCCGGGCGCCCGCAAATACCCGATATGGCGGTCTCGGCGAAAACTCGCGGAAATGCGGCAGGAATGTGGCCGATTTGGTAGAAAACTGCTGTTTTTCTGGTGACGCCCGCGTTAACAGCGGCTAGAGTTGACAATAACGGGCCGACGACAGGTCCGGCAGTTGGGTGACAAAGACACAGGCGGACATATCATGGCACTGAACCTCTCCATGCCCGGACAGGACGAACTGAAACCTCGTATCACGGTCTTCGGCGTGGGCGGGGCAGGCGGCAATGCCGTCAACAACATGATCGACAAGAACCTCGAGGGTGTCGATTTCGTTGTCGCCAACACCGATGCGCAGGCGCTGCAACAAAGCCAGGCCGCCAGCCGCGTGCAGCTGGGCGTGAAGGTGACCGAGGGACTGGGCGCGGGCGCGCGCCCCTCTGTCGGTGCCGCCGCCGCCGAAGAGAGCATCGAGCAGATCGTCGACCACCTTGCCGGGGCGCATATGTGCTTCATCACCGCAGGCATGGGTGGCGGCACCGGCACCGGCGCCGCGCCGATCATCGCGCAGGCCGCGCGTGAGCTGGGCGTGCTGACCGTCGGCGTCGTGACCAAGCCCTTCCAGTTCGAGGGCGCCAAGCGGATGAAGCAGGCGGAAGAGGGCGTCGAGACCCTGCAAAAGATGGTCGACACCCTGATCATCATTCCGAACCAGAACCTGTTCCGCCTTGCCAACGAAAAGACCACCTTCACCGATGCCTTCTCGATGGCCGACGACGTCCTGTATCAGGGCGTGAAGGGTGTGACCGACCTGATGGTTCGCCCGGGCCTGATCAACCTCGACTTCGCCGACGTCCGCGCGGTGATGGACGAGATGGGCAAGGCGATGATGGGCACCGGCGAGGCCGAGGGCGAAGAGCGCGCGATCCAGGCGGCCGAGAAGGCTATAGCGAACCCGCTGCTGGACGAGATCAGCCTCAAGGGCGCCAAGGGCGTGCTGATCAACATCACCGGCGGCCACGACCTGACCCTCTTCGAACTGGACGAAGCCGCGAACTGCATCCGCGAGCAGGTCGACCAGGACGCCAACATCATCGTCGGCTCGACGCTGGACGAAAGCATGGGCGGCCGGATGCGCGTGTCCGTCGTGGCGACCGGCATCGATGCCTCCGACAACGTCGGCGACATGCCGGTGCCGCGCCGTTCGCTGCGCACGCCGCTGCCGCAGTCGACCGAGACGGCTCAGCCCGAAGCCGCGGCGCCCGCGCCGCAGCCCGCACCGGTTGCCGCTCAGGCGCCCGCACCTGCGCCGGAACCCGAGCCCACGCTGTTCTCGGGCATGGAAGAGGCGGCGGAGTACGAAGAGCCGCAGCAACATTACCAGCCCGAGCCGGTGGCTCAGGACGACGGCCTGCCGCCGCCCGCCTACCAGCCGCAGGTGGCCGAGTTCCGCCCGCAGCCGGACACCATCGAGGCCGATCCGCAGGACTATGTGGCGCCCCGCAATGCCGCGCCCGGTACGCCGAGCCCGCAGACGATGGACCGGCTGAAGGCTGCCGCCGCGCGCCAGCGTGAAGAGCAGGCCGCCGCCCGTCCCGCGCCGCAGCACAGCGAAGACAAGCCGCGCTTTTCGGTCAATTCTCTGATCGGCCGGATGACCGGCCAGGGCGAGGGCCACGGCGGGCAGGCGCCGCAGGCGCGCCGCCAGCAGCCGACCGTCCAGTCGCGGCCCGCCCCGGCCCCGGTGCAGCAGCACGATACGGATGCCGAGGACGACCGGATCGAAATCCCCGCCTTCCTGCGCCGTCAGGCCAACTGACCCGCCAGTGGCCGGAACCCGAACAAAGGCGCCCCCCGGACGATCCCGGGGGGCGCTTCCGTTTTCGGAAGGAATTCCCCGCGAAGAGAAGCGGCAGGACCGTTTCCTGCAAAGCAGGCAGGGCGCGCATTGTGTGAAACCAAGGGCGTGAATTTGTCGGATAGCGACGGTGACGCGCATTTTCTGGCGCTGATGGCTGCCGTTTTCCACACCTCTTCAGGGGTAATAAAGGTAATATTTTCAGTGTTTTAATGGGGTTCTTCGGGCCCGTTGGCGGGGTTTTGCCGATGGCCTTCGCGCCGATGTTTCACTTGGTTGCAATCTTTGATTTGAGAGCCTGCCCCCCCATGCCCTATCTACTCTTCAAGGCCACACTTCCGTGGGGGGAGTGGGGAATTTTCTAGGTCAACCGGAGGTTCGTCGTGCAAACCACCCTGCGTTCATCCGTATCCTTCGACGGCGTCGGTCTGCACTCCGGCGAACCCGCCCGGCTGACCATCCGTCCCGCCGCCGCCGATCACGGTATCCGGTTTCGCCGCACCGATATCGCCCTTGGCGATACCTGCATCCCGGCCCGCTGGGACCAGGTAGAGGTCTCTCCGCTGTGCACGCGCATCGTCAACCGTGCCGGGGTATCGGTTTCGACCATCGAACACGTGATGGCCGCGCTGGCGGGCTGTGGCGTGCACAACGCTCTTGTCGAGATCGACGGCCCCGAAGTGCCGATCCTCGACGGCTCTGCCGCGCCCTTCGTGCGCGGGATCGTGTCCCGGGGCGTCCGCCTGCTCGGCAAGCCGCTGATGGCGATTGAGATCATCGCGCCGGTCGAGGTGCGCACCCAGCACGGGCTGGCCCGCCTGACCCCGGCGACGGGGCCCGGGCTGTCGATGGATTTCCGCATCGCTTTCCCCGATGCCGCCATCGGCGAACAGTCCAAGCGGCTCGACCTTGCCAACGGCACCTTCGTGCGCGAGCTCTGCGACAGCCGCACCTTCTGCCGCGCCGCCGATGTCGACGCCATGCGTGCGGTGGGCAAGGCGCTGGGGGGCACCTATGAGAATGCCGTCGTCGTGGACGGGGACAAGGTCCTCAGCCCGGGCGGTCTGCGCCACGCCGACGAGGCGGTGCGCCACAAGATGCTCGATGCCCTGGGCGATCTCGCGCTGGCGGGCCTGCCGATCCTCGGCCATTACGAGGGCGACAAGGCAGGGCACGCCATGACCAACGCCCTGCTGCATGCGCTCTTTGCTGCGCCAGAGGCCTACCGCGTTGTGATCGTTGATGAAACCACCGCGGCCCGGCTGCCCGGCGCGGGTGTCGAGCGGGCCGAGATTCCGGCTGTCGCCTGAGCGCGAGGCCTGGGCGACATGCTGCGCAGAAAAGGCATCAACAGGCGTTTTGCACCGGAAATTAATGTGCTAGACCCTTCGCCAAGACGGCCTTATTGACGGGTCGGACAACAGCAGGGGTGGCGGACATGACGGGGGGCAGATCGACGGGATTGGTGGCCGTGACGGCCATGATCACCCTGTTTCTTGCCGGATGCGGCGGGGACGGTGCCCGCGACAAGGGGCCAGGCAACACGCCGCTGGAATCCTATACCGCCAAGCAGATCTTCGAGCGTGGCGAATACGAGGTCAACGCGAAGGACTGGGGCGACGCGGCCTTCTACTTCGGTGAAGTAGAGCGGCTGTACCCCTATTCCGAGATGGCCAAGCGTGCGCTGATCATGCAGGCCTATGCTTACCACAAGGACCGCGAATACGATAACGCGCGCTCTTCGGCGCAGCGGTTCATCGACTTCTACCCGGCGGATGAGGATGCGGCCTACGCGCAGTATCTGCTGGCGCTGTCCTACTACGACCAGATCGAGCTGGTGGGCCGCGATCAGGGGCTGACCTTCCAGGCCCTGCAGGCGCTGCGCACGGTGATCGAGCGTTATCCCGACAGCGAATATGCGCGCTCTTCGATCCTGAAATTCGACCTCGCCTTCGATCACCTCGCCGGCAAGGAGATGGAGATCGGGCGCTACTACCTGAAGCGCGACCACTTCGGCGCGGCGATCAGCCGGTTCCGCGTGGTGGTCGAGGACTTCCAGACCACCACCCACACGCCCGAGGCGCTGCATCGTCTGGTCGAGGCCTATCTCTCGCTTGGCCTGACCGCAGAGGCGCAGACCGCCGGTGCGATCCTTGGCTACAACTACCAGTCGACCGAGTGGTACGAGGACAGCTACAAGCTGCTGACCCGGCAGGGGCTGAAGCCCGAGGTGCTGGGCGACAGCTGGCTGGCGCAGATCTACCGTCAGATGATCAAGGGCGAGTGGCTTTGAGGGAGGTGGGGTAACCCCCCACCCAAGGGCTGACCATGCTCCGCGCGCTTGAAATTCGCGACATGCTGATTATCGACCGGCTGGATCTGGAGTTCCAGCCCGGTCTCAACGTGCTGACCGGCGAGACCGGCGCGGGCAAGTCGATCCTGCTGGACAGCCTGGGCTTTGTGCTGGGCTGGCGCGGGCGCGCCGCGCTGGTGCGGACGGGGGCCGAGCAGGGCGAGGTCGTGGCAGAGTTCCAGCTGCCCAAGGGCCACGCGGCCTTTGCGGTGCTGGAAGAGGCGGGGCTGCCCGTCTCGGACGAACTGATCCTGCGGCGGGTGAACACGGCGGACGGACGCAAGACTGGCTGGGTGAACGACCGCCGGGTCTCGGGCGAGGTGTTGCGGCAGCTGTCCGACACGCTGGTCGAATTGCACGGGCAGCATGACGACAAGGGCCTTCTGGACCCCAAGGGACACCGGGCCATCCTCGATGCCTATGCCGCAACGGATGCCGCGCGCGAGGCGGTGCGCGGCGCATGGCGTGACCTGCATGCGGCCCGCAAGGCGCGCGACAAGGCCATCGAGGCGCTGGAAGCGGTGCGCGCGGAAGAGGATTTCCTGCGCCACGCGGTCGACGAATTGTCCAAGCTGGCGCCCGAGGCTGGCGAGGAAGAGGTGCTGGACAAGCGCCGCCGCGCCATGCAGGCCGCCGAGAAGATCCGCGACGACATCGCGCAGGCCTCGAACGCGCTGGGATACGACGGCGCCGAGGGCGCCATGGCCAGCGCCCTGCGCTGGCTGGAAGGTGCGGCGGACAAGGCCGATGGCAGGCTCGATGCGCCGATCGCGGCGCTGGCCCGCGCCATGGCGGAACTGGACGACGCTTCGCGCGGCGTGGCCGATTGCCTCGACGCGCTGGAGTTCAACCCGGCGGAACTGGAAGACACCGAAGAGCGGCTCTTTGCCCTGCGCGGGCTGGCGCGCAAGCACGGCGTGTTGCCGGACGAACTGGCGGGGCTGGCCGAGACGCTGGGCGCCCGGCTCGAGGCACTGGATGCGGGCGAGGCGCGGATCGGCGACCTGAACCGCGCGGTGACAGAGGCTGAGGCCGCCTTTGACACCGCCGCCACGGCTCTGACAGAGGCGCGGCGCGCGGCGGCCGGGCGGCTGGACCGCGTCGTCGCCGCCGAACTGGCCCCCCTGAAGATGGAGCGCGCGGTCTTCCGCACCGAGATCACCGAGGCCCCCGCCGGGCCGGAGGGCCGCGATGCGGTGGCCTTCACGGTCGCGACCAACCCGGGCGCACCCTCGGGGCCGCTGAACCGCATCGCCTCGGGCGGGGAGCTGTCGCGCTTCCTGCTGGCGCTGAAGGTCTGCCTCTCGGAAGAGCAGGGCGGCGGGGTCACGATGATCTTCGACGAGATCGACCGGGGCGTCGGCGGCGCCACGGCGGACGCGGTCGGGCGGCGGCTGAAGGCATTGGCCGAAGGCGGGCAGGTGCTGGTGGTGACCCATTCCCCGCAGGTGGCGGCGCTTGGCGGCCATCACTGGCGCGTGGCGAAACGGGTCGAGGCCGAGATGACGCTCTCCGAGGTGGTGCCCCTGGCCCTTGAAGACCGCGAGGCGGAAATCGCCCGGATGCTCTCGGGCGACACGGTGACCGCAGAGGCTCGCGCCGCGGCCCGGGCGCTCCTGGCGGGCTGACCCTCCGCCACGGCGCCCGGGACCGCGATGTCACCATCGCCGCGCCGATAGGAACCCGAGGGCCGTCTGCCCGTGTCGCCATGGTCTGCCTGCCGCCGAAGCGGTTTTCGGGCGCGTTTCTTCTCTGGTCCCGAAAATACCTCGGGGGGTGAACGCCGGTCCGCGCAGCGGCACGCTGTCCGCTGGACAGAGTGCGGCCTGAACGGGGCAGAGCCCCGATCCGTGGGTCAGGCCGGGCGTAGGCCCCTGCGGCTCACTGCGTCGGCGGCACCAGCTTGCCCGGGTTCATGATCCCAAGCGGGTCGAGCGCCTTCTTCAGGTCGCCCATGACGTCCCAGCCGTCGCCGTGTTCGGCGCGCATGAAGGCGGTCTTGCCCATGCCGACGCCATGCTCCCCGGTCGAGGTGCCGCCCAGCCGCAGCGCCCGTTCCGACATGCGCGCCGACAGCGCCTTGGCCTCGGTCAGGTCCTCGGGGCGGTCCGGGTCGATCAGCAGGATCGCGTGGAAATTGCCGTCCCCGACGTGCCCGAGGATCGGGCCGGGGATGCTGCTGGCGGCGATGTCGGCCTGCGTTTCCTCGACGGCGCGGGCCAGTTGCGAGATCGGCACGCAGATGTCGGTCACCACCGCCCGGGCGCCGGGCCGCGAGGCGAGGATGGCGTAATAGCCGTTGTGGCGCATCGACCAGAGCGCGCGGCGTTCCTCTTCGCGGGCGGACCAGCGGAAGGGGCTTGCGCCGTGATCCGCCACGATCTCGGCGAAACGTTCGGCATCCTGCGCGGCGCTTTCGGGGCTGCCGTGGAATTCCACCATCAGGTGCGGCGCGGCGGCCATGTCGGTGCCGGCATAGGCGTTGAAGGCCTGCGCCGTGGCGGTATCGGCGAATTCGATCCGGGCCATGGGAATCCCCATCTGGATCGTCTCGGTCACCGCCGCCACCGCGCTGTTCATGTCGGGGAAGGCGCAGATGCCCGCCGTTGTCGCCTCGGGGATGCCGTGCAGGCGCAGGCTCAGCCGCGTCACCAGTCCCAGCGTGCCCTCAGAGCCGAGAAACAGCGCGGTCAGATCGTAGCCCGCGGCGGATTTGCGCGCCCGGCTGCCGGTCTGGATCACCCGGCCATCGGCCAGCACCACCTCCAGCCCCATGACATTGTCGCGCATCGAGCCGTAGCGCACCGTCGTCGTGCCCGAGGCGCGGGTCATCGCCATGCCGCCCAGCGAGGCATTGGCGCCGGGATCGACCGGGAAGAACAGGCCCGTGGCACGCAGTTCTTCGTTCAGGGCCTCGCGGGTCACGCCGGGCTCGACCTCGACATCCATGTCGGCGGCGCGGATGTCCAGCACGCGGTTCATGCGGCTGAAATCCACCACCACGCCGCCCTGCACGGCCAGCCCGTGCCCCTCCAGCGAGGTTCCGGCGCCCCAGCCGATCACCGGAACCCGTTCGGCGGCGCAGATGCGTGCGATGCCCTGCACCTCGGCGGTGCTTTCGGGATAGGCAACCGCATCGGGAGGCATGTCGGGAAAATAGGACTCGGACTTGCCATGTGCGGCAAGATCGGCTTTGGACAGGCCAAGGCGCGGGCCGAGAAGCTCTTGCAAGAGGCGGATTGCCTGCTCTGTGGCCATCGGGATCTCCGGTAAAGACGTCCCGGCCACATTAACCACTGCCCGCACCGGGCGAAAGTCACGGGATCGGAGGACGCGCCCATGCCGAGGCATCTGCGCCAGCAGATCGACGAGACCAGGCGTCGCTGCGCCGAAGGCTGGGACATGCTGCGGCACAAGGGCCCCAGCCAGATACAATTCTGGTTCATCGCGCTGCTCCTGGGCGTGGCCTCGGGCCTCGCCGCCATCGCCTTTCGCGGGGCGGTGGAATGGCTGGAGGCGACCGTCTACGGCACAGACAACGTCAACACCCTGCACAGCTTTGCCGAAGAGCTGCCGTGGCTCTGGGTGTTGCTGATCCCCGTCTTCGGCGGAATCGCGGTGGGCGTCATCCTGCATGTCTTCACACCGGACGGGCGGGTGCGCTCGGTCCCGGACGTGATCGAGGGCGCGGCGCTGAACGACGGGCGGGTCGAAAAGAAGGCGGGGCTTGCCTCGGTTCTGTGTTCGTGGATCACCCTGTCGACCGGCGGCTCTACCGGGCGCGAGGGGCCGGTGGTGCATATCGCCGCGCTGGCCTCGAGCTGGGTGGCGAACCTTCTGCGGGTCGACGGCATCACCGGGCGCGACCTGCTGGGCTGCGCGGTGGCGGGCGCGGTCTCGGCCTCCTTCAACGCGCCCATCGCCGGGGCGCTCTTTGCGCTGGAGGTCGTGCTGCGGCACTTCGCGCTGCACGCTTTCGCGCCCATCGTGGTGGCCAGCGCCGCCGGGACGGTGATCAACCGGCTGGTCTATGGCGACGTTACGGAATTCACCCTGCCGGGCACCACCACCGTCGAGTTCTACCTGGAACTGCCGGCCTTCTTCCTGCTGGGGCTGGTCTGCGGGATCGTTGCCGTCATCATGATGCGGACGATCTTCTTCGCGGACGACCTGGAGACCAACCTGCAACGGCGCCTTGGGCTGCCTTCCTGGCTGCGGCCTGCGCTGGCGGGCTGCCTGCTGGGCGGGCTGGCCATCCTTTTTCCGCATATCATCGGGGTCGGCTACGAGACGACCTCGCGCGCGTTGACCGGCACCATGGGGCTGGGAGAGGCGGTGATGTTCGCCGTCATCAAGGTGGCGGCGGTCTCGATCACCGTGGCGGGGCGCATGGGCGGCGGGATGTTCTCGCCCTCGCTGATGGTGGGCGCCCTGACCGGGCTGGCCTTCGGCCATATCGCCACCGGGCTCGTCCCCGAGATGTCTTCGGCCTTCACGCTTTACGCGCTGGCGGGCATGGGCGGGGTCGCGGCGGCGGTGCTGGGCGCGCCGATCTCGACCACGCTGATCGTTTTCGAGCTGACCGGGGACTGGCAGACCGGGCTGGCGGTCATGGTCTCGGTCTCGATGTCGACGGCGCTGGCCAGCCGGGCGGTGAACCGGTCGTATTTCCTGACCCAGCTGGAGCGGCGCAACGTGCGCCTGTCGGCGGGGCCGCAAAGCTACCTGCTGGCGATGTTCCGGGTGCAGGGGGTGATGCGCAAGCCAACCGACAAGGGGGCGGCGGACGAAGAGACCTGTCTGGAGATGATCGAGCAGGGGCTTTTCGTGCAGGCCAGCGCCACGCTGGAAACCGCCCTGCCGCGCTTTGACCGGTCCGGCGTCGCCTTCCTGCCGGTGGTGACGATGCAGGATGACGAGCCGGTGTTGCAGGGGGCGCTGTTCCACGTCGATGCGCTGAAGGCTTACAACCGCGCGCTGGCGGCGACAGCGGCGGAGGAGCATCGGTAGGACAGGGAGCGCGTCGTTCGGGGGCGGTGGCGGCTGGCGGGCCGCTGGGGGCTTTGTCCCCAGACACCCGGGGGTATTTGGAAGGCCAAAGAAGGACGGGTGCTTTGGCGGCGCAGGTCGCACGGGGTCTGTCGGCGCTGGCGGGTTTTGGGCGGGGGTAGGGGGCGCGCCACGGTCCGCCGGAGAGCGGTGCCTAGTGGCTGGTCTTGCCGGTGTGAATGTCGCCGATGGTCAGCACCGGCGAGGCGTCGAGTTCATGCGCGTCCAGCATCGCAGCCACGCGTTCCAGCGCGCCGACGAGCATGGCCTGCTCCCAGTCGGCCAGCTTCTCGAACTCTTTCACGTAGCGTTGCTGCAAGGCGTCGGGGGCCTCTTCCACGGCGGCCTGTCCGTCGGGCGTCAGCACGACGTCGGTCTGCCTGCGGTCTTCCGGGTTCCGGTGCCGGGTCGCGAAGCCGCGACCGACCAGCTTGTCGACCAGCGCCGTCACGGTGGCCTGGCTGACGCCCATCTGCCTGGCCAGCGCCTTGGGCTGCGTGCTGCCGCCCTTGGCCGCAACGATCTGAAGAACCCGCAGCTGCGCAGGCGTCAGCCCGGCGGCCTGTGCAAGGTCGCGGGCATAGAGCTCTGTCGAGCGCAGGATGCGCCGCAGGGCAATCAGGCTTTCATCGGTGCGATCCACGGCCATCTCCGGGTTGATCGCCTTTGTCGCATGGTTCAGGCGCATGCTCCAGACTCCTTTTGGCGTAAACTCGCTTATATCAGACTAAGCGATGCGGGTCCATTTCATTAGGGGCAACCCATTCGATATCATCCTTTAAAATATGGACTATAGCGCAAGAAAGGGAAAAATATACTTAGACGGTTGAAACAAATCCATGGTTGGATTACTTAGGCTATCGAACAGTCAAGGAGCCATACCATGCCTAAGGACGTCTCTGACCCCGAGACTAGGGTGCCCCTGTTGCGCAAGCCGCGCAGCACCGATGGGGCCGCAATCTGGGAGCTGGTGCGCAACTGCCCGCCGCTCGATCAAAATTCCATGTACGCGAACCTGATCCAGGCCGATCACTTCCGCGACACCTGCGTGGTGGCGGAGCTGGACGGCGAGATCGTCGGCTGGATCTCCGGCCACATGATCCCCGGTCAGGATGCGTTTTTCGTCTGGCAGGTCGCAGTGGGCGAGAAAGCCCGCGGGATGGGTCTGGGCAAGAAGATGCTGGTGCATCTCGTTCGCCGCCCCGAGTGCATCACCGCCGAGACGCTGAAGACGACCATCACCGAGAGCAACAAGGCCTCCTGGGGTATGTTCCGCAGCTTCGCCCGCAGCATCGGCGGGTCCCTCTGGGACCGCCCGCATTTCGAAGAGGAAGACCACTTCGAAGGCGCCGCCGCCACGGAGCACATGGTCACGATCACGCTGCCCGAGCACCGCAGCCACCTGCGCTCTGTCGCCTGATCGCCTGACGCTTCGAATTCCCGAACAGTCAATCTTGATGATACGCCCCCAAGCGGGGCGGAAAGGACATCTTATGTCTACCGACAACACCATTTTCGAACGCCGCGAAAGCGAAGCCCGCTCTTACTGCCGCTCTTTCCCGACGCGCTTTACCCGGGCCAAGGGGTCCGAGATGTGGGACGCCGAGGGCAATCGCTACATCGACTTCCTCGCCGGGTGTTCCTCGCTGAACTACGGCCATAACGATCCCGACATGCAGGCCGCGCTGGTCGCGCATATCCAGGCGGATGGCATCACCCACGGTCTGGACATGTTCACCGACACCAAGGCCGCCTTCCTGACGGCCTTCGAAGAGATCGTGCTGAAACCGCGCGGCATGGACCACAAGGTCATGATGACCGGCCCGACCGGCACCAATGCCGTCGAGGCGGCGCTGAAGCTGGCCCGCAAGGTCACCGGGCGCAAGAACGTCATCGCCTTCACCAACGGCTTTCACGGCATGACCATGGGCGCCCTCGCGGCGACCGGCAACGCCGGCAAGCGCGCCGGTGCGGGCACCGATCTGGACGGCGTCACGCGCATGCCCTTCGAGGGCGCGCTGGAAGGCGTCGACAGCCTCAGCTACCTTGAGCAGATGTTGTCGAATCCGTCCTCGGGCATCGACGCTCCCGCCGCCTTCCTGATCGAACCGATCCAGGGCGAGGGCGGCCTGAACGCCGCGTCGAAGGAATTCCTTCAGGGCCTCCAGCGTCTTGCGAGGGAGCACGGTGCGCTGCTGATCCTCGACGACATCCAGGCGGGCTGTGGCCGCGCGGGCACTTTCTTCTCCTTCGAGGAGATGGACGTGATGCCGGACCTGATCCCGATGGCGAAGTCCTTCAGCGGCATGGGCCTGCCCTTCGCCGCCCTGCTGATGAAGCCGGAACTGGATATCTGGGGCCCGGCAGAGCATAACGGCACCTTCCGCGGCAACACCCACGCCTTCGTCACCGCCCGCGTGGCGCTGGAAAAGTTCTGGAAGGACGACGCCTTCCAGCGCGAACTGGCCGAGAAGGCGCTGTTGCTGACCACCGGCCTACAGGCCGTCGCGGACGAGATCCCGGGCGCCACCCTGAAAGGCCGCGGCCTGATGCAGGGTGTCGACGTGGGCTCTGGCGCGCTGGCGGGCGCGATCTGCGCGCGCTGCTTCGAGGCCGGCCTGATCATCGAAACCTCGGGCGCCGAGGACGAGGTCGTGAAGGTGCTTGCCCCCCTGACCACCAGCCCCGCGCTGATGGAAGAGGGCCTTGGCATCCTTCTCGACGCGACGCGCGCCCTGACCGACAACAACAAGATTGCAGCGGAGTAATACCCATGATCGTCCGTGATTTCAACGAGATCGTAAAAAACGAGCGGGACCGCGTGGTCTCTGACGCCAAGTGGTCCAGCGTGCGCATGCTGCTGGCTGATGATGGGATGGGCTTTTCCTTCCACATCACCTTCCTCGAAGAAGGCAGCGAGCACACCTTCGAGTACAAGAACCACTTCGAAAGCGTCTACTGCATGCAGGGCAAGGGCTCGATCACCGACCTGGCCACCGGCGAGACGCATGAGATCAAGCCCGGCGTGATGTATGCGCTGGACAAGCACGACCGCCACGTTCTGCGGGCCGAGGAAGAGCTGGTCATGGCCTGCTGCTTCAACCCGCCCGTGACCGGTACAGAAGTCCACCGCGAGGACGGCTCTTACGCCGCGCCGGGGGAGGTCACCGAGGAGGTGTCCGCATGACCCACACGGTCGAGAAAATCGGCGGGACAACCATGTCCCGCGTGAATGAACTACGCGACACGCTGTTCATCGGCGACAAGGAAAACCCCTATGGCCGCGTCTTCGTCGTGTCTGCCTTCGGCGGGATCACCAACCTGCTGCTGGAACACAAGAAGACCGGCAAGCAGGGCGTCTATGCCGCCTTTGCCGATGCCGACAGCGATCAGGGCTGGCACGATGCACTGCACGCCGTGTCCGAGGCCATGGTCGAGGCGCATGAGGCGGTCCTGGACCACCCCGGCGACCGCGATCAGGCCCGCGTCTTCGTGCGCGAACGCATCGACGGCGCCCGCAACTGCCTGATCGACCTGCAACGGCTTTGTGCCTACGGCCACTTCCGGCTGTCCGAGCACATGTTGCAGATCCGCGAATTGCTCAGCGGTCTGGGCGAAGCGCACTCCGCCTTCGTCACCACGTTGCTGCTGCAACGGGCCGGTGTGAACGCACGGCTGGTGGACCTGTCGGGCTGGCGCGACGAGGGCAACGTGACCCTTGAAGAACGCATCCTGACCGCAATGGAGGGCATCGACCCGGCGACGGAAATGCCCATCGTGACCGGCTATGCGCAATGCGCCGAAGGGCTGATGCGAGAGTTCGACCGGGGCTACTCCGAGGTGACCTTCTCGAAGCTTGCGGCCCTGACGGGTGCGCGCGAGGCGATCATTCACAAGGAGTTCCACCTGTCCTCCGCCGACCCGAACCTTGTGGGGCAGGACGCGGTGCGCAAGCTGGGCCGGACCAACTACGACGTGGCCGACCAGCTGTCGAACCTAGGGATGGAGGCGATCCATCCCAAGGCGGCCAAGACCCTGCGTCAGGCCGAGGTGCCGCTGCGCGTGACCAATGCCTTCGAGCCCGAGGACCCGGGCACGCTGATCGACGACCAGCCCGCCGATGCGGCGGAGGTCGAGATCGTGACCGGCCTCGACGTGGTCGCGCTGGAGGTCTTCGAGCAGGACATGGTCGGGGTGAAGGGCTACGACGCCGCCATCCTCGACGTGCTGACGCGCCACGAGGTGCGGATCGTGTCCAAGGTGTCGAACGCCAACACCATCACGCATTACGTCGATGCCTCGCTGAAGACGCTGCGCCGGGTCGAGCGCGACATCAAGAAACTCTACCCCTCTGCCGATGTGATGCTGCGGACGCTGGGCATGGCCGCTGTCGTGGGCCGTGACCTGCGCGGGCTGTCGGTGCTGCAACGGGGCCTTCAGGCCATCGCGGATGCCGGTATGGCCAGCGTCGGCGCCAGCCAGGGGCCGCGCAATGTGGATGTGCAGTTCATCATGGAGCGCGACGACCTCGCCCCCGCGATCAAGGCCCTGCACAAGGCCTTCATCGAAGAGGACAGCAAGCAGATGTCCCTGGCGGCCTGACGCCGCCGGGGAAGGGTTTGGCCGGTGCGGCTCGCCGGTCATGACAGCCGGTCCGGAGGGATGGGGTTCTTGACTGTTCCCCCGCCCGCCGGGCCGGTTTTGTCGTTTTTCCGATGGACAGACGTCGGCTTCAGGGCGACCCTGCGCCAAACTCGGGAGGGATGGATGAGCGACGCGCAGGACGATGCCGAAAAGATCGAGGCCTTTTATGCGAAGGACGGGGCATGGGCGGCAGAGATGCGGGCCCTGCGCGCGCTGCTGCTGGATTGCGGCCTGAGCGAGGAACGCAAGTGGCGCCAGCCCTGCTACACGGCCCATGGCGGCAATATCGCGATGCCGGCCGCCTTCAAGGACTCCTGCCGCCTGACCTTCTTCAAGGGTGTGCTTCTGAAGGACCCGGCGGGGATACTGACTCCGGTCGGAGAGAACGCGCGCTCTGCCTGCGCGGCGCGGTTCACCGGCCTCGACCAGATCGGCGCGGTCGAAGACACCCTTCGGAGCTATGTCGCCGAGGCCGTGGCGCTGCAAAAGGCGGGGGCGAAGGTTGTTTTCGAAAAGGACGATCTGGACCCGCCCGAAGAGCTGAGCCGCGTGCTCGATGGCGATCCGGCGCTGGCAGAGGCCTTCGCGGCGCTGACACCGGGCCGGAAGCGCAGCTATTACCTGCATGTCGGCCAGGCAAAGCAGTCGGACACGCGGCTGGCCCGGATCGAAAAGGCGCGCGACCACATCCTTGCCGGCAAGAACTTTCAGGGGCGGTAAGGGTATAGGGCGCCGGTTCGAGGGCCAGCGTCTCTAGGCGCCAGCCGACCGCGACGATGCCCGCGCTACACCGGGGCCGGTGCTGTCGCAGGTCGTGCCTTCGCGCCACCCGATAGCCAGCCCCGTGCCACGGGGAAGGGCGCCCCGCCATGCGGGACACCCTCTGGTCACTGCTCGAAATCCTGTCACTGGGTCTGGATCAGCCCCCGGGCGATGCAGTTGGCGAGGCCGCTGCCTTCACGCCCGGCGCAGCGCAGCAGCAGTTCCGGCAGGGCCTCGACCGGGTCGCGGAAGGTGCGGCGGTTGTCGCGCTCGGCCTCGCGCCAGCCGTTGTCATGCCCGTTGCGCCAGCCATTGCCGTTGCCATTCCGCCAGCCATCGTCGCGCCGCGGGGCGGGGCGGAAACCCGGCTGGATATGGTTGGGGGCGGGGTCGAAGCCCTCGGCGGTCCGGTTCGGCTGACGCGCGCGGGGCTTTTCTGTCGAGAGATACCCGCCGTGTGCCCAGCCGACCTTGCCGCTGGACAGGCGCAGCAGTCGCCAGTCGCCGGTGCGGCCCAGTTCCTCGACCCGGTCGCCCTGCGCCATGCTCAGCAGCACCGCGTTGCCGGTGCCGGGGCCGCTGCGCAGGTTCAGCCCGCCGTAGTCCGGCGCATCGACGTAAAGGGTCGGCAGCTGGTCGACAGGATCGGCACCGGGCTCGCGCCCCGGGCGGCGGGGTTGTTCCTCGGCCCATGTGGTCAGGTAGCGCGACGCGGCCCAGCCCGTCCGTCCGGTTTCGTGGCGCAGTTGCGCCCAGTCGCCCTGCTTGCGGAGGATCTCGACCTCGGTGCCGTGCGGCATCTGGTACTGCACGCCGTAACTGGTCGAGGGGCCGGAGCGCAGGTTGAGGTATCCGTCTCTCGGCGTGTTCACGAAAAGCGTGGTGGCATGGGCGGCGCCCGCCAGCAGCAGCACGGAGAGAAAGGTCATTAGGCGAAGCATGTGGCAGCTCCCTTGGTGTCGTTCTGATGGCACCAAACTGGGGGTTATGCGGGCTGCTATGCAATATCAGCCGGGGTGTCAGGCAATGACAGGCTGCGAAATCAGCGGTTTACCGCGTGTTGTGAGGAAATGAACAGGCGGGCCCCGCAGGCCCGCCGGAGGTTTGGATGCGGTGCTCAGACTTGCTCGACGGCGACCCCGTCCTGCACGTCGAAGGCCAGATGTCCCTTGATTGCGGCCACCGCGTCCTTGGGGGCCTCATAGCTCCATGCCGCGTTTTCATAGGTGCGCGACTTGGACATGATCGAGAAATAGCTGGCTTCGCCCTTCAGCGGGCAGGTGGTGCGGTGGTCGGTGGCGTCCAGAAAAGCCATGCCGATGTCTTCGCGCGGGAAGTAGATGACCGGCGGCAGATCGCCCTCGACCAGTTCCAGCGCGCGGCTCGATTCCCCCAGAACGGCGCCGCCGGCGCGGACCACCCAGGTGCCCACGGCAGGTGTCACGGTGATCGTCTTGGTCGTCATCATTGTTGTCTCCCCTCGTCTTGTTGTTCCCCTGCTTGGCACGGGGTTTGTAAATTTTCCATGTCAGACCGGCCTGCACGCAAGGGCCAACCACGCCCCTGCGACATCGTCGACCTGCGGGCCGACCCGCGCCAGAACCTCGGCGTGGTAGGCGTTCAGCCAGTCGCGCTCCGGCCCGGTCAGCAGAGCGGCGTCCACCAGCCTTATGTCGATCGGCACCCATGTCAGGGTCTCGAACTCCAGCAGGGCCTTGACGGTCTGGCCGGGCAGGGCGGGTGCCTCGCGCACGGCGATCAGATTCTCGATCCTTATGCCGAAGGCGCCCTCGCGGTAGAAGCCCGGTTCGTTCGACAGGATCATGCCCGGCTCCAGCGGTACAGTGCCGGTGCGGGCGATCCGGGCCGGACCTTCGTGGACCGAAAGATACGCGCCGACACCATGACCGGTGCCGTGGCCGTAGTCCAGCCCCGCCTGCCACAGGGCGGCGCGGGCGAAGGGGTCGACGTCGCGCCCCGCCAGCCCGCGCGGGAAGCGCAGTCGCGACACCGCGATCATGCCCTGCAACACGCGGGTGAAGGCGGCGCGCTCTTCCGCGCCGGGCTGGCCGATGGCGATGGTCCGGGTGATGTCGGTGGTGCCGTCCACATATTGCCCGCCGCTGTCGACGAGCAGAAGCTCTCCGTCGCCGACGCGGCGGTTGGTCTTTTCGGTCACGCGGTAATGCACGATGGCGCCGTTTGGACCGGCGCCCGAGATCGTCTCGAAAGAGATGTCGCGCAGGGCGTTGGTGCCGCGCCGCTCGGCCTCGAGCCGCTTGACCACGTCGATCTCTGTCAGCGAGCCGGGGGCCTGCGCGTCGAGCCATGCGAGGAAACGCACCATGGCGGCGGCGTCTCGCAGGTGGGCGGCGCGGCTGCCGTCCAGCTCGGCGGCGTTCTTCACCGCCTTGGGCAGCAGGCAGGGGTCCGGCGCCTCGACCGGCGCGGACGTCAGCGCCCGGGCAAGGATCACCGGGCAGGACGCCGGGTCGATCTGCACGGGCCCCTCAAGCGCGGCAAGGTCGCCGGTCAGAGCCTCGGGCGGGCGGATCCGCACCTGCGGCCCGAGATGGTCGCCAAGCCCGGCCAGCTTGGCCTCGGCCATGTAGAGCGTCACGGTCGCATCGCCGTGCAGCACGGCAAAGCCATGCGGCACGGGGTTGCGCGGGATGTCGGCGCCGCGGATGTTCAGCATCCAGGCAATGCTGTCGGGCAGGGTGATCAGCGCGGCCTCTGCCGTCAGCGTCTTGGCCAGCCGGGCGATCTTGTCGCCATGCGGCTCTCCGGCGAGGTCGACGGGCTGGGCAAAGACCGGCGCCGCCGGGGCGGCGGGCTGATCGGTCCAGATCGCGTCGACGAGGTTCTCGCAGGGTTCGAACCGCAGGGTCTTGCAGCGCTCCGTCAGCGCGCGGTGCTGGTCCACCGTTAGCAGCCAGGGGTCGAAGCCGACCACCCCCGCAGGCAGGGCCTCGCCGATCCAGTCGGCCAGCGCGGTCTCGGGCCAGTCGACCTTTTCGAAATCCTCGGCCACCTGAGCGCGCACCTGCACCGTATAGCGCCCGTCGGCGAAGACCGCCGCGCGGTCTTTCAGCGCCACGCACCAGCCCGCCGAGCCGGTGAAGCCGGTCAGCCAAGCCAGCCGCGCGTCGCGGTCGGCGACATATTCGCCCTGATGGGCATCGGCGCGCGGCACGAGGAAGCCGTCCAGCCCCCGCGTTTCCATGGCGGCGCGCAGGGCCTTCAGACGCGGTGGCCCCTGCTCGGGAGAGGCGCTTTCTTCGAATGTCTGGAACATGCATGTCTCCTTTGCGCGCAGATTAGCGGCAGGTGCCGGGGTGGCAAGACCCGCCGATCCGAGGACCGAACCCTGTCGCGTGCCTTGCTGGCATGAGGAAAATACGCTGCGTCCCGAAGGGGCGGGGCGAAGCGGGTTGCGCGACGCGGTCACGTCCCGTCGGGCCGAACCGGGGGCCGAAGCGCAATCGGATGGGGCGGGGGCAGGCCTCAGGCGCTGCGCTTCATGCCCATCACTTGGGCGCGCTTGCGCGGGTCGCTGTCGAAGAGGCTGGCCAACTGTTCGGTCATCGCGCCCGCCAGCTGCTCGACATCGGTGATGGTCACGGCGCGGTCGTAGTAGCGCGTCACGTCGTGGCCGATGCCAATGGCCAGCAGCTCGACCTGCTTGCGCTTCTCGACCATGGCGATCACGTCGCGCAGGTGCTTTTCTAGGTAGTTGGCCGGGTTCACCGACAGCGTCGAATCGTCCACTGGGGCGCCGTCCGAGATCACCATCAGGATCTTGCGCGCCTCGGACCTGCCCACCATCCGGCGGTGCGCCCATTCCAGCGCCTCGCCGTCGATGTTCTCTTTCAGCAGGCCCTCTTTCATCATCAGGCCAAGGTTGGCCCGCGTGCGCCGCCACGGCGCGTCCGCCTGCTTGTAGACGATGTGGCGCAGGTCGTTCAGCCGCCCCGGAAGCTGCTCGCGCCCCTCGTTCAGCCAGGTCTCGCGCGCCTGTCCGCCCTTCCACGCGCGGGTGGTGAAGCCGAGGATCTCGACCTTGACCGAGCAACGTTCCAGCGTGCGGGCCAGCACGTCGGCGCAGATCGCGGCGATGGAAATCGGCCGCCCGCGCATCGAGCCGGAGTTGTCCAGAAGCAGCGTCACCACGGTGTCGCGGAACTCCATGTCCTTCTCGACCTTGAAGGACAGCGGCGTCGTCGGGTTCGCCACCACGCGCGCCAGTCGGCCCGCATCCAGCACACCCTCTTCCTTGTCGAACTCCCAGCTGCGGTTCTGCTGCGCCTGAAGGCGGCGCTGCAACTTGTTCGCCAAGCGGCTGACGGCGCCCTTCAGCGGTTCCAGCTGCTGGTCGAGATAGGCGCGCAGGCGCTCCAGCTCGGCGGCTTCGGCCAGTTCCTCGGCAGAGATTTCCTCGTCGTGCTCGGTCGAGTAGACGGCGTAATCCGGGTCGGCCTCGGATACGGGCTGCGGCGCGGGCGGCTCCAGCGGGGCCTCACCGTCGGGCATCTCTGCCTCTTCGCCAAGCTCCTGATCGGCCATGTCGTCCATCGAGACCTGCGCCTGCGACGGGTCCTGAGTCTGGTCCTGCGACTGTTCGGGCGTGGCGTCGGCCTCTTCGCCCTCGTCCTCGTCGTTGCCGGTGCTGTCGGGCTGCTGATCGTCCTGATCGCCGTCTTCCTGCCCCTCGTCCTCGGCCTCGTCGTCCAGCTGGTCGGGGTCCTCGCCGATCTGGTCGCCATAGCCCAGATCGGTGATCATCTGCCGCGCGAAGCGGGCGAAAGAGGCCTGGTCCGACAGCGTCTTGTCGAGGTTCTCCAGCGTCCCGCCGGCCTGATTGTCCATGAAGTCGCGCCACAGGTTCATCACGTTCGCGGCCTCGGGCGGCAGGTCGCGACCGGTGGACAGGTGGCGGATCAGGTAGCCCGCGGCCTGCGCCAGCGGCGCCTCGGCCTTGTCGGTGATCTGTCCGTAGCCCTTGCGCTGCGCCTCGTGGGCGATCTTGGCGTCGACGTTGCCGGCGGTGCCGGGCATGTCGCGCGCACCCATCGCCTCGCAGCGGGCCGTCTCCATCGCCTCGTAGATGTCGCGCGCCATCTCGCCCTGCGGCAGGTAACGGCTGTGGGTCGCGCCGTCGTGGTAGCGGCGATAGAGCGCCAGCGCATCCGCCGTGCCGCGCGCCAGCAGCACCTCGTCGCGGGTCATGCGGCGGCTGACCTGCGGCAGGCGCATGGCATCGCCGGACATGCCCGCGGGATCGACCGAGTAGCTGACCGTGATCTCGGGATCGTCGGCCATGACCTTGGTGGCCTCGGCGAGGGCCTTCTTGAACGGATCGGCGGGGTTGTCGGACGGCTTGTTCATGCCTGACGATAAAGCACTCTCGCGCGGGCGCGGCAAGGGGCCTCCGGTCAGGCCAGCAGAAGCGCGGCGCAGGGGGCCATGGCGCGCCGGGCGGCGGCATGGGCGCGGCGCTGCCGGTCGGGTTCGGTGTGGAAACTGGCCAGGTGCAAAAGCCGCGCCTGCGCGGCCTTGGCGGCGATGCGGGCATGCAGGAGCGCCGGTCCCGAAAGCCCCTGCGCCACGGCCTGCGGTTGCAACGCCGCCAGCAGGTCGACAAACACCGCGCGGCGGTCGCGGGCCTCGGCGCCGTCCTGGCCCATCAGCCAGGCATGCTCCATCGTGGCCGAGTAGCGCCCGGCACAGGCGGCGAAGAGCAGGGCGCGGTCAGAGGCGATCTGGGGCAGGGCGCGGGCGGGCAGGGCCGCGGATGCGACAAGAAGGCCGAGGCAGAGGAGTGTTTTCAGGGCGCCCATGACGGTGACAATAACACGGATTGGCCGGTCAAGAATTGGGCGTTGTGAAAACTTTTACGGACTCCATGCCGTAAGACCCCCGGCGCATCCGTGGCGGCAGGGTCCTGATCCGTCTGGCTCATGGCCCGGCGGACGGGAAAGGCCCGTCGAAGGGCCTTTCTACGCGCGCGCGGCGCGCGTCAAAGCCGCTTCGAAGCGGCTTTACCCCTCAGCCCAGAGACAGGCTTGCCGCGCTTTCGGGCAGTTCCTCGTCGAAACAGCGCTGGTAGAACTCGGCCACGGTCTGGCGCTCCAGCTCGTCGCATTTGTTCAGGAACGACAGGCGGAAGGCATAGCCCACGTTGCGGAAGATCTCGGCGTTGTTGGCCCAGGCGATGACCGTCCGGGGCGACATCACGGTCGAGAGCTCGCCGTTCATGAAGGCGCGGCGGGTGAAGTCCGCCACGGTGACCATCTGGCGGATGGTCTTGCGGCCCTTCTCGTTGTTGTAATGCGGCGCCTTGGACAGGACGATGTTGGTCTCGGCATCGATCGACAGGTAGTTCAGCGTCGCCACCAGCGACCAGCGGTCCATCTGGCCCTGGTTGATTTGCTGGGTGCCGTGATACAGCCCCGTCGTATCGCCAAGGCCGACCGTGTTCGCCGTGGCGAAGATGCGGAAGTACTTGTGCGGGGTGATGACCTCGTTCTGGTCCAGCAGCGTGAGCTTGCCGTCGGTTTCCAGCACGCGCTGGATCACGAACATCACGTCGGCGCGGCCCGCGTCGTATTCGTCGAAGACGATGGCGCAGGGGTTGCGCAGCGCCCAGGGCAGGATGCCTTCCTGGAACTGCGTGACCTGCTTGCCGTCCACCAGCTTGATCGCGTCCTTGCCGATCAGGTCGATGCGGCTGATGTGGCTGTCGAGGTTCACCCGCACCGCAGGCCAGTTCAGCCGCGCCGCCACCTGTTCGATATGCGTCGATTTGCCGGTGCCGTGATAGCCCTGGATCATCACGCGGCGGTTGTTGCGAAAGCCCGCAAGGATCGCCAGCGTCGTGTCGGGGTCGAACTTGTAGGTGCTGTCGAGATCCGGCACCCGGTCGGTGCGGTCGGGGAAACCGTGCACCACCATGTCGCTGTCGATTCCAAAGACCTCGCGGACAGAGATCTCCTCGGTCGGTTTCGCGTTGATATCGATCGTGCCGTCCGCCATGGTTGCACCGTCCTTCAGTTCAAGCTCGATTGCCTTGCAGTAGGTGCAACATATCTGGATGAGGGGCAAGGGGAAGCGGGCAAGACGACACGATGACACCTCAGGAAGAGATCGAGGCGCTGATCGCCCGCGTGGCCATGGGCCATCGCAAATCGTTTCGCGAGCTCTACGAGAGGACCTCGGCGAAACTCTTTGGCATCGCCTCGCGTGTCTTGAGGGACGAGGCCCAGGCCGAAGAGGTCCTGCAGGAGGTCTTCCTGCGGATCTGGCACCGGGCGGACAGCTACAAGGCCAATGGATACTCGCCCATGACATGGCTCATCACCATCACGCGCAACGCCGCCATCGACCGCCTGCGCCGCGCCCGGCGCGAAGGTACGGCGACCGAGCCGGTGGAGATCGCCGAACGCCTCTACGACCCGCAGCCGGGGCCAGAGGCCCGCGCGGTGGAACGCGACGAGGCGCGGGTGCTGAACGCCTGCCTCGACGAACTGCCCGATGACCGGGCCTCGATGGTGCGGCAGGCCTACCTTCAGGGCATGACCTACGCGGAACTCTCCGAATCGACCGGGGTGAAGCTGAACACCGTGCGGACATGGCTGCGCCGCAGCCTCCTGCAACTGCGGGAGTGCCTGAGCCGATGACAGGGAAGGACGATACCGTGCTGCCCGGCGGCTGGGAGGCCGTCGCCGCCGAATATGTGCTGGGCCTGCTGGACCCGGGCGAACAGGCCGCCTTCGAGGCCCGCCTGGCGCGCGACCCGGACCTGCGGCAGGACGTCGCGGCCTGGTCCGAGTATTTCGCCAGCTTCACCGACGCGATACCAGAGCTGACGCCGCCCCCCGCCGTGATCCGCCGCATCGAGGCCGAGGCCTATGGCGACACGCGGCTGCCGGTCTGGCGCCAGCTTCTGCCCTACCTCGGCGGCGCCATGGCCGGGGCAGCCCTGTCCTGGGCGGTCTTCGTGTCGGGTGTGCTGGAAACGCCGCGCCCCGAAATTCTCGCCTCGCTCGAGCCGGTGTCGGGCACGCTGGCCTTCGACGTGCGCATCGACCCGCCGACCCACACGGTGGCCATCGACTATCGCGCCGGCGACCTGCCCGAGGGCCGTGTCTTGCAACTCTGGCTGATCCCGGACGGCGAACAGCCGATCTCACTCGGGGTCATGTCGCCGGGTGGCGATCACATCGTCGTGTTGTCGGACGAGATGGCCGCCCGGGTTCCGGGCTCGACCCTCGCCGTCTCGGATGAGCCCGAGGGCGGCTCGCCCACCGGCTTGCCCACGGGCGCAGTGCAGGCGGCAGGCATTCCGATCCCGCTCTGAGGCGTGGGTTCCGGTCACCCGGACCCTGTACTGCATAGAACTTTCGTCTCCCGGTATGCGCCCGGTCAAAGGTCGGGCGCATCGACCAGCCCCCGTAGGCCTGCCCGTGACCGCCCGTCGCTGGTCAAAGCCCCTGCTTCTTTGGTCTTCCAAATAGCCCTCGGCGGGTCGGCCGGACGACCCGGACGCACCGCCACCCCCCCCCTCTGCTGACCCGCCCGCCGGGGGCCAGTACGGCGCAGGTCAGTCCCGCGCGCCCACCAGCCGGTCGATGGGGGCGAAATCGTCGGTCAGCACCATGGCCTCCGCCGCCAGCCGGTCGATGAAGCCGGGCCCCAGCGCCGCGAATGTGGTGCGCTCCGGCGCGGGAACGGCAAAGCTGTCGGCCCCTGTGGGCCTGTCCCCGGCTGCGATAACCATGACCACGCGCTCCCCGGGGGCGGGCCGCCGCGCCTCGGTCCAGACCTCGACCACCGGGAAATGCCGCCGCAGCGTCGCCACAAGGCTGCCCGTCGCCTGCATCCGGTCGGCGTAGTCGATCACGTTCATCAGGTAGCTGCCGCCGGGCGTCAGCCGCCCGGCCACCAGCGCGAAGAACTCCGAGGTCACCAGATGCTGCGGCACGGCGGTATCGGTGAAGGCATCCCCGATGATCACGTCGTAGCGTTCCGGCGACAGCAGCAATGCGCGGCGGGCGTCCTCGTGCAGGATCGTGGCGCTGGCGGGGTCGAACCAGAAATCGCGCTCTGCCAGCGCCGTCACCGCCGGGTCGATCTCGGCGACCGTCACAGGGCCGCTGCCCCGGGCCGCGAAGGCGCGGGGCAGGGCGTAGTTGCCGCCGCCGATGTGAAAGCTGGAAAACCCGGGCTGTGGGGCGCGCAGCCGGGAAAGGGCGTCCAGCATGGCGGTGTGCGGGGTGAACATGACCTCGGGCGCATCCCGGGCCGAGATGCCGTGCACGAGGTGGTCGATCACCATGGCCCGTGTCGGTCGGGTGGGATCGGCGGCGACATCGATGGATTGCAGGCAGAAGTAGCGGCTTTCCACCGTGCAGGGGCCGGGCCGCGCCGCCAGCAGGCCCGCCGCGACCGCCAGCGCCATGACCGGCGCCGCGCTCAGCCGCCGCGCCAGCCACAGGCACAGCGCCGCGGCACAGAGGTAGACGCCGGTGACCGCCGCCAGCGTCCAGGCGCTGCCCAGCCACGAGATGAAGACGAAGCCCGCAAGCAGAGTACCGGCGATGGCGCCCACGGCACCGGCTGCGAACATCGCCCCCAGCGCGCGCCCCTGTCCCTGCGGCGCGGCCAGAGAGACCTGCGTCAGCACTGGTGCCGGGATCCCGGCAAAGAGCGAGGGCAGGAAGAAGGCGGCCAGCGTCAGCGCGGTGATCGCGCCCACCGGGTTGCCGATCTCCATCAGCAGGGGGGCCGAGGCGCGCAGCGCCACCCCGGCCAGCGCGGTGCTCAATGCCGCCGCCACCAGCCCCCAGCCGGTCAGTGCCAGCCCGCGCGGGTGCTCGGCCAGCCGTCCGCCGATCCAGTGGCCCACGGAAAAGCCCGCAAGCACCACCGCGATGACCGAGGTCCAGGTATACAGCGACATGCCCACGTAGGGCGCCAGCATCCGGCCCGCCACGATCTCGACCACCAGCGAGGCCGCCGAAACGGCGGCTTGCAGCGTGACCAGTAGTCAGAGCGGGGCAGGGCGCATGGGGGCCTCTTATTCGTGAAGGCGCCTGTCCTTGGCGCGGCATGCCAGCCTATCGGCCCGGCACGGGACCGGAAGGCGGGGTGCGCGCCATGTTGCGGGCAGGCGCGGTGGAGGCAAGCCCGAAAGTCGCGCTTTCGCCCCTCGCGTCCGCGCGCAACATGGCGCGCGTGGCCCGGCACCGGCGCGCGGGCTGCCCCCATCGTGCGGGTGATTGGCCCGCGTATGGCCTTCGCGGCCTGCGCCCCGATACCCCCGCCTCCGCCGCCTCCGCGCGTCCCGCATGCGGGCGCCGCTTGCCCGCCCCGATGCGGGGGACAGCAGCAACCGCGCCATCCCGGTTTGCGCCCGGGTCCGGGCCGTCCGCCCGCTTCGCGCGGCGGGCAGGCGGGTGGCTGGCCCCGCCGCGATCCGGGCATGGGATGAAATCTCGCCTTTGCCTCTCGCGCCGCGACGCCTGCCGCCCTATAAGGGCGCGACGTCTGCCGCACCTGAAGGGGATACCAATGTCCGGAGAGCTCTCGCCCATCGACAAGGCCAAGTTCGTTGCCGCCAAACGCGCGGCGGAATTCGTGGAAAGCGGGATGCGCGTGGGCCTTGGCACCGGCTCCACCGCCGCCTGGCTGGTGCGCTGCCTGGGCGAGAAGGTCCGCGAGGAGGGGCTGCGCTTTCGCGGTGTGCCGACCTCGACCCGCACCGCCGATCTGGCCCGCGAGGTGGGCATCGAGGTGATCTCTCTCGACGAGGCCAAGTGGCTGGATATCACCATCGACGGCGCCGACGAATTCGACAGCGACCTCAGCCTGATCAAGGGCGGCGGCGGTGCGCTGTTGCAGGAAAAGATCGTGGCCACCGCCTCGGACCAGATGGTGGTGATCGCCGACGCTGCGAAGGAGGTCGAGAGCCTCGGCAACTTCCCCCTTCCGGTCGAGGTCATTCCCTTCGGCTGGCAGACCTCGCAGGCGCTGATCGAAGAAATGCTTGTGTCCATGGACGTGATGGGCCGCAAGGCGACCCTGCGCATGAACGGCGAGCGGCCCTATGTGACCGACGAGGGCAACCACATCCTCGACCTGCACCTAGGCCGGATCGGCAATGCGCGCCAGCTGGCCATGGTGCTGAACCAGGTGCCGGGCGTGGTGGAGAACGGGTTGTTCATCGACATCTGCGACCAGGTGGTGATCGGCTTCGGCGATGGCCGGGTCGAGACGCGCGACATCAACGCGGGCACCGTCAGCGAGGACCGTCTGGACTTCGTCGAGGACGAGAACCTGTTCCGCGACGTCTGACCGGATCGGGTTCGGGCGGCCCGGTGCCCGCCCGTCCTGTGCAACGGCGGGTGGTGCCCATCAGGCGCGCGCCTCCCTGCCTTCGCGAGGGGCTCATGGCCTGGCATCGCCAGCGGGTCCTCCGGCGCCTTGTCTTCCGGTATTCCCGCCTTGACGGGGCTGGTCCCGATGCGGCCAGATTTGCGCGACTGGTTTTCAGCCGGAAAGGCGATCCCATGCCGCTGCGACCCTTGCCCTGCGCCGCGATCCTGACCCTGCTGGCCTCTGCCTTGCCCGCGCAGGAGCCGCGTGGGCGGGCCGAGCCGATCCCCGATGCGCTCTGGCAGAGGATGCAGGGCGTGTCCTGGCACCCGGGCCTGGGCTGTGCGGGGCGCGCGGAGCTGCGGCTTCTGACGATCCCGCATCACGATTTTACCGGCGACCGGCGCTTGGGCCATCTGGTCGCCGCCGCGACAGAGGCCGAGACCCTGCTGGATATCTTCGCCGCGCTGTATCAGGCGGGCTACCCGATCCAGCAGATGCGTCCCGTGCACGAATTCGGCGGCAGGGACGCGCTGTCGATGGCGGCGAACAACACCTCGGCTTTCAACTGTCGCAGGGTTGGGGGCGGCACGCGGCTGTCGGATCACGCCTTCGGCACCGCCGTCGACATCAACCCGGTGCAGAACCCCTATGTGACGCGGGGCGGCACCACCCCGGCGGCGGGCGTCGACTTCGACCAGCCGGCGGAGCGCGGCGCCGGGGTGCCCGGCGTCATCCGCGAGGGCGACGCGGTGGTGCGCGCCTTCGCCGCGCGCGGCTGGGGCTGGGGCGGCACATGGCGCAGCGCGAAGGACTACCAGCACTTCTCGCGCAGCGGGCGCTGAGGCGGCGCGGCGCCGTCCCCGGAACCGGTTCCGGCGGGGTGTCCGCGGCCACGGGTGGTCTGGCCAAGC
Source organism: Enemella evansiae (assembly GCA_017255395.1). Classification (GTDB taxonomy): domain Bacteria; phylum Pseudomonadota; class Alphaproteobacteria; order Rhodobacterales; family Rhodobacteraceae; genus Ponticoccus; species Ponticoccus litoralis. The sequence goes on along the minus strand of JAFKDC010000014.1, from coordinate 22,482 downwards.
CCGGCGGGCTGTGAAATACCTCCTGCGGGACATGAGGCACGAGGCACGAGGCACCCCATGAGCGACTTCGACTACGATCTCTTCGTCATCGGTGGCGGGTCCGGCGGCGTCCGCGCGGCCCGCGTTGCAGCCGGAGAGGCTGGCGCGAAGGTGGCTTTGGCCGAGGAAAGCCGCTACGGCGGTACCTGCGTCATCCGGGGCTGCGTGCCGAAGAAGCTGATGGTTTTCGCCTCGGAATACGCCGGGATGCCCGCCGCGGCCCGCGCCAACGGCTGGGACATCCCCGACGGCACCTTCGACTGGTCGGTCTTCCAGGGCAAGCTGCACGCCGAGCTCGACCGTCTCGAAGGTATCTACCGCAAGCTTCTGGCCGGGTCGGGGGTCGAGACCTTCGACGCCCGCGCCACGCTGAAGGATGCGCATACGGTGGAGCTGTCGACCGGCGAGACGAAGACCGCGAAGCATATCCTGATCGCCACCGGCGGGCGTCCGGTGCGACCGGATGCCGAGAACGCGAACCTTGGTCTGGTCTCCGACGACATCTTTGACCTGCCCAGGCTGCCGAAGTCTATCCTGATCGTTGGCGGCGGCTATATCGCCTGCGAATTCGCCTGTATTCTCAACGGGCTGGGCGTCGAGGTCACGCAGTTCTACCGGGGCGCGCAGATCCTGCGCGGCTTCGACGACGAAGCGCGCGGCCTGATCGCCGAGCAGATGAAGGCCAGCGGCATCGATCTGCATCTGGGCACCGAGATCGTCGAGATGTGCCGCGAGGCGGATCTTGACGAAACCCGCGATGCGCCCGTCGAGGCGCGCGACTTCGCCGCCGCCGCCGAGGCGCCCTCGGGGCCGGACGGGCAGCCGGTCAGCGTCAAGTCCACCAGCGGCCAGCGCCGCAGCTTCGACGCGGTGTTCTTCGCCACCGGGCGGCGCCCCAACACCGACGGCCTGGGGCTGGAGGCGCTGGGGATCGAGGTCGGGCGCGACGGGGCGATCCCGGTCGACGACTACAGCCAGACCGCCGTGCCTTCGGTCTATGCCATCGGGGATGTGACCAACCGCGTGAACCTGACGCCGGTGGCGATCCGCGAGGGCATGGCCTTCGTCGAGACCGTCTTCAAGGGCAACCCGACGCCGGTGGATCACGAGCTGATCCCCTCGGCGGTCTTCACCCAGCCGGAATTCGGCAGCATCGGCCAGACCGAGGAAGAGGCCCGCGACAAGGGACCGATCGAGGTCTATTGCACCTCCTTCAGCCCCATGCAGTCGGCCTTTGCCGAGCGCAGCGACCGGGTGCTGATGAAGCTGATCGTCTGCGCCGACACCCGCAGGGTGCTGGGCTGCCATATCGTCGCACCCGGGGCCGGAGAGATGATCCAGCTGGCCGGGATCGCCGTAAAGATGGGTGCGACAAAGGAAGACTTCGACCGGACGGTGGCGGTGCATCCGACCATGTCCGAGGAAATCGTGACCATGCGCACGCCGATGCGAAAATCGTGATACGCTTGATTTGCGCGCGGTGATGCACAGGTACAGACCATCAAGAATGAATACAGGAAGGACCGGACTTCATGGCAGGTAACAGCGGCGGCCCCTGGGGGGGCGGCGGTGGCGGAAGCCAGGGCGGCGGCGGCAACAACGGACGCCCGCCCAGTTCAGGCGGGGGCGGCGGTGGCCGCCGGCCCGAGGACAGCCAGATCCCCGAGATCGACGAGCTGATGAAGAAGGGGCAGGAACGCCTGCGCGTTCTCATGGGCGGCCGCGGCGGCGACAATGGCGCGCGCCGGAATGGCACCGGCGGTGGCGGCATGGGCGGTGGCGGCTTCGGCAAGGGCACCGTGGTGCTGGGGCTTCTGGGCCTCGTCGGGCTCTGGGCTTTCGGCAGCTTCTATACCGTGCGGCCCGAAGAGCAGTCGGTGGAACTGTTCCTTGGCGAATATTCGTCGACCGGCAACCCGGGTCTGAACTTCGCGCCCTGGCCGGTTGTGACCTACGAAGTCGTGAACGTGACGTCGGAACGTACCGAGACCATCGGCGGCGGTCGCGGTGGCAATGACGGGCTGATGCTCACCACCGATGCCAACATTGTCGACATCGAGTTTCAGGTGGTCTGGAATATCGCCGATCCGGCGAAGCTGCTCTTCAACATCCGCGATCCGCAGCTGACTGTTCAGGCGGCGTCTGAATCGGTGATGCGCGAGATCATTGCAGCGTCGAACCTTGCGCCGATCCTCAACCGCGACCGGGGCGCCATTGCCGACGGCGCCCGTGAACAGATCCAGTCGACGCTGGACGAATACGACAGCGGCATCAGCATCGTGCGGATCAACCTCGACACCGCCGATCCGCCAGACGAGGTCATCGACGCTTTCCGCGCGGTTCAGGCCGCCGAGCAGGAGCGCGACAGGCTGGAACGTCAGGCCGACGCCTATGCCAACCGCGTCGTCGCAGAGGCCCGCGGTCAGGCCGCGCAGGTGCGCGAAGAGGCCGAAGGCTATCGGGCCCAGCAGGTCAACGAGGCACTGGGTCAGGCCGCGCGCTTTACCTCGGTGCAGGAGGAATACGCGCTGGCCCCCGAGGTGACGCGCCGCCGCCTCTACATCGAGACGATGGAGAAGGTGCTGGGCGATGTGGATAAGATGATCCTCGACGAATCCGTGGCCGGTGGCGGCTCGGGTGGCGGGGGCGTCGTGCCCTATCTTCCGCTCAACGAACTGCGCCGTCCGGCATCCAACGACAGCACCGGGGGCAACTGATCATGCGCAAGACAACCTATTTCCTTCCCGTCCTCGTGGTCGCCATCGTGGTCGTGCTGTCCTCGATCTTCGTGGTGGACGAGCGTGAAAAGGCGCTGGTGCTTCAGTTCGGCCAGATCAAGGCGGTCAAGGAAGAGCCGGGCCTCGCCTTCAAGATCCCGCTGATCCAGGAGGTCGTGCGCTATGACGACCGCATTCTGTCGCTGGATACCGACACCATCGAGGTCACGCCCGCCGACGACCGCCGTCTGGTGGTCGATGCCTTCGCCCGCTACCGCATCGCCGACGTGGTGCAGTTCCGGCAGGCCGTCGGCGTGGGCGGAGTGCGTGTGGCAGAGGATCGTCTGTCGGGCATCCTCAACGCGCAGATTCGCGAAGTGTTGGGCGCCGATCAGGTCACATCCGACCGCATCCTGTCGGAAGAGCGCGGTGCGCTGATGGTCCGTATCCGCGACAGCGCCCGGGCCGAAGCCCGCTCGCTGGGGCTGGACGTGGTGGACGTCCGCCTGAAGCAGACGAACCTGCCGTCGCAGAACCTCGACGCGACCTTCGACCGGATGCGCGCCGAACGCGAGCGTGAGGCGGCGGACGAGCGCGCGCGCGGTAACGAGGCGGCGCAGCGCGTACGCGCCCTTGCGGATCGTACGGTGGTCGAGACCCTTTCGGAGGCCGAACGCGAGGCCAACGTGATCCGCGGTGAGGCCGATGCCGAGCGCAACAGCATCTTTGCAGAGGCCTATGGCGCCGACCCCGAGTTCTTTGCGTTCTACCGCTCGCTTCAGGCCTATGAAACGGCCCTGCGCGGCGGCAATTCGTCGATGGTGATGACCCCGGACAGCCAGTTCTTCAACTACTTCCGGAACGAGAACGCGACCTCGGGATTTACCGCCGCGGCCACGCGCATTCCCACCGCCGAGCCGGGGGAAGGGCTGGAGGACGCAGCGCCCGAGTTCACCGACCCCGAAGCCGTGGAAGACGAAACGCCGGACAGCCCGGCACCCGTCGACCCAGCGCCCGAGGCCGACGAAGCGCCGGCGGATGGTGCCGAGGCTCCGGCTGACGCGCCCGCCGACGGCGACGACACCACGACCGGCAATTGACCGGGACGGACATCTGGACGGGGATCGCCATGGTCCTCGTGATCGAGGGGCTGGTGTACGCACTGGCCCCTTCGCTTGTCGAACGCCTGCTGGAAGCGCTGCGGGCCCTGCCGGTCGACACAAGGCGGGCCCTCGGTTTTGCCACCCTCGCGACGGGGCTGATCATGCTCTGGTTCCTGCGGGCGTGATCCCGCCGATCCCGATCCTGCACGGATTAAGGTAAGCCGGGATTTACGAAAAAAGGCTATTAACCAGGATGGCCAGGGAAGGGTTCTGTCCCGGCCAGTCACTCTCGCGTGAAAAACCGTAACTCTGTCTTTGGTGTTGCCGCCATGCACCTATCTCTGAAACACTGACTGACAGGAGGCAGGCGGCGGCGCGTTCGGGCCGTCGGCTGGCAGACAAGGAGATTCAATTGAAACCGCAATCCCAAGCAATAATACGGGATCGGGCGACACCGCTGCGGCTGTTCTGGCTGGGCACGCTGTCGATGATCCTGATCGTTTCGCAATCCCTGATGGCGCAGGCCCGGGGCGTGCCCGAAAGCTTTGCCGACCTCGCGCAGCGGGTCAGCCCCTCGGTCGTGAACATCACCACCTCGACCGTCGTAGCGGGCCGCACCGGGCCGCAGGGCATCGTTCCCGAAGGTTCGCCCTTCGAGGATCTCTTCCGCGACTTCCAGGAACGCGGCGGCCCCGACCGTCCGCGCCGGTCCTCGGCTCTGGGCTCTGGCTTCGTGATTTCCGAAGACGGCTACATCGTGACCAACAACCACGTCATCGAAGGCGCCGACGAGATCACCATCGAGTTCTTCTCGGGCCGCGAACTGAAGGCCGAACTGAAGGGCACCGACCCGAACACCGACATCGCGCTGCTGAAGGTGGAATCGGACGAGCCGCTGCCCTACGTGAACTTCGGCAACTCTGACGGCGCCCGCGTGGGCGACTGGGTCATGGCCATGGGCAACCCGCTGGGGCAGGGCTTCTCGGTCTCCGCAGGCATCGTCTCGGCGCGCAACCGGGCGCTGTCGGGCACCTATGACGACTACATCCAGACCGACGCGGCGATCAACCGCGGCAATTCGGGCGGCCCGCTGTTCAACATGGAAGGCGACGTGATCGGCGTGAACACCGCGATCCTCTCGCCCACCGGCGGCTCGATCGGGATCGGCTTCTCGATGGCGTCGAACGTGGTGACCAAGGTCGTCGAGCAGCTCAAGGAATTCGGCGAGACGCGGCGCGGCTGGCTGGGCGTGCGCATTCAGGACGTGACCGGGGACGAGGCCGAGGCGCTTGGGCTCGAGGAAGCCAAGGGCGCGCTGGTTTCCGACGTGCCGGAAGGTCCCGCCATGGAGGCGGGAATGATGGCCGGTGACGTGATCCTGTCCTTCGATGGCGTCACGGTCGAGGACACGCGCCAGCTGGTGCGGGTCGTCGCCAACACCCCGGTGGGCGAGACCGTGCGGGTCGTGGTCTTCCGCGACGGTGCGACGCAGACGCTGAAGGTCACGCTGGGCCGCCGCGAAGAGGCGCAGGGCGCCGTTCCCGCTGCCGCAAGCGGCGGGCCCGATGCGGAAGCCCCCAGCGAGGTCGAGGTGCTTGGCCTGACGCTGAGCCCGCTCACCGACGAGATCCGCGGCGAGCTGGAGCTGGACGAGGGCACGAACGGTCTTGCGGTCATGGACGTCGCCCCGACCTCGCAGGCCTTCGAGAAGGGCCTGCGCGCCGGTGACGTCATCACCGAAGCCGGTCAAAGCGCCGTGACCACGGTGGCCGAGCTTCAGGACCGGATCGACGAGGCAGGGGAAGAGGGGCGCAAGTCCATCCTTCTGCTGGTCCGTCGCGGTGGCGATCCGCGCTTCGTGGCGCTGGGTCTCGACGAGGACTGAGCTTTCAGGTCAAGGAACTTCGGCATGGGCGGCCTTTCGGGCCGCCCATTTTCGTTGCGGTCCGTGTCGGTTCCGGCCCGTGCTGCCGGGGCTGGCGGGACAGCCGCTGCGCGGCGGTGTGAGAGGCGCCGCCTCTGGCACCGCCGCGGTATTTTCAGATCAAAGAAGAGGGGGGCTTGTGCGGTGGGGCGCGCGTGCCGCGATCAGGCGGGGCGCATCCGCCGGGCCTGTTCGGCGGCGGCGGTAAGCGCCTCCGAGACGTCCTTGTGCAGCGTGCTGCGGCGCAGTCTTTCCAGACCGGCGGCGGTGGTTCCGGCGTAGTCGATCATGCCCTGCACGTGTTCGGCGGCTGTGGGCGCGTCCTTGGCCAGCATATGCCCGGCGGACAGGAACAGCTGCCGGATCGCGCGATCCGCGATCTCGGGCGGGGTGCCGACGCGGACCGCATGGGCGACCATGGCCTCGGCGAAGGCGGCGACGAAGCCCGGCACCGGGCCGGTCATGGCGGTGAAGTGATCCAGCAGCGCTTCGTCTGCCAGTTGATCGCACGGGCCGCAGGCGCCCAGCAGGCGCCGGGCCAGTGCCAGGTCGGCACGGGTCGCGGCGGGGGCGGCCACGAAGGGCGAATAGGCCATGCCATGGGCGGCGGCGGGGCTGGACATCGCCCGGATCACCCGCGCCGCGCCGGTCAGCCGGGTGAGATCGTCAAGCGTCGCGGCGGCCATGACCGAGAGGATCAGCGCATCGGGGGCATGCAGGCCAAGGGCCGGTGCCGCAGCCGGCGGCACACACAGCACGATGGTGCCGCAGCGCGCGGCGAGGCTGGCCGGATCGGTGGTCACGGTGATGGCGCGGGCCTGCGGAACGTCCGGCAGGGTACCGCTGCGATTGGCCACGATCAGCGCCTCCGGCGCGACCGTTCCGCTGTCGAGCCAGGCCCGCAGGATGGCGCTGCCCAGCATCCCCGATCCGACGAAACCGATCCTGTCGCGCATGACGTCCCTTCCCTGCGTTGCCCGGGGCCAGTGTAGGCCCGGGGCCGCGTCTGGCAAGGCGGGAGGCTCAGAGCGGATCGCGTTCCACGGCGATCAGCCCCAGATCGCGCGCCGTTTCCACCGAGAGCCGGGCACTTTCCAGCCCACGCTCGGACTGGTAGCGGCGCACCGCCGCCGCGGTCGCGGCGTCCATACTGCCCGACACGGGGCCGGTGAAATACCCGCGTGCGGTCAGCGCCCGCTGCACCGAGGACAGGAACTCTGGCGTCATTTCTTCGGGGCAGGGGGCGGCAAAGCTGATCTCGGCCCGCGGGCGGACCACGCGCGGCACCGGGGCCTTGCGGTAGACCGGCGGACGCAGCACCGTGCCGTCCTCGGCGATCTCGGCCTGCACGACCTGCACTTCGCCCATGACCTGTTCGTAGACTGCGGGGGTTGTTTCCCGCACGCGGCAGGTGCCGTCGGCCTCGTGTTCCGCGACCGGGGTCCCGGGCATCGGCGCGGCCCGGCTGGCCGGGGGCTCTGCAACGGGGGCGGCACAGGCGCAAAGGGCCGCCAAGGCGCAGCCCATCAGCGGGCGCGCAAGCGAAACGCGCGGGACAATCCGGGTGATCACTGCTCGGGCCTCTTGTCGTGCCTTGTCCGGCAGAGACTAACCGCTTTCGGGGCCTGAGGAAAGTGCCTCGTCCAGCAGCAGGTCGGGCAGGGCAGAGATGTCCTCGATCCCGTCGGGTGACCCATGCGCCACGCCGGTCTTGCGCCGCAGGCGGTCGGTGGCGGGCAGCATTCGCCCGGCCAGAGGCGCGCGGCTGGCCTGCACTGCACCGCCCGGTGATCCTGCCGGGGCCGGTGCCACGTTCCCTCGCACCGTCGGGGGCGGCGGTGCATGGTGCCCTTCGCACTGACGCTGACGCCGCCGGGCCCTGCGCCGGAACGCGGGCCGGGGAAGACGCCGCCGCCCGTGACAGGGGCGGCGCCCTTGGCGCGGGACAGAGGCGTGATTTGCCCACAGCGGGCGCAGCCGTCGCGACGGGCGGGACCGCGACGCAAAAGCCTCTGGCCCCCGGGCTCCTGGCTGGCTAGGACTGTGCCGGACCAGCGAACAAGGCACCAAGGAGCGGCGCGATGGCGAAGATCACCTATATCGAGCACAACGGAACCGAGCATGTCGTCGAGGTCGCCAACGGGCTGACCGTCATGGAAGGCGCGCGCGACAACGGCATCCCCGGCATCGAGGCGGATTGCGGCGGCGCCTGCGCCTGCTCGACCTGCCACGTCTACGTCGCGCCCGACTGGGTCGAGAAGCTGCCCGCCAAGGACGACATGGAAGAGGACATGCTCGACTTTGCCTTCGAGCCGGACCCCGCGCGCTCGCGCCTGACCTGCCAGCTGAAGGTCTCGGACGCGCTGGACGGGCTGGTCGTGCAGATGCCCGAAAAGCAGATCTGATGTGTCGGGCGGGGGTGGCTTTCGCGGCCCTCGCCGCGGCCCTGCTGTCGCAGCCGCTTGGCGCGCAGGGGCTGCCGGGTCTGACCGGCGCCGATTATGCAGAGCCCACGACGCGCTACGCCCACGGCGTGCTGGGGGACGCGGTGGAGTGGGGCGCACTGACGCTGACCGCCGACCGCTGCCCCGATTGTGCGCGGCCCGACCCTTGGCGCGTTACCATCCGTCTGCCTGAGACCCGCGTCTTCGAGGACCTCGCGCCGCGCCTCGTGGGGCTGGATCCGGCGCGGCCCGACATGGCGCTGGTCGTGGAAAGCGATCTGACGCTGGGGGCCCGGCTGGCGCTGTACGCGCCGACCGGGCTTGTGGCGGCCACGCCCTTCATCGGGCAGGCCAACCGCTGGCTGGCGCCTCTGGGGGCTGCCGATCTGGACGGGGACGGGCGGCTCGAAGTGGCCTACGTGGATCGCCCGCACCTGGCCAAGACCCTGCGCATCTGGCGGCTGGAGGGTGACAGGCTGACCGAGGTCGCCGCTATGGCGGGGCTGACCAACCACCGCATCGGCTGGGATTACATCGAGGGCGGATTGCGCGCGTGCGGGCAAGGGCCCGAGATGATCCTCGCCAGTGGCGACTGGACCACGGTGCAGGCGCTGCGCTTTGACGGGACGCTGACCGCCCGCAGCCTTGGCGCCTACAGCCCTGCGGCGATCCGCGCCGCGATGGCCTGCGAATAGGCACCGAGGGGGCTTTTCTTTCCCGGCGCGCGGGTCTACCCCTGTGCGTCATGCGGATACTTTTCTTGGGCGACGTCATGGGACGCGCCGGGCGTACCGGCATCGCGGAGCGCCTTCCGGCGTTGCGCCGCGACTGGGCGCTCGATTTCGTCATCGTCAACGGTGAGAATGCCACCAGCGGCCACGGCCTGTCCGAGGCCCATGCCAAGCTGATCTTCGAGGCCGGCGCCGATGTCGTCACGCTGGGCGACCATGCCTTCGACCAGAAGGAAATGCTGTCCTACATCGAGCGCGAGACGCGCATCGTGCGGCCGCTGAACTTTGCCAAGGCGGCGCCGGGGCGCGGGGCGGCGCTGTACAAGGACGGGCGCGGGCGCAAGGTGCTGGTGGTGCAGGCGCTGGGGCAGGTCTTCATGTCGCGCAACTACGACAACCCCTTCTCGGCGGTGGACGAGGCGCTGAAGCGTCTGGCCGGACAGGCGCAGGCGGTGGTGGTGGACATGCACTGCGAGGCGACCTCGGAGAAGATGGGTATGGGCCATTTCTGCGACGGGCGTGCCAGCCTTGTTGTCGGCACGCATACCCATATCCCCACCGCCGACGCGCAGATCCTCGACGGCGGCACCGCCTTCCAGGCGGATGCGGGCATGTGCGGCGACTACAATTCCGTCATCGGCATGGACAAGGTCGAACCCCTGCGCCGCTTCGTTATCGGCATGCCCAAGGGCCGGTTCTCTCCGGCCGAGGGTGAGGCGACGCTTTGCGGCACCTTCGTCGAGACCGACGATGCCACGGGCAAGGCAAAGCGCGTCTGCATGGTGCGGCAGGGCGGACGGCTGGCGCAGCTTGGCCCCGATCTCTGAGTTCCCCTTGCAACCCCCGCGCCGCTTCGCAAAGATGCGTGCGTTTGGGGATAAGCGACAAGGTATTGCATGAACTGGATCGACTTGAGCCAGACGGCGCAGGCGTGGGTGACGATTGCGGTGGTGATCGTGATGTTTGCGCTTTTCGTGCGCGAGACCTACCCGACCGAGGTGACGGCCCTTGGCGGCATGGCGGCGCTTCTGGGGCTGGGCGTGCTGCCGCAGGACGAGGCGCTGGCGGTGCTGGCGAACCCGGCGCCATGGACCATCGCCGCCATGTTCATCGTCATGGGGGCGCTGGTGCGGACCGGGGCGCTGGATGCCTTTACGCGGCACGCGCAGGAACAGGTGATGAAGCGCCCCAGGGTGGCGCTGGGGGCGATTCTCGGTTTCGTGGTGCTGGCCTCGGCCTTCATGAACAACACGCCGGTGGTGGTGGTCATGCTGCCGGTCTTCGTGCAGATCGCCAACTCGCTGGGTGTCGCGCCGTCCAAGCTGCTGATCCCGCTCAGTTATGCGGCAATCCTTGGCGGCACGACCACGCTGATCGGAACCTCGACGAACCTGCTGGTCGACGGCATCGCCCGCACCCGGGGGCTGGAGCCCTTCTCGATCTTCGAGGTCACGCCCATGGCGCTGGTGCTGGTCGCTGTCGGCATGGCCTATCTCTACTTCGCCGGGCGCTTCCTGCTGCCCGACCGGTCGTCCATGGCGGGGATGCTGTCGTCGGACCGCAGCCGGATGAAGTTCTTCACCGAGGCGGTGATTCCGCCGGATTCCAACCTGATCGGGCGCGAGGTGCTGGGCGTGCAGCTGTTCAAGCGCGAGGGCGTCAGGCTGATCGACGTGATCCGGGGCGACGAATCCCTGCGCCGCAACCTCGAAGGGGTCGAGCTTCAGGTCGGCGACCGGGTGGTCCTGCGCACGCAGATGACCGAACTGCTGTCCCTTCAGCGCAACAAGGAGTTGAAGCGCGTCGACCAAGTTTCGGCCAAGGAGACGACGACCGTCGAGGTGCTGATCTCTCCGGGCTGCAAGATGGTCGGGCGTTCGCTTGGCGCTCTGCGCCTGCGGCGCCGCTTTGGCGTCTACCCGCTGGCGGTGCACCGGCGGAACCAGAACATCGGGCGGCAGCTGGACGAGCTGGTGGTGCGCGTCGGCGACACGCTGCTGCTTGAAGGGAACGCCGAGGACATCAAGCGCCTCGCCGACGAGATGGAGCTGGTCGACGTGGCCACGCCCACCGTCCGCGCCTTTCGCCGGGGCCATGCCCCCGTGGCCCTGGGCGCGCTGTCGGCGGTGGTGATCCTTTCGGCGCTGGGTGTGGCGCCGATCCTGCCGCTGGCGGTGGTCGCCGTGGCGGTGGTGCTGCTGTCGCGCTGCATCGACGCGGACGAGGCCTTTTCCTTCGTAGAGGGCCGCCTGCTGGCGCTGATCTTCGCCATGCTGGTGGTGGGCGCGGCGCTGGACAGTTCCGGCGCGGTCGAGATGATCGTGGGCGCGCTGGCGCCTTGGATGGAGACGCTGCCGCCGGTCCTGCTGGTGGCCTCTGTCTTCTTCCTGACCTCGATCCTGACCGAGGCGATCAGCAACAATGCGGTGGCGGTCGTGGTGACGCCCATCGCCATCGGGCTGGCCTCTGCCATGGGTGTGGACCCGAGGCCGCTGGTGGTGGCGGTGATGATCGCCGCCTCCTGCGCCTTCGCCACGCCGATCGGCTACCAGACGAACACGCTGGTCTATGGCCCCGGCGGCTACCGCTTCACCGACTTCCTGCGGGTCGGGCTGGGGATGAACCTTGTCATGGGCATCGTCGCTTCGCTGCTGATCCCGGTGTTTTTCCCGCTGTGACGGGGCCTGGGGCCGGTTTTCGACAAGGCGGGGCAGGGGCCTGACAGGTCGGGCGATGCGGCGTTTGGAGGCCTCTGCGCGCGGAGGCGCGACCGGAATGCCCATCCCATGACGGGCAGGCCCTCGGTGGTGTTCAGGGCCATCAGCGACGGGCAGGCGGCCCCGATGCTGGCCCCGAGCGGGTCGCTGGTTGTGGCTGGGGCGGGCAGGCAGACCGGGTCGCCGCCGATCACGCCTGTGCTGCTTCGCGGGTCCAGCGCCTTTGACAGTTCCGCGCGGTCGAGGCGGATGCGGTCTGCGCGCCCCGCCGCATCCCCCGGACGAGGAGGGCGTGGCCCTGGGCGTCGCTGTCCTTGGTTCGGGGACGCAGGTGCAGAGGCAGGACACGGGCCATGGGGCAGGCTTGCCCTCGCCGGATGCTCGATCCATGCGTCTTGGCAAGGGGGGGCGTCCTCCCTTATAGAGGCGCCCATACATCACAAACCGATATGAGGCGAGTACATGGCCGGCCATTCCAAATGGGCAAACATTCAGCACCGCAAGGGCCGACAGGACAAGCTGCGCGCCAAGGTCTTCTCGAAACTGTCCAAGGAAATCACCATCGCGGCGAAGATGGGCGACCCGGATCCGGAAAAGAACCCGCGCCTGCGTCTGGCGGTGAAAGAGGCCAAGGGCCAGTCGATGCCCAAGGACAACATCGAGCGCGCCATCAAGAAGGCCATCGGCGGCGAGGGCGAGGACTATGAGGAAATCCGCTACGAGGGCTATGGCCCGAACGGCGTGGCGGTGATCGTTGAGGCGATGACTGACAACCGCAACCGGACCGCCTCGACCGTGCGCTCGACCTTCACCAAGAACGGCGGCAACCTTGGCGAGACCGGGTCTGTCGGCTTCATGTTCGAGCGCAAGGGCGAGATCGTCTATCCCGCCTCGGTGGGGGACGCGGACGACGTGATGATGGCGGCGATCGAGGCCGGGGCCGAGGACGTGGAGTCCTCGGAAGAGGGCCACACGGTCTACTGCGCCGACACCGACCTGAACGAGGTCTCCTCGGCGCTTGAGGCGGCCCTGGGCGAGTCCGAGTCGACCAAGCTGATCTGGAAGCCGACCACCACGACGGAACTGGATCTCGACGGCATGAAGACCCTGATGAAGCTGGTCGACGCGCTGGAAGAGGACGACGACGTGCAGCGCGTCACCACCAACTTCGAGGCCTCGGACGAGGTCATGGCGCAGCTGGAAAGCGCCTGACGGGTCCTTCATCGCTGTGACAGACCGGGTCGGCCGGGGGCTTCCGCCTCAGGTCGCCCGGGACCATCGGGGTGACAGGGCGGGGGCTTGCCCGGCCCTGCGGCGGCTTCCCGGGTCTTTAGGGGTCGTCCGGTCCTGCGTGTTGCACCAACCCGCGCTTCGCGGCCCGGACCATCGCCCGTGTCAGGGGCCGCAGCGCGGGTGCGACAAGGCTGCGCAGCTGCCAGTACAGCGGCACGTCGAAGGGGCGGTCGGGCGCCATGTCGCGCAGGCGGCCCGCCGCGATCTCTGCATCCACCAGCGGCGCCGGGTTCAGGCCCCAGCCCAGCCCCAGTTTCGCCGCCGTGACGAAGCCGTGGGTCGAGGGCAGCAGATGCGCGGGCGGCGACAGCGGCTGCCCGGTGAGCGCGGTGATCCACGCCCGCTGGTGGCGGTCGTGTCCCGAAAAATCCAGCATCGGGGCCCGCGCCAATGCCGCGGCGTCGAGGCCCCGCGCGAAGTGCCGGTCGTGGAAGGCGGGAGCGCAGGTGGCCCGGTAGCGCATCGCGCCCAATGCGATCACGTCGCAGCCCTGAACCGGGTTTGCCTGCGTGGTGACGACGGCAGAGACCTCGCCGCGCCGCAGCCGGTCCGCCGAGATGGATTCGTCTTCGACCACGATTTCGTACAACAGGTCTGCGTCCGCCAGCGCGGGCAGGGCCCATGTATCCAGCGAGTCGGCATTCAGCACGATGCGGACGCGGGCGGCGGCGCGGGCTTCGTGCAACTCATCCGCAAGCGCCGCATCCAGCAGCGCCTGCTCGCGCGCGTGCCGGGCCAGGCGGGCGCCAAGCGCGGTGGCCTCGGCGGGGGCGGCGCGGATCACCAGCGGCGTTCCGGTGCGGTCCTCCAGCGCGCGGATGCGCTGCGAGATCGCCGAGGGGGTGACGCCAAGCGCGGCGGCGGCTGCCTCGAAGCTGCCAAGACGCAGGACCGCCTCGAGGGCGGCAAGCTGGGCGGGGTCGAGGCGCATACTTAGCAATCCTTATGCAGGTTCAGGCAGATTAACTTGGCTTATCTCGGGTGTCACCGTAGTCCGGTCCGAAAGAGGGAGAGCGGTGATGCAGAGTGTCTTCGCGGGCTACGCGCTGGGGCTGAGCCTGATCGTGGCGATCGGATCGCAGAACGCCTTTGTCCTGCGGCAGGGGTTGCGCGGCGAACATGTGCTGCCGGTGGTCCTGGTCTGCGCCCTGAGCGACGCGCTTCTGATCGCGGGCGGCGTGGCGGGCATGGGCGCGCTGGTGCGCGCGGCGCCCTGGCTCGAGGGCGCGATGCGGCTGGCGGGGGCGGCCTTCCTGATCGCCTACGGGCTGCGCAGCCTGTGGTCGGCATGGCGCGGCGGCGCGGCGATGACGGCGGGCAGGGGGACGGGCAGCCTGCGGGCGGCACTTCTGACCTGCCTTGCGCTGACCTGGCTGAACCCGCATGTCTACCTCGACACAGTGCTGCTGCTTGGCGCGGTCTCGGGCGAGGCCGCCTGGCCCATGGGCTTCGGCATGGGGGCCGTGGTTGCCTCGATTACCTTCTTCTTCGCACTGGGCTTCGGCGCGCGGTTGCTGGCGCCGGTCTTTGCGCGTCCGGTGGCGTGGCGCGTGCTGGACGCGGGCATCGGGGTGACTATGTGGCTGATCGCGGCGGGGCTGCTCTTGGGGTGAGGCCGGTTTCTTTGAAAGAAACCGGCCCGAATTCTTTGCAAGAATTCGGCGCCCCCGCCGCTTGCGCCTGCCCGGATATTCGCTAAGCCTGAGGCCCATGGACATGACGGCGCGCCCGGCACAGGGCATCTTCTGGATGGCGGTCACGGGGCTGTGCTTCGTCGCTGTCACGGCTTTGGTGAAGCTCTTGGGCGAGCGTATCCCCGCCGCGGAATCCGCCTTCCTGCGCTACCTGCTGGGCCTCGTCTTCCTGCTGCCCATGGCGCGCAGTCTGTCCCGCCTGCGGCTGTCGGCGCGGCAGTGGCAGCTGTTCGGTCTGCGCGGCCTGCTGCACACGGCGGGCGTGGTGCTGTGGTTCTTCGCCATGACGCGCCTGCCCATCGCCGAGGTCACGGCGATGAACTACCTCAACCCGGTCTACGTGACGATCCTCGCGGTGTTCTTCCTGGGCGAGACGCTGGCCTTCCGCCGCATCCTTGCCATCGTCGCGGCGCTGCTCGGCGCCTTGCTGATCCTGCGGCCGGGGTTCCGAGAGCTCGACCCGGGCCACATCGCCATGCTGGGCACGGCGCTGTTCTTCGCCGGCTCCTACCTGCTGGCCAAGATCCTGTCCGGGCAGGTCAGCGCCGCCGTGGTCGTGGCGCTTCTGTCGGTCACGGTGACCGTCGGGCTGGCGCCTCTGGCGCTGGCGGTCTGGGTCTGGCCGACGGGCTGGGAGCTGCTGGTGCTGTTTGGCGTGGCCTGTTTCGCGACCGCCGGGCATTACACCATGACGCTGGCCTTCGCCGCCGCCCCGGTGTCTGTGACGCAGCCGGTGACCTTCCTGCAACTGGTCTGGTCGGTGCTGGCGGGCTGGATCTTTTTCGCCGAGCCACCGGATTTCTGGGTGATCGGGGGCGGCTCGCTGATTGTCGGCGCCGTGGTCTTCATCACCTGGCGCGAGGCGCGGTTGAAGAAAGCCGTGACCCCGGCGGTGTCGGAAACGAAGCTCTGATTTCGCCCGGCATTGTCCGCGCATCGTGAAAAATCCCCGGTCATGCCCAAGCCGCGCCGCATTTGGCGGGCATTCGTTAACCCTACGGAAGCTATAGTGCGACGAAGGAGGGACGGATGTTTACGGAAAACAGATTGACCGAGGATATGATGGAAGTGGAAAGCTTCCTGCTTGCCGAGCGGCAGAAGGTGCTGTCGGAGGCGGAGTGGCGGTTCCGGATGCGGGGCTACGGCTACAACCTGCGCCGGACCGAGGGTGGCGTCGAAGTGGCGCGCCTGCCCAAGAACGAGGTCCTGGGCGTCTTTTCCATCTGAGGCCAGGCCCGGCGGGGGCCGGATCGGCTCGTCGGAAAGGCGGGCAGGGCGTCCGGGTCATGGGCCGGAAGCCATGGCCAGGGGGCGGGACGATGCCCTTGGCTGGCAAGCGAGGACCGGTTGCGCCAGGTCGCGTCTCCAAGAATTTGTCTGGGGTCGGGATCGAGGCTGCACCACGCGCCAAGCGGGGATAAGCCTTTCGCCGGTCGCATCGGCGCGACAGGCTCTGCGCCAAGCCTGATCCGACAGCAGAACGCGCCGTTTTCGCCGGGCCGGAACGATGCGCCTGTGCAGCCGCCCGGGGGCCGTTTGCCCGGGTGACAGGCGGCGACGACCGTCCGGTGATTTTGATTGACGCACCAGTCAATAAACGGCAGTTTGCCGTCATGCCCAAGATTGGACAGGAACCTCTTCGCAGGGCGGCCCTTATGGAAGCCGCTGTGGCCGAGATCGGCGAGGCCGGGACGCTTGACGTAACGGTTGGCCAGATTGCGCGCCGTGCAGGTATGTCCAGCGCGCTGGCCCATCATTATTTTGGCGGCAAGGCACAGATCTTCCTGGCCGCGATGCGGCACGTGCTGACCGAATACGGGCAAGAGGTGCGGCGCGCTCTGGCCGGGGCCGAAGAGGGACGGCGGCTGGAGGCGATCATCGACGCGAGCTTTGCCGAAAGCTGTTTCCGGCCCGCGACGGTTTCGGCCTGGCTGACCTTCTATGTGCTCTCGCTCAGCGATCTCGAAGCGGCCCGGCTGCTGCGGGTCTACCAGCGGCGGCTGCGGTCGAACCTCGTGGATGCGCTGCGCGGGCGGACCGACCGGCCCGGGCCGGTGGCCGAGCATCTGGGCGCCCTGATCGACGGCGTCTACCTGCGCGCGGCGCTCTCGGGGCGGGGTGTGGGTGGGGCCGCCGAAGAGGTGCTGGCCAGCGCCTATGCGATGATGGGGACGCGATGAGCCAGCCGAATATCCTGATCCTGATGGTCGACCAGCTGAACGGGACGCTGTTCCCGGACGGCCCCGCCGACTGGCTGCACGCGCCGAACCTGAAGGCGCTGGCGGCGCGGGCGACGCACTTCGCCAATGCCTACACGGCCTCACCGCTGTGCGCGCCGGGGCGGGCCTCTTTCATGTCGGGGCAACTGCCCAGCGTCAGCCGGGTCTACGACAATGCCGCCGAGTTCGCCTCGGACATTCCCACCTATGCGCATCACCTGCGCCGGGCGGGCTACCAGACGGCGCTCTCGGGCAAGATGCATTTCGTCGGCCCCGACCAGCTGCATGGCTTCGAGGAGCGGCTGACCACCGACATTTACCCCGCCGATTTCGGCTGGACCCCGGACTACCGCAAGCCCGGCGAGCGGATCGACTGGTGGTACCACAACATGGGCTCGGTGACGGGCGCGGGCGTGGCCGAGATCTCGAACCAGATGGAATACGACGACGAGGTGGCCCATCACGCGAAGATGAAGCTCTACGACCTCGCACGGGGTCTGGATGCGCGGCCGTGGTGCCTGACGGTGTCCTTCACCCATCCGCACGACCCCTATGTGGCGCGCCGGAAATACTGGGATCTCTACGAGCACTGCGAACACCTGCTGCCCGAGATCCCGGCGATGGCCTACGAGGATCACGACCCGCACGCGCAGCGCATCTTCGATGCCAATGACTGGCGGAACTTCGATATCACCGAAGAGGATATCCGGCGGTCACGGCGCGCCTATTTCGCCAATATCTCGTATCTCGACGACCACATCGGCACGCTCTTGCAGACGCTCGAGGACACCCGGCAGGAGGCCGTCATCGTCTTCGTGAGCGACCACGGCGACATGCTGGGCGAGCGCGGGCTGTGGTTCAAGATGTGCTTCTACGAGGGCTCGGCCCGGGTGCCCATGATGATCGCCACGCCCGGCGGGCAGGGCGCCCGCGTAACCGACCCGGTGTCCAACATCGACATCTGCCCGACGCTTTGCGCGCTGGCGGGCGTGGACATGTCCGAGGTCATGCCATGGACCGAGGGCGAGTCGCTGGTACCCCTGATGAACGGCGCCGCCCGCAAGACGCCGGTGGCGATGGAATACGCCGCCGAGGCCAGCTACTCGCCGCTGGTCTGCCTGCGCGAGGGCAAGTGGAAGTACACCAACTGCGCGCTGGATCCCGAGCAGCTCTTCGACCTCGAGGCCGATCCACACGAGCTGGAGAACCGTGCCGGTGACCCGGCGGCGAAATCGGTGCTGGAAGGGTTCCGCGTGAAGGCCGCCGCGCGCTGGGATCTGGAACGCTTCGACGCCGAGGTGCGGCAAAGCCAGGCCCGGCGCTGGGTGGTCTACGAGGCACTGCGGCTGGGCGGCTATTACCCCTGGGATTTCCAACCCCTGCGCGCGGCTTCGGAACGCTACATGCGCAACCACATGGACCTGAACGTGCTGGAAGAGAACAAACGGTTCCCGCGCGGAGAATGACCGGGCGCGCCTGCGGCCTCGTCTTCGAAGGCCGCCCGCCCACCCACCCCGTCCTCCGAAGACGAGGCCCCGTGCGGGCGTCGCCGGGGGCTTTGATTTCGAGGTTTTTCAATGGCGTATGAGACGCAGCCCAAAGCCAGCCACTTCATCGACGGCGCCTATGTCGAGGACACCGCCGGAGAGCGGATCGAGGTGATCCACCCCGCCACCGGCGCGGTGATCGCCCGCGTGCACGCGGCGACGCCGGCGGTGATCGAGCAGGCGGTGACCTCGGCCCTGCGCGCGCAGGCGGAGTGGGCGCGCGTGCCGGGCACGGAGCGGGGCCGCATCCTGCGCCGCGCCGCCGACCTGATGCGGGAGCGCAACCGCGACCTCTCGGTGCTCGAGACATGGGACACCGGCAAACCCCTGCAAGAGACGCTGGTGGCCGATGCCACCTCGGGCGCCGATGCGCTGGAATACTTCGGCGGGCTGGCGGCGAGCCTGACCGGCGAGCATGTGCAACTGGGCGAGAACTGGGGCTATACCGTGCGCGAGCCGCTGGGGCTGTGCGTCGGCATCGGGGCGTGGAACTACCCGACGCAGATCGCCTGCTGGAAGGGCGCGCCGGCGCTGGCCTGCGGCAATGCGATGATCTTCAAGCCCTCCGAGGTGACGCCCCTCTGTGCCCTGAAGGTGGCCGAGATCCTGCACGAGGCGGGCCTGCCCGCCGGGCTTTATAACGTGGTGCAGGGGGCGGGCGCCGTGGGCTCGGCGCTTGTGACCGATCCGCGCGTGGAAAAGGTCTCGCTGACCGGCTCGGTGCCGACGGGGCGGCGGGTCTACGCAGCCGCCGCCGAGGGCATCAAGCATGTCACGATGGAACTGGGCGGCAAGTCGCCCCTGCTGGTCTTCGACGACGCGGATGTGGATAACGCAGTGGGGGGCGCGATCCTCGGCAACTTCTATTCCTCCGGGCAGGTCTGCTCGAACGGCACGCGGGTCTTCGTGCAGAAGGGCATCAAGGAGCGCTTCCTCCAGCGCCTCGCCGACCGGCTGAAGGGCGCGATCCTCGGCGACCCGATGGATGAGGCCACCAACTTCGGCCCGCTGGTCTCGCAGGCGCAGCGCGAGAAGGTCATGGGCTACATCGAGAAGGGCCGGGCCGAGGGCGCGCGCCTTGTCACCGGCGGCACCGCGCCCGAAGGCCCCGGTTTCTTCGTCGAACCCACGGTCTTCGCCGATGTCACCGACACCATGACCATCGCGCAGGAGGAAATCTTCGGCCCGGTCATGGCGGTGCTCGACTTCGAGACCGAGGAAGAGGTCGTGGCCCGCGCCAATGCCACGGACTTCGGCCTCTCCGCCGGGGTCTTCACGACGGATTTCGCCCGCGCGCACCGGGTCATCGGCCAGCTTCAGGCCGGGTCCTGCTTCATCAACTCCTACAACGACGCGCCGGTCGAACTGCCCTTCGGCGGCGCCAAGCGCTCGGGCGTGGGGCGCGAGAACGCCAAGGCCGCGATCGAACACTACAGCCAGCTCAAAAGCGTCTACGTCCGCATGGGCGATGTCGAGGCACCCTTCTGATGGCCGCCCCCTCCGCATCCCCACGCCGCACGACCCGGCCCCCGCTCACCCCGGCGCGTCCCAGGCCCGAAATGACGCGCATCCCTGCGTTTCTTCTGTCCGGAAATATCCCCGCCGGAGGCATCCGCCGCCAGCCACGGGCGCAGCATCCGACCCGTGCGGGGCGCCCATGACCCGGCCCGACTACATCGTCATCGGCGCAGGCAGCGCGGGCTGTGCCATGGCCTACCGGCTGGCCGAGGCGGGGCGCTCCGTCCTCGTCATCGAGCATGGCGGCTCTGACCGGGGGCCCTTCATCAACATGCCGGGCGCGCTCAGCTACCCGATGAACATGCGCCGCTACGACTGGGGCTTCCAGACCGAACCGGAGCCGCATCTGGGCAACCGCCGGCTGGTCTGCCCGCGCGGCAAGGTGCTGGGCGGGTCGTCCTCGATCAACGGCATGATCTACGTGCGCGGCCATGCCCGCGACTACGATCACTGGCGCGATCAGGGCTGCGCGGGCTGGGGCTTTGCCGATGTGCTGCCCTATTTCAAGCGCATGGAGGACTGGCACGACGGCGGTCATGGCGGCGATCCGGCGTGGCGCGGGCAGGGCGGGCCCTTGCACGTGACGCGCGGGGCGCGGGTCAATCCCCTGACGCGGGCCTTCGTCGAGGCGGGCAGGCAGGCCGGCTACCCGATCACCGGCGATTACAACGGGCACCGGCAAGAGGGCTTCGGCCCCTTCGACATGACCGTCTGGAAAGGCGAACGCTGGTCGGCGGCCAAGGCCTACCTGCGCCCGGCACAGGCCATGGGGGCAGAGGTCACGCGCGCCTTCGCCCGCCGTCTCGTCATCGAAGAGGGCCGCGCCGTGGGGGTCGAGGTCGCGCGCGGTGACCGGGTCGAGGTCATCCGCGCCGCCCGCGAGGTCATCGTCAGTGCCAGCGCGATCAACTCGCCCAAGCTGCTGATGCTCTCGGGCATCGGTCCGGCCGCGCATCTGGCAGAGCATGGCATCGCGGTGGTCGCGGACCGGCCCGGGGTGGGGCAGAACCTTCAGGACCACCTGGAGCTCTACGTGCAGATGGCCGCGACTCAGCCCGTCAGCCTCGCGAAATACTGGAACCTCGCGGGCAAGGCCTGGGTCGGGGCGCAGTGGCTTCTGGCGCGGAAGGGGCCGGGGGCCTCGAACCAGTTCGAAAGCGCGGGCTTCATCCGGTCGCGCGCCGGGATCGACTACCCGGACCTGCAATACCACTTCCTGCCGATCGCGGTCCGCTACGATGGCCGGGTCGCGCCCGAGGGCCACGGCTTTCAGGCGCATGTGGGGCCGATGCGCTCGCCCTCGCGGGGGTCGGTCACGCTGCGGTCCGCTGATGCGGGCGCCGATCCACGCATCCTCTTCAACTACATGTCCGAGGCGCAGGACTGGCAGGATTTCCGCACCGCCATCCGCCTGACGCGCGAGATCTTCGCCCAGCCCGCCTTCGACCCCTATCGCGGCAAGGAGTTGCAGCCGGGCGCCGAGGCGCAGTCGGACGAGGCGCTGGATGCGGTGATCCGCGAACATGCCGAAAGCGCCTATCACCCCTGCGGCACCTGCCGGATGGGGGCTGTGGACGATCCGCGCTCGGTCGTCGATCCCGAGGGCCGGGTGATCGGCGTCGAGGGACTGCGCGTGGCCGACAGTTCGCTGTTCCCGCGCATCACCAACGGCAACCTCAACGCGCCCTCGATCATGGTGGGAGAGAAGATCGCCGACCACGTTCTGGGCCGCCGCCTGCCGCCCGACAACGCAGAACCCTGGCTGCATCCTGCGTGGCAGACGGCACAGCGGTAAGGACTGCGGGTCGGATGTCGGGCCTGTGGTGTTTCCCTCTCGTACTGGGCTGAAAAGGTCGCGACGGGCAGGGCCAGGCGGTGTTCCCTGCCGGGCCTGCGGTCCTTGCCGGTCGCGGCCCGAGGCAGAAAGCGCCGCGCCCGGGGGTGACCGGACGGGCGTCGCGCGGACCGGGTGTGCCCTTTGTTCGCCACCCGGACGGGCCGCGTGCGCCCGCATGGCTGCGGGTTTGATGCGGGTCAAGGTACGGGCCCCCGGGCTCTGTCAGGGTGCCTTCGACAGAGGAACCAAAGGAGACCCGCAATGTCGCATGTGCCGCATGAACTGGCCGAGGAATTCCCCGAGCACGCCGCCCGGATGAGCGCCCTGAAGCAGACGGATGCGCATTTCGCGCGGCTGTCCGAAGAGTATCACGCGGTCAACCGCCGCATCCACCGCGCCGAGACCCGGGTCGAGCCGATGGACGATCTCGCCGAAGAGGCCCTGCGGAAAGAACGGGCCGGGCTGAAGGACCAGCTTTATGCGCTGCTGAAGGCCTGAGGCCGAGGCTGGCGGGTGCGCGCCCCGTGCCCCTCTCCTGCCGGAGAGGGCCACCGGCCCGCCCGCCAGCCACGCCCCTAGGTGTTTGATCCCACGGTTTGATGGTGTGATCCTTTCGAAGGAATGGAAGGAAGCCCTATGGGACAAGTTCGTCACGGCAGCGCCACGACCACGCACGCTATCCGAGCTGCAATACAGCGA
>JAFKDC010000013.1 GCA_017255395.1 Enemella evansiae | reverse complement strand
GCTCGTCGGCTCAAAACACTCAGCGGACTCACGCCCTACGAATACATCTGCAAAATCTGGACTTCAGAGCCGAACAGCTTCATCGTCGATCCGATCCACCAGATGCCGGGACTGAACACCTAGTCCGTGAAGCGAACTTTTCCGATGTACGGCAGGTTCCGGTTGCGTTGGGCGAAGTCGATGCCGTAGCCCACGACAAACTCGTCGGGGATTTCGAAGCCCAGCCAGTCCGAGCGGAAATCGACCTCGCGGCGCGTGGGCTTGTCGAGCAGCGCGATGCTTTTCAGCCGGGCCGGGCCGCGCGACCGCAGCAGGCCGGTGACGTGGTGCAGCGTGTGGCCGGTGTCGACGATGTCCTCGACCACCAGAACGTCGCGCCCCTCGACGCCAGAGCGCAGGTCTTTAAGGATGCGCACCTCGCGGCTCGATTCCATCGCATCGCCGTAGGACGAGGCCTCGAGGAAATCGACCTCGACCGGCAGGCGCAGCTCTCGTACGAGGTCGGCGATGAACACGAAAGAGCCGCGCAGAAGCCCCACCACAACCAGCTTTTCGGTATCGGCAAAGGCCGCGTCGATCTCGCGCGCCAGCGCTTCGATGCGGGCGGCGATGGATTTGGCCGAGATCATCTCGTCGACGACATAAGGACGCTCTGTCATGGTATTCCCTTGAAACTTCGCGCCCCCTATACGACATCACGACCCATTGTGCCCCACTAAAAAGAGCGACATGCCGACACATTCCGAGACCAAGACGCTGCCCTACACGGCCCAGCAGATGTACGATCTGGTGGCGGATGTGGCGAGCTATCCGAAGTTCCTGCCCTGGACCGCCGCCGCGCGCATCCGCAGAACAGAGGACAAGGGCGACCACACGGAAATGCTGGCGGACCTCGTGATCTCGTTCAAGGTGTTCCGCGAGACCTTCGGCTCGCGGGTGGTGCTTTGGCCCGAGGCGATGAAGATCGACACGGAATACCTGGACGGGCCGTTCAGGCATATGAAGTCGAACTGGGCCTTCAAGGATGTCGACGGCGGCTGCGAGGTCGCGTTCTTCGTGGATTTCGAGTTCAAGAACAGGCTGTTGCAAAGCGCGGCGGGGATGTTCTTCTACGAGGCGATGCAGCGCATCGTGCGGGCCTTCGAACGGCGCGCGGCTGAACTCTACGGCTGAAGCGTCGCGTTAACCACAGGGTAAGATCGGCGGCGACCTGCCAAGGTTTCGCCCGATTTCGAGACCAGAGTCCCACCATTCGAAAGGGAGGGACCAATTCATGACGTCCATCTTCACGGCAGCCGCCTATGCGCCCGCCGCGCAGCAGGTTCAGCGCCCCGGCGCGTCGGCGGATGCGACGCCCCCGGGACAGGCACGGGAAGAGGCCGGTGCCTCTTCTGCCGCGCCCAACGGCGCCGGTCTGCCTGTCGCCACGGGGCAGGTGACGCAGGCGACGGGGGCCAACCCCGCCCCGGCAGCAACGCCGACCGGCGCCAGCGCGCAGTCGGCCACAACTTTCGCGGCGGCGGTGAACGGAAGGGGCGACCCGGTGGCGCCAGAGGATATCGCCCGCGCGGCGGCGCAGGGCTACCGGGATGCTTCCGGGACCATGGCGGGGGGCGAGACCGGCAAGCTGCTGATCACGGCGTAACGGCCCGGTCCCCTTGCGGGCGGGCCGTCGGGCCTGGGGCGGGTGCTTTCTGTCCGTGGTCTGCTTTGGTACGGCCTGCCATCGCTGGGCAGGTGGGTCCGTCGCGCCGCGTTAGCCCAACGCGCCAAGGATCAGCGACAGCGCGTGATCGCGCGCGGCAAGGCGCACTTCTGCGCGGCCCAGGGCGCCGTGGTCGATGGTCTGCGCCGTGACCCCCGCTGCGGTGGCAAGGCCATAGCAGACACGCCCCTCGGGCTTGAACTCGGACCCACCGGGCCCGGCGATGCCGCTGATCGCCACGGCGATATCCGCGCCCGCCCGAACCCGCGCGCCCTGCGCCATCTCGCGCACGACCTCTTCCGAGACGGCGCCATGCGCCTCCAGCGTTTCGGGGTGGACGCCCAGCAGGTCGACCTTGGCGCCGTTGGAATAGGTGACGAAGCCGTAGGCAAAGACGGCGGAGGACCCGGCCACATCGGTGATCGCGGCGGCCACCTTGCCGCCGGTGCAGCTTTCGGCGCAGGTGACGGTGACGCCCCGCGCGCTGGCCTGTTCCACGATCTGCCGGGCGAGGGGGCTCACATCAGCACCCCGTGTGCGAGGCCTGCCAGCAGGATCGAGACCACTGCCGCCATGATGCCCGCGATGACATCGTCCAGCATCACGCCGCCCGCGTCGCCGCGCGCGTCCATGCGGCCCACCAGCCAGGGCTTCCAGATGTCGAAAAGGCGGAACAGCACGAAGCCCGCCACCCAGCCGGGCCAGAGCCGCCAAGGGTCGACACCCATCATGCCCGCACCGTAGCCCACCGGGAACAGCGCGATCCACTGGCCGACAAGCTCGTCCACCACCACCCACGACGGGTCATGGTCGCCGTCCCGCGTGACCTCTGCGGTGGCGTACCACCCCAGCGCAAGGGCCGCGACGGTGGCGATCAGCAGCAGCCAGAAACCGCCCAGCAGCAGGATGCCATAGGCCAGCGGCAGCGCCGCGAGCGATCCCCATGTGCCTGGCGCGGGCCTAAGATAGCCGACGCCACCGACCGATGCGATCCACCTCATGGCTTCACCAGCGTCGCGGTGGCAAGCGCCGCGATGCCTTCTTCGCGGCCCGTGAAGCCCAGCCGTTCCGAGGTGGTGGCCTTCACCGACACCCGGTCCTCGTCAAGGCCCAGCAGGCGCGCCATCCTTGCCCGCATGGCGGCGGCATGGGGGCCGACCTTGGGCCGCTCGCAAATCAGGGTAATGTCCACGTTGGATATCCCGAACCCCTTCTGCCGCGCCAGTTCGGCGGCATGGGTCAGGAATATCTCGCTGGCCGCGCCTTTCCATTGCGGATCGGAGGGCGGGAAGTGCTGGCCGATGTCGCCCTCGGCCATCGCGCCGTACAGCGCGTCGGTCACCGCATGCATGCCGACATCGGCATCGGAATGGCCCTTGAGCTTGCGGTCATGCGGGACGCGCACACCGCAGAGGATGACGTGGTCGCCCTCTTCAAAAGCATGTACGTCAAAGCCGTTCCCGACGCGGATATCCATGGTGTCTTCCTTCAGCAGGCGCGCTGCCCGGGCAAAATCCTCGGGCAGGGTGATCTTCAGGTTGGCTTCATCGCCCGGAACGATGGTGACGTCCAGACCGGCGGCGCGGGCCACCTCGACATCGTCGGCGGCGCCGCCCGGATGGGCGCGGTGCGCGGCGAGGATGTCGGGAAAGTGGAAGCCCTGCGGCGTCTGCGCCCGGTACAGGCCGCTGCGGTCCTGCGTGCCGGTGACCCGTTCCCCGGCGCCGGTCCAGAGCGCGTCGGACACGGGCAGGGCGGGCGCGGCCCCGGCGGCGGTTTCCAGAGCGGCGCGCACGCGGGCGATGGTATGCGGGGGGGTGCAGGGCCGCGCCACGTCCTGGATAAGCACCGCGTCGGGCGCATCGGCCAAGAGGGCCTCTAGCCCGGCGCGCACCGAATCCGCGCGCTCGGCGCCGCCTTCGACCAGCGTCACGGGCAGCCCGGCGCAGGCGACCTCGGCCCGGGCGCGGTCGTCGCGGTGGATGACCATGACGGTCGGCCCCAGTCCGGCGAAGCGTTCCAGCGTCCAGCGGGCGACGGGCTTTCCGGCAAGGTCTTGCCACTGTTTGGGCAACTCGCCCCCTGCGCGGGTGCCGCGCCCGGCGGCGACAATCAGGACTGCGCAACGCATCATTCTGATATCCTTTCGCTTTCGCCCTTCTAAGAGCGGCGGGCCGGTGTTGCAAATGCCCCGCGACAGTGCCTAAATTTTAAGCATATGCGCATTTTGTCCGCGCGGAACCCGGCCCGAAACATTGAACAGATACAGGGTTCACGGTAATTCGATCCATAACCAGCCCCATCCGGGGAAACGCACAAGGACTGGGCATTTGCGCCTGACACTCGGCAACCGTGACATTCTGCCCCCGGTGATGTTGGCCCCGCTGGCCGGAATCACCGATCTGCCTTTTCGCACGCTGGTCTCGGGCTTCGGCGCCGGGCTGGTGGTCTCCGAGATGATCGCCAGCGGCGAATTCCTGACCGCGCGCCCCGGCACCCGCGAGAAGGCGGAACTGGGCGCGGCGGTCGAGAACACCTCTGTCCAGATCGCCGGGCGCGAGCCGGGGCCGATGGCCGAGGCCGCGCGGCAGGTGGCGGACATGGGCGCCCGGGTGATCGACATCAACATGGGCTGCCCGGCCAAGAAGGTGACGGGCGGCTGGTCCGGCTCGGCGCTGATGCAGGTGCCCGACCACGCGCTGCGCCTGATCGAGGCGGTGGTGGGCGCGGTCGACTTGCCGGTGACGCTGAAGACCCGGCTGGGCTGGGACGACGCGGCGCTGAACGCGCCCGAGCTCGCGAAACGGGCCGAAGGCGCGGGGGTGCAGATGGTGGTGATCCATGGCCGCACGCGCTGCCAGTTCTACAAGGGCCGTGCCGACTGGGCGGCGATCCGCGCGGTGAAAGAAGCGGTGACGATCCCGGTGGTCGCCAATGGCGACATCACCGATGCCGCGACCGCGCGCGAGGCGCTGCGCCTGTCGGGCGCAGACGGGGTGATGATCGGTCGCGGCGCGCAGGGCGCCCCCTGGCTGCTGGCCGAGGTGGCGTCCCAACTGACCGGATCGCCGCCGCCCGAGATCCCGCAAGGAGTAGAGCTTATCGACATGGTTTCAGGACATTACGAGGCGATGCTCAGGTTCTACGGCCCCGAGCTGGGCAACCGCGTCGCCCGCAAGCATCTGGGCTGGTACATGGACCGCGCGGGCACGCCCGCGGCTCTGCGCAAGCCGCTGATGACAGAGCGCGACACCGCCCGCGTGCTGCGCCTGCTGCCCGAGGCCCTTGCCTGCGAAAGTGAGGCGGCATGACCGGACCCACCGAGATGCAGATCTGGTCCTCGCTGCCCGTTCCGGCGATCCTGATCGACGAATACGAAAAAATCGCCGAGATGAATCCCGCCGCCGAGGGCTTCTTCAACAATTCCGCCAAGTGGTTGACCGGGCAGCCGATCTGGGACCGTCTGGCCGTCGATGCGCCGTTGGAGGAAAGCCTGCAACGGGCGCGTGAACACGGCACGCCGCTGTTCGTGAACGATGTCGACGTGGGCACCGGCGCGCGGCCGCCGCTGGTCTGCAACCTGCAATTCGCGCCGGTGCAGGGCCGCGAGGGCTGGATGATCATGCTGATCTCCCCACGAGAGCTGGCGGGCCGCATGACCCAGAGCCACAGCGTGAAATCGGCGGCGAAATCCGCCATCGGCATGGCCGAGATGCTGGCGCATGAGATCAAGAACCCGCTGGCGGGCATCACCGGGGCGGCGCAGCTTCTCAGCATGAGCTTGCCCAAGGAAGACCTTGAATTTACGGATCTTATCGTCGCCGAGACCCGGCGTATCGTGAAGCTGCTGGAGCAGGTGGAGCAGTTCGGCAACCTCTCGCCGCCGGAACAGCGCCCGGTCAATATCCACGATGTGCTGGACCGGGCGCGGCGCTCGGCCCTGCTGGGCTTTGGCGGGCATATGAAGATCATCGAGGATTACGACCCCTCGCTGCCCATGGCGCTTGGCGACCCTGACCAGTTGTTGCAGGTGGTGCTGAACCTGATCAAGAACGCCTCCGAGGCGGCGGACCCGAAGACCGGCGGCACGATCCGCCTGCATACCTTCTACGAGCACAGCTTTCGCCTGCGCCGCGCCGATGGCAGCGGGCAGACCCTGCCCCTGCAGATCGAGATCATCGACGACGGCCCCGGCCTGCCCGAGGACATCAAGGGCGACATCTTTGACCCCTTCGTCTCGGGCAAGGAAAACGGCACCGGGCTGGGGCTGGCGCTGGTGAGCAAGATCATTTCCGACCATGGCGGCTGGATCTCGGTGGATTCCGTCCCCGGCCGGACGTTGTTCCGCATCTCGCTGCCCCGCGCCCCGCGCCCCGCAGCCATCGAGGAGACCGAGTGATGGATGGCACAGTTCTGGTTGCCGACGACGACCGCACGATCCGCACGGTTCTGACGCAGGCCCTGACGCGCGCCGGCTGCAAGGTGCACGCGACCTCTTCGCTGACGACGCTGATGCGCTGGGTCAGCGAGGGGAAGGGCGATGTGGTGATCTCGGATGTCATGATGCCCGACGGCAACGGGCTGGAGATGCTGCCCAAGATCGCCGAGGACCGGCCCGGGCTGCCGGTGATCGTGATCTCGGCGCAGAACACCATCATGACCGCCATTCAGGCCGCCGAGGCCGAGGCCTACGACTACCTGCCGAAACCCTTCGACCTGCCGGACCTGATGAAGCGCACGGCACGGGCGCTGGAGAACCGCAACAAGCAGCCGCGCAGGGACGAGCCGGTGGTGGGCGCGGACGAGCCGGACGAGCTGCCGCTGGTGGGCAAGACCCCGGCGATGCAGGCGCTGTACCGCCTTGTCGCGAAGGTGATGAACACCGACCTGCCGGTGCTGATCACGGGCGAAAGCGGCACCGGCAAAAGCCTGATCGCCCGCGCGCTGCACGATTTCAGCGACCGGCGCAGCTTGCCCTTCGTCATCGTCACCGGGGCGGACCTGTCCGACCTCGACGGCCCGGCGCGGGTGCTGGCGCGGGTCAGGGGCGGCACGCTGCTGATCGACGAGATCGCCGATATCGACGACGAGGTGCAGGGCCGCATCGTGCGCATGATGGACGTGCCCGGCGAACATGTGCCGCGTTTTCTGGCATCCTCGCAATACGACCCGCAAAGCCTGACCGAGACCGGCAAGGTGCGCCACGACCTGTTCTACAGGCTGGACGGGGCGGCGATTGCGGTGCCCAGCCTGCGCGAGCGGGTCGAGGACATCCCGCTGCTGGCAGAGCATTTCCTGCTGCGGGCCGAACGCGACGGCGCGCCGAAACGCTGGCTCTCCGAGGGCGCGGCAGAGCTGTTCCGCGTCTATTCCTGGCCCGGCAACGTGCGCCAGCTGGAGAACGCGGTGCGGCGACTGTCGCTGACCAGCCGATCCGAGGAAATCACCCGGGCCGAGGTCGAGGCGGTGCTGGGCAACCAGCCGGAAACCGGCCCGGTGCTGCGCGGCGGCGATGGCGACAAGCTGGCCGACAGCGTCTCTCGCCACCTGCGCCGCTACTTCGATCTGCACGGGGCCATGTTGCCGCCGCCGGGCCTGTACGGACGCATCCTGCGCGAGGTCGAGGCGCCGCTGATCGAGATCGCGCTGGAGGCGACGGGCGGCAATCAGGCCAAATGCGCCGACCTTCTTGGCATCAACCGCAATACTCTGCGCAAGAAGATCACTGACCTCGATATTCGCGTGACACGCCGCCGCAAGTTGATGTAAAAAGACCACAGACTGTGACCCCGTTGCCCCAACGGCAGGAGAAGGCCACAGCATAAGGCGGTCGCTGCCAACGAGCAGCACATCATGGTGAGAGGTGGTTGTGGCGACAAGGGCACGACCCATGTTTCGGTCGCCGACCTGGGCGTTTTTCATGCGCCTGCGTCGGCAGAGGTGGTTTCAGAACCTGATGACCCTTGCGCTGGTCGCGCTGGGGCCGATCCTTGCCTTCTGCACATTCCTCGTTCTCGGACCTCTGGATCAGGGCGGGTCCTCGTTGTCGCTGCGGCTGGTGCTGCTGGCGGACCTTGTCTACACGCTGCTGCTGGCGGCGCTGGTGCTGGCGCGGGTGGCGCGCATGGTGGCCGCGCGGCGGCGCGAATCCGCCGGGTCGCGGCTGCACCTGCGGCTGACGCTTGGCTTCGCCATGATGGCGCTCTTGCCCACCGTGACGGTGGCCGTCTTTGCCGTTCTGACCATCAATATCGGACTCGAGACATGGTTTTCCAGCCGGGTGCAGAACGTCGTCGGTGCCTCGCTGGAGGCCGCGGAAAGCTACGAGGCCGAGGCGCGCGCCGGGCTTGAACAGGACGCCGCCGCGCTTGGCGCCTTCCTCGATGCCTCGCGCCGCGCGTCTTTCGTCATGGATGACGGGGAATTGCGGCGGATGCTGGGGCAGGGGCAGGCGCAGATCCAGCGCGGCCTGCGCGAGGCCTATGTCATCGACGGCACCGGGGCGATCCGGGCGCGCGGCGAACGGTCGTATCTTTTCGATTTCGAACAGCCCGCCGAGGCGGATTTCGCGCAGGCGGACAAGGCCGGCATCGCGCTGATCCCGGACTGGGACAATGGCGAATACCGCGCGCTGCTGCCACTGCGGGCCTTCGTCGACCGCTACCTTTACGTGTCGCGCGCGGTGGACGGCAACCTGCTGACCCTGCTCGATGAAACGCAGGAAACCGCGCGTTTCTACCAGCAGCAGGAGACAGAGCGCGGGCGCCGCCTGTTCGACTTCGCGTTGCTGTACCTTGGCTTTGCGCTGCTGCTGATCCTTGCCGCCACATGGGCGGGCCTGTGGTTCGCCGAACGCCTCAGCCGCCCGGTGGGCCGCCTGACCGACGGCGCGCAGCGCGTCGGCGGGGGCGATCTGGACGTTCAGGTCGAAGAGGATGACGGCGACGACGAGATCTCGCAGCTGGGGCGCTATTTCAACCAGATGACCCGTCAGCTGAAGGCGCAGCGCGAGACGCTGCTGGAGAACACGCGCCAGATCGAGCGCCGCCAGCGGCTGTTCGATTCCGTCTTGTCCTCGGTGACCTCGGGCGTCGTGGGGCTGGACGCCGAGGGCAAGGTGACCTTCGTCAACCGCTCGGCCGAACGTCTGCTTGGCTGGCACGAAACACACCACTCGGTGCCGCTGGGCGTCGCGGTGCCAGAGTTCGGTGCGTTGTTCGACCGGGTCCGGGCGGACGCGCTGGAGACCGCGCAGGAAGAGGTCAAGGTCAGCCGCGAGGGCCGACTTGAACACCTGCTGGTGCGCTTGTCCACACGCCGCCGCGCCGACCGCTCGCTCGAAGGCTTCGTTGTGGCCTTCGACGACGTGACCAACCTCGTCAGCGCGCAGCGCATGGCGGCCTGGGGGGACGTGGCGCGGCGCATTGCGCATGAGATCAAGAACCCTCTGACGCCGATCCAGCTGTCCGCCGAACGCATCAAGCGCAAGTTCGGGCGTCAACTGCCGGAGGATGACGCGCAAAAGCTGGACGACATGACCGGCGTGATCATCCGCCAGACCGGCGACCTGCGCCGCATCGTCGACGAGTTCTCGAAGTTCGCGCGAATGCCCGAGCCCGAGCGCAAGCCCGAGGAACTGGGCGAGATCCTGCGTGGCGCCGTCCTGTTGCAGGAAACCGGCCAGCCGGACGTGCGATTTGTCACCGACCTGCCGTCCGATCCGATGCCCGCCGAGCTGGACAGCACCATGATCGGGCAGGCGCTGACCAACCTGATCAAGAACGCGGGCGAGGCCATCGTTTCCCTTCAGGAACAGGGCGCGCCCAAGGGCCATGCCCCCGAGATCCGCGTCAGTGCCGCCATCGCCGAGGACGGTCGCGCCGAGATCCGCATCATGGACAATGGCGTGGGTCTGCCTGAGGACCGCGCCCGGCTGTTCGAACCTTACGTGACCACGCGCGACAGCGGCACCGGCCTTGGCCTGCCCATCGTCAAGAAGATCATAGAGGAACACGGCGGCACGCTGGTGCTGGAAGACGCGCCCCCCTTCGGCCCCGACGCGCAGAGCGGCGCCATGGCCCTGATCCGTTTGCCCCTGACCCGCCCGGTCCGGGAGGCCCCCGAAGCGGGGCGGGAACTGGAAGATGTTTGATAACCAATACCTGAGAGGCACCCAATGAGTGACATCCTGATCGTCGATGACGAACGCGACATCCGGGAACTGATCGGAGACATCCTCGAAGACGAGGGGTTCACCACGCGCCTTGCCGCCAACAGCCAGGAGGCAATGGCCGAGATCAATTCCGAGCCGCCGGCACTGCTGATCCTCGACATCTGGCTGAAGGACAGCAAGATGGACGGGATCGATATCCTCAAGACGGTGAAACGCGACAACCCCGACATTCCGGTGGTGATCATCTCGGGGCATGGCAATATCGAGATCGCCGTGGCGGCGATCAAGCAGGGCGCCTACGACTTCATCGAGAAGCCTTTCAACATCGACCAGTTGCTGGTGGTGATCCGCCGCGCGATGGAGACCTCTATCCTGCGCCGCGAGAATGCCACGCTGAAGCGCGGCGACGTGAAGGCGGCCGAGATGATCGGCGACAGCGCCTCTTTCCGCACGCTGGTGGGGCAGCTCGACAAGGTGACCAAGTCGAACGGGCGCGTGATGCTGACCGGCCCGGCGGGCTCGGGCAAGGAAGTGGCGGCGCGTTATATCCACGGCCAGTCGGCGCGGGCCAATGCGCCCTTCGTGACGGTGAACTGCGCCGGTGTCGAACCCGAGATGATGGAGGCCATGCTCTTCGGGCGCGAGTCCTCCAAGCGCGGTGTGGAGCCGGGCCTGCTGGAACAGGCGCATGGCGGGGTGATCTACTTCGATGAGGTCGCCGACATGCCCAACGGCACCCAGTCCAAGATCCTGCGCGTGCTGGTGGACCAGCAGTTCACCCGGGTCGGCGGCGCCGACAAGGTGCGGGTAGACCTGCGCGTGATCTCCAGCACCAACCGCGACCTGCAGTCCGAAATCCAGGCCGGGCGCTTCCGCGAAGAGCTGTATCACCGGCTGAACGTGGTGCCGATCGCGGTGCCCTCGCTGGCGGAACGGCGCGAGGATATCCCGGTTCTGGCGCGGCATTTCATCGAAGCCTGTCACAGCGGGCAGGGCCTGCCGATCCGCGAGCTGACCGAGGACGCCGTGGCGCTGATGCAGACCATGTCCTGGCCCGGCAACGTGCGGCAGCTGAAGAACCTCGTGGAGCGGGTGCTGATCCTTGGCGACGGCACCGGCCCGATCGAGGCGCGCGAGTTGCCGCAGGAAACGACCGGGCGCGACGACGGCGAAGAGCGGGTGGTGCTGTCGGGTACGCTGGCCACGATGCCGCTGCGCGAGGCGCGCGAGGCCTTCGAACGCGAATACCTGCTGACGCAGATCAACCGCTTTGGCGGGAACATCTCGCGCACCGCCTCTTTCGTGGGAATGGAACGCTCGGCGCTTCACCGCAAGTTGAAGTCCCTGGGCGTCGTGACCTCGGCAAAATCGGGCGGACGTATTGCCCATGTGGACGATGCCATGCAGGAAGTCTCCTGATTCCAAGGGACAGCCGGGGACAAGGGATATGAACAGAAGACGGTTTTGCGGCCTCCTGTCAGGGGCGGCACTGGTTGCGGGCTGCGGCATGCCCGCGGACGAGATGGCCCGGTCGCGGGCGGTCATGGCCTTCGCCGAAGGCCGCAGCACCGAAGAGGCCAAGATCGCGGCGCTGACGCAGCGGTTGATGGACCTCGGCCCGGATGTTTCGCGCGACGAAGCGGCGCGCGCGGCGCGGATCGCGGTGCTGGAGCCGCTGAAATGGGCGGTCGAGTGGCAGGTCACCGACCCGCCGCTGCTGCACAACACCAAGGTCAACAACGGCCTGAGGCCGCGCGGCCTGTGCAAGGACTGGGCCGACGACCTCGAGATGCACATGCGGGCGCAGCGCTTTCAGACCCTGGACCTGCACCGCGCCATCGCCAATTCGCGGAATGTCCGGCTGGAGCATTCCACGCTGATCCTCTCCGCCAAGGGCGACCCGATGGAAAAGGGCCTCGTCCTCGATCCGTGGCGGCAGGGGCAGGGCCGGCTGTACTACGTGGGTGTGACCGAGGACCCGCGCTATGAATGGGAGCGCCGCGCCGATGTCTTCGCGTGGAAGCGCCAGTGGCAGAGTGAGGCCCGGGCGTCGATCCGCGACCAGTGAAGGGCGCGACGCGGGCCGCCTGCGGTGGCAAGCGCCTTGATCCCACGGCCTGCGCGGTCCCGGGCGCCGCGAAGGCGCTTGGCGCCAAGCGCGACCGCCGCGCCACGGGGCGGCGGGCTCTGCCACGGCTGGCGTTGACCCGCCGCGCGGGCCGTGTCACTCCGGCAGGGCAATTCCTCGGGGACGGTCCATGAAGGTCATCATTTGCGGCGCGGGGCAGGTCGGCTGGCAGATCGCCCGCCACCTTGCCGGAGAGCGCAACGACGTCACCGTCGTGGATAACAATCCCGACCTCGTGCGGCGCGCCACCGATACGCTGGACGTGCAGGGCATCGCGGGCTTTGCCTCTTACCCGGACGTGCTGGACCAGGCCGGCGCGGGCGATGCCGACATGATCATCGCCGCGACCTATTCGGACGAGGTGAACATGGTCACCTGTCAGGTCGCGCATTCGGTCTTTTCCGTGCCGCGCAAGATCGCCCGGCTGCGCGCCGAAAGCTACCAGAAGGCGCTCTACTCGGATCTCTACCGGCGCGACCACATGCCCATCGACGTGGTCATCAACCCCGAACGCGAGGTGGCCGAGGCCGCCTTTCGCCGCCTGTCCGCCACCGCGGCCTTCGACACCGAACAGTTCCTTGGCGGCAAGGCGCATCTGATGGGGCTGGTGATCGACGAAGACTGTCCGATCGTGAACACGCCGCTGCGGCAGCTCACCGACCTGTTCAGCACCCTGCGCGCCGTCGTGGTGGGCATCCGTCGCGACGACACGCTGTTCGCGCCCGAATCCGGCGACCAGCTGTTCGTCGGCGACAGCTGCTACATCATGGTCCATGACGAGGACGTGCAGCGCGCGCTGGAGATCTTCGGCAAGTCGCAGCGCAAGCAGGAGCGGGTGGTGATCATCGGCGGCGGCAATGTCGGCCTGGCCGTCGCGCGGCGGCTGGAGCAGGGACCGCGCCGCATCCGCGTCAAGGTGATCGAGCGCAACCGCTCGATCGCCGAAGGCGCCGCGGAGGAGTTGGAACGCACCATCGTGCTGCACGGCGACGGGCTCGATTCGGCGCTGCTGGCCGAGGCGGGTGTCTCGCGCTCGGACGCGACGCTCTGCGTGACCGACGACGACAAGGTGAACACGCTGGCCGCCGTGCGCGCCAAGGCGGCGGGCTGTCCCATGGTGATCGCGCTGATCAACGACCCGACGCTGGTGCCGCTGATGGATGCGCTGGACATCGACGCCTACATCAACCCGCGCGCCACCACCGTCAGCTCTATCCTGCGTCACATCCGCCATGGCCGTGTCAGCGCGGTCTATTCCATCGGCGACGCCGAGGCCGAGGTGATCGAGGCAGAGGTCATGTCGACCTCGCCGATCTCGGGCTCGCTGATCCGCGAGATCGACTTTCCCGAAGGCGTGCTGGTGGGCGCGGTGGGGCGGGGCGATCAGGTGCTGAAACCCACCGGCGCCCTGCGGATCGAAGAGGGGGACAAGATCGTGATCTTCGCCCTGTCGGGTGACGTGCCGGAGGTCGAGCGCCTGTTGCAGGTCTCGATCGACTTCTTCTGATGCTGCGCATTCTCTCGCGCCTGCCGTTCTTCCTGTCCATCATGGGGCTGGCCTTCCTGTCGATGCTGGTGCCGGCGGGCTATGCGCTGGCCATCGAGGAATTCCACGACGCGCGCAGCTTCTTCTACGGCACGATCCTCGGGCTGACGCTGACGGTGCTGATGGGGCTGGCGCTGGGGAACCGGGACCACAACCGCTCGGCCCTGCGGCTGTTGCTGCAATTGGCGGCCAGCTTCCTGATCCTGCCCGCGCTCATGGCGATTCCCTTCCACGAGGCGGTGCGCAACACCACCTACGTCAGCGCCTATTTCGAGATGGTCTCGAGCATGACCACCACCGGCGCCACGATCTTCGATGCGGCGCGGCTGTCGGGGCCGGAACACCTGTGGCGTGCGCAGGTCGGCTGGATGGGCGGCCTGCTGATGTGGATCGCCGCCTCTGCCATCCTTGCGCCGCTGGCGCTGGGGGGCTTCGAGGTGACCGCCAGCGGCGAGCCGGGGCAGACCATCCTCGACGGCTCTGCCCGCAGTGGCACCGGCACGCCCGGCCAGCGGGTCTGGCGCGCGACAGAGGTGCTGGTGCCGATCTACGCGGGGCTGACGCTGGGGCTGGCGGTGATGCTGCTGGTCGCGGGCGACCCGCCGCTGGTGGCGCTCTGCCATGCCATGGCGGTGCTGTCCACCTCCGGCATCACGCCGCTGGCCTCGCTGGGCGCCGCGCCCAGCGGTCTGGCCGGAGAGATGATCCTCTTCTGCTTTCTCTTCTTCGCGCTGTCGCGGCTGACATTTTCCTCTGATACGCGCAACGGGCAAAGCCTTTGGTACGACCCGGAATTCCGCATGGGCATCCTGCTGGTCGCCGCCGTGCCCGCCGCGCTCTTTGTCCGGCACTGGGCCGGGGCCTTCGACGTCGGGCAGGAACAGGACTGGGTCACCGGCGTGCGGGCGCTGTGGGGCGCGCTGTTCACCGCGATGTCCTTTCTGTCGACCACCGGCTTCCTGTCGGGCGACTGGGACACCGCGCGGGCCTGGTCGGGGCTGCCGACGCCGGGGATCATCCTGATGGGCCTCGCGGTCATCGGTGGCGGCGTGGCGACCACGGCGGGCGGCGTCAAGCTGCTGCGGGTCTACACCCTTTACGCCAACGGCCTGCGCGAGATGGAACGGCTGATTCACCCCTCGTCGGTGGGGCGTGCGGGGCTGATGGGGCGCCGCACCCGGCGCGAGGGCGCCTTCATCGCATGGGTCGTGTTCATGCTGTTTGCCATCATGATCGCCGCCCTGACGCTGATCTTCGGCAGCTACGGGCTGACCTTCGAAGAGGCGACGGTGGTCGCTGTCGTGGCATTGTCCAACACCGGGCCGCTTGCGCAATACGCCGCCGCCGAACCGATCAACATGAGCGCGTGGCTCTGGGACACCAAGCTGATCATGTGCCTTGCCATGGTGCTGGGGCGGCTGGAACTTCTGGCCTTCATCGTCATGCTGACCCCGGAAAGCTGGCGGGAATGAGCGCGGCGTGCTCAGCGGATCGCAAGTTAACGCGCGATTTCGCTTTTCGGCTGGAAACTCCCCGCCGGGCGCGACATACTCTGTCCGACGAGGGGGCCCCCGAGTGGGGCGCAAGGCAAGAACAAAGGCAAGTCAATGGCTTCTGACAGACAGAACCTTCAGGACGCGTTTCTCAATCACGTCCGCAAGACGAAGGTTCCGGTAACGGTCTTTCTCATCAACGGGGTGAAGCTGCAGGGCGTGATCACCTGGTTCGACAATTTCTGCGTGCTGCTGCGCCGGGACGGACAGTCCCAGCTTGTCTATAAGCACGCGATCTCGACCATCATGCCAAGCCAGCCGATCAACCTGTATGACGGCGAAGGGGACGCGTGAAGGAACACGCTCCGCATGTGACCCGGGCATGGGTCGTGCATCCCGATATCAAGAGCGACCCGAACCGCCGGGACGCGCGCATGGCCTTGGAAGAGGCTGTGTCGCTGGCGCATGCCCTGCCGGGGCTGGAGATCGTCGGCTCTGAAGTCGTGCCGCTGCCGCGCCCCCATGCCGGCGCCCTGTTCGGCACCGGCAAGATCGCCGAGTTGAAACAACGCTTCCACGATGCCGAGGTCGAGCTTGTGCTGGTGGACGGTCCCGTCTCTCCGGTGCAGCAGCGCAATCTTGAAAAAGAGTGGAAGGTCAAGCTTCTGGACCGCACCGGGCTGATCCTCGAGATCTTCTCGGATCGCGCTGCCACCCGCGAGGGTGTGTTGCAGGTCGAGATGGCGGCGCTGTCCTACCAGCGCACGCGGCTGGTCCGCGCCTGGACCCACCTCGAACGGCAGCGCGGCGGGCTTGGCTTCGTCGGCGGCCCCGGCGAGACCCAGATCGAGGCGGACCGCCGCGCCATCGACGAGCAGATGGTGCGCCTGCGCCGCCAGCTGGACAAGGTCGTCCGGACGCGCGAGTTGCACCGCAAGGCGCGCGCCAAGGTGCCCTATCCGATCGTCGCGCTGGTGGGTTACACCAACGCTGGCAAGTCGACGCTGTTCAACCGCCTGACGGGCGCCGAGGTCATGGCCAAGGACATGCTCTTCGCCACGCTGGACCCGACCATGCGCGCCGTGCGCCTGCCCACCGGCGCCGACGTGATCCTGTCGGACACCGTGGGCTTCATCTCGGACCTGCCGACGCAGCTGGTCGCCGCCTTCCGCGCCACGCTCGAAGAGGTGCTGGCGGCGGATGTCATCGTGCATGTGCGCGATATCTCGCACCCCGAATCCGAGGCGCAGGCCGAGGATGTGAACGCCATCCTCTCCGAGCTGGGCCTCGACGAGGAAACCCCGCGGCTGGAGCTTTGGAACAAGCTCGACCGGCTGGACCCGGAGGCCGCCGAGGCGGTGGCTCAGCGGGCCGAGCGCGATGAGGGGGTCTTTGCGGTCTCGGCCCTGACCGGGGCGGGACTGGACGGGTTTCTGGAGGCGGTGACTTCCGCGCTGGGGGAAGAGACCCGGCAGGACAGGCTGCGGCTGGGCTTCGATGCGGGCCGCCGCCGGGCGTGGCTCTTCGAGAAGGGGCTGGTCGAGGCCGAGACGCAGGACGAGGACGGCTATCTGCTGACCGTGAACTGGTCCGCCGCCGACCGTGCCCGCTTCGACTCGATGGAGTAGGGCAGGCAGCGCACCGGGGGCGGGACATGGTCCGGTTTGTCGGGATGTGGCTGCGGCCTGTTTGGCACCGGTTTGCCTTGGCCCGCAGCCCCGGCCACTATCCCGCCCCCTTCGGTCGGCCTCGATGCGCTGACCGTTACCGTTTCCGCGCAGGCTGTCCTTGCCGGGCGGCCCGAGGTCTTTCCGATCCTCTGTTCGTCGCGGCCCTGCGATTGGCTTCGATGTGCTGACCGCCACCGTCCCGCGCAGCCCGTCCCCGAGGCGCGGGCCAAGGCCTTTCAGATCACCGGTTCGCCTAGGCCCAGAATCCACTGCGCGGCTTCCAGCCGCGCCGCCTGTCGGCGCGTGGGCATGACGGGGGTGTTGGCCCAGACCCCGAGCGCGAAGGCCTGTTGCAGGAACAGCCGCGCCTCCGGTGTCGCGACCTGCCTTCCATAGCCCTGCCGCAGGGCCGCCAGCGCCGTGTCCCGCCCAGTCGCGCCCGGGGACAGGACGCAGAGGTCCAGCGCCAGCGTGAAGAGGTCGCGCAGGGGTTCGTCCTCGCGGGTGTTCTCGAAGTCGATGCCCCAGACAGCGCCTCCACCGGTTACGAGATTCGCAAGGGTCATGTCCCGATGGGTCACCGCGCGGCAGGCGGGCGAGCCGCGCGCCGCCCTTGCCAGCGGGGTCAGCGCATCGATCCGCGCGGCGAAACCCTCGGGCTCGGGCAGAACGCGGGCGCCTGAGCGGACCGCGTCCTTCAGGCGCGCGGCCCATGCCAGATGGCCCGCGGGCCGGAAGGGATGCGCGCGCAGGCTGAGATCGTGGAAGGCCGCCAGCCAGCCGCCCGCCTGCGCCGCAACCGCCGCGCCCGGCTCGTCAAGGGTCCGCAGACTCTCGCCGCCCGGGTCGGTCATGATCAGCGTGTTGCGCGCCGCGTCGAAGCCCAGCACCCCGGGCACCCGGCAGGGACCGCAGGCCATCGCGGCGGCGACCTCGGCCTGCCGCGCCGCCTGCGCCGCCGCCCGCGCCGCGTTGCCCGGCCCCCAGACCTTGGCCACGGCGGGCTGCGGCCCGCCCGCCACGCGGAAGACCGTCGCGCGCAGGGGTTTGGTCAGGGGTTTGAGCGGCGTCAGCGTCACCGCCCGTCGCGGCCAGAGCGTCCCCAGCGCCGCAAGCGCCACGGCAAGGGCCTTTTCCGCATCGAGATGCGTGGGCAGGTGGCTCACCAAGGCCCTTGCCGCCTCACTTCGGGACGAGTCGTGTGATGCCGACCGAGGCGGCGCGCGCGAGGTCGATGTCCAGCGACATGGGGATGTATTCGCCGCGCCGCCACAGCTGCCCGAGGTCGTCGTAGTGCCGAGACAGCGGGTGGCCCGATTGCCCGGTGGCGTTGATGAAGACCGAAGAATCTGGATCGGCGAAGTCATAGACGCCGCGATAGCCCGCGCCGTGGACGTTCTGGAAGGGCGCCGGGTCTTTCCCCGAGGTGCGACCGCGCATCAGCGTGTGATCGCCGCCCGAGGTGCTTTGGCGGATGTTCACGAAGTAGCGGAGCAGCGGCACCTCGCCCAGCACCGGGTGTTCGTGCACGGCGGCATGGGCATCACCCCAGCGCAGGCTTTCCAGCGCCGATCCGTGGTGTTCGGCGATCCACAGCAGCGCATCGTCCAGCGCCAGCCGTGCGATATCCGAGCAGGTCTCGACCTCGGCAGAGCGGATCACGTCGCACCAGACCCCGGCGCCGTTCACGTTGCGAAAGACCCGCTCGATGAACAGCGGCTCGACATGGTCGAAGTCCTCGGCCAGCGGTCCCAGCTCGTCTCGGATCAGCCGGTCCTGCAGGGCGCGCAGCCAGGCCGCGTAGATCAGCGGTTCGGGCAGGTGTTCGGACATCTCGCCGTTCCAGTCCGCCAGCAGGTCCAGCGCGCGCTGGCGGCGGCGCTCGGGCGTGCCCTCTTCGGCGGCCTCGCCGGTGAACCACAGGTCGCGCCCGATCAGCGGCAGCAGGGTGCGGGCGGCGGGCGACACGGTGTCCAGCTGCGCCTCGATGAAGCTGTCGCGGGTATGCACCTTGCGGCCCTGCATCAGCCCCTGCCAGCGCTGCACCCGCTGGCTGTCGCCCCAGTCAAAGCTGACGTGGTTGGGGAAGGGCCGGTCGATGACCTTGTTGTTGGTGTTGCCGACGATGCCGCCCTCGGGGGCGAGGAACGCGGGGTTGGCGGAGTAGGGCATGACCCCCTGCCAGCGGTTCTGCTCCAGCCAGCCGGGCGAGGGCAGGCGCCCCCGGCTCTGGTGCGCGGGATCGCGGCGCGGCATGGCGCCGACCATCTTCATCGCAACCATTTCGTCGTCGATCAGCGTCAGGTTCTGTGCGGGCGCCACGTAGAGCCGCGAGACCTCGATCGCCTCTTCCACGGACTGCGCCATCATCAGCCCCACCGCCGCCGAGGCCGAGGTGTCCTCGCCCGAGAGCGCGGTCCAGGACAGTGACATGACATGGCCCTCGGGCGTCACGTCTTCCAGGTTGAACTGCGAGCCGGGCAGC
Organism: Enemella evansiae; assembly: GCA_017255395.1. Lineage (GTDB taxonomy): Bacteria > Pseudomonadota > Alphaproteobacteria > Rhodobacterales > Rhodobacteraceae > Ponticoccus > Ponticoccus litoralis. The sequence goes on along the minus strand of JAFKDC010000013.1, from coordinate 133,371 downwards.
ACCGGGCCGTTTTCCGTCCAGCGCAGGGTGATGGTGATCGGGGCCGCGTCCTTGATCTCGATGATCGACTTGCGGGTGCGGAAGGGGACATAGCCCTCGGGGCTGCGCACCTCTTCGGGGTTCTCGGGGTTGACCTCTTCGAAGTGCAGGTCCTGATCGTCCATGTAGGCCGAGGTGATGCCCCATCCGAGGTTCTCCGACCGCCCCACCATGATCGCCGGGATGCCGGGAATGGATCCGCCGATGACGCCGCCGGATTGCAGTTGCAGCCGCGCCAAGTACCAGATCGACGGCGCGGTGAAGCCAAGGTGCGGGTCGTTGGCCATCAGCGTTCCGCCCCCGGCGGAGCGCGACGCCGCCGCCGCCCAGACGTTGGAGGCGCCCGCCAGACCGCGCTCGGGCACGGCGGCCAGAAAGCGCGGCATCTCCTTGCCGGGCAGGGCCGCGTGGCGTTGCAGCGGCGCCGGCAGCAGGCTGGCGTAAGAGGGCAGGGCCGCGACGCCCGACCCGGGCATATCCGGCAGGATGTCGGCCAGCCGGTCGGGATCGTCCAGCAGCCACGAGGTGCGGGCGCGCAGCACCTCTTCGGACATATGCGCCGAGAGTTGCAGCGCCATCAGCTTGATCAGGGCGATGGAATCGGCGGGTTGCCACGGCGCCATGGGCGCGTCGAAGAGGAACAGCTCCGGCGCCCCGCGCCCGAGGCTTTCGGTGTTGATCTCGGTGATCCGCGCATTGACCCCCGCCGCATAGGCGCGCAGCGCGTCCGTTGTGCGCGCGTCCTGCGCCTGCACCGACTGTCGCGCCAGAGCGTAAAGGTCGAGCCGCCGCAGCAGCGTGTCGGTGCGCACCGTGCGTTCGCCGAAGATCTCGGACAGGCGGCCCTGCGCGGTGCGGCGCAGCACGATCATCTGCCACAGCCGGTCCTGCGCATGGGCGTAGCCGAGGCCAAAGAAGGCATCCGCGTCGCTTTCGGCAAGGATGTGCGGCACGCCGGAATTGTCGCGCACGATCTCGACTTCGGCGGCGGCGCCCGAGACGCTCAGCGTCTTGTCGTAATCGGGCAGCGACCGCGAGGCGAGGTAATAGGCCACCCCGATGCCCAGAACGCTCAGCACCACCGCGGCGGTGGCCAGTCGCAGAAGCCATCGGAACAGAACCGCCATTTGCACGCGCCTTGTATTGGGGTAGGTGGGGCAGGGACGGGATTAACGTGCCTGCCGGGGCTTGCCAAGAGGCGCGCCGGGCGGGCCTGACGGAGGACCAACGACAATGGCAAAGGTTGCATTTCTCGGGCTTGGGGTCATGGGCTACCCGATGGCGGGTTATCTCGCCAGGGCCGGTCACGAGGTAACGGTCTACAACCGCACAGCGGCCAAGGCCGACAAATGGGTTGCAGAGCATGGCGGCGCCAGCGCCGCGACCCCGCGCGAGGCCGCCAGCGGCGCGGATTTCGTCATGGCCTGCGTCGGCAACGACGACGACCTGCGCTCTGTCTGTACCGGCGCCGACGGCGCCTTTGCCGGCATGGCGAAGGGCAGCACCTTCGTCGACCACACCACCGTCTCTGCCATGGTCACCGCCGAGCTGTTCCAGCAGGCGCGCGAGGCCGGGATCGCCTTCGTGGACGCGCCTGTCTCTGGCGGGCAGGCGGGCGCCGAGAACGGTCAACTTGTCGTAATGTGCGGTGGCGATCAGGCCGCCTTCGATGCCGCCAAGCCGCTGATCGACAGCTATGCCAAGCTGTGCAACCGCCTTGGCGAAAGCGGTGCCGGGCAATTGTGCAAGATGGTCAACCAGATCTGCATCGCCGGGCTGGTGCAGGGACTGTCCGAAGGGCTGCACTTCGCGCAGAAGGCGGGCCTCGACGGGCGCGCGGTGGTCGAGGTCATCGGCGGCGGCGCCGCCGGGTCCTGGCAGATGGTCAACCGCTTCGAGACCATGCTGGACGACAAGTTCGACCACGGCTTTGCCGTGGACTGGATGCGCAAGGATCTGGGTATCTGCCTGAACACCGCGAACGAGGTCGGCGCCTCGCTGCCGGTCACCGCCCTGGTGGATCAGTTCTACAAGGACGTGCAGAAGCTGGGCGGCGGGCGCTGGGACACCTCTGCGCTGATCAAGCGGCTGAACGCCCTCGGCTGATCGGTTAAGGCGACCCGCTTCGACTTCGAGGCATCGCAGCCCCGCCAGACCTGTGGGGCTTCGAAGGCAATGGTATCGCTGAAGGCTGGCGGGTTTCGGTGGGATACTGTCGGTCCGGAACGGGGGCTACATCCCCCACCAGCGCAGGGTCTGCACCAGATGGATGTCGATGGTTTCCTCGACCCGGCGCAGGTCGCGCGCTTCCATGGCGGCGATGATCTCCAGATGCTCTTCCATCGCCGAGGTAATCCGGTCCAGCAGAAACGGCCGGGTCTGCTGGATCACCGCGATCCGGTCGCGGTTCTGCTGGTAAGCCTCTTGCAGGTAGGGGTTGTCCAGCCCCTCTGACAGCGCGTTGTGCAGGCTGAGGTCGACGCCGATGGCGCGCGTGCCGGTGGCCGTCGGATCGCCCGCCCGCGCGCGCGCCAGCAGGTCTTCATGCGTCTGGCGCAGGTGGTCCGTCGGAAAGGGCGTTCCGGACGCCAGGATCCGCCGCGCGCCCTCGCGCTCCAGCGCCGCGCGCATGTCCATGCAGGTCCGCGTGGTGCGGGGGCCCGCATCCATCACGGTGATTCCCCGTTTGGGCCGGATGCTCAGCAGGGCGCGGGCCTCTGCCAGCTTCGTCGCCTCGCGGATCGCGGCGATGGGAAAGTCCAGCCTGCGCGACAGCTCTGGCATGGAAAAGAACGCACCGGCCTCCAGCACACCGCCGCGAAGCGCCGAAAGAAGCGCGTCAAACGCCTGATCCGAAAGCGGTTTTTGCATATCGTCCATGCCTGTCTCACTCTTCTGAACCGCTTGATGTTACCACGGGATTATCAAAATACCACGAAAGGTCTTGATTGGCATTCCGCATTGTCTGACAGATGAAATCCCATCTAACATTTTACAAGATAGCTCAATTGCGATGGCACACAAGCGCGGGTCCCCGTGCGACCCGTGTCGAAACGGTAGGGAGGCCGATATGACAAGCGAGACACAGAGGACACTGGACCCGGAGGAGGAGATTGCCGGCTCCGAGGGCATGCGGATGCCGCATATCTACGTTATCCTGTTCGTCTTCACCGCGCTCGCCGCGCTGGCGACGCATTTCATTCCCGCCGGTGTCTTCGACCGCGTGACCCTGCCCAACGGGCGCAGCGCCATCGACCCCGAGAGTTATCGGCAGGTGGCGGCGACTCCGGTCGGGCTGGAGGATTTCATGATGGCGGTGCCGCGCGGGCTCGCCGATGCCTCTGTCGTGGTGTTCTTCACCTTCATCATCGGCGGCATGTTCATGGTGATCCGGCGCACCGGCGTGATCGACGTCGCCGTCGACAAGCTGACGCGGCGGTTCGCGGCGCGCTCGATCCTGATCCTGCCGGTCCTGATGGTGACCTTTGCCGTGGTGGCGACGCTGATCGGCACGCAGGAGCTTGCGCTGGTCTACGTGCCGGTGATCCTGCCGCTGATGATCGCCCTGCGCTTCGACAGCGTGACGGCGGTGGCCGTGGCGCTGCTGGCGACGACGGCGGGCTTCACCTCGGGCGTTCTCAACCCCATCAACACCGGCCTCGGCCAGTCCATCGCCGAGGTTCCGCTGTATTCCGGGGCCGGTCTGCGGGCCGCGCTTTTCGTGGCCTTGCTGGCCGCTGCGGTGATCCATGTCACCCGCTACGCCAGCAAGGTCCGTGCCAATCCCGCAGCAAGCCTGATGGCGGGCACCGCGCGCGAGGAAGAGAAGCGCAGGCTGTATCAGACCGCAGAGGTCGGCGCGGCGCTGCATTTCACCCCGCGCCAGTTTCGCGCCGGTCTTGTGGCGCTGGCCTTCTTCGGCGTCATGATCTGGGGCGTGCTGTCGCGCGGCTGGTTCATGATGGAGATGGCGGGGCTGTTCGTGCTCATGGGGATCACGGTCGGGCTGGTGGCCGGGCTGTCCACCACGAAGATCTGCGAGGCCTTCAACGAAGGGTTCCGCGACGTGCTGGTGGGCGCGATCATCGTCGGGCTGGCGCGCGCCGTGGCCGTGATGCTGGAGCAGGGGCAGGTGATGGACACGCTGGTGCTGGGGCTTGGCGACCTCGTCGGGTCGTTCCCCGACACGCTTTCGGCGGTGGGCATGTTCCTCGCGCAGCTGGGGTTCAACTTCGTGATCCCGTCGGGCTCGGGTCAGGCTCTGGTGACCATGCCGATCATGGCGCCGCTGTCGGACATCATCGGCGTGACCCGTCAGAACGCGGTGCTGTCCTACCAGCTTGGCGACGGCCTTTCGAACATCCTTTACCCGACCTCCGGGTATTTCATGGCGACGCTGGCGCTTGGCGGGGTCGGCTGGGATCGCTGGATCCGCTTCTTCCTGCCGCTCTTCGCGGTCTGGGTCGCCATCGCCGTGGGCTTCGTGGTCTTTGCACAGGCAACCGGCTGGATCGGGTAGGCCGGTCCGCGACAGAACACGAAAGGGCGCCGCCATCCGCGGCGCCCTTCTTTTTGTCATCCACGCCGGAGACTGGGGATAAAGCGCAATTTCAGCATTGTGTTCTCGGTGCCTCAGACGTTATGTTGCCGTTCAGGCTGGCTGTCTTCTGGACAGCGCCGACCAGTTTCGCTGCCTCAAAGCCCGGACCAATCCGCTTTCTGGCAGGCCGATCCGGCCGCAAGGCCAATGAACCGAACCCGGACCGCTTCTTGCGACGGGTTTCATGAACGGGCGCAGCCGAGGCATGGACCATGCCGGGGTATAGCGTCGGAGAAGAACCGCGATGAAGCGCGCGACAGACATGAGGCACGAGGACAGGAGCGTCTGCGCCCCTCGTGACGGTGCGCTACCTCTCGCCCTGACAAGACACAGTCCCCACGCGCCGCGACCCCCGGGACGGGGCTCGTCCGGCTGTGCATACGGAACACATGGCAAAGAAAATGCTCATCGACGCCACCCACGCGGAGGAAACCCGCGTCGTGGTGGTGGACGGCAACAAGGTCGAGGAATTCGACTTTGAGTCCGAGAACAAGCGGCAGCTCGCCGGCAACATCTACCTTGCAAAGGTAACGCGGGTCGAACCCTCGCTTCAGGCGGCCTTCGTGGATTATGGCGGCAACCGCCACGGCTTCCTCGCCTTCTCGGAAATCCACCCGGATTACTACCAGATCCCGGTCGCTGACCGGAAGGCGCTGATGGAGGAGGAGGCAGAGCTTGCCGCCGCCGCCGCCGAGGAAGAAGAGAAGCCCAAGCGGTCGCGTTCGCGGTCGCGCAAGAAGCCTGCGAAGAAGTCGGAAACGACGGATGCACAGGCGGACAAGGCCCCCCGCGAGATCAGCGGGATGGAGACCATCGACCTTGGCGAGGACGGCGATGCCGGTGAGCCGGGCGAGGGCCTGTCGCCGATGGAAACCGTGGCCGAGACCCCGGTCGCCGAACCCACGGGCCAGCCCGAGGCCGGTGTGGCCGAAGCCGCGCCCGCAGAGCAGACGCTGCCCGATCATGTGACCGAGGCCCCCGCCGCTACGGGTGCGGACGTGCCCGGCGAGACCCCGACAGAAGATCCCGTGCCCGCCGGGGCGCCCGAGAACCCGGCCCCCGCCGAGACCCCGGCAGAGCCGCCCGCGCCCTCCGAGGTGCCCGAGCCGACGCCCGCCGAGACGCCGGTCCAAAGCCCCGACGAGACCAGCGCAGAGGCCGAGGAGACGGAAGGGGACAGCACCGAAGGGGACGAGCCCAAGGGCCGCCCCATGGCCGCCGACAGCGACGACGACGCCGATGTGATCACCGCAGAGCCGGGCGGTTCCGACGACGATGACGACGACTCTTCCGATGGCGACGATGGCATCGAATCCGTCGCCGACGACGACACCGAGGAAGACATCCGCCCGGTGCGTAAGCCGTCGCGCGCGCGCCGCTACAAGATCCAGGAGGTCATCAAGGTCCGCCAGATCATGCTGGTGCAGGTCGTCAAGGAAGAGCGTGGCAACAAGGGTGCCGCGCTGACCACCTACCTGTCGCTGGCCGGTCGCTACTGCGTGCTGATGCCCAACACCGCGCGCGGGGGTGGCATCAGCCGCAAGATCACCAATGCCACCGACCGGCAGAAGCTGAAGGCCATTGCCAACGAGATCGACGTGCCCAAGGGCGCGGGCCTGATCATCCGCACGGCGGGCGCCAAGCGCACCAAGACCGAGATCAAGCGCGACTACGAATACCTGCAGCGCCTGTGGGAGCAGATCCGCGAACTGACGCTGAAGAGCATCGCGCCCGCGAAGATCTACGAAGAGGGCGACCTGATCAAACGCTCGATCCGCGATCTGTATTCGCGCGAGATCGACGAGGTCTGGGTCGAGGGCGAGCGCGGCTACCGCGTGGCCAAGGACTTCATGAAGATGATCATGCCGTCCCACGCCAAGAACGTGAAGCACTACCAGGACCAGATGCCGCTGTTCGCGCGCTATCAGGTCGAGTCGTACCTTGGCGGCATGTTCAACCCGACCGTGCAGCTGAAGTCCGGGGGCTATATCGTCATCGGCGTGACCGAGGCGCTGGTGGCCATCGACGTGAACTCTGGCCGGGCCACGAAAGAGGGCTCGATCGAAGAGACCGCGCTGAAGACCAACCTCGAGGCCGCCGAAGAGGTCGCCCGCCAGCTGCGCCTGCGCGACCTTGCGGGGCTGATCGTCATCGACTTCATCGACATGGACGAGCGCAAGAACAACGCCGCCGTCGAGAAGCGCATCAAGGACAAGCTGAAGACCGACCGCGCCCGCATCCAGGTGGGCCGGATCTCGGGCTTCGGCCTGCTGGAGATGTCGCGCCAGCGCCTGCGGCCCGGCATGATCGAGGCGACGACGCAGCCGTGCCCCGCCTGTCACGGCACCGGGCTGATCCGGTCCGATGACAATATGGCGCTGAACATCCTGCGTCAGGTCGAGGAAGAGGGCACGCGCCGCCGCTCGCGCGAGGTGCTGCTGAAATGCCCGGTGGGCATCGCCAACTACCTGATGAACCAGAAGCGCGAGCATGTGGCCCAGATCGAAAGCCGCTACGGCATGTCCGTGCGGATCGAAGGCGACGTGCATCTGATCTCGCCCGACTTCACGCTTGAGAAGTTCAAGACCGCGACCCGCGTGGTGCCCGAGGCGGCGCCGGTGGTGTCGGTCGATACCTCGATCATGGACGAGATCGACGAAGCGGCGGAAGCCGCCGAGGCCGAGGAACTGGAAGCCGCCGAGAAGGCAGAGGCCGAGGCTTCTGAAGCGCGCGCGACCTCTTCCGACGAGGACGGGGAGGACGACGGCAAGCCGAAGAAGCGTCGTCGTCGCCGCCGCCGCAAGTCCAAGTCCCGCGACAACGGCGAGGGGCAGGATGGGGCAGAGGCCTCTGACAAGCCCGAGGGCGACAGGGCCGAGGTTGGCACGGGCGCTGCGTCGGACGACGGCCAGCCCGCGCAGAGCCCCGCCGCCGAAGCGCCCGCCGCCCCGGCAGAGCCTGTCGCGGCAGAGGCATCGGATGGTGCCGTGGCCGAAGCTGAAACCGCCGAGGCCGCGCCCGAAACCGCGCCCGAGGCCGAGGTTGCCGAGCCGGTGAAGGAAAAGCCGAAGCGCACCCGCAGCCGGACGCGCAAGCCCAAGGTCGTGACGGAAGAGCCCGCCGCGCCCGCTGCCGAAGCCAGCGATGATGCGGCGCCCGCCGAGGCGGCCCCGGAGGCTGTGACGGAGACTGTGTCCGAGGCGGCGCCTGCCGCAACCGACGCGGGCCAGACCGTCGAGGCGGTGACCCCGTCCGAGGCTCCGGCGCCCGAGGCGCAGGCCGAAACCGCAGAGGCTTCGCAGGAAGGGCCGAAGCGCAGGCGCACGCGGGCCAAGGCCTCTGATGTCATCGCGTCGGTCGTCGGCGCCCCGGCAGAGTCGGACGCGCCCGCCGAAGCCCAAGACGAAGCGCCGGTTGCTCCGGCGGCGGAGGAGACGCAGACCGAGGCGGCGCCCGAGCCTGCCGAGGCTGAAGAAGCGCCCGCCGCAGAAGCGCCCGAGGCCACCGAACCGGCTGGCGAGGACGACAAGCCGAAACGCCGCGGCTGGTGGTCTCTGGGCCGCTGATCTGCCAGGACAGACAAGAAAAGCCCCGGCGCGACGCCGGGGCTTTTTCTTTTCAGGTCAGGTAATTGTGAAGCGATCTTGATGTCGTGTCGAGCATCGGCTCTCTGTCGGCGGACCCGGCGGACCCGGCGGACCCGGCGGACCCGGCGGACCCGGCGGACCCGGCGGACCCGGCGGACGCAGGGCCTGCCGGATTCACATCAGCCCCGGCGGATCGTCCAGATCATCACGGCGCCGTCTTCGGCCTGTGTTTCCAGATGATGCCCGGCCTCGGCGCAGAAATGCGGGACGTCGATGATCGCCGCCGGATCGTCGGTGCGCAGCACCAGCAGGCCTCCCGGTTCCAGCGCCCGCAGGCGTTTGCGGGCCTTCAGGACGGGCAGGGGACAAAGCAGGCCGGTGGCGTCGAGTTCATGGGTCATGGCGCAGACATAGAGCGTTTCGACCGGGCGTAGAAGCGGCTCTGCGCGGTTTTTCCACCGGCCCGTGACAGGCGGCCTGCGGGGCCGGGACCGCGCGCCAGGGCCGTACCCCCGGGGATGTTTCAACGACGCCACGCGGATGTGACCCGGGCGGAGCGTGACGCGCCCGCCCGGATGGCCTAAGCCCTGAGACATGTTCGGAATCGAGATCATCGACGCATCCCTCTTGCCCGCCATGCTTGTGGCGCTGGCGGCGGGATTCATTTCTTTCCTCTCGCCCTGCGTGCTGCCGGTCGTGCCGCCCTACCTCGCCTACATGAGCGGTGTTTCGATGACGGAACTGGGGGCCTCGCGCCGCAAGGCGCTGCTGTCGGCGCTGTTCTTCGTGCTGGGGCTGTCCACCGTTTTCCTGCTGCTGGGGGCGGCGGCTTCTGCGGCGGGGCGGGCGCTGTTGCAGTACCAAGGGTATCTGAACGCGGCGGCGGGCGTAACGGTGATGATCTTCGGCGCGCATTTCGTCGGGGTCTACCGCATCGGCTTTCTCGACCGCGAAGCGCGCATGGACGCGGGCGACCGCGGCGGCAGCGCCTTCGGCGCCTATGTGCTGGGGCTGGCCTTCGCCTTCGGCTGGACGCCCTGCATCGGCCCGCAGCTGGGGGCGATCCTGTCGCTGGCCGCGTCCGAGGCCTCTGTCTCGCGCGGGACGGCGCTGCTGGGCGTCTACGCGGCGGGCCTGGGCATCCCCTTCCTGCTGGTCGCGGCCTTCCTGCCGCGCCTGACCGGCGCCATGGCCTGGATGAAGCGCCACATGCAGCAGATCGAGCGCGCCATGGGGCTGCTTCTGTGGACCATCGGGCTGATGATGCTTACGGGCGGTTTCTCGGCGCTGTCCTTCTGGCTGCTCGAAACCTTCCCGGCGCTCGCGACACTGGGCTAGGCGGCGCCCGCCAGAGGCGCGAAGTCCGGTTGCGCGCGGGGCGGGGCGCGCGCCATACTCCTGCCGGATTGCCAGGCTAGGCTGACCGGCAAAACGAGGGCGCGCCATGGCAGAGCAGCAAGACACCCCACAGGAAGTGACCCGGCGCCGGGTCTTCTACATTCCCGGCTACGACCCGATTCACCCGCGCCGCTACCGCGAGCTCTACCGCAAGGAGGGCGCGGCGCAGGCCGCAATCTCGGGCTACGCGCTGACGCTGAGTCCCAAGAAGGGCGGCGGCGCCTATGGCTGGCACGTGCAGACGGTCATGGAGGGCGCCGAAACCCGCGCGGATATCGAGGTGCTGGTCTGGTCCGACATCGTTCGCGACAGCATGTCGAACAGCATCCCGGCAACCTACGCGCAGCTTGTCCGCACCTCGTGGGAATACATCGCCACCGGCGCGCTGCGGCGCCTGATGCGGCTGCGCAAGGGGCCGGTGATCGCCGCGCTCTATCCCGTCGGGGCGCTGTTGGTGCAACTCGGTCTTGCGCTGCTGCTTGGCTGGGCGGGATTCGCGCTGATCGGCCTGCTGACGCCCTGGCTGGGCATTGCCGCCACGCTGGCCGGCCTTGTGGCATGGGGCGGCATCGCCTATGTGGCGCTGCACTGGTTCAGGGCCAGAGACGGCAAATTCTTCGCCTATTACCTGATGCACGACTACGCCTTCTCGGCCTTCTACCGGGGCGCCAACCCGCCCGCGCTGGAGGCGCGCATGTCAGAGTTCGCCGCCACCATCGGCGCCGCCCTGACCGAAGACGTCGACGAGGTTCTGGTGGTCGGCCATTCCTCGGGTGCGCATCTCGCGGTTTCGATCCTCGCCGACCTGATCCGCGCGGGGCGGGTGCCCGCCAACGGGCCGCGTCTGGCCTTCCTCAGCCTCGGACAGGTGGTGCCCATGGTGTCCTTCCTGCGCGAGGCCCACCGGCTGCGGGCCGACCTGCGGTTCCTCTCGGCCAGCGAAGCGCTGACATGGGTCGACGTGACCGCGCCCGGGGACGGCTGCGCCTTCGCGCTTTGCGATCCGGTCAGCGTCTCGGGGGTGGCGCCAAAGGACAAGCGCTGGCCGCTGGTCTTCTCGGCACAGTTCACCCGGTCGCTCAGCCCCGAACGCTGGAAGGAACTGCGCTGGCGCTTCTTCCGCCTGCATTTCCAGTATCTCTGCGCCTTCGATCGGCCCCGCGACTACGACTATTTCCGCATCACCGCCGGCCCCCTGTCGCTGGCCAGCCGCTACGCCGGGCGCCCGCCCTCGGCCAGCCGCATCGACCACGCGGTGTCCAAGTATACGAGCGTCGCCGCATGATCCCCCCGAAACCGGCGGCGCGGCCCGACCGGGTCTCGCTCTGGCGCTACGTGAAACTCTTCCGGCAGGACATCCTCTCGGCCCAGCCCGCGCGGCTCTACCGGGCCTGGATGGCAGAGTTCAGGACGCCCTTCTTCCGATCCTACCTGCTGAACCAGCCCGACCTGGTGAAGACGGTGCTGAAGGAGCGCCCGATGGAGTTCCCCAAGTCCGACCGCATCGGCGCGGGCCTGCGCCCCTTGCTCGGCAATTCGGTTTTCCTGACCAACGGCGCGGACTGGCAGCGCCAGCGCCGCATCATCGACCCCGCCTTCGAAGGCGGACGCCTGCGCGAGACCTACCCGGCCATGTGGCAGGCGGCGCTTGCGGCGCGCGACCGGTTGGCGGGGCAGCTGGGCGCCGGGAGCGCAGAGGTGGAGGTCGAGGAGCAGGCCAGCCACGCCGCCGCCGATGTGATCTTTCGCACGCTCTTCTCGATCCCCATCGAGGACGCGCTGGCGCAGGAGGTCTTCCACGAATTCCGCGCCTACCAGCGCAGCCAGCCGATCCTGAACCTCGCCGCCTTCATCCCCGGCCCGCGCTGGATGCCGCGCTTCTTCCGGCGCGACACACGCGCCGCGGCCACCCGCATCCGAAACCTCATCACGCAACTGACAGAGGCGCGCCAGACGGCCATCGCCGCAGGCACCGCGCCCGACGACCTCGCCACCAAGATCATGACCACCCGCGACCCCGAGACCGGGCAGACCTTCTCCGCAGCCGAGATGGTCGATCAGGTGGCGATCTTCTTCCTGGCCGGGCATGAAACCTCGGCCTCTGCGCTTGGCTGGGCACTCTACCTCTTGGCCACACATCCCGAATGGCAGGACCGCGTGGCCGCAGAGGGTCGCGCGGCCAGCGCCAACTTCGCCAGCGTCTCGAAACTGCGCGTGACCCGAGACGTCTTCCGCGAGACCCTGCGGCTCTACCCGCCGGTTCCGATGATGGTGCGCGAGACAACCCGGCCCGAGCGCTTCCGCGACCGCGCCATCCCCACGGCGGCACAGATGGTGCTCAGCCCATGGCACCTGCACCGTCACGAACGCCTGTGGGACAACCCCGATGGCTTCGACCCCGCCCGCTGGCAAACCGAGAACGGCAGAACCTGCGGGCGCGAGGCCTATATCCCCTTCAGCGCCGGCCCGCGTGTCTGCACCGGCGCGGGCTTTGCCATGGTCGAGGGCGTCCTGCTGCTGGCCCTGTTGCTGCGCGACTTCCGCGTGACGCCCGTCTCGAACCGCACCCCGATCCCCGAAGCGCACCTGACCGTCCGCGCGCGTAACGGCATCTGGCTGAGGGTCTCCAACCGGAAAGATGACGCCTCAGGCAAATCGAGCCTGTGAGTATTTTCACAGAGAAGAAGAAACGAACACCCGAGAGGCTGCGGGTCCCGATCGCACGCACCTCGTTTCTTCTCTGTCCAAATACTCACTATCCCGGCCGCCATTCGCCAATCGGCCAATCTGGCAGGAAACCCCTGCCATGTTTAGCGTTAACAGTCATCCGCGCCCCTATACCCGCTTCGCGGGACGGGGTATCGACCATTTCTAGAGATTTCACCGTGGCGAGGGAGAGCACATGACACAGGACGATTTCGCGAAGATGAAGGCGCAGATGGCGGATGGCAAGGGGTTCATCGCCGCGCTCGACCAGTCGGGCGGCTCGACCCCCAAGGCGCTGGGGCTCTACGGCGTCACCGAGGACATGTACGACGGCGAAGAGGCCATGTTCGGCCAGATCCACGAGATGCGCACCCGGATCATCAAGGCGCCCGACTTCACCGGCGACAAGGTGATCGGCGCGATCCTGTTCGAGCGCACCATGCGCGGGGCCGTGGATGGCACCCCGGTGGCGGAGTACCTGTGGAATAGCCTGTCCGTCGTGCCCTTTCTGAAGATCGACAAGGGGCTCGAGGACGAGGCCAATGGCGTGCAGATGATGAAGCCGATCCCCGGTCTGGAAGACAGGCTGAAAGAGGCCGCAGGCCTCGGCGTTTTCGGCACCAAGGAACGCTCGGTCATCCACGAGGCCGATGCCGAGGGGATCAAGGCCGTCGTGGCGCAGCAGTTCGAGGTGGGCGCCACGGTGGTGTCCTGCGGGCTGGTGCCGATCCTCGAGCCCGAGGTCTCGATCAAATCCGCCACCAAGGCCAAGGCCGAGGCGATCCTGAAGGACGCGCTCAAGGCCGGCCTCGACGCGCTGCCCGAGGGGCATGACGTAATGCTCAAGCTGACGATCCCCAGCGAGGACGGGCTTTACGACGATCTGGCTGACCACCCGCGCGTGGTGCGCGTGGTGGCCCTGTCGGGGGGCTATTCCACCGACGAGGCCTGCGCGCGTCTGGCGCGGCAGCCGAAGATGATCGCCTCTTTCAGCCGCGCGCTGGCCGAGGGCCTGTCGAAGCAGCAGTCCGATGCCGAATTCAACGCCGCCCTCGGAGCGAACATCGACAAGATCTACCAGGCCTCGCTGTAAGCGGGCTTCCCGGTATCGTCTGACCCAGCCGCGCCTGCCCGCGCGGCCGGGTCTTTTTTTATGTGTCGTCACGGCGCGGGCCGCGCCCGGAAATCCGCCAGCCGTTTGCCCGGTTCATCGACGAAGAGGCCGGGCAGGGGCGTCAGCGCCCCGATCCGGTCGATGCGCAGGGTGGCGAAATCGCCCGTCGTCTCATCCCACGCCACGCAGGTCCAGACCCGCCCCCAGTAGTCGATATGCAGGGGCCGGATATCCCGGATCTGGCCGTCGAGCGTGACTCGCAGCTTCTGCCGGGCGCGGATGGCGGCGCGGATGGCGGGCATATGGGTGAAGCCGCGCGCCGCTTCCGCAAAGGCATCGGTGGCAAAGCCGAAGGGCGCCGGCGCGCTGCCCGCGTCTTCGGGCAGGACCGTATCGATTTTGCGGGCAAGGCTGCGGGCGGCGGCGGCCTGCTCGGCCATCTCGGAGGCGCCGAGCGCGGCGAGCGCGAGGTGCAGCGCCTCGAGTTCCGCCTCTGTCAGGTTGAGCGGCGGCAGGGTGATGGCGGCCTGCACCGTGTAGCCGTAGCCCCGCGCGCCCTCGACCGGAACGCCGGAGGCGGCGAGCACCTCCATGTCGCGGTAGATCGTGCGGACCGAGACCTTGAGATCCTGTGCCATGGCCTCTGCCGTGTGCAGCCTGCCGTCGCGCAGCCGCTGCATCAGGGCGTATAGCCGGTCTTTCCTGTTCATGCGCCAACCTCTGTGCCGGGGGCAAATTCCTTGCAAGGAATTTGGAAGGATTTTGCAAAATCCTTCCGCGCCGCGCTGCAATACTGACAAAATTCTGACAACTGACAAGGTCATGACACACGTGGTCGGGCAAAGCGGCGCTTTGGCGCTTTTGTCGGGCGCCGGGAGCCGTTAGAACCCGGTCTCGGATTTCACGCGTCGCAAGGGCTGCGGCGCCGGACAAGGAGACCGCCATGTTGAACAATATCGGCCTTCCGGGCCTTCTGCTGATCGCCGTCGTCGTGCTCGTTCTGTTTGGGCGGGGCAAGATTTCCTCGCTGATGGGCGAGGTCGGCAAGGGCATCACCGCCTTCAAGAAGGGCGTGAGCGAAGGCGGCCAGGAACTTGAAGACCAGCAAAAGGCGGAGGAGGCGCGCGACGTGACCCCGCAGGCGCCGGTGCACAATCCCGCCGACGAGAAGGACAAGGTGTAACCCGCCATGTTCGATCTTGGCTGGACCGAACTCATGGTCATCGGGGTCGTGGCGTTGATCGTCGTCGGCCCCAAGGACCTGCCGATGCTGTTCCGCAACGTGGGCCGCTTCATGGGCAAGGCCCGCGGCATGGCGCGCGAGTTCAGCCGGGCCATGAACGATGCGGCGGACGAATCCGGCGTGCGCGACGTGGCCAAGACCTTCAAGACCGCGACCAACCCGATGAGCAGCGCCATGGACGGCGTCAAGGACGCGGCCAAATCGCTGACCGACATCGACCCGGAGAAGGCCGCGCCGAAACCCGGGGGCGAAACCGCCAAGCTGTCGCAGGAGCGCGACGAGGCGCGCCGCAAGATCGAAGCCAGTGCCGCCCGCGCCGCTGCCGACCGCAAGAAGCGCGAGGCGGATGAGGCCATGAAGAAGGCCGAGGCGCTGGAGGCGGACCTGACGGCGCCGGGTGAGGACACCCCGAAGGGGACCGACGCATGAGCCACATCGAAGACGACATCGAGGACAGCGCCGCGCCGCTGATCGAACATCTGGCCGAGCTGCGCACGCGGCTGATCCGGTCGGTTATCGCCTTCATCATCGGGATCGTTCTGGCCTTCGTCGTGGCCGAACCGATCCTGCAATTCCTGCTGAAACCGATCGAGGCGACCCTGCGCGACCTCGGCGACCCCTCGCCGACGCTGCAATATACTTCGCCGCAGGAATACCTGTTCACTCTGTTCCGGATCTCGATGGTCTTCGGCTTCGCGCTGGCCTTCCCGGTGATCGCGCACCAGATGTGGCGCTTCGTGGCGCCGGGTCTGTACCGTTCGGAGAAGGCGGCCTTCCTGCCGTTCACCATCGCCTCGCCGATCATGTTCCTGCTGGGCGCCTCCTTTGCGCATTTCGTGGTGACGCCGCTGGCGATGGCCTTCTTCCTGGGCTTCGCAGATGTCAGTTCGATCTTCGCCAACCTGCTGGCGCAGACCACCGACGCGGTGCCCGATGCCGCCGCCGTGGTGCCCGCCACCGAGGACGGGCTGCGGATCACCTTCTTCGGCAAGGTCAACGAGTCGCTCGACATCACGCTGAAGTTCATCATCGCCTTCGGCCTGTGTTTTCAGCTTCCGGTGCTGCTGACGCTGATGGGCAAGGCCGGGCTGGTCTCTGCCGAGGGGCTGGGCAACGTGCGCAAATACGCCGTGGTCGGCATCCTGCTGCTGGCCGCGCTTGTGACGCCGCCCGACGTGATCACGCAGATGATCCTCTTTACCGTCGTCTACGGCCTGTACGAGATCTCGATCTTCCTAGTGGCCCGCGTCGAGAAGAAGCGCGAGGCCGACCTGCGGGCACAGGGTCTGTGGTTCGAGGACGAGAACGGCGAAGAGGACCCGCTGGCCAGGGAATTCGACGAGGACGAGAAGTGAGCAAGACCCTGAAACGGATCGCGGCGGCGCTGGAACGCATGGCGCCGCCGCCCCTGGACGCCCCGGATTTCGATGCAGAGGCCTTTGTCTGGCACGTGGCGCCCGATGCGCTGGTGCCGGTGCCGCAGGTCAGCCGCGTGGATCTGGATCTGCTGGTGGGCATCGACCGGGCGCGCGACACGCTTTATGCCAATACGCTGCAATTCGCCCGAGGCCTGCCCGCCAACAACGCGCTCCTCTGGGGCGCGCGGGGGATGGGCAAATCCAGCGTCGTCAAGGCGGTCCATGCCGCCGTGCGCGCGGAAGGCCCGGACCTCAAGCTGGTGGAGCTGCAACGCGAGGACCTGCCGTCCGTCGGGCGCCTGCTGGCGCTGCTGCGCGACGCGCCCTATCGCTTTGTGCTGTTTTGCGACGACCTCAGCTTCAGCCATGACGACCAGCACTACAAATCGCTGAAGGCGGTGCTGGACGGCGGGGTCGAGGGGCGCCCGGACAACGTGGTGCTCTACGCCACCTCGAACCGCCGCCACCTGATGCCGCGCGACATGATCGAGAACGAACGCTCGTCGTCGATCAACCCCTCGGAGGCAGTGGAAGAGAAGGTTTCGCTGTCGGATCGCTTCGGGCTGTGGCTGGGCTTCCACCCCTGTTCGCAGGACGAATACCTTGCGATGATCCGGGGCTATTGCGACCGCCACGGCGTGGCGATCGACGACGAGACCCTGCGGGCGGAGGCGATCGAATGGCAGGCCACGCGCGGGTCGCGCTCTGGCCGGGTGGCCTGGCAGTATTTCACCGACCTTGCCGGTCGCAAAGGCGTGGCGCTGAGCTGAGCGCCGTGTTGCCCCGGGGGCGACGGCGGTTCTGTCGTCCGGAGCCCCAGCAGGAGAGCGTGGAGGGGGCTCTGCCCCCGCTGCGCTCCCCCGAGGTATTTTGACCAAGAAGAAGCAGAAGGCCGTGCCGGGGCTGGCCGCGGGCGGGGGTTAACGGCGTTCGGACCTTGATGGCGCTTATGCCGTGGTTCCCATCCGCCCGCGTGCAAGGGGCATGGCGGGCTTCTGGAAAAGGTCGGGTGCGTCAGCGCAGATAGGGCATCGGATCGGTGGATTCGAAGCCCTTGCGGACCTCGAAATGCAGGAAGGAGGGGTCGCCGGAGCGCACGCGGGCGATGGACTGGCCCTTGCTGACCGCGTCGCCCTTCTTGACCGAGATGTCGTCGACATAGGTGTAGACCGAGATCAGGTCGTCCGGGTGGCGGATCAGCATGAACTTGACACCTTCGTCGGTGGCCGAGATCGCAGCGACCTGGCCCGAGGCGGCGGCCTTGACCGGGGTGCCCGGCGCGGCGGAGATGTCGATGCCCTCGTTCCGGCCCTTGGCGTATTCGCGGATGATCGAGCCGCTGACCGGCATGGACATGGCGCCACCGCCGCTGCTGCTGGCGGCCTTTTTCTGGCCGATATCAGCCACCGGTTCCGCCGGTTTCGGCGCGGGCTTGTTTGCCGTCGCCGCAGGGGCCGCGGCGGCGGTCTGGTTGGCGGGGGGCAGGACCTCTGTCGGCAGCGGCTTGGAGGCGGAGGGCGGTTGCGGCGTGGCCGTGCCTGCGCCGGGCACCGTTACCCGCGCGCTCTGCTGCGTTTGCGGCGTGCCCTTTGCCGTCGGGATCAGCAGAAACTGGCCTTCGCGCAGCGAGAAGTTGCTGTCGAGCCCGTTCCATTCGGCCAGCGCGCGCGGGGTGACCTGATAGAGGCGCGCGATGGTAAAGGCGGTCTCGCCGCGCGCGACCTTGTGGCGCACCGGCTCGGTGCCGGTCTGCGGCGCCTGCGCGGGGCTGATGGCAGAGGGCGCGCGCTCGATGGCGCTGCCGGCCAGGGTTGCCACATCCACCGAGGCGGGCGGCTGGATCGGGCCGGTCGTCGCCGCGCCGGTGGCGGGCGAGGGTTCGGCCACACGACGGGGCAGGGCGACGATCTCGCCCGCGCGCAGCGGGTCGTTCACCTGCACGCCGTTGTAGCGCGCCAGTTCCGGCGCCGGCAGGCCGATGCGGGTGGCGACGGAATTCAGCGTATCGCCGCGCCGGGCCACGGCGACCTGGTAGTTCGGGTAGGAGATCACGCCCCGGTCATCCGGCTGCGGGCGATTGTCCACGGCCTGCAGGGCAGCCTGAGAGGTATCGACCGCCCCGCCCATGCGTCCGCGCATATCCAGATCGAGGCCGCCATCGCAGGCGCCAAGGGCGATCAGCAGGCCAAGGGCCGTGAAGGAACGGGTCGGGGTTGTCATCACTCGATTTCCTCATATGCGCCCCTTGTGCCGGGACGTCACTGCACCGCGCCGAGGGCGGTCTAATCTTTGCCCAGCCCCTCGACGAGGGGCACGAAACGCACGGGGCGCAATTCATCGTATTCGAAGCCGCCCTCGTGCCGCGTCACCCGGATCAGGTGCTGGACGGTGTCGGACTGTCCCACCGGCAGCACCATGATACCGCCAATCTTGAGCTGGGCCAAGAGCGGCCCGGGCGGATCCTCGGCCGCGGCGGTCACGATAATGCGGTCGAAGGGCGCCTGATCCGGCAGCCCGAAAGAGCCGTCGGCGGTGAAGGCGGTGATATTGGTCAGTTCCAGCGTATCGAAGACCGCGCGGGCGGCGGCCACCAGCCTGCGGTGCCGGTCGACGGTATAGACCCGCCGGGCGAGGTGCGACAGGATCGCCGCCTGGTAGCCAGAGCCGGTGCCGACCTCCAGAACCTTGTCGCGGGGGCCGACCCGCAGGGCCTGCGTCATCAGCGCCACAACTGAGGGTTGCGATATGGTCTGGCCGCAGGCGATCGGCAGGGGCATGTCCTCATAGGCGCGTTCGGCGAAATAGCCGCGGATGAAAGCGCCGCGGTCGACCTTTTCCATGGCCGACAGCACCGTGGTGTCTGTCACACCCTTGGAGCGGAGGGCAAAGAGGAACTGCATCTTGGCTTCGGCATCGAAGCTCATGTCAGGCGGTCCCTCAAGGCGTCCAGCGTGGCGTGGCAGGTCAGGTCGGCGCGCATCGGCGTGACGCTGATATAGCCCTTCAGGTTGAGGTCCGCATCGGTGCCCGCGTCGGTGGCGGCCCGTTGGTCGCCGCCCCTGATCCACAGAAAACGCCGTCCTGACGGGGACTTGTGCGGCTCTACGCTGAAGCGTGTCTCGTGGCGATAGCCCTGCGGTGCGACGCGGGTGCCCTTGACCTGCGCCGCCGGGACCGGGGGGAAGTTTACGTTGTAGAAAAGCCGATATCCCGGGTCAGCGCGGTCGTGTTCGAGGATCTGACGCACCACGCGGGCACCGTTCAGGCGCGCGGACTCGAAGGGGTCTGGCTCTCCGACATTGTCGGGGCCAAGGTATTGCGACAGCGCGATGGACAGGATGCCCTGAAGCGCGCCTTCCATGGCGCCGCCCAGCGTGCCGGAATACAGCGCGTTCTCGGCAGAGTTGTTTCCACGGTTTACACCGGACAGGATCAGGTCGGGCGGATTGTCCGCAAGGACATCGTGAAGACCGGCCAGAACGCAGTCCGCGGGGCTGCCTTCGGCGGCAAAGCGGCGCTCGCCCATCTGCGCGATCATCGTGGGGTGGGTATACGAAATGCAGTGTCCGACGCCCGATTGTTCGAAGGCCGGGGCGACGGTCCAGACCGCGCCGTCGGGGCCGGCCAGTTCCGTGGCGATCTCGGTCAGGACCGCGAGGCCGGGCGCGTTGATGCCGTCGTCATTGGTAATCAGAATGCGCATGAAACCGCTCGTTTTGCCTGGCACCTTCCTAGGCGAAGGGGCGCGCCGGGGCAAGCGGCGCGTACCAACTGTAGGGAATCAGTGGCGGGACCGCTGCAAGATGTGGGGTCCGCGCGGCGTGGATTGGCGCTGTCCCGCCATTACAGACCGGGCCGCAGGCGCTTGGCCTCTTCCGAGGGCTGAACCTGAGCGGCGCGGCCCCTGCCGTTAGAGTTGGGCCAGCAGGCGCGCGGCCTCTGCCGAGGGCTGCGCCAGCGGGGTGCGGTCCTCGCCGGGGTGAAACCGGGCGCGGGTGTGTGTTTCCATCGGCCGGGGCGTCAGGATGCGGATGCGCGGGCCGAAGTTTTCCTGCTCTGCCGCCCAGGACCGGGCCAACGCGATCTGCGCCGCCTTGGTGGTACCGTAGTGGCCATAGAACTTCTCTCCGCCATGCGGGTCGTCGAAGAAAAGCGCGGTGCCGTCATCGCCCAGAAGCGGCGCGACGAAGGGGATCAGGTGGCCCATGGCATCGATATTGGTGGTCACCGACTTCTTCCAGTCCTTGGCGTCCATATGCGGTGCGGGCGTCAGGGGGGCCGCGTGAACAGCCGTGTGCGCCCAAAGGCCTATGCCGCCCCAGCGGTCGTGGATCGACCGGCACAGATGCGCCATGGCATCGCGGTTGCACACGTCCATCGGCGCCAGCGTCGCCTCTCCGCCCTTGGCCTTGATGCGGTCGTCGAGGTCCTCGAGACCGCCGACCGTGCGGGCCACGGCGACGATGTGATACTTGGGCGAAAGCGCCTCTGCGAGGGCGAAGCCCAGTCCGCGCGAGGCGCCGGTGATAAGAGCGATCCGTGTCATGGGGCGCTTTTCAGCGGCTTTGGCGCCAAGGTCAAGCGTCCGGCATCGAGAGGCGGTGCGCCTTCTTGCCCCGCTGAAGGATGATCGAGTCCTCGGCCACCGCCACGACGGTATCGCGGCCGATGCGGCTGCCCTTGGACACCTCGGCGATTTTGCCGGAGGGCAGGCGGACAAGCGCAGAGGCGTCATCGGAACTGCCGAAGATGCCGATGAGCATGGGTTCGGCGCGCGGGATCGGCGCGCTGGTGGTGGCGGCCCGGGCCACGGTGTCGTTGCTGGCGGCGGCGGGGACGACCTGCGCGGCGCGGGCATCGAACCCGTCGGGACGGGCAAGGGGGCGGAGGGATTTGGTCAGTATCATGGGCTGTCCCGGTGTCTCAGGGTGCCGCTGTGCGCGGCGCGATGGGGGCTGATACAGGCCTTGCTGCATGTGCGAAAGAGAGCCCGCGGCGCATGGGCGCCGGGGTGCCGAAGCCCGGAAAATCATCGGCAGAAGGCCGCGTGGGGCGACGGCGTGCCGCAGGCGCGGCCCTGTCTGGCAAGGCCGCGCCGCGTGTTGGGATCGGTTGGCGTGGTACGGTGGCGCGTGGATCGGCGGGCGCTGCCGCCCCCGGGACGCATTGCCAGCGACGCATGAAAAAACGGCCACCCCGGGGGGCGGCCGCTGAAAAATCCTGGCGGTGACTGGCCTTACTCGGCGGCCTTCAGCTTGAAGCCCTGCTTGATCATGTCCGCCGGTTCGACCGGGTACTCGCCCGAGAAACAGGCGTCGCAATACTGCGGCCGCGCCGGGTCGCGCCCGCCGGCTTCGCCCACCGCGCGGTACAGACCGTCCAGCGAGATGAACTTCAGCGAATCCACGCCCAGATGTGCGCACATCTCGTCCTCGGACATGGTGGCGGCCAGCAGCATTTCCCGCTGGGGGGTGTCGACGCCGTAGAAACAGGGCCAGGCGGTGGGTGGCGAGGCGATGCGGAAGTGCACCTCGGCGGCGCCCGCGTCGAGGATCATCTCCTTGATCTTGCGCGAGGTGGTGCCGCGCACCACCGAGTCGTCGACGAGGATCACCCGCTTGTCGCGGATCAGCGCACGGTTGACGTTCAGCTTCAGCCGCACGCCCATGTTGCGGATCTGCTCGGTCGGTTCGATGAAGGTGCGGCCCATGTACTGGTTCCGCGTGATCCCGAGGCCGAAGGGAATCCCGCTTTCGGCGGCATAGCCTATGGCGGCGGGGGTGCCACTGTCCGGGACGGGGCAGACGAGATCGGCCTCGACCGGCGCCTCGCGGGCCAGCTCTACACCGATCTGGCGGCGGGTCTCGTAGACGCTGCGCCCGCCGATGATCGAATCGGGGCGCGAGAAATAGACGTGCTCGAAGATGCAGAAGCGCGGCTTCTGGGGGCGGAAGGGATGCTGCGATTCGACGCCGTTCTCCTGCGTGATGACGACCATCTCGCCCGGCTCGATCTCGCGCACGTATTCGGCGCCGATGATGTCCAGCGCGCAGGTTTCAGACGAGAGGCACCAGCCGTCGCCGACCTTGCCCAGCACCAGCGGGCGCACGCCCAGCGGGTCGCGCACGCCGATCAGCTTGGTCCGGGTCATGGCGACGACGCTGAAAGCGCCCTCGACCCGGCGCAGCGCGTCTTCCATCCGGCTGGGGATGTCGCGTTGCAGGGACCGCGCCATCAGGTGGATGATGCATTCGCTGTCGCTGGACGACTGAAAGATCGAGCCGCGCTCGATCAACTCGCGCCGCAGGGCATTGGCATTGGTGATATTGCCGTTATGGGCAATCGCAGCGCCGCCCATGGAGAACTCGCCAAAGAAGGGCTGCACGTCGCGGATCGCGGTCTGTCCCTTCGACCCGGCGGTCGAATAGCGGACGTGCCCGATGGCAAGGCTGCCGGGCAGGGTCTCCATCAGCGATTGTTTGGTGAAGTTGTCGCGGACGTA
Organism: Enemella evansiae; assembly: GCA_017255395.1. Taxonomy (GTDB): domain Bacteria; phylum Pseudomonadota; class Alphaproteobacteria; order Rhodobacterales; family Rhodobacteraceae; genus Ponticoccus; species Ponticoccus litoralis. Next base: position 110,764 of record JAFKDC010000013.1, on the reverse strand, counting down.
GCCGAAGCGTCTGGCGGAATTGAAGCCGCCCTTGTCGGGGTGATACGAAACGATCCCCCCGGCTTCCTGTCCGCGGTGCTGAAGGGCGTGAAGCCCCAGCGCCACGAAGTTGGCGGCATCGGTGACACCCACGACGCCGAAAACGCCGCACTCCTCGCGGAGCTTGTCGTCATCGAAGGGATGGGCTGGGGGCATGTGGCGGTCGGACAAGGCGCGCTCCGAATCCATGGCTGCTTACGGAGCCTACTTAGGCCGTATGATCGCCCGTGTCACGGAACTATCACAGACGTGATCCGCGTGTTCCGGTCGCATTCGGATAGGTTCCCGTCAGGGAGCGTTCTGCCGCCTGCCTGTGCCGCACAAAAAAAGAGCCGGGCGGGCCCGGCTCTGGTGCGCAGTCGGTCTGATCGCGATCAGCTGCCGGAAACGGGCGCGTCGGGGGCTTCGCAGACGCTCACCAGCGCCTCGTACTGGGTGGTGATCCACCCCAGCGCCTGCTCGGGGTTCTGTTCCTCGATGCGGCCGGTGAAGCGCGAGAAGACGGCGGCAGAGCGCGAGTCGTTGATGGCGGGGATGTCCTGCGCGGTGATCACCGTCTGGTAGACGAAGAAGCCGATGGCCACCAGAAGGATGCCGCGCGCCACGCCAAAGAGGAACCCCAGCGCCTGGTCCAGCCCGCCAAGCGCCGAGCGCTGGATCAGCGACGAGAACAGCGGCGTGAACAGCGATACCAGCACCAGCGCCACGGTGAAGACGGCGGCGAAGGCGGCGATCACCGACAGCTCGCAGCTGTCCGACAGGAACTCGCCCACGACCGGGATTTCCTTGACCAGCGGCTGCACCTGCGCGGCGAACATGAAAGCCACGACAGCCGCCGCGACCCAGCCGAGGATCGCCATGAGTTCCCGGACCAGACCGCGCGAATAGGCCAGCAGCGCCGATAGCACGATGATGACGCCCACTGCGCCGTCGACAACGGTAAAGCCTTCCATCAGCCTCGCTCGCCTTTCTTCTTTTCCTTGCCTGCCGTCTCAGCCTGCGCCGAAGACATCGCCCACGAATGTGGTCAGGTCGCCCATCAGGGACAGCTTCATGTCGCCCGCGGAACCGGGTTTGCCGCCCTTCGGCAGGATCGCGGTGGAGAAACCAAGTTTTTGCGCTTCTTTCAACCTGTTTTCGGACTGGCTGACCGGGCGGAGCGCGCCGGATAGCGAGATTTCTCCGAAAACGACGGTTTCCGGCGGCAGGCTGACGTCTTCCCGCGCGGAAAGCAGGGCGGCGGCGACCGCCAGATCGGCGGCGGGTTCGCTGACGCGCAACCCGCCCGCGACGTTGAGATAGACGTCGAGGCCTGAAAACGGGATGCCGCAGCGCGATTCGAGGACCGCGAGGATCATCGCCAGCCGCGAGCCGTCCCAGCCCACCACCGACCGGCGCGGCTGCGAATGGGGGGTTGGCGCCACCAGCGCCTGGAACTCGACCAGCACCGGGCGCGTGCCCTCGATGCCCGCGAAGACCACCGATCCGGGCGAGGGCTCTCCGCGCTCGGACAGGAACAGGGCAGAGGGGTTGGTGACCTCGGCCAGCCCGCCGCCGGTCATCTCGAAGACGCCGATCTCGTCGGCGGGGCCGAAGCGGTTCTTGACCGAGCGCAGGATGCGGAACTGGTGGCCGCGCTCGCCCTCGAAATAAAGCACCGTGTCGACCATGTGCTCGACCACGCGCGGCCCGGCGATCTGACCGTCCTTGGTGACATGGCCCACCATCACCACCGAGGACCCGGTGCGCTTGGCGAAGGTGGTCAGCTCATGCGCCGAGGCCCGCACCTGGGAAACGGAACCGGGCGCGCTGTCGACATTGTCGGCCCACATGGTCTGGATCGAATCGACGATGGCAAGGTCGGGGCGGTGTTCGTCCAGCGTTGTCAGGATGTTGCGCAGGTTGGTCTCGGTCGCCAGCTGCACCGGCGCGTCCTGCAAGCCCAGCCGCTGCGCGCGCAGGCGCACCTGCGCGCTGGCCTCTTCGCCTGAGATATAGACCACCTTCAGCCCGGCGCGGGCAAAAGCCGCGGCCCCCTGCAACAAAAGCGTCGACTTGCCGATGCCCGGATCGCCGCCCACCAGCACCGCCGAGGCGGGCACCAGCCCTCCGCCCAGCACCCGGTCCAGCTCGTCTATGCGGCAGGCGGTGCGCGGCGGCGGCGCTTCCTTGGCAGAGAGATCCGACAGCGGCAGCGCCCGCCCGCGCGACTGGCCGAGCGTCTTGCCCGACGGTCCCTGCGACAGCGGCGCTTCCTCGGCGACGGAGTTCCACTCGCCACAGGCCTCGCAGCGGCCCGACCACTTGGAGGTCACGGCCCCGCAGGACTGACAGACGAAACGGGCGGCGGCTTTGGCCATCGGGCCTCCTTCAACGGCGATCGCGCCGCTTATGCCCGATCCCCGCCCCGGGGCCAATGCCCAGCGGCACTGCCGTGTCACGCCGCCCGCCGATGCCCCCGGGTTAACGCCCCAAGGCCTGCAAAGCCGCCTCCTGCTTCTCTGGTTTTTCCTGACACCTTTGGGGGGCAGCGCGGGGGCAGAGCCCCCTCTGGCCCCCGCCACCGGATGTGCCCTTAGCGGTTGCCGTCGCCGGTGAAGCGCGCGGCATCGGCGGCGGCGCGGCGGATGGCGTTCGACTTGTGGACCGTCTCCATGTACTCGGCCTCGGGGTCGCTGTCGTAGACGACGCCGCCACCGGCCTGAATATAGAGCTTGCGGTCCTTCACGATGGCCGTGCGCAGGGCGATGCACATGTCCATGTCACCGCCCGCCGAGAAATAGCCCACGCCGCCGCCGTAGACGCCGCGCTTCTCCGGTTCCAGCTCGTCGATGATTTCCATCGCGCGGACCTTGGGGGCGCCGGAGACCGTCCCGGCAGGCATGCCCGCGAAGAAGGCCGAGAGCGCGTCCTGATCCTCTGCCAGTTCGCCCACCACGTTCGAGACGATGTGCATGACGTGGCTGTAGCGTTCGATGATGAACTGTTCCGTCGGGCGCACGGTGCCGATCTTCGAGACCTTGCCGGTGTCGTTGCGCCCGAGGTCCAGAAGCATCAGGTGTTCGGCCAGTTCCTTCTGGTCGGCGAGCAGATCTTCCTCCAGCGCCTTGTCCTCTTCGGGGGTGGCGCCCCGGGGCCGGGTGCCCGCGATGGGGCGGATCGTGACCTCTTGCCCGAAGACCCGCACGAGAATCTCGGGGCTGGCGCCGATCACCTGGAAGCCGCCGAAGTTGAAGTAGAACATGAAGGGCGAGGGGTTCGTCCGCCTGAGCGAGCGATAGAGCGCAAAGGGCGGCAGCGGGAAGTCCTGCGTCCAGCGCTGCGACGGCACCACCTGAAAGATGTCGCCGGCGCGGATGTAGTCCTTGGCCGTCTCGACCGCCGCCTTGTAGCCTTCGCGCGTGAAGTTGGACACCGGCTCGCCCAGTTCGGCGGCATCGCCCAGATCGCGGGTGGCCTGCGGCATGGCCCGTTCGAGGTCGCGCACCGCGTCCATGACGCGCTCGGCGGCCTGTGCATAGGCAGCGCGCGCCGACAGCCCGTCCTGCACCCATGCGGGCGAGACAACCGTGACCTCGCCCTTCACGCCGTCGAGGACCGCCACCACCGAGGGGCGCATCATCATGGCGTCGGGCAGTCCCAGCGGGTCGGGGTTCACGTCCGGCAGGCGCTCGACCAGCCGGATCATGTCGTATCCGAGGTATCCGAAGAGCCCCGCGGCGGCCTGCGGCAGGTCGGCGGGCAGGTCGATCCGCGATTCCGCCAGCAGCGCGCGCAGGGCGGTCAGCGGGTCGTCGGACTGGTTCTCGAAGGCCTCGGGGTCGAAGCGCGCCTGCCGGTTCAGGCGGCTGGTGCCGTCGTGGCACTGCCAGATCAGGTCGGGCTTCATGCCGATGATCGAGTAGCGGCCGCGCACTTCGCCGCCGGTCACCGATTCCAGCATGAAGGCGTCCTTGGCCGCGCCGGTCAGCTTCAGCATCAGCGAGACCGGCGTGTCGAGGTCGGCGGCGAGGCGGGTGTAGACGATCTGGTTCTGCCCGGCCTCGTAGGCCTTGGCAAAGGCATCGAAGCCGGGGGTCAGAGCGGACATGGGCGGGACCTTACTGGAAGTTCGCGTGTACGGCGTTCAGTGCCGCCTGATCGATGCTGACACCGGCGCGGTCCTGAATGTCGGTCGCCAGCGCGCGGAAGAGATCCTGCGCCACGTCCTGCGCCGCCTGATCGCCGAAGAACCGCGCCAGCTGCTGCGCCTGCGGGCTTTCGGTCTCGGCGGGCAGGATGTCGTCGAGGCGCACCACGATCGCGCTGTCGCCGGTGGCGATGGCCGCGGTTTCGGCGGGGCGCATGGTAAAGACGCGTTCCAGCACCTCGGGCGGCAGGTCGGAGCCGAAAGAGGTGCGCGACAGCCCGGTTTCGGTGCGCTGCTCCAGCCCCATCTCCTCGAAGCTGGCATCCCCGGCCAGCGGCGCCAGCAGCGCCTCGGCCTGTTCCAGCGCGGCATTGGCGCGGGCCTGTGCATCGTAGGCGGCGCGGACCTCGTCGCGGACCTCGTCGAAGGTGTAGGGCGCGGCCTCGGCGATGCCGTCGACACGCAGCGCGAAGACCCCGCCGTCGCCCAGCTCGGCGATTTCGGGATAGTCGCCTTCTTCGGCGGCTTCGGCGGCGGCGCGGAAGGCCTCGTAGCCCGTCACCGTGCCTTCGGCCCGTGAATTCCAGTCGATCTGCCCCAGTTCCATGTCGGTTGTCTCGGCCAGTTCCTCCAACGTCACACCGCCGGCGAGTTCATCGTCGAAGCCCTGCGCCTGCTGTTCCACCACGCGGCGCGCGCGGTCCAGCGCAAGCTCGCCGCGCAGGTCGGGCAGCGCGTCCTCGAAGCTGGTTTCCTGCGCGGGCAGCACGGCGTTGACGCGGTAAAGCGCGACGCCGAGGTCGCTTTGCGCGGGGCCGGTGACGCTGCCGACCTCTGCGGCAAAGACCGTCTCGGCGGCCTCGCCCAGATCGGCGCGGCTGACGTCCCCCAGATCGACGTCGGCGAGGTCGAGATCGCGTTTCGCCACGAGGTCCTCGAAGGTCACTTCCCCGGCGGCGATGCGCTCTGCCGCGTCCTGCGCCGCCGCCTCGTTGGCGAAGACGAGCCGTTCGGCCAGCCGCCGCTCGGGCATGTTGTACTGGGCCGAGCGCTCTTCATAGGCGGCGCGCAGCGAGTCCTCGTCGACCTCTACGGTCTCGACGATCATCTCGGGCGTCAGCCAGGCATAGGTGATGTCCTTGGTCCGGGGCCGGGTGAAGGCGCCGATGTTCTCTTCGTAGAAGGCGCGCAGGTCGTCCTCGGTGGCCTCGGTGGTGCCGGTGTCCAGATCGCCCGCGTCGGCGCTGACCTCGGCCCAGCTGAAGCTGCGACGCTCGCCGGTATAGGCGATGAGCGTGTCCAGATAGGCCGGCGGCATCTTGATGCCGGCCAGAACCGCGCCCTGCAGCAGGGTCGAGGCGCTTTCGCCGCGCAGCTGTTCCTCGAACTCGCGTTCCGACAGGCCCGCGTTTTCCAGCGTCATGCGGTAGGCTTCGCGGTTGAAGCTGCCGTCGGTCCCGCGAAAGGCCTGGATCGCGCGCAGGTCCTGCGCCAGCTTGTCGTCGCCGACCGAGATGCCCAGCGTGTCGGCCTCTTCCTTCAGGGCGGCGGTCACCACCATCTGCGACAGCACCTGTTGCGGGATATTGCGTGCCTGCGCCTGCTGGAAGGTCATGGCGCCGCCCTGCTGGGCCTCGATGGCGCGGATCTCGTTTTGCAGGCTGCGGGCGTAGGTCGAGACCGGGATCGGGGTCTCGCCGACAGAGCCGATGCTGCGGAGATTGCCCGAGAAGCTGGTCGCGCCGAAGCCCCCCAGCGCCAGCAGCAGAAGCCCCAGCAACAGCCAGCCTGCCATACCGCCGACTTTCCCGGTTTTGCGTGCCATGCTGCGCTCCTCTGCCCGCGAATTTTCCGGGCTTGTCTACGCTGCGCCCGAAGGGGTGGCAAGGGGGCCCTCCACCCCTGCCAGCCGGTCGAGGACCCGGGCCAGACCGGCGCTGTCGGTATTGGCGAAGGCCACGCGCAGGCAGCGCTCGCCCGAGGCATCGCCGGGTGGCGTGAACATGGTGGCGGGCAGGGTCAGAACGCCTGCCTCGCGCACCAGACGCGGGGCGAGGGCCGCGGCGCCTTCCGCGAAGGGATGGTCGAGATAGGCGAAATAGGCGCCGAGCCCGCGCAGCCGCCAGCCGCGATCCCGCAGGGGGCCGAAACCCTCGGCGATGGCGGCGCGGCGGGTCAGGATCTCCTGCCGCTGCGCGTCTTTCCAGTCGCCCAGGTTCTGCAGGCCCCAGAGCGCGGCCTTCTGGCCCAGCGTGGGCGCACAGATCGCCACGGTGTCCTGAAACTTCTCGATCTGGTGCAGCAGGTCCGGGTTGGCGATCACCGCGCCGACACGGTGGCCGGTCAGGCGGTAGGCCTTGGAGAAGCTGTAGAGCTGGATCAGCGTGTCGTCCCATCCGGGCGTGGTCAGAAGATCGTGCGGGGCGCCGGGCCGGGAATGGAAATCGCGGTAGGTCTCGTCGACGACCAGCTTCAGCCCATGCGCGCGGGCCAGGTCGAAGAAGGCGCGCAGGGTCTCGGGCGGATATTCTGCGCCGGTCGGATTGTTCGGCGTGACCAGGACGATGGCGCGGGTTCTTGCGCTGATCAGCGGGCGCGCGGCATCGGCCTCGGGGATCAGGTCGGCGCCGGTGGGCAGGGGCACGGCGCGCAGCCCGCTCATGTCCAGCCACATCTTGTGGTTGAAGTACCAGGGCGTCGGGACAATGACCTCGTCACCCTCGGTGGTGAGCGCCGAGAGGGTCGCGGCAAAGGCCTGGTTGCAGCCCTGGGTGATGCCGATCTGCCCGGCCGTGACGGGGGCGCCGTAGTGCCGGGCCCAGTCCTCGGCCAGAGCCGCGCGGAGGGCGGGCAGGCCGAGGACGGGGCCGTAGAGATGTGTCGCGGGCTCTTGCAGGAAGCCCGCCATGGCGTGCAGCATTTCGGGTGGCGGCGGTTCGGCGGGGGCGGCCTGGCTGAGGTTGATCAGCGGGCGGTCGGGCGGAAAGGTCACGCCTTTCAGCCAGCGTTGTGCCTCGGGGATCGGCGGAAAGAAGGTGGCGTCGGTGCGTGTGGTCATGGCGGCCCTTTGGATCGAACATGTGGCGAGGGGCGGGCGGTGAACGAGGGGGCGCTGCCCCCCGGCCTGCGGCCTCCCCCCGGGATATTTACGGACAGAAGAAATTCTGGCGGGGTCAGACCGCGTCGAAGGTGGCGCGGGCGGCGCGGATGGTCGCGTGATTTTCCTCTGCCCAGTGGCTGAGGGCGGCGATCGGATGCAGGGCGGAGCGGCCGAGGTCGGTCAGCGCGTATTCCACCGCCGGTGGTTTCGTCGGGTAGACCGTGCGGGCGATCAGGCCATCGCGTTCGAGGTCGCGCAGGGTCTGGGTCAGCATCCGCTTGGAGATGTCACCGACCTGCCGTTGCAGCGCGGAAAACCGCTGCGGCGCCGGTTCGAGGTTGATGAGGATGAGCAGTGTCCACTTCTGGCCGACCCGGTCGAGCACGTCGCGGATCGGGCATTTGTCGCGCACATCCGGCGCGGTGCGGTAGGCGTCGGCGAAGAGGAGGTTCCCCGGCTGTTCCCTGGTCATGATTTTGTGCCTCCTTCACGAATGTTGCCTTTAGGTCTACGTTTGAGACCATATCCCGATTTGGGACCGATGTTGAGAAAGGACAGACTCATGGCTTTGAAATATCTCGTAACAGGGGCCTCGGGGCAACTGGGGGCGCTGGTGATCGAGGCGCTTCTGAAGACCGAGGCGCCCGGCAGCATCGGTGCGCTGGTCCGGCGGCCCGAGGCGGCGGCGGCGCTGGAGGCATGGGGCGTCACCGTACGGATGGGCGATTACACCGATGCGGCGTCGTTGCGCGCGGCCTTCGAGGGGGTGGAACGGTTACTGCTGATTTCGTCGAACGCGGTGGGCGACCGCGAGGCGCAGCACAGGGTGGCCATCGCGTCGGCGGTCGAGGCGGGGGTGGGCTTCGTCGCCTATACCTCGATCCTGCGCGCCACCGAGTCGCCGCTGACCATCCTGCCGTCCGAGCATGTGGCGACGGAACGCGCGCTGGCGGAGTCGGGACTGCGTTACGCCGTCTTGCGCAACGGCTGGTACACGGAGAACTACGTGATGGGCGCAGAGACCGCCGTGGGTCTTGGTGCGCTTTACGGTGCGGCGGGTGAGGGGCGCATTTCCGGCGCTGCGCGGCGCGACTATGCCGAGGCGGCGGCCACGGTCCTGCGCGGCGTGTTGCCCGAGAGCGGGAGGGTGTTCGAGCTGGCGGGCGACGAGAGCTTTACCCTGACGGAGTTCGCGGCGGAGATGTCCGCCATCAGCGGCAAGACGGTGCCCTACGTGGCGCTTGACGAGGCGGGCTATGCGGCGGCGCTGGAGGGCGCGGGGTTGCCGGGGCCGGTGGCCGCGATGCTGGCGGACAGCGATCGCGGTGCGTCGGAGGGCGGGCTTTACAGCGAGGACCGGACGCTGTCGCGGCTGATCGGGCGCCCCACCACCGGCTGGCGCGAGACGCTGCGGGCGGGGATGCGCCCGGAGGTGGCCGCCGGTTGAGGCGGGTTTGCCGCGATGGGCCCCCTTTGCGGGGGCGCATTCCCCCCTGGGGGCTATGCCCCCAGACCCCCGTCCGGGGCACTGCCCCGGGCCCGCGGTAATTTCAGACCAAAGGAGCCGGGCTGTCCCCGGGATTTGGCGGATGGGACGCTTTGTCTGCTCAGTCGGCGCCGCGGTAGGGTTTGACGTATTGCAGCGCCATGTCCCAGGGGAAGAAGATCCAGGTGTCCTGGCTGACCTCGGTGATGAAGGTATCGACCTGCGGGCGGCCCTGCGGTTTGGCGTAGACCGTGGCGATCTGGGCCTTCGGCATGTGGCCGCGCACCACCTCGAGTGTGCGGCCGGTGTCGACGAGGTCGTCGACCACCAGGATGCCGGTGCCGTCGCCTATGACCTGCGGATCGGGGGCCTTGATGATCTGGGGGGCGGACTGGGTCTGATGGTTGTAGCTTTTGACGCTGATCGTGTCGACGGTGCGGATGTCGAGTTCGCGCGCGACGATCATCGCGGGGGCCATGCCGCCGCGGGTGATGGCGACCACGGCGCGCCACTGGCCCCCGTCCGGGCCCTGTCCCTGCAGGCGCCAGGCCAGGGCGCGGGCGTCGCGGTGCAGCTGGTCCCAGCTGACGTGAAAGCCCTTCTCGTGGGGCAGGCGGTTGTCCATGGGGCTCTCCTTGGCTTTGGCGGCTGGGTGCGGGTCAGGTGAGGGCGATCTTGAGGCCGAAGGCGGCGATGAGCGATCCGAAGGCGCGGTCGATGCGGGCCTTGACGCGCGCGTAGGCGGCGCGGGCCTTCGGCAACGAGAAGACGCGGGACACGAGGGCGTACCAGAGCGCTTCGTTGACGGTGATCGCGGCGACCAGTGCGGCGCGGGCCGCCAGCGGCGTCTCGGCAGGCACCAGGCCCACGAAGACGGCGCCGAAGAAGATCGCCGGTTTCGGGTTGGTTGCATAGGTCAGGAAACCGAAGCGGAAGGCGGCCCAGGCGCTGCGGGGGCGGGTCTCGCCCAGCTGCGGCAGCGGGTCGGGGGCGTGGCGCCACATGCCGATGGCGATCCAGATCAGGAAGAGGCCGCCGACCACCTTCAGCGCGGTGAAGAGCGGCGGGATCAGTTCGAACAGCAGGGCGAGGCCGGCCATGGCGCCCGCCGCCCAGAGCCCGGCGCCAAGGCCGAAGCCCGCCGAAAGCGCCAGCGCCGTGCGCAGCCCTTCCGAGGCCGCCGTCCTGACGCAGACCACGAAGGAGGGGCCGGGGCTCATGGCTGCCAGAAGGTGCACCAGCACGACAGAGGCAAAGAGGGCAGGGGTCATCCTAGCGGTCCAGCAGGAGCCGCAGGCCGAGCGCGCCGAGGATGGCGCCGGCCACACGGTCGATCACGGGTTTCAGACGCAAATAACCTGCCCGGGCGGCGGGAGTCGAGAGCAGCGCCGCGAAAGCGGTATAGACGATCAGTTCCACTGCCAGGTGATTGGCGACGATCAGGGCCTTTTCGGCGGGCGCGAGGTCCGGCGGGAAGATCACGATCAGCACCGAGGCGGCGAAAAGGATGCTTTTCGGGTTGGCGAGGTTCACCAGCATGCCGCCGAGAAAGGCGCGCGCGCCGGGACGGGCGCTGTCGGCCACCGGCAGGCGGGCGTCGCGCCAGAGCGTATAGGCCACGTAAATCAGGTAGAGCGCGCCGGTGATCTTCAGCGCGAGATAGGCCCAGGGCACCAGCGCGAAAACCGCGTTCAGGCCCAGGAGCGCGGCGCCGGTCCAGAGCGCCGCGACGGTGGCCAGCCCGGCGCCGGTGACCACGCCGGTGCGAAAGCCCCCGGCAATGGACTGGCGCAGGGCATAGAGCAGTGCTGGACCGGGCGCGGCCATGGCGGCCAGCAGCGTCAGGTTGAAGGCGATCATATGGGTCAGGGTCATGAAACTTGCTCCGCCGCGCGCAGCCCCTTTGGCCCGGCGCGTTCCGGCAGAGTGGCCGGAAGGCGGGCGCGCCGCAAGAGGGCGCGCCGCCGCGCGCTCAGCCCTTGGTGATGTCGGGGGCGTCCACGGCCTTCATCCCGACGACGTGATACCCGGCGTCGACGTGGTGGGTTTCCCCGGTCACGCCGCTGCCCAGATCCGACAGCAGGTAGAGCGCCGAGTTGCCGACGTCCTGGATCGTCACGTTGCGGCGCAGCGGCGAGTTGTACTCGTTCCACTTCATGATGTAGCGGAAATCGCCGATGCCCGAGGCCGCCAGCGTCTTGATCGGCCCGGCGGAAATGGCGTTGACCCGGATGCCGTCCTTGCCCAGATCCTCGGCGAGATAGCGCACCGAGGCCTCGAGCGCCGCCTTGGCCACACCCATGACATTGTAATGCGGCATGATGCGTTCGGCGCCGTAGTAGGTCAGCGTCAGGGCGCTGCCGCCGCGGTTCATCATCTTTTCGGCCCGCTGCATGACGGCGGTGAAGGAGTAGACGGAAATGTCCATGGTCAGCTGGAAGTTGCCGCGCGTGGTGTCGACGTAGCGGCCGCGCAGCTCGTTCTTGTCGGAAAAGCCGATGGCGTGGACGATGAAGTCGAGATTGTCCCACTCTTCGCCGAGCGCGTTGAACAGCATGTCGATGCTGCCCTCGTCACCGACATCGCAGGGCAGCACGATCGAGGACCCCAGCTGCGCCGCCAGCGGATCGACCCGCTTCTTCAGCGCCTCGCCCTGATAGGAGAAGGCCAGTTCTGCCCCCGCGTCGCCAAGCGCCTTGGCGATGCCCCAGGCGATCGACTTGTCGTTTGCCAGCCCCATGATCAGGCCGCGTTTCCCCGTCATCAAGCCGTTCGACATGACCACCCCTTCCACCTGTGGTTTATTTCTGCGTCGTTTAGGCGATGGTCCCGTGGTCTTCAAGGCCGCTTTGCTGTTAAGCGGTATTCACGCCGCCCCGCTGCGGCCCATCGTCCGCCTGCGCAGGAGACCCGAGATGAGCGACAGAACAGGCATTTTCGCCGGAGACGACCCCTTTGCCATCGCCCGTGCCTGGCTGAAAGAGGCCGAGCGCAGCGAAGCCAACGATCCCAATGCCATTGCCTTGTCCACCGTGGACGCCGACGGCCTGCCCAACGCCCGCATGGTGCTGCTGAAAGAGATCGAGGCCGACGCCTTTGTCTTCTACACCAACTACGGATCGGTGAAGGCCCGGGAAATCGAGGGCTCTGGCAAGGCGGCTTTCGTGATGCACTGGAAATCCCTGCGCCGCCAGATCCGCGTGCGCGGCACGGTCGAGCGTGAGGATGGCCCGCAGGCCGATGCCTACTACGCCTCGCGTTCGCTCAAGAGCCGCCTCGGGGCCTGGGCCTCGGTCCAGAGCCAGCCGCTGTCGTCGCGCACCGCCCTGATGGCCGAGGTGGCGAAGGTGACGGCCCGCGAAGGCACCGACCCCGCGCGCCCGCCGTTCTGGGGCGGCTACCGCATCCGCCCGACAGAGATCGAATTTTGGGCAGACGGGGCTTTTCGGTTGCATGACCGCTTCCGGTGGAGCCGGGAAACAATAACGGCGGATTGGAGTGTATTGCGCCTTTGTCCATGACAATCGATTGACGTTGCTTGATCTTTTCATGTCACGTCAATTGCGTGGGTGCGACTTTGGTATGTCCTCTGACACAAAAAGACGGTAAACCTCTCTTGCGCGTGGGGAGCATTCTGTTCCAAGCTTTGCATGGGGATAAGTCGGTACAGTGGACTCGGATTTGACGACGACCAGCAGCGAGGCGGCGCCGGTATACGGCAGGGTGAAGTGGTTCGACCCTTCCAAGGGCTTTGGATTCGTGATCGCCGATGATGGCGGGCCGGACATCCTTTTACATGCCAATGTCCTGCGGAACTTCGGACAGAGCTCTGTCGCCGACGGCGCGCGGATCGAGATCGCGGTGCAGAAGACGGAGCGCGGCGTTCAGGCCACGCAGGTGCTGAAAATCGAACCGCCCGAACCCGAAGCGGGCGTTCCGCTGGCGGATTTCGAAAACATCGACCCGGAGGTCATGGCCAATGCACCGCTGGAGCCCGCCCGGGTGAAGTGGTTCGACAAGGCCAAGGGTTTCGGGTTTGCAAATGTCTTCGGAAAGCCGGAAGATGTGTTCATTCATATCGAGGTCCTGCGCCGCTCGGGTCTGGCGGATCTGCAACCGGGCGAGGCCCTTGCAATCCGCGTGGTCGACGGCAAGCGCGGGCGAATGGCGATGGAAGTGCACGCATGGGAAACCGCCTTGTCGCGTTGAGTTCGGTTCTTTGTCTGGGTCTGGCAACGGCGCTTTACGCTGCCGACAACGGGTCCGAGAGCCTTCCGGTGCCACCCGAACCGGCCGAAGCCCCGGGCGTCGAGGCGCAGGATCCGGCTGCCGGGCAGGCGGCCGAAGCGACAGACCCCGCGCCTGAAGTGCCCGACGATCCCGAAGAGAGTGCCGCCGGGGACAGTGGCGCGGCAGCGGCCGATCTGGCGGCGACGGAACCGGCTGCGGTTGGCGATGCCGCCGACGATGCGCCGTCCACGGGCGATGCGCTTGCGGCCTCCGATCTGCCGTCCTCTGCGCCGGAAGGCGAAGACCCTGCCGCCGCCCCGGCGGAAGACATGATCATCGCGCCGATCGGCGACGAGGTTCTGGACGCGCCGGAAGGCGATGCCACGCTTCTGGCCGGGGATTTCCCGCCGGTCGACCCGACCGCGCCGGCCTGCCGCGAGGACACGATCCTGCTGCGGGGCGACTTCGGCAAGGCGCGATTCTCGGTGGAGGTGGCGGACGACGGTCCCAAGCGCGCGCAGGGGCTGATGCACGTCAAATCGATGCCGCCCAGTTTCGGCATGCTCTTCGTCTATCCCTCGGCGCGGCCGGTCTCTTTCTGGATGAAGAACACGCTCATTCCGCTCGACATGATCTTCGCCGACCAGCATGGCGTGGTTCAGCGCGTTCACGCCATGGCGCAACCGCGCGATCTGACGCCGATCCCGGGCGGCGACAACATCCAGTACGTGCTGGAAATCAACGGCGGGATGGCGAACATGCTGGGGATCAAGCCCGGCAGCCAGATGCGCCACCCCGCCATTTCCGACCCGGCCTGGCGCTGCAACTGACGCGCGGCGGACAAGGCACCCGGCCCGTCATGCGGCTCAGCGCGCGCCCAGACGGTCCAGGGCGCGCCGGGCAGGCTATTCCAGTCCGATGCAGAGGGCCGGGCGCTTTTGGTCTTTCCTTCGTGGCCCACGGGCGGTAAACGCCGGGCCTGTCGGGGCGTAGCGCAGCCTGGTAGCGCGTCTGTTTTGGGTACAGAAGGTCGTGAGTTCGAATCTCGCCGCCCCGACCATTTCCAGCACCTTCCACTCAGCCCCGTGCCGCAACATTGTCACCTTTTTGCGACAGGTCGCAGCGGCCGTTTACGCTTTCTTAAGAATCTTACGCAGGGGAACCTTCGGACGGGATATCAAGGGGCATCTTTCAGGCGTGGCCGAACACATTTTCAGCGTCTCGGCCGAAGATACCCATTTTAAGAGGGAGCTCTCTTATGAAGCAGCCAGTATCCCGCATCGCTCTTTTGGTGGCTCTGGGCGGAATCGTCCCCGGCATCGCGGCAGCACAGGAAATCATCGACAACGGCACGGTCCAGCTGGGCATCAACCCGCGCGGCAACCTCGTCACCGGCGGAATCGGTCTGACCTTCCTGCCGACCAGTGGTGAGACGCTGGCACCGGGCTGCGCCTGTGAAGGCTGGGGCATCGCCGACCTGACCTCCGGCGCCTTTGGCATGGCCGGGCAGAGCTTCGGTTTCGAAAACATCGGCACGGGCACGATCGTCGCCTCTGGAACCGGCACCGACGCTGCCTCGGGCGGCGACTCGGCGATCAGCACCGTCACGGTGACCGATGGCGCCTTTGTCGTGGATGTCGAACATGACTTCTCTCCGTCGGCCTCCGACAACCTGTACCAGGTGGACGTGACCCTGCTGAATGCGGGTGCCGCCGAAATCGGCCAGCTGGTTTATCGCCGCGCGATGGACTGGGACGTGCCGCCCACGGAATTTTCGGAATTCGTCACGCTTCAGGGCTGGCCCGCCTCGCGCCTGATCGGAAGCTCTGACGACGGCTTCGTCTCGGGCAACCCGAACGTGCCGCTGAGCACCCTCGCCGGCGACGCCGTTCTGAACGGCAACTTCACCGACAGCGGCCCGGCGGACCATGGCGCGGCCTTCGACTTCTCCTTCGGGACGGTTGCAGCCGGCGACGAGGCGGATTTCACCATCTTCTACGGTGCCGCCGCATCCGAGGACGACGCCCTGATGGCGCTGTCGGACGTGGGTGCCGAGGTCTACTCGCTGGGCCAGCCCAGCAGCGCGGACGGTGCCACGCTGGGTGTTCCCAACACCTTCATCTTCGGCTTTGCCGGGGTCGGCGGCACGCCGATCGGCGGTCCCGTCGGTCATGCGATCTCGCCGCTGGGCGATCTTGTCCTGATGGGGACCAACCACCACCTCGACATGGCGACGACGCGGTTCGACGCGCTGTCCTTCTCGTCGCTCAGCGCGGCCAGCGTCTCGACCCAGGGCGACGCGCTGATGGCCCTTGGCGGGCTGAAATTCTCGCTGACCGGGCTTGGCGCAAGCGGTGAATTCGACACGACCACCAACAACACCGGGCTGGATTACACGGCGCGCTACTTCGGACTGAACGCCGAGTACAGCATGGGCCGCGCCGCGGGCTTCGAACGCTCGCTGATCGGCGCCAGCTTCGGCAAAGAGAGCTTCGACGCCGACCGCAAGGACGACCTCGGCTCTCTTGACGGGACGATCAAGTTCGCCTCGGTCTATGCGGCAGGGTACAATCCCAGTGGCCTCTTCGGCGACGTGCATCTGTTCCACGGCAATATCGAGATCGACCAGACCCGGATCGGCGTGATGAACACCTTCTCGTCGAACCCCGATGCGGATCAGCGCGGCGCGCGCATCCGGCTGGGCTACAACTTCGGCCCCGAAGTCATCAAGATGCCGGGATCGCTTGGGTTCTACGGCGAGATCACCCGCAGCAACACCAGCTTCGACAGCTTCAGCGAAGACAACAACGGCGTGACCACCGACGCCTTCGACATCGACAGCAACATTGTCGGGATCGGCACGCGCTATGCCTACGAGGCCGCGAAGTCGAACGGCATGCTGTACGGTTACTTCGACCTCTCTGCGATGAAGGACACCATGGCGAAGGATTTCTCGGTGACCCAGACGACCGCGGGCGGCGCGAGCTTCCAGACCGCCGTTGACGGGCGGGACGATATGTTCGGCAAGGCTTCGGCCATGGTCGGCTTCGACTTCAACAACGGGTTGCAGGGCCGCCTGGAAGGGCAGCGGATCTTCGGCAACGGGCGCTCGGAGAATTCGGTTTCCTTCACCATCGGCATGGTGTTCTGACCCCGGGCCACAGTCGCTTTCTAAGGCACCCCGGACGCGCTGCGCCCGGGGTGTTTTCATGTCCAGAGACAGGCAGGCGACCGGCACCGGCCTGACCCGGCCCCGATAGCGGGCAGGGCGCCGGACACCCCCTGCGTCATGCCGGGCCGACGCTGTGTACAGTTTTCTGACGTGGGATCGCTGCATCCGGCTTTGCGACAGCAACAGGCGTTTGCCTCTAATGCAGGCAGGGTTTTTCGAATCGCCTATCTGGGGAGATATGTCGGTTGCCTGTGTCATTCCCGCTATATGTGGTGCACGACTGCCGCAATTGCCTCTGGCGCGGATGCGCTGGCGGAGGACCGGCCTTCAAACAGGGGCTGTGGATAAACCTCGGGATCAATAAGGCTTTTCGCTGGCTTTGCGGGGCCGGAACTCATCCACAGTCTGTGAGTGAATCGGGTGCCGCCACTGCCTCTTGTGGGGCCGGAAAGGGTCAACACAAAATATATGGAGAATTCCCAAAAAACTTCGTTGACCTCTGGCGGTCAGATTAGCCATGTTGTGCGGGCCGGTTGGGGATGCCACTAGATGTTGTGGCAAAGAGCGGCGCCAAGGACAGAGTGACACGATATCCAGCAACGGGGACGGGCAGTTCCGCGATGCGATCGTCTTTCTGCCCCGCGCGGACCCCCAAACCGTCAGGTGACTATCAGCGACAGACCGCTTCAGGGGCAGCACAATGAAAATCGAGAGACAGTACACGAAGGCCGGACGGGACGCTTATGCAGGCATCGCCTTCGTCACCACGCGGTCCGAAATCCGCAACCCGGACGGCTCGACCGTCTTCGCTCTCGACAACCTCGAAGTGCCCAAAAGCTGGAGCCAGGTCGCCAGCGACGTCATCGCCCAGAAGTATTTCCGCAAGGCCGGTGTCCCGACCGAGCTGAAGCGCGTGCCCGAAAAGGATGTGCCCGAGTTCCTCTGGCGCTCTGTCGCCGCCTCCAAGGACACGCCGCGCGTTGGCGAGACCTCGGCCCGTCAGGTCTTTGATCGTCTCGCAGGCGCCTGGGCCTACTGGGGCTGGAAGGGCGGCTACTTCACCACCGAGGCCGACGCCCGCGCCTATTACGACGAGATGCGCCACATGCTGGCCTCGCAGGTTGCAGCCCCCAACAGCCCGCAGTGGTTCAACACCGGCCTGCATTGGGCCTATGGCATCGACGGCCCCGGTCAGGGCCACTACTACGTCGACTTCCAGACCGGCAAGCTGACCCGGTCCAAGTCCGCCTACGAGCACCCGCAGCCGCACGCCTGCTTCATCCAGTCGGTTGCCGACGATCTCGTCGGCGACGGCGGCATCATGGATCTCTGGGTCCGCGAGGCGCGCCTTTTCAAATACGGCTCCGGCACCGGCACCAATTTCTCGTCGCTCCGCGCCGAGGGCGAAAGCCTGTCCGGCGGCGGCAAGTCGTCCGGCCTGATGGGGTTCCTCAAGATCGGCGACCGCGCGGCGGGCGCGATCAAATCGGGCGGCACCACGCGCCGCGCGGCCAAGATGGTGATCTGCGATGCCGACCACCCGGATATCGAGGAATTCATCAACTGGAAGGTCAAGGAAGAGCAGAAGGTCGCGTCGATCGTCGCGGGCTCCAAGATGCACGAGAAGATGCTCAACGGCATCTTCCAGGCGATCCGCTCTTTCGATGGTTCCGAAGAGGGCGCCTATGATCCCAAGATCAACGAGGCGCTGAAGGGGGCCGTGCGCGCCGCCAAGGGTGCCATGATCCCCGAGACCTACATCAAGCGCGTGCTCGACTACGCACGACAGGGCTATGCCTCGATCGAATTCCCGACCTATGACACCGATTGGGACTCCGAGGCCTACGCATCCGTTTCGGGCCAGAACTCCAACAACTCGATCCGCGTCACCGACGCCTTCCTGACGGCCGTCCGCGAGGGCAAGCCTTGGGAGCTGATCCGCCGCACCGACGGCACCGTCGCCAAGACCGTCGACGCCAAGGAGCTGTGGGAGCAGATCGGCCACGCCGCATGGGCCTGCGCCGATCCGGGCATCCAGTTCCACGACACCGTGAACGCATGGCACACCTGCCCGCAGGACGGCGAGATCCGCGGCTCGAACCCCTGTTCCGAGTACATGTTCCTCGACGACACCGCCTGCAACCTTGCCTCGATGAACCTGCTGACCTTCCTCAAGGACGGTCACTTCGACGCCGAGCGCTACATGCATGCGACCCGCCTGTGGACGCTGACGCTGGAAATCTCGGTGACCATGGCGCAGTTTCCCTCGAAGGAAATCGCGCAGCTCAGCTATGATTTCCGCACGCTGGGCCTTGGCTACGCCAACATCGGCGGCCTCTTGATGAACATGGGTCTGGGCTATGACAGCGACGCGGGCCGCGCGCTTTGCGGTGCGCTGACCGCCATCATGACGGGCGTGTCCTACGCCACCTCCGCCGAGATCGCCGGAGAGGTCGGTGCCTTCGCCAAGTTCGAGAAGAACCGCGCCGACATGCTGCGGGTCATCCGCAACCATCGGACCGCCGCCTATGGCAAGACCGAGGGCTATGAGGGCCTCGCGGTGAAGCCGGTCGCGCTGGACCACGCCAACTGCCCGGTGCCCGCGCTGATCGACCTTGCCACCGGCGCATGGGACGAGGCGCTGGCGCTGGGGGAGAAGCACGGCTACCGCAACGCGCAGGTCTCCGTCATCGCGCCCACCGGCACCATCGGTCTGGTGATGGACTGTGACACCACCGGCATCGAGCCCGACTTCGCGCTGGTGAAGTTCAAGAAGCTCGCCGGCGGCGGCTACTTCAAGATCATCAACCGCTCGGTTCCGGCGGCACTGGAGAATCTGGGGTATGGCAGCGCCCAGATCGAAGAGATCATCTCCTATGCCGTCGGTCACCAGACGCTGGGCAATGCGCCCGGCGTCAACCACACCCGCCTGATGGCCCACGGCTTCGGCCCGGCGCAGATCGAAAAGCTCGAGGCCGCGCTGGCCACCGCCTTCGACATCCGCTTCGTGTTCAATCAGTGGACGCTGGGCGAGACCTTCTGCAAGGACACGCTGGGCATCCCGGCGGCCAAGCTGAACGACCCGACCTTCGACCTGCTGCGCCACCTGGGCTTCACCAAGGCGGAAATCGACGCGGCCAACGACCATGTCTGCGGGACCATGACGCTGGAGGGCGCGCCCTTCCTGCGCGAGGATCACCTGACGGTCTTCGACTGCGCCAACCCCTGCGGCAAGAAGGGCAAACGCTACCTGTCGGTCAACAGCCACATCACCATGATGGCCGCCGCGCAGAGCTTCATCTCGGGCGCGATCTCCAAGACCATCAACATGGCGAACTCGGCCTCTATCGAGGACTGCCAGAAGGCCTACGAACTGTCGTGGTCGCTGGGTGTGAAGGCCAACGCGCTGTATCGTGACGGCTCGAAGCTGTCGCAGCCGCTGGCCGCCGCGCTGGTCGAGGACGACGAAGAGGCCGCCGAGATCCTCGAAACCGGCAATGCGCAGGAAAAGGCGCAGGTGCTGGCGGAGAAGATCGTCGAGAAGATCGTCGTGAAGGAGATCATCAAGTCCGAGCGGACCAAGATGCCCGAGCGCCGCAAGGGCTACACCCAGAAGGCGATTGTCGGTGGTCACAAGGTCTACCTGCGCACCGGCGAATATCAGGACGGCAGCCTTGGCGAGATCTTCATCGACATGCACAAGGAAGGCGCGGGCTTCCGCGCGATGATGAACAACTTCGCCATCGCGGTGTCGGTGGGCCTTCAGTACGGCGTGCCGCTGGAAGAGTTCGTCGACGCCTTCACCTTCACCAAGTTCGAACCGGCGGGCATGGTGCAGGGCAACGACTCGATCAAGAACGCGACCTCGATCCTCGACTACATCTTCCGCGAACTGGCGGTCAGCTATCTCGACCGCACCGACCTCGCGCATGTCAAACCGGAAGGCGCGTCCTTCGACGATCTTGGCCGGGGCGAGGAAGAGGGCGTTTCGAACGTCAAGGAACTGTCGGAAAGCGCCGCGACCCGCTCGTTGGAAGTGCTGAAGCAGATCAGCTCGACCGGCTACCTGCGCAAGCGGCTGCCGCAGGAACTGGTGGTGCTTCAGGGCGGCATTCAGGGTGCGGTGGCCTTCGAGAATGGCACCGACCCGGACAGCGTGCTGAAAACGCTGGTGCCCGCCACGGCGTCGGCAGCGGTCTCGGTGTCCAGTGGTTCGGGTGCGTCGGCCATGGCCATGAGCGCCGTGACCAAGGCCAAGATGCAGGGCTACGAGGGCGAGGCCTGCGGCGAGTGCGGCAACTACACGCTGGTGCGCAACGGCACCTGCATGAAGTGCAACACCTGCGGCGGCACCTCGGGCTGTAGCTGAGGCCGGATCGGGCATGGGCTGCGGTGATCCAAGCGCCGAAGCCCATGCCCATGGCGCAGGCCCGACCGGGCCTGACCGTCGCCCATGTGGAACTTGCGCCGGAAGGTGGCGCAACAGGGGGTCCGGCCCGAGGCCGACCGGACCGGCCCCCCGACGAACAGGGTGGGGGCGGACGGCCTGTCCTTGCCCATCCTCGCACGGGGCCGGTGCGCTGGCCCTGACGCGGACAAGGACGCAGGCAGACAACCGTCACGGGCAGTGAATCACACGAGCCTTGTCAGCGAGACTACGGGGTCCCCGCCGGGGGCCCCTTTTTCGTGCCAAGGGGCGCAGCGGCCCGCGTCACGCGGCGGGGCCTTGGCGGTGCGGCCTCAGGACCGGGCGATATAGCGGTCGCGGCGGTGGTTCACGGTGATCATGACGTTCAGGATCACCGCGCCCAGAAGTGACCAGAGCACCGTTTGCCAGTCAAAGAGGAAGGCCGCGAGTGTGAAGACGCCCAGATCGAAGACAAGCTGCACGTTGCCCGCGCGGATGCCGCGCGTGTCCTGCAACCACAGCGCCACCACGCCGACGCCGCCCAGCGTCGCCCCGTGCCGGAACAGCACGATCAGCCCGATGCCCCCCAGCACGCCGAAGAGACTCGCGGCGATGGCCGGGTGCAGCGGGTCCAGCGTCAGGACAGAGGGCAGGGCGTCCGCCATGGCCGACATGATGGTGACCGCGGCAAAGCTCTTCAGCGTGAAGCGCAGGCCCATCTGCTTCAGCGCCAGCAGGTAGAAGGGCAGGTTCAGCACGAAGAAGACCGCGCCGAAGGACCAGCCGGACACGTAAGAGCCAAGCAGCGACAGGCCCGCGATCTGGCCGGTGATGAGGTCTTCGGTGCGTAGGAACTGCACCGACAGCGCCATGATCACGCAGCCCACGGCAAGCCCCAGCGCATCTTCCCAGAGGCTGTGGCGGTCGGCGGGTGGGGTAGAGAGCAGCGTCATGGCGTCTCTATCCAGCCAAGCGGCCCGGGGCGCAAGGGCGCAGGCGCCCGGACCCTCCTGAAACCGCTGGGGTACAGAAGACGCCCGGGCACCGCGCGTGCCTGCCTAGCCGTTCAGCGCCTTGTTCAGGTTTTCGTCGATCTTCTCGAGGAAGCCCATGGTGGTCAGCCAGCCCTGATCCGGGCCGACCAGCAGCGCCAGATCCTTGGTCATGTGCCCCGATTCCACCGTCTCGACGATCACCCGTTCCAGCGTTTCGGCAAAGGCGCGCAGGGCCACGTTCTCGTCCAGCTTGGCGCGATGCTTCAGCCCGCCGGTCCATGCATAGATCGAGGCCACCGAGTTCGTGGAGGTGGACTCGCCCCGCTGGTGCTGGCGGTAGTGGCGGGTGACGGTGCCGTGGGCGGCCTCGGCCTCGACTATCCTGCCGTCGGGCGTCATCAGCTGCGAGGTCATCATGCCGAGGCTGCCGAAGCCCTGCGCCACGGTGTCGGACTGCACGTCGCCGTCGTAATTCTTGCAGGCCCAGACGAACTTGCCGTTCCACTTCAGCGCGCAGGCGACCATGTCGTCGATCAGCCGGTGTTCGTACCAGATGCCCTTTTCCTTGAACTGCGCTTCGAACTCCGCCTCGAAGACCTCCTGAAAGAGATCCTTGAAGCGCCCGTCATAGGCCTTGAGGATGGTGTTCTTGGTGGACAGGTAGACCGGCCAGCCGAGGGTCAGCCCGTAGTTCAGCGAGGCGCGGGCAAAGTCGCGGATCGACTCGTCCTGATTGTACATGCCCATGTAGACGCCCGCGTCGGGGGCATCGTAGACCTCGCGCTCGATCACCTCGCCGTTGGCGCCCTCCCACTTCATCGTCAGCTTGCCCGCCGAGGGGAAGTGGAAATCGGTGGCCTTGTACTGGTCGCCGAAGGCGTGGCGGCCGACGACGATGGGCGCGGTCCAGCCCGGCACCAAGCGCGGCACGTTGCGGCAGATGATCGGCTGGCGGAAGACCACGCCGCCGAGGATGTTTCGGATCGTGCCGTTGGGCGACTTCCACATCTTCTTGAGGCCGAATTCCTCGACCCGCTGTTCGTCCGGCGTGATGGTCGCGCACTTAACCGCGACGCCGACCTCTTTGGTCTTCTCGGCGGCGTCGATGGTGATCTGGTCCTCTGTCCGGTCCCGCTCTTCTATGCCGAGATCGTAATAGAGCAGGTCGATGTCGAGATAGGGCAGGATCAGCTTCTGCTTGATGAAATCCCACATGATGCGGGTCATCTCGTCGCCATCCATCTCGACGATGGGGTTGTCCACCTTGATGCGGGTCATGAAGACTCCCTTGCTCTGCTTGGTTTGGCCCGCTCCTGCCATAGCGCAAAAACCGCAGATCGGGAATATCGTATGCCGTTGCATACCGCCGATGTGCGCAGCATGCGCCTCAAGTCTGCCCGGTGACCCCTAGGCTCCAGACCCATCGATTTCAGGCGTTTGGCGTGATTCAGGCCCCGCAAGGAGAGCTGATCGATGATCAATCTCTGCTGGCTGACGGACGCCCGGATGGAGCGCCTGAAGCCGTTCTTTTCCCAAGCGCCATGGCAAGCCCCGTGTCGGTGATCGCCGCACTCTTAGCAACACAATCTTCATCGATCGCAATGACTTGCGCCGGTGTGATGCGCCGAAGGAATACGGCCCGGCCAGGACCCTCTACAACCGCTGGAAACGATGGAGCGATAAAGGCGTCTTCGCCCGGATCATGGTCGGCCTGGCCGCCCAGAGCGTCGAGCACAAGACGATCATGATCGACGCGACCGATCTCAAGGCGCACCGCACGACATCAAGCCTTGGGGTGAAAAAGGGGCGCGCGGGCGCCAGATCGGGCGCACCAAAGGCAGCATGAACACCGAGTTGCACGCCGTTGCCGATGCCGAAAGGCGGCCGATCGGGTTCTTCATGCCCGCTGGCCAGGTCAGTGATCACACCGGCGCGACGGCGCTGCTGGGCGGCCTGCCGAAGCCAGGGTGGCTGCCGGGAGACCGGGCCCATGATGCCGATTGGTTCAGAGAAGCGTTGAAAGACAAGGGGATAAAGGTCTGCATCCCGGGCCGAAAGTCTCGCAAGACGGCGGTGAAATACCCCTCTCGGGACATCCCTGCGGAATGTCCTGCCGGGCAGTGGACAAACGCCTCCACAAACGGCGGAATCGTATCGAGATCATGTTCGGGCGCTTGAAGGATTGGGGGCATGTCGCCACCCCGATACGA
Source organism: Enemella evansiae (assembly GCA_017255395.1). Classification (GTDB taxonomy): domain Bacteria; phylum Pseudomonadota; class Alphaproteobacteria; order Rhodobacterales; family Rhodobacteraceae; genus Ponticoccus; species Ponticoccus litoralis. The sequence continues at coordinate 86,995 of JAFKDC010000013.1, read as the reverse complement.
CCGCTGTCCACAGGCCTTCTTCTCTGCCAACCTCCTCGCCGCAATCGTCCTGTTCTGGATATGATCCGCAACGTGTCATGAGCCTAGCAGCAGAGCGGTATTAGGTTTGACGACTTGCCAGATTTCTCAATGGAATCAAAGGCAAGTGGCGGAGAGACAGGGATTCGAACCCTGGGTCCCCGTGAAGGGACAACGGTTTTCGAGACCGCCCCGTTCGACCACTCCGGCACCTCTCCGCGGGGGTCTTGGTAGCGGGGCGTTTAGCCAATTCGGATTCGGCTTGCAACAGCATTCGCAAAGAAAGTTTGCGGAAGCCCCGGGCGCCCCCTGCCGGAGCGGGGCCGACCGGCCCGGGATGGGCGTGCTCTTGCGCAAAACCGACAGGGGCGCTTGTTGCCGGACACCGCCTGCTCTAGGTCATCGGCATATCAGCAGGCACAGGCAGGAGCATGACGGATATGTCGGCAAGGCTTCGGAACAATGGCAGGACGCAGGGCGGGCCCTTCGCGATGGGGGCACTGGCGTCCTTCGGACTGTCCGCCCTCTGGGCGATGCCCGCCGGGGCCGAACCGGTCGACGACCTGTTCGAGGCCCTGCGGCTGCCCGAGATGATCGGAATCATGCGCGAAGAGGGTATGGCATACGGCGACGAGCTGGGGCACGACATGTTCGCCGGCAGCGCCTCGGCGCGCTGGACCGGGATGCTGGACGATGTCTACGACACCACCCGGATGGAAGCCGCCGTCCGCGAGGATTTTGCCGAGGCCATCGCGGGCACCGATCTCGACCCGCTGCTGAGCTTCTTCGAGGGCGAGACCGGGCAGCGCATCGTCGGGCTGGAACTCGAGGCGCGCCGGGCCTTGATCGACGACGATGTCGAGCAGGCTGCGCGCGACGGGTTCCGTGCCGCGCAGGTCGACGAGGACCCGCGGCTTGACCAGCTGGGGCGCTTCATCGCGGTCAACGACCTGCTGGAGGCGAACGTGGCGGGGGCGCTCAACGCCTCGTTCCAGTTCTACAGCGGCCTCGTCGACGGCGGTGCGATGCAACTGTCCGAGGGCGACATCATCAGCGACGTCTGGGCGCAGGAGGAAGAGACCCGCTACGACACCGAGGAATGGCTGCACGCCTTCCTGCTGATGGCCTATGACCCGCTCGACGACGAGACGCTGGACACCTATATCGAGGTCTCTGCCTCGGAGGAGGGCAGGGCGCTGAACCGGGCCCTGTTCTCGGCCTTCAACGCCATGTACGACGACCTGTCCTATGCGCTTGGCTTGGTAGCAGCGCAGCAGATGCAGGGGCAGGATCTCTAGGCGGACCGGCGGGGCGAAGGGCTTGACAATGCAAGCGCCCTGCGGGTAGAGAACGGCACACACAAGACGGGGCTTCGGCCCCGCCTTTTGTTTTTGGTCAATCGATGCCCCGATGGGGCACGCTGTTCGAGGCGGCCGGTAGCCCGGCCCGAAACGCCCGGAACCCCGGGGGCCGCAGAACGCGGGAGAGAAAAGGAAGACGCGCATGTTCGCGGTGATGAAAACCGGTGGCAAGCAGTACAAGGTTGCAGCCGGCGATACGCTCCGGGTGGAAAAGCTGGCAGCCGATGCCGGGGAAACCGTCCAGTTCAACGACATCCTGATGATCGGTGGCGACAGCCCCGTCGTCGGTGCGCCGCTCGTGGCAGGTGCTGCCGTTCAGGCCGAGGTCGTGGATCAGGTCAAGGGTGACAAGCTCATCCACTTCGTGAAGCGCCGCCGCAAGCACAGCTCGCAGCGCACCAAGGGCCACCGCCAGCAGCTGACCCTTCTGCGGATCACCGAGATCCTGTCCGAAGGCGGCGACAAGACCGGCGTGAAGGCCGCCGTGGGTGCGGGTTCCGCGCCGAAGGCTGCCGCTGACGCCGCTCCGGCGAAGGCAAAGCCCTCCAAGGCAGCCGCCCCCGCATCCGAGGGCGACGACCTGACGCAGATCACCGGTGTCGGCCCCGCCGCCGCCAAGAAGCTGAACGAAGCCGGCATCAACACCTATGCCGACCTCGCCGCGGTGGACCCCGAGACCTTCGAGGGCACCAAGGTGAAGGCCGAGTGGGTCGAGCAGGCAAAGACGCTGGCGTAAGCCGCGATAGTAAGGAGAGAGACACATGGCACATAAAAAGGCAGGCGGTTCCTCCCGCAACGGTCGCGACTCCGCCGGACGCCGTCTTGGCGTGAAGCTGTACGGTGGCCAGGCTGCGATTCCGGGCAACATCATCGTGCGCCAGCGCGGCACGAAGTTCTGGCCGGGCGAAGGCGTTGGCATGGGCAAGGATCACACGATCTTTGCAACCGCCGAAGGCGCCGTGAACTTCCGCAAGGGCCTCAAGGGCCGCACCTTCATTTCGGTGCTGCCGGTGGCCGAGGCCGCGGAGTAAGCCGACCGACGACGTCGCAGGACATTCGGGGGATCGGTCAGACGACCGGTCCCCTTTGCCGTTTCATCGGCACGGATCGGTCACATCCTGAACAGAAACGACTTGTATCCGCAGGGTCCGCAGGGCCCGATTTTACAGGCGATTGCACGAGAGGAGAGTGCAGATGGGCCTTCATAACGTCATAGATCAACCGACCGTCGAAACCGAGCGTTTCGACCTGCGCCCGCTGCGCCGGTCCGACATGGGCCTGCTGGAGCATTACTCCGGCGACAAACGCGTGGCGACCATGACCACCTCTATCCCGCATCCGCTGCCGCCCGGCGCGACCGAGGCCTATGTCACCCGCGCCATCGCGCCGGAACGGGTCGAGGATATCTGGGCCATGGACGCCACCAAGTCCGGCGGGGCCGAGCTGATGGGCGTGATCGCGCTGGAACGGATGGAGGGCAACCAGTCCGAAGTCGGCTACTGGGTCGCACCGCCGTTCTGGAACACCGGCCTCGCCTCCGAGGCGGTGCGCGCGCTGGTCGAGGCCAACCCGATGAAGAACGCCACGATGTTCGCCAGTGTCTTTCAGGACAACCCGGCCTCGGCCCGGGTACTGGTGAACTGCGGCTTCGAATACATCGGCGATGCCGAAGCCTATTCCGTCTCGCGCGCCGCCAAGGTGCCAACCTGGACCTACCTGCGCAAACTCTGAGGATACGCCCATGCTCCGGACAAAGCGGCTGGTCCTCCGGCCGCTTCGGGCCGGAGACGCGGACTGGATCGCGACAGAAATCGCACGGCCCGAGGTGCAGCAATGGCTTACCTCGCCGCCGCACCCCTACAGGCTGGCCCATGCCCGGGATTTCATCGCGCGCTTCGGCACCAGCCCCGGCACGCGCGTCATCGATGCCGGCGGGGCGTCCTGCGGCGTGATCACCATCGAGGCGGCGAACAGCTTTGCCGATGACCGGTCCGAGGGCTGGGAACTGGGCTACTGGCTGCGCGTCGATGCCTGGGGCTGCGGCCTGATGACAGAGGCGGCGCGGGCCATGCTGACCGATCACCGCGCACGCCACCGGGCCACGATCCACTCCGGCTGGATCACCGGAAACGCAGGCTCCGCGCGGGTGCTGGCCAAGCTGGGTTTCCTCGGCCCGACCGAAACGCTGCGCCGCCATGCGCATTTCCGGGGCGGTCCGGTGCCGGTCGAACGGGTCCATCTGCCCGCCGATGCGCCGCTGCCGTGATGCGGCCTCGCTTGTTCCCCTGACCAAAACCCGTTAAGCGCGGGCCAGCCCTGACGAAAGCCACCACCCATGAAATTCCTCGATCTCTGCAAGGTCTACATCCGCTCCGGTTCGGGCGGCAACGGCTGCATCTCTTTCCGGCGCGAGAAGTTTATCGAATTCGGCGGCCCGGATGGCGGCGACGGCGGCACCGGAGGCTCTGTCTGGGTCGAGGCGGTGGACGGGCTGAACACGCTCATCGACTTCCGCTATCAGCAGCACTGGTTCGCGCAGAACGGGCAGGGCGGCATGGGCCGCAACCGCACCGGCAAGGATGGCGACGACATCGTGCTGCGCGTGCCCGTGGGCACCGAGATCCTCGAAGAGGACGAGGAAACCGTGGTGGCCGACCTTGCCACGCTGGGCGACCGCGTGCTTCTGGCCAAGGGCGGCAATGGCGGCTGGGGCAACCTGCGCTTCAAGACCTCAACCAACCAGGGGCCGCGCCGCGCCAACCCGGGGCAAGAGGGGGTCGAGCGCACGCTCTGGCTGCGGCTGAAACTGATCGCCGATGTGGGTCTGGTGGGGCTGCCCAACGCGGGAAAATCCACCTTCCTTGCCGCGACCTCCAACGCTCGCCCCAAGATCGCCGATTATCCCTTTACCACGCTGCACCCGAACCTCGGCGTCGTCTCGGCGGACGGGCGCGAGTTTGTCGTGGCCGACATCCCCGGCCTGATCGAGGGCGCGCACGAAGGCCGCGGCCTGGGCGACATCTTCCTTGGCCATGTGGAACGCTCTGCCGTGCTGCTGCACCTGATCGACGGCACCTCGGGCACGCTGATCGAGGACTGGCAGACCATCTGCGACGAGCTTGACGCCTATGGCGCGGGCCTGTCGGACAAACCCCGCGTCACGGTGCTGAACAAGATCGACGCGCTGGACGACGAGGAGCGCGCCTTCCTCAAGGACGAGTTGGAAGCGGCGGGCGCCAGGGACGTCATGCTGATGTCGGGCGCCACCAACGAGGGGGTGACAGAGGTGCTGCGCGCCCTTGCGCCCCATGTTCAGGCCCGCCGCGCCGCCGATCGCCCCGCCGACCCCGACGCGGAGGAGGACGGCTCGTGGCAACCCTGACCGACGCCCGCTGCGTCACGGTCAAGATCGGCTCCGCCCTGCTTGTGGACCGTGAAACGCGCGGGCTGCGCGCGGGCTGGCTGGCCGCCATCGCCGAGGACGTGGCCGCGTTGAAGGCGCGCGGGGCCGAGGTGATCCTCGTGTCCTCGGGCTCCATCGCGCTGGGGCGGCAGGTGCTGGGCCTGACCGAACCCGACCTGCCGCTGGAACAAAGCCAGGCGGCGGCGGCGGTGGGTCAGATCCGCCTCGCCCGGGCTTGGGAGGACGCGCTGGCGCCCCACGGGCTGACCGCCGCGCAGCTGCTTCTGACGCTCGAGGACACCGCCGACCGGCGCCGCTACCTGAACGCGCGCGCGACGCTGGCGACCCTGCTGTCCCATGGCATCGTGCCCATCGTGAACGAGAACGACACGGTGGCTACCGATGAAATCCGCTACGGCGACAACGACCGCCTCGCGGCGCAGATCGCCGTCACCGCGGGATCGGACCTGCTGGTGCTGCTCTCGGATGTCGACGGGCTGTATACCGGCAACCCGGCCAGCGACCCGACGGCGCGCCACCTGCCGCTGATCGACCGCATCACGCCCGAGATCGAGGCCATGGCGGGCGACGCAGGCTCCGGCCTGTCCAAGGGCGGCATGAAGACCAAGGTCATGGCGGCCAAGACCGCCACCGCCTCGGGCTGTGCCATGCTGATCGCCCACGGCGCCGCGCCGCACCCGCTGCGGCGGATCATGGAGGGCGAGCGCACCACGCTCTTCACCCCCCAGCTTGACCCGCACGCTGCCCGCAAACGCTGGATCGCCGCGATGAAGCCGCAGGGCACGCTGGTCATCGACGCGGGCGCCAGCCGCGCGCTGGCCACGGGCAAATCGCTGCTGCCCGCCGGGCTGACGCAGGTCGAAGGCCGCTTTGGCCGTGGCGATCCGGTCACGATCCGAGCGCAGGACGGCACCGGGCTGGGGCAGGGGCTGACGCGCTATACCGCCGCCGAAGCCCGCGCCATCGCCGGTCACCAAAGTGCCGAGATCGAGACCATCCTCGGCTACCCGGGCCGCGCGGTGCTGATCCACCGCGACGACATGGCGCTCTGACCGAAGCCCTTTGCGCCCCTGTCTTCTTCTCTGTTAAAATACTCGAACTGCACACCCTCCAAAAAAGGCCAGACCCATGAAGGATCTCACCGACATCCCCGCTCTGATGCATGACATCGGCGCGCGTGCCAAAGCGGCAGCAGCGGATCTCGCCTTTGCCCCATCCGAGGCCAAGAAAAAGGCGCTGGAGGCCGCCGCCGATGCGGTCTGGGCGCGCCGCGCCGAGATCGTCGCGGCCAATGCCAAGGATCTCGACTTCGGCCGCGAAAAGGGCCTGACCGATGCCATGATGGACCGGCTGGTCCTGACCGAGGACCGCATCAGGGGCATCTGCGACAGCTTGCGCGCGGTGGCGGCGCAGGACGATCCGGTCGGTGCCGTGACCTCGGAATGGGACCGGCCCTCGGGCCTGCACATCCAGCGCGTGCGCACCCCGCTGGGCGTTGTCGGCGTGATCTACGAGTCGCGGCCCAACGTGACGGCGGATGCCGGCGCCCTGTGCCTGAAGGCGGGCAATGCGGTGATCCTGCGCGGCGGGTCGGAAAGCTTCCATTCCTCCGGCGCCATCCACGCCTGCCTTGTGAAAGGGCTGAAGGCGGCGGGTCTGCCCGAGGACGCGATCCAGCTGGTGCCGACGCGCGACCGGGCCGCCGTCTCCGAGATGCTGACCATGACCGATTGTATCGACGTCATCGTGCCGCGCGGCGGCAAGGGCCTTGTCGGGCTGGTCCAGCGCGAGGCGCGGGTGCCGGTCTTTGCCCATCTCGAAGGCATCGTTCACATCTACCTCGACAAGGAGGCCGACCCGGTCAAGGCGCTGGCGGTGGTCCGCAACGCCAAAACCCGGCGCACCGGCATCTGCGGCGCCGCCGAATGCCTGCTGATCCACCGCGACGTGGTCGACACCATCGGGCAGGGCGTGATCCGCGCACTGCTCGAGGCCGGGGTCGAAGTGCGCGCCGACGAAACCCTGCGCGCCATCGAGGGCACGCAGGAGGCGACCGCCGACGACTGGGGCTGCGAGTATCTCGACATGATCATCGCGGCCAAGGTCGTCGAGGACATCGACGGGGCCATCGCGCACATCCGCCGCTACGGGTCGAACCACACCGACTGCATCGTGACAGAGGATGACGCCGCCGCCGACCGCTTCTTCCAGCGGCTCGATTCGGCGATCCTGATGCGCAACGCCTCGACCCAGTTCGCCGATGGCGGCGAGTTCGGCATGGGCGCCGAGATCGGCATTGCCACCGGCAAGATGCATGCGCGCGGCCCGGTGGGCGCGGAACAGCTGACCAGCTTCAAGTATCTCGTGACCGGCGACGGCACGGTGCGCGGCTGACGCCACAAGGCGTGCCGGGCCCCGCGTGGTCCGGCGCGTCAGGCGATTTTGATCGACAGGGTCTCGTCGCGGAGCCTTGCCAGAAGCTTCTGGTCGCGGTCCTCCGCGAGGACGGCCAGCAGCACGAAATGCACCCGGTCGGGGGTGGGCTTTTCCAGCGGCGCGGCGCCGTTCAGGTGGTCCCACAGCGGCTGCTCGACCTTCAGGCGCGGTCCCTCGGCCCCGATCGACCACCCGGCGGCATCGCGGTCGAACCGTACGCTGCCGCCCTGCGGAAGGGCGCTTTCACAGCACAGGAACGCAAGGAAGGCCAGTTGCACTTCGGCCCGGGGCAGATCGGCCTGGATCTGCCAGTCGACGCTGGTCCGGCTGTCCTTCAGAAGCGATTCGAAGATCGACAGGACCTCGCGCCGCCCCATCATCTGGGTCGACCCGGCGCTGCCGAAGGCGACCCGGAAGAAGCGGATGCGGGCGGTGGCATTGCCGCAGCTCTCGCGGATCAGCTCCATCTCCGGCCCCGAGGCATCGCCGCCGGAAAGCGCCAGAAGCTCCAGCCCGTTCTGGATTGCGCCGATCGGGCTGATAAGGTCGTGACACAGGCGGGACCCCACGAGGGTCGCAAGATGGGCGGTGCTGAGGGACATGGTTTGCTTTGCCTTGAAAGGTTAGTTTCATGAACGACATCAATTCTTTACTCGAACCGGGCATGCTTGTCCGGCACCCGGGACAACCGGATTGGGGCCTGGGACAGGTGCAATCCAACATCGGCGGCCGGATCACCGTGAACTTCCGCGAGCAGGGCAAGGTGGTTCTCGATGGCGCCCGCGTCACGCTGGTCCCGGTCTACGATGGTTAAGCTATGGTATCACCGGTTGAAAAATAGTTAAGCCGACACAGGGGAAAGTCGGAGATCGCGCGGCGGCGCGCTCTGGCGGCAAGGGTTGATATGGCCCGCGCGCTTCTTTACGAGGCGGTCGGCGGCGCAACAGGGAGCGAAGGCATGGGCGAGGGCACGCAGGCGATCTCGGTCCGGCTGGCGCGGGACTCGGCAGAGATCGCGGCGGCACAACGGTTGCGCTACGAGGTCTTCGTCGAGGAACTGGGCGGCGACGGGCCGCTGGTCGACCACGTGGCGCGGCTGGAAAAGGATCGCTTCGATCCCTTCTTCGACCACCTTCTGGCGCTCGATGGCGACCGGGTGATCGGAGTCTACCGGCTGCTGCGCGAGGATCAGGCAAAGGCCGCCGGCCAGTTCTATTCCGAGGACGAATACGACCTGACCGCGCTCAGGCGCAGCGGGCGGCGCCTGCTGGAACTGGGCCGGTCCTGCCTGCATCGCGATTATCGCGGCGGCACGGCGATGTTCCAGTTGTGGCAGGGGCTGGCGGACTATGTTCTGGCGCATGGGATCGAGGTCCTCTTCGGCACCGCCAGCTTTCACGGGACGGATGTGGAGGGCCTTGCCGGACCGCTGTCCTTCCTGCACCACCGCCACCTCGCCCCCTCGGATCTGCGGGTGCGCGCGCGGGCCTTCCAGTCCATGGACCTCGTGCCCGAAGCGGCCATCGACCGGCGGCAGGCGATGCGCGAGATCCCGGCACTGATTAAGGCCTACCTGCGGCTGGGCGGCTGCGTTGGCGAGGGCGCCTTCATCGACCACGCCTTCAACACCACGGATGTCTGCCTTGTCATGGACACCGCCCGCATGGATGGCCGCCAACGGGCGCTTTACACCCGGGGCAGCGCGGAATGAGCGCCACGTGGGACGGCGGCGCGCCACCACCGGCGCCCCGGCGCGGCTTGGGGGGCGCGCTGCGGATCGCCCTGCGTGCGCCCGCCATGCTGCTGGTGCTGACCGGGGGCATGATCGTCCTGATGGGCCTGAGGCTGCTGGAGCGGCCGCTCTGCGGGTTGCACCGCCCGCTGTCGCCGCATGTGACCGTGGCGGTCTGCCGGATGGTGCTGCGGATCATCGGGCTTCGGGTGGCGCGGAGCGGGCCGCGCATGGTCGGCCCCGGCGCCATCGTCGCCAACCATACGACCTGGTTGGATATTTTCGTGCTGAACAGCCTTGGGCCGGTCTATTTCGTATCGAAGGCCGAGGTGGCGGGCTGGCCCGGCATCGGCTGGCTGGCGCGGGCCACGGGGACCGTTTTCATCAACCGCGACCGCCGCGAGGCGCAGGCCCAGACACGGGTGTTTCAGGACAGGCTGATCGCCGGGCACCGGCTGCTGTTCTTCCCCGAGGGCACCTCGACCGACGGGATGCAGGTCCTGCCCTTCAAGACCACGCTCTTCGCGGCCTTCCTCGCCGCCCCCCTGCGCGACCGGTTGCAGGTGCAGGCCATGAGCCTGCGCTACCACGCCCCCGAAGGCCGTGACGCGCGGTTCTACGGCTGGTGGGGGGACATGGATTTCGGGCCGTCGCTGCTGATGGTGCTGGCGCAGGGGCGGCAGGGCCGCGTGTCGGTCGTGCGGCACCCGACGCTGCGCGTGGCCGAGATGGCGGACCGCAAGAGCCTTGCGCAACGGCTGGAGCAACAGGTCCGCGACGGCCATCGGTCCGGTTGAGCGCCCCGGAATTTTCCGAAAATTCCGGACCGAATTTCCCGTGGAAATTCGCGGCCCGTCTCAGCCGCGGCCCAGAAGGCCGCGCAGCGCCGCCAGCGGATCCCCGGCCTGCCAGATCTCTTCGCCGACCGACAGGAAGTCCGTGACCTGCGACAGCTCGGCCACCGCGTCGGCGGTCAGCCCGCCCTCGGCCACCACCGGTACCTCGATCATCTCGGACCACCATTCGAACAGGGCGCGTTCCGCCAGCGCGCCGTCCCCCAGCACGCCCGAAACGGGACCGAAAGAGACATAGTCCGCCCCGGCCTCTCCGGCGTTCATGCCGTCGTGGCGCGACTGCCCGCAGAAGGCGCCGACGATGGCATCCGCCCCCAGCGCCTTGCGCGCCGCCCGGACAGAGCGCGCGCCGTCCAGCAGATGCACCCCGTCCAGCCCCAGCCGGTCGGCCAGCACCACATGGGTGTCGATCACCAGCGCGACCTCTGCCGCATGGGCGACCTCGCGCACGGCGTCGGCGGCGCGCGTCAGGCGATCCTCGTCGCGGGTCGCCAGAGACAGGCGCAGGCAGGCGATCTCTTCGCCCTCCAGCACCCGGGCCAGCTGGGCGGGAAAGCTGCCGAGGTCGAACTCGGGCGGTGTCACGAGGTAGAGCTGCGGCTCGGCGGCGGTGTCGGTCATCGTCTGGTCCCGTCTGGTCAGGGGGTCTCATATCGGCTCCAACCGCCTTTGACCATGGGATTTGTCGCGTGCAGGCCTGTCCCGGGGCCTTGCCCGCGGGCCTGCGCTTGTCTAGGCAGGCGCGACCCTGATCCCGGAGGACTCCATGGCAACCGGCACCCCCCAACCGGCCTTCGTGCTGGTGCGCCCGCAAATGGGCGAGAACATCGGCGCGGCGGCCCGCGCCATGTGGAACTTCGGCCTCGACCGGATGCGATTGGTGGCGCCGCGCGACGGCTGGCCCAATCCCTCCGCCGTGGCCATGTCCTCGGGCGCGGGGCGGCTTCTGGACGAGGCGCAGCTGTCGGAGGATATCGCCGGCGCGGTGGCGGATTGCTCGTGGGTTCTGGCCACGACCGCGCGCCCGCGCGACATGACCAAGACCGTCTACACCCCCGAGGCGGCCATGGCCGAGACCGCGCGCCGGATCGCGGCGGGCGAGAAGGTGGCCGTGCTCTTCGGGCCGGAGCGCGCGGGGCTGGAGAACGAGGACGTGGCGCAGGCCAATGCCATCGTCTCGGTCCCGGTGAACCCGGCCTTTGCGTCGCTGAACCTTGCGCAATGCGTGCTGCTTTGCGCCTACGAGTGGCAGCGCGCCACGCAGGAGGCCGCGCCGGTGGTCGAGGCGCTGGCGGGCACCGAGTTCGCCGCCCAGCACGAGGTCGACCATCTTGCGCGGCACTACGAGGAGCGGATGGAAGAGGCGGGCTTCTTCTTTCCTGCCACCAAGGCCCCGGCTATGAAGCTCAACCTGCGCAACATGTGGTCGCGGATGCCGCTGACCCGCGCCGACGTGCAGATGCTGCACGGGATGATGCGTCAGATCGTGCGCTGGAAAGACAAAGGCGCGGACTAGCGACGACGGTGCGACCTGAGGGCGACGGCGCGGGCTGAAGAAACGCGGACGGGCGACAAAAAAAGCGGACTGAGTGAGGACTCAGTCCGCGAGGCAGCCGGACCGGGCAGGGAGGAAGGACCCGGTCGGGACCCCGGCGGGGCCTATGGGACAAGGCCGCGCCGGAAGCGATGGATGAGGAGATCGGCGGCCGGGAGGATCGGGCGCCGCATTCCCGCGACGGTCAGTAGCCGTAGCCGTAGCCGCCGTGCTTCTTGTAGGTGTTCTTCTTGTAGCAGCTCTTGCCCTGCAGGTACTTGGCGGACACCCAGTAATAGTTGTGCTTGTAGGCGACCTTGGCCCAGCCGTGCTTGTAGGCCACCACATGCACCGGGGTGCAGGGGTTGAAGGTGCCCAGAACGTGGTAATGGGTGCCGGGACCCGAGCGGGCGTTCAGGGCGCTGTGGCCGACCCAGGCCTGGGTGGCGGAGGCGGCGGAGGCGCCCAGGGTTGCGGCGGCGATGATGGCGGAAGCAATGAGGGTTTTCATGGGATGAGATCCTTTGGACAAAGTCTTTGGTGATGTGATCCTGGGAACTGTCTGTCTTGGCACTGGTCTGCGTATCTGGTGCCCTCAATTTACCGCCCGCGCCCCTGTCCCATAAGTCCGGAAAGCCTGACTGCGGTATTCCTGACCCTCTGTCGCGCGGCTTCGAACCGGGTTGCGCGTGCTCGGCGCGGCATCCCGCCTCGCTTGAAGCCCCGCGTCACCGGCACTACTGTCGGCGCGAAACCGGAGGGACCGATGGCCACAAATCGCAAGCTTTTCGAGGAAGTCGGGGAGGGCGGGCGCCCGACCCAGCCACCGGCGGGCGGCATGATCGATGCCGGACGGCGCGGGGCGCGGGGCGCCATCCGCGCCTGGTTGTGGGTGCTGTTCGCGCTGGTCGTGGTCATGATTGCCGTGGGCGGCCTGACCCGGCTGACGGATTCCGGCCTGTCGATCACCGAATGGCGGCCTGTGACCGGCGCCCTGCCGCCGCTGAGCGCCGAGGCCTGGGCCGCGGAGATGGAGAAGTACCGCCAGTCGCCGCAATACCAGTTGCAGAACCAGGGCATGAGCCTGTCCGAGTTCCAGTTCATCTACTGGTGGGAATGGGGCCACCGGCAGCTTGGCCGGGTCATCGGTCTTGTCTGGGCGGCGGGCTTCCTGTTCTTCCTCGCCACGAAGAAGATCCCCACGGGCTGGAATTCCCGCCTGCTTCTGCTGGGGGTTCTCGGCGGTGCGCAGGGGGCGATTGGCTGGTGGATGGTGTCCTCGGGGCTGGTGGGCGACCGTGTCAGCGTCGCCTCTTACCGGCTGGCCACGCATCTTGGCCTTGCCTTCGTGATCCTCGGCTTCATCGCGTGGTACGTCTATTCACTGGGCCGCGAGGAACGGGTGCTGATGCAGGCCCGCAGGCTGGCGGAGCCGAAGCTCTTCAGCATGTCCACGGGCCTCTTGCACTTCGCCTTCCTGCAGATCCTGCTGGGCGCGCTGGTGGCGGGCATCGACGCGGGCCGCAACTATCCCAGCTGGCCGCTGATGGAAGGCGGGCTCTGGCCGTCGGACATGCTGGTGCTGGAACCGCTCTGGCGGAACTTCTTCGAGAATGCGGGTCTTGTGCAGTTCATGCACCGGATGGCGGGCTACCTGCTGGCCATCTTCGGCGTGGTCGTCTGGCTGCGCGGGCGCCGCTCTCCAAACACCGACACGCGGTTCCGGTTCAACGCCGTGCTTGCGGCATTGCTCCTGCAGGTTGTGCTGGGTATCGTCACGGTCGTTTATGCGGCGCCGTGGCATATCGCGATCCTGCACCAGCTGGGCGCGGTGCTGCTGTGGGCGGTGATCCTGCGGGCGCGTTTCGCGGCGCGGTATCCGGTGGAACAGTCGGTGAGGGGACGAAAGACGGCATGACGGCATACGACAACTTGATGGCCTTCCAGCGTGACACAGAGGCGCTGGCGCAGATCGCCGGGCGGCTCAGCTGGGATCAGGAGACGATGATGCCGCGCGGCGCGGCGGACCAGCGCAGCGACGAGCGCGCGGCGATGGAGGCGGTGCTGCACCAGCGCCGCACCGACCCGCGCATCGGCGACTGGCTGGCGCAGGTGGGCCAGCCCGAGGATCCGGTGGCCGCAGCCCAGATCCGCCATATCCGCCGCAGCTATGAACGCGCGGCCCGGGTGCCGGAAAAGCTGGCCTCCGACATCGCGCGGCTGGTCAGCCGGGCGCATGTGGTCTGGGCCGAGGCCCGCGCCGACGACGATTTCGCCGCTTTCGCGCCGGTCCTGAAAGAGGTCGTGGCCCTGCGCCGGGCCGAGGGCGAGGCTCTGGCGGATGGCGGCGACACCTACGATGCGCTGTTGGACGACTACGAACCGGGGGCGAAGGCCGCCGATCTTGTCGAGATGTTCGGCGCGCTGCGTCCCCGGCTGGTCGCCCTGCGCGAGGCGGTTCTGTCCAAGCCGCCGATGCCGGGCCTGACCGGCAGTTTCGACGAACAGGGGCAGATGAAACTGTCGCGCCTTCTGGCCAAGACCTTCGGCTACGATATGCAGCGCGGGCGGGTGGACAAGGCCGTGCACCCCTTCAGTTCCGGCAGCGGCGACGACGTGCGCATCACCACCCGCACCGTGCCACTGGACCCCTTCAACTGCCTTTACTCGACGATCCACGAGGTCGGCCACGCCAGCTACGAGCAGAATATCGACCCGGCCTACCGGCTGACCCCGCTGGGCGGGGGCGTGTCCATGGGCGTTCACGAAAGCCAGAGCCGCATCTTCGAGAACCAGCTGGGCCGCTCCCGTGCCTTTTGCGGATGGCTTTATGGGCAGGTCTGCGACAGCTTCGGGCGCGACATCGGCGTGGCGGACGAGGATGCCTTCTACAAAGCGGTGAACCGGGTACAGAACGGCTATATCCGCACCGAGGCGGACGAGTTGCAGTACAACCTGCATGTCCTTCTGCGCTTCGATCTGGAACGCGCGCTGATCTCGGGCGATCTTGCCGTGGAGGATCTTGAAACCGCGTGGAACGACCGCTTCGAGGCGGACTTCGGCTTTGCCGTTGACCGGCCTGCCCATGGCGTCCTGCAGGATGTGCACTGGTCGGCGGGGCTGTTCGGCTATTTCCCGACCTACTCGCTGGGCAATGTCTATGCGGGCTGTCTGTATGCGGCGCTGCGCAAGGCGGTGCAGGATCTCGACGAGGGGCTGGCGCGCGGCGACACCTCGGCGGCAACGGGCTGGCTGCGCGAGAACCTGCAACGTCACGGCGGGCTCTACAGCCCGCGCGAGGTGATCGAGCGCGCCGCGGGTCAGACGCCTTCGGAAGGGCCGCTGCTGGACTATCTCGAAGAGAAGTTCTCGGGCCTCTACGGGCTGTAGCGCCGTACGGACCGCCCGGCCCCAGACCGTGACGCGGATCTTCAAACGAAAGGGGGCAGGGTGCGAAACCCTGCCCCCGCCGGGCGTCGTTCTGTTCGTGAGTGATGGAACGCAGTACCGGTCTCGTTCCGGTCAGCCTAGCGCGAATTCGGCGCGCGGTCCGCTATGCGTTAGAATAGGTTTCCCGATTTCTGGCGTTCTCTGAAAACAGGTAGCGGGATCGGGGATCAGGCCGGAACGGCTGTGCCCCAGCCCAGGCGTCGATCCACCGACCATGCGCCTGCGCCGGTGATCGCGATTGCCAGGTAGCCGCCCGCCAGCGCCATGTTCTTCAGGAAATTGGTCATCTGTGCCGGGTCTGCGGGAGAGTGAAACATCACCGCCGTCGCCACCGAGAACAGGCCAAGCGCCAGCGCGGCCGGTCGGGTCAGCAGGCCAAGGATCAGGGCCAGCCCGCCAAGGATCTCGAACAGCACCACCGGCCATGCGAGGAAGGCGGGCACGCCGCCCGAGGCCATGTAACCGGCAAAGCCCTGCACATCGGCCAGCTTGCCCCAGCCCGCCACGAGAAACAGCAGGCCAAGGAGGATACGGGCAACCAGAAGCCCGGAGTTCTGAAGTGTCATGTCATCGGTTCCTTGATGGAATGGTAAGATGACCGGACACTTATCACTGTGCTGACTGCGGGGAATTCCCGCAGCCCAAACAGGGTTGGTGCGTGAAAGCGCAGATTATTCTGCGCTTTCACCCTCGACTTCTCCGCCGTCCTCGTCGCCCTGATCGGCGATCCAGGCGACAGAGACCACGGTCTCCCCGGCGCCGGTGTTGAACACCTTCACGCCGCCCGCGCTGCGCGAGCGGAAGGAAATGCCGTCCACCGGCACCCGGATCGACTGTCCCTTCGAAGTCGCCAGCATGATCTGGTCGCCCTGTTCCACCGGGAAGGAGGCGACGATATCGCCGCCGCGCATGCTTTTTTCCCAGGCGGTGACGCCCTGACCGCCGCGTCCGCGCACCGGGTAGTCGTGCGAGGAGGACAGCTTGCCAAGGCCCTTGGCGGTGATCGTCAGGATCAGGTTCTCGACCGCCGACATCTCGGCATAGCGTTCCTGCGGCAGGGGCGCGTCGGCATTGCCCTCTTCGTCGGCGGGCTCGTCCTCTGTCACGCCCGCCATCAGGCGGCGCATCTTCAGGTAGGACGCGCGCTCGTCCGTGTCCGCCTCGAAGTGGCGGATCACCGACATGGACACGACCTCGTCGCCATTGGTCAGGCGGATGCCCCGCACCCCGGTCGAGTTGCGCGAGTTGAAGACCCGCACCTCGGGCACCGGGAAGCGGATCGCGCGGCCGGAATTCGTCACCAGCATCACGTCGTCATCCTCGGAACAGATGCGCGCGTTGATCAGGCGGGTGTTCTCGTCCTCGCCCTCGAACTTCATCGCGATCTTGCCGTTGCGCATGACGTTGGTGAAATCCGACAGCCGGTTGCGGCGGACAGAGCCCTTGGAGGTGGCAAAGACGATCTGAAGATCGTCCCAATCGCTCTCGTCCCGGTCCACCGGCATGATGGCCGCGATCGAAACGCCGGTCGGGATCGGCAGGATGTTGACGATGGCCTTGCCCTTGGAGGTGCGTCCACCCAGCGGCAGGCGCCATGTCTTCAGCTTGTAGACCATGCCGTCGGTGGTGAAGAACAGCAGCTGCGTGTGGGTGTTGGCGACAAACAGCGTGGTGACCGCGTCGTCCTCTTTCAGGCCGCCACCGGACAGGCCCTTGCCGCCGCGCTTCTGCGCGCGGAAGTCGGCCAGCGCGGTGCGCTTGATATAGCCGCCCGCGGTGACGGTGACGACCATATCCGCGCTCTCGATCAGATCCTCGTCGTCCATGTCGCCGGCCCAGTCGACGATCTCGGTCCGGCGGGGGACGGCGAATTCGTCGCGCACGGCGACCATCTCGTTGCGGATGATCTCCATGATCCGGTCGCGCGAGGACAGGATGTCGAGGTAGTCCTTGATCTTGGCCGCCAGCTCTTCGAGCTCGTCGGTGACTTCCTTGACGCCCAGTTGCGTCAGGCGTTGCAGACGCAGTTCGAGGATCGCGCGGGCCTGCGTTTCCGACAGGTTGTAGGTGCCGTCGTCGTTGGCCTTGTGGGTCGGATCGTCGATCAGCGCGATATAGGGCAGGATTTCCTCGGCGGGCCAGCGCCGGGTCATCAGCTTTTCCCGCGCCTCGGCGGCATCGACCGAGGCGCGGATGGTTCGGACCACCTCATCGACATTGCTGACCGCCACGGCCAGACCGCAGAGGATATGCGCCCGCTCGCGCGCCTTGCGCAGCAGGTAGGCGGTGCGCCGGGCGATGACGTCCTCGCGGAAGTCGAGGAAGGCGGTCAGGAAGGCGCGCAGGGTCAGCTGTTCCGGCTTGCCGCCGTTCAGTGCCAGCATGTTGCAGCCGAAGGAGGTCTGCATGGGCGTGAAGCGGAACAGCTGGTTCAGCACCACCTCGGCGGTGGCGTCGCGCTTCAGTTCCACGACGACCCGCACGCCCTCGCGGTCGGATTCGTCCTGCACGTGCGCGATGCCCTCGATCTTCTTGTCGCGCGCCGCCTCGGCGATGCGCTCGATCATCGTCGCCTTGTTCACCTGGTAGGGGATCTCGTCGATGACGATTGCGTAACGGTCCTTGCGGATCTCTTCGATGCGGGTCTTGGCGCGAATGATGACGCTGCCACGGCCCTGCGTGTAGGCCTTGAAGGCGCCAGAGCGGCCAAGGATCACGCCCCCGGTGGGGAAGTCCGGCGCCGGGATGTATTCGATCAGCGCCTCGGAGGACAGGTCGGGGTTTTCCATCAGCGCCAGTGTCGCGTCGATCACCTCGCCAAGGTTATGCGGCGGGATGCGGGTCGCCATGCCGACCGCGATGCCCTCGGAGCCATTGACCAGCACGTTGGGGTATCTGGCAGGCAGAACAGTGGGTTCCATGCGTTCGTTCGCGTAGTTCGGAACGAAATCCACGGTTTCCTTGTCGATGTCTTCCAGCAGGCTTTCGGCCACCTTCTGAAGGCGGCTTTCGGTGTACCGGTAAGCGGCGGGCGGATCGCCGTCCATAGAACCGAAGTTGCCCTGACCGTCGATCAGCGGCAGCGACATCGAGAAATCCTGAGCCATTCGGACCAGCGCGTCGTAGACGGCGGAGTCGCCATGCGGGTGATAGCGGCCCATGACGTCACCGACGGCGGTGGCGCATTTGCGGTAGGGCTTGGACCGGGTCTGGCCGTTCTCCCACAGCGTATAAAGGATGCGCCGGTGCACGGGTTTCAGGCCGTCGCGCAGATCGGGAATCGCCCGGCTGACGATGACGCTCATCGCGTAGTCGAGATAGCTCGACTTCATCTCGTCTTCGATCGAGATCTGTGGCCCTGCGGGGGGCTTGCGAATTTCGTCTTCGTTTTCAGGGGGTTCGGGCGTATCGCTCACGTCGTGGGCCTGTTTGTTGTTCTGCCATATCTTGTTGGCGAGACTATATCAGATGCAGGATATGGGGTGCAATGGCGGCCCGGGCGGCCAGGTTGGCAGCCAGCGCCATTGGTGGCTAACACATTGTTTTTGTTGAAAAGTTAACCGGCGCGCGGCAGCCTGATACGACAGGTTGCAAGAGGGTACAAGATGCAGATGTCGGAAACGGAAATGATGCTGAAGGGCTACGGGCTGACCACGGCGGAATTCTTCTATCGCATGCCGGATTATGCCCATGTTCTCAATACCTTCGTCTGGCAGGACTATGACATAGCACCGGACCATCCGCGGCTGTTCAAGTTCATCGACTTCTGGAAGGAAGAGATCGAGGGGCCGCTGCACTCGATCCGCTTCACCCACCGCAGGATGATCTCTCCCGGCGAATGGCAGAACGTGGTGGGTGAATTCACCTATCATTGACAGAAAGACGCGGACCTCGGGCGCCCCGCAGTACAGCGGGGCAGCCTTGGGTCATCGACCGAAAGGGCGCAGGGGAATTCCGGGCCGGGGTGTCAGCGCAGCAGGTCCTCGGTGCACAGCCGTCGTGGGCCACCGCCGTAGGGCTGATAGGTGCAGTCCGAGGCGCGGAACGACCGGAAAGCCCGGTCGCAGGCGCGGACGTTGCATTGCCCCTGCGCGGCGGGCTGGGCGATCGACTGGATGACAACCTCCCTCAGCGAGGCGTTGTCACTGTTGCGCAGGCGCTCTTGCAGGGCGGCGCGCAGGGGCTCGATGTCGCCTTCGCTGAGAACGCCGTTGTCCTCCAGCCGGGCGAGCGCGGCCCCAAGCGCGTCGTGCTGTCCGGACTCTGCGAAGGCCATTGCGCCATCCCCGGCCTCGTGCCGTGCGGGCCGGATGTCGGCAAGATCCTCCGGCAAATCGGCGGCTCCGGCGACCAGGCCAGTGTCGGGCGTTTGGGCCGCCTGCAAAGCCGCAAGCTGGAACGAGGCCCAGATCTGCGCGGGCAGGGCGCCGCCCGTGACCTCGTCCATCGGGCTGTTGTCGTCATTGCCGACCCAGACGCCGACGATCAGCTCTTCGGTCCAGCCCACGAACAGGGCATCGCGGAAGTTCTGGCTGGTGCCGGTCTTGCCCACGGCACCCGGCACCTCGGCCACGGCACTGCCGGTGCCGTCGGTGACGACGCCCCGCAGCATGGCGGCCATGGCGTCCCGGTGCGACAGCAGTTCCGCGGCGCGGCCCGAGGGTTGCGGCAGGTCCCAGTCGAAGGGATAGTACACTTGGTCGGCCCCGGCGGTGATGCCCTCGACGAAATGCGCCTTGAAGGGCGCGCGGCCCGTGGCGATGGCACCATAGGCCTCGGTCAGATCGAGAAGCGAGAGGCCGGAGGCCCCAAGCGCCAGAGAGGGTGTCTCAGACAGTTCTTCGTTCACACCCAGCAAGCGCGCCGTCTCGGCCACCTTGTCGATACCGATATCCATGGCCATGTGCACGGTCGCGGCGTTCAGAGACCGGGCAAAGGCCTCCGCCAGTGTGATGTCGCCGTGGAAGCGACCGTCGAAATTCTCGGGCGCGTAGCCGTCGATATCGACCGGACGGTCCGGAATGCGGCTGCCGGGCGTGTATCCTTCGGCGAGGGCGGTGAGATAGGCGAAGGTCTTGAAGGTCGACCCGGGCTGGCGCTGCGCCTGTGTCGCTCGGTTGAACTGGCTGGCGTCGTAATCCTTGCCGCCCACCAATGCGACGACCCCGCCATCGGGGCGCAGCGCGACGAGGGCGCCTTCGGTCGGCAGGCCCGCAAGATGCGACTGTACGGCGTTTTCGGCCATACGCTGCAACTGTGGGTCCAGCGTGGTGCGCAGCGCCTGCGGATCGGTGAAGCGTTGGGCCAGTGCGTCGGCCTGTGCCATGACCACGTCGGCGAACCAGCCGCCGTAGGGCTTTTCGCCGTTCGCGGGGCGCAGGACCATCAGCTCGGCCTGCGCTGCATTGGCCTGCGCCTCGTCGATCATGCCCGCCCGGTGCATCAACCGGATCACCAGCTGCGCGCGGCTGCGCACGGCCTCGGCATCGCTGCGCAGGTTCAGGACCGAAGGCGCCTTGATCCCGGCGGCGAGGATGGCGCTTTCCGCCAGCGTCAGCGCTTCGACGGATTTGCCGAAGTAGATCCGCGCGGCGCTTTGCACGCCATAGGCACCGCTGCCCAGATAGATCCGGTTGAGATACATCTCGAGGATCTCGTCCTTGCTGTGACTGGCCTCCATCTCGCGGGTCAGAAGCGCCTCGTGCAGCTTGCGGCTGTAGGTGCGTTCGGGGGCGAGGTAGGTGATCTTGACCAACTGCTGGCTGATGGTGCTGCCGCCCTGCACGATCCGGCCCGCCGCGGCATTGGCCCACAGGGCGCGCGAGATCGAGCGGAAGTCGAGCCCGCCGTGGCTGTGAAAGCGCTGGTCCTCGATGGCGATGACCGCTTGTTCGAGATGGTCCGGGATGCGGTCGAGGGGGGCGTGATCGGCGTGGCGCTGGCCGCCGGTGAACAGCGGCGCGCCGCCGCTGTCCTCCATCCGGATCGGTTGCGCGCGCAGCGCTTCGAGATCGTCGAGGTCGTCCAGCGAGGCGACCGCCACGGTGCCTGCGGCGGCGCTCAGGACGAGGACAGAGGTCGCGGCCAGCGCGGCGCGCGCCTTCCAGCCAGAGCGCGACAGGCGGTCCGTGGCGTTGGCCAACAGCCTGCGCGCCACCTGTTGAAGGCGTTTGGCCCTGGGGGCCTTCGCGGCAGAGGTGCGATTGTGCTGGCAGGACGGCGCGTCGTGGCTGTGCATGTGGGTCTCCCTCGTCGGAAGGTCAATGCATCATGGCCGATCCTGTTCCCGCCCTTGGCACGGATCGATCACAATTTCTCGCGGTCGCGGGTGTTTTCTTCACAAGATGCACCGCTCAAGGGGCAAATGCGCGCCGCAAAGCCTTTGCGGGATGCACGCGAAAACGCCCCCGGGATGTCCGGGGGCGTTCCATGGGCCTTCGGGGCCGAAGCGATGGGCCGGGGCGCCCGACCGCCCTTAGGGAATGATGCGGGTGTATTTCACGCCTTCGAGGGTCGCACCGACGCGCAGGCCGCTTTGTCCGAAGATCACCGCGATCACCGGAGCCAGCGAGGTCGTGGTCTCGGCCGAGAGGGTGCCGCCCTTTTCCGGGGTCGCGTAAAGGATGTTCGCGCCCGCCGCGTAGCCGCCCGAGCGGCGGAAGGTTTCCAGCGCGTCCTGCGTCATGAAGAACAGGACATGCGCGTATTGCTGCGCGCCGATCTGCAGGCCGCCGCTGGCCTTGACCATCGAGTAGTAGTCGACCGTCGCACCGCCGACCCGCAATGCGCCGCTGCCATAGGCGCCGCCCAGCCCCAGCCCGGCCTCGGTCACCAGCGGCATGACCAGAAGGCCCGCCGCCTTGGCGCCCAGATCGCGGGTGCCGGGGTAGTTGCTGTACATCTGCGACAGCGTCGAATCCACGCGCGCGTCGATCTTTGCCGCGCCCGATCCGCCGATGCCGTTCACGCAGGCGCCCGTCAGCAGCGTGGCGCCAAGGCCCATGGCCACAGTTCGTCTGTTGAATGTCATTGTCCGCTCGTCCTTGCCGATGCCTCTGGTTCCGGCTGTGCCGCCGGTTGGTGGCGATCTTACGCCTGTGGACAAGGCTTGTCACCGCCGATTGTGGAGGATCGGCAGCGAACCGCTAAGGATGGGAGGCCATGGGGCTTGACAGGAGGTGCGCCTGCCGCCGCCGAGGCCGGACGCCCGCCGAAAGCCCGCGCAGGGATTCGGTCTGCATGGGGGCGCCCCGGCGCGTTGGGCCGGGGTGCCGTCCCGTGGCGCGGGGCGATCCCGCCTCAGCCGTTCAGCAGGCGCGCCGCGGCGGGGGCGAAATAGGTCAGCACGCCGTCGCAGCCCGCGCGCTTGAAGGCGGTCAGGCTTTCCATCATGGCCTTTTCGCCATCGATCCAGCCACGTTCACCGGCGCCCGCCAGCATCGCGTATTCGCCGGACACCTGGTAGGCGAAGGTCGGCGCGCCGAACTCTGTCTTGGCGCGGCGGCAGATGTCGAGATAGGGCATCCCGGGTTTCACCATGACCATGTCGGCGCCCTCGGACAGATCGCGTTCAATCAGGCGCATCGCCTCATTGGCATTGCCGGGGTCCTGCTGATAGCTTTTCTTGTCGCCCTTCAGCGCGCCGGAGGCGCCTAGGGCGTCGCGGAAGGGGCCGTAGAAGGCCGATGCGAATTTCGCCGCATAGCTCAGCAGCAGGACGTTTTCGTGGCCCCGGGATTCCAGTTCCGACCGGATCGCGCCGATGCGCCCGTCCATCATGTCAGAGGGCCCGATGATGTCGGCGCCCGCATCGGCCTGGCTCAGCGCCTGC
The DNA here is from genome assembly GCA_017255395.1 of Enemella evansiae. Taxonomy (GTDB): domain Bacteria; phylum Pseudomonadota; class Alphaproteobacteria; order Rhodobacterales; family Rhodobacteraceae; genus Ponticoccus; species Ponticoccus litoralis. Next base: position 64,355 of record JAFKDC010000013.1, on the reverse strand, counting down.
TTGACCAGCGCCTCGACGGTGCGGTCGTTCACGATCTGGCCGTCTTCGAGATAGCCGTCGTGGCCGGTGATATTGTAGGGATCGAGCGCCACATCGGTCATCACGGCAAGCTCGGGCACTGCCGCCTTGATGGCGCGGGTGGCCTTGTTCGACAGGTTCTCAGGGTTCCAGGCCTCGGCGCAGTCCTCGGTCTTCAGCGCCGGGTCGGTATAGGGAAAGAGGCAGATCGCCGGGATGCCAAGGGCATGGGCCTCGCGCGCCGCCTCGACCACCTTGTCGACCGACAGGCGGTTGACACCGGGCATCGAGTGGATCGGTTCCGACACGCCCTCGCCGTCGCGCACGAAGACCGGCCAGATGAAATCGCCGGGCGTCAGCGTGGTTTCCGCCACCAGCGCGCGCAGGGCCGGGGTGCGGCGGGTGCGGCGCAGGCGGGTGGCGGGGAAGGGGGCTTGGGTCGGTCGCATCGGCGCTCTCCTTGGATTGCGCATCAGACATGCCTTCCTTGCCCCCGATAGTCCAGAGGCCGCCCCGTCAGGTCTCTTGCAAGAGCGGGCCGTCGCGAATCTCCAGCGGTTGCGGTGTGCCCTGTTGGCCAAGGAAAGCAGGGCGCGGCGCGGGGGCGGAGAATGGTGCGACACAGGCGTTTGACACCGCGTTGTAGACGAAGAAGGCATTCGACCGCGGCGCGGGCGTGATATTGCCGTTCGACCCGTGCAGGGTGTTGCAGTCGAAGAGGATCAGCGTGCCCGCCGGGCCTTCGGCATCGGCGATGCCGTGGATCTCTGCCATGTCGCGCAGCGACTCCTGCGAGGGGGTGCCGATGTCCTGCCTGACGAGAGAGGATTCGTGGTTGTCCTCGGGCGTTTCACCCTGGCAGGCGATGAAGGTCCGGTGCGAGCCGGGCATCAGCATCAGCGCGCCGTTGTGCGCGCGGTTGTCGGTCAGCAGCAGCGAGGCCGACACGGCGCGCATCCGGGGCATGCCGTCTTCGGCGTGCCATGTCTCGAAGTCCGAATGCCAGTAGAACTCCTTGCCGGTAAAGCCCGGTTTGTAGTTCAGGCGCGACTGGTGGATGTAAACCTCGTCGCCCAGCAGGGCGCGCGCCGCACCGGCAAGGCGGCGGTCGCGGGACAGGCGATCCATCAGGGCGTTCTGGCGTTCCAGCTCGAAGACGGTGCGCACGGCGTCGGTGCCTGCCTCGCAGACGACGCCCCGGGCATCGCTGCCGGCGAGATCCTCGCGCAGCGCCGTGGCGCTGTCGATCAGGGCGCGCAGCTCTTCGGCGGAAAACAGGTCATGCAGCACCAGATAGCCGTCGCGGTCGAAGGCCTGGGCCTGGGCCTGGGTCAGCGGCGCGGTGCTGCGGTCGGAGGGCCAGAGCACCGGGTCGGTGCGTTCCATCCAGCGTTCGGGTTCAGGGGTGCGGGTGGGGTACGCATCGGCGCACACGTCGGCCTGCGCGTATTCCAGCGGCATTGCGGTCTCCTTCGGTTTTGATTGTGTCGCCGGTCCGGAAACGGCCCGGCACCCGGTCCACGCATGGGGGGCGGTTTGGTTCCAAAATCAATCAAACTGATTGCGGGTTTATCGACGGTCGGCACGTGCTGGCGCGTGGCCCCTATGCAATCGCGCAAGTGCAGGCTAGAAATCCGGAAAATAACAGGGGCCCGGGCACGTGAATTGGTACAGTACCATTTTCGAAGTGATCGACATGCGATCCTTCTCGAACCTGTGGTTCTGGATCGCACTGGCGGTCTTCTGGTCCTCGACCAGCCATTGGGTGTTGGGCGTGCCCTTCGACATGGTCGCCCGCGCGCGCCGGACGGGCGGTCAGGCGGCGCGCGATCTGGAAGACCTCGCGCGGATCAACTGCAACCGGGTGCTGTTCATCGCAGAGGAATCCGGCCTGTGGCTGGCGGCCATCGTGCCGGCCATCCTGGTGGCGCTTGGGTTGCTGGGGTTCTGGTACCGGATCGAGCTGGCGCAGGCGCTGTTCCTGCTTGCCTTCCCGATGGCCTTCGTGGGCCTTCTGAGCATCGCCTCGGCGCGGCGCATCCAGGGCGGCGAGAGCGAGGGCGAGGCGCTTTGGCGGCGGCTGCGCATCCACCGGATGCTGACGCAGTGCATCGGAATGGTTTCGATTTTCGTGACCGCGCTCTGGGGGATGTTCCAGAACCTGTCGGCGCATGTCCTCTGAGGGGGCGTGATCCAGCGGAGTGCTTCCGCACGCTCTTTTGAGGTGCGCGGCGGCGTGTCATGTCCGGTCCGGTGTTGGCGCGGGCCGAAACCGCGCCCGGCTTCCGAATTCACCAGAACGAAGCCCTTCGTTCCTGTGCCATCCCTCCCCTTTGCCCGGCCTGCCGTAGCCGCCTTCGCGCATCAAGCGGAATGGCCGTCTCCCCGTTCCGGGGCCCCTCGGCAATTCCGCCTGACCCGCTGCGGCGTCTGCGGCTGTCGGGAGGCAGGCGAGGGATGGCTCCGGAACGAAGCGTGTCGGGCGGTGCGCGGCGGATAGCGGACGGGCGCCCCATGGGGGTGGGGGCGCCCTGTGTCGCCTGGCTGCCGGTTTTCCGTCCTGGCACGGATGAATTGCAGGCAGGCCCGGGCGGACAGGCCTGCGGTCCTGGGTTCCCGGCACGAGGGTGCGGCGATGCCCGGATCCGATATGCGGCTTCAGGCCCGCTGTGTCAGCGTTCCGGCAGCAGGCCGCGCGGGCTGAAGCGCAGCACAACCAGCAGGATCACCCCCATGGTCAGAAGCCGCATGTGCTGGACGCTGTCGCGCAGGTGCTCCTTGAGGAACGAGCCATCGGGCAGGGGCTGCGTCAGCGCGGTCATGAAGCTGGGTCCCAGCACCTCGACCTGCACCCAGAGGAACCAGATCAGGAAACCGCCCAGCACCGCGCCGAGGTTGTTGCCAGAGCCGCCGACGATCACCATGACCCAGATCAGGAAGGTATAGCGCAGCGGCTGGTAGGAGGTGGGGATCAGGAGGCCGTCCAGCGTCGTCATCATGGCGCCCGCGATGCCGCAGATCGCCGATCCCAGCACGAAGACCTGCAGGTGGCGGAAGGTCACGTCCTTGCCCATGGCGCGGGCCGAAACCTCGTTGTCGCGGATTGCCCGCATCATCCGGCCCCAGGGGCTGTTGAGCGCCAGTTGCGCCAGCACCAGGAGCACGATCAGCACCGCGGCGAACATCAGCCCGTAGCTGATCTTGACGTAGAGCGTCGAGGCCGAGACCGGATCAAGCCCGAAGCTGGCGGCCTTTTCGATGAAGCCGGGATCGGTCTGCAGGTCGATCTCGCGCGGGACCGGGCGGGGCAGGCCGTTGACGTTCTTGACCCCGCGCGACAGCCATTCCTCGTTCTTCAGGATGGCGATGATGATTTCCGAAATGCCCAGCGTCGCGATGGCGAGATAGTCGGAGCGCAGGCCGAGGGCCGTCTTGCCGATGATCCAGGCCGCGCCTGCCGCCAGAAGGCCGCCCACGAACCACGAGAACACGACAGGCAGTCCGAGACCGCCGAGGAAGCCCGTGCCCGCCGGGTCGACCGCCTCGATGGCGTTGACCGCCGGGTCGCGAACCATGCGGTAGAGGACGAAACCCACGATCAGGATGGCGATGACCAGCCATTTGTTGCGGGTGCGTTTCCACGCCATCACGGTCGCGGTCATCACCGCCGCGCCCAGAACCAGCGCCCCGATGGCGCGCAATCCGCCCGCCGACCAGGCGTCGGGGACCGGGGCGACCGAGGTCAGCACCACCGCAAGACCCCCGAGCGCGACGAAGCCCATGACGCCCACGTTGAACAGCCCCGCGATGCCCCATTGCAGGTTCACGCCCAGCGACATGATCGCGCTGACCAGCCCCATGTTGAGGATCACAAGGGCCAGGTCCCAGCCCTGGATGATCCCGGTGCCAATGATCAAGAGGCCGACGAAGCCAAAAAGGACGAATGTACGGACGGTCGGGTTCATACGGATTTCCCCTTGAAGAGGCCGGTTGGCTTGAACAGCAGCACCACGACGAGGATCACGAAGCTGACGGCGAACTTGTACTCGGTCGCCATCAGTTGAAGCAGGCTGTCCGGGGCGAGGCTTTCGGGCAGCGCGTAACCCAGTACCTTTTTCCACGCATAGGTGACGGCGACCTCGGAGAAGGCGATGACAAAGCCGCCCGCGATGGCGCCAAGGGGGCTGCCCAGGCCGCCGACGATGGCCGAGGCGAAGATCGGCAGCAGAAGCTGGAAATAGGTAAAGGGCTTGTAGCTCTTGTCGAGGCCGTAAAGCACCCCGGCCACGGTGATCAGCGCCGCGACGATCAGCCATGTCACCTGTACGACGCGCTCGGGGTTGATGCCGGACAAGAGCGCCAGATCCTCGTTGTCGGAATAGGCGCGCATGGACTTGCCGGTGCGTGTCTTGTTGAGAAACCAGAAGAGCAGGGCGACGACGATGATCGCGGTGACGACGGTGATGCCCTGCGTGGTCTTGATCGCCAGCCCCTCGGCCAGCCCGGTGCTTTCCTTGAATTCGCGCGCATTGATGATGAAGCGCTCGCCATCGGCAAAGAACTGGTCGTCGGCCCCCAGCACGAAGCGGGTGAGGCCGTTGTAGATGAACATCACCCCGATCGAGACGATCACGAAGACCACCGGCTTGGCCTTCTGCGCCCGGTAGAACCGGTAGACCGTGCGGTCGGTGATCAGCACCAGCGCGGCGGTGGCGGCGATCCCGAAGGGAATGGCCAGCAGCGCCGTGGGCAGGGGGCCAAGGCCGATCCCCATGGACTGGAACCACCAGGTCACCAGGATCACCGACATGGTCCCGAAGGCCATGGTATCGCCGTGCGCGAAGTTCGAGAACCGCAGGATGCCGTAGATCAGCGTCACCCCCAGCGCGCCCAGGGCCAGCTGCGAGCCATAGGCGATTGCGGGCACCAGCACGAAGTTCGAAAGCGCCACGATGGCGTTCAGCAGGTCCATTTTAATCCCATCCCCGCCCGGGTCTGCCCCGGGTTCTTCATTCTGCGGTTATCTTGCACGTGCCGTGATAGGTCACGACCGTGAGGTCCTTTGCGAAATGCACGCTCAGCTTGGCATAGCCACTGTCGGCGTTCGACATCATGTAACTGGCATTGGCGTCGCTGGCGGTGACCACCAGCACGTCGTTGACGATCTTCGCCGCGCCCTGCGCATCCCCGGTGCCGAGGTGCAGCACCGCCTCGCCCGGCATGGTGCGCGGAATGTCGAGGTCGTGCCCGAACTGCGCGAAGGTGCAGGCCTCTTCCTCGAAACACTCAGAGGTATACTCGCAGACCATGGTCGAGGCGCCCTGTTGTTCGATCACCTGAGCGCCTGCGGCACTTGCCGTCAGAACCAGAAGGGCAGCACATCGCTTTCTCATGTCACGTCTCCTCGCATCGTCCTGTTCACTCGACCGCGCCTCGCGTCAGCCGCGCCACCGGGTGCCCTTGGTCAGCATCGCCCCCTCGGCGCCGTGGTGAAAGCCGGGCCGCCATGGGCCAGTCCGGGCAGAAGCGGGCGCCGCATGCGCATCCCTCACCCCCCCAGGAAGGACTTGCGGACTTCCGGATCGGCCAGAAGCTCCTTGCCCGTCCCGGTAAAGGCATTGCGGCCCTGAACCAGCACGTAGCCCTTGTCGGCGATCTCCAGCGCCTGCCGGGCGTTCTGCTCGACCATCAGGATCGAGATCCCCGTCCGCGCCACCTCGATGATCCGGTCGAACAGCTCGTCCATCACGATAGGCGACACACCGGCCGTCGGTTCGTCCAGCATCAGCACCTTGGGCTGGGTCATCAGCGCGCGGCCCACGGCAACCTGCTGGCGCTGGCCGCCCGACAGCTCGCCGGCGGGCTGGCGCCGCTTCTCGTGCAGGATCGGGAACAGCTCGTAGACCTGCTGCATGGTCTTGCTGAAATCGTCCGTGCGGATGAAGGCGCCCATCTCGAGGTTTTCCTCGACCGTCATCGAGGTGAAGATGTTCGAGGTCTGCGGCACGAAGCCCATGCCCTGCGCCACCCGGTCCTGCGGCGTCAGCGCGGTGATGTCATGGCCGTCCAGCCGCACGGCGCCCGAGCGCACGTCCAGCATCCCGAAGACGGCCTTCATCGCCGTCGATTTGCCCGCGCCGTTGGGGCCGACGATCACAGCGATCTCGCCCTTGTCGACCGCGATGGTGCAGTCGTGCAGGATGTCCGGCCCCTTGCCGTAGCCGCCGGTCATGCTGTCGCCGATCAGGAAGGGCCCGCCGGGCGCGTCCTTGATCGGACCGGAGCGCCGGGTCGGATCGACCGTGCCCTCGCCGCCGCGCCGCGTGATCGAGGCATCGTGGTTGCCGCGGTCGTCTTGATAGGGGTTGCCGCTGCCCGTCATCCGCGCCCCCCCGCTTCTTTGGTCGTGAAAATACCGCAGGTGTAGGCCGAAGGCCGGGGGGCAGCGCCCCCGCCAACCGTCCCACCCGGCAAACCGCCGGCCTCCGCGCGGCCGAAAGCTCTGCGCCGCAGAGCTTTCCCGCCGGCAAGGCTTTGCGGCGCAAAGTCTCGCTGTCCAGCCGCCTCGCTCATCCGACCTGCTCCTTGTTCTTCAGCCCGGTGCCCAGATAGGCCTCGATCACCTGTTCGTTGGCCTTGATCTGGTCCAGGGTGCCCTCGGCCAGCTTCTTGCCCTCGGCCATGACGATGACCGGGTCGCAGATGCGGCCAATGAAATCCATGTCGTGCTCGATCACGCAGAAGGTGTAGTTCCGCTCCTCGTTCAGCCGCACGATGGTGTCGGCGATGGTGTTCAGCAGTGTCCGGTTTACCCCCGCGCCGACCTCGTCGAGGAAGACGATCTTGGCATCCACCATCATCGTCCGTCCCAGTTCCAGCAGCTTCTTCTGTCCACCGGAAATGGCACCGGCCGGATGGTCGGCCAGATGCGAGATGGTCAGGAAGTCCAGCACCTCGTCGGCCTTGGCGCGCAGCGCGCGCTCCTCCTCGGCGATGCGGCGACGCCCGAACCAGGTGTTCCACAGCGTCTCGCCCGACTGGCCGCCCGGAACCATCATCAGGTTCTCGCGGCAGCTCATCGAGGAAAACTCGTGCGCGATCTGGAAGGTCCGCAAGAGCCCCTTGTGGAACAACTCGTGCGGCGGCAGGCCGGTGATGTCCTCGCCGTCCATGAGCACGGTGCCCGAGGTCGGCGGCAGCGCCCCGGCGATCACGTTGAAAAGCGTCGTCTTGCCGGCGCCGTTGGGGCCCACCAGACCGGTGATCGACCCTTTGGCGATCTCGATGCTGGCGCCGTCGACGGCCCGGAACGCACCGAAATGACGGTGCAGGTTGTCCACTCGGATCAAGAAAAGTCCCTCCGGGGCGCGCATCGCGCAGGACGCCGCCCGTCAGAATGCTGAAGCAGCCCGGACCATGGGCCGGGCTGCTTCGTCATCATGTGTATTACTTGAATTCCACGGTTTCCGAGGCACCGTCGGTGACGGTGTAGTGGCGGTAGGAGCCCGCCGCTTCGCCGGGGCCGATCAGTTCCACGCCCGATGCGCCGACATAGTCGATGTCGCCGCCCTCTGCGAGGATCTGCAGCGCCTTGCCCAGTTCGCCCGGAAGGATCTCTTCGCCCGGCGCGTTGGCCACGTCGAGGAGGTTCGCCGCCACGGCCTCTGCCGTCGCTGCGCCGCCCTTCATCATCGCCAGCGCGATCAGCGCCGCGGCATCGTAGGATTCCCGCGTGTAGGAGGACGAGGAGTCGACATCCGCGTCGCCGGCCACCGTATCGAAGGCCTCCGCGCCCGCGCCCTGCGCCCAGGGCGCGGTGCCGATCGAGCCGGTCAGCGCCTCGGCCTGCTCCGAGAACAGCGTGTCGCCATACATGCCATCGCCCAGGATAAAGGTGTCGAAGGCGCCGGTGTCGTAGGAGGCCTGGATCATGCCCTTGCCGCCCTGGTCGGTATAGCCGAACACGGCCAGCGCCTCGCCCCCGGCGGAGGCCAGCGCGCCAACCTCGGCCGAGTAGTCGGCCTTGCCGTCGTCATGCGGCGCGGACATGGTCACGGAACCTCCCATCTCGCCGAAGCTCTGGGCGAAGGCATCGGCCAGACCCTTGCCGTAGTCGTTGTTGGTATAGGTGACGGCGACTTCCTTGATGCCCTTCTCGTTCAGGATCTCGGCGATCACCTGACCCTGACGGGCGTCGGAGGGCGAGGTGCGGAAGAACAGACCGTTGTCCTCGGCGGTCGACAGCGCCGGGGAGGTGGCGGAGGGCGAAACCATCGGGATGCCGTTCGGCACGGCGACGTTCGACAGCACCGCGCCGGTCACGCCAGAGCAATCGGCGCCCATGATCGCCACGATGCCCTCGGAGACGAGGCGTTCGGCGGCGGCGGTTGCCGCACCGGAGTCGATGCAGGTCGAATCCGCACGCTCTGGGACCAGTGTCATGCCTTCGAGGAAGTTGCCGGAGTCGTTGATCTCCTTCAGGGCCAGTTCGGCCGAATCGGCCATCATCGGCGTGATCGATTCCAGCGGGCCGGTGAAGCCGAGAATAATGCCGATCTTGACGTCTTCGGCGGATGCGGCACCCGCGGTCAGCGCGGCGGCGGTCGTGGCCAGAAGCAGCTTCTTCATGGAAAGTCTCCCGTGTTGGTTGGCGGATCTTGTTGTCCTGAGCAAAAGCCTATGCGCGGAATTTCGAAAAGAAAAGAGTTCAGAGCAAGGGCGACCCAGCGGAATGTGCGCCCCGGGTGCTTGCCTGTTCCGCAGGCGCCCCCATGTGAAGGGCCAAAGGAGACAAGCCCATGCCGAACAAACCGCTCGCCGCCTTATTGTGCACCGCCCTCGGGACAGGCCTCGTCGCCGGGGCCACCGCAGGCCCGCTGGAGACAGAGGCCGGCGCCATGACCGCCGAGCCCGTCGTCGAGGGGCTCGATATGCCCTGGGCCTTCGGGTTCCTGCCCGACGGCACCGTCCTGGTGACCGAGAAGGACGGCCGCCTGCTGGCGGTGCGGGACGGCGAGCGGCAGGAGATCGGCGGTCTGCCGAAGGTGCGCGATGAGGCACAGGGCGGTCTGCTCGATCTGTTGGTGCCCCGGGATTTCGCCGAGGACCGCGTGTTGTACATGACCTATTCGAAGCGGCAGGGTTTTCGCGGCTCGGGCACGGCGGTCTACCGCGCGCGGCTGTCCGAGGACGGGACGCGGCTGGAGGATGGGAAGACCATCTTCGAGATCGCGCGCGGCAGCGGCGGCGGCTACCACTTCGGCTCGCGTCTGGTCGAGGCCCCGGATGGCGCGCTTTTCGTAACCATCGGCGACCGGGGCGAGGGCGATCTTGCGCAGGACCTGTCTATGCATAACGGCTCGGTGCTGCGGATCACGCCGGAGGGCGCGGCGCCCGAGGACAACCCCTTCGCCGGTCAGGACGGCGCGCTGGCCGAGATCTGGTCCTACGGCCACCGCAACCCGCAGGGCGCGGCGCTGGACCTGAACGGCGACCTCTGGGCCGTCGAGCACGGCGCGCAGGGCGGCGACGAGGTCAACCGCATCGAACCCGGCACCAACTACGGCTGGCCGGTGATTTCCTACGGCAAGAACTACGACGGCACCCCGATCGGCGAAGGGACCGAGGCCGAGGGCATGGCCCAGCCGGTGCATTACTGGGACCCCTCCATCGCGCCCTCGGGGATGACCTTCTACGATGGGTCGGTCGAGGACTGGCGGGGCAATGTCTTCATCGGCTCGCTGAAATACAACTACATCTCGCGGCTGGCGGGAGAACCCCTGGCCGAGGTCGAACGGCTGGAGAACGACGACACCCTCCGCGTCCGCGACGTGCGGCAGGGCCCGGACGGCGCCCTGTGGTTCCTGTCCGAGGGCAATGGCGCGCTCTACCGCGTCACCGACGCGCCCGGGGGCTGAGCCCGGGTCAGGGCGCGCGTGCCGTGGCGGGCCTTGTGCAGCCGCAGGGCGACAGCAGCGAAACGGGCTGGGCAAGCGCCGCGGCTGCTGTCATCCTGTGCGGGTTTTCAGAACCCGTCACGGAGTGAAGATCGTGCGACAAGATATTGCCAAATCGTCCTTTTTTGCCATTGCTGTGATGGCGGTTTCCACACCTGCCGCACAGGCGCAGGACCGCGACAGCGTCTTCGCCGACTACGCGGCCTATGCCGCATTCGTCGACCGCCACGTCATGGACCGCGATTTTGTCCCGATGATCCAGCGGTTGGGCGGGCGCGACGAATATACCATCGAGCAGATGAACGGCATCAACGGGCAATTGCTGAACGCCTGGCCGCGGGACTTCGAGAAGGTCACCGTCTTCAACGAGACGGACCTTGGTGGAGGCGTGCGTCAGGAGGGGCGGATGTACTGGACCGGGCAAAGCTATGCCTATTACTACGCCATCCTGCATGAGCAGGACGCGCAGGTCACCGTCCTGAACTTCTACCTGCACACCTCGATCACCGAGATCATGAACCGCTTCTGACGCGTTCTGTTGCCGTCACGCGCCCGGACGATCGAGCGCGTAATACGCGGTGTCGCACCATTCGTCCGGGCTGTAGCGGAAGTTGCGTTCCTCGGTGCCGGTGCAGGCAAAACCCAGTTTCTCCAGCAGGCGGGCGCTGCCCGCGTTGCGCGGGTCGATTTCGGCGGTGAGGCGCTGCGCCTCGGGGAACCTGTGCCAGATCTCTGCGATCAATGCGGCCGTTGCCTCGGAGCCGTAGCCTTGTCCCCAATGCTTGGGCGCAAGGATATAGCCGACCTCCCACCGCTTCCACATGCCCACGCGGCCTATGCAGGCGCCGTCCTTCTCTACCGCGTATTCCAGATGCTCTTGCGGGGCATCCTTCATGAAAGCCTCCAGCAGCGCGCGGGTCTGGTCAATCTCGTCCCACGCCGGACGGTCCCAGTAGCGCATGGCGCGGGGGTCCGAGAAGATCGCGTGCAGCGGGTGCAGATCGTCGGCGCGCAGGGGGCGCAGCCGCAAACGGCCTGTGTCGATCACAGCGACAGGCGTTGCGGCGATGCGTGCGTCCCGCGTTCGCGGTAGGGGGTGGTCTGGTAATGGGCGCGGTAGCATTTCGAGAAATGCGATGGTGAGGCAAAGCCGCAGGCCAGCGCCACGTTGATCACGCTCATGTCGGTCTGCATCAGCAGGTTGCGCGCCTTCTGTAGCCGCAGCTCCATGTAATAGCGCTTCGGCGAGCGGTTCAGGTAGCGCCGGAACAGACGCTCCAGCTGGCGGGTCGACATGCCGACGTCCTGCGCCAGAACGGCGGGGCTGATCGGTTCCTCGATGTTCTGTTCCATCATCTGGATGACCTGGCTCAGCTTGGGGTGCCGGACGCCGATGCGCGTCGGCACCGACAGGCGCTGGGTGTCCTGATCGGTGCGGATCGAGGAATAGATCTGCTGATCCGCCACCGCGCTGGCCAGTTCCTCGCCGTGATCGTTGGCGATGATCTGCAAAAAGAGGTCGATCGACGAGGTGCCCCCCGCCGTGGTCATGCGCTTGCCGTCGATGGTGAAGACCGCGCGCGTCAGCGTCACCTCTTCGAATTCCTCGGAAAAGCTGTCCTGATTCTCCCAGTGGATGGTGGCGCGCTTGCCGTCCAGAAGACCGGCCTCGGCCAGGCAGTAGGCGGCGGTGCAAAGCCCGCCCAGCGTCCCGCCCTTGCGCGCCTCGCGCCGCAGCCACGACACCAGCCGCTTGGTTGTCGCTTTCTGGACGTCGGCGCCGCCGCAGAGGATCACGGTGTCGTCGCGGTGAATGTCGTCGAGATCGCCATCCAGCTTGAAGACGGTGCCGGTGGAACAGGTGGCGGTCTCGCCGCCCTCGCCAATCAGCCGCCATTCGTACAGGCGCCGGTTCGACATGCGGTTGGCCAACCTCAGGCAGTCCATGGCCGCCGCGAAAGAGAGCAGGGTGAAGTCCTTGAGCAGGACAAAGACGAAGCGCGCGGGCTTGTCCGGGACCGTATCGAGCTCGATGACCTGGCGCTGAGCGTTTGGCAGCATGACGGACGGCTTTCCTGTTGGCATGTCCGTCCCGTCTGGCGCGGGACCGGCCTCGACTTGGGCAGACTGTACCATCCGCGTCAAGAGATGTCGCAATTATCCCTTGGCCCGGGGCGGCATTTCGCCTCGTCGGGGGCTGGCCAAGACGGGGGTGCCCTTGTATAGAACGGGACCGTCCATGCCCAAGAGAGACAGGGGGAGGAAGACCATGACCGAGTGGCAGAAATCGACATGGCGCGACAAACCGCGCGTCCAGATGCCCGAGTATACGGACGCGGCCGCGCTGAATGCCGTCGAGGCGCAGCTTGCCAAGTATCCGCCGCTGGTCTTTGCCGGTGAGGCGCGCCGTCTGAAGCAGCATCTTGCCGCCGCCGGGCGCGGAGAGGCCTTCCTGCTGCAGGGTGGCGACTGCGCCGAGAGCTTCGAGCAGTTCAGCGCCAATGCGATCCGCGACACCTTCAAGGTGATGTTGCAGATGGCCATGGTCCTGACCTATGGCGCAAAGGTGCCGGTGGTGAAGGTCGGCCGCATGGCGGGCCAGTTCGCCAAGCCGCGCTCGGCCCCGACCGAGGTGGTGGATGGCGTCGAGCTGCCCAGCTACCGCGGCGACATCATCAACGATCTGCCCTTCACGGCAGAGGCGCGCATTCCCAACCCCTCGAAGATGCTGCAGGCCTACACCCAGGCCGCCGCGACGCTGAACCTGCTGCGGGCCTTTTCGACCGGCGGTTATGCCGACGTGCATCAGGTGCACCAGTGGACGCTGGGCTTCACCGAGGCCGACGAGGCGGGCAAGTACCGCGACATGGCGAACCGGATTTCCGACACGCTGGACTTCATCAAGGCGGCGGGTGTCACCGGCGATCAGGCGCATACGCTGCACACGGTCGAATTCTACACCAGCCATGAATCGCTGCTGCTGGAATACGAAGAGGCGCTTTGCCGGCTCGATTCGACCTCGGGCAAGTGGCTGGCGGGCTCGGGCCACATGATCTGGATCGGCGACCGCACGCGGCAGCCGGACGGCGCGCATGTGGAATTCGCTTCGGGCGTGCAGAACCCGGTGGGTCTGAAGTGCGGTCCGACGACCACCGCCGACGATCTCAAGGTCCTGATGAAGAAGCTGAACCCAAAGAACGAAGAGGGCCGCCTGACGCTGATCGCCCGCTTCGGCGCGGGCAAGGTGGCCGAGAACCTGCCGCGCCTGATCAAGGCGGTGAAGGACGAGGGCGCGAACGTGACCTGGGTCTGCGACCCGATGCACGGCAACACGATCAAGTCCTCTTCGGGTTACAAGACCCGGCCCTTCGACGCGGTCCTGCGCGAGGTGCGCGAGTTCTTCGCGGTGCACGAGGGCGAGGGCACGATTCCCGGCGGCGTGCATTTCGAGATGACCGGGCTGGACGTGACCGAATGCACCGGCGGGGTGCGCGAGGTGACGGACGAGGACCTGTCCGACCGCTACCACACCGCCTGCGACCCGCGCCTGAACGCCTCGCAGTCGCTGGAACTGGCCTTCCTCGTCGCCGAGGAACTGAGCAACCGGCGCCTCAAGGCGGCAGAGGCCGCGAACGGCTGAGCTATCGGGCCCGATCCCCGGGCTGCTTTGTAGAATGCGAAACGCCCCCGCAGGGATCTGCGGGGGCGTTTTTGACTCTGCGTTTCGCGGGGCAGGCGACCCCGGCCCGGGGGTTTACCCTGCCTGCGCCGCGCGGCAGGATCGCGCCCGCGACAAAAGCGGGAGTCCGGCCATGCTGATCCATGAGGGCACAGAGCGCAGCGACCGGGTCGATCTGGGGCTGGCGGCCTCGCTGTCGATGATCGCGGGCGGGATCAACGCGATGGGCTTTCTCGTCGCGGGTTCCTTTACCGCGAATATGACCGGCAACGTGGCCCTTGCGGCGGAGTACATCGCCCGGCGCGACCTTGCGCTTGCGCTCTCTTTCGCCGGGCTGCTGGTCTGTTTCATCCTTGGCGCCATGACGGCGGCGTTGCTGGTCGGTGCCGGGCAGGCGCGCGGGCGCCGGGCGATCTATGCGCAGGCGATCCTCGGGGAGGCGCTGCTGTTGATCGGGTTGGGCGTGGTCGCCCTGGGCTGGCCGGGGGGGCTTGCGGAAACACTGCTTGTCGGGGTCCTGAGTCTCGTGATGGGGTTCCAGAACGCGATCACCACGATGATTTCGTGCGCACGGGTGCGCACCACCCATGTCTCGGGCATGGCGACGGATCTGGGCATCGAACTGGCGGCCATGCTGGGGCCGGAACAGGTCCGGCGCGGGGCGCTGCCGGGCCTGTGGCTGCACGGGCTGACGCTGGTGGCCTTCACGGTGGGGGGCGTTCTGGGCACGGCGATCTTCCTGGGGCTGGGCAACTGGCTGCTGCCGATCCTCGGCGCGGCGCTTCTGGCGCTGGCCCTGCCGGACATCGCCCGCGTGCGGCGGCGCAGAGCGTAGGGGCCTCCTGCCGCGCCGGGCGCCCGGCAGGAGGCGGGGCAGGTCGGGGAACGGCGGGGTCACGGCCGCCGCGCGACCGAGCCGCTGCACAGCGCCGGTGCCGCGCCGGGCGCCTGACGGGACGCGGGGCAGGCCTGCAAACGGTCGGGCACGGCAGCCGTTTGCCCGACCGACTGCGTAGACCCCAGGTCGCCCCCCAGTCCCGGCCTTGCAGGGCAGGGCGGGAGGTTCTGGGCGCACAGGCGCGACGGTGCGTCACTTCCGCGTCCCGCCGATGCCGATTGACGCCTTTTCTTTCCCGTCCCTGCGTGCAATAGGGACGTGCCAACCGATGCCCTCCCAAGGAGTTCCCCCATGGAGATTCGCGAGGCTCTGACCTTCGATGACGTTCTTCTGGTTCCGGCCGCCTCCAGCGTCCTGCCCAGCACCGCGGATACCCGCACCCGTGTCACGAAGGCGATCACGCTCAATATCCCGTTGCTGTCCTCTGCCATGGACACGGTCACAGAGGCGCGCATGGCGATCACCATGGCGCAGGCGGGTGGTATCGGGGTGATCCACAAGAACCTCGACGTCGAAAGCCAGGCCCGTGAAGTGCGCCGGGTCAAGCGCTTCGAAAGCGGCATCGTCTACAACCCCGTCACCCTGACAGCGGAGCAGACGCTGGCCGATGCCAAGGCGCTGACCGAGCGCTACGGCTTCACCGGTTTCCCGGTGGTCGACGACCAGCATCGCGTCGTGGGCATCGTGACCAATCGCGACATGCGCTTCGCCGAGCGGGACGAGACCCCGGTGCGGGCCATGATGACCCATGAGAACCTCGCCATCCTGCATGAACCCGCCGACCGGCAGGAAGCCATCAACCTGATGAAGGCGCGCCGGATCGAGAAGCTTCTGGTGACCGACAAGGCGGGCAAGCTGACCGGCCTTCTGACCCTGAAGGATACCGAGAAGGCGGTGCTGAACCCCACCGCCTGCAAGGACGACCTTGGCCGCCTGCGCGTCGCGGCGGCCTCTTCGGTCGGAGATTCCGGCTTCGCGCGGACAGAGGCTCTGGTCGATGCGGGCGTCGACATCGTGGTGATCGACACCGCGCACGGCCATTCCCGGGGCGTGATCGAGGCGGTTCACCGCGCCAAGCGCCTGTCGAACGAGGTGCAGGTGATCGCGGGCAATGTCGCCACGGCAGAGGCCACGCGCGCCCTGATCGACGCGGGCGCGGATGCGGTGAAGGTCGGCATCGGGCCGGGCTCGATCTGCACCACCCGCATGGTCGCGGGCGTGGGTGTGCCGCAACTGACGGCGGTGATGGACTGCGCGGCGGCGGCGGGTGACGTGCCGGTGATCGCCGACGGCGGCATCAAGTTCTCGGGCGATTTCGCCAAGGCCATCGCGGCGGGCGCCTCCTGCGCCATGGTCGGCAGCATGATCGCGGGCACCGACGAAAGCCCGGGCGAGGTGATCCTGTACCAGGGCCGGTCGTTCAAGGCCTACCGGGGCATGGGCTCGCTGGGCGCCATGGCGCGCGGCTCGGCGGACCGGTACTTCCAGAAGGACGCGGCCTCGGACAAGCTGGTGCCCGAGGGGATCGAGGGGCAGGTGCCCTACAAGGGCTCTGCAGGGGCGGTCATCCACCAGCTGGTGGGCGGGCTGCGCGCGGCCATGGGTTACACCGGCTGCGCCACGGTGGACGAGATGCGCCGCAACTGCACCTTCGTGAAGATCACCAATGCCGGGCTGACCGAAAGCCATGTGCACGACGTGCAGATCACCCGCGAAAGTCCGAACTACCGGATCGGTTAGGACCGGGTCCGGTCGAACAACCAGACTGATAGCGGATGCCGGCCCATGGTCGGCATCCATGCTTTTACCAGAACGAATTTCTTATGCGCGCGCGGGGCCGAAGCAGGCCCGGCGTACGCCCCCGGGTCAGAGCTGGGTCAGATAGTCGGCAGAGACGTAGCCCGTCACGTCGGGCGACTCGACAAGGGACACGCGGCACCAGCGCTGGCCAAGCTCTGTCACGCAATCGCGTCGCAGCAGCTCTGTGCCGTCGGGCAGGCCCATGATGATCTTGTATTCAAGGCTTGGGCCGCTGCGCAGCTTCAGCAGGTCGTCCGGCCCCGTGCCCGAGACGATCATGCGCCCACCGGCATCGGAGGCGCAGCCCGCCGCAAGAAGGCCCGCGCACAAAGTCATCACTGCCAACGGTTTCATGAAGCCTCCTGTCGCTCTGTCCTGCGGGCTTTGCCACAGGCGTCCGACGGTCGCAACGGTGCGTTCGCCGCGCCCCGGTGACGCCAAGTGTTCCGTGAATGAGGCCGAGGGCCGGGAAGGCCGGGCAATACCCTTGTGGCGCCAGCCGCAGCCCGGTTTTTGGGGCAGGGCGATCCCGGCGGATGCGCGCCGCGCAGCCGACCGGGGGCCGCGTTTCGGCAATCCGCCGCCGATGCAGCCGGGGCGGGCAGGCCGATCGCCCGGGATGGCATCGTCACAGCCACCCGGGACGCCGCGCCCGGACGGTTGTGCAGGGGATGTGCCCCGGTGCGGGACGCCGACCCGGGCCGGGCGGCCCCTGTCATGTCTTCGGGTGCCGGGGCTGGCGGTGCCCTTTGCCGGTTTTCGCCCTTCGCGCACTGGACGCTTCGGTCGCCTTCGGGATAGGGACGGCAGGCGATCCGTCCAGGCCCTGAGGCTGACGGCGCGCGCAGAACGGCAGCCCTTGGACGGAAGACGGAAGCAGTACAGATGCCCGGTCATGGTTTCGAATGAGAACGGCTCTTGCGGTGATGGCGGTGGCCCGCTGTGCCCGGCCTGCGGGATCGGCTGAGGCGATGCGGTCGGACCCCGGATACCTGTCGGGCAGGGCAAGACCATGACCCCGGCGGCGCGCGTCCAGACCGCGATCGAGATCCTCGACCGCATCGCCCTTGGTGTTCCCGCCGAGAAGGCGCTGACCACATGGGGGCGGCGGGCGCGGTTTGCCGGGTCCGGGGATCGCGCGGCGGTTCGCGACCACGTCTTCGACGTGCTCCGGCGCTGGCGCAGCACCGCTGCGCAGGGGGGCGGCGAGTCCGGGCGCGCGCGGATGCTGGGGCTTCTGCGCATGCAGGAGGCCGCGCCGGAGGCCCTGTTTTCCGGTGATCGCCACGCCCCCGCGCCCCTGACAGAGGCCGAGCAGGCCGCTGGCCAGACGCCCGAGGGCGCCGCCGCGCTGGACCTGCCGGACTGGCTGGCCGAGCGGTTCCGCGCCAGCCTTGGCGCCCGGGCCGCGGCGGTGGCAGAGGCCCTGCGGCACCGCGCCGATGTCTTCCTGCGGGTGAACCTTTTGCGTGGCGATCGGTCCGCTGCCCTTGCGGCGCTGTCCGGGGAGGGCATCACCGCCCAACCGCACGACCTCTCGCCGACCGCGCTGCGGGTGACCGAGGGCGCGCGCCGGATTGCCCGCAGTCAGGCCTATCTCTCGGGGCTGGTCGAGCTTCAGGACGCGGCCAGTCAGGCGGTGGTCGATGCGCTGCCGCTGACGCCCGGCGCCCGGGTGCTGGATTTCTGCGCGGGCGGCGGCGGCAAGACGCTGGCATTGGCCGCGCGCCTTGGCGGCAGCCCTGTCGAGGCCCATGACGCCGACCCGGCGCGCATGAAGGACCTGCCGGGGCGCGCCGACCGTGCCGGGGCCGCTGTGCGCCTGCGCGAGGCCCCCGTCGGTTCCTACGATCTCGTGCTCTGCGATGTGCCCTGTTCCGGTAGCGGGGCGTGGCGCCGCGCGCCCGAGGGCAAGTGGCGCCTGACGCCCGATGCGCTTCAGGCGGTGTGCCGCGAACAGGCCGGTATCCTCGAAACCTGCGCCGGGCTCGTGGCGCCGGGCGGGCATCTGGCCTATGCGACCTGCTCTGTTCTGCAAGAGGAAAACGCCGCCCGGATCGCGGCTTTCATGGCGGATCATCCGGCCTGGCAGGTGATCACAGAGCGTCAGTTCCTGCCGCAGGACGGCGGCGATGGCTTCTATGTGGCTGTGTTGACGCGCCGGTGAGGCAGCTTGCGGTTGCGCGATTGCGGGAGTTAACGGCACTTTAACTGTCACCGGGTCCATACTTCCCGGCGTGGTTGCGATTCGCGGTGACAGGGAGCCCATGGTGCAGGCGGCCGACATCAATCCGGTGCAGGAAGCGCGGACCCGGACGCCGGTTCTGGGCGCCGCGGTCCTGCTGTCGCTGGCGGTGCTGTCCCTGATCGGCGCGCAGGTCATGCAGGCCCGGGCGGCGGAAGTGGCGGCGCTGGCGGCGACCGGAACCCTGGGCGTTCTCGCGGTGGGCTGGGTGCTGTTCGACGGGGTGCTGCGGCGGCGCAGCGCCGTGAAGCTGGACCAGATCGACGACATCATCCGGGACGATCCCGCACTGTGCTTCGTCACCGACGGCACGGGGCGCATCCTGCGCGCCAACCGCCGCGCGGCCAAGCGTTTTGGCGCCCATACCGGCACCCCGCTGGCAGAGGTCATGCGCGCGGTCTTCGCCAGTTCCGAGGGCATCCTCTACCGTCTGCACCAGAAGGCGCTGGCGGATGGCGCGGCGGTGGAGGAGGTGACCAGCCATGCCGAAGGCTACCGCATCTTCACGCGCTGTTTCGGCGCCGACCTTGTGTTGTGGCGTTTCGACAGCGCGCGCGCAGGTGCCGGTGGCGCGGCGCGGGGCGATCTGCCGCTGATGACGCTGGGCCGCAATGGCGCGGTGCTGTACATGAACGGCGCGGCGCGCAAGCTGCTGGGCATGCGGGCCAAGCGGCTGGAAGACGTGCTTGCGGACCTGCCGCTGCGCTCGGGCGGCGTGCATTATCTCAAGGGCGCCGAAACCAACCAGCGTGTGCTGGTGCAGAGCTCGGACATCGGTGCCGGGCGGGTGGAACTTATCCTGTCGCCGATCTCCGATGCCAGTCGCGATCACGACAGCAGGGGCAGCTTCGACGGCCTGCCGGTGCCGCTGCTGAAGGTCGCCTCCGACGGCACGATCCTGCGCGCCAACCCTGAGGCGCGGCGCCTGCTCGACATGGGGCAGGGCAGCCCCGGCCATATCGCCGAACACATGGAGGGGCTGGGCCGCGCCATCAAGGACTGGCTGCAAGAGGCGGCGGACGGGCGCGGGTTGCACCGCTCGGAATTCCTGCGGCTGACACGCGCCGACCGCGAAGTCTTTGTACAGGTCACGCTGAACCGCATCGTAGAAAAGGGCGAAACCGCGCTGATCGCGGTGCTGAACGACGCGACCGAGCTCAAGACACTCGAGGCGCAATTCGTGCAAAGCCAGAAGATGCAGGCCATCGGCCAGCTTGCGGGCGGCGTGGCGCATGATTTCAACAACCTGCTGACGGCGATCTCTGGCCACTGCGATCTGCTGCTTCTGCGCCACGATCAGGGCGACCCGGATTACGGCGACCTCGTGCAGATCAACCAGAATGCCAACCACGCCGCCGCGCTGGTCGGGCAGCTTCTGGCGTTTTCGCGCAAGCAGACCATGCAGCCCGAGGTGCTGGACCTGCGCGACACGCTCTCCGATCTGGCGCACCTGCTGAACCGTCTGGTGGGCGAGCGGGTGCGCCTGACCCTGCGCCACGATCCGGTTCTGCCACAGGTGCGCGGCGACCGGCGGCAGCTGGAACAGGTGGTGATGAACCTTGTGGTGAACGCGCGCGACGCCATGCCCGAGGGCGGCGAGATCGTGGTCGAGACAGAGCGCCGCATCCTGCGGGACCCGCTGAAGCGCGACCGCGCCGTTGTGGCGCCGGGTGCCTATGTGGCGGTCCGCGTCACCGATGACGGGATGGGCATCCCGCCCGACAAGCTCTCGAAGGTGTTCGAGCCGTTCTTTACCACCAAGCGCACCGGAGAGGGGACGGGCCTTGGCCTTTCCACGGTCTACGGCATCGTCAAGCAGACCGGCGGCTTCATCTTCGTCGACAGCGTTGTGGGGCAGGGGACCTGCTTTACCCTGCTGCTGCCCGCCTATCACGCGCAGCCCGCCGCCGCGCCCGAGAAACCCCGACAGAGCACGGAGAACCTGCCGCAGAAGGGCTCTGGCGTGGTCCTTCTGGTCGAGGACGAGGCGCCGGTCCGCGCCTTCGCCGCTCGCGCGCTGCGCCTGCGCGGCTATACCGTGATCGAGGCCGAGACCGCCGAAGACGCCCTGCACACGCTGGAGGACGAGGCCCTGGCGGTCGACATCTTCGTGACGGATGTGGTGATGCCGGGCATGGACGGCCCGACCTGGGTCCGCAAGGCGCGCGAGCAGCGCCCGGACACCCGTGTCGTCTTTGTCTCGGGCTACGCCGAGGCGGCCTTTGGCGAGGGCAGCGACGAGATCCCGAATTCTGTTTTCCTGCCGAAACCCTTCTCGCTGTCGGAGCTGACAGAAACCGTCCACCGCCAATTGTCATGACAGGCACAGGGGGCGGCCACACGCGCCTGTGAGTTGCGCCGACCTCAGCGTGAACATATCATGAACAAATGGCGCAATTATCACTTTCTGAAAAACTGGCGATCCTCTCGGATGCGGCGAAATACGACACCTCCTGCGCGTCGTCCGGCGGCCAGCGCCGGGATTCTCGGGACGGCAAGGGTCTTGGCTCGACCACCGGGTCTGGCATCTGCCACGCCTATACGCCGGACGGACGCTGCATCAGCCTGCTCAAGATCCTGATGACGAATTTCTGCATCTACGATTGCGCCTATTGCGTGAACCGCGTCAGCTCCAACGTGCAGCGCGCCCGCTTCACACCCGAAGAGGTCGTGACCCTGACCACCGAATTTTACCGCCGCAACTACATCGAAGGGCTGTTCCTGTCCTCCGGCATCATCCGCTCGCCGGACGAGACCATGGCCGACATGGTGCGCATCGCCCGCATGCTGCGCGAAGACCACCATTTCCGCGGCTACATCCACCTCAAGACCATCCCCGATGCCGCGCCCGAGCTGATCGAGCAGGCGGGCACCTATGCCGACCGGATCTCGATCAATATCGAACTGCCCACCGACAGCGCCGTGAAGGCCTTCGCGCCGGAAAAATCGCCCGACGGGATTCGCAAGGCCATGGCGGATGTGCGCCTGCGGCAGGACGCCCAGCAAGACCGCAGCCACACCGGGCGCAGGCCGCCGCGCTTCTCGCCCGCGGGCCAGTCGACCCAGATGATCGTCGGCGCCGACGGGGCCAGCGACGGCACGATCCTGAAGACCTCGACCCGGCTTTATGCCAGCTATCGGCTGAAGCGGGTCTATTACTCGGCCTTCTCGCCGATCCCCGACAGCTCGCGCGCGCTGCCGCTGATCCAGCCGCCGCTGCAACGCGAACACCGGCTGTATCAGGCCGACTGGCTGCTGCGCTTCTACGGCTTCGACGCCGATGAGATCACGGCGGCGACCCCGGACGGCAATCTCGACTTGTCGATCGATCCGAAACTGGCCTGGGCGCTGGCCAATCGCCACGCCTTCCCGGTCGATGTGAACCGGGCCGAGCGCGAATTGCTGCTGCGGGTGCCGGGGATCGGCACAAAGACCGTGGGGCGCATCCTGACCACCCGCCGCCACCGCAGCCTGCGCTACGACGACCTGCGCCGCATGGGCGCCAACCTGAAACAGGCGCGCCCCTTCATCACGCTGACGGATTGGCGGCCCCGCGCGCTGCTTGACGCCGCCGACCTGCGGGCCCGCTTTGCGCCGCCGCCGGAACAGCTGCAACTGATCTGATATGCGCAGCGTCATCCTGCCAGAGATCGGCACCTTCGAGGCATGGCGGCAAGAGGCCCGCGCGCTGATCGCCGCCCGCATCCCGCCAGAGGCGGTGCTCTGGTCGCGCGGCGCGCCGCAGGGAGACCTCTTCGCCGCGCCCACCGCCGCCGCCCCGGCCGCGCCGCTCACCGTGCCGAAGGACTTCGCCCGGCTGGCCGGGCTGGTGGTCTGGCACGCCGACCCCCAGTGCTTTGCTCATCTCTACACCGCGCTCTGGCGCGTCAAGCAGGACCCGCGCATCCTGCAGGACCGGGGCGACCCGGGGATCGACCGGTTGAACCGCATGGCCAAGGCGGTCAGCCGCGACAAGCACAAGATGACCGCCTTCGTGCGCTTCCGCGAGATCGGCGATCCCGCCGCCCCGCGCCGCCGCTTCGCCGCCTGGTTCGAACCCGCGCATTTCATCACCGAACCCACGGCGCCCTTCTTCGCCAGGCGCTTCGGCGACATGGACTGGTCGATCTTCACGCCCCACGCCACCGCGCATTTTCGCGAGGGAGTCACAAGTTTCGCGGCCCCGGAGCCGAACCCCGGCCTGCCGGACGATGCCACCGAAGAGCTGTGGCGCACCTATTTCCGCAATATCTTCAACCCGGCCCGGGTGAAGCTGAAGGCCATGCAGGCCGAGATGCCCAAAAAATACTGGCACAACCTGCCAGAGGCCGACCTGATCCCCGAGATGATTGCCTCTGCCCGCGCCCGGGCCCGGGACATGGCCGAGGCCGCGCCAACCCTTGCCCCTGAACGCGCCGCGCGCATCACCCGGCGGCTGGATCGGTCCCGCGTCGCGCCACCCCCGGCGGACGATCTAGATGCGCTCCGGCGCGGCCTCGACACCTGCCGCCGCTGTCCGCTGTGGCGAGATGCGACGCAGCCCGTTGCCGGATGCGGACCAAGAAATGCCCGGCTGATGATCGTCGGCGAACAGCCCGGCGATCACGAGGATCTGGCGGGTAAGCCCTTCGTCGGCCCGGCGGGACAACTCTTCGACCTGCTGGCGCAGGGCACGGGCCTCGACCGGCAGGCGGCCTTCGTTACCAATGCGGTCAAGCATTTCAAATTCCAGCCCCGCGGAAAGCGCCGCCTGCACCAGCCGCCGAACCGGCAGGAGGTCCATCATTGCCGCTGGTGGCTGGACCAAGAGCGCGCTCTGGTGAAACCGAAGCTGATCCTTGCCATGGGGGCGACGGCGGTCGAAAGCCTGACGGGGTCGCGCCGGGCCCTGCTGTCGCGGCGCGGCACCGTCGAGGCGGCACCTGACGGCACGCCGATCCTCATCACCACGCATCCCGCCTACCTGCTGCGCCTGCCACCGGCGGACCGCGCGCAGGCCGAAGACCTGTTCCGGCAGGATCTGCGGGAAGCCGCGCGCAGGCTTGCCTGAGGCCCCTGTTTCTTCTTGGTCCAAATACCTCTGGGGGGAATGCCGAAGGCAGGGGGGCAAAGCCCCCGCTTCAAATGCAAAACGCCCGACCAAGGGGGCCGGGCGTCGCAATCCGTGAAGGGCGAGGTTCAGTGCAGCAGGCGGCCCATGGTGCCCGCGACATCCGCCATGCGCGCCGAGAAGCCCCATTCGTTGTCGTACCACGCCAGCACCCGCACCAGCCTGCCCACGACCTTGGTCTGGTCGGGCGCGAAGATCGAGGAATGGGTGGTGTGGTTGAAGTCGATCGAGACCTTGGGCTCCGGGTCGTAGGACAGCACCGCGCCCATGCGACCGGCCGCAGCCTCGGCCACCACCTCGTTCACATTGGCCTCTGTCACGTCGCGCTTCGCCACGAAGGTCAGGTCCACCGCCGAGACATTGGGCGTCGGCACCCGCACGGCAGAGCCGTCGAGCTTGCCCTTCAGGTTCGGCAGCACCTCGCCCAGGGCCTTCGCCGCGCCGGTTGAGGTCGGGATCATCGCCATGGCGGCGGCGCGGGCGCGATAGAGGTCGGCGTGGCGGCGGTCCAGCGTCGGCTGGTCGCCGGTGTAGCTGTGGATCGTGGTCATGATGCCGCTCTCGATGCCAATGGCCTCGTCCAGCACCTTGGCCAGCGGGGCAAGGCAGTTGGTGGTGCAGGAACCGTTCGAGATCATGACCTCGCCCTTCACCATCTCGCGGTGGTTGACGCCGTAGACCACGGTGCGCTGCACGTTCTTCGCAGGCGCCGAGATCAGCACTGATTTCGCGCCGCGGCGCAGGTGCGCGTCGGCTTTGCTGCCGTCGTTGAACTGGCCGGTGCATTCCAGCACGACGTCGCAGCCCTCCCAGTCCAGCGCGTCCAGCTCATACGAGGACATCACGTCGATCGGCCCGCGTCCGAGGTCGATGGACTTGTCCTTCACGCTCACGGTGCCGGGAAAACGGCCATGCACGGAGTCATAGCGCAGCAGATGTGCATGGGTTTCCAGCGGCCCGGGGGCGTTGATCTTCACCACCTGCACATCGTTGCGGGCGCTTTCGACGATATGCGCCAGCGTGCAGCGGCCGATCCGGCCAAATCCGTTGATGCCAACCGTGACGGTCATCGCGATACTCCTGAGGTTTATGCGCCTGTCAGCGCCGGGTATACGGAGGCGATGAGGTTGTGCAAACCCTGAAAGACCTTCCAAACCAGTATGTTAGCGATAAAGCTCTGGTTTCGGCGGCTGGTGGCGCTAACCTTTTGGGACCGTTTGCGTTAACGATCGCAGCCTTCGGAAAGAGCATGCCCGATCCGACCCCTTGCCTTGCCCTTCTTGGGCGAATCCTTCTGGCCGGCCTTTTCCTTGGCGGCTTCGCGCAGAAGCTGGGTGACCCGGCTCCGGCGCAGGCCCTGCTGGCGGCGCGGGGCTGGCCGCTCTGGCTGATCTGGCCAGCGGCGCTTTACAACCTTGCGGCGGGGGGCGCGGTGATGTTTGGCGTGCTGACGCGGCCCGTGGCCGCCACGCTCGCGCTGTACTGCATGGTGACCAGCCTGTTTCACTTTCTCCCCGGTGACCCGTGGCAGATGACGATCTTCGTCAAGAACTGGGCCATCGCGGGCGGATGCCTGATGCTGGCGGCCCACGGGGCGGGTCCGTGGCGCTTGCGCTGGGGGCCGGACAGGCTAGGTTGACCGCGACACAACAGGGACAGGCGGCATGAGCGGACTATTGGCACTTTTGGACGATGTTTCGGCCATTGCAAAGGTCGCGGCGGCGTCGGTTGACGACATCGGCGCGGCGGCCATGAAGGCCGGGTCGAAGACGGCGGGCGTGCTGATCGACGACGCGGCGGTGACGCCGAAATACCTTCAGGGCTTCGAACCGGCCCGCGAACTGCCGATCATCTGGCGCATCGCGCGCGGCTCCATCGTGAACAAGCTGGTCTTCCTGATGCCTGCGGCCCTGCTGATGCAGGCTTTCGCGCCCTGGCTGATCTGGCCATTGCTGATCCTCGGCGGCTGCTATCTTGCCTTCGAGGGTGCCGAAAAGATCGTCCATGTGCTGACCCGGCACGACGACCATTCGGGCGGGCCGGATGGCAGCCACGACGTGCAGGACCCGACGCATCTGGAAGAGGAAAAGATCAAGGGCGCCATCAAGACCGATTTCATCCTTTCGGCAGAGATCATGGTGATCTCGATGTCGGCCATTGAGGCCTCGACCTTCTGGATGGAGGCGGCGACCCTGGCGGTCGTGGCGTTGTTGGTGACGGCGGCGGTCTACGGCGCCGTGGCGGTGATCGTGAAGATGGACGACGTCGGGCTCTGGCTCAGCCAGGTCGCGAACACCGGCTTTGGCCGCTGGCTGGGCCGTGCCATCGTCAAGTTCATGCCGTGGCTGCTGAAGACCCTGACCGTCGTCGGCACGGCGGCGATGCTCTGGGTGGGCGGCTCGATCATCGTGCATTCGCTGCACGAGATGGGCTGGCACTGGCCCGAAGAGTTCATCCATCATGTCGCGGTGGATTACGGGCAGGGCAGCGGCGCGCTGGAGTGGATCATAACCGCAGCCATCGACTTCGTTCTGGGTTTCGTGGTGGGGCTTGTGCTGATCCCGATCGGAACAAGGGTCGTGGCACCGATCTGGGCCGCGCTTTTCGGCGGGAAAAACAAGGCGGCGCACTGACAGGCACGCGGCGCTGCGGCCCAGGGCAGGGGTGCGGCGACCCTTGCAACCGTCAGGCAAGGGCGGGGTGCGCAGACGATGCGGGCAGGCCGGGGCGCCCCCGGTCCGCAGCAGACCGTCAAGGCGCCGGGCTGCCGGGCCCGCCTTGTCAGGTCGCACGCTCGGGCCGCCAAGCGCCACGACCCTTCTTCGGTGGCAAGAACCCGGTGGACAGGCCGCAGACAGGTAACCTCGGATACGAAAAAAGGCGCGCCCGGCAGGGCGCGCCTTTCCTTGTTCAGAGGGAACGGGATTTACTGCGACAGTGCCGAAGAGGCATCGTAGGCGGCGGTGAAGCCGGAAAGCGACATCTCGACGCTGACTTTCTGATCGGGGGCCAGGGCCGGAACGATGGTCACGACGGCCTTGGCGCCAGCCTTGAAGCGCTGGATGTCCTCGGCGGTAAAGCCGACGCGGGCATAGCAGCCGACCTGCGCGCAGAAGGAGAAGTCAAAGCGCCGCTCGGCACCGCTGTCGACCTGCACGGTCAGCTTCTGGGTCAGCAGCGTTTCCAGCGGCACGACAAAGGTGCCACCGGCCACGGCGCGACCGCCGTTCGACAGCTTGAAGATCGAGGCCTCGGCGACGCTGGCGCCATTGGCATCCTTCAGCAGCTGGTACATCTGGCAGACGTCGTCGCCCTCGGGGACTTCGATGCACTGCAGGGACCAGTCGTTGAAGGTCTCTTTGATATAGGTGCGCGGACCCTGCTGACCTGCGGGCGCCTGTGCGCCTTCTTCACCAAGGTCGAGGCCGCCGCCGATGTTGGTCGACGGTGCCGGATCGGCGGCGGGCTCCGCCGCGGGATCGGCAGCCGGGTCCGCCGCGGGCTCGGTCGCCGGGGCATCGGTGGCGGGAGCGTCGTCGGACTGGGCAAAGGCGGGGCCCGCACCCAGCGCGGCGATCAAAGACAAAAGCAGAAGCGGTTTGGTCATGGACGTCCTCGGACTTTTTCGTTCTCTGGTTGGGGCTGGCTTTAGCACGGGCGGCTGACACTGTCAGGGCGGAAATCACGTACCTTGCGGGCCGTTTGGGCGAATTTGCGCCCGCGTCGTGACGGTCGGGGCCGGCAGGGAAAAGAAAAGGGACCCCCCGGGCCCCTTTCCATTATCGCTCCCTGTCGGACCGGCCGACTTTGTCATTGGGGGGACGCTACGAAATGAAAACGAGCCGGTCAACAGGCTTTGTGAAAGACAGACGACAAGAATGGGCCTGCATAAAAAAGCCGCGCCCGGGGGCGCGGCCAGTCTGACAGGGAGGAAGTCGGTCCGGGGCAGGAGAGGACATGACGCCCCGGACCGACAATGACTATGGCATCAAAAGGTTAAGTTTGTATTTTTGGGGGTGACCTGCGGGACGGGGGCGGCCAAGGGGCTTTGAACCGGCGAAGCGGGACGGAAAGCGGGACAGGAAGGGTGACGATGGAAGACGCGGTTTTCGTGGGCGGTGGCGGGCCGTCCTACGGCGAGAAACAGCATTTGCGGCTGGGCTATGCCAACCGGCACGGGTTGATCGCCGGGGCCACCGGGACCGGCAAGACCGTGACCCTGCAAATCCTCGCCGAGGGTTTTTCCCAAGCCGGTGTGCCGGTCTTCATGGCCGACGTGAAGGGCGATCTCTCGGGGCTGGCCAAGGCCGGCAGCGCGGATCACAAGCTGCACGCGCCCTTCATGGAGCGCTGCGGCAAGATCGGCTTCGACGATTTCGCCTATGCGGGGTTTCCGGTCTGCTTCTGGGATCTCTACGGCGTGCAGGGCCACCCGGTGCGCACGACCATCGCCGAGATGGGGCCGCTTCTGCTGGCGCGCCTGCTGGATCTCAGCGAGGCGCAGGAGGGCATTCTGAACATCGCCTTCCGGCTGGCGGACGAAGAGGGCATGCCGCTGCTGGATCTGAACGATCTGCGCGCGATGCTGGTATGGATCGGCGAGAACCGGGGTGACCTGTCGCTGCGCTACGGCAATATCTCCATCGCCTCCGTCGGCGCGATCCAGCGGCGCCTTCTGGTGCTTGAAGAAGAGGGCGGCGCCGGGTTCTTCGGCGAACCCGCGCTAGAGCTTGCGGATCTGTTGCGGGTCGGGCCGGACGGGCGCGGGCAGGTCAATATCCTTGCCGCCGACAAACTGATGGCGGCGCCGCGGCTTTACGCGACCTTCCTGCTGTGGCTGCTGTCCGAGCTGTTCGAGGACCTGCCCGAGGTCGGTGACCCTGAGAAGCCCAAGCTGGTCTTCTTCTTCGACGAGGCGCATCTGCTGTTCGACGGCGCGCCCCGGGCACTGGTGGACAAGGTCGAGCAGGTGGCGCGGCTGATCCGGTCGAAGGGGGTGGGGGTCTATTTCGTTACCCAATCGCCAGACGACATTCCCGAGGACATTCTCGGCCAGCTTGGCAACCGGGTGCAGCACGCGCTGCGGGCCTTCACCGCGCGCGACCGAAAGGCGCTGCGGCTGGCCTCCGAGACCTACCGCGAGAACCCGGCGTTCGACATCGAGACGGCGATCCGGGAGGTCGGCGTGGGCGAGGCCGTGACGTCTTTCCTGGAAAAGAAGGGGGTGCCGGGCATGGCGCAGCGCACGCTGGTGCGCCCGCCCTCGTCGCAGCTTGGCCCGATCGAAGCGGCAGAGCGGGACGCGGTGGTGCTGGCCTCTGATCTGCGGGCGAAATACGCGCAGGCGGTGGACCGCAGATCGGCCTACGAGATGCTGAAGGCTCGCGCCGAGAAGGCCGCCGCCGAAGCCGCCGAGGCAGAGCGCGCCGAGGAGGAAATGGAGGCCCGCGAACGCGAGTACCGTGCGGGGCGGCGCTATACCGGCAAGCGGGTGAGCCGCTCGACCTCCGGCGCCTCGACCCGGCGCGACCGGCAGAGCGACAGCTTCGGCGAGGCCATGGGCAAGATGGTGATGAAGGAACTGACCGGGACCACCGGGCGGAAGATCGTGCGCGGCATCCTCGGCGGGCTGTTCAGGGCGCGCTGAGGGTGGGACCGGCGCGGGGGAAGGGTTTTGCAGGAAAACCCTTCCGGCCAGCTCTGGCACTCACCCAAGCAAGCCTTGGGAGCCGTCCTTCCCCTTTTGCCCTGCGTGCCATCTCTGGCCGCCCGGCCCAAGCAAAATAGCCGTCTCCCCGTTCCGGGGCCCCTCGGCGATTTGGCTTGGGCCGGGCACCCGGAGCTGTCCTTTGGGCGGCAGGCGAAGGACGGCTCCGAAGCAAGCCATGGGGGCGGGGCCGGTTTCGTATGCTGCGGGGCGGTGGCCGTTGTCAGCCCGGTGCGGTCCGGCCCCGTGGCAGGCCGCGGCCCTGGCCGAGCACCGGGGCGAGGGCGGTGATGGCGAGTGCCGCGGCGCCCACAAGGGCCAGGGCGAGGCGCAGCGAGGTCAGTTCCGCGAGGAAGCCGATGGCGGGCGGCCCCATCAGCATGGCGCCGTACCCCAGCGTCGCGACCGAGGCGATGGCCTGTCCGGCGGGCACGTCCGGGTCGGCGGCGGCGCGGCTGAAGGCCATAGGGATCACCGCCGCGTAGCCCATGCCGATCAGCACGTAGCCGGCCAGCGTCAGCGGCAGCGTGGCCGGGCCGACCACCAGTGCCGTCCCGAGGGCGGCGAAAAGCCCGGCGGCGCGGGCGGTGGCCACCGGGCCGAAGCGCGTGATCAGCCCATCGACGCAGAGCCGCATCGCCACCATGGTGGCGCTGAAGATGGCATAGCCGAGGGCCGCCTGCGACTGCGTGGTGCCGACCACATCGGCAAGGAAGACCGCGCTCCAGTCGGCGGCGGCGCCTTCGCCGAGCCCCGCCGCCAGGGCCACCACGCCCACCAGCACCAGCGCGCCGCGCGGCAGGGCAAAGACCGGCCCCTTGGCGCCGGGCGCGCTGCGGCGGCTGTCCCAGCGGGTGCGGATCAGCGGGCCGAAGACAAGCGCCACCGCCAGGGCGGTCAGGGCGAAATGCACGTCGAGCGACAGGCCCGCGCGGGTGGCCAGCCAGCCTCCGCCCGCGCCCAGACCGGCGCCGAGGCTCCACATCGCGTGGAAGGACGACATGATCGAGCGGCCCGAGGCGCGTTCGACCTCTGCCGCCCAGCTGTTCATCGCCACGTCCATGGCGCCGTGGCAGGCGCCGAAGGCGAAGAGCGCGGCGGCCAGCGCGAGGGGGACCGGGGCGAGGCCGATGGCGACGATGGTCAGAAGGTAGAAGCAGGCCAGCAGGCAGGCGACCGGGTAGGCGCCGCGCCGGTCGGCCATGCTGCCCGCCAGCGGGAAGGACAGCAGCGCGCCGACCCCCATGACCAGCAGCATCAGCCCGAGCGCGCCCTCTGACAGCTCGAAGCGGTCGCGCACCGCCGGAACCCGGCTGGCCCAGGCGCCCAGAAGCGCGCCGTTCAGGGCGAAGGCGGCAGAGACCGCAAGGCGGGCGCGGTGGATGTCAGGCATGGCGGATCTCCATTCCAAGGTCAGAATAGGGGTGCGTCGCGTCGGCGGGCGCATCGGTGATCAGGATGTCCAGCGCCGCGCAGGGGGCGACGCGGAACCGGCTGCGGGTGCCAAGCTTTGCCCCAGCGGTCAGCAGGGCGCTACGGTGGGCCGTGTCGAGCATGGCGCGCTTGATCGCGGCCTCGTCGGTGTCCTCAGCCGAGAGGCCGAAGGCGGGGTCGATGCCACAGACCCCGAGCAGGGCGAGGTCGGCGGCGATGCGCGACAGCGCCCGCGTGCTGTCCGAGCCGACCGCGATGGCACCGGAGGGCGAGAGGCGGCCGCCGATCAGATGCGTCGGTGTGCCCCGGCGCAGGGTGGCAAGCGCCACGGCGGGGGCAGGCGTCACGATCAGCGCCTTGGGAAGCCGGGGCAGGGCGGCGGCGAGTGCGGCGATGGTTGTGCCGCCGTCCATGAGCACCACCATGCCGTCCGCGATCAGCGGCAGGGCGGCGGCGGTCAGGGCGGCGTGGTCCATCTCTGGCAGGCGGTCGAGCGTGGCACGCGCCAGCGGCTGCGGTGGCAGCGCGCCGCCCCGGATGCAACGGGCGTGGCCCTGCGATTCCAGTGCCTTGAGGTCGCGCCGAATGCTGTCGGGCGAGACGCCGAATTCCTGCGAAAGGGCGCTGAGGCTAAGCGCCTCGCCCGCGTCGAGACGGTGGCGCAGCGCCTCCTGTCGGGCTTCGGGTGTGTTGGGCCGGGTCATCTGACGATTCCATGTTTTGCGGAAAGTTGCCGTATTTTGCCTGAAGCTGCAATGCGAGCCGCCCGGTGCCGCTGACAGCGGGGCCGCAGGGGCAGCGGCCCCGCCGCGCGGGTGGGTTGTCTTGCCCCTCGGGCCTGGGCCCGGAAAGCGCGGAGGGACGGAGCATGGCAGGGCGCAGGCGCGGCCAGCGGCAAATTTCTTCGAAGAAATTTGCAAGAGTTTTCGAAAACTCTTGCGCCTGCCGGGGTGACCCCGGCGCGGCGCCCGGTGGTCCGGGCTTGGCGGCCATGGGACCGATGTCGCAGTTGCGGTGTTGCGCGAGCGGGGGCAGAGGGCCCGCTGCCCGGGCTAAACAGGCCGAAATGGGTGCTGGGATCGTCGCGGCGTTTCGCCTAACCTCGGTGTGCACAGGCGGCGGGCGATGCCATCGATGCCTGGCTGGGGAAAGGCCGAATCGATGCGATCATCGCGGCTTTCGGGATGCCCCGGAAGCGGCCGCTCTGGTGACGCGGGGCGCACGGCTACGCCCTTGGTCTAATATCCCCGGCCCCGGCCCCGCGCCTAGGCTGCGCCTGACACGGAAAGGACTGAATCCATGAAAATGAGCGATTCCCGTATCATCAAGGCCCCGCAGGCGGTGGTCTGGGCCGCGATCCTCGACCCCGAGGTGCTGAAGGCCTGCGTGCCCGGCTGCACCGAGATGTCCGGCTCTGCGGAAGAGGGCTTCGAGGCGACGGTCGTCCAGAAGGTCGGCCCGGTGAAGGCGACCTTCAAGGGGCAGGTCAGCCTGTCGAACATGGACGCGCCCAATGCCGTCACGCTTTCGGGCGAGGGCAAGGGCGGCGCCGCCGGTTTCGCCAAGGGCGGGGCGGACGTGACGCTGGCACCTGCCGAGGGCGGCACCGAACTGACCTATGCGGTCGAGGCCAACGTGGGCGGCAAGCTGGCGCAGCTGGGCAGCCGCATCATCGACGGTTTCGCCAAGAAGATGGCCGACCAGTTCTTCGACAACTTCCAGCAGGCGGTCGAGGGGCCGTCCGACCCGGACGCGGCGCCCGAGGCCGACGCGCCGGATCAGGACGGCAAGAAAAAAGGCTGGTTCAAGCGCATGGTTTCGTGAACCATCCGGTTACCGAGATTTTCCCGGCGCGCGGCTGCGCCGGATTACCCAGATTTGGACATCCAGGGAGGATAGCAAGATGGCAGAAGTGACGATGGTGGTGAATGGCAGATCCGTCACCAAATCGGTCAAGGGCAACACGCTGATGACGGAATTCCTGCGCGAGGAACTGCGTCTGACCGGCACCCACGTCGGCTGCGACACCTCGCAGTGCGGCGCCTGCACGATCCACGTCGACGGCCTGCAGGTGAAGGCCTGCACCATGTTCGCGGCCGAGGCCGAGGGCGCAGAGGTTGCGACGATCGAGGGGCAGGCGGACAAGGACGGCACGCTGAACGCGATCCAGGCGGCGTTTCAGGAATACCACGGGCTTCAGTGCGGTTTCTGCACGCCGGG
This sequence comes from Enemella evansiae, assembly GCA_017255395.1. Classification (GTDB taxonomy): domain Bacteria; phylum Pseudomonadota; class Alphaproteobacteria; order Rhodobacterales; family Rhodobacteraceae; genus Ponticoccus; species Ponticoccus litoralis. The sequence continues at coordinate 31,288 of JAFKDC010000013.1, read as the reverse complement.
CATGGTCATGGCGGCGGCGGCGCTGCTGAAGGACAACCCCAAGCCCACCGAGGCCGAGGTGCGTCACCACCTGCAGGGCAACATCTGCCGCTGCACGGGCTACCACAACATCGTCCGCGCGATCATGGCCGCTTCGGGTCAGGACGTGCCGGCGGTCGCCGCCGAGTGAGGTGAGGCGGGCGCATGCGGTTCATCCGGCTCGATCCGAACGTCGGGATCGCCAAGGCGATCTCCAACAGTTGGACCGGGATCGTCGAATGGATCGGCCCCGCGCCCCATCCGCTTCAAGCCGTCACGCTGCCGGGCCTGATCGCGTCCTGAGCCTTTGCACCTAGTGCGGGGCGCTGGCCGTAAACCCGGCAGAACACGAGATGAGTTATCGGACCTCGGTCCGTCACCCCTAGGGAGGATACCAAATGCCGAAGGATCATGGCATCGGCGCAAGCCAGAAGCGGCGCGAGGACGTGCGCTTCCTGACCGGAGCCGGTCAGTACACCGACGATATTTCCGTCTACGGTCAGACCTATTGCTACTTCCTGCGGTCCGACATGGCGCACGGGACGATCAATTCCATCAACACCGAGGCCGCGGCGGGGATGCCCGGCGTGGTGCGGATCTTCACCGGCGCCGATTTCGAGGGTGTCGGCGGTCTGCCCTGCGGCTGGCAGGTGACCGACAAGCACGGCGAGGCCATGAAGGAACCGCCGCACCCGGTGCTGGCACAGGGCAAGGTGCGTCACGTCGGTGACCCGATTGCCGCCATCGTGGCCGAGAGCCTCGAAGAGGCGCGCAATGCCGCCGAGGCCATCGAGGTCGATATCTCCGAGCTGCCCGCCGTCGTCGACATGAAGGCCGCGCTGGCCGAGGGCGCCACCAAGGTGCACGACGATATCGCGGACAACCTCTGCTATGACTGGCAGTTCGGCACCGACACGGAAACCACGGACAAGGCCTTTGCCGAGGCCGCGCATGTCACCACGCTGGAACTGGTGAACAACCGTCTGGTGGCCAACCCGATGGAGCCGCGCGTTGCGCTTGGCGACTACAACCGGGCCAACGACGAGTCGACGCTCTATACGACCTCGCAGAACCCGCATGTGATCCGGCTCTTGATGGGCGCCTTCGTCCTCGGCATCCCCGAGCACAAGCTGAAGGTCGTGGCGCCCGACGTGGGCGGCGGCTTCGGCACCAAGATCTTCCACTACGCGGAAGAGGCCTTTGTCACCTTCGCCTCGCGGCAGATCAACCGGCCCGTCAAATGGACCTCGTCGCGGTCCGAGGCCTTCATGTCCGACGCCCACGGTCGCGACCACGTGACCAAGATCGAACTGGCGCTGGATGCGGACAACAACTTCACCGCCGTGCGCACCGACACCTATGCCAACATGGGGGCCTATCTCTCGACCTTCTCCTCCTCTGTGCCGACCTGGCTGCACGGGACGCTGATGGCGGGTAACTACAAGACCCCCGCGGTGCAGGTGAACGTGAAGGCCGTCTTCACCAACACCGTGCCGGTGGACGCCTATCGCGGCGCGGGCCGCCCGGAAGCGACCTACCAGCTGGAGCGCGTGATCGACATGGCCGCCCGCGAGCTGGGCGTCGACCCGATCAAGCTGCGGCGGCAGAACTTCATCACCTCCTTCCCCTATGCCACCCCGGTGGCGGTCGAGTACGACACCGGCGACTACGTCGCGACCATGGACCGGATGGAAGCGCTGATGGACCTCGGCAATTTCGAGGCGCGCCGGAAGGAGAGCGAGGCCAAGGGCAAGCTGCGCGGTCTGGGCATCAACTGCTTCATCGAGGCCTGCGGCATCGCGCCGTCGAACCTCGTGGGTCAGTTGGGCGCGCGCGCGGGCCTTTATGACGCCGCCACCGTGCGGGTGAACGCCACCGGCTCGATCTCGGTCATGGTCGGCGCGCACAGCCACGGTCAGGGCCACGAGACGGTCTTCCCGCAGGTCGTGGCCGAGATGCTGGGCATCGACGAAAGCATGGTCGACATCGTCCATGGCGACACCTCCAAGATCCCCTTCGGCATGGGCACCTATGGCTCGCGCTCGCTGGCGGTCTGCGGCTCCGCCATGGTGCGGGCGACCGAGAAGATCATCAACAAGGCCAAGAAGATCGCCGGTCACCTGCTGGAAGCCTCGGATGCGGATATCGAGCTGAAGGACGGCCAGTTCTCGGTTGCGGGCACGGACAAGTCCGTGGCCTGGGGCGACGTGACGCTGGCCGCCTACGTGCCGCACAACTACCCGCTCGAGGATATCGAGCCGGGTCTGGAAGAGACGGCTTTCTACGATCCCGCCAACTTCACCTACCCGGCGGGCGCCTATGCCTGCGAGGTCGAGGTGGACCCCGAGACCGGGAAGGTCACCATCGAGAAGTTCGTCTCTGCCGACGACTTCGGTAATGTGGTCAACCCGATGATCGTCGAGGGTCAGGTCCACGGCGGCATCGCGCAGGGGATCGGGCAGGCGCTGCTGGAAAACTGCGCCTACGACGAGAACGGCCAGCTGCTGTCGGCGTCCTACATGGACTATGCCATGCCGCGCGCCGACGACATCCCGATGATGGCGAACTACGTGGTCGACCACTCGTGCCAGACGCCCTGCACGCACAACCCGCTTGGGGTGAAGGGCTGCGGCGAGGCCGGGGCGATCGGCTCGCCGCCGACGGTGGTGAACGCGGTGATCGATGCGCTGCATTCGGCGGGCCACAGCCATGTGACCCATATCGACATGCCGGTTTCGCCCGCGCGCGTCTGGCAGGCGATGCAGCACTGAGTTGATAGTGCCGGGGGTCCTCGGACCCCCGGACCCCCGAGAGTATTTGGACAGAAAAGAAGCCCAGGGGGCCTTTGACGTCCGAAGGAGGACAAGACGATGTATTCATTCGATATGGTGCGCCCGAAGACGGTGGCCGATGCGGTCTCTGCCCTTGGGCAGGAGGATGCGCAGGCTCTGGGTGGCGGTCAGACACTGATCCCGACGCTGAAGCAGCGGCTGGCCATGCCCTCGGTGCTGGTGAGCCTTTCGGCCATCGACGAGATGAAGGGGGTCTCCGCCGAGGGTGGCGTGTTGACCATCGGTGGCGGCACCACCCATGCCACGGTGGCGCGCGAGGCGGCGGCGCATTACCCGGCGCTGGCGGCTCTGGCCGGCAATATCGGCGATCCGGCGGTGCGCAACCGTGGCACCATCGGCGGCTCGATTGCCAATAACGACCCCTCGGCCTGTTACCCGGCGGCGGCGCTGGGATCGGGCGCGACCATCGTGACCAACACCCGCGAGATCGCGGCGGACGATTTCTTTCAGGGCATGTTCACGACCGCGCTGGAGGAGGGCGAGATCGTGACGGCGGTGAAATTCCCGATCCCCGAGGCCGCGGCCTATGTGAAGTTCGAACAGCCCGCCTCGCGCTTTGCGCTGGTAGGGGTCTTCGTGTCGCGCGGATCGTCGGGTGTGCGGGTCGCCGTGACCGGCGCCTCGAACGACGGCGTGCATCGCTGGACCGCTGCCGAAGAGGCGCTGGCGGGCAGCTTCTCGGCCTCGGCGCTGGAGGGACTGTCGGTGCCGGCGGACGATATGATCTCGGACCTGCACGGGTCTGCGGCCTATCGCGCGCATCTGGTATCGGTCATCACCAAGCGGGCGGTTACCGCCGCCGGGTGATCCCGCAGGCAGATCCTACGGAAAGCCCCGGTCCCAGTGGCCGGGGCTTTTCCTTTGTTGTCCCGCGCCCGCGCGCCTTGGGCGGGTCCCCCCTGCGGAACCGGCGCGTGACCCGGCGGGTTTGCCACTGTGACAGGAGGTGCGGCGATGAAGAATTATGACGAAGGCGACCGTGTCGAGTGGGACTGGGGCGAGGGCACAGCCTCTGGGCAGGTCGTCAAGAAATACACCCGGAAAATCACGCTGAAGATCAAGGGCAGCGCGGTCACGCGGGATGCGGATGACGATAATCCGGCCTATCGGATCAGGCAGGCGGACGGCGCCGAGGTGCTCAAAAAGGGCAGCGAGCTGCGCAAGGGCTGAGCGGGGGTCGCTTTGTGCGGGGCCGTGGGAAACCCTTGGACGGCATGGCTGCGGTTGCGCCTTTCTTTTCGGCGTTTCCCGTGCTTATGCCCGAAAAAGAGACAAAAAATCCTGATATTTGCCCGGAATGGCTAACGGACAGGCCCGCAGGTCGCTTACCCTGACCCGGACAGGGAATGATTCGACCGAGGAGATACCCCCCGTGATTTACCCAAAGATCGCCGCCGTCGCCGCTGGCCTGCTGCTGGCCGGTTCGGCCTGGGCGCAGACCGATGTGCCCTTCGCTCTTGACTGGAAATTCGAAGGCCCCGCCGCGCCCTATTTCGTCGCCATCGATAAGGGCTATTTCGAAGAGGCCGACCTGTCGGTCGAGATCAGCGCCGGGTCGGGCTCTCTCGACGCGATTCCGAAGGTGGCGACCGGGGCCTTTCCGGTGGGGTTCGCCGATATCAACTCGCTGATCAAGTTCCTTGACCAGAACCCCGATGCGCCGGTCAAAGCGGCCATGATGATCTACGACAAGCCGCCCTTCGCGGTGATCGGCCGCAAGTCGCTGGGGATCGAGACGCCGAAGGACCTGGAGGGCAAGGTGCTGGGTGCGCCGCCGCCCGATGGCGCATGGGCGCAGTTCCCGATCTTCGCCGCCGAGAACGATCTGGACACCGATGTCATCACCGTCGAGCCGGTAGGCTTCCCCACGCGTGAGCCGATGCTGGCCCAGGGCAACGTCGCCGCGATCACCGGCTTTTCCTTCTCGTCCTACCTGAATCTCGTGCGGCTGGGCATCGAGGAGGAGGACATCACGACCCTGCTGATGGCCGATTACGGCGTCGACCTCTACGGCAATGCGATCATCGTGAACACCGACTACGCCGCCGAGAACCCCGCAGTGATCGAGGGGTTCCTCTCTGCGGTCGCCAAGGGCTGGGCCGATGCCGTGGCCGACCCCGCCGCCGCCATCCCCAGCCTGATCGAGCGCAACCCCGCCGCCGACGCCGCGCTGGAGCAGCGCCGGCTGGAGCTGTCCATCGAGGCCAATGTGGCGACGGATTTCGCTCTGGAAAACGGCTTTGGCCCGGTCGACGCGGACCGCTTTGCCAGCGCGCTCGACCAGATCGCCACAATCTACACGTTCCAGTCGATGGGCGATATGTCGACTTATTTCACCGACGCCTATCTGCCCGAGGGCGGCTTTGCGCTGAAGTGATAAGGACGGGCCGCGCGGGGACCCTCTGCGCGGCCCGGTTGAAGGGAACGATCTCATGACATCGATGATCCACATCGCGGGCGTGCGACACGCCTACAAGACGCCGTCCGGCCCGTTGCCCGTGCTGGACGGGCTGGATGTCAGCGTGAACGAGGGCGGCTTTGTCGCCGTCGTCGGGCCCTCGGGCTGCGGCAAGTCCACGCTGACCAAGCTGATTTCCGGCCTGATGCGCCCGGACGAGGGCACCGTCACGCTGCATGGCACGCCGGTAAAGGGACCGCGCCCCACGGTCGGCATGGCCTTCCAGAACCCGGTGATGCTGGAGTGGCGGACGATCCTGCAAAACGTCATCCTGCCGCTGGAGATCGTGCCCAACACGCTGACCAAGGCGCAGAAGGAAGAGCGTGCGCGCTTCCTGCTGGCGCTGGTGGGGCTGGAGGGCTTCGAGGACAAGCGGCCCTCGGAGCTGTCCGGCGGCATGCGGCAGCGCGCCAGCCTGTGCCGCGCGCTGGTCCACAAGCCCGAGGTTCTGATCCTCGACGAGCCCTTCGGCGCGCTGGATGCCTTCACCCGCGAGGATCTGTGGCAGACCATGCACAAGGTGAAGGCCGAAGAGCCCTTTACCGGCGTGCTGATCACCCACGATCTGCGCGAGTCGATCTTCCTTGCCGATCAGGTGGTGGTGCTGTCGCAGCGCCCGGCGCGCACGCAATACGTGCTGGACGTGCCGGACACCGGGCCGCGCGATCTGGAGCACCTGTATACGCCCGAAGCGGCGGAGATGCTCAACATCCTGCGCCACCAGATCCAGGTCGCGCAGGGCCGGGCGGCCGCCTGAGGCAGGCCGCGCCGCCGACCGTCGCGCGGCACACATGCGGCCCCGGAACCGGGGCGCGGATGTGCCCGGCAGCGAAGACCCCATCCCGAGCCGCGCCTCGTTGCGGCACCAGACAGACCGGCGCTCCGGCGCCCCGAGACCGAGCCGGAGAGCCCCATGGCCTACGTCCCCGACATGAACCCCAAAGCAGCCACCCGGGGTGGCTGGCTGAAGGCCCTGACCTCGCGCGCGGTGCTGGCACCGCTGGGGGCCATCGTGGTCTTCCTGCTGTTCTGGGAGGCGCTGGTGCGGATCAACGGCTGGCCGGACTACGTCATGGCCTCGCCCTCGGACCTGCCGCCGGCCTATGCGAAATACTGGTCGCTGTTCATCACGATGGGCTGGCAGACGCTGTGGCGGACCGTGGTCGGCCTGTTGCTGGCGGTTGTCGTCGGCGTGGGGTTTGGCATGGTCATGGGCTTCTCGCGGCTGATGCGCGACGCGCTTTACCCGCTGCTGGTGGGATTCAATGCCATCCCAAAGGCCACCGTCGTGCCCATCGTGGCGCTGATGTTCGTGGGGGCGCATGATTTCAACACGGTGCTGATCGCCTTCATGATCTCGTTCTTTCCCATCGCGGTCTCGATCTCGATCGGGCTGTCGACGCTGGAACCGGAATACCGCGACATCCTGCGCTCGCTCGGCGCCTCGCAGGCGACGATCTTCTGGAAGATCGCGCTACCCAAGACGCTGCCCGAGTTCTTCGGCGCGCTCAAGGTGGCGGTCACGCTGGCCTTCATCGGCACCAACCTGATGGAGATCGTCTCGCCGCACGGGCGGGGGCTTGGCGCGCTGTTCGACAGTGCCAAGACGAACTCGGATTATCCGCTGATGTTCGCGGTGCTGATCGCGCTCGCCGCGCTGGGGATCGTGCTGTACTACGTGGTGGTCGCGCTGGAGAAGATCTTTGCAAGCTGGGCTGACACGCAGGCCACTGGCTGATAGCTTGCGCCGGTTCCCGGACCCGGGTCGCTGTCAGGCCCGCTGACGGCGCGGATCGTAAAGCGCCCATCGCGTCGCCCCAGGGCCCGGGCGGCGTGCAGGGCGAGATCCGCAGACAGTGCCGTGCTGATGGCGCTGCCCATCACGGGTTGCAGGAAGACCGCTCCGCAATCCGGATCGACAGGGCAGGGCGGAGGCCAGTTGCGGGCCCCTGCCGGGGCCATGGCATTGACCGCGTCGATTGAAGCCGGGCAACCCCCATCGCAAACGGGGCGCGGGCAGGCTGCGCGCCGCTGCCGGCGGCGGTCGGGCGATGGGGCCGCGATAGTGTTACGGCGGCAGGTCCTTACGCGCTAGGTCAGGCTGAAAAAACAAACCGGGGCGGGGGGGCGCCGTCCCACGGGGAAACATCGACTTTCGTTCCTAGCATTGATCTCACGCGCCGGACGAACCGTGCACAAGAATGACTTGGCGCGGCCACTTCGATCATTCCGGTTCTGTCGCCCGTTCGGGTAAGCGATCCCGCAGCACAATTCTGGAAAACGTGCAGTTTCAGGTCCTCGGTGAACCTGTCGAAATTTCCGTCAAACTCGACCGTCATGGTCTTGCCGACCCATTGGGCTGGCGGAACGATACGGGCCGTCGGGAACATATCTTCGAGCAACGCTCCGTTCAGGTCTCGGCTGGAACCTTCCATCGGATAGTGATGAAGGGCGAGATCGGGCGTCGAATTGACTTCGATGACTGCAAACTTCTGACCCGCCGCTGGCTTGGAGATATCGGGCACAAGAAGGTCCACTCCCGAGTATCGCAGGCCAGGCACGGCGTAGGTCGCACGGACGGCGATATCCTGAAAATCTGGATGAATCGCGGTCGAAACGTCTATCGTATCGCCACCGGCAGAAATGTTCGCGATATCGTGAAGTTGCCAGGTTCGTCCTTTTGGGAGCACTGTGTTCTCGTCGAACCCTGCGCATCGCAATAGAAAAGCCATGTTAGACGTCAGCTCGAAGTCGGCGTCCGCCACAAACGGATTCTGCGATCGTTCGCTACGCTTTTGATCGATCAATTGCGAGATCGTGGATCGTCCGTCGCCAATGATCCTTGCAGGGCGCCTGAGGGCGGTTCCTGCATGGCTTTTTCCGATAACGACTACGCGGTAGTCCTGCCCCTCAATGTGTTCTTCGATGATGACCCTCTGACCTTCCGGAACCTGTTTCCAGGCAAGGCAAAAGTGATCCCAATCCCTGATATTTGCCGTTACTCCCTTGCCGGAACTACCAGTCAATGGTTTTACAACGACTGCGGATTCCAATTTACGAGCGTATTCCCAAGCTTCTTCTAACTGCTCGGGGTCGAAAAGACGGCCATTCGGAGTTGGAATTCCGGCCTGTCGTAAAAATGCCTTCGTAAGGGCCTTGGAATTTGTAACTTGCCTGGAAAAAAAGCTGAGAGTGTCAGGGCGATGGCGCACGAAATGATGGGTGATGCCGTAATGTGTTAACGAGAACGTCGGCGATGCGATGGATTTTATGGAGATATTTCTGGCTGATGCCGCACACTGCACAAGATTAGTCTGAAAATCGTCCACGAAAAAGTTCTCCGACCCGCAGGCAGGTCGCCAGATTGACGCAACCATTCAAGCAATTCCCTATGTTGTTTGTGCCGAAATTAGCCCCACAACAACTCCCCAAGCTAGTGCCAATTTTCTTAGGCTCAGGACGCAGCGGTCCACGTTACGCGCAAGCCACTGAAAGACTTGGGGGGTTCTGCAAAAAATCGCGATCCGCATTTTATAGTTAACCCATTGATTTTAAATATAAGATTTAATATCTTGGTAGGCCCGGCAGGACTTGAACCCGCAACCAAGGCGTTATGAGCGCCCTGCTCTAACCAATTGAGCTACAGGCCCACCGTGGCGATGTCACTACGGCGCGCGGCAGGTCTGGTCAAGCGGCTGATGCTCGGGCTTCCTGTGCTCTTGCGTCGTGCCGCGGGGCGCTCTGCGCTTCCCTTCTTTGCCCCCTTGCGGTAAGTGCGCCGCAAACCAAGCGGAGCGCAGACATGAGCGATGGCAAGAACGGCATCACCTATGCCGAGGCAGGGGTGGACATCGACGCGGGCAACGCCTTGGTGGAACGGATAAAGCCCGCCGCCAAGCGCACGAACCGCTCGGGCGTCATGGCGGGGCTGGGCGGCTTCGGCGCGCTCTTCGACCTCAAGGATGCGGGCTACACCGACCCCGTTCTGGTCGCGGCGACCGACGGCGTGGGCACCAAGCTGCGCATCGCCATCGACACCGGCACCGTCGACGGCGTGGGCATCGATCTTGTCGCCATGTGCGTCAACGACCTTGTCTGTCAGGGTGCCGAGCCGCTGTTCTTCCTCGACTACTTCGCCACCGGCAAGCTGGACACCGACACCGCCGCGCGCGTGATCGAGGGCATCGCCGAGGGCTGCGTCCTTTCGGGTTGCGCGCTGATCGGCGGCGAGACCGCCGAGATGCCCGGCATGTACCCGGCGGGCGACTTCGACCTTGCCGGTTTCGCCGTCGGCGCGATGGAGCGTGGCACCGCGCTGCCCGAGGGCGTGGCGGAAGGCGACGTCCTGATCGGCCTGACCTCGTCGGGCGTGCATTCCAACGGCTACAGCCTCGTGCGCAAGCTGGTCGAGGTCTCGGGTCTTGGCTGGGACGCCGATTGCCCCTGGGCAGAGGGCACGCTGGGCGCGGCCCTGCTGGCGCCCACGCGGCTTTATGTCAAGCAGGCGCTGGAAGCGATCCGGCAGGGCGGTGTGCACGGGCTGGCCCATATCACCGGCGGCGGCCTGACGGAAAACCTGCCGCGCGTGCTGCCGGACGGCCTCGGCGCCAGCATCGACCTGTCCGCCTGGAGCCTGCCGCCCGTCTTCGGCTGGCTGCGCCAGACCGGCGGCATGGATCAGGCCGAGATGCTCAAGACCTTCAACTGCGGCATCGGCATGATCCTGGTGGTCGATGCCCCCCGCGCGCAGGCGCTGTCCGAGGCGCTGACCGCGATGGGCGAAACCCCGGTGCGGCTGGGCCACGTGACGGCGGGACAGGGCGTGACCTACGAGGGCGCGCTTTCGTGAAGCGAGTCGCCATCTTCATTTCGGGTGGCGGGTCCAACATGGTCTCGCTGGTCGACGACATGACCGGCGACCACCCGGCGCGGCCCTGCCTTGTGTTGTCGAACAACGCCGACGCGGGCGGGCTGGCCAAGGCCGCCGCGCGCGGCATCCCGACGGCGGTGGTGGATCACCGGCCCTTCGGCGGCGACCGCGAGGCCTTCCAGGCCGCTCTGAATGCCGAACTGGACAAGGCGGCGCCGGACATATTGTGCCTGGCCGGGTTCATGCGGGTGCTGACCGCCTCTTTCGTGACGCCCTGGCGGGGACGGATGCTGAACATCCACCCCTCGCTGCTGCCCAAGTACCGCGGCCTGCACACCCACGCCCGCGCGCTGGAGGCAGGCGATGCAGAGCACGGCTGCACGGTGCACGAGGTGACGCCGGAACTGGACGAGGGGCCGATCCTCGGCCAGGCCCGGATCGCGGTGAACCCGGATGACACGCCGGACAGCCTCGCGGCGCGGGTGCTGGTGCAGGAGCACCGGCTTTACCCGGCGGTTCTGCGCCGGTTTGCCGTCGGCGACCGGACTCCGGTGACGCTTTAGCGGCATGGTTTCCATTTCCGCCCGTGCTGTTGTATGGTCGGCCCCGGGGCCTGAGTGACTTTTACGAGCAACGATAATACAGAAAAGACTGCACCGATGCGGACATTGACGACGACCGAAGATCTCGCGGCATTCTGCGAGGAGGCCAAGGGCCAACCCTATATCACCGTCGACACGGAATTCCTGCGCGAACGCACCTATTATTCCAAGCTCTGCCTCGTGCAGCTGGCCTTGCCGGGCCGGGGCGACGAGAATGCGGTGCTGGTCGATCCGCTGGTCGAGGGGCTGTCGCTGGAGCCGCTGATGGACCTCTTCCGGGACGAGAGCATCGTCAAGGTCTTCCACGCCGCGCGGCAGGATCTGGAAATCTTCCATATCGACCACGGCGTGATCCCCCGGCCTCTTTTCGACACGCAGGTGGCCGCCATGGTCTGCGGCTTCGGAGAACAGGTCGGCTACGAGACGCTGGTCCGCAAGATCGCCAAGCAGCAGCTCGACAAAAGCTCGCGCTTCACCGACTGGTCCCGGCGCCCGCTGACCGACGCCCAGAAGACCTATGCGCTGGCCGATGTGACGCACCTGCGCGAGATCTACGAACACCTCGCCGCGCAGCTGGAAAAGACCGGGCGCGACCGCTGGGTGGCCGAGGAACTGGCGGTGCTGACCGATCCCGAAACCTATGTGACCCATCCCGCGGATGCCTGGAAGCGGATCAAGACGCGGTCCAACTCGCCGCGCTTCCTGGCCATCGTGCAGGAACTGGCGGCTTTCCGGGAAACCCATGCGCAGACCCGCAACGTGCCGCGCAACCGCGTGTTCAAGGACGACGCGCTGGTCGAACTGGCCTCGACCAAACCCGCCGACATGGCCGACCTCGGGCGGTCCCGCCTGCTGCTGCGCGAAGCCCGCAAGGGCGATATCGCAGATGGTATCCTTGCTGCCGTGAAGGCCGGGCAGGAGCGTCCCAAGGATGGCCTGCCGCAGGTCGACAAGAGCCGCGACAAGATGCAGGTGAACCCGGCGCTGGCGGATCTTCTGCGGGTGCTGCTGAAGGCCAAGACCGAAAGCTCGGGCGTGGCCTCGAAGCTGATCGCGCCCGCTGCCGACCTCGATGCAATCGCCGCCGGGGAACGCGATGTCGCGGCCCTGAAAGGCTGGCGCAGGGAAGTTTTCGGAGAGGATGCCCTGCGGCTCTGCGACGGCCGGATTGCCCTCACCGCCAAGGGCGTCGACGTCAAGGTCATCGAACTGGACTAAAGCCCGCGCGGTTCCGGGCGTGACAGGGGCCGCGCGTTCCGACATCCTTAGCAATGCTGCGTGGGCGACCTGTCTCGGGGACAGGCCGCCGCCATTGCCCGCTTGCGGGTCAGATCGCGTGATGAAGTGGATCGGTCGGGTCGGCGCCTCAGCGCCGGACGGAACGGATGTTCCGCGCGCCCTTGACATGGATGACACCGATCTCGGCCAGTTGGGCATCGGTTAGCCAGACGGCGGCGGTCAGGGTGCGCGACCAGTCGCTGCCGCGCGCGGCAGCCACCTGAACGCCGCGCAGCTCGTAGGTCAGCACGCCGTTGCCGGTCTCAGCCGCGACCGGGACCAGCCGCACCTCGAAGGGGCCCTGCATGTCCGACACGCCGGTGGCGCGGATCACGGCCCCGCCCGGGCGCCGCTCGACCAGAAGCTCCGAGACCTCTCCGATCAGCGACCCGGCATAGGCGGCGTCTTCCTCGTTGCGCCGGAAGATGCTGTTGTTCCGCCGCGGGATCAGCGGGTTGGCCGCGGTGCCGTCCGCAACCGGGCGCGAGATGCTGTTGCCGAACCAGTTGAAGGGGTTGATCCGCGACTCGCGGACGGTGCCGCAGCTGGTCAGCACAAGTGCCGAGAGCACGAGAACGGAGATCGGTCTGAACATCACGGGCTGCCCCTTCTTGCCTTGTGCCGAAAGGCCTAGCGCAATTGAGGGGCCTTGAAAAGCACCCGCCGGACCGGGGCGACGGAAAAGCCGGGACGGTTGTGGGGCCGCAGGGCTGGACCTTTGCGCTGTTCCTGCCTACCTCGGGCAGAAGAAGGAGAACTGGCAGATGGCACAGGCGGCATTCGAAGCGGTGGTCGAGGATTTCGAGTTCCTGGAGGACTGGGAAGACCGCTACCGCATGGTGATCGAGATGGGCAAGGCGATGGAGCCGCTGCCCGAGGCGCTGAAGGTGCCCGCCACCAAGGTCGAGGGCTGCGCCAGCCAGGTCTGGCTGCACATGACCCCGGATGCCGGGGTCTTCCACTTTCACGGCGAAAGCGACGCGCTGATCGTCAAGGGGCTGATTGCCCTGCTGCACCGGCTCTACGATGGCCTGCCCCTGTCCGAGGTACCGGCTGTGGACGCCCGCGCCGAACTGGGGCGGCTTGGCCTGCACGACCACCTGTCGGCGCAGCGGTCGAACGGGTTGCGGGCGATGATCGAGCGGATCCGGGCCGAGGCGCAGGCGGCGGCGTAGCAAGGGGGCTCTGCCTCCCGGCCTGCGGTCGCAACCGATACGCGCCCGCCTATTCCGCGGCGCGGGGCAGGGGCATCACCCTGTCGTCATAGACCGGGGTCTCTGTGGCGCGGATCGGCTCGACCGTGACGCCGGGTTGCGGCTCTGGCGCTTCCGGCTGCGCGCGGTCCAGCTCCGGCAGGATATCCGCCAGCGACGCGCGCATCCGGTCCAGCTGGGCGCGCGCGACCGACTCTTCAAGGTCCACCTGCATCGCCCAGATGCGGATCTCGTTCGCTGCCGCCTTGGCCTGCTCCAGCCGCTCGTTGAAGGTCTCGACCTCCTGCTGGCGCGCGATCAGGAAATCCCGCGCCCGGGCGACCTTGCGGTCCGAGTAGGTCTCGGCCAGCTCTTGACTGACGTGGCTCATCTGCGCCGCAAGCTCCAGCACTGAAGGTTCCAGTTCGGCCAGGTCCGGGTGATCGCGCAGGAAGGCGATGCGCTCGCGGATCGAGTCGAATTCGCCTTTCAGGGTAAATACCCCTTCGCGGTCGCAGCGGTGCGACAGCGCATAGGCCTTGGCCACGTCGCGCATGCCCATGTGGAAAGAGCGGTGCGAGTTTTCCAGCGCCATGATGCGGGCATTGGTCGGCAGGTGGTAGCACAGCAGCACCGCCAGAACGGTCATCCCGATCTGGATCGCCCGACCTGCATCGGTGTAAAAGGCCTCGCCATAGCCGACCGGCAGAGTAAGCCAGGGCGCATAGCCCAGGGCGGCGGCCAGCGTCAGCCCCAGCAGCACAAGCGTGACGGCGATCGTGGCGGCGAAGGCCACGCGTTGCAGAACAAGGCGGATAAATTCGGCGCCCCTGCGGACCGTGGTCGTCATGACATTCCCCCGTCGGATGCCGCTGAAGCCGGCACCTCTTTGAGCAAGATTATGCCTATGGTACGCGAAACAGGGATCTTTTGTTCCCGAAAAACGTAAACGCTTTGTTTACTGGTCCTGTGCCAGGGTCTTTTCGACGGTGCTGAAGAGCAGCGAGGCAAGGACGCACCCGGTAAACAGGTACAGGCCCCAGGCGGTGTCGACCCGGCCCACGCCAAGGCCCTTGGCCAGCGTCACGTAAAGCGCCAGCAGGAAGACATCGGCCATGGCAAGCCGTCCCAGCGCGGTGAGCGCGGGCAGCCAGCGGCGCGGGGCGAGGCCGAAGCTGACAAGCGCAAGGCCGGCGGTCTTGGCCATCGGCGCCACAAGCGCAAAGAGCGCGACGACAAGCGCGAGGAAACGGTCGCTCTGCCACAGAGAGGCCACCCCCGACAGAACGCTGATCTCGCTCATCCCGAACAGCGGCAGAAGCCCGGCTTTCAGAAGCGGCGCGGTCCAGGACAGCGGGTAGAGCAGCAGAAGCAGCAGGTTGCCCCAGCGCGCCAGCGCAGCGGCGCGGCTCAGGAGGTCCACCACCAGAGCCCCAGCAGGACCGCCAGCAGCAGGGCAAAGACCGCGTCCATCCAACGCCAGCCCGCGCGCGGGCTGATGGCAGAGATCGCGTAGAGCGCGGCAGGCACCAGAAGCGCGGCCATGCCGCCGCCCTCTGCCATGGCCCGCGCGGCCTGCGCGTAGCCAGCCGTGCCGGTCAGCCCAAGCGCCGGGGCGAAGGTGGTTGCGACGCCCGCCACCGAAAGGCCGAAGGCCACCAGCGCGGGCCAGCGCGCCAGCCCGGGGCCGCGGATCACCCGCAGCAGGGCCAGCACGGCCAGCACCTCGAGGAAAACGAAGCGTTTGAAGGCAAGGAAGGTCAGCAGAAGGTCGGGATCGCCGGAAAACGGGGTCATGACAACGCCTCTGTCGCAGGGGAGGTGGCAGGACGGGCCTGTGCCGGACGGCCGGGCGCCACCCTTTCGCGCCCATCGGCCGGCGCACCACGGGGGATGGCCCGGCGCCGGGTCACCGCACCGTCTCGATCGGGCCGGTCGCGCGGCCCGAGATGAACTGGTCGACATAGGGATCGCCGCTGTCGTCCATCCGGGCGACGGGGCCGGTCCAGCGGATCACCCCGCCGTGCAGCATGGCCACGTCGTCGGCAATGGCCCGCACGCTCGACATGTCATGCGTGATAGTCATGGCCGTGGCACCCATTTCCGTCACGATCTCGCGGATCAGGTCGTTGATCACACCGGCCATGATCGGGTCGAGCCCGGTGGTGGGTTCGTCGAAGAAGATGATCTCGGGCTCGGCGGCAATGGCGCGGGCCAGACCCACGCGCTTTTGCATGCCCCCCGACAGCTCGGCGGGCAGCCGGTCGGCCACCTCCGGCTTCAGGCCCACGCGGCGCAGCTTTTCGATGGCGATGGCGCGGGCCTCGTCGCGCGACCGCGCCAGCCGTCCGCGCAACAGGCGGAAGGCGACGTTCTGCCAGACCGGCAGGGAATCGAAGAGCGCGCCGCCCTGAAACAGCATCCCGAAGCGGGCGAGGAAGGCGTCGCGGTCCTGCGTGGTCACATCCTGCCCGTCGAGCAGGATGGTGCCCGCATCCGGCGTCACCAGCCCCAGAATGCATTTCAGCAGCACCGATTTGCCGGTGCCGGAGCCGCCGATGATCACCATGGACCTGCCGCGCGGGATCGTCAGATCGACGCCCCTGAGGACGGCATTGTCGCCAAAGCGTTTGTGCAGCCCGGTGAGTTCGATCATGCGGCACGCTCCTGCGGGGCGGGGGCAAGCGCGTTCGAACGCGCTTTCAAAGCGTCTTCGAAGACGCTTTGGCGCCCGGGGCGGATGTCACGGCAGGGTCTCATAGCGAGAAGAACACCCCGGTGAGCAGAAAGTTCGCCGCAAGGATCAGCACGGCGGCGGCCTCGACGCTGCCCTTGGTGGCGCGGCCCACACCCTGCGCGCCGCGCCCCGAATTCATGCCGAAGTAGCAGCCGATCAGCGCCGCGATGCCGCCGAAGACGCAGCCCTTGACCAGCGAGGAGATCACGTCCAGCGGTTCGAGGAAATTCACCGTATTGGTCAGGTAGCCCGCCGCGTTGAAGCCCAGCGTGCCGGTGGCCACCGCGTAGCCGCCGAAGATGCCGATCACGTCGCCGACGCCGACCAGCAGCGGCACCGTGACCAGCGCCGCCAGCACCCGGGGCGCCACGAGGTAGCCCATCGGGTTGGTGGACAGGGTCACCAGCGCGTCGATCTGTTCGGTGACCTTCATGGTGGCGATCTCGGCGGCGATGCTCGAGGTCACCCGCGCCGCGATCATCAGCCCGACCAGAACCGGTCCAAGCTCGCGCACCATGCCGATGGCGACGATCTGCGGCACCACCGCCTCTGCGTTGAAACGCGATCCGCCGGAATAGATCTGCAGCGCCAGCGCGCCGCCGGTGAAGACCGCCGTCAGCCCCACCACCGGCAGCGACAGCCAGCCGACCTGCAACAGCGCCCCGGCGACCTCGCGCCCGTAGAAGGGCGGGCGCAGGATCTGCGTCAGGGCCGCAAGCGCAAAGAGCGTCACCCGCCCTACGGCCGAGAGCATGCCCAGCACCGCGCGGCCCAGGGCGCCGAAGGGCGCGGTGAGGCTCACGAGAGAACGTAGTCCCGGGCGTAGCGCGCCCCCAGAGAGGTCAGGACCTCGTAGCCGATGGTTCCGGCCCAGTCCGCCAGAGTGTCGACGCCCTGGTGGGGGCCGAGCAGTTCCAGCCACTCGGGATCGCCATCCAGCGCCGAGACATCCACGCCGATCAGGTCCATCGACACGCGGCCAAGGATCTTGCAGCGGGTCTCTCCGGCCCAGAGCCAGCCCTCGGGGCCGATTGCCCGCAGGATGCCATCGGCGTAGCCGCCCGCGATGGTGGCGACGCGGGTGGGCGCCTGCGCGGTCCAGGTGTTGCCGTAGCCCACGGTCTCGCCCGGCAGGACCTCGCGGGTCTGGATCACGGGGATCGACAGATGCGCGACGGGCTGCGCGCCGACCAGCGGCAGGCCGCCGTACATGCCGACGCCGGGCCGCGTGACCTCGAAATGATAGTCGGGCCCCAGCAGGATGCCGCCGGTGGCAGACAGCGAGCGCGGCACCTCGATGCCGTCGGTCATCGCCCGGAAGGCATTCAGTTGCCGGGCGTTCATCTCGTGGTCGGGCTCGTCGGCGCAGGCGAGGTGGGACATCACCAGCCGCGGCCCCTGTGCCAGCGCGATGTCGCGCAGCGCCTGCCACTCGGCCGGTTCCATCCCAAGCCGGTTCATGCCGCTGTCGAGCTGGATGCCGAAGGGGTGGCCCGGCAGGCCCTCGACGTGGCGCAGCATCTGGTCGATGCCGTTGATCATCGGGATCAGGGTGGCGCCTCGGATCAGCGCCGCATCGCCCGCCATGTGACCGGAAAAGACGTGGATCTCGGGCCCCGGCCCGAGGATCTCGCGCAGCTGCGCGCCCTCTTCGGCGACCGCGACGAAGAACTTGCGTGCCCCGGCCCCGGCCAGGGCGGGGGCGACCCGGTCCAGCCCCAGCCCGTAGGCGTTGGCCTTGACCACGGCCCCGGCTTCCGCCGAGGGAGCGGCATCGCGCAACATGCGCCAGTTCGCGCAAAGCGCCGAGAGATCGATGGAAAGTCTTGCCTGTGCCATGGCCTCGTCTTTGGCAGGATGGGCGCGCGGGTCAAGTCCGAAATGCGCGCGCCCGCTTGCGGGCGGGACCCTGCCGCCTATGATCGCTGTGCAACGGGACGGAGAGACCATGGATCTGCACAGGACCTTGCGGCTGGAGGGGACGCTGTTTCTCATGGCGCTGGGGTATCTCACGCGCCTGCCCGTACCCGCCGATCTGCCCGAAAGCGATGACCTGACGGTGCGGGCGGTGAAATACCAGCCCGCGGTCGGCGCCCTTGTGGGCGGCATCGCCGCGACGGTGCTGTGGCTTGCATCGGCGGTCCTGCCGGGCATCGCCGCCGTGCTTCTGGGCGTCGCCGCGGCCATCGTGGTGACGGGGGCCTTCCACGAGGACGGGCTGGCGGATGCGGCGGACGGGCTGGGTGCGGGCCGGGACCGCAACCAGACCCTGCACATCATGAACGACGCGCGCCTCGGAACCTATGGCGGTCTGGCGCTGGGGCTGGTGCTGGCGCTGCGCGTGACATTGCTGGCGGCCATGCCGCCGCTCGAGGCGGGGCTGGCGCTGATCGCCGCGCATGGAGTGGCGCGCATGGGGGTGGTGCATGTCATGGCGCGCAATACCTCGGCCCACCTCGTCGGCCTGCGGGCGCTGATGCCCAACGTGACGCCGGACGGCTACCGCATCGCCTTGTGCAGCACGCTGGTCTTGATGGTGCCGCTGGTCCTTGCTGTCGGACCTGTCCCGGTGGCCTTGGGTTTCGCGGCTGCGGTGCTCTGCGCCCAGGTTGTCCGCATCCTCTTCATCCGCCGGATCGGTGGCTGGACGGGTGACTGCCTTGGCGCTGCGCAGCAAATGGGGGAAGTCGGGTTCTATCTGGGCCTCGCGCTCTGGCTCTGAAGGGGGGGCATGCCGCCTGAGCGGCGCGCCTGACGGCAAGATATTTTCCGAAGACAAGACCTTGTCCGAAGAGAGGCATCCTGGCCAGAAATCCTGCTCGACCAGAGCCTTACAGATACCCTCGGCGGGGGCGAAGGATGGGCAGCAAGCCCCTTTTTACGTTCAGTCGCCGGCACCCAGCCCCAGCCGCATCAGCGCCGTCCTGACCGGCTTCGCCCCGTAGAGAACATCCAGTCCGGCCGCCCGCAGATCCCGCATCGCGGGGGCCGAGACCTGACTGATCCGGTTGAGCGCGGTGATTCCCGCAACCCGCGCCCGCACGTCTGTGCGGCGCGCGCGCTCATAGGCCTCCAGCATCGCCGCATCGCCCAGCCGCTCGGGTGCGGCGGTTGCCAGGTCCAGCAGGCAGGCAAGGTCGCGCAGGCTCATGTTCAGCCCCTGCGCGCCGATGGGGGGCACGACATGGGCGGCCTCGGCCACCAGCGCAAGGCGCTGGCTGGACAGCCGCTCGGCTTCCTGCGCGATGATCGGCCAGAGCGTGCGGCGCGAGGCAAGCGTCAGCGGGCCGAACAGATGACAGGAGCGCTCTGACATTGCCGCTTCGAAGGCGGGTACATCGAGGGCGTGAAGCGCCTGCGCCTTCGGTCCGTCCTCCATCCAGACCACGGCGGACGAGGGCCGCCCGTCGAGGTCGGACAGCGGCACCAGCGTGAAGGGGCCGCCGGTCCGGTGGATTTCTGTCGAGACGTTGCAATGCGGGATCGGATGGGTGACCGCGAAGGCCAGCGCCTTCTGGCCGAAGCGCGTGGTTCGCACAGCGATCCCCGCCGCGTGCCGCATCGGAGAGCCGCGCCCGTCCGCCGCCACCACCAGCCGGCAGCGCAGGCGGCTGCCGTCGCTCAGGCCGACGCGGGCCTCGCCCTCGCGGGTGAAAAGCGAGACCGTGCCGGTGCCGGGGCGAAAGTCGACGTCCGGCAGTTCGGACAGCCGCTGCGACAACTCGCGCTTCAGAAGCCAGTTGGGCAGGTTCCAGCCAAAGGGTGCATCGGACAGGTCGGAGGCGGAGAAATCCCGGATCACGCGCGGCTCGGCCTCTGGCCCGCCCGCGTCGACGATGCGCATGACCTCCAGCGGCATGGCGAAGGGCGCCAGCCTGTCCCAGAGACCGGCGGCATCCAGGAAGGCCCGGGCCGGTTGCAGGAAGGCGGTGGTGCGCAGGTCGGCGGTCTCTGCCCTGGCGTCGGTCACCGGCGGCGCGGGGTCGACGCAGACCACCCGGAACCCCGCCCCGGCAAAGGCGGCAGCGGCCGTCAGTCCGGCGATGCCGCCGCCCGACACAAGGATATCGCAGTCCATGGTCTTTCTCCTGCGCGAACCGTGCGGACTTCTGCCGCACCCCGATCAAGGAGCTATCACTCGCGTCGCTGGCTGCGAGGGGCGAAATGTCGCGGCAGCTCGCGCGGGATGGTCCGGCGCGGGCTTCCGCTTGAACATGACTCTGCGGGACGGCTATCGTGTCGCGACGACAGGAGGAGAGGGTCATGACACAGGGCAGAACGCCGCAAAAGGATGCCTATACGCTGATCCTCGACGCCATCGATTCCGGTGTCTACCGGCCCGGCGACCGTCTGGTGGAAAGCGAACTGGCGGATCGGTTCGGGGTCTCGCGCACACCGATCCGCGAGGCGCTTCAGCGGCTTGAGACGCAATCGCTGCTGGCGCGGGACGGGCGGTCGCTGATCGTGGCCTCTCTGGATCACAACCAGATGGCCGAGCTTTACGCCGTGCGCACAGAACTGGAAGGGCTGGCGGCGCGCCTGGCCGCCCGCCATGCCACGGAGGAAGAGGTCAGGGTCCTGCGCGACATGGTGGCCGACGACCGGGCGCTGTTGAACGATCCCCCCGCGCTGGCGCGGGCCAACCGGCGCTTCCACAAGCAGGTCCACCTTGCCTCGCACAACCGGTTTCTCGTTCAGCAGCTGGATCTCGTGTATCGGTCCATGGCGCTGATGGCGACGACCTCGCTGGCGGCGCAGGGGCGCGGAGAAGTGGCGCTGGCCGAGCATCTGGCCATCGTCGAGGCCATCGCCTGCCGGGACGAGGCGGCCGCGAACACCGCGCTGAGGGATCACATCTCTGTCGCCTTCGTCACGCGGCTGAAGCAGGATGCCGTCGAGGTCTGACCGGCGCCGGTTCCGCTTCAGGCTGATGGGGTCGGCGGGTGGACAGGGGCGGATCACCCCGTTCACAGCGCCCTGTCGGGTGGCAGGTCGGCGCCGGGGCCGTCGGGTGCCGAGCAGCCGTGCATGGTCTTGTCCCAGTAGAATGGGCTGCGCAGCGTTTCCCAGAGGGCCTTGTACAGCGCCAGTGTGCCGAGCGGAAAGTAGGCGAAAAGCGTCGGTACCCAGCCCATCAGCCCCGCATGCGGGCTGCGCGCCAGCGCCGCGACCCCCAAGAGGATCGAGACGCCTTCCGCGCTGAGGAAGACCCCCGTCAGCCAGAACACCGCTTCGGGGGTGAGGTGCCCGTCCAGCGGGTGCGGCAGGCCGAGAAGGATCATCCAGAAGGACCAGAGCACCGGTGCGAGCGCAAACTGCACCAGCGTGCAAAGAAACAGAAGCTGCACCCCCACGAAGCGCTTCGGCCCAAGGTCGCGCCAAAGCCTGACCGGACGGCGCGTGTGCACCCACCAGGTGATGCCGTAGCCCTTCAGCCAGCGCGAGCGTTGCTTGATCCAGGGCCAAAGGCGGTTGTTGGCCTCTTCGCGGGTGACGGAGGCGAAAAGCTCCGTGCGATATCCATAACGGGCAAGGCGCAAGCCAAGGTCCGCGTCCTCGGTCACATTATGGGCGTCCCAGCCGCCGACCTCTTCGAGCACGGAGCGCTTCAGGAAGACCGTCGTGCCCCCCAGCGGCACCGCAAAGCCCATCCGCGCGAGGCCGGGCAGCATGACGCGGAACCAGCTGGCGTATTCGATGGTGAAGCAGCGCGACAGCCAGTTGGCGCGCGGGTTGTAGTAATCCAGGATGCCCTGCAGGCAGCCGACATCCGGTGCTGCCTGCGCGAAGGTCGCCACCATCCGGTCGATCTGGTCGAGGGCGGGCGCGTCCTCGGCATCGTAGATCCCGACGATCTCGCCCCGGGTGAAGCGCAGCGCGTAGTTCAGGGCACGCGGCTTGGTCGTCACCTCGCCCGGCGGGACGAAGACGCAGCGCATCCATGGCGGCAGGGTGGTGCGGGCCAGCGTGGCGCGGGTCATCTCGTCCTCGGCTTCCAGCACCAGCACCACGTCCAGCAGCGCCTTGGGGTAGGTCAGCCGTGACAGGCGCCGGACAAGCGTGGCGGCGATCTCTTTCTCGTGGAAGAGCGGCACGAGGATCGTCACCGTCGGCAGCACCTCGGGCAGGTCCGGCTGTTCCATGGCGGCGCGCCGGGGCAGGGCAAGCAGCGCCGCCAGTTTCAGCCCCTGCGAAACGACCAGCGAGCCCAGGGCCAGCAGGAGCGCGCCGGCAAAAAGCGCCGTTGGCTGCCAGGCCAGCAGGGCCACGAAGGCGGCGGCGGCCAGCCCTCCGGCCAGCCGCCGGCGCGGGCTGGACTGGTTCAGGTCCCGGCAGCTTTCGTCCGGGGCCACGCGCTGCGCGGCCTCGACAGCCAAGGCGGCGCCATGGCGCGCGGCGATCTCGGCGTGGATCTCACCCTCGGTCGCCAGCGCCATCATCACCGGGCCGATGTCCGAAGGAAGCCGTGGCAGGATGGCCGGAAACTCTGCCGGGCGGGCGGTGGCCAGAACCAGCGTATCGCCCAGCCGGACCCAGGGCAGCACCCCGTGCCGCAGGCAGAAATCCGGCGCAAGCAGCCCGTCGAGCGCCGCATCGGGCGGCGTCAGATCGCGGCGCAGGGCAAGGGCCCCGTAGCTGCGCGCCTGCGCCGAAAGCACCTGGTCGGGCGTGGCGAGCGATTCGGCGGCAACGATGTGTGAAACCGGCTGGTCGAGCCGCTGCGCCTCTGCCAAGGCGCGCAGCATGTCGGACGCGGCGACAGAACCATCGTCGATCAGGATGTGACTGAGGGGCTGCCCACGCTGATCGACCGCCTGCGCGCGCCTTGCCTCTGCCGTAAGGAGTCGGTGCTGGGTCATCACCAGTTCCCCAAAAATGCGGATACTGGAGTTATGGCGCGCCTTTGCTTAATTTTTCCTTAATCTCAAAAGGTTAACGGTGGACAAAAACCTGCCCGCCGTTAACTTTTTGATAAGACCTGCCGAGGGCCGCTTTGTTCAGGCGGCATCCATCGACGCGGCAAAGCGTTCGAAGAGGTAGAAACTGTCCTGCGGCCCGGGGCTTGCCTCGGGGTGGTGCTGGACGGAAAAGACCGGGCGGTCGGCCATGCGAATCCCGCAATTCGAGCCGTCGAAAAGCGAGACATGGGTCTCGACCACGCCGGAGGGCAGGCTCTGGCTGTCCACCGCAAAGCCATGGTTCATCGAGGTAATCTCGACCTTGCCGGTCTCGACGTCCTTCACCGGGTGGTTCGCGCCATGGTGGCCGTGGTTCATCTTGATGGTGCGCGCGCCAAGGGCCAGCCCCAGCATCTGGTGGCCGAGGCAGATGCCGAAGAGCGGAAGCTGCGTCTTGTCCAGCAGGTCGCGAATCATCGGCACGGCATATTCGCCGGTGGCCGCAGGGTCGCCGGGTCCGTTGGACAGGAAGATGCCCGCCGGATCATGGGCCATGACATCGTCATAGGTCGCCGAGGCGGGCAGAACCGTGACCTCGCAGCCGGCAGAGGCGAGGCAGCGCAGGATGTTGCGCTTGGCGCCATAGTCGATGGCCACGACCTTGTGGCGCGCCTCGGTCTGGCGCTGGTAGCCCTCGGGCCAGGCCCACCGCATCTCGTCCCAGCGGTAGCTTTGCGCGCAGGTCACGGTCTTGGCGAGGTCGAGCCCGGTCAGTCCCGGGAACCCGCGCGCGGCGGCGACCAGAGCGGCGATGTCGAAGTTGCCGTCGGGGTTGTGCGCCAGCGCCACATGCGGTGCGCCGGACTGGCGGATCGCCCGGGTCAGGCGCCGGGTGTCGACGCCGCCGATGGCAATGCGCCCGCGCGCGGCCAGCCAGTCGCCCAGTTCCTGCGCGGCGCGCCAGTTCGAGGACTGCGTCGGCATCCATTTAACGACCATGCCCGCGGCCACCGGATCCTGCGTTTCGTCGTCTTCCGGGTTCACGCCGACATTGCCGACATGCGGAAAGGTGAAAGTCACGATCTGGCCCGCATAGGATGGGTCCGTCATGACTTCCTGATAGCCGGACATGGCGGTGTTGAAGCACAGCTCGGCTGTGGTCTGTCCGGTGGCCCCGAACCCCTGACCATAGAAAAGGGTGCCGTCGGCAAGGGCAAGACAGGCGGTCGGCGCTGGCGTGGGCATGGGGATACTCCGGGGCTGGGGGCAAATCGCGCGGAACCTAAGGCGGCGCGAAGCAGGGGTCAAGGGGGTGGCGCAAATGATAAGTCCCATGAATTCAAAGGCTTGCCGCTTTTTGGTTTGGTTGCGCGAGGGCGGGTTTCGGTATAGGGTGCCAATCTTGTGATATGAGACTGGGGATAAGGCTCATGGAATTGCGAGAGCGTGTGAACGCGGCGGTCAAGCAGGCGATGAAGGACCGCGAGGCGGGGCGCCTGTCGACCCTGCGCCTGATCAACGCCGCCATCAAGGATCGCGACATCGCGGTCCGGGCCGAGGGCAACGAGACGGGCGTGGACGATGCCGAGGTGCTGCGCATCCTTGGCAAGATGGTCAAACAGCGCCGCGAAAGCGCCAAGACCTACGAGGAAAGCGGCCGCCTGGATCTTGCCGAACAGGAAATGGCCGAGATCGGGGTGATCGAGGAATTCCTGCCGCGGGCCCTGAACGAGGCGGAAATCGACGCGGCGGTGAAGGCGGCGGTGGCGGAGGTCGGTGCCGAGTCGATCCGCGACATGGGTCGCGTGATGGGCGTGCTGAAGACCAGGTACACCGGCCAGATGGACTTTGGCGCCGTCGGTGCGCGGGTGAAGGATCGCCTCGCCGCGGGCTGACGGTCCCGGGCCTGCCCGCCGCGTGACATTATGGGGGCCTGCCTCATCCATCGGATGGCCCCCGCCAAAGCGCGGGGCCTCCGCCCGGGGGCACAGATCCAGCTACGGAACGGGGAAACCTTCGGCGATCTCTGCAAGCGCATCGGGATCGTCGATGCGGAAGCGCTCGACGAAGCGGGTCTTGAAGCCGACCCGCCCGCGCCGCGCGCCGAAATTCTCGCCATGGTTCAGCACATAAAGCACCGAGGGCTGCGACAGCGGCGCAAGCGGACGCCCCGCCAATGCGCCGAGGTAGGGGAACATCCGGTGCTCATGCTGCGTCATCGCCCGCAGGAAGGCGGCGCTTTGCGGCAGGTCGGGGTCATGGGCCACCGCGGCGCAGGACCCGCAGAGCTTCCAGAACGGCTTGCGCATCGGCTGTTTCAGGTCCGGCGCATCGGCCAGCGCGATCACCCCGGTTGCATCGTCCATCACGTAGCCCGCCTGCACCAGATAGCCGCCCGGCGCCTGCCGCCGCAGCATCTCGCGCACCGTTCCCTGCCGCAGCAGGTCGTCGGCGTCGAAGCTCATGACATAGCAGGGAGCGGTCGCGATCTGGTCAAGGTGGCCGGTCAGGGTCGCCAGCTTGCGCCACTTGTCGTTGCCGGGCTCGGGATCGTCGAAGGGCAGGAAACTGATGCGCGGATCGTCGGGCAGCGGCGGGCGCTCCTGACAGCAGATCACGGCCTGCCAGTGCGGATCGTCCTGCGTGCGCATGCAGTGCAGCGTTGCCTGAAGCCGGTCGGTCACCGCCTGCCAGTCGCCGACCTGATCGGGGCCGACCAGCGGGATCAGGAAGACCACCTGCTTGCGCAGCGGCGGCACCCGGGTCGAGAGCGCGCCGCGCAGCTCCAGCGCCGCCGCTTCGCTGGGCACCGGCTTCAGCCAATGCGCCCGGTCCGCATGCCCGAGCGCGGCGGCCAGCATCAGCGCGGCGCGGTGGGTCTTGGCGGTTGCGGGGGCCTGCGCCATGGTTTCACGGGGTCCTGATCGGGGGTGGACGGAAGAGGCGCGGGGCCCGGTTGACACAGAGGTGGTGCCGGAAGGCCGGGACGCATGCAAGGGCAATCCTGCGCGTTTCCGGCGAAGCGCCGAAATATCAAGGGGATGGGGCAGGGTCAGGGGGCCGGTGGCGATCCTTCGGGCGCGGTGATCCCGGCGAAGGCCCGCAGCACCTCGTCATAGAGGGCGATGCGCTCCTCTTCCGAGAGGAAGGCGCCGAGCTCGACCTCGCGCCCCGCACCCTTGAGCGTCACGTAATAGGGGACCGGGCCCTCCGTCTCGTGCATCGCCACGCTGACCCAGTAGGTATTCGCTTCCCAGCGTTGTACCGCGCCGCGCGGATCGGTGTGGGTCAGGGTCGTCTGGTCGGGGGTGATGGTCAGCTCTTCGACGATCCGCCGGTCGAAGGCATTGCGCCGGAGCGCATAGTAAAGCCCCGCCGTGGCGGCAAGCATGAAGGGCAGCAGCCCCCACAGAAGGGCCGTGCCAAGCAGCCCGTAGAGCGGGATCGAGGCGAAGAGGAAGAAGCCCAGAACCATGATCGCGAAGCCGCGCGCCGAGAGCGAGTTGTGCGGCCAGAGCCTCAGCCTGCGCGGCGCGTCGGGGCCTGTGTCTGTCCAGTGGTAGGGCATGGGTCTGTCCGCTGCCTTTGGGGGCTGGTTTTCCGTTTCGCGATGTCTACAGGTGCCGGTCCAGCGCCGCCATCATGGCGGCTGTCTGGGCCTCGGTCTTGCGGCCGACCGAGGCCGTGGCAAGGCGGTGCCGCATGGCTGCATCCTGGGGGTTCCGGCAGAGATCTTCCAGCAGGAAGAGCCGTTTTTGCGTGGCTTCGAACTCTGCGTAGGCGGAAGAGGGAGTGACCGCCTCCAGCCGCCGTGGCCCGAAGCGCCGGGTCAGCGGT
This sequence comes from Enemella evansiae, assembly GCA_017255395.1. GTDB lineage: Bacteria > Pseudomonadota > Alphaproteobacteria > Rhodobacterales > Rhodobacteraceae > Ponticoccus > Ponticoccus litoralis. The sequence goes on along the minus strand of JAFKDC010000013.1, from coordinate 4,544 downwards.
TCGATCATCTGGTGGATGTGCACAAGGCCGAGGCTGAGGTCGATCAGGCGCCGCAATTGCTGGTGCACATGTGCGGCATTGCCGGGCGCCAGCGCCACCGCAAGGCAGACGGTCTTCACCACGTTGCTGCTGGAATTGAACAGGTAGGACGAGGCGCGGCGCGGCGACAGGCGATCGAGCTCGCTCAGCGCCGTGGCAGCCAGCGCGGACAGATCCCCGGCGTCGCGCAGAAGCGCGCTGCCGATCAGCACGTTCAGCACCGAGTAGCGCAGGTGAAAGCCGTCCTGGCGCAGGATGTTGCGCTGGGGCAGGGCGCGCGCCCAGTCCAGCGTCTCGTGCAGCTCGGCGTCGATGCTGTCGAGCATATCGGTATCCACCGTCTCGCTGGCCTTGTGGGCGCAGGCGATCAGCGCATAGGTCCGGCCGAACCGGTCCAGCGGCTCTGCCCGGGCCAGCGCCCGCAGCAGGGCCATCTGTTGCGCAAGGTCCGCGGGGCGGCTGGACTTGCGGTAGATCAGGCGCTGCATCGCCCGGCGGGCGGCGCGGCGCGGCATCGCGTTCAGGCGCGCCAGCGTGTCGTCCGCCGTCATCGAGGTGAAATCCTGCATGGCAAAGGCTTCCTTGCAGTGGTCCGGGGCGGCCATTGGCGCCACCCTTCAACAGGAAAGGCCCCGCACGTGTCGGGGCCTTTCGGTCTGTTTGGCCGCGCCGCTTAGTGGTGGGCGGGCGACTTGTCCCAATCCTCACGCTTGGGGAGGATTTCGAAGGTATGCTCCGGCGGCGGAGAGGGCAGGGTCCACTCCAGCGTGTCGGCATATTCGTTCCAGGGGTTGTTCTCGGTCGCCTTGGCGCCACGCGTCAGGGCGTGGAAGACGATATAGAAGAAGAACAGGAACGATGCGAAGGACAGCAGCGCACCCCAGGACGAGATGAAGTTCCAGAAGGCGAAGGCCTCGGGGTAGTCGATGTAGCGGCGGGGCATGCCCTGACGGCCCAGGAAGTGCTGGGGGAAGAAGGTCAGGTTGGCGCCGATGAAGAAGGCCCAGAAGTGGATCTTGCCCATCGCCTCGCTGTACATGCGACCGGTCATCTTGGGGAAGTAGAAGTAGATGCCCGCGAAGATGGCGAAGACCGCGCCAAGGCTCATCACGTAGTGGAAGTGGGCCACGACGTAGTAGGTGTCGTGATAGGCGCGGTCGACGCCGGCCTGGCTCAGCACGACGCCGGTGACGCCGCCCACGGTGAAGAGGAAGAGGAACCCGAAGGCCCAGAGCATCGGCGTCTTGAACTCGATCGAGCCGCCCCACATGGTGGCGATCCACGAGAAGATCTTCACGCCCGTCGGAACCGCGATGACCATGGTTGCCAGCATGAAGTAGCTCTGCTGGGTCAGGGACATGCCGACCGTGTACATGTGGTGCGCCCAGACGACGAAGCCCAGAGCACCGATGGCGATGATCGCCCAGACCATCGGCAGGTAGCCGAAGATCGGCTTGCGCGCGAAGGTCGCGATGACGTGGCTGATGATGCCGAAGCCGGGCAGGATCACGATGTACACTTCCGGGTGGCCGAAGAACCACAGGATGTGCTGGTACAGGATCGGGTCACCGCCGCCCGAGGGCTGGAAGAAGGTGGTGCCGAAGTTCCGGTCGGTCAGCAGCATGGTGATGGCGCCGGCCAGAACGGGCAGCGACAGCAGGATCAGCCACGAGGTGACGAAGATCGACCACGAGAACAGCGGAACCTTGAAGAGCGTCATGCCCGGGGCGCGCATGTTCAGGAAGGTGGTGATCATGTTGATCGCGCCAAGGATCGACGAGGCACCCGATACGTGCACCGCGAAGATCGCGAGGTCCATCGACATGCCGGCCTCGTTGGTCGAGAGCGGCGGATAGAGGACCCAGCCCACGCCAGACCCCAGCTGGCCGTTGCCGCCCGGCGCGAAGACCGAGCAGACCGCCAGCGTGGTGCCCGCGACGTAAAGCCAGTAGGACAGGTTGTTCATCCGCGGGAAGGCCATGTCCGGCGCGCCGATCTGCAGCGGCATGAAGTAGTTGCCGAAGCCGCCGAACAGCGCGGGAATGACCACGAAGAACATCATCAGGATGCCGTGGCCGGTGATCAGCACGTTCCAGAGGTGGCCGTTGGGCGTGCAGTTCTCGACCGCGGTCGGGAGCAGGCGCATGCCCTCCATGCACATGTACTGAACCCCGGGGTTCATCAGTTCCATACGCATGTAGACGGTAAAGATCACCGAGATCAGGCCTGCGATGGCCGCGGTGATCAGGTAAAGGATACCGATATCCTTGTGGTTCGTGGACATGAACCAGCGGGTGAAGAACCCACGGTTGTCCTCGTGCTCATGGCCGTGAATGGCGGCGTCTGCCATTTGGTGCCTCCTGCTGGTGCCTGCGTCAGAGGCGCGAGAGGGAATCCGCCCACGCCGAAAGTCTGCGGCTTTTTAGAATGTGACCAACCTGCGGGCAATGGAGGCTTTTGACGCAGATCAAACAATTTTGTCGCACCCGGCCGCGGGAGGGACCGCTTTCCGCCCCGGAAAGCGGTCCGAAATCTTTCGAAGATTTCGGCTGCCGCGCGATGGACGGGGCGCGCGGGGTGGGGAATGCCGGACTGTCGGGGAACCCCGCTGCGGGTTTAACGTTATCCCAGCAACTGCCGCGACGACGCGGCGCCAGACAGACCGGGGAACCTGACAATGGCCTATTTCGACCACAGCTTCGTTTCGAACCGCTCCACCCTGCGCCAGCGTATCGAGCGCATGTTCGAGACGCCCTTCGACCGCCGCTATCGCCAGCGCACCGAGCAGATCGCCAAGCTGCGCGCCAAATCCGACGCCGAGTTGGCCTCGATGGGTCTCAGCCGCGAGGACATCCTGCTGCACGTCTTCGCCAACCGCGCGACCATGCGCTGATGCGCGTCGACCTCTGAGTACGCCGGGCGATCTCCCCGGCGTCCGCACCCGCATATCCAGACGCCGCGTGCCTGTCAGACGGGACAGGGGCGCGGCGTTTTCCGTTCCATGACCTCGCCGAACTGGTGGCGCAGCGCGACGTCGAGGTCGTCCATCGTCACCGGCAGCCCAAGGTCCACGAGGCTGGTCACCCCGTATTCGGTGATGCCGCAGGGCACGATGCCGTCGAAATGGTCTAGCTCGGGCTCGACGTTGATCGAGATGCCGTGGAAGCTGACCCATTTGCGCAGGCGGATGCCGATGGCGGCGATCTTGTCCTCTGCCATGGCACCCGAGGCGATGCGAGGCCGGTCCGGCCGCTCGATCCAGACGCCGACGCGCCCCTCGCGGATGTGACCGGTCAGGCCGAATTCGCCAAGCGTGGCAATGACCCAGCGTTCCAGATCCTGCACGAAACAGCGCACGTCCCGGCCGCGTTTGCCGACGTCCAGCATGACGTAGACCACCCGCTGCCCGGGGCCGTGGTAGGTGAACTGACCGCCCCGCTTGGTCTGGTGGACCGGAAAGCGGTCCGGGTCCGTCAGGTCCTCGCGCCGCGCGCTGGTGCCAGCGGTGTAAAGCGGCGGATGCTCCAACAACCAGACGCATTCCTCCGCCGCGCCCGCGGCGATGGCGGCGGCGCGGTCTTCCATGAACGAGACGGCCTCTTCGTAGGGAACGAGGTCGTCGCTGATCTTCCACTCTATCATGAGAGCCTCCTGCAAGGGACCTCACTCCGGGGTACGCGCTGCGGCGGCGGGGCACAATGTGGCCCGGGGTCAATTTTCCTCTTCACATCCCCTTTGGGCTTCGTTAAGAGGCGCGTCACCAAGTCAGGACAGTGCGGTCGTGGCGGAATTGGTAGACGCGCAGCGTTGAGGTCGCTGTGGGGTAACTCCCGTGGAAGTTCGAGTCTTCTCGACCGCACCATTTCACAGTTTTCTGTGATTCCATCTAAAAATCAAAAGATTTCAGCAGGTTGTGCATTTCGAACACCTGTTTGTCGGTCGTAGATAATTGGCCCTTTGAAAGCCAGTTTCAAGGGCCATACGCTTGAGTGCAAAGCTCCCGTTTTCGTATGTTTTACAAAGTCTTGACAGGAAACCCATCGCGAGTTCGAACACTTTCTCGAACGATAGCCGAGGCGCGCGTGGTCTTTCCTGCTTTCTTCCAACAGCAGACGTTCGCGTTCCAGGTCTTCGACTCGACGTTCGAATGCCGCGATGACGGTCGCCACCTAGGCTCATGACTCGTTGTGGATCACATCCAGAACAGGACGATTGCGGCGAGGAGGTTGGCAGAGAAGAAGGCCTGTGGACAGCGGTCGTATCGGGGTGGCGACATGCCCCCAATCCTTCAAGCGCCCGAACATGATCTCGATACGATTCCGCCGTTTGTGGAGGCGTTTGTCCACTGCCCGGCAGGACATTCCGCAGGGATGTCCCGAGAGGGGTATTTCACCGCCTTCTTGCGAGACTTTCGGCCCGGGATGCAGACCTTTATCCCCTTGTCTTTCAACGCTTCTCTGAACCAATCGGCATCATGGGCCCGGTCTCCCGGCAGCCACCCTGGC
>JAFKDC010000012.1 GCA_017255395.1 Enemella evansiae | reverse complement strand
TCGCTGTATTGCAGCTCGGATAGCGTGCGTGGTCGTGGCGCTGCCGTGACGAACTTGTCCCATAGGGCTTCCTTCCATTCCTTCGAAAGGATCACACCATCAAACCGTGGGATCAAACACCTAGGCGGTACGGGGTCGCCGCCACGCTTTTCGCGCCGATGCCCTAGGGTGAAATGGCGCTGCGAAAGGGGCCGAGGGTGACGCCCTCTGACCTCCGTACCGTCGCGCAGGTCTGCCGGGACGGCGGCTGGCACCGGCCCGTGCCACGCCAACCAGCTGGCGGGGGATCATGGGTCGCGACGCCTGCGACGTGGCCTTCGTGGAGCGCCAGGGGCCGACAGATCTGCCGGAGCAGCTGGTCACGGTCAACCGGATCGGCTGACGGGGGCGCCAAGAGCCTTGCCGACGGGCGGTGCCCCGATGCGCGGGCGCGGCGAAGGCCCTTGGCCTCACGTGCGCGGACCGGGCGGGCGGAAGGGCCTTGGCAAGCGGCGCACCGCAGGCCATGCGCGCGGCAAAGGCCCTTCCCCTCCGTGCACACCGCTGCCCCCAGAGCCACAAGAGCCACAAGAGCCACAAGAGCCACAAGAGCCAACCAAGACCTTGCCAGTGCAGGCAGGCAAAGCCCCTATTTGCACCTCATCGCAAAACGCCTGCATCTTCTGACGCCATCGCTGCCGAAAGCATGGGCAAGAACCTCGCATTCGGTCAATTCAACGTGATTCAGTCGGGTTTTCAGCGCCTTGCCGCATGCGTCCGGCTGTCGCACTATAGGATTGTCACAGTCACCATGCACAGTATGCTGGCACCATTACACTTTAGGGAGTCACCCAATGACAAAGCTTTTTGCAGTCGCGGCAGCCACCGCCCTCATGATCACCCCCGCCTTTGCCCAGGAAATCCCGCAGGCCGTGAAGGCCCGTCAGGGCCAGTTCAACATCCTCGCCCTGAACCTCGGCGTGCTGGGCGGCATGGCCCGCGGCACCGTCGATTTCGACCAGGAGGCCGCGCAGGCCGCCGCCGATTCCCTCGTGGCGGTGAGCATGGTCAGCCAGCACGCCATGTGGCCCGAAGGCACTTCGGTCGACGACCTGGATGCCACCCGCGCCAAGGCCGAAATCTGGTCCGACATGGGTGACTTCGAATCGAAATGGGCCGCCCTGGGTGAGGCCGCGACCGCCATGCAGGCCGCCATCGGCGAGGGCCAGGCCGCCATCGGCCCGAACATGGGCCCGCTCGGCAATGCCTGCAAGGCCTGCCACGACACCTACCGGACGCCCGAGTAAGTCGCGATGAAGAAGCTCCTCGGCTTCCTGATCCCGGCCGCGATTGTCGCGGCCGGGGTCGGCTGGTTCCTGACCGGACCCTCGCAGGTCGATGCCTCGGCCTACGAGGGCCTCACCGGCGACGCCGACCGGGGTCAGACCGTCTTCACTGCCGCCGGCTGCGCCTCCTGCCACCACGCGCCCGACGCCGAGGGCGAGGCCAAGCTGGTGCTTGTGGGCGGACAGCCCTTCGCCTCGGACTTCGGCACCTTCTATTCGCCCAACATCACACCCGACCCAAAGGCCGGGATCGGTGACTGGTCCCTGACCGACCTCGCCAACGCGCTGACGCAGGGTGTTTCGCCGCAGGGGCAGCACTACTACCCCGCCTTCCCCTACACCGCCTATTCCAAGATGGAGCCGCAGGACGTCGCGGACCTCTGGGCCTACATGCAGACCCTGCCCGCCGATGGCACGGCGTCGCAGGCCCATGACGTGGGCTTTCCGTTCAACATCCGTCGCTCGCTTGGCGGCTGGAAGCTGCTGTTCTTCCGCGAGAGCTTCGTGATGGACGTGGACCCCAACCTGGAACGCGGCCGCTATCTTGTCGAGGCGCTGGCCCATTGCGCCGAATGCCACACGCCGCGCAATGCCTTGGGCGGGCTGGACCGGGGCCGCTGGATGGGCGGCGCGCCGAACCCCTCGGGCGAGGGCAGTATCCCGCCGCTGACCCCTGACAAGCTGTCGTGGTCGGCAGAGGACGTGGCCTATTACCTCGAAACCGGCTTCACTCCGGAATTCGACGCGGTCGGCGGTCACATGGCCGAGGTGGTCGAGAACTTCTCGCAACTGACGGCAGAGGACCGCAAGGCTGTCGCCGCCTACGTCAAGGCCCTGCCGCCGCTGGGCGAGTGACACCCCCTGCCCCGGCAGACCGACAAATAAGAAGGCGCCGCAGACCCGGGTCCGCGGCGCCTTCCTATTTCCATTGATTGGCAGCCGAACCCGGCTTCACTCTCTCCGGCCTCAGTGCAAGACCGCACCAGATCGACCAACACGCACGACGAAAGCGGCCCGGACAGATCGGCCAGCCTGCCCTCAGGCCTTGGCCAGCTTCGCCTCGCGCGCGTCCCGCAGCCGGGCGAAATCGTCGCCCGCGTGGTAGCTCGACCGCGTCAGCGGCGTGGCCGAGACCATCAGGAAGCCCTTGCCGAAAGCCGCCTTTTCATAGGCCGCGAATTCGTCGGGATGCACGAAACGGTCCACCCTGTGGTGCTTGGGCGTCGGTTGCAGATACTGGCCGATGGTCAGGAAATCCACGTCCGCCGCACGCATGTCGTCCATGACCTGCCGCACCGACTGCGCGTCCTCGCCGAGGCCGACCATGATGCCGGACTTGGTGAAGATATGCGGGTCCAGCTCCTTCACCCGCTGCAACAGGCGCAGCGAATGGAAGTACCGCGCCCCGGGCCGCACCTCGGGGTACAGCCCCGGCACGGTCTCGAGGTTGTGGTTGAAGACGTCCGGCTTGGCGGCCACCACGATCTCCAGCGCCTCCGGCCCGCATTTCAGAAAGTCGGGCGTCAGGATCTCGATGGTCGTGCCCGGCGCGCGATGCCGCACGGCCCGGATGGTCTGGGCGAAATGCTCCGCCCCGCCGTCGTCGAGGTCGTCCCGGTCGACGCTCGTGATCACGACATGGTTCAGGCCCAGCTTCTGCACCGCATCGGCCACCCGCCCCGGCTCGAAGACATCCAGCGTATCGGGCCGCCCGGTGGCGACGTTGCAGAAGGTGCAGCCACGGGTACAGATCTCGCCCATGATCATCATGGTGGCGTGGCCCTGGCTCCAGCATTCGCCGACGTTCGGACAGCCCGCCTCCTGACAGACGGTCACGAGGTTGTTGTCCTGCATGATCCGCCGCGTCTCGGCGTAGCCCTTGCCGCCGGGTGCCTTCACCCGGATCCAGTCCGGCTTCTTCGGCTGGGCATTGTCCTTGCGGTGGGCCTTCTCGGGGTGGCGTTCCTGGGGGATCTTGAGATCGCGCATGGGATGGCGGCCTTTCTCGGGCTCCTGTCTTTGTGTCTAGGTACCCCCCCGCCCGCGAAAAAGCCAGTGCCCCGGATGACGCAGCGCCATGCATGCCGCGCAAACCCCGCAAAAGCCGCGCTCCTGCTTTTTTGATCCCCAAGTACCTTGGGGGGCAAGCCCGGCAAGGAGGCAAAGCCCCCACCCGATCGCCCGCCGACAGGCGGGCGAACCGAAGGTTTTCCCTATCGCTCCGACAGGTTCTTTCAATGGAACCTATCAATCCACCCCGGCATTTTCCCGGCAGCACAAAGGAGCATTCCCATGTCGAAACGGCAGACGACAAGCGCCGGCGCGCCGGTCCCCACCAACGAGACCACCAAGACGGCAGGGGCGCGCGGCCCGGTGCTGCTGGAAGACTACCAGCTGATCGAGAAGCTGGCGCATCAGAACCGCGAGCGCATCCCCGAGCGCACGGTCCACGCCAAGGGCTGGGGCCTTCAGGGCACCTTCACCGTCACTCATGACATCACCAAGTACACCCGCGCCAAGCTGTTCAGCGAGATCGGCAAGCAGACCGAGGTGCTGTCGCGCTGGTCCACCGTGGCGGGCGAACAGGGCGCGGCGGATGCCGAGCGCGACGTGCGCGGCTTCAGCCTGAAGTTCTACACCGAGGAGGGCAACTGGGACATGGTGGGCAACAACACCCCCATCTTCTTCGTCCGCGACGCCTACAAGTTCCCCGACTTCATCCGCACGCAGAAACGCCACCCCAAGACCAACATGCGCTCGCCCGAGGCGATGTTCGATTTCTGGGCGGGCCAGCCGGAATCGGTGCATCAGGTGACAATCCTGATGTCCGACCGGGGCATTCCCAAGAATCCCGCGCATATGCACGGCTACGGCTCGCACACGTTCAGCATGTGGAACGACGCCGGAGAGCGGCACTGGGTGAAGTTCCACTTCCGCTGCCAGCAACCCATCGAGAATTACACCAACGAGGAAGCCAAGAAGTTGATCGGCGAGACCCGGGAGAGCTTTCAGGAGGACCTCTGGAACATGGTCTCCGAGGGCAGGTTCCCGAAGTGGAAGCTGTTCATTCAGGTCATGAAGGAAGGCGAGGAGGACAAGTTCCCCTTCAACCCCTTCGACCTGACGAAGGTCTGGCCGCATGCCGACTACCCGCTGATCGAGGTCGGCGAGCTGGAAATGCACACCATCCCCGAGAACTACTTCCAGATGGTCGAGAATGCCGCCTATTCGCCCTCGAACGTGGTGCCGGGCATCGGCTTCAGCCCCGACAAGATGCTTCAGGCGCGGATCTTTTCTTATGCCGACGCGCACCGCTACCGGCTTGGCACGCATTACGAGGCGCTGCCTGCGAACGCCCCCAAGGCCCCGGTTGCGCATTACCACAAGGACGGGCCGATGCGATTCTTCCAGAACGACACCGGCAACCCGAATGCCTACTACGAGCCGAACCAGTACGAGGACGCGCCGCGCCCCGACCCCTCGGTGCAGGAGCCGCCGCTGAAGATCGACACAGAGGCCTATCGCTATCCGCAAGAGGTGACCGACGACGATTTCGTCCAGCCCCGCGCGCTGTATCTGGAGGTGATGAACGATGACGAGCGCAAGCGCCTGCACCAGAACATGGCCGGGGCGATGGGGCCGTGCTCGGACGCCGTCAAGGAACGCTGGTACGCGGTGTTGGAGCGCGTGCATCCGGACTACGCCAGGGGCGTCCGCGAAGCCGCCGAAAGCGCGCCCGCCCTGCCGGTGACCCCGGATACGCCCACCAAGGCGGCGGAGTGAGCGCACCGCGCTGATGGCAAGACGCCCTCGCATTAGCCTGCGGGGGCGTTTTCCTGCGGACCGCCGTTTTCTTTCGGAATGCGCCGACGACTTTGGCCTTCGGCCTGAGTCTGCCAGCCAATGGCTTGCAGGGCGCAAAAAGGCGGAGCCTCACCGGACCACGGCCAGCCCCCTGCCGCTACCCGAGGAAATCACCGCCCTGCCGGGACATCGCGTCGTAATGCCGCCGCAGCCGTTGCAGCGCGATCCGCAGCACCACCTTGCCCGAGCGCGCCGACCAGCCCAGCCGCTTCTCGGTGGTTTCCAGCCCTTCGAGGTAACAGCAGCAGCGCAGCGCCACATCCCCCAAACCCGGCCCCAGATCGCGCAACGCCGCGCGCAGACGCGCCTGCGCCGGGTTGGCCTCCTCCCCCTCGGTCAACTCGCCAGAAGTGTCCTGCACGTATTGGTCCCAGCTTTGCGCCGTGCGGGGGCCAAGCTGCGCCAGTTCGTAATCCTCGCGCAGGCGCTCGCCTGCGGCGATCAGCGGTTCCGTCAGGAACGGCATGCCCTCCTTGTCGCGCCGCCGCCCCAGCGCCGTCAAAGGGCTTTCGGCCAGCACGTAGCGGCTCTTGCGGGCGCGCGGATCGCGCTCGACCGCGTCCAGCCCGGCCTCGGCGGCGCGGCCGGTCTCGAACCCGCCCTGCGCCTCGGCGAAACCGCGGACCTTGTTTTCCTGTTCCGCCACCAGGCGGTTCAGCGCCGCCCGCCCCGACGCCGTTACGCGGTAGCGCGAAATCCGCGCCGGCTGATCGCAGGCGATCCAGCCCTTCAGCGCCATGGCCTCGGCCACGGCCACATCGACCACCCCGGTCCGGGCACTGCCACCGTCGCCTGTGTCGCGCACCACCACTGCCTTGTCCATCTCGGCGGCGACGGCCAGAACCGCCCCGCTTTCGCACAGGCGCCTGAGGATTCGCCGCGCCTCGCGCGCCAGTGTCAGTTCGTCCGGCGGCGCCGGATGTTGATTGGCAGCATTCATCGGATCCCTGTCCTTTCTGGTCATTCGATCCCGGGCCGTCGCCCTGGCTGCGCCGAGGCTGCTGAGCGCCGCGTCTATCAGGGGATCGTCGCGCCGCGTCTCGATCTTGCGCACCTGCCGCAGCACGGTGGAGGCATGGCACCCCGCCTGCCGCGCCAGCGCCCGGATCGATTGCCCCTGCTCTGTATGTGCAAGGTAGACGCGCGCCGCATCGGGAACCCATTCCGGCAAGCGGTTCCACGGCAGCTTCAAACCTGTGTCCATCATGACGTCCCTCCGTTCCCGGCAGTTTTCCACAGCTTTATCCACAAGCCACGGGACGCAACCTTCGCGTGTGCCAGTTACCTATTCGTTAACAAAACCCCTCCAAGACGCATCATTGTTGACGAAACATAAGAAAGAATAACGATTCCTGAATCTTTCGCGCGCGGCGTCCGGCGCCTGCGCAACACCCGCTCTGGATGTGCCTAAGCTTGACGCATCCGCTTAACGAGAGGGTTTCCCATGAAGGATGTTCTGGGACTGTTGAACGAAATGCGCCGCCCGCGACTGTTGATCCGCGCCGCCCGCATCGGGGCCGAGGACTACCGACGCACCCCGCAGCTGCACCGCCTGCTTGGACAGGGCTCCCTGCCCCGCCCCGGTGCCGCGCTGATGAAACTGATCGAGATCGAGGCCGTGCTCGACGACTTTCGCCGCGGCGATGACGCAGCCTATTCGGTCAGCCGCCATGTCGAGGTGCTGACCGCGATGATGGGCGAGGCCCGCATCCTGAGCGACGCCGGCTGAGGGCCGGACAGCCGGATGCCGCGCGGGACGGCCCGCCCGCGCGCCGGTCGCGGCCTCGGGCCGTCCAACCCGGCGCGGGCCGTCGGCCCGGGACGAATGCCCCGGGCAAGGGGTCAGGCGAAGGCGTCCGGAAGCTCTTCCTTGCGCTTTGCCACATAGGCCTGAAGCGCCTCCGCGATGGCCGGGTCCATGGCCGGCTGCTGGTAGCTGTCCAGAAGCTTCGCAACCCGCGCCTGAGCAAGCACGACGGTATCGCGGCCACCGTCTTCCGCCCATGTCTCGAAAGGCTTGTAGTCCAGCAGCTCCGAGCGCCAGAAGGCAGTCTTGAAGTTCGCCTGCGTGTGCGCGCAGCCAAGGTAGTGGCCGCCCGGGCCGACCTCGCGGATCGCATCCATCGCCAGCGAGTCCGCATCGACCCGCACACCCTCGGCCATCTTGTGCAGCGCGCCAAGCTGGTCGGCGTCCATCACGAACTTCTCGAAAGAGGCAACAAGGCCCCCTTCCAGCCAGCCGCATGCGTGCAGCATGAAGTTGACGCCCGACAAGAGGCCCATGTTCAGCGAATTCGCGGTCTCGTAGGCGGCCTGCGCGTCCGGCAGCTTCGATCCGCAGAACGACCCCGCCGAGCGGAAGGGCAAACCCAGACGCCGCGCCAGCTGCCCGGCGCCGTAGGTGATCTGGCTGGCCTCGGGGGTGCCGAAGGTCGGCGCGCCCGAGTTCATGTCGATCGAGGTCACGAAGGCGCCGAAGATCACCGGCGCACCGGGCCGCACAAGCTGCGAATAGGCCACGCCCGCCAGCACCTCGGCCAGCACCTGAACCAGCGTCCCCGCGACAGAGACCGGCGCCATGGCGCCGCCGACGATGAAGGGCGAGACGATGCAGGCCTGCATGTTCGCGGCATAGACTTCCAGCGCGCCCATCATCACGTCGTCGAAGGTCAGCGGCGAGTTGATGTTGATGAGCGAGGTCATCACCGTGTTGTCGCGCACGAAGTCCTGCCCGAACAGCACCCCGCACATGTCGACGCTGTCCTGCGCCCGGCTGGGTTCGGTGACCGAGCCCATGAAGGGCTTGTCCGACAGGGTCATATGGGCGTGCAGCATGTCGAGGTGGCGCTTGGACACCGGGATGTCGGTGGGCTCGCAGACCGTGCCGCCCGAATGGTGCAGCCACTTGGACATCTGCCCCAGCTTCACGAACTTGCGGAAATCCTCGATGGTGGCATAGCGCCGCCCGCCATCGAGATCGCGCACGAAGGGCGGGCCGTAGACCGGTGCCAGAACCAGGTTGCGCCCGCCGATCTCGACATTGCGCGCCGGGTTGCGGGCGTGCTGGGTGAAGGTCGCGGGGGCCGTGGCGCATAGCTGACGCGCAAGGCCGCGCGGGATGCGCACCCGCTCCCCCTCGACATCGGCGCCCGCGTCGCGCCACCGCTGCAGCGCGGCGGGATTGTTGACGAAATTGACGCCGATCTCCTGCAGGACCTGCTCGGCGTGATCCTCGATCAGCGCCAGCGCCTCTTCGTCCAGCTGCTCGAAGTTGGCGATATTGCGCTCGATGTAGCGCGCGGTCTCGACCGCGGTCGAGGTCCGCTCGGCCCGGCGCGCGGCACCGCCGCCGCCCCTGCCCCGTTTGCGCACTGCTGCTTCTGCCATGGCCCTCGTCCTCGCTCAATCGTGGCGGAGGCGCCCAGGGGCGCCCCGCTGTCCGTTTCTAGCGCCTCTGCCCCGAAGCGCATCGACGAATTCCGGCAGGCGCGGGGCAAAAGCGACATCCCGGACGGCCGCCACGACTTGGCAAGGGCCACGGCGGGCAGCTAGGCTGACGACAGGGAGGACAGACCGTGGCCGAAGAGGAACGCGAACGGTTCACCACGGCGGAAATCGGCGCCGTGGCGCATCTGTACCGTGGCGAGGTCTATCGCAGCACGATCTGGCGCACGCGGCTGGATACCACGACCAACTGGTCTGTGGTCACGCTGGGCGTGGCGCTGTCGATCTCCTTCGCCTCGCCCGAGGCCTCGCCGCTGCCGCTTGTGCTGGTCGGCGTGCTGATCGTCTTCTTTCTGGTACTCGAAGCCCGGCGCTACCGCTATTTCAACGTCTGGCGCGCGCGCTGCCGCTGGATGGAAACGCATTTCTACGCGCCCATGCTGCTGGAGGGCGACCTTCACCTCGAGGAAAACTGGCAGGAGGTGCTGGCAAAGGACTACCTGCGCCCCGAGTACCACGTCAGCTTCGCCTCGGCGATGGGGCGCCGCATCCGGCGCAACTACCTGTGGATCCTGCTGATCCAGACCGTGGCCTTTGCCGGCAAGGTCGCTGTCCACCCGACCCCGGTCGAGACCTGGGGGCAGGCGCTGGACCGCTCCGCCGTCGGGCCGCTGCCCGGCTGGGTGGTGATCGCCGTGGGCGGCCTCTACATCCTGTGGTGGTCGGGCATGGCCTACTGGAGCTGGCGCCGGGACAATGCCCGCGCCCGCCGCCGCGGCAATGGCGGATCGGGCATGGGCTAAGCGGCACCGCCCGGGCCAGACGGGCGCGCGCCCCGGCTCCGGCGACAGCACAGAAATCCATCCATGGATTTCCCGCATCCCGTCCACGGGATGCCCCCCATCAGCCACGCCTCACACCCCGCAACACCGCCGAACCCGCCATACCGCGCCGCGCCCAAATCCATCCATGGATTTCCCGCATCCCGTCCACGGGATGCCCCCCATCAGCCACGCCTCACACCCCGCAGCACCGCCGAACCCGCCACACCGCGCCGCGCCCAAATCCATCCATGGATTTGTCGCATCCCGTCCACGGGATGCCCCCCATCAGCCAAGCCTCACACCCCGCAACACCGCCGAACCCGCCACACCGCGCCGCGCCCAAATCCATCCATGGATTTGTCGCATCCCGTCCACGGGATGCCCCTCCGCCTGCCGCACACCGCAGAAGCCTCGGAACCTGCACCGCACCGGGCGTGTTTTGCCTGAAAGGAGACAGGATCATGACCGCCTTCTACAAGAAACCCGCCGGCAAATGGGCCCTCTACGCCGTGCTCGCCGCCGGGATCGCCGTGGCCCTGATGGGCTTCCTTGCCGGCGCTTTCATTTTCGGCATCTCCATCGCCGCCTGCGTCCTGATCTGGATCGTCGGCGGGTGGTACATCGGCCATCGCCAGCGCCAACACGACCGCGCCATCCGCCGCACCGTCACGGCGCAGCGCAGGGCCGACGCGCTGGCGGGCAGGGCCGCGGCGCCCACCCACTGACATCCCGCGCCACCCCGGGCAACAGCCCACCCACCGGCGGCACACGGCCGCCGCCGTCGCCTGTCTCCCCTGCCGTAACGGCGGGCCTGCGCCGTCGCCTCTTGCGCAGTCCCGCCGCTGGGCCTATTCCGCCAGCATGACCCAGCATGACCGCCTTCTGATCATCGACTTCGGCTCTCAGGTAACGCAGCTGATCGCGCGCCGCCTGCGCGAGCTGAACGTCTACTGCGAAATCCACCCCTACCAGAACGTCACCGACGCCTTTCTCGCGGATTTCGCGCCCAAGGCCGTGATCTTCTCGGGCGGGCCCGACAGCGTCACCCGCGAGGGCAGTCCGCGCCCGCCGCAGGCGGTCTACGATCTCGGCGTACCGATCCTCGGGATCTGCTACGGCCAGCAGGTCATGATGCAGGACCTCGGCGGCCGCGTCGTCGCGGGCGAAGGCACCTCGGAATTCGGCCGCGCCTATGTCGTGCCTTCCGAAGACCGGATCGAGCTTCTGACCGGCTGGTTCCTCGACGGCTCGGGCCGCGAGCAGGTCTGGATGAGCCACGGCGACCATGTCTCGGAAATCGCGCCGGGCTTTGCGGTCTACGGCACCTCGCCCGGTGCCCCTTTCGCCATAACCGCCGATCTCGACCGCCGCTTCTTTGCCGTGCAGTTCCACCCCGAGGTGCATCACACGCCCAATGGCGCGACGCTCTATGAGAACTTCGTGCGCATGGCGGGCTTCAAGGGCGACTGGACCATGGGCGCCTACCGCGAAGAGGCCATCGCCAAGATCCGCGCGCAGGTCGGCGACGCCAAGGTCATCTGCGCGCTCTCCGGCGGCGTCGATTCCTCGGTTGCGGCGGCGCTGCTGCACGAGGCGGTGGGCGACCAGCTGACCTGCGTCTTCGTCGACCACGGTCTTTTGCGCCTGAACGAGGCCGAGGAAGTCGTGGGCATGTTCCGCGACCACATGAACCTGCGCGTCATCCACGCCGAAGAGCAAGAGCTGTTCCTCGGCGAACTCGACGGCGTCAGCGACCCCGAAACCAAGCGCAAGATCATCGGGCGGCTCTTCATCGACGTCTTCCAGAAATACGCCGACCAGATCGAGGGCGCGCAGTTCCTCGCGCAGGGGACGCTCTACCCGGACGTGATCGAGTCGGTCAGCTTCTCCGGCGGCCCGTCCGTGACGATCAAGAGCCACCACAATGTCGGCGGCCTGCCCGAAAAGATGGGTCTCAAGCTGGTCGAACCGCTGCGCGAGCTTTTCAAGGACGAGGTCCGCGCGCTGGGGCACGAACTGGGCCTTCCCTCCAGCTTCATCGGGCGCCACCCCTTCCCCGGACCGGGTCTGGCGATCCGCTGCCCCGGCGAGATCACCCGTGAAAAGCTGGAGATCCTGCGCAAGGCCGACGCGGTCTACATCGACCAGATCCGCAAGCACGGTCTCTACGACGAGATCTGGCAGGCCTTCGTGGCGATCCTGCCCGTCCGCACCGTGGGCGTCATGGGCGACGGACGCACCTACGACTACGCTTGCGCACTGCGCGCGGTGACCTCTGTCGACGGCATGACGGCGGATTACTACCCCTTCAGCCACGACTTCCTTGGCGAGACCGCAACGCGGATCATCAACGAGGTCAAGGGCATCAACCGCGTGACCTACGACGTGACCTCGAAGCCTCCGGGCACCATCGAGTGGGAGTGATCCTGCTCCTGCTGCGACTCTGCCTCGCCTATGTGCTGCTCTGCGCGGTGCTGGGCTTTGGATCGGCCTTCGTGGTGCCCTCCTGCGCCTCTGTCACCGGGGCGCGCGACGTGGCGCTGGTGCTGGGCGCGGGCATCCGAAAGGACGGCACCCTGTCGCCCGACAGCGCGACCCGCACCGAGGCGGGCGCAGAGCTCTACCGGCGCGGGCTTGTCTCGGCGGTTCATCTCAGCGGCGGCGGCGTCGTGGGCGGCACCACCATCGGCGAGACCATGGCCCGGCACGCCATGGACCACGGCGTGCCGGAACGCGCGGTGTCGTGGGAGGGCCGCTCTCAGTCCACGCTTCAGAACGCCCTCTTTTCCTTGCCCATGCTGCCCGAAGACGCCACCATCCGGGTGGTGACCGAACCCTATCACGCCCTGCGCGGGGCCGCGTCGTTTCTGGTGGCGGGCCGCCCCTCTCCGGTCTGCGCCGCGCCGCGCGGCGACACCGGCGCCCATGACTGGACCCGCGACCGGCTGCGCGAGACCGCCGCCTGGGGCCTGAACATCCTGCGCGGCAGCGCTTACGCGATCTCTGCCGTGCTGGGGCGGACAGACGCCCTGCCCGAATGGGTACTGGAGTAAACGCCATGGCCGTAACCCTGACCGGATACCTGACCGTCCCGCTGGACCGGCTCGAAGAGGTCCGCGCCGCCCTGCCCGAGCACATCGCCCTGACCCGCGCCGAACCCGGCTGCCTGTCCTTCGACGTGATGGAAAGCGTCTCGGACCCCGGGCGCTTCGCGGTGTCGGAACGCTTCCTTGGCCGCCCCGCGCTGGAAGCCCACCGGCTGCGCACCGAGGATTCGGACTGGGGCCGCCTGACGCAGGGTATGACCCGCGCCTACCAGATCGCAGAGGACGACGATGGCGACGCCGACGGAGACGACGTTGGCGCGCAGGACGCGGACTGAACCGCATTCGATTTGCACCGAACCCGCAGAGCGGCTATCGCCTGCGGCACCGGGAGGAAAGAGGGCCTACTTCATGACCGACGCACTGACCGATCTGCTATCGACGCGCGACTGGCTGCTGGCCGATGGCGCCACCGGAACGAACCTCTTCAATATGGGGCTGTCCTCGGGTGACGCGCCAGAATTCTGGAACGAGCAGGAACCCGACAAGATCCGCGCGCTCTATCGCGGCGCGGTCGAGGCCGGCTCGGACATCTTCCTGACCAATTCCTTCGGCGCCAATGCCTCGCGGCTGAAGCTGCACGATGCCGCCAGTCGCGCCTATGACCTGTCGAAGCTCTCCGCCGAACTGGGCCGCGAGGTCGCCGATGCCGCGGGCCGCAAGGTGATCGTCGCGGGCTCCGTCGGCCCGACCGGAGAGATCATGGGCGCCGCGGGCACGCTCTCGCACGAAAGCGCCGTGGCGATGTTCGAAGAGACCGCGAAGGGCCTGATGGACGGCGGCGCCGACGTGCTCTGGGTCGAGACGATCTCGGCCCCCGAGGAATACCGCGCCGCCGCCGAGGCCTTTGCCAATGTGGGCGCGCCCTGGTGCGGCACCATGAGCTTCGACACCGCCGGGCGCACGATGATGGGCGTGACCTCGGCCGACATGGTCAGGATGGTCGAGGGGCTGGGCAATCCGCCCATCGCCTTCGGCGCGAACTGCGGCGTCGGCGCGTCGGACCTGTTGCGCACGGTTCTGGGCTTCGTCGCGCAGGGCACCGAACGCCCGGTGATCGCCAAGGGTAATGCGGGCATCCCCAAATACGTCGACGGCCACATCCATTACGACGGGACGCCGGAACTGATGGCCGATTACGCCTGCCTGGCACGGGACGCGGGCGCGCGGATCATCGGCGGCTGCTGCGGCACGATGCCGGTGCACCTCAAGGCCATGCGCGAGGCGCTGGAGACACGTCCCAAGGGACCGCGCCCGACGCTGGACCAGATCGCCGAGGCGCTCGGCGGGTTTTCCTCGGACAGCGACGGCACCGGCGACGACGACGGCCCGCAGCGCGAACGCCGGGGCCGCCGCCGCAAAAGCTGAGAGCGATGTTAGGGAAGGATTAACCAAGCCATGGCAAAGATCGGCCATGGCAGGTGTTCCCGATCATATCCGACCCGACGACTGGCTGCGCACGGTCTTCTCCGCCCGCGCAGTCTCGGAAGGCGGTGTGATCCGGCGCAAGACCCGGGATATCGAGCGCATCGTCGGCCGTGACCGCTTCCTGATGGAGCTGAACAGACGGGGGTTCCGTGCGGTGCAGAATGGCGGGCAGACCGTGATCTTCTGCAACGCAGAGCCGGTCCGCATCCTGCGTTGATCCAATTCCATCCATGGAATTGATGCATCCCGTCCACGGGATGCCCGGCCCCCGATCAAACCGGCACACCCGCCCCACGCCGCCAATTCCATCCATGGAATTGGCACATCCCGTCCACGGGATGTCTGTCGCGGTGCGCCGATCCACACAACGCGGTCGTCGCCAGTCGCCTCTGCAAGCGCCCTCATTCCATCCATGGAATGAGCCAATCCCGTCCACGGGATTTCCCACACCCCCGTGAAATCGGGATCAACATATGTATCAATTTCGGATCAATGACGAAAAAGACGGCTGATTTCTGCCAATTTGCCCGAAACCTCTTGTATCAATCTTTGCAAAACCTTCATTTTACAGGGAACCCGAAAGCGCCTACCGCGCTTCCAGAGAAGACCATCAGGACAGGATACCCCCATGCGCATCGCGATCCTCGGCGGCGACGGCTTCGTCGGCTGGCCCACCGCCCTCCACCTCTCGAACGCGGGCCATGAGGTCCATATCCTCGACAACCTCTCGCGCCGCTGGATCGACACCGAACTGGGCGTACAGTCCCTGACGCCGATGGATTCGATCCAGGAACGCTGCCGCATCTGGAAGCAGACCTCCGGCGAAACCATCCGCTTCCACCTGCTCGACCTCGCAAAGGAATACGAGCGCCTCAAGGCCTGGTTGACCGATCACGCGCCCGACGCGATCATCCACTTCGCCGAGCAGCGCGCCGCGCCCTACTCGATGAAGACCGACCGCCACAAGGTCTATACCGTCAACAACAACACCAACGCCACGCACAACCTGCTGGCCGCGATGGTCGAAGCCGCGCCCGAGGCGCATCTGATCCACCTCGGCACCATGGGCGTCTACGGCTATTCCTCGGTCGGCGCGCCGATCCCCGAGGGCTACCTCGACGTGCAGATCGACACGCCCACAGGCCCGAAAGAGCAGCAGATCCTTTACCCGACGAAGCCCGGCTCGGTCTACCACATGACCAAGTCGCTCGATCAGATCCTCTTCCAGTTCTACGCCCAGAACGACGGCCTGCGGATCACGGACCTGCATCAGGGCATCGTCTGGGGCACCCACACCGACCAGACCCGCCGCCACGAGCAGTTGATCAACCGCTTCGACTACGACGGCGATTACGGCACCGTGCTGAACCGCTTCCTCATCCAGGCCGCCATCGGCTATCCGCTGACCGTGCACGGCACCGGCGGACAGACCCGCGCCTTCATCCACATCCAGGATTCGGTGCGCTGCGTCGAACTGGCGCTGGGTGACGCGCCGCAGCAGGGCGACCGGGTGAAGATCTTCAACCAGATGACCGAAACCCACCGCGTCCGCGACCTTGCCGCGCTGGTGGCAAAACTCACCGGGGCAGAGGTCCGCAACCTGCCGAACCCCCGCAAGGAAGCGCCCGAGAACGACCTGATCGTGAACAACGACCAGTTCCTCGCGCTGGGTCTGAACCCGACCACGCTGGCCGAGGGCCTGCTGTCCGAAGTCGTCGACGTGGCGAAGAAATACGCCCACCGCATCGACCGCTCGCGGGTGCCCGCCGTCTCGGCCTGGACCAAGGACATCGCCAAGACGGTCGAGCACGACCCCGAAGCCAAGGCCCTGCGCGCCGTCTCATGAGCACCGCCTATGTCACCCTTGTCACCAACGCGGACTTCGCGTTGGGGGCAAGGGCGCTGCTCCACGCGCTTGCCACCACCGGCACAACGGCGGATCGAGTCGTCCTGCATACAGGCGGTGTGCAGGACGCCGATCTCGCGCCCCTGCGCGCGCTTGGTGCACAGCTTGTATACGTCGATCCCCTGCCGGTCTCGGACGCCTTCGTCGCGGCCCATACCAAGGATCAGATCCATGGCCGCAACCCCTTCACCAAGGGCGAGAAGCCAGCCTTCCACACGCCGCTCGACAACTTCTGCAAGCTGCGGCTCTGGCAGCTGCCCTATGACCGGGTGGTCTTCCTTGACGCCGACACGCTGGTGATCCGCAATATCGACCGGCTCTTCGACTACCCGGAATTCTGCGCCGCACCCAATCTCTACGAGGGCCTCGGCGACTTCCACCGCCTGAATTCCGGCGTCTTCACCGCCCGCCCCTCGGCCCGGACCTTCGACACCATGCTGGCCCGCCTCGACGCCCCCGGCGCCTTCTGGAAACGTACCGACCAGACCTTCCTCGAAGACTATTTCCCCGACTGGCACGGCCTGCCGGTCAGCTACAACATGCTGCAATATGTCTGGTTCAACCTGCCCGAGCTCTGGCACTGGCCCTCGGTCAAGGTCATCCACTACCAATACGAAAAGCCCTGGCAGGAGCACGCCAAGCTGGACCGCCTGAGACCCCTCGTCGACCTCTGGCGCGCCTATGCCGCCTGCGCGGCGCCGGACCTTTCCACTCTGAAAGACCCGTCGTGACGGGCCACATCGCGCTCACCGGCGCCACCGGCATCGCCGGAGAGGCCCTGGCCCCGCTTGCCGACCTCACGCTGGGCCGTCGCCCCCTGCCGGGCAAACCGCACCGCGCCTTCGACCTGACCGGCCCCGCACCGGATCTGAGCGGCGTCGACACCCTGATCCACGCCGCCTTCTCGCACCTGCCGGGCAAGTACCGCGGCGGCGAAGGCGACGACCCCACGGGCTTTCTCACCGCCAACCGCGAGGGCACGAAGCGCCTCTTCGACGCCGCCGCGCGGCAAGGTGTGAAACGCGTGATCTTCCTCTCCTCCCGGGCCGTCTTCGACGGGCTGCCCCCCGGCACCAACCTGCCCGAGGACCGCGCAGCGGATCCGCAAAGCCTCTACGGCCAGGCCAAGCTGGCGGCAGAGACCCACCTCGCGACGCTCCCGCTCACCGGCCTCAGCCTGCGCGCCACCGGCCTCTACGGCCCGGGCCGCGCGCACAAATGGCGGGAGCTCTTCTCCGATTACCGCGCGGGCAAAACCATCGTGCCCCGCCGCGCCACCGAGGTTCACACCGCCGACCTCGCCCAGGCCGTCCGCCTGCTGCTGACCGAAACCACGCCCGGCCCGGTCCACCTGTCCGACATCCTGCTCGACCGCCACGACCTGCTCGCCGAGGTCCAGCGCCTCACCGCCTGCCCATACCCGCTTCCCGCAAAGGCCGACACAGCGGTCAGCCAACTCCGCTGCGCCCGCCTCGCCAGCCTCGGCTGGACCCCCGGCGGCACGGCCCTCCTGCACCGGACCCTCGCGACCCTTCTGGCCTGAAGCGCGGCCCTGGGCTTCTCTTCTGCCAAAATACTCAGGCCCGCCACACGCCCGTCACAGCCGATGCGCGCGGCCTGCTTCTTCTTCTTGGTCCAGATACCTAATCCAACAGCCCCAAAGAGGCGCCTTGCTGACCACCCGCAAAAACACCGCGCAACAGATCAGATTCGACAGGCCCAAAGGCCATGAAACCCGGCCAGCCGCTCCGCCCGGCAATGGCCGGACGGGGCAGTCGACTGCCGAGCAACCATGGCAGCCCGTCAGCCCCGGTCCCACAAGAAACACAGCCCAACCAATCGGTCGGTGCCTACCCCGGCGCAGAAGCCCGGGCGAATCCCCTCGACGAATCCACCCCGCGAGCCCTTCAGAGCGGCGGAATATCCCCGGCTTCGAAGATCCGCTGGAAATCCGCCTCCCATTCGGCAAAACAGCCCTCGGCGATCGCGCCGCGCATGCCCTGCATCAGCTCCTGATAGTAATGCAGGTTGTGCCATGTCAGCAGCATGCCCGCGATCATCTCTCCGGTGCGATAGACGTGATGCAGGTAGGCCCGCGAATAGGACCGGCAACAGGGGCAGGAACACCCTTCGTCCAGCGGCCTCGGGTCGTCCGCATGGCGGGCATTCTTCAGGTTGACCTGCCCCCGCCGGGTCCAGGCCTGCCCGGTGCGCCCCGACCGGGACGGCAGGACGCAATCCATCATGTCGATGCCCCGCGCCACAGCCCCCACGATATCTTGTGGTTTACCCACACCCATCAGGTATCGCGGCTTGTCCTCGGGCAGGAACCCCGGCGCGTAGTCGAGACAGGCGAACATCGCCTCCTGCCCCTCGCCGACCGCCAGACCGCCCACGGCGTAGCCGTCGAAGCCGATGGACACCAGCGCCTTGGCGCTTTCCTCGCGCAGATCGCGCTCCAGCCCGCCCTGCATGATGCCGAACAGCATATGCCCCGGCCGGTCGCCAAAGGCCTCGCGCGAACGCGCCGCCCACCGCATCGACAGGGCCATGCTCTCGGCGATCCGGCCCCGGTCGGCGGGCAAGGCCGGGCATTCGTCGAAGGCCATGACGATATCCGACCCCAGAAGCCGCTGGATCTCCATGCTGCGCTCGGGCGTCAGCATGTGCTTCGACCCGTCCACATGGCTGCGGAAGGCCACGCCCTCCTCGGTCAGCTTGCGCAGGTCGGCCAGGCTCATCACCTGGAACCCGCCCGAATCCGTCAGGATCGGCCGTTCCCAGTTCATGAAGCGGTGCAGACCGCCCAGCCGCGCGATCCGCTCGGCGCCGGGCCGCAGCATCAGGTGATAGGTGTTGCCCAGCAGGATATCCGCGCCGGTTTCGCGCACACTTTCGGGCATCATGCCCTTCACCGTCGCCGCCGTGCCCACCGGCATGAAAGCCGGCGTGCGAATCTCTCCGCGCGGGGTGCGGATCACGCCCAGCCGCGCCTGCCCGTCGCGGGCCTGAACCGTATAGGATGTCTGTGTCATGGCGCTTCATGGCAAACCCCGGGCCATTTGAAAAGGCCCGCAACGCCCGCCCCGCGCGCCAACCCGAGGAGAAGACCAAGGGCCGCCCGACGAGACCCCTGCGCGCGCAGCGCCCCTTTGGATCAAATGCCCGCTTGCCCCGGCACGCGGGCTTCGCCAATCATGCACACATGAGCAGAACCCCGGTCTACAAGGGCGGCATGGATGCCGTCATCGCCCAGTACGAAGGCCGCCGAGACCCCTTCGAGCACCGCGCGGACGAGGGCCTGCCCCCCGCCGATCTCGACCTCGTGCCGCTGACACAAAGTCGCATCACCCCGCCCAAGGACGACCCGCGCCATGCCCCGCCGTTCCGGTCCGCCCTGCATCGCAAGACCTTCCAGATCCGCGAGGAGCTGACGGGCGCCTCGGACCTCTGCGCGCTGAACGCGCTTCTGATCTCGCACCTGCGCAAGCGCAGCGCCCCGCCCGAGGCCGCCGTGCTGTTCCAGCGCCTCTGGGCCGAACAGGGTGCGCATTTGCTGGCCGAACTCGATCCGCGCTGGCTGGTGTCATCCATCACCACCTTCGGCGACCACGGCACGACCACCGTGCAGCGGTCCGTCGGGCTGGCGCTGACGGTGCTTTTCGGGATGATGAAACTCTACGAGACAGAGCGGCTTTACTCCGGCACCCCCTCGGACAAGGCCTTTGTGCTCGATGGGAAAATTCGCGGCACCCTGCCGATGGCGATGAACAGCTACAGCCTCGTGAACGGCGGGCTCGACGTCAACCTGCTGGGGCGTCTCTGGCAAGAGGCCGAGGATGACGTCGTCATCCAACCGCTCGCGCATCACCTCTTGGACATGCTGATCCACGACCCCAACACGCTGTTCCGGCGACTGCGGGTCATGAGCCAGCGCAAAACCCGGCGCGAAAAGGACGACCCCGCCGCCAAGCCGCGCAAGTCCAACATCGCCCCGGTCCCGGCCACGCCTCTGGATCCGCGCACCCTGCGCTGGGGCCTCGTCTCGACCGTCAAGGCCCCGCCCGACCGCATCGCGCGCTTCGCCGCCTACCATCTCGACCTCGGCGCCCATGCGCTGCACCTCTACCTCGACGAACCCGACGAAGCCGCAGCGCGCTACCTCACGCGAGATCCTCGCGTGACGGTTACACAATGCGACGCAAATTATTGGGAAAACGCAGGAAAGAAGAGAGCAGAAGCACACCAGCTGCGGCAGGCTCACAATGCCACGCAAAGCCTGCGCGCCTCCGCCGGAGACCTCGACTGGCTGGGCCACATCGACGTCGACGAGTTCATCCTGACCGACCGCTCTATGCCCGAGACCCTCGCCGCCGTCCCACCCGGCACCGCAATCACGCGCCTGCCGCCCGCCGAGGCGCTGGCCCCCGCCGAAGGTCTCCCGCGCCACTTCAAGCTGACCCACAAGCAGGCCGGCGTGAAGAAGGCCGAGTTGCAGGATATCTACCCGACCTTCGGCCTGCACCTTTACGGCGGGTTCCTGTCGCATACCTCGGGCAAGGTCTTTGCCCGCACCGGCATTGCCGACACGCGGCTGGGCATCCACACGCTGAAACACATGGGGGAAGACGCCACAAACCGCTTCAAGCCCGCCGGGCTGTACCTTGCCCACCTGCATGCGCCAAGCTGGGAGCATTTTCGCAACCACCTGAAATTCCGTCAGGAAAAGGGATCCTACCGCGCCCGCGCCGACCGGCCCGAACTGGGACAGGCAGAGTTGTTGCGCTTCCTCTCCGAAGAGGGCGAGGACGCGCTCCGCAGCTTCTTCGACGAGGTCTGCGCCGATACACCGAGGCTGCGCGAGGCGCTGTCGGCGCGCGGCATGCTGCTGACCCGCGACCTCGATCTCGACGGTGCGGTCCGGCGGGTCTACGGGGCGCTGCCATGACCACATGGGGCACCGTGACCACCGTGAAGGCGCCGATGCGCACGATCCTGACCTTCGCCGCCTGGCATCTTGAACAGGGCGCGCACCGGCTGTTCTTCTACCTCGACGAGGACGCGCCAGAGACGCTGGCCGTGCTGAAGGCGCACCCGAAAATCCGGGCCTGGCACACCGATTCCGCCTGGTGGGCCAAGCGCAAGGGTCGCCCCGACAAGCATCAGGCACGGCAGGGGCTGAACGTGCGCCACGCCAACAACCGCAAGGCCGAAACGGACTGGCTGGCGCATATCGATATCGACGAATTTCTATTGCCAGACAGATCGATAGGAGACCATCTTCATGCTCTGCCCGAGGATTGCCTCTGCGCCCGCCTGCGCCCGGTCGAGGCCTTGGCACCCGGTTCCGGCACGACACCGGGAGAGACCGCCTTCAAAGCCTTCCACCTTGCGCAGGGCCCCCGACAAGAGGCGGCAGAGGACTGCTTTCCCACCTGGGGCCCGCATCTGTCCGGCGGTTTTCTCAGCCATGTCGCGGGCAAGCTGTTCTTCCGCGCGGGCACGCCCGGCCTGCAGTTCAAGATCCACAATCTCAGCCTGAACGGACAGGAAAACCCCGGGCAGCAGGCCCTTCCCGGTATCGAGCTTGGCCATTTCCATGCCGCAGACTGGCAGCATTTCATCGACGCCTACCGCTTCCGGCTGGCCCGCGGTTCCTACCGGTCAGAGCTGAAGCCGCAGGTCCGGCGCGACGGGGCCGTGAACCTGCATGACCTCTTTGCCATGATCGAGGACACCGGCGGCGAGTCCGCCCTGCGCGCCTTCTTCGACGAGGTCTGCACCGCAAGCGCCGACCTCTGTGCCCGGCTGGACCGCCACGGCCTGCTGCGGCGCCACCGCATGGATTTTGACGGGGTTCGCGAAAAACACTTCCCGGGCATTCTCTCCGGACCCGCAACCGGCGCCGAAGCTCCGTGACCCGGCGCAAACCCCTGTGATCACGCACCGATTGACCTCGGCGGGGTTTTTCCCTATAGCGCCGCCACGGGGTATCAAGCGACTTCACGCCGGGCCAGCCGGGTCCGCCCCCTGACAGATGTGCGGGCCAGGCCACCAGTGTCCGCAAACCACGGACACACATGACAAAATTTTCTGACCTGAACCTCAGCCCCAAAGTCCTGAAAGCCATCGAAGAGGCGGGATACGAGACGCCGACGCCGATTCAGGCCGGCGCCATTCCCCATGCCCTCGAAGGTAAGGACGTTCTCGGGATCGCCCAGACCGGCACCGGCAAGACCGCCTCTTTCACCCTTCCGATGATCTGCAAGCTTGCCCGTGGCCGCGCCCGCGCCCGGATGCCGCGCAGCCTTGTGCTGTGCCCGACGCGCGAACTGGCCGCGCAGGTCGCCGAGAACTTCGACACCTATTCCAAATACGTGAAGCTGACGAAGGCGCTGCTGATCGGCGGCGTGTCCTTCAAGGAACAGGACGTTCTGATCGACAAGGGCGTCGACGTGCTGATCGCCACACCCGGCCGCCTGCTCGACCATTTCGAGCGCGGCAAGTTGCTGCTGACCGGCATCGAGATCATGGTTGTCGACGAAGCCGACCGCATGCTCGACATGGGCTTCATCCCCGATATCGAGCGCATCTTCAGCCTGACGCCCTTCACCCGGCAGACGCTGTTCTTCTCGGCCACCATGGCGCCCGAGATCGAACGCATCACCAACACCTTCCTCTCGGCCCCGGCCCGGATCGAGGTGGCCCGCCAGGCCACCGCCTCCGAGACCATCGAACAGGGCGCCGTTGTCTTCAAGCCGTCGCGCCGCGACCGCGAAGGCACCGAAAAGCGCAATGTTCTGCGCGCGCTGATCGACCGGGAAGGCGAGGCCTGCACCAACGCGATCATCTTCTGCAACCGCAAGGTCGATGTGGACGTGGTCGCCAAGTCGCTGAAGAAATACGGCTATAACGCCGCGCCGATCCATGGCGACCTTGACCAGTCGACCCGGATGAAGACTCTCGACGGCTTCCGCAACGGCGAGGTGCGTCTGCTGATCGCCTCTGACGTGGCGGCGCGGGGTCTCGATATTCCGGCGGTCAGCCACGTCTTCAACTTTGACGTGCCCAGCCATGCCGAGGACTACGTCCACCGCATCGGACGCACCGGGCGTGCCGGACGTTCCGGCAAAGCCTTCACCATCAGCACGCCGCGTGACGAGAAGTACTTTGAAGCGGTCGAAAAGCTGATCCAGAAGGAAATCCCGCGTATCGACAACCCGGTGAAGGGTGCCCCCGCGCCCGCCGCCGAACCGGAGGAAAAGCCCGAGGCCCGCAGCGACGAGGGCGAAAGCCGCTCGCGGTCGCGCACCCGCAGCCGGTCCCGCAAGGACGAGCCGCGCAACGACCGCCCCGAGCGCAGCCCGCGCGCAGACCGGTCTGACCGCAATGACCGGACCGAGCGCGGAGACCGGCGCGGCAGCGGCAGCAATATCGTGGGTATGGGCGATCACATGCCCGAATTCATCGCGCTCAGCTTCGACGAACGCCGCGCTTCCTGACGGGTCGGAGGGGCCGCCAAAGGCGACCCCTCGTCACCCGGCGCCGGGCAATCGCTACACCTGTAGAACCCAACATCCCGACGCACCCGGGATTGAGGCCCGGGTCAGGCCAACGTGGCCTGCATCGTGATCTCGCAATTCAGAACCTTCGAGATCGGGCAACCGGCCTTTGCCGCCTCTGCCGCCTTCATGAAGTCCTCTTCCGAGGCGCCGGGGACCTTGGCGGCCACCGTCAGGTGACTTTTCTTCACGGCAAACCCTTCGCCGTCCTTGTCCATCGACACCTTGGCGGTTGTAGAGATCTCTTCCGGGGTCAGGTCGCTTTGCCCGAGGATCATCGACAGCGCCATGGAAAAGCAGCTGGCATGGGCGGCGGCGATCAGTTCTTCGGGATTGGTGCCCGCCTGCTCCTCGAACCGGGTGTTGAAGCCGTAAGGCTGATCCTTCAAAGCCGTGCTTTCGGTCGACACGGTGCCCTTGCCGTCCTTGAGGCCACCCATCCATTTCGCGGAACCGGCTTTCGTGATCATGGTCTTGCTCCTTTTGTCCATTTCGCGACATTCGCGATACAAAAGGAACGTGACCCGCGTGGCCGGAGTTCCCCCAGCCACGTCAGTCTTCGCGATTCGTTAAGATAAGCCGTGCAAGCCTTGCGTCGCGCGATCCGCCCTCGCGACTGGGACGATACATGACGACACAGAATGCCTTGGCATCAGCTTACATTCGCGAGTTCGAGCGGTTCGAGGTCTCGCTCTGGGCACATGCGATTCAGGACGGGTTCGAAATACCCTGCACGGTCCGCGACATCTCGGCCGGGGGCGCAAGACTGTCGCTCGATCCGGTCGCCCGCAGTTCCCTCCGCGCGCTCGATTTCCGGCTTTGCATCGATGGGCTGGGCACATACCCCAGCACCCAGCGGTGGAAGGACCGCCAGTCGCTGGGTGTGCAGTTCGACCTGTCGCATTCTGTCCGCACCGCGCTGGAACAGCAACTCGCGACGCGGTTCGGCAACCCTGCGCCGTGGCTCAGCTCAGGCGGCTTACGACAACCGTGACCTCGGGCTTCTTGCCGATCTCGTTCTGGGTGCTCTGGCGCGTGACACGGCGCAGCCCCTCTTCCAGCTTGTCGTCGTCGGTCAGGGTCTTGTCCCCGGCCCGACCCATGAACTGCGACAGATCCTCTTCCAGAACGTCAACCAGCGGTGCATGACTGCGCCCCATCTCGGGCAGGCCCATGATCTCGCACCAGGGCTCGCCAAGCGGCTGATCGTCCTCATCCAGGATTACGGTCACGATCACATGCCCGTTCAGCGCCATGCGGATGCGGTCGCGCACGATGCCATCCAGCGCGCCGATCTGCACCGATCCGTCCAGATAAGTGCGCCCGGTCTCGATGTATTCGACCACCCTGGGTTCGTTGCCGGAAAGGTCGATCATCATGCCGTTGACCGCCAGAACCCCCTTGCGCCCCTTCGCAGAGGCAAGGCGGGCGTGTTCGCGCAGGTGCCGGTGTTCGCCGTGCATCGGCACCACGACCTGCGGCTGCACCACGTCGTGGACGGTTTCCAGATCCGGGCGGTTCGCATGGCCCGAAACGTGATAGTCGCCCATGCCGTCATCGACGATATCGACACCCTTCTCGGACAGCTGGTTCATGATGCGGACCACGTCGCGTTCATTGCCCGGGATGGTCTTGGAGGAGAACAGAAAGAGGTCGCCCTCCTGCAACTCGATCCCGTTGTATTTGCCACGCGCCAGCTGCGCCGAGGCCGCCCGCCGCTCGCCCTGGCTGCCGGTGACCAGCAGCATGACGTTTTCGCGCGGGATCGAGGTCACGTCCTCCGGCCCGATCACCTTGGGGAAAGACGACAAGACGCCGGTCTCGACCGCCGCCTCGATCATCCGCCGCATGGCGCGGCCCAGAAGGCAGATCGACCGGCCCGCGCGGTCGCCCGCCTCGGCCAGCGTCTTCACCCGCGCCACGTTCGACGCGAAGGTGGTGGCCACGACCATGCTTTTCGCCTCGGCCACCAGCTTTTCCACAGCCGGGCCGACAATCGCCTCGGACCGGCCCGGATGGCGCGAGAACACGTTGGTCGAATCGCAGACCAGCGCCTTCACCCCGTCCTTCGACACCTCGGCCCAAAGGTCCGGGTCCCATGCCTCGCCCACCAGCGGCGTGCGATCCAGCTTGAAGTCGCCGGTGTGGATCACGCGGCCCGCAGGGCTGTCGATCACCAGCCCCGAGCTTTCGGGGATCGAGTGCGAGATCGGCAGGAAGCCCACGGTGAAGGGCCCCAGCGTGACGGTTTCCGGCCATGCCGACACGGTGCGCACAGCTTTCCCCTCGACCCCGTATTCCGCCAGCTTGTGCCGCGCGATGTTCGACGTGAAGGCCCGCGCGTAGATCGGAGCGCCCAGCTGTTCGAAGGTGTGACCCACGGCGCCGACATGATCCTCATGCGCGTGGGTGATCAGCACCGCCTCGATCCGGTGGCGGTTTTCCTTCAGCCAGCTGATGTCCGGGATGATCAGGTCGACGCCGGGCGTGGTGTCCATGTCCGGGAATGTCACGCCGATGTCGACGACAATCAGGCGTTCCTCGCCGGGTTTGCCGTAGCCATAGACGTAGCAGTTCATGCCGATTTCCCCGGCGCCGCCGAGGGGAAGATAGATCAGTCTGTTGTCGCTCATGTGCCTCAATCCTGTAAGCTGTTGTATTTATGGATCTCGGTCAGCCCATGCATCGTCAGATCCTCGCGGAACTCATCGAAAAGGTCCGCCGATTGCTGGAACAGGGGCGCCAGCCCGCCCGTCGATATCACCCGCATCGGGCGGTCGCGCTCGCCCTTGATGCGGGCGCAGATCTCGCGCACGAGACCCACGTAACCCCAGAAGATGCCCGACTGCATGCAGGCCACCGTATTGGTCCCCACAACCCCCTGCGGGCGGGAAATGTCCACATGCGGCAGTGCGGCGGCGGCCTGGTGCAGCGCCTCCAGCGACAGGTTCACGCCGGGCGCGATCACGCCGCCGACATAGGCACCGTCGTGATCCACCACGTCGAAGGTGGTCGCGGTGCCAAAATCCACGATGATCAGGTCGCCGCCGCACAGGCTGTACCCCGCCACCGTGTTCACCAGCCGGTCCGGTCCAACCTGCGTGCCCGCATCGACACGCACGTCGATGGGCAGCAGGCAGTCGGGGCGGCCCACCACCAGCGGCCGGGTGTTGAAGTAGCGATCCGCCAGAACCCGCAGGTTGAAGACCACGCGCGGCACGGTCGAAGAGACGATCATGTCGGTGATATCCGCCTCGATACCCTGAAACTCCATCAGGGTCGACAGCCAGACGTAATACTGGTCCGCCGTGCGCCGGTGTTCCGTCGAGGTGCGCCAGGTCGCAATGAAGCGTTCACCGTCCCAGATCGAGAAAACGGTGTTGGTATTGCCGCAGTCGATGGCAAGAAGCATGGGCGTCCCGATTCAGGCAGGTGGGTTCAGAAGAAGACGTCCGCGGCGGCGATGGCCACGCGGCCCTTGGGCGTCTTTAGGACAAGTCGACCGGCCTCGTCCACCGTCTCGAAGGTTCCGGTCAGGGTCTCGCGCCCGGTCCGCGCGGTGATCTCTTCACCCAGACGCGCGGCCCGCGCCAGCCAGGCCTCGCGGATCGGGCCGAAACCATAGGTCACCAGACGTTCCTCGTGGCCGGCCCAGGCCATGGCCAGGGCCTCCAGAAGCGCCTCGGGTGTCACGCGCACGCCGGTCTCTGCCAGCACCGAAACCGGCAGGACGGCGCCGCTCTCGACCTCTGCGGCCTCGGGCGCGGCCACAAGGTTCACCCCGATGCCCACCGCCAGCGCGCCCTGCCCCAGCCCCTCCAGCAGGATGCCCGCCACCTTGCCGTGGTTCATCAGCACGTCGTTCGGCCACTTCAGCGCAAGGCCCGCCGCCGTGCCGGTCACCGCCTCCAGCGCGTCGAAAAGCGCCAGCGCCGCCACGAAGGACCGCAGCGCCGCGCGGTCCGGCGGCTCGTCGAGACGCATCACCAGCGTCGCCGCGAAATTGCCCGCGGGCATGACCCAGCCGCGCCCGCGCCGCCCACGCGCCGCGGTCTGCCGCAGGCCGAGGACCCACTCCGGCTCCGTCAGCGCGGGCGCCATCCGCGCGGCCTCGGCGTTGGTGCTGTCGACCTCCGCCAACACCCGCCGCCCATAGCCCGAAGGCCAGCCCATCAGGATCGGCCCCCAGCTTCTTCTTTGTCCAAATACCTCCCGCCGGAGGCTCCTGCCCCGGCCGCCCGCGCGCCGTTACTGGACAAGCGTCACCGCCGCAGCCTGCGCCGCACCCTCGATCCCGAAGAGGTTCACCACGCCCGCGACCATGATGATCGCCGAGGCCATCAGGAAGCCCGTCAGCACCGGCGACCGCCCGCCGTCCAGCGCATCCTCGCGGTCCTCGCCGAAATACATGTAGAAGACGATCCGCAGGTAGTAGAAGGCGCCGATGACCGAGGCCACCACCCCCGCCACCGCAAGCCAGGCCAGCCCGGCGTCATAGGCGGCGCGCAGCACGTAGAGCTTGCCGAAAAAGCCCACCAGCGGCGGCACACCGGCCAGCGAGAACAAGAGCACCAGCATTGCCAGCGCCTTGCCGGGTTCCTTGCGGGAATACATCCCCAGCGCCTCGATATCCGTGACCGGGTGGCCGTCGCGCTCCATCGAGAGGATGAAGGCGAAGGTGCCGACGTTCATGGTGACGTAGATCGCCATGTAGATCAGCATGGCCTGCACACCCAGCGCGGTGCCCGCCGCCAGGCCCATCAGCGCATAGCCCATATGGGCGATCGAGGAATAGGCCATCAGCCGCTTGATGTCGCGCTGCCCGATTGCCGCCACCCCGCCAAGGAACATCGACAAGAGCGACAGAAGCGCCACCACCTGCCCCCAGTCCGAGGTCACGGTGCCGAAGGCGTCGAACATCACGCGGGCGAACAGCCCCATGGCCGCGACCTTGGGCGCGGTGGCAAAGAAGGCGGTGACCGGCGTGGGCGACCCCTCGTAGACGTCCGGCGTCCACATGTGGAAGGGCACGGCAGAGACCTTGAACGCGAGGCCCGAGATCAGCAGCACCAGCCCCAGCAGCAACCCGATGGAGATCTCCCCGTCAGAGGCCGTGGCGATGATGCCCGAGAACAGCGTCGTGCCGGCATATCCGTAGACCAGCGAGGCGCCGTAAAGCAGCAGGCCCGAGGACAGCGCGCCCAGCACGAAATACTTCAGCCCCGCCTCGGTCGACTTGGCGCTGTCCCGGCGCAGCGCCGCGACGACGTAAAGCGCCAGCGATTGCAGTTCGAGCCCCATGTAAAGCGCCATAAGGTCGCCCGCAGAGACCATCATCATCATGCCCACCGCGGCCAGCGCGATCAGCAGCGGGTATTCGAAGCGCAACAACCCGCGTCTTGCCATGTATCCCTCGGACATCAGCAGCACGCAGGCTGCGGACACCAGGATCACGATCTTGGAAAACCGCGCAAAGCCGTCGTCGTTGAACATGCCGCCAAAGGCGGTGCGCGTGCCTTCGCCGGTTGTCCCGATCCAGAAGGCCATCGCGAGGAACAGCCCCGAGGTCAGCCAGACCAGCAGCGGCGCCGCCTTGTCCTTGCCGGTGTAGACCGCCGCGACCAGCGCCACCATGGCGTAGATGGACAGCAGGATTTCCGGCAGGATGATATTGAGATCAGCCGTCAGCATGGCGCCCTCTCCTCAGTGGTCCGCATCCGCGACCTGCGTGGTCGCGGGCGAAAGATCGGCGGCGGCGACCGCCTTGTCGTATTGGCTCAAGAGCGCCTCGACCGAGGGGCCGATGCGGTCGAGGATCGGCGCCGGGTAGACGCCCATCCAGATCGTCATGACCACCAGCGGCGCAAAGATCGCCTTTTCGCGGGTTGTCATGTCCTTGATGGTGCGCAGGCTTTCCTTGATCAGATCGCCCATGACCACGCGGCGATAGAGCCACAGCGCATAGGCCGCCGAGAAGATCACGCCGGATGTGGCCACCACGGCGACCCAGGTGTTGACCTGGAAGATCCCCACCAGCGTCAGGAATTCCCCGATGAAACCCGAGGTGCCGGGCAGGCCGACGTTGGCCATGGTGAACAGCATGAAGATCAGCGCGTAGGCCGGCATCCGGTTCACGAGACCGCCGTAGGCGTCGATGTCGCGGGTGTGCATGCGGTCGTAGATCACCCCCACACACAGAAACAGCGCGCCCGAGATGAAGCCGTGGCTGATCATCTGGAAGATCGCCCCGTCGACGCCCTGCTGGTTCGCGGCGAAGATCCCCATGGTCACGTAACCCATGTGCGCCACCGAAGAATAGGCGATCAGCTTCTTCATGTCGTCCTGCACCAGCGCCACGAGGCTGGTGTAGACGATGGCGATGGCCGACATCCACAGGACCAGCGGCGCCATGACCTCGGACCCGACCGGGAACATCGGCAGCGAGAAGCGCAGGAAGCCGTAGCCGCCCATCTTCAGCAGGATCGCCGCCAGCACGACCGACCCGGCGGTCGGGGCCTGAACGTGGGCGTCGGGCAGCCATGTATGGACCGGCCACATCGGCATCTTCACCGCGAAGCTGGCGAAGAAGGCCAGGAACAGCATGGTCTGCAGGCCGCCGATGATCTGGATGCCGAACAGGTTGAAGGTGGCGCTGTCGAACTGGTGCGTCAGCAGCGCGGTCTGGCCCTCGCCGCAGGCGCCGATGCAGGTGGTGCCCGCCTCGGTATACATCGCCACCATGGCCACCAGCATCAGCACGGAACCGAGGAAGGTGTAGAGGAAGAACTTGAAGCTTGCGTAGATGCGGTTCTTGCCGCCCCAGATGCCGATGATCAGGAACATCGGGATCAGGCCCGCCTCGAAGAAGAGGTAGAAGAGCACCAGATCCAGCGCCATGAAGACGCCCAGCATCAGCGTTTCCAGCAGCAGGAAGGCGATCATGTACTCCTTCACGCGGGTTTTCACGCCCCAGCTGGCCGCGATGGTCAGCGGCATCATGAAGGTCGTCAGCATCACGAAGAGCACGGAAATGCCGTCGACGCCCATGCGATACTTCATGCCCAGAAGCCAGTCCGCCTCGTCCACCATCTGGAACTTGGTGTTCGAAGGGTCGAACTGGAACAGGATGAACAGCGAGATCAGGAAGGTCGCCGTCGTGGTGATCAGCGCCAGCCAGCGGGCATTGCGGTCTGCCGCCTCGTCCCCGCCGCGCAGGAACAGCGCCATGATCAGCGCCGCAAGGGCGGGCAGGAAGGTGACGATGGAAAGTAGGTTGCCCATCAGTGCGCCCCCCCGGTCATGGTCATCCAGGTGATGAAGACGGCGATGCCGATCACCATGGCGAAAGCGTAAGTGAAGATATAGCCGGACTGCGCGCGCCCCGCGAGGCGGGTGAAGAAGGGCACGATGCCCATGGCGACCCCGTTGATCCCGCCGTCGATGACGTCCTGATCGCCGCGCTTCCACAGGATGCGGCCAAGGCTTTTCGCCGGGCGCACGAAGAGGAAGTCATAGATCTCGTCGAAGTACCACTTGTTCAGAAGGAACAGGTACAGCGGGCGCTGGCTTTCGGCCAAGCGCTTGGGCAGCGCGGGGTTCACGATGTAGAAGACATAGGCCGTCACCAGACCGATCAGCATGGCGATGAAGGGGCTGATCTTGACCCATGTGGGCGCATGGTGCGCCTCGTCCATGACGTGGTTGTCGGGGGCCATGTAGATCGCCCCCTCGGGCGCCATGGCGGGCAGCGCGGCATGGGTGCCGTCGGCCAGCGTCGCGTGATCGCCGGACGGATCGACCGCCTCGGCGCCTTCAGCCGTATCGGCCACGGCTTCCGCGCCTTCGGCGGCGGGTTCGGCTGCGTCAGCGAGCTCTGCACCATCGGCGGCAGGGTCCGCCCCGGCCCCTTCCACAGCGGGCTCTGACTCTGCGGCGGCATGGCCGGCCTCTTCACCGTGCTCGGCGGCGGCGCCATGCTCGGCAACCTCGGCGTGATGCGCGGGGATGCCGAAGAAGGCATTCACCCGGTCGTGGTCACCGAAGAAGGAGCCGTACCAGACCATCCCCGAGAAGACCGCGCCCAGACCCAGCACGCCCAGCGGCACCAGCATGATCGTCGGGCTTTCATGCGCGTGCTCATGCGTGTGCTTGTTGCCGCGCGGCTCGCCGTAGAAGGTCATGAAGATCAGGCGCCACGAATAGAACGAGGTGAACAGAGCCGCGATCACCAGCATCCAGAAGGCATAGCCCCCCGCCGTGCCGGCCCATGCGCTCTCGATCACCGCGTCCTTGGACAGGAAGCCTGCGAAACCGATGTGGGTCAGCGGGATGCCGACGCCGGTGATGGCCAGCGTGCCGACCATCATCGCCCAGAAGGTATAGGGGATCTTCTTCCGCAGCCCGCCGTAGTTCCGCATGTCCTGCTCGTGGTGCATCGCGTGGATGACCGACCCGGCGCCAAGGAAGAGCATGGCCTTGAAGAAGGCATGCGTGAAGAGGTGGAACATGGCGACCGAGTAGACGCCCACGCCCGCCGCCACGAACATGTAGCCCAGCTGCGAGCAGGTCGAATAGGCGATCACGCGCTTGATGTCGTTTTGCACGAGGCCCACGGTTGCCGCGAAGAAGGCGGTGGTCGCGCCGAGGATCGTGATGAACATGGTCGCATGCGGCGCAAACTCCATCAGCGGCGACATGCGGCAGACAAGGAAGACACCCGCCGTCACCATGGTGGCCGCATGGATCAGCGCCGAGACCGGCGTCGGGCCTTCCATGGCGTCCGGCAGCCAGGTGTGCAGCAGCAGCTGCGCCGATTTGCCCATGGCGCCGATGAACAGCAGCACCGCCACCAGTTCCGCCGCGTTCCAGGAGGTCCAGAGGAAGGTGATCTGCGTCTGCGCCAGTTCGGGCACGGCGGCGAAGACATCGTCGAAACGCACCGAATCCGTCAGGAAGAACAGCGCGGCGATCCCCAGCGCAAAGCCGAAGTCGCCGACCCGGTTGACGATGAAGGCCTTCATCGCCGCCGCATTGGCCGAAGGCTTGCGGTAGTAGAAACCGATCAGCAGGTAGGAGGCGACGCCCACACCCTCCCAGCCGAAGAACATCTGGACGAGGTTGTCCGAGGTCACCAGCATCAGCATGGCGAAGGTGAAGAACGACAGATAGGCGAAGAAGCGCGCTTTATAGCTTTCCTCGCCCTCCCTGAAGTTCTCGTCATGGGCCATGTAGCCGAAGGAATAGAGGTGCACGAGCGCCGAGACCGTGGTCACGACGATCAGCATGATCGAGGTCAGCCGGTCCAGCCGGATCGACCAGTCCGTCGACAGCGTGCCGCTTTCGATCCAGCGCATGACCGGGATGTGTTGCGTTTCCGGCCCGTGGGTCAGGAAGACGATCCACGAGAAGGCGCAGGCCAGGAACAACAGGCCGGTGGTGACCCACTGGGCACCCCGGATCGAGATGAAGCGCCAGCCGAAGCCCGCGATCAGGCTGCCCAGAAGAGGCGCGAAGAGGATGATGGTTTCCATGGTATTGTCCTCTCAGCCCGCGATCATTGAGATCAGCAACAAAAGCTGCGGATCGGGATAGGGCAGCATCATGATCTTGGGGGCAGCCCATGCGATCGCATTTGCGGGTGTCCCTCCAATCAGAAGCATGAAACCCGGCAGACCAACGTTGGTGATCATCGGCTCAGCCCTTCATCACGTTGACGTCTTCAACCGCGATGGTGCCACGGTTGCGGAAGAAGCAGACGAGGATCGCAAGGCCGATGGCGGCCTCGGCGGCGGCGACGGTCAGCACAAACAACGTGAAGACCTGCCCCACCAGATCGCCCAGATGGGTCGAGAAGGCCACGAGGTTGATGTTCACCGCCAGAAGCATCAGCTCGATGCTCATCAGCAGGATGATCACGTTCTTGCGGTTCAGGAAAAGCCCGAAGATGCCGATGACGAAAAGCACCGCCGCCACCGTCAGGTAATGTTCCAGTCCGATCATCTGTCCCCCTCGGGCCGCTCCGCCCGATTTGTGGTCTTGTCCGTCAGGGGCCGGATCGCCGGTCCCTTGCTTTCCGGCCCCTGAAAGGCCGCGTTTCGTGGCGGACTAGCCGCCGAAGTAGCCGTAGGCCACCAGAACCGCCGTCACGATGCCCACCGCGACCGCTGTCCAGCTGCCCGCGTTCACGGCAACCGCCCGCGCCGCAGAAGGCGCCAGCCGGGCATCCGGCTGCGCCAGCCCTCGCGCACATGCACGGGCACCAGCCGCATCGCCCGCCGTACCAGCCAGGCACCCAGCGTCAGCTTGAAGGCCCAGAAGGCCGCGTAGGCCGCCAGCCCTGCGGGCGAGAGCATGAAATCGAAGAATGCGTTCACAGCCCCTGCCCCGGTTTGACGTCGCGCAGCTCCATGGCCTTGGCCGGATCGCGGTACATCTGCGCCAGCACGTCCTGCCGCTTCACATCCTGGCGGTGGCGCAGCGTCAGCACGATGGCCCCGATCATCGCCACCAGCAGAATCAGACCGGCCAGCTGGAACAGCAGGAAGTAGCGGTCGTAAAGCAGCATGCCCAGGGCCTGCGTGTTGTGCATCTCCGTGCCGATGGGCGCGGCGCGCTGCGCCTCGGCCATGTCCGAGGCGTCCCATGCGCCGAAGGCCATGACCAACTGCATCAGGATCACCAGCCCGATCAGCAGCGCAAGCGGCATGTATTTCGCCATCTCCGCCTTCAGTTCGGCAAAGTCCACGTCCAGCATCATCACCACGAAAAGGAACAGCACGGCGACCGCACCCACGTAGACGATGACCAGCAGCATGGCCACGAACTCGGCACCCATCAGGACAAAGAGCCCTGCAGACGACAGGAAGGCGAGGATCAGCCAGAGCACCGAATGCACCGGGTTGCGGCTGACGACGGTGAACAGCCCGCCCGCGATGGCGCCGATCGCAAAGAGATAGAAGGCAAAGACGGTCATGTTTCGTCGTCCTTTCGGTCTGTCATGACCTCGCGCGCAAGGTCCATGGCCCGGGTCATGGCGGGAATGCCCGCGAACATCGACATCTGCGCGATGGTCTCGGCCACTTCCTCGTCGGTGGCGCCCGCCTCGAGCGCATGACGCACCGCCATGCGGAAGGGCGTTTCGGCCTGCGCACCCTGCATGGTCATGCCCGCGATGGTCAGAAGCAGCCGCGTCTTGGCGTCCAGCCCGGACTGCGACATCCCCTTGCCGAACCACATCTCCATCGCGTCCTTGGACATGGTCGGCCAGAGCTTTTCAAAGCCCTTGGGATCGAAGGAGGAGAGCGCCGGGTTGAAGGCCTTGGCCATCTCCTGCGCCTGCTGCATCATCAGCTCGAAGGGGGTCTTTGCGTCAGACATCGCGGCTCTCCCGACCATGGATTTTGGAAAATCCATGGCAAAAATCTTCGAAGATTTTTGCATCGTGATTCATCGGTAGGGGGCGTCCAGTTCGAGGTTGCGGGCAATCTCGGCCTCCCAGCGGTCGCCGTTCTCAAGCAGTTTCTGCTTGTCGTAGAACAATTCCTCGCGGGTCTCGGTCGAGAACTCGAAGTTCGGACCCTCGACAATGGCATCGACCGGGCAGGCCTCCTGGCAGAAGCCGCAGTAGATGCATTTGGTCATATCGATGTCGTAGCGCGTCGTGCGGCGCGAGCCGTCGTCGCGCGGTTCGGCGTCGATGGTGATCGCCTGCGCCGGGCAGATCGCCTCGCAAAGCTTGCAGGCGATGCAGCGTTCCTCGCCGTTCGGGTAGCGCCGCAGGGCATGCTCGCCCCGGAAACGCGGGCTCAGCGGGCCCTTTTCATGCGGGTAGTTGACCGTAGCCTTGGGGGCGAAGAAGTACTTCAGGCCCAGCTGGAACCCCTTCACGAAGTCCGCGAGCAGGAAGTATTTCGCGGCACGGCCGTAATCCATGGTGGCCATCAAGAACTCCCCTGTGTTTGCGATGCGCCCTGCATCCGGGCCTCGAGGCGCTCGGCCTCGGGGGCGTCCATCAGCGGATCGCCATTGGCGTCGTATTCCTGAAACCCGGTGCTGGCGCCGGGCGCCTGCATGGGGTTTCGCATCGGCTGCCCCGCTTCCGGCTCTGGATGTGCGGGTTCCGGCTCTGGCTGCTCCGGCGCCCCGGCGGCTTTCTTCGCCTCGGCGGCCTGCACGTCGGCGGCCCAGCGGAACAGCGCGGCGGCGATCTCTGTCGCCTGCGGCATCAGGTTGCCGTCGCTGTCCACATCCGGCAGGCCTGTGTCGCGAACGACGAAATCGCCCAGTTCGATCATGTCGACGTATTTCGCGTCGAGGATCGCGTTCTTCAGGTCGCTCATCGGGGTTCTCCCATGTCAGAGGCGACGGACGTCAGGCCCGCCGCTCTGCGCAGCATAGCACCGAACGCCCGCCCCTTCTCGGGAAAGGCCGGGGCGTCGATGCGGCAAAGCCTGTGTGTCGCTCTCGGACCCAAGGCCTAGCCCCCCACCGCCCAGCGGGCCCAGAAGCCGCCGAGCACCTCGAATTTCGCCAGGAAGGCCACCACGACGACCCAGGCCAGCGAGAGCGGCAGGAAGACCTTCCAGCCAATCCGCATCAGCTGGTCATAGCGGTAGCGCGGGGTGATCGCCTTCACCATGGCGAAGAGGAAGAAGAAGAAGGCCATCTTCGCGACCATCCACAGCGCGCCGTCCGGCAGGCCCGGGATGGGCGACAGCCAGCCGCCGAAGAACAGCAGCGTGGTCAGCGCGCACATCAGGAAGATCGCGATGTATTCGCCCGCCATGAACAGCAGGAAGGGCGTTGCGGAGTATTCGACCTGATAGCCCGCCACCAGTTCC
Organism: Enemella evansiae; assembly: GCA_017255395.1. Lineage (GTDB taxonomy): Bacteria > Pseudomonadota > Alphaproteobacteria > Rhodobacterales > Rhodobacteraceae > Ponticoccus > Ponticoccus litoralis. The sequence continues at coordinate 116,346 of JAFKDC010000012.1, read as the reverse complement.
GATTCCGCCTCTGGCAGGTCGAAGGGCGGGCGGTTGGTTTCCGCCAGCGCGCTGATGAAGAACAGGAAAACCATCGGGAAATGCGGCAGCCAGTACCAGCCGAAGAAGCCCCAGCCAGTGTCCTGCGCCTTGACGATGTCGCCGAAGTTCATCGAGCCGGTCGAGAGGATCACGCCAATGATGATCAGGCCGATCGAGACCTCGTAAGAGATCATCTGCGCGGCCGAGCGCAGCGAGCCCAGGAACGGGTATTTCGAGTTCGAGGCCCAGCCGCCCATGATGACGCCGTAGACCTCCAGCGAGGAGACGGCGAAGACATACAGGATGGCGACGTTGAGGTCCGAGATCACCCAGCCGTCGGCGAAGGGGATCACCGCCCAGGCGATCACCGCCAGGACAAAGCTGGTCAGCGGCGCGAGGATAAAGACCGTGCGATCCGCGCCCGCCGGGATCACCACTTCCTTGACCACGTATTTCAGTGCATCGGCCACCGATTGCAGCAGGCCCCATGTGCCGACCACGTTCGGGCCGCGCCGCATCTGCACCGCCGCCCAGATCTTGCGGTCGCCGTAGACGAGGAACAGCAGCGAGATCATGACGAAGCCCAGCACCGCAAGGCATTGCGCAAGGATGATCACGAAGGTGCCCAGGGGCGTGGAGAAAAATGTGTCCATCAGGTCCTCACACCATCGGTATTCCGCTTTCCGCGCAGGCCAAGGCGGTGACCTCCGCGTCGATTGTCTTCAGCCCCGCGGGCAGCGCGGCCGAGATCGTGTAGACCGCATCGCCGCGCCATAGACCAGCCTCTTCCTCGACCGTCGTGCGCAGATGCCGCGCAAAGCCGTAGCCTCGGATGATCGCATATTGCGCCGCCGCGCATTCCGCGTAGCGCTCGACATCCTCCGGGTCGCGCGCGCCGCGCATCGACACAAGGAAGCTGACGAGGTCCCCGTCCAGCAGTCGCGTTTCCACGCCCTCGTAGACCGGGGTGAAGGGCAGGCTCTCCCGCGGCACCGGCTCTGCCTCGCAGGCCAGAAGCGCGCAGGCCGATACCAGCGCCGCTATGGATCTGGAAACGCTCACTCATTCCGCCGCAAGCGGGGCTTCCGCGCGCGCCTTGGCCCGACGGCTGAGGTCGGCCATGACCTCGGACGACCGGGCGATGGGGTTGGTCAGGTAGAAATCCGCGATGGCGGTGCGGAAGCTCGCATCGCCCAGCGACCCCGCGTCGAGCGGCTGCCAGGCGTTTTCCGGCACCGCGTCGATCTTCTTCAGATGCGGCACGTCCTTCACCAGCGCCTGCCGCAGCTGCGCAAGGCTGTCCCAAGGCAGCGCCGCGCCCAGTTCGGCAGAGAGCGCGCGCAGGATCGCCCAGTTCTCCTTGGCCTCACCCGGCGCGAAACCGGCGCGCAGCGCCAGTTGCGGGCGGCCTTCGGTGTTCACGAACAGCCCGTGCTCTTCGGTCCATGCGGCGGCGGGCAGGATCACGTCGGCACGATGCGCGCCCCGGTCGCCATGCGAGCCCTGATAGATGACAAAGGCACCCGGGGCGATTTCCACCTCGTCGGCGCCAAGGTTGTAGATCACGTCCGCCTCGGCGACGGCCTCCATGCCACGGTCGGTCACGGCGCCCACGTCCATGGCGCCAACCCGGGCGGCGGCGGTGTGCAGGATCAGCAGCCTGGCCTGACGCGCCTCGGCGATCTGCATCGCCATGGCCAGCACCGCCGCGCCGTCCGCCTCGCCAAGGGCGCCCTGCCCGACGATGACGATGCCGCGCTCGCCCTCTTCGACCGGCTCGCTGCGCGCGAGCTCCAGATGGTCGGCCAAGGCCTTGCGGTCCGTGCCGAAGCCCTGGACGTCGTAGGTCAGATCCGCGACCGGCCCGATCACGCCGACCTGCGCGCCACGCGCCCAGGCCTTGCGGATGCGGGCGTTCAGCACCGGCGCCTCGACACGCGGATTGCAGCCGATCAGCAGGATGCCAGTCGCCTCGTCGATATCCTCGATGCAGGCGGTCCCGACATAGGCGGAGCGGTTGCCCGCGGGCAGCTTGGCCCCGTCGGTGCGGCACTCGACGACGCCGCCCTGCCCCTCGACCATCTGCTTCAGGCTGTAGGCCGCTTCGACCGGGGCCAGATCGCCGACAATCCCGGCGAGGCTCTTGGCGCCCTTGATCGCCCCGGCGGCCTTTTCCAGCGCCTCGGGCCATGTGGCGGGGCGCAGCTTGCCGTTCTCGCGCACATAGGGCCGGTCCAGCCGCTGGCGGCGCAGCCCGTCCCAGACAAAGCGCGTCTTGTCGGAAATCCATTCCTCGTTCACGCCGTCATGGTTGCGCGGCAGGATGCGCATGACTTCGCGGCCCTTGGTGTCCACGCGGATCGAAGAGCCAAGGGCGTCCATCACGTCGATGGTTTCGGTCTTGGTCAGCTCCCACGGGCGGGCGGTGAAGGCATAGGGCTTGGACACCAGCGCCCCCACCGGGCAGAGGTCGATGATATTGCCCTGCAATTCCGAATCGAGCGTCTGGTTCAGGTAAGAGGTGATCTCGGCATCCTCGCCGCGCCCGGTCTGGCCCATCTGGGTGATCCCCGCGACCTCTGTCGTGAAGCGCACGCAGCGGGTGCAGGAAATGCAGCGCGTCATATGCGTCTCGACCAGCGGGCCGAGATCCAGATCGTCGACGGCGCGCTTGGCCTCGCGGTAGCGCGAGAAGTCGACGCCATAGGCCATGGCCTGATCCTGAAGGTCGCATTCGCCGCCCTGATCGCAGATCGGGCAATCCAGCGGGTGGTTGATGAGCAGGAACTCCATCACCCCTTCGCGGGCCTTCTTGACCATCGGAGAGTTCGTCTTGACCTGCGGCGGCTCGCCGTCCTTGCCGGGACGCAGGTCGCGGACCTGCATCGCACAAGAGGCGGCGGGCTTGGGCGGGCCGCCCACGACCTCGACAAGGCACATGCGGCAGTTGCCCGCAATCGACAGACGCTCGTGGTAGCAGAAACGCGGCACCTCGATCCCGGCCTGCTCGCAGGCCTGAATCAGGGTCATGGCGCCATCCACTTCCAACTCGATTCCGTCGATGTTGATCTTGCGCAAATCGGACATGCTGGCGCCTTTCCAGTTCCATGGCTGGCAGCGCTCATCCGCAGATGAGCCGCGGTCGAGGGCGTTCTACCGCGCATCCCTGTCCGATACCAGATGCGCGACCGCCCAAAAGCGGGAAAAATCGACGCGGGCGCGGGTGCGGGCAACCCGTGCCCGCGCAATTTAACGATTTGAAAAGAATGCGGTAATTCCCGATTAAATCAGTCGGAAATGCAGGGCCTCACCGCAGGAAGCTGCCCACCGGCCCGCCGCGCGCGATATCGGCCTTGCCATAGGCACACAGCGCCGCGCGATCCTTGGCGTTGACGCCCTGACTGGACAGATAGGCCTCGGCTTTCTTGCGCATACGCTTCTTTTCCGCCTTCGAGGTCACGTAATCGTCGATCTCGTCGTTGGAGTACCCCATGTCCCTGGCCATCCCCTTCAGGGTGTTGAGCTGTGACATGGCCCGGATCAGGCGCGGCTCGATGCCATCGCATTTCTTGCGGATCTCGTCGGCGATCGCGATGGCCATGAGGCCGTTGTCGATCTGCGGCACATCGCGCAGCGGCGGCTTGGCCTGCGCTTGGACAGCCGTCATGGCAAGGATCAGGGCGGCGGGAATCAGGCGCATTGGGGTGCTCCTTTGGATTGGACGTCCCCCTGAATGAAGGTCACACGCGCTGGCTATTCAATAACCGGACCCCCGACTTGTGCTTTTCGGCGGAAATTCCCCGATCAGCCGGGATCGCGGCAGGACCCGCGCAGCGTCACCGTGTTCTTCGTGATCGGCAGCGAAGAGCGCGGCGTGCCCGGCCCCACCTGCCAGTCGATGTCCGAGGTGCCGTAGAAGGTGATACAGTGGCGGATGCCTTCGTATTCGGCGGCGGCGATGGCGCCTTCCAGCGACTTGGCAACGGGGCGCGCGGTGGCCACGAAGTTCTGCCGGTCCGACCGGGCAACCGCCCGCGCGGAACTGTTGTAGCGCTGGCCGTCGAACAGCGGCTTCGAGCCCTGGCCGAAGCCAAGACGTCCGCAGCCCGCCACAGAGACCACCATCAGCAAAAGACAGATCACGCGCACCATGGCTTGTCGTTCCCTTCGCGCTCAACGCTTCGATTGCGGCAGCCCGGTGCTGCGCCGGCGCACTTTCTCCCCTGCGCGGCCCAAGGTCAAGCCGCGCGGGGGGGGAAATCCCGGGAACCGCGAAGCGCCGCCGGTGGTTTTAAGGGCAAGGAGGATTCAACATGACCAAAGACATCCACAGCCGCCCGCTGTTCGAAAAGGACCGCATCGCCGAAGAGCAGACTGACCGCTTCACGGACGACCCGGCCGCCGGACGCAAGAAACACCCCGAGACCTCGGACGATATCGCCGAGGGCATGCCCGCGACGGACCGAGAGACCCTGAAAGACGAGACGGGCACAAAGTAGGCGCGTTGCCCCTGCCCCGGTCAGGAGCCCTGCACGTCGGGCGCGTTCAGGCAGAGGTTCCGGAACGTCCAGACCCCGTTGGCCTGAAACCGCGATTCGGCGTCGACCGCGACGGTCAGGCCATGGTGCGCGCAGAAGGCCTTGGCCAGGTCGCGCGCCAGCGTCCGGTCCCGTGGACCAAGGCCGGGCGCCCCTTCACTGCGCACATGCACTGTGCTTTCGGGCTCTCGCGCCGGACGGGTGAGGGTCTTCCCGACAAGACCGATCACGCCGTCGGTGGCGCCCGTCCTGCCCTCGTATTGCGCGAAGGTCACGCCATAGGCCTGATCTTCGTAAAGCATCATGTCCATCAGCCGGGCGGCGGCCTTGTCCGCCTGTGCCGTTCCGGCGAGGGTGGCGCCGCAGAGGTATGCGCCGATCAAAAGGGCCTTGGTCGTCTGGATCATCTTGCCATCTTCCCTTGCGCTGCTCGTCTACCGGATGTCCCGCATGGACCGGCCTGCGGGACATGTCGGGGCCGGACTGTCCGGCCCCTGGAAGGGCAAGGGCCGGTTAATTTCGCCCGCCGCCCTTGACTGACATCCCGTGCGCGCCAAATCGCTTCTTCAGAAGCTCTTTACCCCGCCCGGACCTGTCCCGTCAGGATTTCCGGGCAGCGTGGCTTTGTAAAGTTACCATGACGTGAATGCGGGCTCTGCGTTGCCGTCTGCCCACATCTTGATCACATCCTGCCACACGCCCCCATAGAAGCGAAAACCCCGCCGCGCACGGCAGGGTTGTTACAGTCATTGAATAAGGCGTGGTCTATCCCGGGAAAGCGCGGTTATTCCGCCGCGACGGCGCTGACGCGACCGGTCTTCTGCGCCCTGATGCGGTCCTCGATCTCGTCCCGGAAGTTGCGGATCAGGCCCTGAATCGGCCAGGCCGCCGCGTCGCCGAGCGCGCAGATGGTGTGGCCCTCGACCTGCTTGGTCACGTCGAAAAGCATGTCGATCTCCTCGACCTCGGCCTCTCCGCGCACCAGCCGGTCCATCACGCGCATCATCCAGCCCGTGCCCTCGCGGCAGGGCGTGCACTGGCCGCAGCTTTCGTGCTTGTAGAACTTCGCCAGCCGCCAGATCGCCTTGATGATGTCGGTGGACTGATCCATCACGATCACCGCCGCCGTGCCAAGGCCGGACCCCAGCTCGCCGCGCAGGTAGTCGAAATCCATCACCGCATCGCGCATCTTCTCGCCGCGCACGCAGGGCACGGAAGACCCGCCGGGGATCACCGCCTTGAGGTTGTCCCAGCCGCCGCGAATGCCACCGCAGTGCTTTTCGATCAGTTCCTCGAAGGAAATCGACATCGCCTCTTCGACGACGCAGGGCCGGTTCACGTGGCCCGAGATGGCAAAGAGCTTGGTGCCCGCGTTGTTCTGGCGCCCGAAGCTGGCGAACCATTCGGGGCCGCGCCGCAGGATGGTCGGCACCACGGCAATCGATTCGACGTTGTTGACCGTGGTCGGGCAGCCGTACAGCCCCGCCCCCGCCGGGAACGGCGGCTTCATCCGGGGCATGCCCTTCTTGCCCTCGAGCGATTCCAGCAGCGCGGTTTCCTCGCCGCAGATATAAGCCCCGGCGCCGTGGTGCAGGAAAAGTTCGAAGTCGTAGCCCGAGCCGCAGGCGTTCGGGCCGATCAGACCGTCCTTATAGGCCTCGTCGATGGCGCGTTGCAGCGCCTCGCGCTCGCGGATGTATTCACCACGGATGTAGATATAGCAGGCATGGGCCTGCATCGCGAAACTGGCGATCAGGCAGCCCTCGATCAGCGTATGCGGATCGTGGCGCATGATCTCGCGGTCCTTGCAGGTCCCTGGCTCGGATTCGTCCGCGTTCACCACCAGATAGGCCGGGCGACCGTCCGATTCCTTGGGCATGAAGGACCATTTCAACCCGGTCGGGAAGCCCGCGCCGCCGCGACCGCGCAGGCCAGAGGCCTTCATCTGGTCGATGATCCAGTCCCGCCCCTTGTCAAGAATGCCCGCGGTGCCGTCCCAATGGCCGCGCTTCTTGGCGCCGGCCAGCGTTCGGTCGTGCATCCCGTAGAGGTTGGTAAAGATCCGGTCCTGGTCCTGAAGCATCTGTTAATCCTCATGTTCCCGGCGATCCCGCCACAAACCGTATATCATCCAAATCGCCCAGATGAAGCCCGCCCCGGCGGCAAGATCCATAAAAGCGCGCAGACGCTGGCTGAACTCCAGCATCTGCCCGATGATCGTCGCGGCGATCCAGAACAGGCCGGTCCCCGCAATAACCAGCGCGATCATGCGTCCGCGCCGGTTGAAGTCCTTGTTATCCGCCATCGCCGCGCGTCAGGTCACTTGGCCAGCGTGGCGGCCTGAGCCACCCAGCCGTCGCGCGAGGCCCGGCCCCGCACGCCCGGCAGGTTCTCGTCGACCCAGGCCACGTTGGCCTCTGTCCAGGCGGCAATCTGGCTGTAGTGCCAGATGCCCTGCGCGTTCAGCGCCTCCGCCAGCTTCGGTCCAACGCCGTTGAGCGCGGTCAGATCGTCCGCCTCGCCCTTGGGCGCGGCCAGCTTCAGCGGCTCGACGAAGGGCGCGACCGTGGCCTCGGCCGCCTTGGCGGCGGCGACCGGAGTTGCCGGAGCCTTGGCCTGCGCCGGGGCGGCGGGTTCTGTCGAGGCGGTTTTGACCGGCTCGGCCGCCGGTTTCACAGAGCCTGCGGGTTTGGTTTCGACAGGCTTCGTCTCGGCGACGGGCGCCTTGACGGCGACCTTTGCCTGTGGTTCCGGCGCGGGCGCGGGCGCCTTCGTCCCAGCCTTGGGCTTCTCGGCAGCAACCTCGGTCTTCTCGGCGGCGGCCTCGATCACCGCCTCGGCCCTTTCGGCGACCAGACGCGCTTCCCTGACCACCTCATCGACGGTCGAGGGCGCCTCGGGCATGGCCTTGACGGCGGTCGGGTTCGACACGCACAACCCGGCGCGCATCAGGCCGTAGGGCGTCGGCATGCCCTTCCAGGGCAGCATCGCCAGCTCGAACATTTTCTGGGTCGTCTCGACGGCGAAAGCGGTCTGCATCGCCATCATCCTGACCACCGGGGAATAGTCGGGGGTCATGGTGAAATACGGGGTCTTCATGGTCACTCCATCGCTCCACATACGGGATCGACACGCGCGAACGCGCGCGCCGGTTCAAGCGCCGTTCCTCCCCAACAGTGCCCGTACGGGACGCCTCGCACAGGATCGGTTCCCGTGCAAGGCATGGCGTTGTCGCAGGGTCAGTAGACGTCCCCGTCGTCGACACGTCTTGAGAATTCGGTATCGCCCCCGGCGGCGAGGATCCTGGCCTGATCGACCCATTGATCACGCGACACGCGCCCCCGGAAGCCTTCAAGGTTGGCGTCCATCCACGCCACCTCTTCGGCGGTCCAATGGGCGATCTGGTCGAAGTGATAGACGCCCAGGCTGTGGCACAGGGCCTCGAGCTTTGGACCGATCCCCTTGATTTCCTTCAGGTTATCCGGCCCGCCCTCGCGCGCGCCATCCAGCATGGCGGGTTTGCTGCCCTCGTCCGTCCCTTCCTGCACACCATCCTTGTCGTAGTCGGGAATCCCGGCGCTGGCCGGGGCCGGGCGGTCCGAGGGACCTTCGTATCGCCACGACCCCTTGCGGCTGGCAAGGTCCTGCTGGCCTGCCAGCGCTTTACTCGGTTTGACCAGAACGCGGGCATCCTGCGGATCGGAAGCCGGTGCGGAAGCGGGCTCTTCGGCGGCCATTGCGGCCTGCTCTGGTACAGGGTCCGCAGCCGGGGCCGTTTCGGCGGCGGGTTCGGACCCGCGCTCGTATGTCCATGTGCCCTTGCGGCTGTCAAGATCGGCCTCGCCCGCAAGCGCCGCACTGGGTTTCACCCGCGATCCGGTCTGGCCGGCGCTTTCAGCGGCCCCTGCCGCCGCCGCCGGTCCCGGGGCTGGGTCCGCCCGAGGCGCATCCTGCGCGGCGCCGTCGCCCGCAAGCGCGGTTCCCGCCGCAGCGGCCCCCACCGCCGACGCGGCGCCCGCCGCCCCCGCCGCGGTGGCCGAACCGGAAGAGACCGCCGCCGAGGTCGGGGCGGATACCGGCGCCGCAGGCGCGGCCTCGCGCGGTGCCGGGGCAGCCTTGCTGTCGGCACAGAAGAGCCACGTGAAGAGGAAGCCCAGCAGGACCGCCGTCAGAATGCCAAGGACCGCCGCCGCCGCGAAAGACTTGTCGCCCGCCGTCAGCAGCATGAGGAAGGTCAACGCGCCGATGATCGCCGCAAGCCCCCAGCACCGCGTGGTGCAGCCTTCTCCTGAATGTGCCATTCCACTCTCTCCCTGTTCACTCGGTTTGGCTTAAGTTTTGCACAAACCTAGACAATTTGGGACAGGGAAAGAAATCAGGCTTTGGTCTCGTTCGACAGGTCGCGGGCCTGGGCGATCCACTCGTCCCGGGTCACGCGGCCCTTGAAGCCTTCGAGGTTGTCATCGACCCAAGCGACCTCTTCGCCGGTCCAGACCGCGATCTGGTCGAAGTGGTAGAACCCCATGGAATGCAAAAGCTTTTCCAGCTTCGGACCGACGCCCTTGATGCGCTTGAGGTCGTCGGGTTTGCCGCCGCGCGGGCCGTCGATGCCCTGCGGTTTCGTCCCGGACGAAGCCTCTTCGGGCGCGACCTCTGTCGCGCCTTCGCTGGCCTCTGCCGGTTCCGACTTGCCTTCGGGGCGGCCGGGGCGATCCGCCGGATGCTCGCGCTTGTCGATGCCGGTGGCATCCGCCGGGCGTCCCTGCGACAGATCCGGCCCGCCCTTGGGTTCCGCATCGCCACGGCGGCCCGACTGGTCGGTCCAGGGCGCCTCCAGCGGCACCTCGGTGCCGTCGATACGCTTGATCGTGTCGCCGATGTCATGCGCCAGCTGGGCGCTGGCGTTCAGCGTGATCGAGCCGTTGACGAACTCGGTCAGCGTGGTGATCCCGCCCTCGGGCTCAGAGGCAAAGCGCCCGTTCTGCGGACCCACCTGCGGCACCTTCCCGGCGGCGAGGTCATCCAGCAGCGCACCCAGCTTCTCGGCGGTCAGGTCCTCGTAGTAATCCTTGCCGATCTGCGCCATCGGCGCATTGGCGCAGGCCCCGAGGCATTCCACCTCTTCCCACGAAAAGCGACCATCGGCGGACAGTTCGTGCGGACGCTCGGCGATCTTCTCGCGGCAGACCGCGACCAGATCCTCTGCCCCGCAGATCATGCAGGAGGTCGTGCCGCAGATCTGGATATGCGCCAGCGCGCCGACCGGCTGAAGCTGGAACATGAAGTAGAAGGAGGCCACCTCGAGCGCGCGGATATAGGCCATATCCAGCATGTCGGCGATGGTCTCGATGGCGGGCCGGGTCAGCCAGCCCTCCTGTTCCTGCGCGCGCCACAGCAGCGGGATGATCGCGCTGGCCTGCCGCCCGGCGGGATACTTGGTGATCTGCTCCTGCGCCCATGCCATGTTGGCATCGGTGAAGGCGAAAGAGGCGGGTTGTTCGGGGTGCAGGCGTCTTAGCATCGGCGGAAACTCATGCAGGTTGCTTCGGGATCGAACCTGGCGCTCGGCACCGCCGCCAGTTCATACATCATGTCGGTCAGGAAGGCCGAGCCGGGCCGCGGCGCAAGGCCCCGGGCTGGCCCGCCCACGCACCCCCACCTGGGGAGGCAGCAGAAGGGTCTTTCTACGGCGCGCAAATCATGGCGCAGCAGCGGCCCCCCGGCCTGATCGGCAGAGCGCCGCTGCACCGCCACGGGCCGCGCGGCAAAGGCCGGCCCCGCCGGACCAGAGGCAAAGCGAAGCGTCATGGTCCCTTCCCTTCCCGGGCGGTCAGCCCGCCTGCGCCACCTGTTCGACCGCCGGGGCAGCTTCCGGCGTGCAGGCCCCCGACACAAGCCGGATACCGCCGTTCGACAGTTTCACCGCGTTTTCCTGCGCGACACGATACTGGGCAACCTCAATCACTTTTTCACGTGGCAGCCCGGTCTGAAGCTCCACGGGCAGATAGTCGCTGCTGTCCACCAGATCGCAGCCGATCGAGGCCACGGCGGCATCGAAATTCGCAAGGTCCTGATCGGTGACGCCCTCGGGCGCGATACATCCTGCAAGAACCCCGGCCAGCGCCAGGGCAAGGAATCGAGTCTTCATCTTGGTCTTGTCCCTCATGTCCCGCCGCGTCTTTTGCCGCACGGCTCCATCCCTTGTCCTTACGGGCAATCGGCGAGACGCGCCACCCGTGCCTCGCGATCCAACGTGATCCGGCCCTGATCGATCATCAGTTCCGCGGTGTCCTCGGTGATCTCGCCGATCTCGTCCACCGCCTCGGCAGAGAGAAAGCCGCCAAAGCCCACCTGATCCGCCACACGCTCTGCCAGCGTCCGCAGGAACGCGTCTTCGGCATCGCCACCCATCGGCACGGCGCAGGCGTAATCCTCGCGCATGGTCGCCTCGACCGCGGGCATGAAGGCCATCGCGGGCATGGCGCCGAGCGCCGCGAGGAAATCCTCTTCGGTGCTGGCCGTGGCCATCCGCGACTTCTGGTAGGCCTCGACCGCCGAGGGTCCGAGGATCGGCAGGCAGACCTCGAAATACAGGTAGGTTTCGCCCTCGGCGTCATCGATCTCGCAGTAGAAGGTGTTGCCGCCGTTCTTCAGGATCAGCCCGTCGTCGGCGGTGCCGATCACGTCGTAGCCGACCGTATCGTCGAACTGCGGAAGGCTTTGCGCCGTTGCGGTTCCCGCCAGCAGGATAAGGGCAAGGGTCGTGCGGATCATCTGTCGATCTCCCCGAAGACGACGTCCATGGTGCCGATGATCGCCGCCACGTCCGCCAGTTGGTGGCCAGAAGCCACGTGATCCATCGCCTGCAGATGCAGGAACCCGGGCGCGCGCAGCTTGGCGCGGTAGGGCTTGTTGGTGCCATCCGCCACGAGGTAGACGCCGAACTCGCCCTTGGGGGCCTCGACGGCGCAGTAGACCTCTCCCTCGGGGACGTGGAAGCCTTCGGTGTAAAGCTTGAAGTGGTGGATGAGCGCCTCCATCGAGGTCTTCATCTCGGCCCGTTTCGGCGGGGTGATCTTGCCCCGCGACAGGATATCGCCCTGCCCCTCCGGCGCGCGCAGCTTCTCGATCGCCTGATGGATGATCTTCACGCTCTCGCGCATCTCGGCCATGCGGCAGAGGTAGCGGTCGTAGCAGTCGCCGTTCTTGCCCACCGGGATCTTGAAGTCGAACTCGTCGTAGCACTCGTAGGGCTGGGCGCGCCGCAGGTCCCAGGCCAGGCCCGAGCCGCGCACCATCACGCCGGAAAAGCCCCACTCGTTGATCTCGGCCTCTGTCACCACGCCGATATCGGCGTTGCGCTGCTTGAAGATGCGGTTTTCGGTCAGCAGGCCGTCGATGTCGTCCAGCTTCGAGGGGAACTCCTTCGCCCATTCCTCGATGTCGTCGATCAGCTTGGGCGGCAGGTCCTGATGCACGCCGCCGGGACGGAAATAGGCGGAGTGCAGGCGCGCACCGCAGGCCCGCTCGTAGAAGATCATCAGCTTCTCGCGTTCCTCGAAGCCCCAGAGCGGCGGCGTCAGCGCGCCCACGTCCATGGCCTGCGTGGTCACGTTCAGCAGGTGGTTCAGGATACGCCCGATCTCACTGTAGAGCACCCGGATCAGGCTGGCCCGGCGCGGCACCGGCGTGCCGGTCAGCTTCTCGATGGCGAGGCACCAGGCGTGTTCCTGATTCATCGGCGCGACGTAATCGAGCCGGTCGAAATAGGGCAGGTTCTGCAGGTAGGTCCGGCTCTCCATGAGCTTTTCCGTGCCCCGGTGCAGCAGGCCGATATGCGGGTCGCAGCGCTCGACGATCTCGCCGTCAAGCTCCAGCACAAGCCGCAGAACACCATGCGCCGCAGGATGTTGCGGGCCGAAGTTTATGTTGAAGTTGCGAATCTTCTGCTCACCGGTCAGGGCGTCTTCAAAACCTTTGGAGCCGTCCATCTTACCTGGCCTCGCTGTCTGAACCGCGCCGTTCGCGCGCAACTGCAGGATCTTCGACCGAAGATCCTGCCTCCGGAAGATCTCTCGTCCGAGAGATCTTCGCTGCCCTGCCGCCAATCATTTTTGCACCTCCCCCTTCTCATCGCCGGGCAGCACGTATTGCGCGCCTTCCCAGGGGGACATGAAATCGAACTGACGGTATTCCTGCACCAGCGACACCGGCTCATACACAACCCGCTTCTGCTCTTCGTCGTAGCGGACTTCGGTGTAGCCCGTGGTCGGAAAGTCCTTGCGCAGCGGATGGCCGCGAAAGCCGTAGTCGGTCAGGATGCGGCGCAGGTCCGGGTGCCCGGAGAAGAGGATGCCGAACATGTCGTAGACCTCGCGCTCGAACCAGTTGGCCGAGGGATGGACCGAGACGATGGAGGGCACCATTTCCTCTTCGCGCACCGAGACGCGCAGGCGGATGCGGTGGTTCTGGTACATCGACAGGAAGTGATACACCACGTCGAAGCGTTTCGGCCGCGCCGGGTAGTCGACGGCGGTGATATCCACCAGCGTCGAGAACCGGCAGGTCGGGTCGTTGCGCAGGAATTCCACCAGCCCGCGGATGTTCGCGGGCGCCACGTCGACGTTCAGCTCGCCATGGGTCACGTCGTGGCCGATCACGCAATCCGGGCGCTTGACCTCGATATGGCCGCCGAGTTCCAAAAGGGCTTGGGTCATGTCACGTCCTTCCGGCGCCCTTCAGCGCACGATTGTCCCAGTGCGGCGGATCTTCTTCTGCAGCGCCATGATGCCGTAGACCAGCGCCTCTGCCGTCGGGGGGCAGCCGGGCACGTAGATGTCCACCGGCACGATGCGGTCGCAGCCGCGCACCACGCTGTAGCTGTAATGGTAGTAGCCCCCGCCATTCGCGCAGGACCCCATGGAGATCACGTAGCGCGGCTCCGGCATCTGGTCGTAGACCTTGCGCAGGGCCGGAGCCATCTTGTTGGTCAGCGTGCCGGCCACGATCATCAGATCCGACTGGCGCGGAGAGGCGCGCGGCGCCACGCCGAAGCGTTCCAGATCGTAGCGCGGCATGGACGAGTGCATCATCTCGACCGCGCAGCAGGCCAGACCGAAGGTCATCCAGTGCAAAGACCCGGTGCGCGCCCAGTTGATGATGTCCTCGGTCGAGGTCACAAGGAAGCCCTTGTCCTGCAACTCGCGGTTCAGGGTCTGGGTCGCCACCTCGCGGTCGGGGCCGGCGGTATTGGTGCCGTAAGGCGCCAGCGCCGAAGGGCCGGCCTTCACCCGGTCGGTCTGCGGGCCTGTGCCCTGCACCTGCGTGACCATCGGCCCGTTATCCGTCACTCCCATTCCAGCGCCCCCTTCTTCCATTCGTAGGCAAAGCCCGCCGTCAGCACGCCCAGGAAGATCATCATCGACCAGAAGGCCGCCATCGAGATCTCGCCGAAGGCCACCGCCCAGGGGAACAGAAAGGCGATTTCCAGATCGAAGATGATGAAGAGGATCGCCACGAGGTAGAAGCGCACGTCGAATTTCATCCGCGCGTCGTCGAAGGCGTTGAAGCCGCATTCGTAGGCCGAAACCTTCTCGGGGTCGGGGCGGCGCACCGCCAGAACCACGGCGGCGAGGATCAGGACGACCCCAAGGCCCACGGCCACGGCAAGGAACACGAGGATGGGAAGATATTCCCGAAGCATCTCTTCCAAGAGGTGGCTCCCATTCATCATCCGGGGGCCATGGAGTCACGCGCCCGGACTGGTTGCATCGGTGGCTCGTCTTGCGGTGTAAACCCGTGTCCCGGTGCGGTCAATATTCGCCCCTGCGAAACATCGCCCCACGTGGCCTTGCCACCCGCGATGGAACCCTGTTTTCCACCAAGACGTTAACGCATGGCAACCGACACCCCGAAAGGGAGTTTACCATGCCCCGCGACGGCCCCGCCAGGACCGCCCGCCTGTACCGGATGGTCATGCCCGACCACCTCTGCCCCTTCGGCCTGAAATCGAAATGGCTGCTGGAGCGCAATGGCTACGACGTCGAAGACCATCGCCTGACCACCCGGGCAGAGACGGACCGCTTCATGGCGCAACACGGGGTGGAGACCACGCCGCAGACCTTCATCGGCGACAAGCGGGTCGGCGGCTATGAAGACCTCCGCCGCTTCTTCGGGCAAACACCTCAGGCGGACAAGGACACCAGCTACACACCCGTGATCGCCGTCTTCGCCATGGCGGCGCTGATGGGCCTTGCGGCGGGCTGGGCCGGGGCGCTGGGATGGGCGGGCACGCTGCGCGCCGTGCTTGCGATGGCCATGGCGCTGCTGGCGGTGCAGAAACTGCGCGACGTCGAAAGCTTTTCGACCATGTTCCTGAACTACGACCTGCTGGCGCGGCGCTGGGTGCCCTATGGCTACCTCTACCCCTTCGCCGAGGGTGGCGCGGCGGTCCTGATGCTGGCGGGCGTGCTGCCCTGGCTGTCGGGGCCTGTGGCCCTGTTCATCGGCACAGTGGGCGCGGTCAGCGTCTTCAAGGCGGTCTACATCGACAGGCGCGCCCTGAAATGCGCCTGCATGGGCGGCAACTCCAACGTGCCGCTGGGCTTTGTCTCGCTGACCGAAAACCTGGTGATGGTCGCGATGGGCCTGTGGATGCTGGCGACGCTGGTCTGAGCCGGTCAGTCCCCGCCAGCCCAGGGCGCGGGCCGCTTGTCGAAGAAGGCCGCGATGCCCGCGCGCGCCTCGTCGGTCTCCCAGCGGTCGGCAAGCGCGTCGATGGCCGCCTCCACGGCGCCCGCATCGACCCCGCCCGACAGCCGCCGCAGCAAGGCCTTGCCGTCGCGCACCGCCCCCGGCGCGCAGGTGAGGTAAGGCGCGACCTCGTCCTCGACCGCCGCGTCCAGCGCATCGGCCGCCACCACCCGGTTCAGCAACCCCAGCCGCCGCGCATCCCCTGCCCCGAACAGGCGGGCGTTCATGAAGACCTCTGCGGCGTTGACCGCGCCCATGCGGGCCACCACGTAGGGCCCGATATTGGCGGGGATCAGGCCCAGCTTCACCTCGGTCAGCCCCATCTTCAGGCTGTCGGCGCCCACCGCCACGTCACAGACCGAGACCAGCCCGACCCCGCCGCCGAAGGCATTGCCCTGCACCCGCGCGATCAGCGGCTGCGGCAGCGCGTAAAGCGCCCCCAGCGCATGGGCGATGCGCGCCGATTCCGCCCGTCGCGTGGCGCGGTCCATGGCGAATTGCGCCTGCATCCAGCCAAGGTCGCCCCCGGCACAGAAACTGCGCCCCTCCGCCGCAAGGACCACCACCCGGACGCTGTCGTCGCGGGCCAGCGCCCCGGCCGCATCCTGCAGTTCGGTCATCATCTGCGCCGACAGCGCATTGTGCTTCTCGGCCCGTGCCAGCCAGAGCGTCGCCACCCCGCGCCCGTCGCGATCCACCCGGATCAGATCCATGTCAGTTCTCCCTCATCCTGTCGGCAATCCGCGCGACGGCCTCTTCCAGTGCCACCGCGCCCGTATCGAAATGCAGATCGGCCCCGTCGAAGGGGCTCCAGTCGCGGGCCATGACCGCCGCCCAGTCCGGCAGCATCAGCCCCGGCACCTCGGGCGTCCGCCCCTCGACCCGCGCCCTGTGCTTGTCCCTGTCCGCGCAGGTCAGGGCCACGTCCAGATGCCGCGCCCCGGTCCGGGCCGAGACCGCCTGCCAGCCCGCCCGGGTTTCGGCCAAGGGGTTCACGCAGTCGGCCACCACGTCGAAGCCCTGCTCCAGCGCCGCGGCGGCCACCGCCTGCAGGGCCGCATAGCCCCCGTCGGCCAGGTCGCCCACGACGGTCATGTGGCTGTCGCGCATCGCCTGTTCGACGACGTCGACCCGCAGCCAAAGCGCCCCGACCCGCGCCGCCAGATGCCGCGCAATGGTGCTCTTTCCCGTGCCCGGCAGACCCGAGAGACAGACCAGCGTCACGGTCATGGCGCCTCCCACTCGGACCGGCCCGCCGCGCGCCAGTCCGCCAGCAGCCAGCCCATGCGGTCGATGAACCAGAACTTGGGAAGCGCCGCCAGCGTGCCGCCCAGCACCACCCAATCCAGCCGCAGGGTCCAAAGCCCGGCTGCAAAGACAAGCGTCCCCGGCAGGCTGGCCAGTGCCAGAAGCCGGGCCATCCGGCGATGGGCCTTGGGAATGGCGTCGGGGAAACTGACAAGGATGCGCTCGCCGAGAACGCCGCGCGCCATCCATCCGTCAAAGCGGCGCGGCGCGGGGAACAGGCGCGGGTTCAGCCAGAGCCAGAGCGCCACAAGCACGCAGGGGATCAGCGCCGCCCAGCCCAGCCAGACCCGACTCCAGACGGCCAGCGCGATCAGCGGCAGCCCGGTCGCCGCGCGGCTCCAGCCCGACCAGGGGTTGGCATGGCGGCGCCAGGTGGCGTCGTCCATCGCGAAGGCCTGCGCCACGCCGCGTAGTATCATGATCTCCTCCCGTCCCCCGCCCGATCCACCGGCATCCCGATGACCGAAGCCGCTTCCAATCGCCGCGGCGACCGGCCCGACACGCAGGCCTCGCGCCCCGTCACCCGGCCCCCACCGCAGCCCCCCGGTGTCCGCCCCGCCTGCCCAAACGCGTGGCCAGACCATGCAGGGGTTCGCCCTGCGCCACTTCGCCATGGCGTGCCCGCACCCGGCCCATGCCGCTCAGCCGCCAGCCGCCCCGCAAGGCCGCGTCAGCCGGTCCGCATCCGCACCGCCATGCGCGCCGCCTCGGCCAGCACCGCGCCGTCCAGCCCGGTTTCGTAGCCAAGCGCCGCCAGGCGCTCCGCCACCGCTTCGGTCGCCACATTGCCCGCCGCACCCGGCGCATAGGGGCAACCGCCCAGCCCGCCCACGGCGGCATCGAAGACCCGCAGCCCCCGGGCAAGCGAGACCTCGACATTGTCCAGCGCCCGCCCGGCGGTATCGTGAAAATGCCCGGCAAGGCGATCCGCCCCGATCTCTCCCAGCACCGCCGCCAGCATGGCATCGACGGCCTCGGGCGTGCCCCGCCCTATGGTATCGCCCAGCGAGACCTCGTAGCAGCCCAGGTCGCGGAGGGCCGCCACCACCCGGGCCACGGCGCCGGGCGCCACCGCGCCATCGTAGGGGCATTCGACCACGCAGGACACGTAGCCCCGCACCGGCAGCCCGGCCGCGCGCGCCGCCTCGACCACCGGCCCGAAGCGCTCCAGCGACTCGGCGACAGAGGCGTTGATGTTGGCGCGGCTGAACCCCTCCGAGGCAGAGCCGAAAATCGCCACCTCGTCCGCGCGCGCCGCGATCGCCCGCTCCAGCCCCTTCAGGTTCGGCGTCAGGGCGGCGTAGGACACGCCCGGCGCGCGGGCGATTGCCGCCAGAACCGCGTCGGAATCGGCCATCTGCGGCACCCATTTCGGGCTGACGAAGGACGCGCATTCGATCCGCCGGAACCCCGCCCGCGACAGGCAATCCACCAGCGCAACCTTTTCCGACGCCGGGATCATCCGCGCCTCGTTCTGCAAACCGTCCCGGGGTCCGACCTCGAAGATCTCGACCGCCCCGCTCATCGCCCTGCCCGCGTCATGCCCATGCCGCCCCCTTTCGTCACCGCGACGCCCGCGCCCTCTCGCAGGGACCGGGCTTCTTCTTGGTCCAAATACCCTCCGCCGGAGGCATCCGACCGCACCCCACGCGACCCGGCCCGCCGCATCACGCCTCGGGCACCGGGTAGAAATCCTGCGTATAGAACCGCTGCGCGCCCTCGCGGGCACAGGCGCGCCGATGCGCCGCGCGCGTCTCCAGCAGCGCCTTGTAGGCCCGCACCTTCGGAAAGGGCGCGAGGTCCACGAAGTAGGGGATCGCGAACAGGTTGAAGCCCATCATCACATCCGCCCCCGAGAAGCCCGAGGGCAGAAGGTAGCCCGCGCCCAGCCTGGCCTCCATCCCCGCAACCGTCTGCCTCAGCCGCGCCACGGTCAGCTTGACCACCACCGGCGACGGCTTTGCCGGGGGACGCAGGAAGACCATCTGAAGGTTGAGGTTCTCGACAAGGCTGGCCTGAGTCTCGGCGAAATGAATCCACTGCAGGAAGGCGGGCCGCTCGGCATCTCCAACCGGCCGGTCGAGCGTAGGCGCGCAGGTCTCGCAGAGATGCTGCACGATGGCGCCGGATTCGGACATCTCAAGCCCGTCCAGCTCGATCGCCGGTATGCGCACCGCGGGCGACAGCCGCGGCAGGTCGCTTTCCCGCATTTCCTTCGAGCCGATCCGGTGCTCGACGATCTCCAGCGGCCCCAGCACCGCCTCGCCGATCTCCTCATAAAGCCAGAGCACGCGGAACGACCGCCCGTATTGCACATGGTGCAGCCGCATCATCGCCCCGCCCTCCGCGCCGCGCAGGCGCGCGGGACCGGCCGCGCCCGACTTCCCGGACCACAAGCCCTCATGCCTCCACCTCCTCCAGCCTGACCAGCGGCGCCCCGGCCTCGACCTGATCGCCCTCGCGCACCATCACCTCGGCGATGGTTCCGTCGCGGGCGGCGGTCAGCGTGTGTTCCATCTTCATCGCCTCCAGAACCGCCAGCCGGTCTCCGGCCTCGACCGCCTGTCCGCCCCGGACATGCACCGACACCACGCGCCCCGGCATCGGCGCCAGGGTGACATCGGACCCGGCGGCCTCGGCCCCGCCGCGCGACAGCGGATCGACCCGGTCGAAGACCAGCCCCGGCCCGACAAAGACGGTGATCCTCTGGCCGTCGTCGGCATGATCCGCCGGCAGGGCGCCGTTCAGGCGCCAGCCGCCCGCCCCACGCCGCGCCTCGACTACCGTTCCGTTGCAGGACACCGTGACCGCATCGGGGCCAAGCACGGCCAGCGCGACAGCGGCGTCATCGCCGTCATGCAGCAGCGGCACCAGCCGGTACAGCGGCCCCCACAGCGTAAAGCCGGTGAAGGCATCGCTGGCCTCCCACAGCCCCGCCACCACAAGGGCCGCCTGCGCGGTGGCCCGCGCCCTGCTGTCGTCCGACAGGACAGAGGCGGTCAGAGCCTCGAGGTCCCGCGCGATCAGTCCGGTATCCACGTCGCCGCGCGCAAAGCCTGCGTGGTTCGCAAGCGCGCCCAGGAAACCAAGGTTGGTCACGGTGCCCGCCACCTGCGTCCCCGCGAGCCCGCGCGCCAGCTGCCGCAGGGCCACCGCGCGGGTCGGCCCGTGCACCACGATCTTCGCGATCATCGGGTCATAATGCGGGCTGATGACGTCGCCCGCGCGCACGCCGCTTTCGGCCCTGACACCGGCGGGAAAGGACAGATGCGACAGCCGCCCCGTCGCGGGCAGGAACCCGGCGGGCACGTCCTCGGCATAGAGCCGCGCCTCGAAGGCATGGCCGCGGATCGAAAGATCCTCCTGCCGGGCGGGCAAGGGTTCGCCCGAGGCGACCCGGATCTGCCATTCCACGAGGTCGACGCCGGTGATTTCCTCGGTGACCGGATGCTCGACCTGAAGACGGGTGTTCATCTCCATGAACCAGAAACCGTCGGGCCGCAGCCCATCGGCGCCGTCGACGATGAACTCCACCGTACCCGCGCCGCTGTAGCCGATCGCCTCGGCGGCGCGCACGGCGGCGGCGCCCATGGCGGCGCGCATCTCTTCGGTCATGCCGGGCGCGGGCGCCTCCTCGATGACCTTCTGATGACGGCGCTGCAGGGAACAATCCCGCTCGAACAGATGCACCGCCCGGGTGCCGTCGCCAAAGACCTGCACCTCGATATGACGCGGCTGCTGGATGTATTTCTCGATCAGCACGTGGTCGTTGCCGAAAGCGCCCAGGGCCTCGGCCTTGGCCCGTTCCAGCGCGTCGACGAAATCTTCGGCCCGCGAGACCAGCCGCATGCCCTTGCCACCGCCCCCCGCGACGGCCTTGATGAGCACCGGGTAGCCGATCTGCGCGGCCTCGACCTCCAGATGACCCGGGTCCTGATCCTCGCCCATGTAGCCGGGCACCACCGGCACCCCGGCCCCGGCCATCAGCCGCTTGGCGGCATCCTTCAGACCCATCTCGCGGATGGCCGCTGCCGATGGCCCGATGAAGGTCAGCCCGGCGGCCTCCACCATCTCGACGAAATCCGGGTTCTCGGACAGGAACCCATAGCCCGGATGGATCGCCTGCGCGCCGGTGTCCCGCGCCGCCTGGATGATCGCCTCGCCACGCAGATAGCTTTGCGCCGGCGCGGCCCCGCCGATATCCACCGCCACATCCGCCAAGGCCACATGCAGCGCGCCCGCGTCCACGTCGGAATGTACCGCCACCGTGCGCAGCCCCATGGCCCGCGCGGTGCGGATCACCCGGGCCGCGATCTCGCCCCGGTTGGCGATCAGGATTGTGTCGAACATGGGTTCCTCCATCCGGGCCGTCCCGCGTTTGTCTTGCGTCGGATGCGAGGGGCCAGCCCCTCGCGCTCCCCGGGATATTTGCGGACAGAAGAAAACCGGACCCTCGTTTCTTCTGTCCCGAAATATCCCGGGGTGAATGCTCCGCAGGAGCAGAGGGGCAGCGCCCCTCCTCCGCTACATCCGGAATACGCCAAAGCGCGTCTCCTCGATGGGCGCGTTCAGGGCGGCCCGCAGCGACAGCGCCAGCACCTCGCGTGTCTTGCGCGGATCGACGATACCATCGTCCCAGAGCCGTGCCGCAGCATAAAGCGGATGCGACTGGCGCTCGAACATCTCGATCGTGGGGCGCTTGAATTCTGCCTCTTCCTCGGCGGACCAGTCCTGCCCCGCGCGCTCCATCGCATCGCGTTTCACCGTGGCCAGCACGCCCGCCGCCTGTGCGCCGCCCATGACCGAGATGCGGCTGTTGGGCCATGTCCAGAGGAAGCGCGGCTGGTAGGCGCGGCCAGCCATGCCGTAGTTGCCCGCGCCGAAGGAACCGCCGACCAGCAGCGTCACCTTGGGCACCGAGGTCGTGGCCACCGCGGTTACCATCTTGGCGCCGTGCCGCGCGATGCCCTCGTTCTCGTATTTGCGGCCCACCATGAAGCCGGTGATATTCTGCAGGAAGACCAGCGGGATGCGGCGCTGCGAGCAGAGTTCCACGAAATGCGCACCCTTGGCGGCGGCCTCGGAGAAGAGCACGCCGTTGTTGGCGACGATGCCGACGTCCATGCCGCAGACGCGGGCGAAGCCGCAGACCAGCGTCTCGCCGAAGCGGGCCTTGAACTCGTCGAAGTAGGAGCCGTCGACCACCCGCGCGATCACTTCTCGGATGTCGTAGGGGGTGCGCAGGTCGGCGGGCACCACGCCCAGCATCTCGGCGGGGTCATAGGCCGGCGCTTCGCCCGTCGGGGCGGCGTTCTCGCCACCGCCCGAAAGCGGCCCTCCCGCGCCGCCCTGCCCCAGCGAGCGCACCGCCCGCCGCGCCAGTTCCAGCGCATGGGCGTCGTCCTCGGCGAGGTAATCCGCCACGCCCGACAGGCGCGTGTGCACGTCGCCGCCGCCGAGGTCCTCGGCGCTGACCACCTCGCCTGTCGCGGCCTTCACCAGCGGCGGCCCGGCAAGGAAAATGGTCCCCTGCTCTTTCACGATGATCGAGACGTCGGACATGGCGGGCACATAGGCGCCGCCCGCCGTGCAGGAGCCCATGACCACGGCGATCTGCGCGATGCCCCGGGCCGACATCTGCGCCTGGTTGTAGAAGATCCGGCCAAAGTGGTCGCGGTCGGGAAAGACCTCGTCCTGGTTCGGCAGGTTCGCGCCGCCCGAATCCACCAGGTAGACACAGGGCAGCTGGCATTCGGCGGCGATCTCCTGCGCGCGCAGGTGCTTCTTCACCGACATCGGGTAGTAGGTGCCGCCCTTCACCGTGGCGTCGTTGCAGACCACCATGACCTGCCGCCCCTCGACAAGGCCAACCCCGGCGATCATCCCCGCCGCGGGCGCCGCGCCCTCGTACATCCCATGCGCCGCCGTGGCGCCGATCTCGAGAAAGGCAGAGCCCGGATCAAGCAGCGCCGCGACGCGCTCTCGCGGAAGCATCTTGCCGCGCGACAGGTGCCGCTCGCGCGCCCGCGCCCCGCCGCCTTCCGCCGCCGCCTCGGCGGCCTCGCGCACCACGCGCAGCGCCTCGAGATGCGCCGCCTCGTTGGCGCGAAACCCCTCGGACCCGGCAATCGCCTGGGATGTCAGTTTCATTCGGCCTCCCTGCCTGTCACCGCGTCGAAGGCGCGGATCAGCTCGCGCGCCTCGACCCATTGTTCCGCGACGTGGCGGTACAGGCATTCCGCCCCCGCGTCGCCCTTGGGGCAGCCCGGCCAGTCCGGCGCCGCCACAAGCGTCCGCCGCATCTGGCGGTATTCGTCCTGGGGCATCCCCAGTTCCGCGGGCACCCGGCGCGGCAGACCGTCCAGCAGTCCCGCCACGTCACGCGCCAGCGCCGCCCGCGTGCCGTCGAGGCACAGGGTCAGCGGTCGTTCCAGCCGCCCGCCGATGGCGCAGGCGACATAGGCCGCCTCGGCGCAGCCATAGTCGGTGGTTACGCGGGCGGCCTTGCCCACCTCTGCGACGCAGGCCTGCACCGCCAGAAGGCCCGGCGTCAGGTCCAGATCGTCCGAGGCGGCCAACGCCGCCTTTCCCGTCAGGCCCATGGACAGCCCCAGAACACACACCCAGATCGCTTTCATCTTTCCCTCGCACAGGTTGGCAGCAACGCGACCGGCGCCCGGCAGAGGGCGCCCTGATCGGCGGCCAAAGCCTGCAACCTGCCGGAAAGCCACGCAATACCGGCGCCCGACCCATCCGGCGCCTTTGTGCGGGATTTTCGCGATTTCCAGAGATTTTCCTGTGGATAACTGCATGGGATCAGCTGTCTTCCTCACGGGCCCGAGGCCGGACGGGGGGCGGCCTGTCGGCCCAGCCCGCCGCTGTCGCCGGTTCTGCCAGGCCCATGAAGCGCGCCAGTTGCCAGGCCAGCACGGCGGTCGAGAGGCGATTGTTGGCCTCCCATGCCGCGCACCAGGCCTGAAAGGCGGCTTCGGCCCCATCGCAGTCGGGGCCTGCCGAGATGCCCTCGGCCAGCGCATAGACCTGCGGATAGAGAGCCCGCTCGAAGGCACCGCCGGTCTGGACCGTCTCGGGGTCGGGCAGCGCGTCGCGGACCTTTGCGGCAAGCGCCAGCTGCTCGGCAGCGAGGGCCAGCTGGCAGTCCTGGACCTGCTCCGGCACCTCCAGCCGGTCGCAGAGGACAATGCCCACCGACCCGCAATAGCCGGTGCCGCGCTCGTCGCCGATCTCGAACTCCTGCGCGTCGGGCATCTCGCGCAGGCGTTTGAGCGCGCGCTCGTAGCGCGCCGCCTCCATATCCATGCAGGTGGCGAAATCCGGCAGCGGTTCGCGCGCCTCCTCCTGCGCGTGGCAAGGGCAAATGCCAAGGCCCGCGATCACGGCAAGCGCGCGGATCATGCCGGCCCCTCCGCCGCGGCGCGGGCCCTCAGGTCCTTGCGGATCACCTTGCCGGTGACGGTCATGGGCAGCGCCTCGACGAAGGCGATTTCCCTTGGATAGGAATAGCTTGCAAGGCGTTCCTTCACCCAGTACATTAACTCTGCCTCACCCGGTGCGGCGCCCGGTTTCAGCACCACGTAGGCCTTGACGATCTCGGTGCGCAGCGCGCAGGGCTTGCCGACAACGCCCACGGTGGCGACCGCCGGATGGGTCATCAGGCAATCCTCGATCTCGGCGGGACCGATGCGGTAGCCCGCGCTGGTGATCACGTCGTCCTCGCGGCCCAGGAAGCGCAGAAAGCCGTCCTCTGCGATGCCCCGGTCGCCCATCAGCATCCAGTCGCCGCGAAACTTCTCTGCCGTGGCCTCGAGTCGGTTCCAGTAGCCGAGGAACATCGAGGCCGCCCCGCGCCGGACGGCGATGTCGCCCTCTTCGGCGGTCGGCTCTCCCTGCGCGTCGATCACCGCCACGTCGAAGCCGGGCACCGCGCGCCCGATGGCGCCGGGCCGCGCCGGAAAGAGCGCGCCGCAGGACGAGGCGACCATATTGCACTCGGTCTGGCCGTAGAATTCGTTGATCCCGACGCCAAAGGCCTGCCGTCCCCATGCCAGCATCTCGGCGCCCAGCGGCTCGCCGCCCGAAGCGACGGAGCGCAGGCCCGGAAGCGCGGCGCCCGCCGCCTTGAGCATCCGCAGCGCGGTGGGCGGGAAAAAGACGTTGCGCACCCCCGCCTCGGTCACGATGCGCCTGCATTCGTCCACGTTGAAACGCGGCATCCGTGCGGCGACCACCGGCACACCCAGCGCCAGCCCCGGCATCAGCACGTCGAAAAGCCCACCGATCCACGCCCAGTCGGCGGGCGTCCAGAGCACGTCGCCAGGCTGGCCGAGGAAATCGTGGCTGACCGCGACCCCCGGCAGGTGGCCGGTCAACACCCGGTGGCCGTGCAGCGCGCCCTTGGGTGTGCCCGTGGTGCCGCTGGTGTAGATCAGCACGGCGGGGTCCTCGGGGCCGGTCGGTTCCGGCGTGGCGGGCGCGGCGTCGGTCGACAGCGCCGCACCGGTCAGCGCCGTGACGCCCAGCCCGTCCAGCATCGCGGCGCCTTCGTCGTCTGTCACCACCACCGCCGCGCCACTGTCGCCCACCCGGCTGGCCAGCGCGTCGTGGCGGAACAGCTTGAACAGCGGCACCGAGACCGCCCCCATGCGCCAGATCGCCAGATGCGCGGCGGCACAGAGCGGCGATTGCGACAGCAGGACGCCCACCCGGTCGCCGCGCGACACATCCCGCGCGCGCAGCGCTGCCTGTACCCGCCGGGACAGGTCTTGAAGCGCGCCGTAACTCCAGTCGCGGCGCGCGCCCTCGCTGAGGTCGATGAGCGCCAGCCGGTCCGGCGCCCGTGCCACCCAGTCATCGCAGGCCTGCGCGGCAAGGTTCAGCCGGGCGGGGATCTCCCACCGGAAACCGTCGCGCAGCGCCTGATATGATCCGGGGTTTTGCAGCATCAGTACTCTTGTGTTGCGCTTTCGAGGAACAGCGCCTGCCGCGCGGTCAGGGTCATCAGGCATTCCAGCGAGGCGGGCCCGCCGCCGGTGCCGCCGCCCCACTGGCTGCGGACATAGTCGCACTGCCCGTCGCGGTAGGGAATCCACAGCCGCTGCATCGCCTGAAGCGCCTCGGCCTGCGAGGGGGCAAAGTCCATCTTGTCCGCGTCCATGGACTTCGCCTGCGCCATCGCCTCGCCGTAAGCGGCATTCAGGCGGTCGTCCCAGTACTGCCATTCCGCATCCAGACAGCCGCCCATCCCGGCGGTGGACTCGCCGCCGAACGTGTCGGTCATGCACTGGTTGGCCGACAGGCCGATGCAATCCTCGGCATAGCCTTCCTCTGCGAAGCAAGCCTCGGTCGCCTGCGGCGAGAACACCAGCCCGTCCTGCGCGAAGGCCGCGCCGGGCAAGAGCATCAGAGCCATCCATTTCATGTTTTCGGTCCTTCCAAGATATCGCGCCCCGCGGGGCCTGTGATGCGCTTCAGCCAGCCGAAGCGGCTGACGTGATATTCCATCACCGGCCCACGTCCACAACGGATCACCAGCCACGCGGCGCCGCCCGGTTCTGCCGTGCAGTCCGAAGGCCGCGCCCCCGGCCCCGCCTGCACCACGTAGCGCTGCGCATAGGCGGCGATCACGTCACCCTCGGTCATCGTCACGAAGGCGCGCCCCTCGCGCCAGCCCAGCACGGCTGTCAGCCCCAGAAGCCCCCAGACGGGCGACCAGACCAGCCAGCGCGGCATCTCAGGGCCAAGCCCCGCTGCCCTGAGGCAACGCCCGATGCCGCTGCCGGCGCTTCGCCGTCACGGCGCGATCCGGGCAAAGGCACGCGACCCCGGCAGCGGCGGGACCACCCGCAAGCGCAGGAGGCAACGGTGGCCTCATCCCATGGCCCCCATCAGCTCGCGGCCCACCAGCATCCGGCGGATTTCCGAGGTTCCCGCGCCGATCTCCATCAGCTTGGCGTCGCGGAAGAGGCGCGCCACCGGCGCGTCGTTCAGGAAGCCCGCGCCGCCCATGGCCTGCACCGCCTGATGCGCCTGCTTCATCGCCTCTTCCGAGGCATACAGGCAGCAGGCCGCCGCATCCTGCCGGGTCACGGTGCCCCGGTCGCAGGCGCGCGCCACCTCGTAGACATAGGCGCGGGCCGAGTTCATCGCGGTGTACATGTCGGCGATCTTGCCCTGCATGAGCTGGAAGTTCCCGATGCTCTGTCCGAACTGCTTTCGCTCGACCATATAGGGCATGATCTCGTCGAGACAGGCCGCCATGATGCCAAGGCCGATTCCCGCCAGCACCACGCGCTCGTAATCCAGCCCCGACATCAGCACGCGCACGCCCTTGCCCTCTTCGCCGAGGATGTTCTCGAAGGGTACCTCGACATTCTCGAAGATCAGCTCGGCGGTGTTCGACCCGCGCATCCCCAGCTTGTCGAAGTGCCTGGAGGTCGAGAAACCCGCCATCTCCTTCTCGATCAGGAAGGCGGTGATGCCCTTGGCCCCGGCCTCCGGGTCGGTCTTGGCATAGACCACCAGCGTGTCGGCGTCGGGGCCGTTGGTGATCCAGTACTTGTTGCCGTTCAGCACGTAGCGGTCGTTGCGCTTTTCCGCCCGCAGCTTCATCGAAACCACGTCCGACCCCGCCCCCGGTTCGGACATGGCCAGCGCGCCCACATGCGCGCCCGAGATCAGGCGCGGCAGGTATTTGGCGCGCTGTTCGTCGTTGCCGTTCAGGCGGATCTGGTTGACGCAGAGGTTGGAATGCGCGCCGTAGGACAGCGAGACAGAGGCCGAGGCCCGCGCCACCTCTTCCACCGCGACGGTATGGGCGAGATAGCCAAGTCCCGCGCCGCCGTATTCCTCGGGGACCGTGACGCCCAGCAGGCCCAGCGCCCCCATCTCCTGCCACAGCTCGGGCGGAAAGACGTTGTCGCGGTCGATGTCGGCGGCCATCGGCTTCACCCGCTCCTGCGCCCATTTATGGACCATCTCGCGAAGCGCGTTCACGTCTTCGCCAAGGTCGAACTCCATGCTGGCCAGAAACATCGCGCCCTCCCCGCGCTTATTGAACACTCGTTCATTTATGCACGTCGCGCGGCTTTCGTCAATCGCCGCAAGCGTGGGGCGATGGTGCATCCGCGCAACAGGTCGGCGCAAGCCCGCAGTACGTGCAGCGGAAAGACTTACTTTTCCTGTCGGATTTAGCGACACTCCCGCATCCCTCACAGACTGCGCCCCACCCGTACGGCAGGCCCCGCAGGCATCACTCATGCCAGACAGGACCAACCGACATGCGCAAACTCGCCCTTCTGCTGGGCTCGACCATGATCGCCGGCAGCGCCGCCGCACAGGATGGAATGAACCTCGGCACGCTCTTGCTCGAAACCGTCTTCCGCGATTCCCGCCCGATGACAGAGGCCCCGGTCGCCGCGACCGCACTGGATGCCGAAGACCTCGCCCGCGTGCAGGCCACGGATTTCGAATCGCTGATCGGCGACATTCCCGGTGTGAACATCTTCGGCGGCCCGCGCGGCATGTCGCAGACCCCTTCAATCCGGGGCTTCGACGACGACCAGATCGTGCTGCGGCTGGACGGCGGGCGGCTGAACTTCGGACAGGCGCACCGCGGGCGCTTCTTCATCGACCCCGAGCTGGTGCAGCGGGTCGAGGTGATCCGCGGCGGCGGCTCTACCCTTTACGGCTCGGGCGCCCTTGGCGGTGTCATTTCGATCGAGACCCGCGACGCGGGCGACCTGCTGAAGGAGGGCCAGACGGTCGGCGGGCGCACCGCGCTCAGCTATTCGTCGAACGGCGAGACCATCGGGCGCAGCCTTGCCGCCTATGGCGACTGGGGCGCCTTCGACGCCATGCTGTTCCTTGCCGATCGCCGGATGGGCGACGACCTGACGGACGGCGGTGGCAATGCCATCGGGCGCTCTGCCGTCGACCTGCAAAACGGGCTGGTGAAGCTGGGCTTCGAGCCGAACGCCGACCAGCGCTTCGAGCTGAGCTATTCGAAATACACCGACGACGGACTTCTGCCGCCCAATGCCGCCAGTGCCTCTGATCCGCTGACGGATGTCAACCGCGAGGCCGAGCACGACGCCCTGCGCCTGAGCTGGGACTTCAACCCGGGCAACTCCGAACTGCTGGACCTGTCGGTCCTGCTGTATTC
This sequence comes from Enemella evansiae, assembly GCA_017255395.1. Taxonomy (GTDB): domain Bacteria; phylum Pseudomonadota; class Alphaproteobacteria; order Rhodobacterales; family Rhodobacteraceae; genus Ponticoccus; species Ponticoccus litoralis. The sequence continues at coordinate 87,546 of JAFKDC010000012.1, read as the reverse complement.
GAACAGGCTGGAGATCACCGAAGAGCAGGTCAGCGGCGGGCGTCTGGACACCACCAAATACACCACCACCGGTGTCGAGGTGGTGAACCGCTCGCAGGTCGAGCTGGGTGTGCCGCTCGAGCTGGTCTACGGCTTCGAGGCCTTCCGCGACGAGCAGGAGGGCGACCGCGACGGTACCGTGCGCTCGACCTACCCCAATGCCAGCGCGGAAACGCTGGGTGTCTTCGCCGAGGCGACGCTGGGGCTGAGCGACCGGATGGACCTGATCCTTGGCCTGCGCCACGACCGCTACCACCGCGACCCGGACGACAGCGCGCTCGACACGGTGGACCGCAGCTTCACCTCGCCGCGCATCGGGTTCAGCTATCGACCCAGCGAGAACTGGCAGGTCTTCGGCAACGTCTCGCGCTCCTTCCGCGCGCCCTCGCTGTCCGAGATCTACAACGACGGTGTGCACTTCGCCTTCACCACGCCCTTCGGACCCGGCACCACGGGTTCTTTCGTGAACCGCTTCGTGCCGAACCCCGACCTGAAGCCCGAAACCTCGACGCAGGTCGAACTGGGCACGCGCTACGCCGGCACGGATGTCTTCCGCGCGGGCGACCGGCTGGGCTTCAGCGCCAATATCTACAACGCCAGCGTGAAGGACTACGTCGATCAGGTGGTGGGAGATTTCAGCACCGTGTCGCCGGTCTTCGTGCCGCCGGGCACGCTGCTGTTCACCGACTACACGACGACGACGAACACCGACGCCCGGCTCTGGGGGCTTGAGGCCGAGCTGGACTACGACGCGCAGGACTGGTTCGTGAAGGCCGGGCTGACCGTCAACCGGGGCGAGCGCGATGGCGGCGGCAACCTCGGGTCCATCCCGCAGGACCGGCTGACGGCGACCGTAGGCCTGCGGCCATGGACAGACTGGGAGATGGGCGTGAAGGGAACCTTCGCCGCCGAACAGACCCGCCTGCCCGAGGGCGCCACCGGCGGCGATGCCTGGCAGACGGCGGATCTGTTCGCCACATGGCAGCCTGACCGGGGTGCGCTGGAGGGGGCGACCGTGCGCCTGGGCGTCGATAATGTCTTCGACACGGAATACACGATCTACCCCAACGCCCTGCCCCAGCCGGGCCGGACCTTCAAGATCAGCGCCAGCTTCACTTTCTGAGGCCTCGCGCCGGGCCGGTTCTCTCCGGCCCGGTCCACCGGCGGCGTTTGCGCGCTGCCAGAAACGCGCCGGAACCCGGTCCGGCCCCCGCGTGTTTCTCCTGCAACGACACAGATTGCAGGAGATCACCATGACAGCCCTCATCGACACCTTCTGGGACCGCATCGACGACGTCCGCGCCGGGCTGCTTGCCCCCGAGGGTGAGCGCCCCGTGCCGATGGCACCGCAGGCCGACCGCAAGGCCAACGCGCTGTGGTTCATCACCGCCGAAGGCACCGCCGCGCACGACGGCGCCAAGGGCGGCGGCAAGGCCAGCTTTCAGGTGGCCGACCCCAAGGCCAACCTCTACGCCACGATCGAAGGCACGCTGACAGAGGTCCACGACGACCGGAAGTTGGACGAGATGTGGAATGTCTTCGCGGCGGCATGGTTCGAGAACGGTCGAGAGGACAGCAAGGTGCGCCTCGTCAAGTTCACCCCGCTTCACGCCGAGGTCTGGGCCACGGAGAAGACCGTCGGCTACCTCTACGAGATCGCCAAGGCGAACCTGACCGACGACACGCCCGATGGCGGCGAACACGGCCACGTCACCTTTGCCGCAGCCGCCTGACCTGCGGCGCCGCTCCGGCGATGAAAGCCCCCCGGCCCCCGCGCCGCGGGGGCTTTTTCATGGCGCGGCCCCGGGGGTGGGGCAGCAACGCTCGGCCCCCAGCGCCGCCCCAGAATGCAGCCCGGGCAAGACCGCTCCGCCCGGCAGTTGGTCCCCCGGTTCAATGTGCGCTGGTCCTCTCGGCCAGATTGATCCGGGTACGCTGCCCCTTGCACCGCTCGCTTTCAAAGTCCCGCCGGCACGGCGCGCTCCCGGTCCTCCCTCCCGGTCTTCGGCAGATGGGCCGCCGCTCCCTGTCCCGGGACAGGTCCTGCTAGGCCATGACAACGCGACCGGGCCACCGGAAGACCACCCCGCACCGCTTCCCCTCAAAACCCCACCAGCGCGGTGCCGCCCCGGCTCCCGGCACATGCCCCCCCCCGACCGGCCGCGCCCCTCGCTGAAGGACTTGGCGACGAAGAGGACCGAACCTCTGGCGCGGGCGTTTCGCAGGCATCAGGCGCCGCTTCCGACCCTCGCGACGACAGCGGACCATAGCGCTCTTGACCACCTGCCCCGACCGGCCGACAACCGGTTTGAGGCGAAACGGAGGATGTCATGCTGTCGGGACTGCACCACGCCGCGATCATCTGTTCGGACTACGCCCGCGCGCGCGCTTTCTACGTCGACATCCTTGGCCTGACGGTCGTGGCAGAGAACCACCGCGCGGAGCGGGACTCGTGGAAGCTCGACCTCGCCTTGCCGGACGGCACGCAGGTGGAGCTCTTTTCCTTTCCCGCGCCGCCACCCCGCCCCTCGCATCCCGAGGCGCAGGGCCTGCGGCATCTGGCCTTCACCGTTCAGGACGTGGCCGCCGTGAAGGCAAGGCTGGAATCCGCGGGCGTCGCGGTGGAACCGATCCGCACCGATCCCTATACCGGACGCGCCTTCACCTTCTTCAAGGACCCCGACGACCTGCCGCTGGAACTTTACGAGGCCGGATAAACGACCCGAGCGGGGCGGACGGTTCAGCGCCGCAGGGGCCTTCCCGGATGTCCGCAGACAGGCGCGCGACCAAGCCCGGCATGAAAAAGGCCCCCGCCGCAAGGCAGGGGCCGATCTTCTCCACTTTCAACGCGCGGCTTAGCGCACGATGTAGACAATCTCGCCGGTTACCGGATCCACCACGGCGGTGGTGTTGTTCACCGCGACATAGCCGTATTCGCTTTCCGGGATCGGCGTCACCACGGCGGTGTCCGAAAGCTTGGCGCCCACGACGACCTCACCGGTGGCATAGACGGGATCGACCGGGTTGTTGCGGATGTAGGTCACGGTGGTCTCATCCACGTCGACCGCCGCACCAACGCCGCCGCCGATCAGCATGCCGCCGAGGATGGCCAGCGGTCCGCCCAGAGCCGCCGCGGCAACCGCGCCGCCGCCGATGGCGCCAACCGCCGCGCCGCCGTTGTCACCGGGCTCTTCATAGGTCACGGTCGAAACCTCGACCTGGCTGTCCGGCGAGTAGACCGGAACCGGGGTTTCCAGCGAATGCGCGAGGTACTCGCCCGAGGCCCAGCCCGCCTGACCGTCATAGGTGACCTGGCACCAGTTGGCCTCGGCCAGGCAACCCTCGACCATGGTCTCGGTGCTGCCGTCGATGACGCCGATGATCTCGTACTGCGGGCCGGGGCCGGACCGCAGGTTCAGGTCGGTGGTGGCAAAGGCAGAGGTTGCCGCAGCGGCACCACCGGCAAGCAGGGCAGAGGTGGCGGTAGCGGCGATAAGGATGCGCGTTTTCATGATGTTATCTCCTGTTGATCAGTCTGGAGCAAGAACATCCCGGCGCCGCAATTCGTTCCCCCGGAAGATTGGCTGCCTGCGCGGCTGGCCGCCGAACCTGTAACACGGTGAAACGAAGGCAGGCCCGGCCCAGCGCGCCAAAGACGGCAGGCGGCACCCAAGGCAGTGCGCCTGCCGCGTCCAACCTTCGACGGGGGTCACGCCGCGATACGACTGTCGGACACACGCCCGCCCGGCGCTTGCCCCCGTACCAAGGCCCGGTCCATGCATCCGACATGCCGGACTGCCCTTCGCAATATGGCCGAAAGAGAGATGCGGCGGACGCGTCCAACCTTCGACGCTGGTCACCGCCGCGATACCACTGCCGGACATACACAAACCCTGCCCCGGCACCAAGGCCCGGTCCATGCATCCGACATCCCTGCCCACTGCTTGCAAGACGGCAGGCGCAACCGACGGCGACGCGCCGGACGCGTTCCACCTTTGACGCGGATCATACCGCGATACGACCGTGGCAAAGATGCAGCGCCTGCGCCCGTCGCGGTTTTAGGCCCCTGCGCGCCCCGAAGCCTGCCAGACCGCGCCGACCTCGGCGCGGATGATCCGGGCGATCAGGGCGCAGTCTTCTTCCGAGAAGGTCAGCGGCAGGCGCATGTCGAGGATGCCGCGCAGGATGCGGTCACTGGCAGGCATCGGTTCGGAGGGCGCATAGCGCCAGCTGTCGTAGCGCGAGGTGAAGCCGGCAGGCTCGGCGCCGCCGAACCACTTCAGCTCGACCCCGCGCGCGGCACAGCGGCGCAGCACCTCGGGGATCGCACCCTCGGGCCAGTCCAGAAGCAGCATCTGGATCGACGAGCCGACAAAGCCCCCGCGCGGATCGCGGTCGATCACCGTCAGGCCGGGGGTGCCGCGCAGCCCCTCTTCGACCACGTGGTACCGCGCGTTCCAGCGCGCCACCTGTCCGGCCAGCCCGCGCAGCTGCGGGCGCAGGATCGCGGCGCGCAGGTTGTCCATGCGCCCCGAGACATTGGGCGTGTCGTATTTCACCCGCTCGAAGACCTCGGGCGCCGGGGCCGCGCGGTGGCGATCGTACAGCATGTAGGAGCCGGACAGCATCACCGCCCGCGCCGCAAGCTCTTCGTCATCGGTGACGAGAAAGCCGCCCTCGCCCGAGTTCGCGTGTTTGTAGGTCTGGGTGGAATAGCAGCCGATGACGCCATGCCGGCCCGAGGGCACGCCCTCCCAGGTGGCGCCCATGGTATGCGCACAGTCCTCGACCACGCGGATACCGGCGGCATCGCAGATCTCCAGCAGGCGGGCCATGTCGCAGAGATGCCCGCGCATGTGGCTGAGCATCAGCACGCCCGCATCGCCCGCCTTGGCGGCCAGATCGTCGAGGTCGATGGTCAGCGCCTCGGTGACACCGACGAAGACCGGCACCGCCCCGAGGCTGGCAATGGCCCCGGGCACCGGCGCCAGCGTGAAGGCATTGGTCAGCACCCGGTCGCCGGGCCGCACGCCAAGGGCGCGCAGGGCGCAGGCCAGCGCATAGCCGCCCGAGGCCACCGCCAGCGCGTAGCGCGCGCCGGTGAGCGCGGCGAGCTCCTCTTCCAGAAGCGCCGTCTCGGCAATTTCGCCGGGGGCGGTGTTGTAGCGGTGCAACCGCCCGTGGCGCAGAACGGAAAGCGCGGCCTCGATGCCCTCTTCGGGGATCGGTTCCTGCTGGGTGAAACTGCCGGTGAAACGCTCTGTCATGGCGCCGGTTGTGGCGCGCCCGCGCGGGGCGGTCAATCCGTCGCTCGCGGGCGGGCCGCCGAAATCTTGCAAAGATTTCGGGCCGGTTTCTTTGAAAGAAACCGCCCGGCTCACAGCAGCAGGCGATCCACCTCGGGGTGCAGCTCTTCGAAACGGTCGATCACGCCCTCCGGCTCCAGCGCGTGCACCGCCTGCCCGCCCGGCGCGAAGGTCACCAGCACGCAGGGCCGCCCCGCCGCCCGCGCGGTGTTGCGGTCGGTGTCGCTGTCGCCGACCAGCAGCGAGGCTCCCCGCGCCCCGCCCGCCCGCTCGACTGCGGCCCAGTAGGGCGCAACGTCCGGCTTGCGCGTGGGCAGCGTATCCGCCCCCACCAGCGCGCCGAAGAGATCGCGCACGCCAAGCGCGCGCAGCAGCGCCTCTGCCAGCGCCTCGGGCTTGTTGGTGCAGACCGAGACCGCGTGGCCCGAACCGCGCAGCGCCTCGACCGCCTCGACGGCGCCGTCGTACATCCGCGTATGGACGCAGAGCGCGTCGCCATAGAAGCGCAGCAGGTGCGGATACCACGCGGTCAGCAGATCCTCGCTCAGGGCGCCCTCGCGCTCCAGCCCCAGTCGCAGCATCGCCTTGCCGCCCAGAAGCCCCACACCCGCATCCGCCACCGGGTCCAGCCGCACGGCCCGGCCCATGCCTTCGAAACAGGCATTCGCCGCCGCGATAAGGTCGGCGCTGGTGTCCGCCAGCGTCCCGTCGAGGTCGAAAACCACGCATTTCCGCATCACCGATGCCCCCTGTCACATCCCGAAATCAAGCGTGAGAAGGTCCCCTTGCCCCACGCCTGCAATCGGATAGAACGGGCCCGACGAAAAGACAAACGGATGGCGACATGAGCATGGCCCTGATCGTCCTTGCAGCCGGCAAGGGCACGCGGATGAAATCGGACAGCCCCAAGGTGCTGCACCGCATCGCACAGGCGCCGATGCTCTGGCACGCCCTGCGCGCCGGACAGGCGCTGGAGCCGGCCCGCACCGTCGTCGTCGCCGGTCACGGGGCCGAGGCGGTCGAGGCCTCGGCGCTGGACTACGACCCCGAGATCCGCGTGGTGATCCAGTCCGAGCAACTGGGCACAGGCCACGCGGTGCGGCAGGCGGAACCGGCGCTGGAGGGCTTCGACGGCGACGCCATCGTGCTTTACGGCGACACACCCTTCCTGTCGGAAGAGACGCTGGCCGCCATGCAGGCCGCGCAGCAGACCCACGACGTGGTGGTGCTGGGCTTTCAGGCCGCCGATCCGGGCCGCTACGGGCGGTTGAAGATGGCGGGCGACCAGCTCGATGCCATCGTCGAGTTCAAGGATGCCTCTGACGAGGAGCGCGCGATCACGCTCTGCAACTCGGGTGTCATGGCGATGGACGCCGGGCGGATGATGGCCCTGCTCGCCAAGGTATCGAACGACAACGCGGCGGGGGAATACTACCTCACCGACCTCGTGGGCCTTGCCCGTGCCGAGGGGCTGACCGCGACGGCGGTGGTCTGCGACGAGGCCGAGACCATGGGCATCAACTCGCGCCCCGAACTGGCAGCGGCAGAGCAGGCCTTTCAGACCCGCGCCCGCGCCACCCTGCTGGGGAACGGCGTCGCCCTGCCCGCCCCCGAGACCGTGCACCTGGCCTGGGATACCGTCATCGGGCGCGATACCGAGATCGAGCCCAACGTGGTCTTCGGCCCCGGGGTGACGGTGGAATCCGGCGCCCGCATCCGCGCCTTCAGCCATCTGGAGGGCTGCCACGTCAGCCGGGGCGCCGTGGTCGGCCCCTATGCCCGACTGCGCCCCGGCGCGGAACTGGCCGAGGACGTGCATGTCGGCAATTTCGTCGAGATCAAGAACGCCGTCCTGCACGAGGGCGCCAAGGCCAACCACCTGACCTATATCGGCGACGCCGAGGTGGGCGAGAAGACCAATATCGGCGCGGGCACCATCACCTGCAACTACGACGGCGTGTTCAAGCACCGCTCGGTGATCGGCAAGAACGCCTTCATCGGCTCGAACACCATGCTGGTGGCCCCGATCTCGGTGGGCGACGGGGCGATGACCGCCTCCGGCTCTGTCGTGACCGAAGACGTGCCGCCCGGCGCGCTGGCCGTCGCGCGGGCGCGGCAGGTCAACAAGGACGGGCTGGCGACAAAGCTGTTCCGCATGTTGCGGGCGCGCAAGGACACGCAGGCCGGCAAGGCCTGAATCAAAGCACGGCCGAACGCGGCCAGAGCAGGAAAGGACAGTCGCATGTGTGGAATCGTCGGCGTGCTGGGGCAGCACGAGGTCGCCCCGATCATCGTCGAGGCGCTGCGCCGTCTCGAATACCGGGGCTATGACAGCGCGGGGATCGCCACCGTGCACCGGGGCAAGCTGGATCGCCGCCGCGCGGTCGGCAAGCTGGTGAACCTGTCGGACCTGCTGGTGCATGAGCCGCTGGCGGGCCTGTCGGGGATCGGCCACACCCGCTGGGCCACCCACGGCGCCCCCAGCGCCGACAACGCGCATCCGCACCGCTCGGGTCCCGTGGCGGTGGTGCACAATGGCATCATCGAGAACTACAAGGAGCTGCGCGCGGATCTGGCGGAACATGGCCTGAACCCGCAGACACAGACCGACACGGAAACGATCTCGATGCTGGCGCAGCATCTGCTGGACAAGGGCCTGTCGCCGGTCGAGGCCGCGATGCAATGCATCGACCGGTTGGAGGGCGCCTTCGCGCTGGCCTTCCTCTTCGACGGCGAAGAGGATCTGATCGTCGCGGCCCGCAAGGGCAGCCCGCTGGCCGTGGGCCATGGCGACAACGAGATGTACGTGGGCTCCGACGCCATCGCGCTGGCGCCGATGACCAACCGGATCACCTATCTGGAAGAAGGCGACCGCGCGGTGCTGACCCGCGCGGGTGTGACCATCACCGACGCCGAGGGGCGCCGCGTGAACCGCGACATGCGCACTGTCCAGATGGACCAGACGCGCATCGACAAGGCCGGGCACAAGCACTTCATGGCCAAGGAAATCGCCGAGCAACCGGTGGTGCTGTCGGACGCCCTTGCCGCCTATCTGACCGGGGGCGGCATCGCCCTGCCCGATCCGGGTGTGGACTTCAGCCGGATCGACCGGCTGACCATGGTCGCCTGCGGCACCGCCTTCTATGCCTGCTACACCGCGAAATACTGGTTCGAACAACTGGCCGGGCTGCCGGTCGAGGTCGATATCGCGTCCGAATTCCGCTACCGCGAGCCGCCGGTGCTGCCCGGCACCACCGCGCTCTTCGTCAGCCAGTCGGGCGAGACCGCCGACACGCTGGCAGCCCTGCGCTACTGCAAGGACAAGGCCGACCGCATCCTGTCGGTGGTCAATGTTGCCGAAAGCTCCATCGCGCGGGAAAGCGACCTTGCCCTGCCGATCCACGCGGGCGTCGAGGTCGGCGTCGCCTCGACCAAGGCCTTCACCTGCCAGTTGAACGTGCTGCTGCTTCTGGCCATCAAGGCCGCCGAGGATCGCGGGCGGCTGTCTCCCGAGGCGCGCGACGACCTGCTGGCCGCGCTGCGCACCCTGCCCGGCGTGATGAATGCCGCGCTGGCGCATGATAACGCGCTCGAACGCATCGCCCGGCAACTGTCCGAGGCGCGCGATATCCTCTTCCTCGGACGTGGGCTGATGTATCCGCTGGCGCTGGAAGGCGCGCTGAAGCTGAAGGAAATAAGCTATATCCACGCCGAGGCCTATGCCTCTGGCGAGCTGAAGCACGGCCCCATCGCGCTGATCGACAAGACGGTGCCGGTGGTGGTCATGGCCCCGCGCGACCGGCTGTTCGAAAAGACCGTGTCCAACATGCAGGAGGTCATGGCGCGCGGCGGCAAGGTGGTGCTGATCACCGATGCCAAGGGTGCCGAGATCGCCGGACAGGACGCGTGGCACGTCATCCAGATGCCCGAGGTGCCCGAGATCCTGACGCCCTTGCTGTATGCCCTGCCCGCTCAACTGCTGGCCTACCACACCGCCATTGCCAAGGGCACCGACGTGGACCAGCCGCGCAACCTCGCGAAATCGGTGACGGTGGAATAGATGGCCAAGCAGTTCGAGGCTCTGACCGACGACCATCGCGCCTTCATCGCGGCGCAGCCGCTGTTCTTCGTGGGCAGCGCCGCCGAAACGGGCCGGGTCAATGTCTCGCCCAAGGGCATGGACTCGCTGCGCGTCATGGGGCCGAACCGCATCCTCTGGCGCAACCTCACCGGGTCCGGGAACGAGACCGCCGGGCATCTGGCGCGGGTTAACCGGATCACGCTGATGTGGTGTTCCTTCGAGACCCGGCCGCTGATCCTGCGCGCCTATGGCACCGCGACGGTGCTGCACGCGAAGGAACCGGGCTTTGCCGAACAGGACGCGCTGTTTCCGCCCGACCCCGGCGCGCGGCAGGTCTATGACGTGGCGGTCGATCTGGTGCAGACCTCCTGCGGCTATGCCGTGCCCTTCATGGACTTCGTCGAGGATCGCCGCGTGCTGGAAGGCTGGGCCGAGAAGAAGGGCCCCGAGGGCGTCCGCGCCTATTGGGCGGAAAAGAACACCGCGACCATCGACGGCTTCGACACCGGCCTGCCCACCGATGCGGATTGACGCGGCGCTGGAGGCGCTGCGCGCCGCCGCCGACCCGGCCAAGGCGCCGGAGATGGCCGCCTATCACAAGGCAAAGCGGGTCTATCTCGGGACGCCCAATCCGGCGATCAACGATCTGACCCGCGACTGGCGCGCGGCCCTGTCGCTGGAAGAGCGCGTCGCGCTGGCGGACGCGCTGTGGCAAAGCGACATCCACGAGGCGCGCATCGCGGCGGCCAAGCTGCTGACGCAGGCGCGCATCCGTCCAGACGCGGCGGTCTGGGCGCTGATCGCGGGCTGGGTGCCGCAGTTCGACGGCTGGGCGGTCGCGGACCATGCGTGCTCTGCCGGGGCGCGGCGGGTCATGGCGGACCTGTCGCGGATGGATACGGTCGAGGAATGGACCGTCTCGCCGGACCTCTGGGTGCGGCGCGCGGCGCTGGTGATGACGCTGCCGCTGGCAAAGTTGTCCTTCCCGAAACCCACCGGGCTGGAGGCGCGCGAGCGCGTACTGGGCTGGGCGGCGGGCTATGTGCCGGACCGGGACTGGTTCATCCAGAAAGCGGTGGCCTGGTGGCTGCGGGACCTGTCGAAGCATGACCCGGACCGGGTCCGGGCCTTTCTCGACACGCATGGCGCCGGGATGAAGGCCTTTGCCCGCAAGGAGGCGGCGCGGCTTCTATAGCCCTGCGCCGCGTGCTGCCCGCGGGTGCGACTCCGGCGCGTGTTTCGCGACCGGGCCGCGCGGTTTCCCTATGTTCGCCTGCCCTATGTTCGCCGCCCTGCGGGTCGGGCGACCGGCTGGGGCTTTGTCCCCCTCGATGCTCTCGTCCCCCAAGGTATTTTAGGACCGAGGAAGCGGGGGTACCGTCCCTCTGCGACCCGGGTCGCTGCGCCGCCGAGGGGGGGCGGGACGGACGGGCGCTTGTCCCGGTCTTCGGAGGCTTACGTGCAGCGAGCCCGCGCCGCGTCGGTCCCCGGCGCGCGGACTGACTGCGCGCGGGGGCGGCGAAGAGCCTACAGGACCAGCCTCTGCGGCGCCGGTCAGAGCACCGCGTCCAGCGCCTCTATCAGCTTGGTCACTTCCGCCTCTGAGGTGTAATGGGTGAAGGACAGGCGCAGCACGCCCTCTTCGGGGTCGAGGCCCAGGGCGCGCAGCGGACGCACCGCGTAGAAGTGGCTGCCGCCCGCCATGATGCCCTGTTCCGCCAGCGCGGCGGCCACCGGGGCGGCGGGGCGTCCCAGCGCGAGCGCCAGCGTGGGCGCCCGCCGCGCCGCCTCGGCCGGGCCGATCAGGCGCACCCGGTTGCGGCCCTTCACGGCATCCAGCAGCGGTTGCAGAAGCCGCTCTTCCTGCGCGCGCATCAGGTCGTGGACCGCCCCCGGCGCGCAGCCGTGATGGGCTGCCAGCGTCTCGATGTAATCCGCCATGCCCGCGCAGGCCGCGACCTGCGCGTGATCCGGCCCGGCGGGGATGAAGCGTTTATAGAGGACATCGCCGTTGAAGAAATGCGCTTGGTTCGGCAGCACCTCGGCCAGCGCGCGGCGCACCACCATCAGGCCCTGATGGGGCCCGTAGGTCTTGTAGGCGGAAAATAGGTAGATGTCGGCCCCCAGAGCCCCCACATCCGGGAAGCCATGCGGCGCATAGGACACCCCGTCCACGCAGGCAAAGGCCCCGGCCGCATGGGCCATGGCGGTGATTTCGGCGACCGGATTGATCTCTGCGACGATGTTGGAGCAATGCGGGAAGCAGACCAGCCGGACCTTTTCGTCCAGCAGGTCCGCGAGGTCCTCGGGATCGAGATGGCCGGTCTCGGGGTCGATGCGCCATTCGCGCACCTCGATGCCCGCTTCGGCCAGCCGCCGCCACGGGCCGGAGTTGGCCTCGTGGTCCTGATTGGTGACGATGACCGCCTCTCCGGGCTGCATGAACTGCCGGAAGGCCTGCGCCAGCACATAGGTGTTCTGCGTGGTGGAGGGGCCGAAGCTGAGTTCCCCGGTCTCGACCCCGAGAAGCGCGGCCATGCGGCGGCGCGCCTCATCCATTTCCTCGCCCGCGAGGCGGCTGGCGGCATAGGGGCCGTAGGGCTGCACCTTGCGCTGGCGGTAGTAGCGCTCGAGCCGGTCGATGACGGGCTGACAGGTATAGGAGCCACCCGCGTTCTCGAAGAAGGCCTGCCCCTCCAGCGACGGCTCTGCGAAAGCGGGAAACTGCGCCCGCACGAAATCACTGTCCAGCATGTCCACCTCGTCCTGCCTCTCGGCGCGAGAAAACCGCCCGGCGCGGCGAAGGTCAAGCCGCCGCCGCCCGCTGCCCGCGTGAGGCCTGCGGATGACCGGGGTGACCGGTCCCCGTACGAAAAAAGGCCCCGGCAAAACCGGGGCCTTTCGCTGCCCTGTCAGGGCGATGTCAGCGCAGGGCGCGCTCGGCCGAGAGGCCCTTCCAGATCGCGTAGCACATCAGCAGCAACACGATGGTAAAGGGCAGACCGGTCGAGATGACCATGGCCTGCAGGGCCGCGAGGCCGCCACCCAGCAATAGCACGATGGCCACCGCGCCTTCGAAGATGCACCAGAAGACCCGCTGGGGCACCGGCGCGTCGACCTTGCCGCCCGCGGTAATCGTGTCGATGACCAGAGAGCCGGAGTCCGACGAGGTCACGAAGAAGACGATCACCAGCACGATGCCGATCACCGAGGTGATGGAGGCCAGCGGCAGGCTTTCCAGCATCGCGAACAGCGACAGTTCCGGGCTGTAGGCGTCGATCACATTGGCCTTGACCGCCGAGGTCTCGGGGTTGGCAACCATGTCGTTGATCGCGGCGCCGCCGAAGACGGACATCCACAGCAGGCAGACCGCGCTGGGGATCAGCAGCACGCAGATCACGAACTCGCGCACCGACCGCCCGCGCGACACGCGCGCGATGAACATGCCCACGAAGGGCGACCAGCTGATCCACCAGGCCCAGTAGAAGGCCGTCCAGCCCTGGCGGAACCCGTCGTCCTCGCGCCCGAAGGGGTTCGACAGCGGCACAACCTCTTGCACGTAGGCCACGAGACCCTTGCCGAAGTCGGTCAGGATGCCGACCACGCCCGCCGCGAAGAGCACGAAGAGCAGCAGCAGCATGGCGAGGCCCATGTTGATCTCGGACAGCACCTTCACGCCGCCGTCGAGGCCGCGCAGGACAGAAACCAGCGCCACGGCGGTGATGAGCGAGATCAGGATGACCTGCACGGTGGTGTTGTTGGGCAGGCCGAAGACCTTTTCCAGACCCGCGTTTGCCTGTGTCGCGCCGAAGCCCAGCGAGGTCGCCAGACCGAAGAGCGTTGCAAAGACAGCGGTGACGTCGATGATGTGACCCCACCAACCCCAGACCCGCTCTCCGAGGATCGGGTAGAAGGCCGAGCGGATCGTCAGCGGCAGGCCCTTGTTATAGCTGAAGAGCGCCAGCGCCAGCGCCACGACGGCGTAGATCGCCCAGGGGTGCAGCGCCCAGTGGTAGGAGGTGGCGGCCAGCGCCATGCGGCGGGCGGCTTCGACGTTCTCGGGGATCAGCGCGCCGTCCTCGGTGAAGGGCCGGACGGCACCCAGCGGCTCGTCGCCCCAGGGTGTGCCGAAGTAATAGGCCGGTTCCAGCACGCCGAAGAACATCAGGCCGATGCCCATACCGGCGGCGAAGAGCATCGCGAACCAGCCGAGATAGGTGTAATCCGGCGTGGCATCGGCCCCGCCAAGGCGCACGCTGCCCACCGGCAGCACGATCAGCGCGAGGCAGAAGAGCACAAAGACGTTCGCCGCGCTCATGAAGAACCAGTCGAAGGTCGAGGTCAGCGCCGGCCGCAGCCAGCCAAAGAAGCTGGACGCCTGTTCCGGCAGGGCCAGCGCATAGAACACGAAGGCCACGACCGCCGCCGCCGAGATGGCGAAGACCGGGTTGTGAATGTCCAGCCCGAAGGGGCCGATCTGGGTTTCGATGTTGTCCTGACCGATCTCGTAATCGGTTTCGATGATGTCGGACTGGCCTTCCGGTTCCGGAATTCCCTGTCCAGAGGTGGAATCTGACATGTAAGACGTCCCCTGTCCTGTTTCTCGTTCTGTCTCGCCGACGTCGCACGCCGCCGGTCTTTTCCGGTCCCGAAGGCCCGGCTGTCCTTCGGTTCAGCGTACCAGCATGACCGAAATCTTGGCGTGTCCGGCGATGGTTCCGCCGTTCGAGGCCCAAATGTAGTCGGTGACGTTCGGAACATGGCTGGCCATGACCACCAGATCCGACCCGGTGTCCGCGATGGCCTTCAGCAGGGTCGCGTCAAGATCGGTCGCGGGGTCGTGGCTGGTGACCGCATGGGCCTGTGCCGTGATGCCGCGTGCCGTAGCCTGCGCATCCGCGAAATCCTTCAGTTTCTGCGCATATTCCTGTGGGTTGTGGGCGATCGCGCTGGGAGAGGCACTGGCCACGCCCACGTAGACCACCTCGGCTCCGTATTGTTTTGCCATGTCGGCCGCACAGCCAAGCGCCTTATCGAGACGATCCGCATGCGTCAGGTCAACCGGCACCATGATCCGTTTGAACACAGTCCACTCCTTGTCTTGTCTTGCAGCGACCCACCCGGAGCATCCGGGCTGCGGCTTTTTGCCGACGAAGGGTCCCTCTGGTCGGAGGCCCCCTTGACAGGACGCCTCTGAAGTCAGGGTAACGCGAAAAGGACAGGTACTTCAAACCGTCACGACCCTTCGCCCGTCGAAAGCGACGCGCAAGGGGCCTGATGGCGCCCGGTTGCCGTAGCGTCCGCCGGGGCGCGGAGCGGCAGGCCGCCGCCATGGCCGGGGGCGCGGCGCCTTGTCCCGGGCGCCCCTGCCCCGGCGTCAGGCGTTCACATCGACGACGACGCGGCCCTTGACCTGGCCTTTCAGGATCTCGGCGCCGAGGCGCGGCAGGTCCGACAGCGTGGCGGGCTGGACCATGGCCTCGAGTTTGTCCATCGGCAGGTCCGACGCGATCCGCGTCCAGGCCCGCAGGCGGGCGTCATAGGGCTGCATGACGCTGTCGATCCCCAGAAGGTTCACCCCGCGCAGGATGAAGGGCGTGATCAGCGCGCCCTCGATGGCCGCCCCGCCCGCAAGGCCGATGGCCGCGACCGAGCCGCCGTATTTGATCTGTTTCAGGACGCGGCCCAGCATCGCGCCCGCCACCGCATCGACGCAGCCCGCCCATTGTTCGCTTTCCAGCGGCTTGCGCGTGACCTCGGTCAGATCCGCCCGGGGCACGATCTGAGTGGCGCCGAGGTCGCGCAGGTAGCCTTCCTGCTCGGGGCGCCCGGTCACGGCGGCGACCTCGAAGCCGAGGTTCGACAGGATCGCCACGGCGACCGACCCCACGCCACCGGCGGCGCCGGTCACCAGTACCGGCCCCTTGTCGGGCGTCAGGCCGTTGTCCTGCAGGGCCATCACCGCCAGCATCGCCGTCAGACCCGCCGTGCCCACCGCCATGGCGGCGCGGGTGTCCAGCCCTTCGGGCAGCGGCACCAGCCAGTCGGCCCTGACCCGCGCCTTCTGCGCATAGCCGCCCCAATGCGCCTCTCCGACGCGCCAGCCGGTCAGAACGACCTTGTCGCCGGGCTTGTAGCGGGCGTCATCCGAGGCCTCGACGGTGCCGGCAAAATCGATGCCCGGCACGTGGGGGTAGCGCCGCACCAGACCGCCGCCCGGCCCGATGCAGAGCCCATCCTTGTAGTTCAGAGTGGAATAATCCACCGCGACCGTCACCTCTGCATCCGGCAGGTCGGTCTCGGCCAGCGTCTGAACGGCGGCGGTGGTCTTGCCGCTGTCGGCGTCCTTGTCGACCACGAGCGCGTTGAATGTCATGTCTCTCTCCCTTTGAGTGTCGTCTAAAGCCAGGGCCCGCTGTCCGGCATGAAGGCCAGATCGGTCACCGCCCCCTTGGCCCCCGCCGCCGTCAGCATGGCGTGGATCTGTCCGCGATGATGGGTCTGGTGGTTGAACATATGCACGATGCACAGGGTCACCGGCCTGGCGAGGGTTGCCCTGGTCAGCCCCGAGTACCACGTCAGCTCGCCCGCCAGATCCACCGCGCGCAGGCGCTCGGCCCACAGCAGGATTTCTGCGTCGGTGCGGTAGCGGGCGATCTCCCAATCCGCCGGGGTGGCGCAGAAGGTGGTGCTTTCGCTGCCGGGCACCGTCGGCCCCTCGGTGCCGGTCAGCCGCGACAGCCACATCCGGTCCCCCCAGAGCAGGTGGTTGGCGGTGGCCAGAAGCGACCCGAAGAAGGCGCCGCGCCCGGCGCGCAGGGCCTCCTCGTCCAGCCCGGCGAAGGCGGCGATCACCTGCCGGTTCTGCCAGGCGTTGTAGCGCGCCATGGTCACGCAATACTCCGGCGTCACGATCATGCTGAAATCCCCCGCGTTGCCTGCCCGCTCCGACGGTTCACTATGCAGAGCGACGGATCGAGGGCAAACGCTTTCCCTTCGGCAACCGGCATGACGGCCAGACCCGCAGCGCAGCGCCCCTGGAAAACCTTGGCGCCGCGCGCCACCTGCCAGCCTGCTGAATTAGTCCGCCCTCGGCGTGGAGTGCAGAACGTGCTTCACCGTCCGGCAGGACGACGTCGGAGGGGGTGATGCCGGGGACGCGTTGTCGCTGAGCCAGTTCGCCGTGCGGCAGCGGGCGCGTGATGGCGCGCGTCTAACGCCAAGGATTCCCGATGTGAATCCCTTGACGTCAGACTTGTGCAACAACGCCCAAGGATTCACTTCGTGCATCCAATATAGTAGCCGGAAGGTATGGGCAGGCCTCCGAAGACGGCCTGCAAGACCACCAACTGGCAAAGCTACAATCAGGCGCCGAGGCAGCGCGGATCACCGCAGGGCGACAAGCCGTGACACAATGGCGCGACCCTGCCTGCCGCTCGGTTCACTTATGAAGGCACCGCTGCGGAGCCGCAGGGCTGAACCGGGTCCGTCGCGTTCGTCCCTGCTCTGCCCCGCCCTTTTAAGGATGATGGCCGGGCCGTCAGAGGTTCTGACGCCCCATCTCCGCCGCGATGAACTCGGCCTGCCGGATCGCCAACGCCACGATGGTCAGCGTCGGGTTCTCCGCCGCGCCGGTGGTGAACTGGCTGCCGTCCGACACGAAGAGATTGGCGATGTCATGGCTTTGGCCATGGCCGTTCACCACCCCGTCTTGCGGGTTCGCGGACATCCGGTTGGTGCCGAGGTTGTGCGTCGACGGATAGGGCGGAGTCGGGAAGACCCGGGTGGCGCCCACCGCCTCGTAGACCGCGATCCCCTGCTTGTAGGCATGGTCGCGCATCGCCACGTCGTTGGGGTGGTCGTCGAAATGCACGTTCGCCACCGGCAGCCCGTGCTGGTCCGTCACATCGCTGTTCAGGGTGATGCGGTTGGTCTCTTGCGGCATGTCCTCGCCCACGATCCACAGGCCGGCCATGTTCTCGTAGTGATCGAGCGCCGTGGTGAATTCGCGCCCCCAGGCACCGGGATCGAGGAAGGCCGCCATGAACGGCAGGCCAAGCGCGAGAGTCTCAAGCTCGTAGCCGCCGACGAAACCGCGCGACGGATCGTGCCGCGCCTCGTCCTGAATGATGCCCGCCATGGTGGTGCCGCGCCACATCCGCACCGGCTGCTCGAAGACCGCGTAGACCGATCCCGTCATGTGCCGCATGTAGTTGCGCCCGACCTGACCGGAGCTGTTGGCCAGCCCGTCCGGGAACATCGACGAGGCAGAGTTCAGCAGCAGGCGCGGGCTTTCGATGGAATTGCCCGCCACGCAGACCACCCGTGCTTTCTGCTGGTGCTGGTTGCCTTCGCCGTCGACGTAGACGACGCCGCTTGCCCTGCCCTGATCGTCATGCTCGATCCGCAGCACGTGGCAGCGGTCGCGCACTTCCAGGTTGCCGGTCGCCTCGCCGCGCGGAATGTCGGTATAGGCAGAGGACCACTTGGCGCCCCATTTGCAGCCCTGAAAGCAGAAGCCGGTCTGCTGGCAGGCGGGCCGGTCGTCGTTGTCGGCGGAATTGATCGCCATGCGCCCGGTGTGGACCTTCTCGTAGCCCAGTGCCTTTGCGCCCTTCTCGAAGACCTTGAAGTTGTTGTTGCCGGGCAGGCCTGCGCGTCCTCCGGTGCGGGTCACGCCCAGCTTGTTTTCGGCGCGGGTGTAATAGTCGTCCATCTCGCGCGGGTCGATCGGCCAATCCAGCAGGTTGGCCCCCTCGACCGCGCCGTAGGTCGACAGGGCCTTCCACTCGTGGTCCTGAAAACGCAGCGAGGCCCCGGCCCAGTGGGTGGTGGTGCCGCCCACCGCCTTGACGATCCAGGCTGGCAGACCGCTGAAGTCCTTCGCCACCCGCCAGTCGCCCGAGGTGGTGCGCGGATCGGTCCAGGCCAGCTGGCCAAAGCTCTCCCATTCGTCGTTGATGTAATCCTCGGGCAGGTAGCGCCCGCCCGCCTCCAGCGCGACGACGGACACGCCCTTCTGCGCAAGTTCGTTGGCCAGCACGCCACCCCCGGCGCCGGTTCCGATCACGACGACGACGCTGTCGTCATTCAGGTCAAATGGTGCAGTCATGGGTCGGTTCCTCCCTCAGAGCCAGTTGATGTCGTCGAAGCCACGGTCGATGTAGCCACCCTGAGAGAAGCTCTCGCCCTCGTAGCCGAAGACCGGCCAGACCGCTTTCTGGTTGTAGAGGCCGGTCACCAGCCCGCCCCGGATCTGCTGGAAGAAGGCGGTGTCCTCGATACTGCGCAGCAGATCCACGCGGTCCCGCTCCCATCCGATGTCGGTGTAGCGGGCGTGACCAAGGTCACGCGCCGCCTGGTTCAGCGCGGCCACCCCCTCTTCGATGCCAGGGGCGGCCTCGGCACTGTCGTAGCCCTTGACGGCCGTGGCATAGAACTGGTCGCCGACCCGGTCATGCGGATAGATGTCGCGCGCCATCTGGATCAGCGTGGCCATGGTCTCGGGCTGGAGGTGGTCGACCTCCAGCGCCCAGTTGGCCTCTGCCGTTCCGGCGACGAAGCCCGCCCCGACGGCGATCCCCGCGCCGAAAAGCGCGCTTTGTGACAATAGCTGGCGGCGTGTGATGCCTTGCTTGCGCAGTCTCATTTTCGTTTTCCTCCCTTTTCGTTATGTCGTCCTGTCGCTGGATCGGCCCCCGCTACCGGAAGCGTCCGGCCCGTTGCAGAACCTCGATCTCGTAGCCGTCCGGGTCCTGCACGAAGAAGAAATGCGCCAGCGTCTCGCCCTGATGCTTGAAGTCGACAAGCTTGCGCGGCCTGAGCCCCTCGGCCTCGAACCTTGCGTGTTCCGCCGCGACATCCTCGACGCAGACGGCGAAATGGCCGTAGCCGTCGCCCAGGGTGTAGGGCTCGGTCCGGTCCTTGTTGACGGTCAGTTCCAGCTCGAAGGCGGATTCATCGTTGGACAGGTAGACAAGCGTGAAGCTGTCGAAGTCGATCCGCTCCGCCACTGTCAGCCCGAAGGCACGGTTGTAGAAATCGACAGAGCGCGCTTCGTCGAGCACGCGGATCATCGAGTGGATTGCTTTGGCCAAGGTCCGCTTCCTTTGCGTCTGATGCTGGTTGACGGCCAGCATAGGCGCGAGGCGGGGCGGCGCGGGTAGTAAGGCAATACTACCGCCGCCCGAAGCGGCTTATTCGGCGGCGAGCACCTGCTGGCCTGCGGTTTCGGGCGCGGCGGATCGGGCCTCGATAAACACCAGGCAGGTGCAGCGCAGAAGCGAGGTGAAATTGCTCGGCTCGCCGCGCAGTTCCAGCACTTCGGAATGCAGGGTCGAGATGAAGGTCGGTGTGCTGACCCCCTCGCCGGCGGCGATCTCGTCGATAATGGCCCAGAAGGAGTTTTCCAGCCGGATCGACGTGCTTTGCCCGTTCAGGCGCAGCCTGCGCGTGGTGCTGGCGTAACGGTGCGGGTCCTGCCCGGCAAACATCTGGCACATTGTATGGCCCTCCCTGCGTCACCCCGCGCAGCGGCACAGAGCCGGTCGCGAAACGGCGTGGCAGGCAGTCTAGGGCGGCCCCCGCCTGTCTGTCCAGCCCGACCATGGGATAGGCGCGCCCCCTGTGCCGGGCGCAGGCGGCGCGCGCGCCCGCAATCGATGAACCTGCGATCTCTGAAAACGACAGTCCCCGGTTGATGGCCGCCGACGTGTCTTCGATCCGGAGGATCGTCACCCTGCCGTCGGCGCTTGCTGGTGCGGGGGACCGCCGCGCTGAAGGGGGCGGCCCGGCACCTCTAAAGGTAGCGGATCACGATCACCGCGCCCGGAAAGGAATTGCCGTCGGACGGGCGCACCGGCGAGACCAGAACCGCGGTCCGGCGACCGTCGACCTCGCCCTCGGCCTCCTGCGGTTCACCGGTTTCCGCGACCCGGGCAACGAGATCGGGCAAGTCGACAAACCCCAGCCGCGGGCTGATCACGGCCAGCGGGCGGTCGGTGTCATGGCCGACCATGCCGAAGTCGCGCGACATCAGACGGCTGAACCGCTGGATGCGGCCTTCGGGGTCTACCTGAATCACCCCCATCTTCATCAGGTCCATCACGAACTCGGTGCTGTCGTTCAGTTCGGACAACTGCTGGATCTTGCGCTCGTGCTCGGAGCTGACAGAGACAAGCTCCTCGTTCACCGCATGCAACTCCTCGTTCGACGCCTGCAACTCTTCGTTCGACGCCTGCAACTCTTCGTTCGACGCCTGCAACTCTTCGTTCGACGCCTGCAATTCCTCGCCGCTGGCCTCCAGCCGCTCTGTCACCTGCTTCAGGGTCTGTTCGCTCAGGCGCAGGTCGCGCTCCAGTTCACGGACGCGCCCCGTGACCAGGGACATGTCGTCGCTGCTGACCGGGCTGGCCTCGACGGGCGGCGGCAGGACCTCTTCGCCGCCCTCCATCGTGACCGCCACAAGCATGATCTTGACGCGGGCGCTTTGCTCCAGCGCCTCGATCCGCACCGTGCAGTGCTGCTGGCGGCCCGCCACAAGCGTCACCCGCACGCTGCGGGTAAAGACCTCCAGTTCGCCCTGCCGCAGCTTCTCCATGCCGACCTTGATCGGGAAATGCAGATCCGGGTGAACGATGTCCTCGACGGTCCAGTCCGCGAGGTTGTTCATCGTGTCGACGAAGGCGGCGGCGGCGCCGAACCAGCCCAGCACCGTGCCTTCCCCGGTCACGAGGATCGAGGAGGGCGCGTAGCGGCGCAGCAGCAGGTTGTAGCTTTTGATCAGGACGTCGCGGTTCCGGATATCCGCGATATCGGCGATCATCGTGCGATCCTGCGCCACCGAACGGCTGCGGTTGACGATCGGTTCTGTCCGGGACTGCGGCAGGCTTTGCTGATGCATCGCGGCGGGGTCGACGAAACGCTTGTCGGTGGTCTTGCGATACAGCCGCCAGCGCGCGTCCACGGTGGCAAACTCTTCGGTAAAGCGGCCGACACTTTCCGAGCCGCCCAGCATCAGGTGACCGTCATAGCGCAGGCCGAACAGGAACATCGACAGCACCTGTGCCTGCGGCTCTTCGCGCAGGTAGATGAACAGGTTCCGGCAGGAGATCAGGTCGAGGTTCATGAAGGGCGGATCGCGCAGCACATCATGGGTCGAGAAGATCATCTTCTGCCGCAGCACCGGCTCGACGACAAACAGGTTGCCCTGCCTTTCGAAGTAGCGCGACAGGTGCCCGGACGGCATATTGGCCAGCGCAGAGGGGTTGTAGATGCCCAGAGAGGCGCGCTCCAGCGAGCCGCGGTGCACGTCCGTGGCAATGATGCGGAACTTGCGGTTCGACTTGGCCTTCTCAAGCGCCTCGGTCAGTTCTATGGCGATGGTATAGGCCTCTTCGCCGCTGGCGCAGGCGGGCACCCATATACGGATCGGCGTGCCGTCGTGTTCGGCATTGGCCAGCGGGTCGAGCAGCTTTTGCCGCAGCGCCACAACCGCCTCGGGGTCGCGGTAGAACTGGGTCACGCCGATCAGAAGGTCCTGGTACAGCTGGTCCAGAGCGGTCTTGTCGCTGGCAAGAAAGGCCGCGTATTCGTCCAGCCGGTCAAAGCCGCGCAGCTGCTGGCGGCGCTGGATACGGCGCTGCACATTGGCGTGGCGATAGGCGGTGAAGTCGATTTTGCGGTTTTCCTCGAGCAGCCGCATGATCCGCGCCAGTGCCTCGTCCTCGGCCTCTGCACCGCTGGGGGCTCCGCTGGCCTCGCGCAGAAGTTCGGCGATGGCCCGCGGCATGTCACCGGCGGACAGGACGCGCGTGGCCGCGCCTTCGCCGATCGCCGCAAGCGGCATGGAATCGAAACGCGCCTCGGTCGGGGTCTGCGCAAGGACGGGAATGCCCCTGGCTTTCAGGATCCGGGCCCCTTTTGCCCCGTCGCGGCCCGAACCGGAGAGCACGACGCCGAGGCTGAAGCCACCGTTTCGCCCGGCCAGCGACTGAAAGACCGCGTCGACGGGCAGATGCGGACGCGTGGCCTCGTCGGAATAGGCAATTTCGCGGAAGCGGTCTTCGACGATCTCGACATAGGCGTTCGGACGGTTGAGGTAGATCGTATCCGGCTCGATCGCCAGCCCGTCCTCGACCGGCCGGATCGCAAGGCGCGAGCGCCGGGCCAGAAGCTCGTCCATGCGCGACCGGTATTCGGGCGACAGGTGCTGGACGACGACAAAGGCCCATCCCGCGGACAGCGGCGCGGCCTCGAAGAAGGCCTCGAGCGGTTCAAGCCCGCCGGCGGACGCACCGATGACAACGAGCGGTATTCCCTGCGCGGCAGGTTCCTGTTGTGCCATGCGCCCCCGACAGCCCGTATCTTTTCCCTTTGCACACTGATATCACACAGTTGCGTAATTTCCACAATCCGGAGTCGAACCATGGCGCGCATCCTGATCGCGGACGACGATGCCGACTATCGTGCCGCCTTCACCACCGCGATGCAGGCACTGGGCCACGCGGTCGTCGGGGTCGCCTCGGGGCAGGAGGTGCTTCCGGCGCTGACCCGCTGCCCGGCGGACATCGTCTTTCTCGACGTCCTGATGGAGGGCGGCGGCGCGCTGTCCACGCTGCATGCCGTGCACGCACACGACCCCGCGCTGCCCGTCGTCATCGTGACCGGCCACATGGAGCTTGTGCTTTCGCCGCTGTTCACCGAAGGGTTGCGGCTGGCCTCGGCCCGGTTCCACAAGACAGAGCCGCTGTCGTCCTTCGACCGGACCGTGCGCCGCCTGACCGCATGACCGGACGCCACGCCGCCCCGGCGCTTCCCGAAACCGACCGCCCCCCGGCCCCGACCCGGCACCGCCGCGCGCGACTGATGCGCGCGTCGCGCATCGCCGCGGGGGTGGCCATGGCCATCGCTCTCGTTACGCTTGTGCTGGGATGGCTGATCCGCGTCGACCGGGTGTTGCGCCAGGCGCCCGACCTGCCGGTCATGGTGCCTTCGACCGCCAGCGCGGTTGCGCTGCTGGCACTGTCCCTCATCGTGCCCGCCGACCACCACCGCGCCGGGCTGGTGCGGCGGCTCTGCGCGGCTGCCGTCCTTGCGATCTGCGGCTGGGCGGTGGTCAGCGGCGCTGTCACCGCCGCCGGCGACCGCATGTCACCGGCCACGGCCCTGCTGCTGACGCTGGCAGCGCTGGTCTCGCTGATCCCGCCGGGCCGCCCGGGATGGACCGGCCTGTCGACGGCGGGTCTGGTGCTGGCCCTCTTCGCGCTGGAAAGCTGGCTTCTGGATCTCACGGCAACGCAAAGCGTCGGCGTGCTGACCGGCCTCTCGCTGCCCACCGCCATCAGCCTCGCGCTGATCTTCGCCGCCACGCTGCTACGCGCGCCGGACCGGGGCTGGGTCGCGCTGGCCACCGCAGAGGGCACCGGCAGCCGGACCGCGCGCACGGTGCTGCCGCTTGCGGTCCTTCTGCCCGTCCTCGGCGCATGGCTGACAATCATGGCCACACGCCAGGGGCTGTTTCCCACGACCCTCGGACTGACGGCGGGCGCGGCCCTGCTGGGGCTGGTTTCTGCCGCGCTGGTTCTGAGGCTGGCGCGGGCGCAGAACCGCGAAGAGCGGGCCGCGCTCGAGCAGGGCCGCCGCGTCGCACAGCTGCTGGACGCGATCCCCATGGCCGTCGTGGTCTTCGACGCCAAGGGCGAGATCAGCACCTCGAACCAGGCTGCCCGCGACCTTGCCGGAGCGGGACGCTCGGTCGAGGTCTGGCTGCGCGAGGCCCGCTTCCTCGACCCCGAGACCCGCAAGCCGCTGGCCGCCGCGCAGCGCCCGGTGGAGGCGCTTGTTCTGGCGCGGCGCGAGACCGGCAGGCTGGTGGGGCTGTTCGATGACACCGCGCGCATGCGGGTCCTGCGGTTTCACTGCGAGACCCTGCGCCCCGCGGGCCCCGATGCCGGGTCGCTGGTGCTGACCGTCACCGACCAGACCGACAGCGTCACCCTGCAGGACCGCCTGTCCGGCGTGCAGCGGCGCGAGGCGCTTGGCCAACTGGCCGGCGGCGTCGCGCACGAGCTGTCCAACGTGCTGGGCGTGGTGCGCCTGGCCAGCGACACCGGCCTGATGCAGACCGAGGCGGCGCCGATGCGGCAGGCGCTGGAAACCGCCCGCGACGCCTGCGCGCGCGGCAGCGACCTGACCCGGCGCATGATGGCCTTCGGCAGCGATCCCTCACATGAGGCACCGCCGGACGATGCGCTGGCCCTGATCGGCGGCGCGCTTCGGCTGATCCGCCCGTCGCTGCCCCCCGAGTACCGGCTGGACGCCAGCCTTCCGGAAGAGAGCATCGGCGCGATCCGGCGCGGGATCGACCTGCAAACCGCGCTGCTGAACCTCGTGCTGAACGCCCGCAGCGCGCTGTCACAGGCCGCGCGCGCCGAAGGGCGCATCGCGGTTCTTGTCCGGCGCGAGGGCGACACGCTGGTCCTGACGGTGCGCGACGATGGCCCCGGCATGTCCGCCGAGGCGCTCGAACAGGCGCAGGACCCCGTCTTCGGCAGCGGCCAGATGCAGGACGGCAGCGGCCTTGGCCTGTCGCTGACCGCGGCCTTCGCCCGCGAGATGGGCGGTAGCCTGCGGCTGTCCTCGCGCCCTGGCCATGGCACCGAGGCGGTGCTGCGCCTGCCGATGGGCCCGGCAGCCCCCGCCCCGGAAGACAGCGACACCACCCCCGCCCCGGCGGACGGGCTGTCCGGCCGCCGCGCGCTGGTGGTCGAGGACGACCCCCAGTTCCGCGCCATGCTGGTCGAGGCCCTGCGGCTCATGGGGTTGGAGGTGACGCCGGTCGGGCAGCCCGACGCGGCGCTCGACGCACTCGACCGGGGGCCGCGCTTCGACCTTCTGATCACCGATATCCGGCTGGGCGGCGCGGTCGACGGCCACCGCCTTGCCGCGCTTGCCCTTGACCGCCAGCCCGGCCTGCCGGTGCTGTACCTGTCGGGCTATGCCGAAACGCAGGTCCCGCCGGAGCGGATCGTGCCCGGGGTGATGCTGCGCAAGCCTTCCTCGATCGACGCCCTGCGCCGCGCGGTCTCTGTCACCCTTCGCGCCTGACAAGGGTCGGCGCCCCTGCCGCCGCGAAGGCGCCAAGGTCCAGCGGGCGGGTCAGCGCGTCCAGCCGGTCGGCGGGGGCCGGTGCGGACAGCAGGTAGCCCTGCACCAGACGGCAGCCCATGGCCTGAAGCCGCTGCAACTGGGCCTCTGTTTCCACCCCCTCGGCAACCACCGTCAGCCCGGACCGACCCGCCAGGCTCAGCAGCGCCTCGACGATGGCGGCGTCGGTCTCGCTCTCGCTCATGCGGTTCACGAAACTGCGGTCGATCTTGATGCAGTCGATGGGCCAGCCGCTGAGGTGGCGCAGCCCGCCGTAGCCGGTGCCGAAGTCGTCCAGCGCCACCCGCGCGCCGCGGCGGCGCAGTTCCTCGAGCGACCGGAAGATCTGCCCGTTCGGCGCGCCCATCATGATGGTTTCCGTCACCTCGATGACGATGCTGTCCCAGTCGATGCCGGGGTTGTCGGACAGCAGCGCCTGAAGGTCGAAGACGAATTCCGGGTTGATCAGGTCGAAGCTGGTGACATTGATCGACAGGGTCGGCCGCGCGGGGTTTCGCTGCCGCAGGTCCGACAGGTCCGCCAGAGCCCGCGCGGTCAGCACGCGGGTCAGAAGCTCGGCATTCTCGTGATCGAGGAAGATGCCCGGGAATTGCTCGGGCGTCATCAGCCCGAAGTCGGCATCGCCCCAGCGCGCCAGCATTTCGACGCCATGGCAGGCACCCGTCCGAAGATCGTAGATCGGCTGGTAATAGGGCCGGATCAACCCGTCATGCGCGGCCTGCCGGAACCGCCGTCCGATGGCCCGCGGGTTGAAGGCCTGATGCCGCGCCGGATCAAAGACCGTCTGGGCCCCGCGCCCGTCGCTTTTCGAGATATAGAGCGCGCTGTCCGCCAGTTCGTAAAGCGTGGTGCCGTCACGGGCGTGGTCGGGAAAGATCGCGGCCCCCATGCTGACCTTGCCAAGGTCCGGTTTGCCCAGGGTCGCGGTGGCGCGCAGGATCGCGGTGCGGCAGCGCTTCATCACCGCATCGAGGTAGCCGGTGCCGCGTTTCGGGATATCGAGGAGGATCGCGAATTCATCGCCGCCGATCCGCCCGATTTCGGCGCTTTCGGGCAGCGCGAAGCCAAGCGCCAGCGACAGGGTGCGCAGGTAGGAATCGCCGAACTGGTGC
Organism: Enemella evansiae; assembly: GCA_017255395.1. Lineage (GTDB taxonomy): Bacteria > Pseudomonadota > Alphaproteobacteria > Rhodobacterales > Rhodobacteraceae > Ponticoccus > Ponticoccus litoralis. Next base: position 60,841 of record JAFKDC010000012.1, on the reverse strand, counting down.
CCGTAGAGGTCGTTCACGGATTTGAAATGGTCGACGTCGAGGATGATCAGCGCAAGCGGGTCCTGCGCCGCGCCGATCCGCGCCTGATAGCCCGCCTCGAAGGCGGTCTTGTTCTGCAACCCGGTCAGGGGATCGGTGCGGTTCAGGCGTTCCAGCCGGTTGATCTGCTGCCGGGCGGCGATCAGGTCCAGCTCAAGCTCGACCTTGCTGATGACCCCGCCGAGATGCAACCCCACCAGCCGCGCGGCGCGGGCCGTCTTTTCCAGCAACGGCCCGGTGTCGGCGGGTCGGATCGCCGCCGGAGCGCGCAACGCGACGACGCCCATGATCTCGCCGCCCTCGGTGTCGAAGGGGCACAGAAGCGCCGTATCCCCGCCCAGCGGCGCGGCACAGGCCTCGGTGCCATCCGGCCCCGGGGCCATTCCCGGCGGCTGGGTGCCGGCGATCGCGGCAAGCAGGTGCCGGCAGGCCAGCCGGTGCAGCGCCGACCGGCCGTGCCCCTCGCCCGGTCCGTCACCCGGACCGTCGCCCCGCGCGACCTCCAGCCATGTCACGATCGCCACATCCTCGGCCGGAACAAGGTCGCGCACCATGGAGCCCGCCGTGCTCACCCCCTGCCGCACGAGGTGCAACAGGGCCGCCGCGCGGTCGTCGCGACCGGGAAGGGCGGACCCGCTCAAAGCGCTGTCCCCCGGCGATCGCGAGCCCCCCGGAACCCGGGCGAAACCTGTTTCAGAATCCATGACCATAATGCGGCGTCTGTGACCTCCGGCCGCTGGGGCAATGCCCCCTTTGGTTGTCAACGCTCCATTTCTTACCACTATATGGCAATATCAGTTGTTAACAATCCGTTAAAATTTGTGGCGGTCGGGGTGCTGTTACAGCGGTCAGGGCTTTCGATAGTCCGACAGCGCACACCCTGTGTCGCGGCAATGCAGCAGCGCCGGGCTGGGTGTCCAGGCCAAAGGATCCTCTGCGGCCAGCGCTTCAAGCCGCTCCACCACATGGGCGACGCCCAGCCTGTCGGCGTGCCACATCAGCCCGCCGCGCCAGCGCGGAAACCCGTAGCCGAAGACCGTCACGAGATCGATGTCGCGCGCCGATTGCGCAATGCCCTCGTGCAGGATGTCCGCGCCCTCGTTGATCATCGCCAGCACCAGACGCTCGGCGATCTCCTCCCCGGTCATCTCGGTGCGGGCGAGGCCCGTCAGATGCGCCTCTTCCAGCGCCAGATCGGCGACGATGGGGTCTTCGACCTTGCCGCCGCCGCCCGGGTAGCGATACCAGCCCGCGCCGGTCTTGCGGCCCAGCCTGCCCAGTTCGACCATGCGGTCGGCGATGGGAATATAGCGCCGCGCCGGGTCGCGGGTGGCGTCCTGCCGGCGGCGGTTGGCATGGGCGATGTCGAGGCCGGAAAGGTCCTGCGCCTCGTAGGGACCCATGGCATAGCCGAAGGCGACCATGGCCTTGTCCACCTCCCACGGGGTGGCCGCATCCATGAAGACCGTGTCCGCCGCCTCGCGGTAGCGGGCGAGGATGCGGTTGCCGATGAAGCCGTCGCAGACGCCCGCCAGCACCGGCACCTTGCGCAGCCGCTTGGCCAGCGCAAAGCCGGTGGCAAGCGCGGTGTCGGAGGTCCCTGCCCCGCGCACGATTTCCAGCAGCTTCATGATATGGGCGGGGGCGAAGAAATGCAGGCCCACGAGGCGCGACGGATCGTCGAGCGTGGCGGCCATCTCGTCGATGTCGAGGTAAGAGGTATTGGTGGCAAGCACCGCCTCGGCGGGCAGCGCGGCCTGCAATGCCGACAGCACCTGTTTCTTGACCTCCATCGACTCGAAGGCGGCCTCTATGGCGAGCGTCGCCTTGCCGGCGGCGGCATAATCGCTGGTCAGGGTCAGCCGGTCGCGGCGCGCCTCGGCGCCCGCTTCGTCGATCAGCCCGCGCGTCAGGCTGGCCGAAACGATCTTGTCGATGTTGGCACCCGCCCGGCTGACGCCCTCGTCGTCGGTTTCCAGCAGCACGACCGTGAGGCCCGCGTTCAAGAGCGCATAGGCGATGCCCGCGCCCATGGTGCCGCCGCCCACGACGGCGACGGTGTCGAGCGGCAGCGGCTCCGCTGCAAGGTCCGAAGGCGCCTTGGCGGCGCGTTCGGCAAAGAAGATGTGCCGCAGGGCGCGGGCCTGATCGCCCTGCCGCAATTCGAGGAAGGTGGCACGCTCGGACTGCATGGCCTCGTGGAAGGGCGTGGTCAGCCCCTCTTCGATCACATCCACGGCGCGCAGCGGCGCGATCTGGCCGGGACTTTTCGCGGCCAGCCTCTCGCGCGCCTCTGCCAGCGCGGCAGGGTCATGGGGCGGCGGGGGCAATTCCCAGACCGGCACGCGGCAGCCCATGTCCCCGGTGTCGATCATGAAGGCGGCATCCAGCGGAGCCGGGTCCACGTCATCCACCAGACCGGCGGCCTGCGCGGCGGCGGCAGAGACGGGCTTGCCGAGGGTGATCATCTGGAGCGCCTTCTCAAGCCCGACGATGCGCGGCAGGCGCTGCGTGCCGCCCGCGCCGGGGATCACGCCCAGCGTCACCTCGGGCAGGCCGATCTGCGCATGGGGTGCGGCCACGCGCATCCGGCAGGCCATGGCGATCTCGGCGCCGCCGCCAAGCGCGACCCCGTTGATCGCGGCGACCCACGGCACCGGGCTGCGCTCGATGGCATCCAGCACGTCGGGCAGATGCGGCTCTATGGGCGGGCCGTCGAATTCGCGCGCGTCGGCCCCGGCGGCAAAGGCGCGGCCCGCGCCGGTGACGATCACCCGGTCGAGCCGCTCGGCCTCGGCCCATCCGACGGCTTCGAGCAGGCCCGCGCGTTCGGCCTGACCGATGGCATTGACGGGCGGATTGTCGAGGGTGACATATCCGGTATTGCCTTCGCGGCGGCGCGTGACGGGCATGGTTGCCTCCCTTACCTGCTGGTTCTGTGATGGATACCCGGCCCGTGCGCAGCGCGCCGGATCAGCCCGCCGCGGTCGGCAGGTACGGCGCGATCAGGTCGCGGATTTCCTGCGGCGGCTTCTGCTTGGCGAACTTGTCGGCGGTGATGAAGACGCTGGTCGTATGGGTGGAAAAGCAGAGCTGTCCGTCCTGCTCGCCATCGACCCGGAACGAGATCGAGGTCTGACCCAGCCGCGCGGGCCAGACGTGGCAGATCAGCCTGTGGCGCGGCGTGACCGGCGCGCGGAAATCCATCTCCAGCCGGACGAAGGGCGTGCCGAGGTTGCGGTCGACCTCCATCTGGAACCAGCCGTCGCCGAGATGTTCTTCCCACCACGCGTTGATGGCGTCGAGCGCGAACCACGGCAGGCGCGCGGTATAGGCGATGCGCGCCGGATCGCAGTCACCCCAAGTGACGCGGATCTCATGGGCATGGGCATTGGCGGGACGGTCTGTCATGGCGGTGTCATCCGTTGCATGGGGCGTCTAGGGGGGTCTGCCCCCCGGCCCTTGCGGCCCCCCCGAGGTCTTTGGGTGACCAAAGAAGCAGGGGACGCACCCGGGAACAAGGGGCGTAGTCGGTTTCGACGTGGTAACAGCCTTCCTCGCGCATCCGGTCACGCAGGCTGTACCAGGGTTCGCCGATGCTTTCGGCGATATTGGTCATGGCCTTTTCGACGCCCTCCTTAATGCCGCGCGTCCCCGAAAGCACGGATCGGTCCAACCGGCTCCTCTTCCGGCTGGACCCCGGCGCGGCCCGGGTTCTGGCTGATCGATCCATAGTACCGGACAGAGAGTCGTATAACATATTGCACTCTATGCCTACGGCGTTCTCGAAACCGCGCCATCATTGCAGTTTAGCGCATCAGTTCGCCACCATGGTCAGCAGTTCGTATTCCGCCACCTGCGCGTCGTTCTGGTTGGTCATGCGCACATGCCAGCGCACCTCGCCATAATCGGCGGTGCGCGGCGTCTTGTGCAGGACGGTCAGCGCCACCTTGATGCTGTCGCCGGGGCTGACAGGCTTCATGAAACGCAGCCCGTCCAGCCCGGTATTGGCCAGCACGGGGCCCTCGTTCGGCTCCACGAACAGCCCGGCGGCGAAGGACAGCAGCAGGTAGCCATGCGCCACACGCCCCGGGAAGAAGGGGTTCCGCTGCGCGGCGGCCTCGTCCATGTGGGCGTAGAAGGTGTCGCCGGTGAAGCGGGCGAAGTACTCGATATCCTCCAGCGTGACCGCGCGGGCGGCGGTGTGCAGGACGTCGCCGGGGTTAAGGTCGCCGAAGCGGCGGGTGAAGGGATGCGTCTGCGTCTCGCGCTGCGGGGCGCCGGGGATGTAGCGCCCGGTGACGGCAGCCAGATGCGCGGGGCTGCCCTGCACGGCGGTGCGCTGCATGAAGTGCTTCACGCCCCGGATGCCGCCCAGTTCCTCGCCGCCGCCCGCGCGCCCCGGCCCGCCGTGCACCATATGCGGCATGGGAGCGCCGTGGCCGGTGGCCTCTGCTATGGCATCGCGGTCGGTGAAGTAGAGCCTGCCGTGGAAGGCGCCCGCCGCCAGCACCGCCTCGCGGGCGACCTGCGGGTCATGGGTGACGACAGAGGCGACGAGGCTGCCCTGCCCCCGATTCGCCAGTGCCAGCGCGTGGGACAGGTCGCGATAGGGCATGACGGTCGAGACGGGGCCGAAGGCCTCTGTCTCATGCACCGCCGTCGCGGCGTCGGGGTCGGCGCAGTGGAACAGCATGGGGGCCATGAAGGCGCCCGTCTCGGCGTTGGCGCCCTGCGGGACAAAGCCGTCTGGCCCGCCGTGGACCAGTTCCGCCTCGGCGCCGATGCGCGCGACCTTGTCCAGCACGTCGGCGCGCTGGTCCAGCGAGACGAGCGCCCCCATGCGCACGCCTTCGAGGCGAGGGTCCCCCACCACGGTCTTGCCCAGCCGCGCCGAGAGCGCGGCGATCAGCGGGTCGATCACGCCTTCGGGCGCGATGATGCGGCGGATGGCGGTGCATTTCTGTCCCGCCTTCGCGGTCATCTCGCGGCAGACCTCCTTGACGAAGGCCTCGAATTCCGGGCTGTCCGGCCCCGCGTCCGGCCCGAGGATCGAGGCGTTCAGGCTGTCCTGCTCGGCGGTGAAGGGCACCCCGTTGCGGACCAGCGCGGGCGTCTGCTTCAGCATCAGGGCGGTCTCGGCAGAGCCGGTGAAGGTGACGCAGTCCTGACAGTCGAGCTGGTCCAGCGTGTCGCCCAGCCCGCCCGTTACCAGTTGCAGCGCGCCCTCGGGCAGGATGCCGCTGTCGAGCATCATGCGCACGCAGAGCTCGGTCACCGGGCAGGTGACGGTCGCGGGCTTGACGACTGAGGGCACACCCGCCAGCAGCGCGGGCGCCAGCTTCTCCAGCATCCCCCAGACCGGGAAGTTGAAGGCGTTGATATGCACCGCCACGCCACGCTTCGGCGTGTAGACGTGCTGGCCGAGGAAGGCGCCCGTGCGGCCCAGTTGCTCGACCGGGCCGTCCACCAGCACCACGTCGTCGGGCATCTCGCGCCGCCCCTTCGCCGCATAGACGAAGACCGTGCCGATGCCTCCGTCGACGTCGATGCGATGATCGGCCAAAGTGCCGCCGGTGCGGTAGGACAGGTCATAGAGCGCGTCGCGCCGTTCGTGCAGGTGGCTCGCCAGAGCCTTGAGCATCTTCGCGCGCTGGTGGAAGGTCATCGTCCGCAGGGCCGCGCCGCCCCGCTCCCGCGCGTAGTCCAGCATGGCGCCGACGTCGAACGCGCCGCCCCCGGCCTCGGCGTAGACCGCACCGGTCACGGCATCGGCGATGGGGCGCGCGCCCTCTCCGGCGGCGATCCACTCTCCGGCGATATGGCTGGCGATCTTCTGCATGGCGTCCCCTCCCTCTGCTCCGGGTTTATTATTGACCGACCGGTTGGTTTTGCGCAAGGATCGTGACAGGCAGCATAAGGAAGACCCGTGGCGCGCACCATCGCCAAGGACCACGACGACAAGCGCGAAGCCATCCTGAAGGGAGCCGCCCGCCTGTTCGCGGACGAGGGGTACGGGCGTGCCTCGATGGCGCAGGTCGCGCAGGCCTGCGGGATCTCGAAGGCCAACATCTACCACTACTACGACAGCAAGGAGGCGCTGCTCTTCGACATCCTCGACGTGCATCTCTCGGGCCTGCGCGACCACATCGCCGGCCTGCGGCACACCAGCGACGACCCTGAGACGCAGTTGCGGACCATCACGCGCGAGATCCTCGTGGCCTACAAGGGGCGCGATGCCGAGCACGGGGTGCAGCTGAACGCCATCCGCGCCCTGCCCGGCGATCAACAGGCCGTGCTGAAAGCCTACCAGCGCGACCTGGTGGCCGAGGTCCGCAACCGGCTGGCCCGCCTCGCCCCGCCAGCGCTGGCCGCCGATCGCAGCGCGATGCGGGCGCTGACCATGTCCTATTTCGCCATGGTCAACTGGCACTTCCAGTGGGACGGTCAGGCGGACGAAGCCGGGCGCGCGGGCTATGCAGAGACGATCTGCGACCTGTTGCTGGGCGGCATGCCACGGGTCGGTGGCTAGCCCCGGGCGGCGAAATTCCATGAATGGAATTTGCAAGGATCGTCGACGATCCTTCCCCCGCCCCGGACTAACGTATTACAAATCGGGTTCAGAATTTCTTTTCTCGTGACACGTTCCGTGCTATTCATCGACCGTCCGGTTGGCTGAACACCCGAGTCGCCGGACCGGGAGGAAAGACTTGACCGATGCCCGCCCCGCGCGCCCCAATGGGCGAACGGGGGCCAGCCTCCCGCGTTACGGACCCAAGGCCCCAACCCAGGGAGCGCGCGCATGTATGCCCAGAACGTCCAGTCCACCGGCAAGGCCGTCCAGAGCCTCGACGAGATGTCCCCCGAAGAGCGCGCCTTTCAGCAGCGCATCGACGCGGGCGAGCGCATCGAACCCAAGGAGTGGATGCCCGAGGGCTACCGCAAGACCCTGATCCGCCAGATCGGCCAGCACGCGCATTCCGAGATCGTGGGCCAGCTGCCCGAGGGCAACTGGATCACCCGCGCCCCCACGCTGGAGCGCAAGCAGATCCTGCTGGCCAAGGTGCAGGACGAGGCGGGCCATGGCCTTTATCTCTACAGCGCCGCCGAGACGCTGGGCGTCGGCCGCGACGAGCTGACCCGGATGCTGCTGGACGGGCGGATGAAGTATTCCTCGATCTTCAACTACCCCACCCTGACATGGGCCGACATCGGCGCCGTGGGCTGGCTGGTCGATGGTGCCGCGATCATGAACCAGGTGCCGCTGCAGCGCACCTCTTATGGCCCTTACGCCCGCGCCATGGTGCGGATCTGCAAGGAGGAGAGCTTCCACCAGCGGCAGGGCTATCACATCATGATGAAGATGGCGCAGGGTACCCCCGAGCAAAAGGAAATGGCGCAGGACGCGCTCAACCGCTTCTGGGGGCCTGCGCTGATGATGTTCGGCCCCTCGGACAAGGAGTCGGTGCATTCCGCCCAGTCGATGGCTTGGAAGATCAAGATCAACACCAACGACGAGCTGCGCCAGCGCTTCGTCAACGAGACTGTGCCGCAGGCGCAGTACCTCGGGCTGACCGTGCCGGACGAGACGCTGAAGTGGAACGAGGACAAGGAAGGCTGGGACTTCGCCGAGCCGGACTGGGCAGAGTTCTTTGAGGTGCTCAGGGGCAACGGCCCCTGCAACGCCGAACGCATCGCCGCGCGCCAGAAGGCGTGGAACGACGGCGCATGGTTCCGCGACGGCCTCACCGCCTACGCCGAGAAATCCGCCAAGCGCCGCATGGGCACGAAGCACGCCGCCGAATGAGGCTTTGACGGGCCGCCGCCGCGACCCGCCCAACGATACCAGCACAGGCTACGGGTGGCCGAAAGGCATACCGGCGCGCGCCAGTACACACGAACTTAGGGGCACAGGCCCCGTCAGGGAGGATCACATGTCCAAGGAATGGCCCCTCTGGGAGGTCTTCATCCGGGGCAGCCACGGGCTGAACCACCGCCACGTCGGCAGCCTGCACGCGCCCGACGCCGAAATGGCGATCATGAATGCCCGCGACGTCTATACGCGCCGGAAAGAGGGCGTCTCGATCTGGGTCGTGCCCTCGGCGCAGATCACCGCCTCGAAGCCCTCGGACAAGGGGCCGCTCTTCGATCCGGCCGAAAGCAAGGTCTACCGCCACCCGACCTTCTACGACATCCCCGACGAAGTGGGCCACATGTGATGCCCTCGCTGCCCGATGTCATGACCCCCGAGGCCCAGCGCCTCGCCGCCGAGCAGGCCCGCCCCTCGGACCCGCATATGACGGACGTGGACCTGAAGCCCGCCTTCTTCGACTGGCTCTGCCGCATGGGCGACGCCACCCTGATCCAGGGCCACCGGCTGTCGGAATGGTGCGGCCATGCGCCGATCCTCGAAGAGGACATCGCCGTCGCCAACACCGCGCTGGACCTGATCGGCCACGCGCAGATGTGGCTGGCGCTGGCCGCCGAGGTCGAGGACGCGGGCCGCGATGCAGACCGGCTGGCGTTCTGCCGTGACGCGCTGAAGTACCGCAACCCCAAGCTGGTGGAACTGCCCAACGGCGACATCGGCCACACGCTGATGCGCGCCTTTCTCTTCGACGCATGGCACTGGCTGGTGCTGAAGGCACTGACCGGCTCCTCCAGCCCGCGCGTGGCCGAGATCGCCGCAAAGGCGCTGAAAGAGGTGTCGTATCAGGTCGAGCGGACCTCGGACCTCGTGGTGCGGCTGGGCGACGGGACCGGTGAAAGCCATGCCCGGATGCAGGCGGCGCTGGACGCGCTCTGGCCCTACGCGGGCGAGTTGTTCGTCACCGACGGCATCGACAAGGCCCTGGCCGAGGCGGGCATCGCCCCCCTGCCCGAGGCCATCCTGCCCGACTGGCAGGCGCTTGTGGGCGACGTGCTGGACGAGGCGACATTGACCCCGCCCGAGACCCGCATGGACGTGCACACCGGCGGCAAGACCGGGCGGCACACGGAACACCTCGGCTTCCTGCTGGCCGAGATGCAGTTCCTGCAGCGCGCCTACCCGGACGCCACATGGTGACCACCCTCGCCCCCGTGTCACAGGTCTGGGACTGGCTGGCAGAGGTCCCGGACCCCGAAATCCCGGTGATCGCGGTCACCGACCTCGGTATCGTACGCGACGTGGCCTACGAGGGCGAGACGCTGGTGGTCGCCGTCACGCCGACCTACTCGGGCTGCCCCGCCACCGCCGTGATCGACCTGATGATCGAGGACAAGCTGCGCGCCGAGGGGGTCGAGGCGCTGCGCCTCGAACGCCGCCTTTCGCCGCCGTGGACGTCCGACTGGATCAGCGCAGAAGGCCGCGACAAGCTTCGCGCCTACGGCATCGCGCCGCCCATCGACGGCACCGCGCCGGACGGGCCGATGGCCGCCCGCGCTCGCCGCCTGTCGGGGCAATCCAACCTGACGGTCCCCTGCCCGCGCTGCGGATCGGGCGCGACGGAGAAGATCAGCCAGCACGGCTCTACCCCCTGCAAGGCGGCCTACCGTTGCACGGATTGCCTTGAACCCTTCGACTACTTCAAGTGCCACTGAGGGAAGACCCGAGATGCCCCGTTTCCACCCCCTCGACGTCACCGATGTCCAGCGCGAGACCCGCGACGCGGTCGTGGTGACCCTGCGGCCCCGGGACGAGGACCGCGACGCTTTCGCCTTCACCCAAGGGCAGTACCTGACCTTCCGCCGCGCCTTCGACGGCGCGGAGTTGCGGCGCAGCTATTCGATCTGCGCGGGCCTCGACGAGGGCTGCCTGAAGGTCGGGATCAAGCGCGTCGACGGCGGCGCCTTCAGCACATGGGCCAACGAGGCGCTGACCCCCGGCGCGGTGCTGGACGCCATGCCGCCCATGGGCAAGTTCCACACCGCGCTCGACGCCTCCACCGCGCGCGGCTACCTGGGCTTCGCGGGCGGCTCGGGCATCACGCCACTTCTGTCGATCATCAAGACCACGCTGTCGCGCGAACCGCAGAGCCGCTTCACGCTGGTCTATGCCAACCGGCAGACCGGCTCCATCATGTTCCGAGAGGCGCTGGAGGATCTGAAGAACGAGCACTTGGGGCGCTTCTCGGTCATCCATGTGCTGGAGACGGAGGCGCAGGACATCGACCTCTTCACCGGGCGCATCGACGCCGAAAAGATGGACGCGCTGTTTCGCCACTGGATCGACGCCGACAGCATCGACACGGCCTTCATCTGCGGGCCTGAGCCGATGATGCTGACCATCGCCGAGGGCCTGCGCAAGCACGGGCTGACGGACGGTCAGATCAAGTTCGAGCTCTTCGCCTCCTCTCAGCCGGGCCGCGCGAAGAAGAAAGCCGTGTCGCGGCAAGAGAAGGCCGGGGCCAACACCTGCGAGGTCTCTGTCACGCTGGACGGCACGACGCGAAATTTCACCATGGCAAAGGATGGCACTGCGATACTCGATGCCGCCATCTCGGCCCATATGGACGCGCCGTTTTCCTGCAAGGCCGGCGTCTGCTCGACCTGCCGCGCCAAGGTGCTGGAGGGCGAGATGGAGATGGAAACCAACCACGCGCTGGAAGACTACGAGGTGCGTGCGGGCTACGTGCTGTCCTGTCAGGCGGTGCCGGTCTCGGACAGGGTGGTACTCAGCTATGACGAATGACGCCCCCACGGGCACGACGACACATAAGGGTATGCCGACGCAGGACCGTGCCACGGGCGCTGCGTTGCAGGATCGCGCCAAGGGCAAGTCGACGCATGACCGCGCCAAGGGCGCGAGGCGGGCGGAACGCGGTTGCCGAGCTGCCCGCCCCGCAGTCAGGGGGATCACGCCATGACGACACAGGCCGACACGATGGCGCTGGCCGACTACCTCGCGCAGGGCGGCAAGCTGACCTCGCCCGAGAACGTCCCGCCGCGATACCGGGCCGAGCTGATGCGGCTGATGTCCTCCTTCGTGGACAGTGCGCTGGCCGGGTCGGCGGGTTTCGCGGATGCGATCAACAAGGCCCCCGGCATCAAGGAGCGCATCGCCGCCAGCCGCATCACCCTGGAAAAGGCCGACCACGCCGAGCGCGTGCTGGCACTGATGGCTGAGTTCGGCACCGATGTCAGCCGCTACAACGCGGCGCATGACTGGGCCGCGCGCGTGAGGCGGGACGAGGATATCGGCGCGCGGCGCCACGGCGGCGACATGCGGCTCTCGGTCTTCCATTACCCGCTGGAGGGCTGGGCCGACGCGGTGACCATGAACGTGCTGATGGGCACAGCCTCGGTGATCCACCTCGAAGAGATGGCCCTTGCGTCCTATTCCCCGCTGGCAGAGGTCCTGCGCGAGTTGCTGCCGCGCGAAAGGCGCCATCTGGAACTTGGGCTCGAAGGGCTGGAGCGGCTGGCCAAGACCGCGCGGGGCACGGTCGGGGCGGCGCTGGCCTACTGGCATCCGAAAGTGTCGCAGACCTTCGGCCCCGAGACCTCGGAGCGCTACGACCGCCTGCGCGCCATGGGCCTGCGGCACCACCCGAACGCGGACCTGCGGCAGCGATGGCAAAGCGCCGTGGAAAGCCACCTGCAAGGGCTGGGCCTCGGCGTCTCTTAACCCGCGCTTAACCGTGATGCGGCAGGGTTGCGGCATGACTCCCCTGTCCCCTCTCACGCCGGAACACTGGCTGAACGATCTCTTCGCCTCGAAGGCCGCGCGCGACGGCGCGGTGATCCGGCGCAAGCTGCGCGATATCGAGCGTTTCGTCGGGATCGAGGCCTTCCGGCAGGAAGTGACGCGGCGCGGCTATCGCGCCTATGAGAACGCCGGTCAGGTGGTGATCTTCTGCAACGCTGCCCCGATCCGCCGCATCGGCTGAGGGGGCGCCGGTTTCTTTCAAAGAAACCGGTCCGAAATCTTTGAAAGATTTCGGACCCGCCGGGAGCACTTCGCCCCTTTGCAAGCCGCCGCCGCGCCCCTATATTAGGAATGTCCCGCAAGGGACTATGGGCATAAACGTGCGTGAAATAAGCGGATCGGACCCGGGGGCGGTACCCGGCGGCTCCACCATATATCTCTTGTTGGGGGATCATGGGGCCGAAACAGGATCGACGAACGTGTAAAGACGTGGCTTTGTCCCGGTGAGATACCACCGTTATCGGTTCACAAAGTACAATTGCCAACAACAATCGTGCTCCGGTTGCCCTCGCTGCGTAAGCAGTTGGGAATACCGAAATCTAAGTCCTTGCGCCTAGCAGCGTAAGGCGGGGTTCGCAGGCACCTGGCAACAGAAGCCTGCACTACTACTCCCCCTGTCAGGCCTCCCCACTCAGCCATCCCGCGAGACATACCCCTGCGCGAGATCAGGGCCGCCGCACCCCTTGGCTTTGGCCCCTCCCGCCAAGCCGCGCACACGGCGCCCATTCCGCACCATGGGCCACAACCGGCATGCCCCGCCGCGCCCCGCCGTCGTTGACCCGGCCCGACCGCCCGCTAGCTCTGCGGAAACCGGCCCGGAGCCCCCATGATCGACATCCTCATCGCCCTGCTCACCCTGGCCTTCGGCGCCATCGGCTTTGTCGCGCCCCGCTATGCCGCCAAGGCGCTGGATCTGGCGCCGACGCAATCGACCATGGGCCTGTCCGAACTGCGCGCCTCTGCTGGCGGGCTCTTTGTCGCCATGGCGCTGACCTGCCTTATCAGCGGCGCGGGCTTCGCCTATGCCATGCTGGGCGTGGCCTATGCCGGGGCCGCGACCGGGCGCGGGATCTCGATGATCCTGGACAAACCGCCGCAACCCAAGGCCGCCGTCTGGTTCCTGCTCGAGGCGCTGCCCGCGGCCTGGCTGATCCTCAACCATTGGCCGGACCGCTGACAGCACCCGCCGCCCGGCCCCGACCGTCTTGCCGCCGTCACAAAGCCCCCCTAATCCGGCAGCATGACCGACCGCACCCTCCTAGTCCGCGTCTTCCTGCGCACCGGCCTTCTGTCCTTCGGCGGCCCGGCGGCGCAGATCGCCCTGATGCACCGCGAGACGGTGGAACGCCGCGGCTGGCTGAGTGAAGAGCAGTTCCTGCGCGGCCTCAGCTTCTGCATGCTGCTGCCCGGGCCAGAGGCCATGCAGCTGGCCACCTACATCGGCTGGCGCCTGCGCGGCATCCCCGGCGGGCTGATCGCCGGCACGCTCTTCACCCTGCCCGGCGCGCTGGTCATTGCCGTCCTTACGGCGCTTTATGCCGCGCATGGCACGCGGCCCGAGACCGCGTCGCTTCTGCTGGGGGTCAAGGCGGCGGTCATCGTCATCGTCGCGCAGGCGCTGCTGCGGCTCTCCGCCAAGGCGCTGAAGGGTCCGGCCGATCTTGCCCTTGCGGCGCTGTCCTTCGCCGCGCTTTTCCTGGCCGGGCTGCCCTTTCCGCTGATCATCGGGTTCGCGGCGCTCTGGGGTGCCCTGCGTCCACCGCCCGCGCAGGACGTGGCGCCAGAGCCGCATCACGGCACCCCCACGAAACCCACCACGCTGCTCTTTTGGGCCGGGCTGTGGCTGGCCCCCCTGCCGATCCTGCATCTGACCGGGCAGGCGCTGCTGTTCGACCTTGCCGCCTTCTTCGCCAAGCTGGCGGTGCTGACCTTCGGCGGCGCCTACGCGGTGCTGGCCTGGATGGCGCAGGAGGTGGTCGAGACACGCCACTGGCTGGACGCGGCGCAGATGGTCGACGCGCTGGGTCTGGCCGAGACGACGCCCGGGCCGCTGATGCTCGTGACGCAATTCGTCGGCCAGCTGGCGGGGCATCAGGCGGGCGGGCTCTGGTTCGGGCTGGCCGCCGGGGCGCTGACGCTCTGGATGACCTTCTTGCCCTGCTTCCTGTGGATCTTCGCGGGCGCGCCACATGTCGAAGCGCTGACCGCACGTCCGCGCCTGCGCGCCGCGCTGGCGGCGATCACCGCGGCGGTGGTGGGGGTCATCGCCAACCTGTCGCTGTGGTTCGCGCTGCACACGCTTTTTGCCGAAACACGCGCGCAGCCCCTTGGCCCGGACTGGCCCGTCCTCGACAGCCTGCGCTGGCAGGCCCTGCCGCTGATCGCGCTTGCCTGGGGGCTCCTGGGGCCGCTGAAGCGCGGCGTGCCGCTGGTGCTGCCGCTTTGCGCAGCGGCGGGCTGGGCAATCGGGAGCCTCTGACAATCCGCCCTTTTCCTCGCCGCCAAAACCAATATGCTGGCGCCGAGAAACAAGGAAAGACGAGATGTCCGACGGGATCGACTATGGCAAACTGATGCATCGTGCCATGCGCGGCCTTATTCAGGAGGTCCTGACAGGCGTGCAGGACCACGGGCTTCCCGGCGACCACCATTTCTTCATCACCTTCGACACCGCCCACCCGGACAGCGAACTGGCGGACTGGCTGTCGGACCGCTATCCCGGCGAGATGACGGTGGTCATGCAGCACTGGTTCGACGGGCTCGAGGTCACGGACGAAGGCTTTGGCATCACGCTGAATTTCGGCGACGCGCCCGAGCGTCTGTATATCCCCTACGACGCCATCAAGACCTTCGTGGACCCCTCTGTCGAATTCGGCCTGCGCTTCGAATCGCAGGAGGATGAGGACGACGACGAGGATGACGACGGTCCCGAGCCGCCGGACGGCCCCGAGGGTGGCAAGCCCGAGCCGCAGCACCGCGATGCCGAAGTCGTCAGCCTCGACCGGTTCCGGAAGTAAAAGGCCCGCTCCGGCGGGCAACTCCATACGCAAGACTTGCAGGGCTGTGCCCAGTTTTGGACGCTCTGTCTTGCGCCCGGACGGGTCGCGCGACAGACTCCGGGCATGCACGATCAAATAAAGCCATTTGTTCTGGAAAGAGCGCGCGGGTTCTATCACCTCGGCCTGCGTTCGGATGGCACCATTCCGCAGGATGACGCGGCGCTGGTCCTCTTTTCCTTCAGCTGCGAACTTTCGCTGAAGGGTCTCGGCGCCGATGTCGCCCGTTTAAAGGGCATGTATAGGCACAACCTCCTGTCTCTGTTCGACGCGCTTCCGGACGGTCGCGGGGCATGGCTGAGTGACCGGTATGCCCAAACAGAGGCTGGTACCTTCCGCGAGGATCTCAGCAAATGCGCGACGACATTTGTTGATGCCCGCTATTGGCACGAGGAAGGGCGAGCGAGGTTCGCAAGCGGCACGATGCGGCGCTTGGCCCGGTTCATGACCGAGGCTTCGGACGAGGCCATAGCGGCACGACCGGGGCGACAGTTCATCGTTTCAGAGGTCTACCACCCGAAATCATAGTGAAAATGGGCAGTACTACGGCCTGTTAGCGCCCGTATACCACCGCATACACATTGCCTTTTCCGGGCGGGTGGGTAAGACGGGTCCCGAACTCACCCGAGGAGACAGGTCATGACCGACACCCGCACCGAAACCGACAGCTTCGGCCCGCTCGAGGTTCCCTCTGACAAGTATTGGGGCGCGCAGACGCAGCGCTCGATCATGAACTTCCCCATCGGCTGGGAAAAGCAGCCCGTGGCCGTCGTCCGCGCGCTGGGTGTGATCAAGCAGGCCTGCGCGATGGAGAACAAGGCCACCGGCGCGCTGGACGCGAAGCTGGCCGATGCGATCATCGCCGCCGCCGCAGAGGTTGTCGCGGGCAAGTTCGACGACAACTTCCCGCTGGTGGTCTGGCAGACCGGGTCGGGCACCCAGTCGAACATGAACGCCAACGAGGTCATCGCCAACCGCGCGATCGAGATGCTGGGCGGCACCATCGGATCGAAGGACCCGGTGCACCCGAACGACCACTGCAACATGGGCCAGTCGTCCAACGACACCTTCCCCACCGCCATGCATATCGCCGCCGCCATGATGGCCCGCGACGTGCTGCTGCCGGGGCTGACCGTGCTGGCCGAGGGGCTGGAGGCGAAGGCCGCCGAGTTCAAGGACATCATCAAGATCGGCCGCACCCACACGCAGGACGCCACCCCGCTGACGCTGGGGCAGGAGTTCTCGGGCTACGCCATGCAGATCCGCAACGGCATCAAGCGCATCGAGCAGGCCCTGCCGGGCATCTACGAGCTGGCGCAGGGCGGCACGGCGGTCGGCACCGGGTTGAACACCACCGAGGGTTGGGGCGAGGCCGTGGCCGCGCATATGGCCGAGATCACCGGCCTGCCCTTCGTCACCGCGCCCAACAAGTTCGAGGCGCTGGCAGCCCATGACGCCATGGTCTTCATGTCCGGTGCGCTCGCGACCGTGGCCGGTGCCATGTACAAGATTGCCAACGACATCCGCTTCCTCGGATCGGGCCCGCGCTCGGGCCTTGGCGAGCTGATCCTGCCGGAGAACGAGCCGGGTTCGTCGATCATGCCGGGCAAGGTCAACCCGACGCAGGCCGAGGCGATGACCCAGGTCGCGGCCCATGTCATGGGCAACGACGCGGCGATCAAGTTCGCCGGTTCGCAGGGCCACTTCGAGCTGAACGTCTACAACCCGATGATGGCCTACAACCTGCTGCAGTCGATGCAGCTTCTTGGCGACGTGGCCGACAGCTTCACCCAGCGGATGCTGAACGGCATCGAGGCCAATCGCCCGCGCATCCAGAAGCTGATGGAAGAGAGCCTGATGCTGGTGACGGCGCTGGCCCCCACCATCGGCTACGACAACGCCACCAAGGTCGCCAAGACCGCGCACAAGAACGGCACGACGCTGAAGGAAGAGGCCATCGCGCTTGGCTTCGTCGACGCCGAGACCTTCGACCGCGTGGTGCGGCCCGAGGAGATGATCGGACCCAAGGCGCGGGGCTGAGGTGGGAGGGGGCTCTGCCCCCACGCGCTGCGCGCCTGAGGTATTTTCAGACCAAAGAAGACGAAAGGGGCGCCCTGTCGGCAAAGGGGGCGCCCCTTTTCCATTGATGACGGGCGGCGGGTCTCTTGGGGATGGCAATTGCCACCGGGCCTCGGCTAGATTTCAGCCCATGACCCAGCCCGTGAACCTGAACCGATTCCGCAAGCAGAAGGCCCGCGCCGAGAAGCGCCGCGCGGGCGACGAGAATGCCGCCAAGCACGGGCGCAGCAAGGCCGAGAAGCAGCTGGAAGAGGCGCGGGCCGAGAAGGCGCGGCGCGATCTGGACGGGCACGAGCGCGAATGACCGCGCGCCCGGTCAAGCACTCGCTGACCCTGCAGGGGCACCGGACGTCCGTCTCGCTGGAGGATGCCTTCTGGCGGGCCTTCCGGCGCATCGCCGCAGAGGACGGCAAGCCGCTGAACGCGCTGGCAGCCGAGATCGACGCGGGCCGCGATCCCGGGGTCGGGCTGGCCTCTGCGATCCGGGTCTTCGTGCTGGAGCGCGCGCTCGCGCAAAACCTGAAGAACGACCGCTAGGACACTGTTCTGGAAGGGTTATCGCCCTCTCTGGGGAAGATGAAACAGCGGTCTCGCCGCACCGTCAGCCACAGCGGACGACCCTTTTCCGGCAGGAAGACATTGGGCACGGTCGCTTTCAGCATCTGGCCGTCGTGGTCCATGCGGAACTCTATCAGGCTTTCCGACCCCATGAAACGCGCCCGTTCGACGATGCCGCGCGCCGGCGTGCCGGCCCGTTCCGTGGGCAGCGGACCGCTGCCGCCGCGGTCGAAGTCGATGCCCACATGCTGCGGGCGAAAGACGATCTCGACCTCGGTGCCGTCGGCCACGCCCGGAGCCAGGAAGGGGCCGAAGGGCGTATCCGCCAGCGCCCCCCGCGCCGTGGCCCGCACGATGTTGATATCGCTGAAGAAGGCCATGGCGTCGCGGTCGGCGGGGGCGTTGTAGATCGTATAGGGCGCGCCGCGCTGCACGATCCGGCCCGCGCGCATCAGCGCGATCTCGTCGGCCATGCGCATCGCCTCTTCGGGTTCGTGGGTGACCAGCAGGACGCCCGCGCCCTCTTCCTTCAGCAGATCCAGCGTCTCGTCCCGGATGCCGTCGCGCAACCGGTTGTCGAGGCCCGAGAAGGGCTCGTCCATCAGCATGATGCGCGGGCTGGGCGCCAGCGCGCGGGCCAGGGCCACCCGCTGCTGCTCTCCGCCCGAAAGCTGGTGCGGGAACTCGTCGATGAAATGTGCCAGACCGACGCGGTCGAGCAGCCTGTGCGCCCGCGCCTTGCGGTCAGCACCGCCCCCCTTCAGCCCGAAGGCCACGTTCTCGCCCACGCTAAGGTGCGGGAAGAGGGCGAAGTCCTGAAACATCAGCCCGATCGAGCGCCGTTCCGGCGGCACCCGGAAGACCGTGTCGCAGACAAGCTGGCCGTCGACATGGATGGTGCCGCTGTCCTGCATCTCGACGCCCGCGATCATGCGCAGCGTCGTGGATTTGCCGCAGCCGGAGGGCCCCAGCAGGCAGGTGACCTGGCCGGGCGCGATGCTCAGCGAGACGCGATCCACCACCCGCTTGCCGTCAAAGCTGCGGGTGATATCGCGGATTTCCAGGCGCGGTAAGGTCTTTGGTGCAGTCACGGAGTCCGACCGAATTCATCAGATTTTCTTCGTGATAGACGCCCGGGGCGGCGCCGACAACCCGCTGCCGCGCCACAGGAAGCGCGAACCGTCCCTAGGCACGCATTTCGCTGGACGGTTGGTGCCCCGTCTTTACCGGTCCAGCGCCTTGCCGAGGCGTGGCAGGCGGGCCTTCTTCATCAGCGCGCGCCGGGTCCAGTCCTCACCCGACAGACGCCGGGCCTCGGCCAGCACCCGGTCCGCCACATGGGCCAGCGCCTCGGGGTTGGCCTCGTGCAAGCCTTGCAGGAAGGCGTCGGGATCGACGCGCGACAGGCCTTCCTCGGCAAGCAGGTTGCGCGGGAAATCCTTGGCGTTCATCGTCACGATCACATCCGCCGACCCGGCCACCGCCGCCGCCAGCACATGCACGTCATTCGCGTCCGGCAGCCAGAGCCGCGATTCCAGCGAGGGCGGCCAAGTCACCTGCGCCTTGGGCCAGTTGGCGCCGGCCATGGCGATCTCGCCCCGGGCCTGCGTCTCGCCCCCGGGGCCGATCTTGCGCGCCGCCAGCGCCCATTCCTCGAGGATGCGGGCGGACCAGAGCGGGGTGAACAGCCCCTGCCCCGCCGCGCCCAGCAGCATCTCGCGCATCACCGTCGGGTACAGGACGCAGGTATCCAGCAGGACCTTCACAGCCGGCAGAACAGCGCCTTCAGGTAACCTGATTCCGCCAGTTGAGGCAGTTGCGGGTGGTCCGCGCCCGCAAAGCCGGTGTGGATCAGCGTCGCCCGCCGCCCCGCGCGTCCCATGCCGCGCAGGCAGGCGCCGGTGAAGCTGGCGAGATCGGCAGCATGCGAACAGGAACAGAGCACGAGGTAGCCGTCGTCCTTGACCAGCGCCGCCCCAAGCCGCGCGACCCGTTCATAGGCGCGCAGGCCCTTCTCCAGCGCTGGTTTCGCCGGGGCGAAGGCGGGCGGGTCGCAGACCACGAGGTCGAAGCGTTTGTTCTCTTGCGCCAGCGCCTCCATCGTGGCGAAGGCGTCGCCCTGCCGCGTGGCGAAGCGATCCCCCAGCGCCATGGCCTCGGCGCCCTTGGTCGCAAGTTCCAGCGCGGGGGCGGAACTGTCGACGCAAAGCACGCTTTTCGCGCCACCCGCTGCCGCCGCGAGGCCGAAGCCGCCGACATGGCTGAAGATGTCGACGACCGAGGCCCCCTGCGCCAGCCGCTGGGCAAAGGCCTGGTTCTCGCGCTGGTCGTAGAAAAGGCCGGTCTTCTGGCCGCCCACGACGTCCGCCATGTAGGTCGCGCCGTTCATCTCGACCGGCACCGGCGCGGTGGGCGCCTGCCCCAGCAGGACGGCATCCGCATCGTCCAGCCCCTCCAGCGTGCGGCCCCGGCCAGAGGCGTTCTTCAGCACCACAGTGCAGCGGGTCACCGCCGCCAGAACGGCGGTCAGCGGATCCAGCAGCGTGTCGATCCATGCCGCGTTGGGCTGCACCACCAGCACGTCGCCGAAGCGGTCCACGATCAGGCCCGGAAAACCGTCCGCCTCGGCGTGGATCAGCCGGTAGAAGGGCGCGCCATAGACCCGTTCGCGCAGCGACAGCGCCTTCTCGACGCGCGCGCTCAGCCAGTCGGTGTCGATCTCGACCTGCGCGCGGTCCAGCACCCGCGCCACGATCTTGGACGCCGGGTTCACGGCCACGGTCGCCAGTTCGGCGCGCTCGTGGTCCACCAGCGTGGCGATGGTGCCGGGGGCGATGCCGCGCGTGCGGCGGTCCATCACCAGTTCGTTGTCGAAGACCCATGGCGCGCCGCGGCGGATCGCGCGGGCATTGGCTTTGGGCAGGAGTCGCAGGACGGGGCGGTCGGTCAGGGTGCTCATGGCCCACGCCATAGCCGCAAACGCGCGCGGCGGAAAGCACCCACGCGCGCTCTGCCCGGTTTCCGCGCAGGACATCCGGGCGGCGGGGCTTTTCCGCGCCTTGCGGTCTGTCGGCCCCTTTACTGTTACCGCTAACAGGATTAGGTTGCCGACAAGCCAGCTTGCAGGATCGGAGGCCCCCATGGCGCTCAACGACACCATCGCCCGCGTGACGGATCGCATCGAAGAACGGTCGCACCAGATGCGCGACACCTACCTCGACCGGATGCGCCGCGCCGCCGACGAGGGCCCGCGCCGCGCCCACCTGACCTGCGGCAACCAGGCCCATGCCTATGCCGCCATGGGCGCCGATCAGGACGCGCTCGCCACCGGTCAGGCGCCCAACATCGGCATCGTCACCGCCTACAACGACATGCTCTCGGCGCACCAGCCCTTCGAGCGCTTTCCGCAGCTGATCCGCGACACCGCGCGCGCCGCCGGCGGCACCGCGCAGGTGGCGGGCGGTGTTCCGGCCATGTGCGACGGCGTCACGCAGGGTCAGGTCGGGATGGAGCTTTCGCTGTTTTCCCGCGACGTGATCGCGCTGGCCGCCGGTGTCAGCCTCAGCCACAACACCTTCGACGCCGCCGTCTACCTCGGCGTCTGCGACAAGATCGTGCCCGGGCTGGTGATCGCGGCGGCCACCTTCGGCTACATCCCCGGCATCTTCCTGCCCGCCGGTCCGATGCCCTCGGGCCTGCCCAACGACGAAAAGGCCAAGGTCCGCCAGCAGTTCGCCACCGGAGAGATCGGGCGCGACGAATTGATGAAGGCCGAGATGGCCTCTTATCACTCGCCTGGCACCTGCACCTTCTACGGCACCGCGAACTCCAACCAGATGCTGATGGAATTCATGGGGCTGCACCTGCCCGGGGCCTCCTTCGTGAACCCGAACACGCCGCTGCGCGACGCGCTGACCGTGGCAGGCACGGAACGGGCGCTGCAGATCACCAACCTCGGCAACGACTACCGCCCGGTGTCCGAGATCCTCGACGCCAAGGCTTTCGTCAACGGCATGGTCGGCCTGATGGCGACGGGCGGCTCGACCAACCTCGTGCTGCACATGCCCGCCATGGCCCGCGCCGCCGGGATCGCGCTGGAGCTTGAGGACTTCGACGAGATCTCCTCGGTGACGCCGCTGATGGCCAAGGTCTATCCGAACGGGCTGGCGGACGTGAACCATTTCCACGCAGCGGGCGGGCTGCAATACATGATGGCCAACCTGCTGGAGGCGGGCCTGCTGCACGATGACGTCTCCACCGTGGCGGGCGACGGGCTCAGCCGCTACACGCAGGAACCCAAGGTTCTGGATGGCCGCCTGACTTGGGTCGAGGCCGACCGCAACACGCAGAACGACCGCATCCTGCGCCCCACCAGCGATCCCTTCCAGAAGACCGGCGGGCTGAAACAACTGCACGGCAACCTCGGCCACGGCATGATCAAGGTCTCCGCCGTCGCGCCCGAGCGCCATGTGATCGAGGCCAAGGCCCGCGTGTTTCAGGATCAGGAGGCCGTCAAGACCGCCTTCAAGGCCGGGGAATTCACCGAGGACACCGTGGTCGTCGTCCGCTTTCAGGGACCCTCGTCCAACGGCATGCCCGAACTGCACGGCCTGACCCCCACCCTCGCAGTGCTTCAGGACCGCGGGCTGAAGGTGGCGCTCGTCACCGATGGCCGCATGTCGGGGGCCTCGGGCAAGGTCCCCGCCGCCATCCACGTCTCGCCCGAGGCGGCGCACGGCGGCCCGCTCGCCCGCGTCCGCGACGGCGACGTGATCCGCGTCGATGCCACGGCGGGCACCATCGAATGCCTCGCGCCCGATTTCGACAGCCGCGACCCCGCCACCGCCGACCTCTCCGGCAACGGCCACGGCGTCGGCCGCGAGCTTTTCGCCGCCTTCCGCCAGAACGTGGGCCTTGCGTCCAATGGCGCCGCCGTGGTGGTGTGACGCCGAATCCCCAAGCGACCCACCTGGTTTCTTCTGTCCCTAAATATCCCCGCCGGAGGCTCCCGCCCCCGGCCAAGCAACGCAAAGGCCCGCCCATGATCACCCCCGAAGCCGCCTCCGCCGAGGCCGAGAAACTCTGCCGCCTCGCCCCGGTGATCCCGGTTCTGGTCGTCGATGACGCAGCGCAGGCCGAGGGTCTGGCGAAGGCGCTGGTCAAGGGTGGCCTGCCGGTGCTCGAAGTGACCCTGCGCACCCCCGCCGCACTGGACGTGATCCGCGAGATGGCAAAAGTCGAGGGCGGCGTCGTCGGCGCCGGGACACTGCTCACGCCCAAGGACGTGCAGAACGCCGTGGACGCGGGCGCGAAATTCGGCGTCTCGCCGGGCGCGACCGACACGGTGCTCTCGGCCTGCGAAGAGGCGGGCCTGCCGCTGCTGCCCGGCGCCGCCACCTCCTCCGAGGTGATGCGCCTGCTGGAACGCGGCTACACCGTGCAGAAGTTCTTTCCCGCCGAGGCCAATGGCGGCGCACCGGCGCTCAAGGCCATCGGCGCCCCGATCCCGCAGGTGAAATTCTGCCCTACCGGCGGCGTCAGCATGGCCAACGTCGCCGACTACCTGTCACTGCCCAACGTGATGTGCTGCGGCGGCAGCTGGGTCGCCCCCAAGGACCGGGTGACTTCCGGCGACTGGGGCGCCATCGAGAGACTGGCCGCCGAGGCCGCCGCCCTGCCCCGCCCCTGAGGCCCGCGCGTTTTCCGACCCGGAAAACGGCCCGGAAATTTTGGAAATTTCCGCCCCCGCCGGATGCGGCCTCAGTGCTCCGGCGGCCGGCGCCCACGCCAGCCGCCACGGCGCCCGCCCTGCATCGGCAGTGTCGCCTCGCGCAGGACCGCCGTCATCGGGTGCCCCTCGACCCCGTGACGCTCCAGCAGCGCGCGCAGCGCCGCAGCCTGATCGACATCGGCGGGCAGCGACAGGGCCCAGTCCAGAAAGATCGACCGGCATTCCCCCGGCCCGATCCCCTCGATCCGGTAGGCCTCTGCGATCAGCCCCTTGGCATCAAAGGCATCACCCTTCATACGCGTCCGCACCCCGTTCCTCCGGCAAAATCCTGTCGAGGATCGCCGCCGCCGCCGTCGTGCGCTGCTCCAGTTCCGGCAGAAGGCCGTCGAAGGGCGACACGCCGCCCAGCCGTTCCATCAGGGCCCGCCCCCCGGCGCCCAGCCGCTCCGGGTCCAGCGCCGCATCGCTCAGAAGCTGCGCCCCGGTCTGCACGGACGCGCACAGCGCATAGGCCGCAACCAGCGTTTCGCGATCCTCCGCCTCGATCCATGCCGCCCCGCGCAGCGCGCGCGGCACCTGCCGCACCGCCTTGCCCGACAGCAGGGATGCGCTTTGCGCCAGCAACTCGATCTCCTGCATCCGCCCGCGTCCGATCTTGGCATCCCAGGGATCGCCCTTGCCCTTCGCCGCGGCGATCCGCCGCCGCATCCCGGCCAGCGCCGTCAGGATCTCGGCCCGCTCCCGCGGCTGGCCAAGGATCTCGCGCCGGAAGGCCTCGACCTCCTCGCCAAGCGCCGGCGGGCCCGCCAGCACCCGGGCCCGCGTCAGGGCCAGATGCTCCCAGACCCAAGCCTCGGTGCGCTGGTAGCTGGTGAAGGCCTCCAGCGAGGTCGCGACCGGCCCCTGGTTGCCCGAGGGCCGCAGCCGCATGTCGACCTCGTAAAGCCGCCCCTCGGCCATGGGCGCGGTCATGGCGGTGATCAACGCCTGCGTCAGCCGCGCATAATAGGTGCGCGCGGGCAAGGGACGCCGCCCCTCCGAGGCCTCGACCCCGTCCGGATCGTAGATCACGATCAGGTCGAGGTCCGACCGCGCGTGCAGACGGGCAGAGCCCAGCGAGCCCATCCCCAGCACCACCGCCCCGCGCCCCGGCGCCGCGCCGTGCTTGGTCGCGAATTCCTCCTGCACCACGGGCCAGAGCGCCGCCAGAACCGCCTCGGCCAGATCGGCATAGGCGGCGCCCGCCTCCTCGGTCTCCATCAGGCCACGCAGCAGATGCACGCCGATGCGGAAGTGCCAGTCCTTCTGCCAGCGCCGCGCCTGGTCCAGCCGGGTCTCGTAATCGGTCTCTTGCGCCAGCCTGTCGCGCAGCGCCTCCGTCAGCGCCACCCGGCCCGGCCAGGGCGCGAAGAAATCCCCCGCGATCACCGCATCGAAGACCGAGGCATTGCGCGCAAGGTAATGCGCCAGATCCGGCGAGGTCCCGGCGATATCCGCCAGCAGGTCCAGCAGCTGCGCGTTCGAATCCAGCAGCGAAAAGACCTGC
Source organism: Enemella evansiae (assembly GCA_017255395.1). GTDB lineage: Bacteria > Pseudomonadota > Alphaproteobacteria > Rhodobacterales > Rhodobacteraceae > Ponticoccus > Ponticoccus litoralis. The sequence continues at coordinate 36,143 of JAFKDC010000012.1, read as the reverse complement.
ACCCCGGCGGGCAGCCGCGACAGGAAGCCGTCGAAGGCGGTCAGCGCCTCTTCGGGCCGCGCCGCCTCTGCCAGACGGCGCAGGATCTCGGGCTTCAGCCGCTTGAAGATCTCCACCGCGCGCGACGAACGCAGACAGGGATAGGTCGGCCAGCGCGAGGGCAACTCGCTGTTCTCGAAGACCTCGGGCGTCTCGACGCTGCCGCGCGCATCGGGGGCGAAGAACCCCTCGGTCAGCTCATGCACCTCGGTCAACCGCGCGCGCAGTTCCTTCTGCCAGGGGTCCAGCTCTACCCCCATGAGGCAGGCCAGCCGCGCCATGCCCTCGGGCGCCTCGGGCAGCGTATGGGTCTGCGCGTCGTTGACCATCTGCACGCGGTGCTCCACCTCGCGGTGGGCACGGTAATGCTCCGCCAGCTTGTCCGAGACATCGCCGGGCAGCCAGCCCTTCTCGGTCAGCCGCGCCAGCCCCTCGACGGTGCCGCGCGCCCGCAGGTCCGGGTCGCGTCCACCCGCGATCAACTGGCGGGTCTGGGTGAAGAACTCGATCTCGCGGATGCCGCCGCGGCCCAGCTTCATGTTGTGGCCCGGCAGCGCGATGCGCCCGTGCCGCCCCTTGTGCTCGCGGATCTTCAGCCGCATATCGTGGGCGTCCTGAATGGCGGCGAAATCCAGATGCCGCCGCCAGACGAAGGGGCGCAGCGCGGTCAGAAAGCGCTCTCCGGCGGCGAAATCCCCGGCGCAGACACGCGCCTTGATATAGGCCGCCCGCTCCCACGTCCGCCCAAGGCTTTCGTAGTAGCGTTCCGCCGCCTCCATCGCCATGCAGACCGGCGTGACGGCGGGATCGGGCCGCAGCCGCAGGTCGGTGCGAAAGACATAGCCGTCGCCGGTCAGGTCGTTCAGCGTGGCCGCCATCCTGCGCGTCGCCCGGACAAGACTGGCGCGCGCATCGTGATAATCGTCGCGGTCATAGCGGGTTTCGTCGAAGAGGCAGATCAGGTCGATGTCGCTGCTGTAGTTCAGTTCGTGCGCGCCCATCTTGCCCATGGCGAAGACGGCGATACCCCCGGCCTGCTCCACCGCGCTGTCGTCGGCGCCGGGCAGCTTGCCGCGCTTCACCTCCTGCGCGACGGCGGCCCGCAGCGCCAGACCCACGGCCACGTCGGCGAAATCCGTCAGCGTGCCGGTCACCCGCTCCAGCGGCCAGGCGCCGCCAAGGTCGCCAAGCGCGGTCAGCAGCGCCACCCGCCGCTTGGCCTGCCGCAGCGCCACGGGCAGATCGCCGGCACCCTCCAGCCCCTCGAACAGCGCCGCAAGCGCGCCGTCCATATCCTCGACCGCGCCTTCCAGCCAGTCCGCCTCGCGCTGGATCAACCCCAGCAGATAGGGGCTGGAGCCGCCCGTCCCCTCCAGCAGATCGGCCAGCGGGCCAGAGGCGAAAGGCGCGGCGGCCCGCGCCTCTGCCCCCCGGTCGGTGTCGAAGGCAAAGGGCGTGCGGGTGATGTGATCGGTCAGTCTCATGGCGCGCAGATGGCCACGCGGCCGCCCGCTTGGCAAGCCCGCATGGCTCTGCCACAAAGCGGCATGAAGATCCGCCTGATCCTTGCGCACCCGCTGCAAGACAGCCTGAACGCCCGCCTCGCAGGCCATGTCGGCGCGCAACTGAGGGCGATGGGCCACGACCTCGCCGTGACGGACCTCTATGCCGAGGGCTTCGCGCCAGCGCTGACCTCCAGCGAGCGCGCGCGCTATTACGGTGCGCCGTTCGAGGATCGCGCCGGGCTGGCCGGGGTCGAGGGCCTCGTGCTGGTCTTCCCGACGTGGTGGTTCGGCCTGCCTGCGATCCTCAAAGGCTGGATCGACCGCAGCTTTCTGCCCGGCGTGGCCTATGACCACGCGCCCGGGGGCGGCGCCATGGTACCGCGCCTGACCAACCTGACCCGCGTCATGGCGATCACCACGCTGGGCGCGCCCTGGTGGTACGACCGCGTCATTGCCCGCCAGCCGGTGCACAAGGCGCTGAAATGGGGCGTGATCCGCCCCGTCGCCCCACGCGCCCGCTTTGCCATGGCCGCGCTCCACAGGGCCGAAACCGCGACCGAACCCCGCATCGCAGGGTTCGAAAGCCGCCTTTCAAGGCGCCTCACCCGTCACTTCAGCTAGGAAAGACCCGATGTCCAAAAGCCTCAAGCGCGTGCGCGCCGCCCTCGAAGCCGCCAGCCTGCCCGCCGAGATCCGCGAAGTCGGCCAGGCCCGCACCGCGCAGGAGGCCGCCGACAGCGTCGGCTGTCACCTCGACCAGATCGCCAAGTCGATCATCTTCCGCGCCGAGCACACCGGCGACGCGGTGCTGTTCCTGACCGCGGGCGGCAACAGGGTCTGCGCCGACAAGGCCACGGCGCTCGCGGGCGAGCCGCTGGGCAAGGCCGACGCCGCCCTGATCCGCGCGCAGACCGGCTTTGCCATCGGCGGGGTCTCTCCGGTCGGCCACCTGAACCCGATCCGCGCGTGGCTCGATCCGCGGCTCTTGGACTTCGACGCCATCTGGGCCGCCGCTGGCACACCGCGCCACGTCTTCCCGCTGGATCCCAAGGCGCTGCCCGCCCTGACCGGTGCCGAACCGGCAGATTTCACCGAGTAAGGGAGAAGAGCCGGAGCACCCCCTGCTTCTTCTCTGTTAAAATACTCAAAATTCCAGACGCCGATCATCGCGCAAGTATCTACAAAAAAACGATGTTTCCGGAAAATGTAAAAAACGTTCACATGAACCCTTGAAAGACCCTCGGGCAATCCCGATCTCCCGTAATGTGAAAAGCATTCACATACCAACCTCAACGGAGAGAGAGACATGACCACCGCCGCTTACACGTCCCACCTGCCCGCCAATGCCGGCTGGCTGACCCGGGCCGAGGCTTGGCTGGACCACAAGGGCAAAGGTGCCTGGATCGCGGCCACGGTCCTCGGGTTCATCCTCTTCTGGCCAATCGGCCTTGGCCTTCTGGCCTACATGATCTGGAGCAAACGCATGTTCGGAAAATCCTGCCGCAGCCACACGCGCCAAAACACCCATGCCGCCTGGGCGGCGATGAAACCCTCGGGCAACATGGCCTTCGACGCCTACAAGGCCGAAACCCTGCGCCGCCTGGAGGAAGAACAGGGCGCCTTCGAGGACTTCCTCAAGCGCCTGCGCGAAGCCAAGGACAAGGCCGAGTTCGACCAGTTCATGGACGACCGCGAAAAGCGGATGAAGGACGTCTCGGAACCCGCCGGGGCCTGACGCCCGCTGCCGCCGCCCCTCGGGGCGGCGCTCCCCTGCCCGTGCGCCCGTCGGCGCCTGGGCCGGGGCTTTCCCGGACAGGCTCCGGGATGCTAAAATCCCGCCATTCACCGCCAAACCGATTGCCGCGAACCCGAAGGACCCGACGCATGTTCAGCGACCCCACTATCGACCACCTGCCCTGCCCCGACCGGCAGGCGGATTTCTACTCGGGCGTAACCGTCAAGCGCGCCGTCGCATGGGTCATCGACGTCTCGGTCGTCTGGACCATCGGCACTTTCATCACGCTGATCTCGATCGTCGGTGTCTTTGTCATGCCGATGATCGTCCTCGCCGTGGGGTTCCTGTATCGCTGGCTGACGCTCTCGCGGGGCTCTGCCACATGGGGCATGCGCCTGATGTCGATCGAGCTGCGCGACGCATGGGGCCAGAAGCTGGACGGCGGACAGGCCGCCCTGCATGTGCTGGGCTATTACCTCTCGATGTCTGTCTTCATCGTGCAGGTCGTCTCCATGGGCTTCATGGCCCTGTCAGAGCGCGGCCAGGGCCTGACGGACATGGTGCTGGGCACCGTGATGCTCAACCGCCGGTCGACCTCCTGACCGCCTGACACAAGGCAGCCTTTACCAAAACCCATGAAAACCGGCGCCCAGGCGCCGGTGTCATGATTCGAGGGCTTGGCGGGTCACGGTAACGTTGTTACCTTTTCGTTAAATCGCCCGTGAGTACCCTCCCCCATGCGCCATTCGCTGCCCCTTGCCCCGCAGTTCTACGTGACGGCCCCACAGCCCTGCCCCTACCTCGAGGGCCGGATGGAACGGAAGCTGTTCACCGCCCTGCAGGGCGACGGCGCGCAGAGGCTGAACGACTCGCTCTCCAAGCAGGGGTTCCGCCGGTCGCAGAACGTGCTTTACCGACCCTCCTGCGCCGATTGCGCCGCCTGCCTGTCCGCCCGGATCGACGTGTCGCGGTTCGAACCCACACGCTCGCAGCGCCGCGCCATGAAGCGCAACGCCCGGTTCGAGCGGCGCGCCACCAGCCCATGGGCCACCGAGGAACAATACAGCCTGTTCCGCCGCTACCTCGACAAGCGCCACGCGGACGGCGGCATGGCGGATATGGATGTCTTCGAATTCGCGGCCATGATCGAGGAAACCCCGATCCGCAGCCGGGTCATCGAATACCTCGACCGCGAAAGCGACGACCTGATCGCGGTTTGCCTGACCGACATGCTCGATGACGGGCTGTCGATGGTCTATTCCTTCTACGAGCCCGAGCTCGCCTCGCGGTCGCTTGGGACATGGATGATCCTCGACCACGTGCAGATCGCGCGCGAGGCCGGTCTGCCCTATGTCTACCTTGGCTACTGGGTGCCGGGCAGCGACAAGATGGGCTACAAGGCGCAGTTCTCGGGGCTGGAAATCTACCGCAAGGGCGCCTGGGAAAGCCTGCGGAACCCCGAGGCCTTCTCGACCGGAACGCACCCGCTTTCGACGGACCCGATTGCCGAACAGGTGGCCAATATCACCTTTCCCGACGGCCACGGCTGACCGCCCGTCCCAGCCCTGCCGAACAGACGTCAGCCCTGCCGCAGCGGTCCCCGCGCAAGCAGGCGATACCCTGCCCGGGGCTGTTGGTGATGGGCCGGGCCGCGAACCCGGCGGCCATGCAGCCCCTTCGGCCTTCCTTCCTGCATGGTTCCCGGAGAACCGCCCTTCCGCGCCGCTGCCCGTCGGCGAGGCTGAACGACTGCGTTCCCGCCCCTGCCCCCTCGCTGAAGCGCGAAACGCGCGCCGGATCTCTCCGGCGCGCGTCCTCGCATTCAATGGCTGGCCTGCCTCAGTTCAGCAGGGCCGGCACAAAGGTCACGATGCTCGGGAAGCTCGCCAGCAGCGCCAGCCCGACCACCTGGATCAGCACGAAGGGGATCACGCCGCGGTAAATGTGCCCGGTCGTGACCTCCTTGGGGGCCACGCCGCGCAGGTAGAACAGCGCAAAGCCGAAGGGCGGCGTCAGGAAGGAGGTCTGCAAGTTCACCGCGATCATGATGGTCACCCACTTCGGATCGAAATGGGCGCCGTAGATCACCGGCCCGACGATGGGCACGACGATGTAGATGATCTCGAGGAAGTCGAGCACGAAGCCCAGCACGAAAAGCACCAGCATCACGATCAGGAAGACCGTCCGCACGTCGTCGAAGCTTTTCAGGAACTGCTGGATGTAGTGTTCGCCGCCGAAGGAGATCACCACGAGGTTCAGCAGTTGCGAGGCGATCAGGATGGTGAAGACCATCGAGGTCACCTTCGCCGTCTCCCGCACCGCCGGGGTCAGCACGCCCGAGCGGAACAGCACCCAGCACGAGAACAACAGCCCGAAAAGCGCATAGAGATAGGCCGCATAGGCAAAGACGAAGGCGATCCAGCTTTCGACCGATACGGAATCCGTGTTGATGCGCAGATCGAAGTTGATGCCGATCAGGATCATCACGATCACCGCCAGCGTCGACAGCAGGATGATCCGCGGAGAGCGGTTCTCGTCCCCCAGCTTGCGGTAGGCGGCCAGCATGATGGCACCGGCCGCGCCCAGCGCCGCGGCGGGCGTCGGGTTGGTGATGCCACCAAGGATCGACCCCAGAACGGCGACGATCAGCACCAGCGGCGGGAAGACTACGCGCAACAGTTCGTTGCGCGCAAGGCGTTTCATCGCGATGGCGCAGCCGTAAAGCGTGATCGCCCATGGCAGCAGCATCAGGATCACCGTCAATCCCGCCGAGGTGGTGGGCTTGATCAGCAGCCAGTCCACGACGAGGCCCAGCAGGATACCCCACATGCCGATCAGCAGCGGACGCGGCTCGGCCGAGGGCGAGACGCCCCGCGCCATGGCCAGCACCAGCCCCGCCATGACAGCGAGGATCGCGATGCCGGTGCCGATGGGCGCGGCATTGGCGATCAGGCTGGTGCGGGCGGCCTCCATCTGTTCGGGCGTCAGGCGTTCGCTGGCCTGCACGCCGCCGGCCTCGTCGATGACACGCTGTTCCTCGACCGCCGCGTCCCAGGCCTCTTGCCCGTGCAGCGCGATCATCGAGGCCTGACACTCCGCCCCGACGTTGGTGCGCAGCGAAGCGACCTGACCGGCGTCCGAGAAGCTGTCGACCTGCGTCGACTGGCTGCCGACGACGTTCATCTGGCTCAGGATCATGGTGCCGACGATCAGCAGCACCGGCACGCCCAGAAACCAGGTGAAGGCTTCGCCGCGGGTGATCGGCTCACCGTTTGCCGCGCCCATTTCCACGGCGGGCGCCTTGGACGGGTTGAGCATCGCGTAACCAAAGGCATAGGCCGCATAAAGCCCCGCCAGCAGGATGCCCGGCACCAGCGCCGCCTGGAACAGCGTGCCCACGGAAACCACCGCGGGCTCTCCCAGAAAGGTCAGCGCATCGCTGCAACCGGCCTCGGCCGCGCGGGTTTCCTGCGCCGAGGAATAGAGGTCACCCGCCAGCGTGCCCAGAAGGACGATGACGATGGACGGCGGGATGATCTGCCCCAGCGTCCCCGAGGCCGCGATCACGCCGGTCGCCAGTTCCGGCGAGTAGTTGTTGCGCAGCATGGTGGGCAGGGCCAGAAGTCCCATGGTCACCACCGTCGCGCCGACGATGCCGGTGGAGGCCGCGAGGAAGGCGCCGACAACCACGATGGACACGGCCAGACCGCCCGGAAGCGGGCCGAAGACGCGTGCCATGGTGGTCAGAAGGTCATTGGCGATCTTCGAGCGTTCCAGCACGATGCCCATCAGCACGAACATCAGCACCGCCAGCAGCGTCTCGATGGACTGGCCCGCGATGACACGTTCGTTGATGCGGTTGGTGATGAAGCCCACGTTGCGCGAAAGCGCCGTTTCCCAGTCGCCCGCCGGGAAGATCGACTCGGTCGCCATGCGCGGCAGGTCCGGATAGCGGAAGATCGAGATCGCGCTGTCCGGCACACCCGAGGCGCGCAGGGCGGCATAGGCCTCTGAACTGGTGTCGATGGCCTGGTGAATCAGGTAGCCCGCGCTGTCGAGCGCGGCGATGATCCCGAAGGAGATGACCCCGGCGCCGCCGATGGCAAAGGCCACCGGAAAGCCCGACAGGATCGAGGCGAAGAGCGTGAGAAAGACGATGATCAGGCCGATCTCGACGCCGTCTAGTCCGAATAGCATGGTGATCTACCCTCAGAATTCTGCGTGGTCGTAGGGCTCTTCGCCCGTTTCGACCTGATCCAGGTCCAGCAGCTTGCCCTCTGCCTCGGGGCCTTCGACGAACTCGAGATACGAGCGGTAGAAGAAGGCCCAGGCCTGCACGAAGATCAGGCCGACCATGATGACCATGAGCATCTTGAACAGGAAATACCCGGTGAAGCCGTTGGCCGAGAAGCCCACGGTCTCGACGTTCCAGCGCAGCGCGCGGGCCTTCATCTCCAGCCGGTCGAGCGCGTCGGTGGGCGCCACCGGCGGCACGATCAGCGAGCGCCACATGAAGTACCACGAATACATCCAGATCACGACCGCCATGGGGATCATGAAGAACAGCGACCCGAACATGTCGATCATGCGCTTGGTCCGGAAGGACACGGCGGCATAGACAAGGTCGACGCGCACGTGACCGCGCTGCACGAAGGTATAGGTCAGGCACAGGCACACGACCATGGCGTTGTACAGCTTCAGCTCTTCGGACCACCACGAGATGTCGAACTGCATGGGAATGCCAAAGCCCAGCACGATGTCGGGCCGGGCGAAGATCCGTTGCAGGAAGACGATGATCACCTGTTGCAGCACCATCAGAAGGCCCGCCCAGGCGAAGACGCGCCCGATGGTATTGGCAAAGCCTTCCAGCACCACGACCGTGCCCCAGAGGAACCTGCGTTTCCAAAGGCCGATCGCGAAGATCACCAGGAAGATCATGATGCAGACGGAGAAGAACTCGACCGAGGCGCCGTAATAGACGACCCGCATGATCGCGGTCTTGTCGGTCCAGTCCAGCCAACTGGCGGGATGGGTCACCGCGTATCCGAAATTGTAGAATGCCAGGGCGAGGTTCTGGAGGACCCAGACGATCCCCTGCCCCAAGGCCCCCATGATGTCGCCAAAGCTGGCCGCTTCGGTAGTATCCATTCTGCCCCCAGGTTTGGGCCCGCCCGTCCGGACGGTGCCGAACGGGGGCCACGCGGATGCGAGGCCCCCTTTTCAAGTCAGGTTGTCGGCCGGATCAGCCGCGGTTCAGGACGCGGTCCCGCTGCTGCACATAGGCCCGGTCGGCGCGCTGAAGCCAGTCGGACGAAGCCCTCATGCTTTCCTCGAAGCTGGTGCGGATCTCGGCATACATCTCGTCGCCCATGAACTCGTCCATCGCGGTCAGCGAGGCGGTGCCGAAGGCATCCCAGACCGTGTCGTCGAATTCCATCAGCTTGATGCCCTGGCTCTGGATGCGGCGCAGCGCGGCGGCGTTGTTGGCGATGCCCTGCGTCAGCGAGTGCGTGGTGGCCGCCTTGGCCGCCTGCTCCATGATCGCCTGCTGCGCGGGCGTCAGGCTTTCCCAGATATCCAGGTTGAAGGCCACGGACAGGGCCGAACCCGGCTCGTGGAAGCCCGAGGTGTAGTAGTAGTCGCAGACTTCCTGGAAGCCCAGGCGCTCGTCCGCGAAGGGGCCGATCCACTCGGCGCCGTCGATGGCACCCGAGGACAGCGCCTGGTAGATTTCGCCGCCGGGGATCGCCTGCACCGAGGCGCCGGTCAGGCCCAGCGCCTTGCCACCGATGCCGGGCATGCGGAACTTCAGGCCCTTGAGGTCGTCGGCAGAGTTGATTTCCTTGCGGAACCAACCGCCGGGCTGCATGCCGGTGGAGCCTGCGTGGAAGGATTTCAGGCCGAAGATCTGGCCCAGACCGTCGTACAACTCCTGACCGCCGCCATGATACATCCAGGTCGACAGTTCCTCGGCGGTGGCGCCGAAGGGCACGGCGGTGAAGTAATAGTACCCCGGGTGCTGGTTGCCGAAGTAATAGTCGGCGGAATGGTACATGTCGGCCTGCCCCGAGGACACGGCGTCGAAGACCTCGAAGCCGCCGACCAGTTCGCCCGCGGCCTTCTTGTCAATGGTGATCTGGCCATCGGTCATCGCGCTGACGACCTCGTTGAAATAGACGGCGGCGTCGTCGAAGACGGCAAAGCCGTGCGGCACCGAGGTGACCATGGTCAGGGTGCGGGCGCCCTGCGCGTAGGCCGGTGCGGCAAGGCCGGACGCGGCTGCGGCGCCGGCACCGACGGTCGATGCCCGAAGAAATGAACGACGATCCATTGTGATCCTCCCAGATCGGTTTTGCGGCGCCTCACTCCCCTGTGGAGCGCCTTCACGAAGTGTCGGCAGATTAGGGCGGGTTTCCGCTCAAAGAAATACCCACAGATACGGAGCGGCGCCGGGTTTTTGCGCCTTCCCGCAGCGTTACCCGCATACATAGCGTGCATGATCAACACACATTTCCATCCCAAGATGTCTCCAGCCTGTCTTTTTATCGCCTCGCCGACGGATGAGCCGTACAGGGTTGTGACGTTACGTGACCGCTGGTGAAGCGGCGCAGTCTACAAGAAAGCGGCAACCTCAGGGCCACGCCGCGCCGCCCCCGGGTCTGGCGATTTGGCTGAAAAAGGCGCGCCCTGAGCAGGGTCTTGCGGTTGCATTGGGCGCAAGCGGCGGTTCGGACACGGATGATCGCCGCGCCGCAGCCCGCCGATGGTGCGCCTCGGCACCCGGGACGGCGTTTCCCCCCGGCTGACGCCTCCTCTTTTCCTCCGCCCCGCGCCGTGCTTTCCTGTGCGCGATGCCGCTGTTCGCCCGCCCGCGCCTTTCCTACAGGCAGAAGCTCTTTCTGCTCGCCTCCGTTCCGCTGATCCTTGCGGCGGCGGCCATCTCGGTGCTGGTCGCGGTGGAATCCCGTGGCGCCGCCGAGCGCGAGATCGCCGCGCTGGAACGTGAACTGATCGAGGCCAAGAAGCGCGAACTGCGCAACTACGTCGAACAGGCCCGCAACGGGTTCTACTTCGTCTACGGCTCTGCCGCGCCCGACGACGAGGACGCCAAGCGGCAGGTCCTTCAGATCCTCGCCGCGATGATCTACGGCGAGGAAGGGTTCTTCTTCGTCTACGACTACGACGGCACCAACCTCGTCTCGCCGCGCCAGACCGAACTGATCAACCACAACCTCTGGGACCTGACCGACAGCGAAGGCACCAAGGTCGTGCAGGAGTTCATCCAGACCGGGCGCATGGGCGCGGGCTATGTGGAACACCTCTGGCCCAAGCCCTCGACCGGGGAAGAGGCCCGCATGATCACCTACGCGACCTCCTTCCCCTCGTGGCGGTGGGCGGTGGGCACCGGGGTCTTCATCGATGACGTGCTGGAAACCGTCGCCGCCAGCCGCGCCGAGGTGCAAACCCGCGTCGACCGCACCTTCTGGCAGATCGGGGCGATCACGCTGAGCGCATTGCTCATGGTCTTTGTCTCGGGCCTCGTCATCAATATCCGCGAAAGGCGGCTGGCGGATGCCAAGCTGAAGCAACTGACGCAGCGGGTCTTCGACGCACAGGAAGAGGAACGCGGCCGCGTGGCCCGCGAGCTGCACGACAGCATCAGCCAGATCCTTGTCGGGGTGAAATACGCGCTGGAAATCGCCCGCCGCCGTGTGGCCCAGGGCGATCCCCGCGCCGAAGAGACGCTGGCCAAGGGCGCCGAGAACCTCGGCCAGGCCATTCAGGAGGTGCGCCGCATCAGCCGAGACCTCAGGCCCGGCGTGCTGGATGATCTGGGACTCGGCCCGGCGATCAAATCCCTGACCGACGATTTCCGCGCCCGCACCGGGATCGACGCACGCTTTGACACCGTGGTCTTCCGCAACCGGCTGGATCAGGACGCCAAGATCGCGCTCTACCGCATCGCGCAGGAGGCGCTGACCAATGTCGAACGCCACTCGGGCGCGACGCGCGTCGACCTCGACCTGCGCGGCCACCCCGCCGGGGCAACCCTGCGCGTCTCCGACAACGGCATCGGGCTGGGCGAACAGCGCGCGCCCTCGAACGGCATCGGCCTGCGCAACATGCAGGAACGCATGGACCAGCTTGGCGGCACGCTGCGGGTGTTGTCCTCGCGCAGCGGCACCGTTATCGAGGCGCAGGTTCCGCTCAGCCACCTGCTGCCGCCGCAGGACGCCCCCGCCCTGAAACAACCGAAGGCCCAGGCATGACTTGCACCCGCGTCGTCGTCGTGGACGATCACCCCATGGTGGCCGAGGGCATCGAGGCCATTCTCGAAAGCTATGACGACATCTCTGTCGCCGCGACCCTGTCGGACGGCCAGACCATGATCGACCGGCTGGAAGAGCTGGCGCCGGACGTGATCCTGATGGACCTCAACATGCCCGGCCTCGGCGGGCTGTCGGCGACCGAGATGATCCTCGAACGCGCGCCCGAAACCCGCATCCTGATCCTGTCGATGCATGACACCCCGGAATACATCCAGACCGCGCTGAGCCACGGCGCCCGGGGCTACATCCTGAAAGACGTGCCGACCGAAGAGATCAAGCGCGCCATCGATACGGTGATGCGCGGCGAGCGCTACCTGTGTACCGGCGCCGAGGGCGCGCTGGCGCCTGCCGTGCAATCGCGCGAGCAGCTGACGAACCGCGAGCAGATGGTGCTGCTGCAACTGGCGCAGGGCCGCTCCAACAAGGAGGTGGCGCTGACGCTGGATATCTCCGTCCGCACGGTGGAAACGCACCGCAAGAACATCAAGCGCAAGCTGGGGATCTCGTCGACCGCCGGGCTGACGCGCTACGCGATGGAGCACGGCGTGCTGCAGGGAACCGGCGCCAACCTGTAACCGCCCCGGCGGCCCGGTCCGCGCGGGCATCCCGGCAACAGCCCGCACAAGGGGCCAGCGCCCCCTTGCCGTCATGCCCCTGTCACGGTCTTGTTGTGCAAGAGCAGCATGACGAACCGGAGGCCCCGATGACCGCGCCCCTCTACGGCTATACCATTCTCGACCTGACCCATGTTCTGGCCGGCCCCTTCTGCACCATGACCCTGTCGGACATGGGCGCGCAGGTGATCAAGGTCGAACCGCCCGGGACCGGCGACGACACCCGGACCTTCCCGCCCTTCAAGGACGGGAAGTCCGCCTATTTCGCCGCGATCAACCACGGCAAGAAATCCATCGCGCTGAACCTCAAGGAAGACGGCGACCGCCAGACCTTCGAGAAACTGCTGGCCCGCGCCGATGTCATCGTCGAGAACTACCGCCCCGGCGTGATGGAGCGGCTGGGCTACGGCTGGGACGACCTGCACGCGGCCTTTCCGCATCTGGTCTACGGCGCGGTGTCCGGCTTTGGTCACACCGGGCCGGACTCGAAGCGCCCGGCCTACGACATGGTGGTGCAGGCACGCGGCGGCGTCATGTCGATCACCGGCGAGAAGGACCGCGAGCCGGTGCGCGCCGGTGCCTCTATCGGGGATATCGTGGCGGGCATGTTCCTGTGTCAGGGCATCCTGGCCGCGCTTCTGGACCGCGAACGCACCGGCAAGGGCCGCAAGATCGACGTGGCGATGCTGGACAGCCAGCTTGCCATTCTCGAACACGCCATCGCCATCACCTCGGTCACCGGGCAGGCGCCGGGGCCGTCGGGCGCGCGCCACCCCTCGATCACCCCTTTCGAGACCTTCCACGCCTCGGACGGGCTCTTCGTGATCGCCGCCGGGAACGACCGGCTGTTCGAGAAGCTCTGCATCGCGCTGAACCTGCCGCTGGCGGATGACGACCGCTTCGCCAGCAACGCCAAGCGCTGCAAACACGCCCGCCTGCTGAAGCGGCTGATCGAGGCGGTGACGCTGGACAACACCCGCGCCTACTGGATCGCGCGGCTGACTGCGGCGGGTATCCCGACCGGGCCGATCCAGAGCGTCGATCAGGTCATGCGCGACCCGCAGATCCTGGCCCGCAACATGCTGGTCGACGTGCTCGACAAGAACGGGCGGCAGGCCTTCAAGGCGGCGGGCAACCCGATCAAGATGAGCGACGCGCCGGACCCGACCTCGCGCGGGCCCGCACCCGATCTCGACGGCAACCGCGGCGAGATCCTGCGCTGGCTGGAACAGGGCTGAGGCGCCGAAGTCTTGCAAAGACTTCGGACCGGTTTCTTTGGAAGAAACCGGCACGGCCCCGCCGCAAAGGGACCGCCTTATGCCGTCTTCCGGCCTTTCGCGCGGCCATGCAGGCGCTACAGTCGCCAGCAGGCGACGTGGCAGGCAGGACATGACTCAGGACCCTCTCGTGATCTTCACCCCCTCCGGCAAGCGCGGGCGCTTCGCCGTGGGCACCCCCGTGCTGACCGCCGCGCGGCAGTTGGGGGTCGACCTCGATTCGGTCTGCGGGGGGCGCGGCATCTGCTCCAAGTGCCAGATCACGCCCTCCTACGGCGATTTTCCCAAGCACGGTGTGCATGTGGCCGAAACCGCCCTGTCCAAATGGAACGCAGTCGAGCAGCGCTACGACGACAAGCGCGGGCTGCCTGCGGGCCGCCGCCTTGGCTGTCAGGCCACCGTGCAGGGCGATGTGGTCATCGACGTGCCCCCGGAAAGCCAGGTGCACCGGCAGGTGGTGCGCAAGGCGGCCTCTGCCCGGGTGATCGAGATGGACCCCGCCACGCGGCTTTACTACGTCGAGGTGGAAGAGCCCGACATGCACGAGCCCACCGGCGACGTCGAACGGCTGAAGCGTGCGCTGGCGGCGCAATGGGATATCCCAGAGATATCCACCGACTTTTCCACATTGTCCGGATTACAACCGATCCTCCGCAAGGGCGGCTGGAAAGTGACAGTCGCCTTGCACAAAACCGACATCGACTCCCCGCCCCGGCTGATCGCCGCATGGCCGGGCCTGCACGAGGGCGGGATCTACGGGCTGGCCATCGACCTTGGGTCGACGACCATCGCGGCGCATCTCACGGACCTCGACACCGGCTCCGTCATCGCCTCGTCCGGCATCATGAACCCGCAGATCCGCTTCGGCGAAGACCTCATGTCGCGCGTCTCCTACGCCATGATGAACCCCGGCGGCGCAGCAGAGATGACCCGCGTGGTGCGCGAGGCGCTGGACCGGCTGACCACCGAGATCGCCGCCGAGGCCAAGGTCGACCCCGCCCTGATCCTCGAGACGGTCTTTGTCTGCAACCCGGTGATGCATCACCTGCTTCTGGGCATCGACCCGGTGGAACTGGGTCAGGCGCCTTTCGCGCTGGCCACCTCGGACGCGCTGAACCTCTCGGCGGCAGAGCTTGGGCTGCGGGTGCAGCCTACCTCGGCCCGGGTCTACATCTTGCCCTGCATCGCCGGGCATGTCGGCGCCGATGCCGCCGCCGTGGCGCTGTCGGAACAGCCCGGCAAGGCCGAAGAGCTGACTCTGATCGTCGACGTCGGCACCAATGCCGAGATCCTGCTGGGCGACACCACCCGCACGCTGGCCTGTTCCTCGCCCACCGGCCCGGCCTTCGAGGGCGCGCAGATTTCCAGCGGCCAGCGCGCCGCGCCCGGCGCGATCGAGGCGATCCGCATCGACCCCGACACCAAGGCGCCGCGCTTTCGGGTGATCGGCTGCGAGCTGTGGTCCGACGATCCGGGCTTCGCCGAGGCCACGGCCACCACCGGCGTCACCGGCATCTGCGGGTCCGGCATCATCGAGGCAGTGGCCGAGATGCGCGTGGCAGGCCTGCTGGACGCCTCGGGGCTGATCGGCTCTGCCGCGCAGACGGGCACCGACCGCTCTGTGCCCGAGGGCCGGACCCACGCCTACCTGATCCACGACGGCGGCGCCGAGGGCGGTCCGCGCATCACCGTGACCCAGGGCGATATCCGCGCGATCCAACTGGCCAAGTCGGCGCTTTACGCGGGCGCGCGCCTGCTGATGGACGAGCGCGGCGTTGACCGGGTGGCCCGGGTCGTCCTCGCCGGGGCCTTCGGCGCACACATCAGCCGAAGACACGCGATGATCCTCGGCATGATCCCGGATGTGCCGCTGGACCGGGTCAACTCGGCGGGCAACGCGGCAGGCACCGGCGCGCGCATCGCGCTGTGCAACCTTGCGGCCCGGCGCGAGATAGAACGCACGGTGCGCGAGATCACCAAGGTCGAGACCGCCATCGAGCCGCGCTTTCAGGAGCATTTCGTCGCCGCCAACGCGATCCCGCATGCCACTGATCCCTTCCCGGAACTGTCGAAAGAAGTGACCCTGCCGCAGGTCAGCTTCAACACCGGCGGCGGAGAGGACGGCGGGCGCAGGCGCCGCAGACGCGGCTGACGGCGCGGCGGCCGGGCGCGGTCACCGGAGCGGCAGATGCCGGTGGTGATGACCAGCCCGGCAGTCTCTCCGCGCTCTGTCACCGGGGCCGCAGCTGGCGGCGGCCCCGGTGACAGACCCCACGGTTTGATGGTGCGATCCTGTCTATGGAATTGAACGCCTAGGCAGCGCGGCGTGGGCCGGGGCTTGCGCGGTCGGCGTCGATCACGAAGGTATCGAGGTTGCGTCTCATCTCCATGGCACCGGTCCTGAGCCTGTGCGCGGCGGCGGTCGACTGCTCGACCATGGCAGCATTCTGTTGCGTGACCGTATCGAGGTTGGCGACACCCACGTTGATCTCGTTCAGGCCGCCAGCCTGTTCCCCCGCGCCATGGGCGATGCCCGTCACCATGTCGGCCACCTCTGCGACCTGGCTCACCACCTGGCGCAGCGCCTCGCCCGCACGTTCCACCAATTTTACGCCGGTTTCCACCTGTTCGCCCGAGCCGACGATCAGCTCCTTGATCTGCTGGGCCGCTTCGGCGCTGCGCTGCGCGAGACCGCGCACTTCAGAGGCGACTACGGCAAAGCCCTTACCGGACTCACCGGCCCGCGCGGCCTCTACCCCGGCGTTGAGAGCCAGCAGGTTGGTCTGGAAGGCGATATCGTCGATCACGCCGATGATGTCCCCGATCCGTTCCGAAGATTTTTCAATGGCACCCATCGCCTCGACCGCGGAATTCATGACCTCGCCGTTCTGCACGGCGATGCTGCGGGTGTGACGCACGGTCTCCTCGGCCTTTCGGGCGTTCCCGGCGGCGGTGTTGACGCTGTTGAGCAATTCCTCCAGCGCGGCGGCGGATTGTTCCAGCGTGGCCGCCTGTGTCTCTGTCCTGCGCGACAGGTCGTCCGAGGCGCTGGCGATCTGCTCGGCGTTGCGCAGGATATCAGAGGCATTCTCTCCGACACCGGCCACAACCGCGCGCAGGCTGTCCACGGCGCGGTTGTAGTTGCGACGCAGCGTCTCGTACTCCTCGGGGAAGTCCTCGTGGATCTCATGGGTCAGAACACCGGCGGCCAGAACGTCGAGCGCCCGCCCCAGATGCCGGACCACCTCGGCCTGCGTTTCGGCCCTGGCCCTGCGCTGTTCCTCTGCCTCGCGGGATTGGCGGAGTGTCCCGGTCAGCGCCTGCAGTTGAGCGGCGATCTGCCCAAGTTCGTCCCGACGCCCGTCGAGGCCGACGGCGCTGTCGTAATCGCCCCGGGCCACGCGGTCGACGGCGGCGGTCAGATGCTGAAGCGGCTGGCCCAGCGTCCGCCGCAAGACCAGCACCGTCACAACCATCATGCCAAGGAAAATCGCTGCGGCGGTGCCCGCGATGCGCAGCTTGGCGGCGTTGGTTTCCGCCAGCGCATGGTCCGCGGACCAGACGATGCCGAGCACGCCAAGCACCGGCCCCTCAGCGCCCGCCTTGACCGGCAAGGCGCGGATCAACCCGTCCGGCCCCGCTTGCACCGTGCCAGAGGCGCGGGCCGCTTCCAGCATCGTTTGCAACAGATCTGCGCCGCCCCCGCGCGCCCCGGCCTGCGCAAGTATCTCGCCCTCGGCATTCATGACGATGACCAGGCGCCCTTCCTTGCCGGCTGCCGCAAGGATCTTCTGCGCCTCTTCCTCCAGCTTGGCGACCGCCTTGAACCGAAGCGGGGCCGCCATGGCCTCTGCCCCGGCGGCAGAGGCCTTCTGCGCCTGTTCCACAACGCCCCTCAGGGCAAGGGTGCGGGCCAGGTCCGCGGCCTGAACGAACATGACAGCGGCCACCGCAAGGGTTGTGACCGTCATGATCAAGGCGCAGCGGACAAAGACCGAATGCACCGCCACGCCCGGCCGCCTGCCGGTTTTCCGTTCCGTCATGCTCGAATTCCTCTTTCTGGCCCGCCGGTGGTCCGCGTTTACATCAACTCTTCGGCGTTGATGCCCACGGTCATTGCTCCGATCGCGGCGCCGCTGGCCGGATCGACGATCGTCATGGAGACCTGCGCCTGGTAGGTCTGGCTCGACTCGTCGAACGCGATCTCGCTGTAATGCACGGCGCCCGGCCCCTTGCCGTAGGTCTCCTGATGCTTGGCCTCGTCGCCCTGCCAGTAGTCAGACGTCGCGCCCGAGGCGGCCACGTTCAGCCCCTGGGCATCCATGACGAATACCTCTGTGATGGTGCCGCCGGCGGCCTGGACCTGCATGCGCAGGAAATCCGAGGCGGTGTTCATCAGCACCCCGTCCACAAGGTCCGAGTCGCCGGTCCCCACTTCGGCACGCCAAAGCGTGTCCATCTCGTCTATGCGCGCCTGGGCGTAGCCCGATGTTACGGTATTCTGCGCCGCGATGGCGTTTACGATGACCGGGTCCTGCGCCCAGCCCGTGATATGGGATCGCGTGTAATCCTGCATGGCCTGCATCGGCTCAGCCGCGAAAGCGGCGGGGGCCATCAGGGCCAGGGCCGTGGGAAAAACGAGTTGCTTCATGGTCGGGGTCTCCGGGAGTTAATATCGCGCGTCGGAGACTACGGTCGCGGCCCTTCCAAACCCTTAATGCCTGATTCAATTGTCCACAGTTTTCCGACCCGGGCGCGTAGGCCCGGCCCGGTCGCGCAGTCTTGCAAGTTCCCGCGCCCGCGGGCAGACAGGTCCGGCAGCCCCGGAGATGCCATGCCCTACCTCGTTCTTGCCCTTGCCGTTTTTGCCGAAACCATCGGCACGACCGCCCTGCAGGCCAGCCAGCAATTCACCCGGCTGTGGCCAAGCCTTCTGACCGTCGCCGCCTATGCCGCCGCGTTTTACCTGCTGGCCTGGGTGCTGCGGTTCTTTCCGGTGGGCATCGCCTACGCCATGTGGTCCGGGCTGGGCATCGTCTTCATCGCCGTGATCGGCTTTGCCGTTTTCGGTCAGAAGCTCGACTGGCCCGCGGTCCTCGGCATGGCAATGATCCTTGGCGGCATCCTGGTGATCCACCTGTTTTCAACGGCGACGCCGCACTGAGGCTGCACGGCAACCCGGCCCGATCCAAGCGGCGCCGGGACCGACGAAAACGAAAAAGCCCCCGGGTCGCGAAACCCGGGGGCCGTTTTTTTTCCGGCGAGGCCGATCAGAAGCGGAAGGCGCCGCGCACCGCGAAGGTCTGCGCGTCAAGATCCGCGCCGCCCACGTCGTTGAAGCTGTGCGCAAGGGCTTCGCCACCGATGGTGAAGTTGTCGGTCACCTTGTAGTCCAGACCGACACCGCCCACGGCGCCGGTATCGCTGCCCGCCGATGTGTCGATATTGGCCGCACCGGCGGTTGCGTAGAGCAGCGTGCTGCCGAAGTCGTAACCGAGGCGCGCCTTGGCCCGGGTCATGCTGTCGACATCGACGCCGCCGACGCTGTAGTCGTCACCGGTGCCGAGGTATTCCAGTTCACCGCCCAGCACGACATTGCCGAAGTCGTAGTCGTAACCACCGTGGATACCGTAGATGCCGCCGTTGTCCGAAGCGCCGCCGACCTGCGAGTCGAGGTTGCCGTAGCTCAGACCAACGTAACCTCCGGTCCAGTCGCTGTCCTGGACCACCGCGACGGGCGCCGGGGCCGGAGCCACCGGAACCGGCTCTACATAGCCGTCGTCCATGCTGCCCGCGAAGGCGGCGGTGGAACCCAGACCGGTGGCGAGGGCGGCGAGTGCGAGAATGCTCGATTTCATGTCATTGTCCTTTCCGTAGGTGCCGCCTGCGATCTGCGTTGGCGGCTTGTGTAGGGCGCATGTAACGACCCGTCTGGTGGCTTCAACGGCGCTCACCGCTCTGTGTTCCACCCGGATTTGCTGCGCCGCCGCAACCGGCCAAAAGACGCCGAAACCCGCAGGTTCACGCGCAACTCCCCGCTGGTTCCGCCTGCCCGCCCGCCGGTGCGCCTCCGTCACATCGACGCAACAGTGACGCGGAAGGCGCATTGGGTCTGGCTTTTTTCGCAGAAGGCCGCTAGGCGGACGCCAACTCCGGACAAAGGATCGATCAATGGAATTGCGCAACGTCGCGATCATCGCCCACGTTGACCACGGCAAAACGACGCTTGTGGACGAACTGCTCAAGCAATCCGGCGCCTTCCGCGCCAACCAGGCCGTCGCCGAACGGGCCATGGACAGCAACGACCTCGAACGCGAGCGCGGGATCACCATCCTCGCCAAGGCGACCAGCGTCGAGTGGAAGGGCACGCGGATCAACATCGTCGACACCCCCGGTCACGCCGACTTCGGCGCCGAGGTCGAACGCATCCTGAGCATGGTCGATGGCGTGGTGCTGCTGGTGGACGCCGCCGAAGGCCCGATGCCGCAAACCAAGTTCGTGACCTCCAAGGCGCTGGCGCTGGGTCTGCGCCCCATTGTTGTGGTGAACAAGGTCGACAAGCCCGACGGCGAACCGGATCGCGCGCTGGACGAGGTCTTCGACCTGTTCTCGAACCTCGACGCCGACGAGGATCAGCTCGATTTCCCGCATCTTTATGCCTCGGGGCGTTCGGGCTGGTGCGACGCCGAGCTGGATGGCCCGCGCAAGAACCTCGACGCGCTGTTCCGCCTGATCGTCGATCACGTCCCTGCCCCGAAGCAGGTCAAGAAGGTCGACGACGATTTCCGCATGCTGGCGGTGACGCTGGGCGCCGACCCCTTCGTCGGGCGCCTGCTGACCGGCCGCATCGAATCCGGCCACGTCAAGGTTGGTCAGACGATCCAGTCGATCAGCCGCATCGGCCAGAAGATCGAACAGTTCCGCGTCACCAAGATTCAGGCCTTCCGTGGCCTGCAACAGCAGGACATCGACGAGGCCTTTGCCGGCGACATCGTATCCATCGCGGGCATGACCAAGACCACCGTGGCCGATACGCTTTGCGCGCTGGCGGTGGACGAGCCGCTGGAAGCGCAGCCCATCGACCCGCCGACCATCACCGTGACCTTCGGCATCAACGACAGCCCGCTGGCTGGCCGCGACGGCAAGAAGGTGCAGTCCCGCGTGATCCGCGACCGGCTTTACAAAGAGGCCGAGACCAATGTCGCGATCCGCATCAAGGACACCCCCGGCGGCGAGGCCTTCGAGGTTTCGGGCCGTGGCGAATTGCAGATGGGCGTCCTGATCGAGAACATGCGCCGCGAAGGCTTCGAACTGTCGATTTCGCGCCCGCAGGTGATCATGAAAGAGATCGACGGCAAGATGAACGAGCCCGTCGAAGAGGCCACCATCGACGTTGACGACGAATACTCGGGCGCGGTCATCGAGAAGATCACCGGCACCCGCAAGGGCGAGCTGGTCGAGATGCGCCCCGCCGGCGTCGGCAAGACGCGGATCATCGCGCATGTGCCTTCGCGCGGGCTGATCGGCTATCACGGCGAATTCCTGACCGACACGCGCGGCACCGGCGTGCTGAACCGCGTGTTCCACGGCTGGACCCCGCACAAGGGCGACATCCCGGGCCGTCGTCAGGGTGTGCTGATCTCGATGGAATCGGGTGAGGCCGTGGCCTATGCGCTGTGGAACCTCGAAGATCGCGGCAAGATGATGATCGGCGCGCAAGCCCCTGTTTATCAAGGCATGATCATCGGCGAGCACTCGCGCGACAACGACCTAGAAGTGAACCCGCTGAAGGGCAAGAAGCTGACCAACGTGCGTGCCTCGGGCACCGACGATGCGGTGCGCCTGACCACGCCGATGACGCTGAGCCTCGAAGAGGCGATCGCCTATATCAACGACGACGAGCTGGTCGAGGTCACGCCGAACGCGATCCGGCTGCGCAAGCGCCACCTTGACCCGCACGAACGCAAACGTGCCGCGCGTGGCGCCTGACGCGGGTCGCGACAATCTTCGGGCCGTGGATCAACCACGGCCCGTAAGCCCATGAAAAAGGCGCAGGGTGGCAGTCCCTGCGCCTTTCGCTGTTTCGGAAGCCGGAGCTTAGTGCTTGCAGGCCGCCTTGCGTGCGACGTAGTGGCCAGCCTTCGAGAGATGCTTCATCTCCTTGTAGACCGCCGGGTAATGCACCTTGATCATCTGGCCGTTCTTGTACTCCCACTCGGTATGAGCAGCCATGATCAGCTTTTGTGAGTAGCTGTAGCTGGCCGGGACCCAGACCTTGTCGTAGCAGGCCACGACCTGGCCTTCCCAGGCAAAGGCGGGCGCTGCGAAGGAAGCAATGGCAAGTGCCGCACCGGCAAGGACTTTTTTCATGATCTTTCTCCCAAGAAAAATTGATGGTCCTCAAACTGTAGCCAACAAATTCGTGAGAGCGCGACAGGAATTCCGGACTTGTCCCTGCAAAACGTCGCCTAACCCCGTATTTTCACCAGAAAATGTGGCTTCCATGCCCTAGGTGCAATAGTTTTGCAACGTTTCGGGGGCCAGGCCGGGCCGATCCGGTTTTCGATACCGGGAACAATTCCTGACATCGAAAAATTTGCGGCCTGAGAGCGCATAATCAGCTCATTAAGACACGAATCAGTGATGCTCCCAAGCGGCTCGTTCTGGCTGCGCAAGCGCCCGCCGATGACGTAACATGCCACGCGCGGAAACTGGCCGATCAATGGGTTGCAAGGGGCAGCGACGGCGGATCGCCGATCCGGGCCGCCTGCCCTTCCCCGGAAACGGGCTGGCGCAGCGGCACCGGCCTTCGCTTCACTCGGAGGTCTCGACCACCATCAACTCGCGCTCGGACGCGCCGCGCGCGTGGCTCAGCGCCTCTTGGTAGGCGTCGGAATTGTAGCAGTCTACCGCCGCCTCGACCGAGGGAAAGCGCGCCACGACGTTGCGCGGTCGTTCCTTGCCCTCCAGTTGCACGAACTTGCCACCGCGCGCGATGAAGCTGCCGCCATGGGCCGCGATCGCCGGTCCGGCGAGTTCCGCATATTTCCCGTAGGCCTCCGCATCCGTCACGGTGACGTGGGCAATCCACAATGCTGGCATGTTCTATCCTCCGATCACGGCTTCGGCCGCCTTGATGGCCGCCTCGGCATTGGTCACATCCTTGCCGCCGCCCTGCGCCATGTCGGGGCGGCCGCCGCCGCCCTTGCCGCCCAGTTCCGCTACAGCCGCCTTGACGAGGTCGACCGCAGAGACCGCGCCGATCCGGTCCTCGGTCACTCCGGCGGCCACCGCCGCCTTGCCGCCCGCATCGGCGATCAGCAGCACCGCGCCGGACCCGATCCGCGCCTTGTGCTCGTCGATCAGCGGCGGCAGGTCCTTTCCGGTCACCCCGGTGAGCACCTGAGCAACGAAACGCACACCGTTGATTTCACGCGCGTCTTCGCCGGACTGCGCGCCGCCGCCCATGGCAAGCTCGCGCCGCAGGCTGGCGACCTCGTTTTCCAGCTTGCGCCGCTCGTCCATCAGCGCCTGAACGCGCTCGACCGTCGACGCGCCGCTGGCCTTCAGCAGACCTTCGATGCCCGACAGCACCTTGTCGCGCCCGCGCAGCAGATCCATCGCCGCCTGCCCCGTGACCGCCTCGATCCGGCGCACGCCCGAGGACGAAGCGCTTTCCGAGGTCAGGGCGAAGACGCCAATGTCGCCGGTCTGCTTCACATGCGTGCCGCCGCAGAGTTCCAGCGAATAGGTCGCGCCGTCCGTGCCCTTGCCCGAACCGCTCTTGCGGCCCATGGAGACCACACGCACCTCGTCGCCGTATTTCTCGCCAAAGAGCGCCTGCGCACCGATCTCGCGCGCATCGTCCGGGGTCATGATCCGCGTCGAGACCGGGGCGTTCTGGCGGATGTAGGCATTCACGTCCCGCTCGACCTGCGCGATCTCATCCGCCGACAGCGCCTTGCCGTGACTGAAATCGAACCGCAGACGGTCGGGCGCGTTCAGCGACCCGCGCTGCGCGACGTGATCGCCAAGTGCCTCGCGCAGGGCCTCGTGCAAAAGGTGCGTGGCCGAGTGGTTGGCGCGGATGGTCCCGCGCCGCGCGTGATCGACCTCCAGTCCGACGGCATCGCCGCGCGACAGGGTGCCGTTGTCGACCGTGACATGATGCGCAAAGACGCGCCCGCCACCCATCTTCTGAGTGTCGGTTACCGTCGCCCGCTCATCCTCGTTTTCAAGCCGCCGCAGCCAGCCGGTATCCCCGACCTGACCGCCGCTCTCGCCATAGAAGGGGGTCTGGTTGGTCACGACCCAACCGGTCTCGCCGGCCTTCAGCGCATCCACCACGGCGCCGTCGCGAACCAGCGCCAGAACCTGCCCCTCGGCGACCTCGGTGTCGTAGCCAAGAAAATCTGTCGCGCCATGGGTCTCGGCAAGGTCGAACCAGACCGCGCCATCCGCCGCCTCGCCCGAGCCGGACCACGCCGCGCGCGCCTTGGCCTTCTGCTCGGCCATGGCGGCATCGAAGCCCTCGGTATCGACGCTGCGGCCCTTTTCGCGCAACGCATCCTGCGTCAGGTCGAGCGGGAAACCATAGGTGTCGTACAGCTTGAAGGCCGCCGCGCCGGGCAGCGCGGCATCCTCCGCCAGCCCCGCCAGCTCGTCGTCCAGCAGCTTCAGACCCCGGTCCAGCGTCTGCTTGAAGCGGGTCTCTTCGCCCAGAAGCGTCTCTTCGATCAGCGCCTTGGCCTGCCCAAGCTCGGGATAGGCGGCGCCCATCTGGCGCACCAGCGCGGGCACCAGCCGGTGCATCACCGGGTCCTGCGCGCCCAGCAGATGCGCGTGCCGCATGGCGCGCCGCATGATCCGCCGCAGCACGTAGCCGCGCCCATCGTTCGAGGGCATCACCCCGTCGGCGATCAGGAAAGAGGTCGAGCGCAGGTGGTCGGCGATCACCCGGTGGTGCATCTTGCCCGGCCCGTCCGGGTCGCTGCTGGTGGCATCCGCCGAGGCCTCGATCAGCGAGCGCATCAGGTCGGTGTCATAGTTGTCATGCTTGCCCTGCAACAGCGCGCCGATCCGCTCCAGCCCCATGCCGGTATCGATCGACTGCATGTCCAGCGCCTTCATCGAACCGTCCTCGAACTGCTCGTTCTGCATGAAGACGACGTTCCAGATCTCGATGAAGCGGTCGCCGTCCTCCTCGGGCGACCCCGGGGGGCCGCCCCAGACCTCGGGTCCGTGGTCGAAGAAGATCTCGGTGCAGGGGCCGCAGGGACCGGTCGGCCCCATCTGCCAGAAGTTGTCAGAGGTCGCGATGCGAATGATCCGGCTTTCGGGAATACCCACCTTCTTCCAAAGCTCGAAGGCCTCGTCGTCGGTGTGGTAAACCGTGGTGTAAAGCCGCTCTGACGGGATGTCGAAACCCTTGGTGATCAGCTCGTAGGCAAAGGGGATGGCCTCGGGCTTGAAGTAATCGCCGAACGAGAAATTCCCGAGCATTTCAAAGAAGGTATGATGCCGCGCCGTATAGCCGACATTGTCCAGATCGTTGTGCTTGCCCCCCGCCCGCACACATTTCTGCGCCGTGGTCGCGCGCTGGTAATCGCCCTTCTCGACACCGGTGAAGCGGTTCTTGAACTGCACCATGCCCGAGTTGACGAACATCAGCGTCGGGTCGTTGCGCGGCACCAGCGGGCTCGACGGCACGATCTGATGCCCCTGCTTCTCGAAATAGGTCAGAAAGGTCGAACGGATGTCGTTCAGGCTTGCCATGGTCGGGGGCCTCTTCTCGGGCGTGTCTCGGGTCTGGCCAGATGTATCCGCCACCGCACGGACTGTCCACGCCGTTCCATATCCATACGGCAGACCACCGTGCCGAAGCGCGCCGCTCCCTGCTTCCTTGGTCTTTCTTGGTCTTTCAAACACCTCGGAGGGCGAGCGCGGCAAGCGGGAGGCAAAGCCTCCCCGGCCGGTCGGGCGCGACAGCGCCCGAAACCGTAAAAGCAAAAGGGCGCCCGCAAAGGCGCCCCTCGTCATCCGATCACCCGAGGATCAATCCTCGTCGTCGACCATGTCCGGGTCGTCCTCGCGCATGTGGAAATCCAGACCATGGGCGGCGCGGATCTTGTCCTCGATCTCCAGCGCCACGCGGGAATTCTCGCGCAGGTAGGTCTTGGCGTTTTCACGCCCCTGTCCGATCCGCTCGTCGCCATAGCTGTACCAGGCGCCGGACTTGTCCACGACACCGGCCTTCACGCCAAGATCCAGCAACTCGCCCATCTTCGAGATGCCTTCGCCGTACATGATGTCGAACTCAACCTGCTTGAACGGCGGCGCCACCTTGTTTTTCACCACCTTCACGCGGGTCGCGTTGCCGACCACCTCGTCGCGGTCCTTGATCGCGCCGATGCGGCGAATGTCCAGACGCACCGAGGAATAGAACTTCAGCGCATTGCCGCCTGTCGTCGTCTCGGGGGAGCCGAACATGACGCCGATCTTCATGCGGATCTGGTTAATGAAGATCACCATGCAGCCCGAGCGGTTGATCGACCCGGTCAGCTTGCGCATGGCCTGGCTCATCAGGCGGGCATGCACGCCGACCGAGGAATCGCCCATGTCGCCCTCAAGCTCGGACTTGGGCGTCAGGGCCGCAACGGAGTCGACCACGACAAGGCTGACGGCCCCGGAGCGCACCAGCGTATCGGTGATCTCCAGCGCCTGTTCGCCGGTGTCGGGCTGCGAAATCAGAAGCTCGTCCAGATCGACGCCCAGCTTCTTGGCATATTGCGGGTCCAGCGCGTGTTCAGCGTCGACAAAGGCGCAAACGCCGCCCTTCTTCTGCTCCTCTGCAATGGCATGCAGGGTCAGGGTCGTCTTACCAGAGCTTTCCGGTCCGTAGATCTCGATGATCCGGCCCTTGGGCAGGCCGCCGATCCCCAGGGCGATATCCAGACCCAGCGACCCGGTCGAGGTCGCCTCGATGTCCTTCATGGCATTGTCGCCGCCCATCTTCATGATAGAGCCCTTGCCGAACTGCCGTTCGATCTGGGCCAGGGCGCTGTCCAGTGCCTTTTGCTTATCCGCGTTGCGCTTGTTGTCCATGCTCAGAAGATCTGCCGTTGCCATGTTTGGCTCCTTATTTCACACGCACCCGGGCGCGGCAATCGCTGCTTTGTTCGCCTCTTGTTCCACGGCAATATGTGGACAAAATGAGAACACTTCAAGTCAAAACTTCCCTTCCCCAGACTGCGCCACGATGGTTAAAGGAGTGTTGACGGCTGTGGAGATTGTTGAATGCTGGTGTTCTGGAAGCAGCGGCTGGTGATGCTGATGGTGCCCAAGACGGGCACCTCCGCCTATGAGGCGGCGCTTGGGCATCATGCTTCGATGGTGGTCAACGATCCGCCGGAACTGAAACACGCGCCCGTCTACCGCTACAACCGCTTCTTCCGCCCGATGTTCGAACGGGTCGGCGGCGCGGATCTGGAACTGCTTGCCGTAGTGCGCGAGCCGATCTCATGGCTGGGGTCGTGGTACAGATACCGCCAGCGTGGCTTCCTCGACGGGCGAAAGACCTCCACCAAGGGTATGACATTCGACGATTTTTGCCAGGCCTATGCCAAGGGCGACCGGCCGCCCTTTGCCAATGTCGGCAGTCAGGCGAAGTTCGTCGAGCCGCGCCCCAACGGCGTCGCCATCACGCATCTTTATAAATACGAGAACCAGTCCGGCCTGCTGGATTTCCTCGAAGACCGGCTGTCGATGAAGATCGACCTCCCGCGCGAGAACGTCTCGCCCCGGCGCGCGACCGAGCTTTCCCCGGAGACCGAGGAAAAGCTGCGCCGCAAATGCGCCGAGGATTTCGCGGTCTGGGACCGGGCCCTCTAGCCCGGTCTATAGGTCGTAGCTCTAGAGGTAGTCGGCGCGCACGAGGCTGTATTTCGCCATCTTCTCGTTCAGCGTCCGGCGCGGCAGGCACAGCTCGTCCATGACCGCCGAGATCGACCCCTTGTGACGCCGCATGGTGTTGTCGATCAGCATGCGCTCGAAGGCCTCGACATATTCCTTAAGCGGCTTGCCCTCGGTGGTCATCACCGGCTGCATCTGGTCGTGATCGCTCATCAGCAGAGACGCGATGGTCCCCTGCCCGCGCCGCGATTGCAGCACCGCGCGCTCCGCGAGGTTGATCAGCTGCCGCACGTTCCCGGGCCAGGGCGCCTGCAAGAGCTGCGCGGCCTCCTGTGCGGAAACCTTGGGCGACTCGCAGCCGTATTCGTCGGCGAACTGCTCGGACAGGCGGGTGAAGAGCGTCAGGATATCCTCGCCGCGCGCGCGCAGCGGCGGCACGGTGATCTTCAGCGAGGCCAGCCGGTAATACAGGTCCGGGCGCAGGGCCTGCTCGCAGGTGCGGCCCTCTTCCTGAAGGTTGGAAATGGCGACGATGCGCGTTTCGGGCGGCGTGCCCTGATCGTTGATCACCGACAGCAGCCGCGCCTGCGCCGCATCGGACAGAACCTCGATATCCTCCAGCACCAGCGTGCCGCCGCGCGCTTCTTCGATGGCGGGCAGGCGCGTGTCGTCCGGCTGCATCGGGCCGAAGAGCCGCTGCATCAGCGCGTCTTCGTCCATGGCGCTGCAGGCGATCAGGGTGAATTTCTTACCGGCCCTTGTGCCCACCGCGTGCAGCGCATGCGCCACAAGGGTCTTGCCGGTGCCGGTCTCGCCTTCGATCAGCACGTGGCCGTCCGCCTGCCCAAGGTCGAGGATATCCTCGCGCAGCCGCTCCATCGCCGGGCTGGCGCCGATCAGCTTCTTCATGATCTGGCCGCCCTCGCCCAGCTCCCGGCGCAGCTGCCGGGTGTCCAGCGTCAGGCGCCGCGCATTGGTGGCCTTCTTCGCAAGCTCGGACATGCGGTCGGGATTGAAGGGCTTTTCGAGAAAGTCGAAGGCGCCGATGCGCATCGCCTCGACCGCCATGGGCACGTCGCCGTGCCCGGTGATCATGATCACCGGCAGCGAACTGTCCGAGCCCATCAGCTTCTTCAGGAACTGGATGCCGTCCATGCCCGGCATCTTGATGTCCGAGATCACGATCCCCGGGTAATCCGGTCCCAGCGCGCCAAGTGCCTCTTCGGCACTGGCGAAGGTCTCGGTGTCATAGCCCGACAGCGCCAGCCACTGGCTGATCGACTGCCGCATATCCGTCTCATCGTCCACGATGGCGATTTTCATTGCATTTGCCATACTGCTGTCTTTACTCCGCAGCTTCCGTCTTTTCATTCAGAACGGGCAGCTGCATCTCGAACACAGCGCCCCCGTTCTCGCCATTGCGCGCGGTCAGGCGACCGCCCAGTTCGGACACGATGCCCGAGGAAATCGCCAAGCCCAGACCCACCCCGTCGCCGGGCTGCTTGGTCGTGTAGAAGGGCTCGAACAGCGACTCGAGATCGGCGATCCCGTGCCCGTTGTCGCGCACGCTGAGCGTGGCGGTTTCCCCCGCCGCGAGGATGATTTCCACCTCCGGGTCATCCACAGACTTGGTGGCATCCAGCGCATTGCGCAAGAGGTTTACCAGCACCTGCTCGATCCGCATGCTGTCACCCATGACCATAACCGGCTGATCCGGCAGGATTTTCGAAATCCTGACGCGGCGTGATTTCAGCTGCGGTTCCATCATGGAAAGCGCGCCGGACAGCGCGCCCGCCATGTCCACCGGGCTGAAGACCGCCTGCCCCTTGCGGGCATAGGACTTCAGCTGGCGGGTGATGGCGCCCATGCGCTCGATCAGGTCGTCGATGCGGTGGAAGGCGCTCAGCGCTTCGTCGGGGCGGTTGCGGTTCACCAGAAGGCGCGCGCCCGCAAGATAGGTCTTCATCGCCGCCAGCGGCTGGTTAAGTTCATGGCTGACCGCCGCCGACATCTCTCCCAGGGCCGCCAGCTTCGAGGATTGCTCGAGGCTCTGCTCGGCCACGGTCAGGTTCTTCTGCACGCGCTCGCGCTCTGCGATCTCGCGCTGAAGCCGGGCATTCAGGGCGCGCAATTCTGTGGATTCCCGCTGGAACAGCGCCATCCGCAGGGCGGTCTTGCGCGACAGCGCGTAGAAGACAAGCGCCGTGAGGATCGCGAAGCCCATGATCTCCAGCGCCAGAACGGCGTTCACCCGCTCGCGCACGGAGGCATAGGTGGTGAAGGTCGTCAGCGTCCAGCCGCGGAAGGGAATGCGGCCGTCAATGCGCATCACCGCCTCGCCCCGCAGGTAGGCGTCGGCCTCCTGCGCGGTCCAGTCGGCGGTGGCGCGGATGGCGCGTTCGATGGCGCCGTCGGCGGGCTGGCGTTCCAGCGCCTCCTGCGGGGTCAGCCCGCGCCAGCGCGGCTCGGTCGCAAGGATGATGGTGCCCGCGCTATCGGTGACCATGACCGCGTCCGAGATCCCGGCCCAGGCGCGTTCGAATTTGGCCAGGTCGACCTCGACTACGATCACACCGACCGTCTCGCCGGTGCTTTCCATCCGCCGCGCATAGGTGAAACTGTAGTTGCCGGTCTCGCGCGCGATGGCGGTGAAGACGGTGGTATTGGCGCGCAGGGCGTCGACGAAATAGGGCGTCTCGCGGTGGTTCTCGCCCAGCCGGTTGCGGTCGGTGGCGGCCACGGTGCGGCCATCCTTGTCCAGCAGCATCAGCGAGGCGGCGCCGATCTCGTCCACGAAAGAGATCAGCCGCTGCGAGGACTGGCTGTAGTCCTGCGCGTTCAAAGCCGCAATCAGGGCCGCGTCGCGCGCCAGAAGCTGCGGCACGATGGCGTTGCGGCGCAATTCAGAGATCAGGTTGCCGGAATAGAGCGCCAAACGAAGCTCCGCGCGATTGCGCGTCGTCTCGGTGAAACGCTCGGTCAGCATCCAGTTGGTGACCCAGATGGTCGCCACCGCCGTCAGCAACAGCGCGACCAGCGCGGTCTGCGCCCGGCCCGAAAACGGACCGGACCGGCGCGGGCGGCGGGTCTGGGGGGCTGGCGTGGGGTCAGACATGCCGGGCAGAATAGGCTTGACCGGCCCCACTCTCAAGTCAGGCGCCCGCCAGCGCCTCTGTCAGATGGGCGAAAAGGCGCGCACCATCCTCGTTGCCATGGGCGCTTTCCGCCGCCCGTTCGGGATGCGGCATCATCCCCAGCACGCGGCGGTTCTCTGACAGGACGCCCGCGATGTCACGGGCCGAGCCATTGGGGTTGTCGGTGTAGCGGAAGGCCACCAGCCCCTCGCCCTCCAGCCGGTCCAACGTTGTCTGGTCGGCGAAATAGTTGCCGTCGTGATGCGCGATCGGCAGAGCGATCTCTGCCCCGGCGCCGTAGCCATCGGTATAGACGCTGTTGCCTTCAGAGCGCAGCCCCACCGTGCGGCAGATGTACTTCAGCCCGGCATTACGCAGCAGCGCCCCCGGCAGAAGCCCGGTTTCGGTCAGGACCTGGAAGCCGTTACAGACGCCCAGGACAAAACCGCCACGGTCCGCATGCGCCTTGACGGCACCGACGATGGGCGCATTGGCGGCGATGGCGCCGCAGCGCAGGTAATCCCCGAAAGAGAAGCCGCCCGGAACGCCGACGATGTCCACGCCCGACGGCAGCGCCGTATCCTTGTGCCAGACCATCTGCACATCCAGTCCGGCGTTGCGAAAGGCCGTGGCCATGTCGCGGTCGCAGTTGGACCCGGGGAAGACGATGACGGCGGCTTTCATGGGCAGGCTCCTCGGCTGGAACGGCAGAACGGAAGGGAACGCCGGATTCGGCGCTCTGTCGCGGCTTCTAGCACAAGAGGCGCGCAAGGAAAGCGCCGCCCGCGTCACACAGCGAGCGTTGTGGCCCACGGTGGTTTTTTTGCTCAGAATTCGTCCCAGTCGCCTGGCCCGGCCTCCGCAGGCACCGCAGCCCTGGCAGATGCCCCCCCCGCCGCCGCGACGGTCCTCGGCATGTCTTGCGGGGTGTCCCTGCGGCTGGGGCTGGCGGCAACCTCGGCCTCGCGCCAGCTGCCGGACTGCGCCGGTTCCACACGGGCGCTGCCGGTCTGGAACCGGCCCAGCGTCTGGGCAAGGCGCTCTGCCTCGATGTTGAGCCCCTGCCCCGCCGCGCTCATTTCTTCGACGATGGCGGCATTCTGCTGGGTCGTGCCTTCGAGGGTCTGCACGCTTTCGTTGATCTCGCCCATGCTGGTGGTCTGCTGGCGGACCGCTGCGGCGACACCGCTCATCAACGTGCCCAGCTTCTCGATCTGTTCCTGAACCTCCGTCAGCGAGCTGCCGGTGCGCTGCACCAGTTCGCTGCCCTGCCGGACCTCTTCTCCCGACGAGGTGATCAGCGTCTTGATCTCCTGTGCCGACAGGGCCGCGGTCTGCGCAAGGCTGCGCACCTCGGAGGCGACCACGGCAAAGCCCTTGCCCGCCGCCCCGGCCCGCGCCGCCTCGACCCCCGCGTTCAGGGCCAGCAGGTTGGTCTGGAAGGCGATGTCGTCGATGGCCGTAATGATCTGGCCGATCTTCTCCGAGCTTGCCTCGACCCGGTTGATCGCCTCGATGGCACTGCGCACCACCTCGCCGCTTTCGTTGGCAAGGGTGCGGCTGGCGCCCGCCAGCTTGTCGGCGTCATCGACATTGCCGGCAATCTCCTTGGAAGAGCCTGCCAGCTGGTTCAGGGCCTCGGCGCTTTCGATCAGGGTCGCGGCCTGCCCTTCGACGCGGCGGGCGATCTCGTCGGTGGTCGCGCTGATCTCGGAAGCGCTGTTGCGCACCGTCAGGGCAACGCCGTCGGCTTCGTCGAGGGCCCGTGCAAGGCTTTCGACTCCGTGATCGAAATCGTCGCGCAGACCCTGATACTCTGCCGGAAAGGCCGCGCCCTCGATCCGGACCGAGAGATCGCGCTCGGCCAGCCGCGCCAGCCCCCCGCGCAGGGCTGAAACAACCCGCTCCTGCTCTTGCCTGCGCAGCGCGGTCTGCGCCTCCACCGTTTTCGCCTCGATCAGCTGACTGCGGAAGCTGTCGACCACGCGCGCCGTCTGGCCCAGGGCGTCCGGCCGTTCGGTTTCCGGCACCGGGCTTTCCAGATCGCCCGCGCTCATCGCCTGTAACCTGTCCGAGATACGCGTCATCGGGCGCAGCGCCACGGACAGCAGCGCCAGTACAAGGCCCACCCCCAGCACCGCCGCCGTCACCGTGACGAGGATCGTCTTGCGCATCAGGTCAGAGACCTGTGCATCGACCACCGTACGATCGACGCCGACGTAAAAGATCCCGACGGGCCGCCCGTCGGCGCCCATGATCGGCTGATACAGCGTATAGTAGGGCCTGCCGAGGATCACCGCCTCGCCCCGGAAGGTCTGTCCCGCCATCATCGTGGCATGCACAGGGTTCTCACGGCCAAGCCATGTGCCCACTGCGCGGGTCCCGTCGGGCTTGACGATATTGGTGGTCAGGCGGAGGAAATCGCCCTCTTCCGGCACCCAGCCGAACAGCGTCGCCGTCTCACCCGAGATGCGCCCGACCGAATCGATCAGGTCATGCCCGGCAATCTCTGGCAAGGCGTCCCACCGCACCTCTTCGACGTTCCCGGCGGTATCCGTCTCCACCCCGATCCCCGGGAACGCCCGCGCGAAGCGATCGATCAGGATGCGCACCGACTGGTTCTGCCGCTGCTGCGCCGTCTCCTGTGCCGCCGTGCGCGCCTCGAGGTGGAACATGGCCGCCAGTCCAAGGCAGACACACAAAAGCAGGGCCGAGAACCCCAGCCCCAATACCGCTTTCAAGGAATTTCCGAACCGTCTCATCACGCGCGCCCCAAGCTACAGAACCTTGGGACAGGTGATCGCGAATTTCAGAAAAGGACCGATTAACGCAGCCCTACTTTTTCGCCGGGATTTGAAGAAAGTCCGGTCAGACAGTCTCGAAACGGTAGCTTTCGATCACCGTGTTGGCGAGCAGCTTCTCGCACATCTCGGTAATCGTCTCGTCGCTGGTTCCCTCGGCCAGATCCAGTTCGATCACCTTGCCCTGGCGCACCGCGCCCACCCCGGAAAAGCCCAGCGAGCCTAGCGCGTGACGCACCGCCTCGCCCTGGGGGTCTAGAACGCCGTCCTTCAGCATCACATGCACGCGTACCTTCATGGCCGTCCCTTTCCCTCTGGCTGGCATCGGTGGCTTGGAACCCGATCGGCGCGGGAAATGCAAGCCCCCAGACGGAAATGAGCCGCCCCGGTTTCCCGGAGCGGCCCCTCTGCCAGCCCATCGGGCAGGCCCTATTCCTTATTGCCGCGGCGGATCACGTTGCCCGCATCCTCTTCGATCCGAAAGGCCCCGGCGGCATTGGCGGACAGGTCGTTGTCCTCGTAGGTGCCGCCCCCGCCTTCGCGCACCCGGATCGCCTCGTAGGAATTGCCGTGGATCTTGTTCTCGCGCACGATTGGCGTCGACTTTCCCTTCACCGAGATGCCGTAGAAGGCATTGTGGTGGATATCGTTGTTCTCGATGACCCCCTTGCCCTCTTCGTGGATGTAGATCGCCGACTGCGCGCCGTCGCGGAACTCGTTGTTCCAGACCGTCGGGTTGGCACCGGACTTGATCTCGAGCCCGGCAAAGGTGTTGGCGAAGACCGTGTTGTTTTCGATCCGCGCGGTTGCGCCATCGGACACCATGATCCCGCCCTGCTGGCTGTTGCGCACGATATTGCCGGTGATCAGTGGATCGTTCGCGGCCTTCACCTCGATATTGGCGAGTGCGTTGTTAAAGATCGTGTTGTCCTCGTACCGGCCCTTGCCCCCCTCGTTGACGAAAAGACCAGAGCCGCCGCCGTCCCGCAGGGTGTTGCCGCGCACGATGGGATCGGCGCCCTCCTTGACCTCGATGGCGCCAAGGGAGTGGCCGAAGAGCTCGTTGTCCTCGATCAGGGCCTTGCCTTCCTCGAACAGGAAGATACCGCCCTGCGCACCGTCGTGGATCACGTTGCGCCGGATCGTCGCGCCCTCGTTGGAGCGCACCGCCATGACGGCCAGCCCCTTCGAGGTGATGTCGTTGTCCTCGACGATCACCGACCCGGCCGCGATGTGGAACCCGAAGTACTTCCCGCCGTCCTGGATGATCGTCATATTGGCGATCCGGCCGGATTCGGCGGTCCAGCGCACGGCGTTGTCCTCGGCAGCCTTGATCACGATATCGGCGCGGTTGCCGATGCCGACGATCTCGACCGGCTTGGTCACGTCGAGGCCTTCGGTATAGGTGCCCGGATAGACCTCGATCCGCATGCCCGGCTGGGCCGAGGCGATGGCCGCCTGGATAGAACTGTGATCGCCGCCGCCCCCGGCCTTGACCGTCAGCGTCGGCACGTCGGATTCGACCGGCGCGCGGGTCGGGACCGCGCATTCGCGCTGGATCACCCGCTGCGCCATGGAGGCGAAGGTGTGATCCCCGCATTCCGAAACGTAGGTCTCGTATCCCGCGCAGCCGATGATCTTGGCCTCGGACCACAGCGCCATGCAGCTGTCGCCGGTCGAGGGCGTGACCGCCACCGGCCTGGGTTGCTGCTCGACCGGGCGCGGCGTCTGTTGTTGAGCGACGGGTTGCGGCGCGGGCTGGTTGCCCGAACCGTCACGCAGCACCCGGCTTTCCGCAAGAATTCGCGTCATCGGGATCGCCATGTTGAATCCGGTGCGGCTGTCGCCCGCATGGTGCAGGCCGATCACCCGCTTGTCGCTGAGCCGGATCACCGGAGAGCCGGAGTTGCCGCCCAGCGTGTCGCAGGAGTGCATGAGCTTGCCCTCGGCGCTGATCGCCGGGATCGCGGCGGCACAGCCCTCGCGGCTGATGTGCTGCGACTGCCCCTGCGGGTGGCCGATGATCCACAGGAACTCGCTGTCCTCGGGATCGGCGGCGGCGAGTTCCAGCTTGCCGTATTTGGTCGACGGGTTCCCGAAGACCCGCAGCACGGTATAATCCAGCTGGCGGCTGGTCTCGACGATCTGCGGGCTGACGGTAAAGCGGTCGACGCCCTGTGAGTTCCCGGGCTTGATGAAGCCCGCGACGAACTGCGCCGCCTGAACGCCCGAGGTCGCGCCCGAGGGATCGCCGTCCATGCCGGGGATACAATGGTGGTTGGTCACGATGTGCTGGTCGTCGACGATGAAAGCGGTGCAGAAGCCGGTCTTGCCACCTTCGAAGAGCATGTCGAGCCGCCCGATGGGCTTGCCCAGCCGCACGATGGGGCTGTTCTCGCCGTAGGTGATGATCGGCTCGTTCTGATAGTCTCCGATGGCCTGCTCGAAAACCAGGCCATTGCTGCCCGCGCTCTGGCGTGGCTGGATGATGATCTTCCCGAAGTCGGCGGGATCGAATTCCGCCGGGGCCTGGGCCGCCGCGCCCCCTGTCACCAGGGCGGCACCGGCAGACAGGGCCAGGGCTGAGAAAAGCTGACGCATGACAATATCCCCGTTCGCATGAATATGGCAAAAGCCTACCCCTGCGCCCCCCGATGCGCCAAGTAAAGAATACCCTGCCCGGAGAAGGCCAACCTGTGGTTGTCTCTTCTGGTTCGCGCAGTTGTTCTTTGCGGTTGAGGGGATTGCGGGTTGGCGCGGAGGGATGACTTCGGGGATGGTTCTGGTTGTGCGACGC